>OY760175.1:4800000-6741034 GCA_963663165.1 uncultured Desulfospira sp. | reverse complement strand
AAAAAAAACTTTCGTTTTTCAGAACTTCTGATAGCATATCTCCTGCCCTGTTATTGGGTGGGGAGGCAGGAGTTTCACGATTATTTGCGAGATAAACAGGGGAACTTCTGCCTCAAACCTGACATATCTTGCAAATTATCTTCAATTTTTCCATGATTTTTTGTGACCATTCTCATTTGATTGTTGGATATTCTTCTTGTTATTCTATATTGCCCTTTTTGGCCCTCAAAAAGCAATAATAAGGCCATTTTTTTGGCGTTTTTATGATTTAACTCGCTTTATTTATTTCATTATGCTTGGGCCGACCCCGTGGCACCCATTAAGATAGCATGAGAAGGTGCCTTGATTTGAATTTGTCTTTTATCTTGTATCATGCTTTTGCCTTTGATTAAGTTCTTTGCATAACTTTTTACATCACTGGAGAAACCCGATGCATATTTGCTGTTGGAAATTACTTGAAGTGAGTGTCAAACCAAAATCCACCCGTATTTTTATTTTGCTTGCATACCCACGAACGAACTGCCCGGCATCAGGTCTGAAACTCTAACGGTTGAAAACCCGCTCGCCCTAAGCTGTTCCCTGAGTCTCACCGGATCAGGCAGCAATGTGACCCCTTGGATGGAAGCGTTGGCCATATTCAGGTTGGCCGCCCCGAAATCAGAGTCTTTTCCCTGCATGTTCATGATGATAACAAGGCTACCACCGGGTGCCAGTCTGGCTCGCAGCGTTTTGAAAAGTTCGGGACGCTGTTCAAGTGGGAAATAGTATACAACGTTAACCAGGGTAATCAGATCAAAAAGGGGGATATTTTCCGGCAGATCCCTGATATCCCCCTTGATAATCTCAAACCTGTCCTGAAGTTCCCACTTTTCCATATTCTGCATCGCCTGCCTGGCTGCGGCGTCATCGACGTCAATCCCCAAGCCGGACAGATCCGGATTAATTTGCGAAATGCTTTTTAAAAGAAGACCTGATCCGCATCCGATGTCCAGGACCCGCAATCCCGGAACCGTTGGCACGATGTCCGACAGAAACGTATTGATCACGGGGTCTGAGAGTTTAGAAAATCTTGCAACAATATCACCGGCCCATTTAAGGTCATCACCCAAAGCAGCGCCTTTCATCCTGGCTGCAGCATGGCGGTATGAATTGTTATAATAAGTCACATTGGCCTGAATTATTGCTGACAGGGTATCCCCGTATGCACCAACCATAGCACGAGATCTTTTACCCCTGATTCCATAGCGATCCATTTTGCAGTTCAGTTCTTTAATAGAAATACCGACTTTGAGCAAGGCATCCAATATGTCCGGGTTTTTAACCTCCAGTTTTTCAATCAGGTCGTTCCTGGAACAAGGGATTCTCAATGCCTCAAGAAGCCCGGATTCAACCGCAGCGTACAGAAAGTGATATCTGACGATCCTTTTAAAGTCTGAAAACACGGAAAAAAGCCCTGGTATTTTGAATGTTTTAAAGAACGAATACATATATTTTAATTGCACTTTATTTTCCTTTAATATCAATGGTTTTGCCCCACCCCGATCAGAAGCTGATTGAGCATACCTTTCAGTGTGTCGAGCATGGTTTTTACATCGACTTCGGAACTGTTTAGTCCTTCATAAAGGACAATCAAATAGTGAGAGAAAAAGGCCCTGGCGCACAGGAGGGTGTCGGCTTCGGGCCGAATCTCCTTTCTTTCCTTTGCCTGTTCCAGCATATTGCTGACCAGAAGAACGAATTCAAAAGCTTGTGTGGTCAGTTTCCCTCCCCATTCCCCTTTTACAAACCAGAGTTCCTTTAACAATGTCCGGGACAGATCAGGGCGTTTTGAATAATAGGTGTAAAAAAACCGGGCAAGATGAAGAAATCGGTCACACACATTAGCGTCTTTGGGCATGCTTTTCATGGCGTTTGCCTGGGTGGAAGTCAGATCATCCAATAATGCGGCAATAAGCAGTGATGACTTGTCCGGAAAATGGCTGAAGACCGTTCCGACGCCCACACCAGCCCGTGTTGCGATGGCCCGCGTGGAAGTTTTGTCAAAACCCAGCTCATTGAAAAGCTCCCGGGATCTCTCAAGGATGATTTTTCGCGTCTCCTCTTTTTGTATAAGCCTCCGGCTTCCGGTACTGGTTTCTTTACTATCCATTGTTCCCTTCAAAAATGGTAATTTTGATTACGCTCATTCATTGAGCACGCTCAATTTAACAAAACTATTTTTGTAATGCAATTAAAAAATGACAAAGAAGCATCAGGGTTAAGCAGGTTGTATTTCACACCAGATCGTGTGAGATTTTGATTTGGTGGTGTGGGAGCATAATCGCGGTGCTGACCGGCGCCGTGCACCGATCAAGCTGACGCAGTCTGATTGATCGGTGTACGGTGTCCGTGAACTTTGAAAATAACCGGCTTTATCCGGTTCATTTTTCTTGTTTAACGTTTCTAAGAAACAGGTGGTTTCAATATAAGATTTTAAGGTGGTTTTAGTAAAAAATCAGACACCGAAAAGAGTCCTAATTTTACCTGATCCAACTAATTTGGATAACAACCGAAAATTATTTTGCTCAAATCTAACTTTACCGGCAATGCAAGCTGGGTGAATTTTTAGATATTCAGCTAATTCAAGCACATTTTTTTTTGTAGGATTTGATTTTGCAGCAGCCGTGGACCAAACTTGATTCGGAATTAAAGATTCAATAGCAAGGAAATCCGCTTCGCCTTCAATATCGCTTTGTTTTCCTTTTCCAGGTATTCTGACATCCATATCATCTACAAATAAATTTTGATTTTCTTTGCCAAGATGCAATACAATATGGGCTAATTCGTGAAGCAGGCAAAACCAAAAATTATCAATTCTATCATATCGCAGTGTTAATCCAACAACAGGTGTTGCATCTTCAAGTAATAAGGCAGCGCCATCCAAATATGTTTTTGGTAGGTGTCTTTCAATGATTAGATGGATTCCATGTTTCTCGAGAAACTCCCGGGCAAGTAAGGGCCCCTCATCAAAAAAACTTAATTTAGCTATCTCCCTAAGGTTGTCAGGTGTGAAATTTGCGTGATTAAATTTTTTTTGTAGAGATTTTTTTTGGGCAAGCGCCATGATCCTCATGCACCATGAGTTAAGTGCATAACTATCTGTTTTTGCGTTCGTTCGATTCCCTGAATTTTCTCTAAAACAAGCTTCAATCGTTTCTCCATTTGGACAACAATTGTTAATAAAAAGCCGTATCGTTTCTTCAGCTGAGTCTTTTAAGTTCTTTGCTGGGTGAATCCACCCTCGTTTTGACATTTCTTTCAATGGAAAGAGATGCCATTCAATATTGGGAATTGCCTTGGGAAAACTCCCAACTGTTTTTTGTAGGAAAATTTCAGCAGGTATTCCCAAATTTTGATGAAGAGATCGCATCATTGAGAGAGTTAGTGGCCTTTTTTTATTTAGGATCTCAGAGACTTTACTCTTGCTGCCAATAAATGGTACCAAACCTTGCTGATTGACTCCCAATTGTTCCATTCTAAATTTTATTGCATCTATAGGGTCTGGTGTGTCCATCGCATAATGTTCATCTTCATAAAGCTCGACTAGTGTGGCAAGCAGTTCAAGCTCTTCCGCTTCAGGCGTATTTGCTTCAGCATCCATCAAATCTTCAATGCGGGATAGAACTAAACTATAGTCTTCTTCTGTTTTTATAAGTTTGTTAATCATTATATTTCCTCCGCATTAATTTTATCATACTCTTTATGGGTCCCAACGAACCGGATAAAAACAGTCTGAGTTGGAAAATTGATTTTTACCACCAAGCGGTACTTGTTGCCTCCTAAATTAAAGACAATACGGTTGTTTTTTAAAATACTGGCTGATCCATATTGTGCTTTTATTTCTGGCCAGGATTGCCAGGTCGCTTTTTTGGCTTCATGCCACCATGCATCAATAGGCCCTTTTGCATCTTTGCATCCTTCTCGCTGGTAAAACTGTATCAATTGAGGTCTGGCTATTACATGCATAACTCAATTATTATTACGTTCCCTGATTAATGTCAATATAAAAGTTCCCTATGCGGGAACAATAAGTATTTTTTTGATTTTGGGAACATTTCCATGTTTGATTTTTAATATTAAGCTCACCGGCTTGCCCGGTGTAGCGGGCTGTTCCACGGCCCGGGAAAGTGGGGTGGTAAATTCTCCTTTGACTACGGCTTAAGCTTTGCTTCGCTTTGTCAGCCATAACGAAGTTCTGCGGCAGCGAAGCAAAGCTTAAGCCGTACCATATTATCGGGCAATTTGCCAGCCCGCTCCCGTGAGTCCGAGCGAACAAGGAGTTGACCGGGTCCGGCTATCTTGTCTGACCTGATATCTAACCGCATATCATGAAAAAACGATTGATAACCGAAGCGGCTATCGTCTTTATATCTACCGAATTCCATACCAGCATTATCAGCATTTTTAAATCGTGTAAAGAAATTCCAAAACATCTGTATGAGCTTGATGAAAATTAGTAAATTCAGACCCCACAATAATGGTATTTATGTTGCGACTTTTTTTTGTAGCGAGATTTTCTTCTATAAAAAGTTCTAAATGAGTTATTTTCTTTGGATATAGTTTTTCTACTTTGCTTCTTCCCTATATTTCTTTGCTTTTAAAAGGAAGCGTTCAACAGTTTCCGGATCAAAACCCGGCATTGTCCGGGCAAAATCTGCGGCTTTTTGATAGTATTCTCCCGCTTCATGCTTTTTTCCCTGAGCTTCATAGACCTGTCCCAACCTGTGAAAGCCGTCAATCTGATCTGGATATTCATGCAATAATCTCTTTGATACAGCTTCTGCCTCGTCGAATTTGTTTTCATCGATCAGATCAATCACACTGTTTGAAAGCAGATCCAATTCCGTGTAAACTGGTGTAAACCCGGCAGGATAGGGCTTGGGTTGAGTTCCCGCTGACTGCAACGACAAACAACACTTCTTATATTTCTTACCGCTGCCGCAAGGGCATGGTGTATTGCGACCGATCTTTGCCATGGGAAAATGTTTCATATTTTGAATTTTAACGCAAGGTTAAAGTCGTGCAGCTCCGATTCGCCACCGACATTCCTGTTGAACAATATATAGAGGAGGAGGCATGGAAAGATGCAAAACTGGATCGGTGCCCGTTACATCCGGAAGGTGGCTGCAAATTTGCCAGGCATGGGACCTATTGCAGAAAGTATCCCGACGGTGCAAAAATCGCCCGGTGGTATTGTCCGGATGGCAGGACCACCTTCGGGCTGTTGCCCGATTGCCTGTCCTCACGTCTGCCAGGGACACTGATGGAGGCGGAAACGGTCATCAATCAGATCGAAGCAGCACCAAGCCAGGAGGCCGCAGCAGACAATATGCGTCCAGATATCGGCCTGCCTGGTGTCTTGCGATGGATGAGGCACAGACTGTTTTTGATTCATGTAAGTTTGATTTTATTAATCGACCTGATTCCGTCCTTATCCAATGATGGTCAGGCAACCTTATCATCATTGAGATCTGCACTTGGGGTTGAGTTTGTTTTACCCCATCTCCGGGAACTTGCCGCTTCACATTTGGATATCCTGCCACCGCCGTTAGGGTTTGGCCCTCGCCCTCAAAAAAAACATCATGGAAAAAGCCGGTTCCAACAACAAACGGGGCCTGATCCCCCCTGAGAAAAAGGGTAAATTGCCTTTAACGATCATTTCAAGGAGGCAATGCCATGGAGACCGGACAAAATAAAGCCAAAAATCGGAATCAAAAGCCCCAACGCCGTTTTCGTGCGTCCATTGCAAAAAATCCCATAGATCCCTGCCGCATCAGAAAAATTGCAGGAAGCTTTGCTTTTATCGAACACCGGTTCCTGCGGGACGGATTCTGGGCAAGCCTGGATCATCATCAGCTCCTGCTGTACCTGTTTTTGATTATCGTGGCGGATCGTCATGGGCTGTCCTATTACGGCTATGATAAAATCTGCACCCTGCTCAGGATTTGTGTTGATGACTACATCCTTGCCAGGAATGCCTTGATTGACAAGAACCTGGTCGCATTTGACGGCAACCTTTTCCAAGTATTGTCCCTTCCGGAAAGAGTGGCTCTGCCCTCAGCAGCCCCCCTTCAAAGCCAAAAAGACATGGAACTGCACGATCCGGCAACCATCCGCAGCCTTGTCCTGCAATCTTTTGGAGGCAGCCATGATGGAAGTTGACAATAAGGTCACCAAAGCAGTGGAGAAATACCTGGACTACTGTCGAGATCAAGCTTCCGGGGATGCGGTGTCCTATACAAAAAGGACATTAACAAATTTTGCGGCCTATCTTCAGGGGGAAAACACCTCTTTGGGCAACATATCCATTGACCAGGTCGATCAATTTTTAGCAGTCTGCAACAAGGGGCGTGCTCCCGGGACATGCAGGACGCACCGGTCACATGTACGAAGATTTTTAAAGTACCTTTATCAACACGGAGATCTTAAAAAGGACCTTGGCGCTTTAGTGGTAAGCCCTCCGGAGTTCGGACCACCAAAGCCGCCCAAATTTTTGCGCACTCATGAAATTCAAAAGTTGTTTGACAGTCTGGACCTGTCAACAGCAAAAGACCTTCGCACCAATGCCACCCTGCATCTGGCATGTTATCTGGGGTTAAGGCCGAAAGAAATCAGGTTGCTAACTCTGGATGACATCTCATTTAGACAGAAAGAGATTTTTATCCGTTCAAGAAAAAATTGCAATCCTGCTCATCTTCCCCTTCCCGATAACATAATCAAAGCGATCACTGCCTATATTGTGGGCGGGAGACCTGAAACTCAATCCCGAGTTCTATTTTTACAGTTGACACCACCTTATAAACCGGCCAACAGGAGCGATATCCCCCGAGATATAAAAGAATGCATGACGAAAAACAATCTTGGATCAAGCACATACTGGCTGCGGCATTCATTTGCCCAGAATATGTTGGAGTCCGGTATGTCCATCTATGAAATCAAAGAAATGATGGGACATAAAAGCCTCGATTCGACAAAAAAGTATCTGAGCATTCATATCGGCCTGATGCGGGAGGTTATCCTTGATGAAACGTTTTAAAAGTTTCTTGGCTGAACAAATGGAGGATTTTATCACATATCGTTTTCAACTGGGGTACTCAAACACCTCAATGATGTACGGTCTTAGGGTACTTGATCGATATGTGTCTGAAAAACAAGTGACTTGGACATCCTTTGATCCGCTGTTTTTTATCCGGTTCAGAGCAGAACTTGATCTTGAACCCCGGTCCATAAATACGATTTTTAGAATGCTCAAGATCTTTTTCAATTATCTTATACGCAAAGATGTGATCCTGGAAAATCCGTTGCAGGAAATCACTGAGCTACAGGAAAATCACGTTATTCCTTTTATATTTTCTCCGGAAGAAACAGACCGTTTTCTCAAAGCTGTAATCAAGTCGATGCGGACAAGCCAGAGATTCTATGTGTCAGATTTCAGTGCTTATATAGCCTTTTTGTTGATGGCCCGGTGCGGACTTAGAACCTCGGAGACACTTAATTTATTGAAAACCCATTACAGGCCCGAAGAAAGAACAATCTATATTGAAAAGACAAAATTTAGAAAAGATCGATTGATCCCTATACCCAAAGCCGTAGCCTATGAAATCAACAACCTGCTAAAAGTTCGCCGGTTATTCCCTGATGAGGATGACAGCCCTTTTTTGCTGGTAAAGGTGAAAGGGAAAAAACTGGTACGTATGTTTATAAATCGCAGATTTAAACAGGCTCTCACAGATATTAATTTTGATCACTCCCGGAAAATAATCGGTACTACAAACTTCAGCCAGCCTTCACATCATTCCCTGCGGCATTCGTTTGCTGTGAACACGCTGAAAAGGATAAAACAGCAAGGAAAATCCTGCCAAAATGCCCTGCCTGTACTGGCGGCTTATATGGGGCACAGCAAATACAAATACACAACCTATTATTTGAAGGTACTGGATGCTGAGCACCGTTGGCAACTGTTTGATTTTTCGAAATCAAAAAGCGAGGGTGCATGAGATTGACAAGTTGCCTGCACCAGTATTTTTATGAATACTTGCCCTCGATAAAAGGGACGAGCAAACAAAGTGTTCAAGCTTACCAGCAGAGCCTGTCGTTATTTCTGCATTTTCTGGCGAATCATCACTCAATAAAAATCAAGTCATTGAAAATCGAACACTTAACGGTGGATGCAGTGCTTGCCTTTCTCCAGCATCTGGAAAAAAACCGAAAAAATAGCGTGCAGACTCGAAACCAACGCCTGGCCGTGATTAAGTCTTTGGCCAAGATGATCCGCTTCATGCATCCGGATAAAAAACGAATTGCCGATAGGCTCCTGAACATCCCTCAGAAAAGAGCTCAAAAAAAGGTGATGGGATTTTTATATCCTGAAGAAATCATGAAAGTCTTCAGTGCCGTTGATCTGAAAAAGAAAGAAGGCATGAGGGATTTTACCATTCTCCATCTGCTTTATGACTCCGGTGCCCGGGCCAGTGAAATTGCCACATTGGAATTTGATTATTTTGACCCCGAAAACGAAACCATTGCGGTCCTGGGAAAGGGAAACCGATACCGGTTGATTAATCTATGCTCCAGAACCGCCTCCTTGATCTCGGACTATATCAGCAATCACAGGGTAGATCCCATCCCTTTATTTGCCCATAGGCTGTTTATCAATCAACGGAAGCGGGAAATGACCAGACATGGAATTAATAAAATTTGCAGGAAGTATTTGACCTTGGCCTTGCCGGAAAAACGGCTGAAAGGACTGAGCCCGGCTCACTGCTTCAGGCATTCGTGCGCGGTCAACATGGTCAGTTCAGGTGCTCCGGTATCGGATATCAAAAATCGTCTTGGTCATCAAAGTATTGAATCAACAATGACCTATCTGCAGCTGGATCTGTCAAAAAAACGGGAAGTCCAAAATACGCTCATGGAATACATGCAATCGAAAATAACTCATGACAAAAAAATTGATGAGTTAATCGACTGGGGAAATAGTGCTGAAATCCTTGCCTGGCTTGACAGTTTATGAACCACTGAAGCAGCTTTTGCTATCTTTGGAGGGGTATGTAGTAAAACAAAAAATTATGTTGCCACTGATCTTTAAAATTTCTAAAATAACTTTTAACGTGTTGAATTTTAATACAATATTGATTTGCAATGTGAATAGCTAAAATCGCCTTTAAATTTAACAGGTTAGACCCACTCGCAACATAATGGTATCTAAGGACTCCCAAGCCTTTTTCGAAGTGGCGACGGCTACTTTTATTATTGGTGACCGCCTGGACCGAAAATCTGGCAGATTGAATCGAGGTGTTTGAGATGCGGACTACCTTCAAAGCAAGGCCCATTTTTCGGTTGGAAGATAACCCCAAACTTCCCGTGTTTGAGTGCTGTTGCTGTCTCATATATCCGGCTCTATCCAATTATCTTCACCATAATTTTACACCAAGATGTTGTGTGCAGATACTTGAAAAGTGTACCACAAAAAGTTATAGTTATTTATGAAAAAATTATGCACAAAATGGTTTAAGAAGTGGGCAAAGAAAATGAGTTTGGAGAATCATCATCTCATTGAAGCCATTGGAAATTTAGAAAAAGGGCTCTCTGCGGCAAATTTGGGGAGCAACCTGTTTAAAGTGCGTGTAAACCGAGAGGGGCAAGGGAAAAGTTCCGGATTCAGGACAATAAGTGCATATAACGGCCACGGGCCGTCTTGGTTATCCAACCAAGAACCGCCCACAACAAATATTGAAAGCACTCAACAGGTTGCTGAGTCTTTCATATAACAGCCACGGGCTGACCTGACATATCAGCACTGAGGTACAACCCACAACAAAAGTCGAAAGAACTCAATAGCTTATTGATATCTTTCTTATAAAAAGACGTTTGAGGTGAGGGCTATTTATGGGACCGGTTTTGTTTTTCAATAGACAATTGCCATAGACTTTCCCTGTCAGTTCAAACCGTTTTTCAACTTCCTAAAAGGAATTATTTTACCTTCACTTCAACTAAACGACAGCATTCAAAAAGAACACGCCTACCCTACCCTGCTGGCCTTTGCTTACCCTAACAGCCTTCAGCCTAAACACCTTCAGTCTCTCAAAAAAAACTGCCGCAGGAAAATGACTTCCTGCGGCAATTGTATTTGAGTAAAACGCTCTGGCTAAATCTTATTGATGGCACTCCGCGCATGCGGTGGGGCCAACAGCAGGCAGTTTGCTTTCATCGGTCACCCCTGCTTTTTCAAGGGCGGCCCGTTCGTTTTTCAAATCCCTGTGGCAGTAGAGACACAGTTTATGGTAGGCGGCCAGGTAGTACTTCTGGTTGCCCGGGTCATTGATGTTCCGCTTGCCGTCGGCAGGTTCTGTCTGGTCGTGACAGCCCGAGGTGGTGCAGTTCTGGACCTCGCTGATACCGTCCCATGTATGGTGGCATTCACCGCAGGCAAACCCGAAATGGGTATCATGGGGGAAGTCAACCGAAGACCGTTTGGCATCGGCCCCTTCCGGGGGCTCAAGGGTAATGGTGCCGACGGGCACGTGAAAATCGCTCATGGTATTGACTTTGGGGCCCTGGGTTGCCGGATGGCAGCCGTCACAGGCAATGGGGGCCTTGTATTCGGCCTTTGCTTTTTTATCCAGCCTGGCCAGCTCTTCCCGATGGCAGTCCCGACAGGCCCGGTGATAGGCAGCGGTCAGTGACAGGCTGCCGCCCTTTCCGTCAGCGGCTTCTGGCCAGAATTCCTCATGGCACCCGGCTGAAGAACAGGATTTAACATCTTCTCCAGGCGCCCATTCATGGTGGCAGCTCTGGCAGGGGAATTTGAAATGGGTTGAGTGGGGAAACACAACCCAGGATTTTTTTGCATCATAATTTTCCGGCGGGGAAAGGGTCATGGTGCCGGCAGGCAGGATGAAAGCTTCCTGGGAACACGCTTCATGAACCAAAACGGTTCCGGAAAACAGGGCAACAGGCAATAAAACTGCAAAAAAAATTCGTTTCATTTTCTTTCTCCAACTTGGGTTTTCAGGCAAATCCGATGGTGCTGGTAAAGCCGCATTTTCAAATTTTCCCGTATTATTTAGTACACAGAATGCAGAAAGTAAAGTCTCTATTTGCACATGGTCTTAAAATTCCCCACCCTGGAGACCTCGATAAAGGATGCGCCCTGCTG
This sequence comes from uncultured Desulfospira sp., assembly GCA_963663165.1. GTDB lineage: Bacteria > Desulfobacterota > Desulfobacteria > Desulfobacterales > Desulfobacteraceae > Desulfospira. The sequence goes on along the minus strand of OY760175.1, from coordinate 6,729,837 downwards.
AGGCCCGAAGCTTCCGGACAAGACAATGATCAGGGTATCATCCTTGAGTTTCTTTTCTACCACCAGACGGCAGATGCTGTCCTGAAGTGCTTTTTTCGTGTCGCCGCCAAGAGGAATATAGTCGGCATACACCCCGTAAGACAGAGACAGCCACCGCATGACCTGCATGTCATACACCTGGGCATAAATGGGATTGTCTCCCCGGTAGGCCGCTAAGGCCAGAATGGTGTTTCCGCTGATGGAATCGGCCACGATTCCCCTGGTATTAAGCCGGAGCGCCGCCTTTACGGCAGCCTTGGCCAGGTAGGCCGTAATTTTCTTTTCTTCGGTATAGGGCACGTCAATAAAACTGGACCGTTTGTCTTCCACCTCCTGAGCAATTTTCGCCATGGTCCTGACCGCTACTTCAGGGTATTTGCCCGAAGCGGTTTCCCCGGACAGCATGAGGGCATCGGCATGGTCCAGGCAGGCGTTGGCCACGTCGGACACTTCAGCCCGGGTGGGCCTCGGGGATTCGATCATGGAGTGGAGCATCTGGGTGGCAACGATTACGGGCCTGCGCCGTTCAACACAGGTTCTGGCAATCTGCTTTTGAATGAGAGGAATTCTTTCCGTGGGAATTTCAACGGCCAGATCGCCCCGGGCAATCATGACCCCGTATGCCAGATCAAGGATCTCATTAAGGTTGTCAACCCCTTGGGCATTCTCGATTTTGGCAATAATCTTGACCGGGGATTTTTCCTGGTCCAGTATTTCCTGGACCGCGGCCACATCCTGCTTGTTCCTGACAAAAGAATGGGCGATGAAATCAAGGTTGTTCTTGGCCGCAAACCTTATAAACCCCCGGTCTTTTTCACTTAAGGCCGGCAGCCTGACATGGACCGACGGGATGTTGATACTTTTGCGGGCATGGATGGTCCCGTCGTTTTCAACGAAACAGACCAGGTGGTCGTCCTCTTTTTTCATTACGGCCAGGGCAATGCACCCGTCGTCAATCAGGATGGAACTGCCCACCGGCACGTCATTGACAAAGTGTTCATAGGAGACACAGATGGTATCGCCCTCAGAAATTTCACCGGGGGCCCCTTTGATTTTAATGGAATCGCCATGGCGGACTAACAGCGGTGTTTTGGCATCGCAGGTCCGGATCTCCGGCCCCTTGGTGTCCAGGAGAATGCCGATTTTGTCAGATACGGCCCGGGTATTGTTGATCACTTCCAGGGCATCCTCATGGGTCATGTGGGCTGTATTCAGGCGGACGACGTTTATCCCGGCTTTGTAAAGGCCCTGGATAAACTCAACAGAGCAGTTCAGGTTGGAGATGGTGGCGACAATCTTTGTTTTTCTAAGCATTTTTCTATAACCTCCCCATTTTTGTTCATGATTTCCGGCAAAACTTGATGATAAAGGTTTCGATACCGGTTTTCGCGTCGAGCGCCGATGTTTTAAATTGATGATCTAAATCAGCGAGATTTGCCAGAGCTTGTTCTATTTCAATAAGGGTAAAATTCCGAGTTTTAAGAAACAACTGGAATACAGGGTATAAACTTTTGGGGTTGGGTGCAAGAAAAAGATCTGAACCGGCTTCTTTTTTTTTCTTTGAACCGGTTTCGCCCGTGTCCGCCAAGTCATGAAAAACCGCTTCTTCCCGGTCCAGGATGGCCTTCATTTCCTGGTCGGCGGATAAAATCAGGGGCGACACCTGCTGTCTGAAAAGGTTATAATTGGTAAGGGCTGAGCCGATCCCGGAATGGGTTTTGGAAAGGCCCGCCACAACGAATTTTGCCGCAAGAAGCTTTCTGATCTGATTTTCCAGGGATTTTAAGATCTGTAGGGGATGGAACTGGTCTTTAAACAGAGACGAAACATAGAACAGGGCCTGCTGGGTGTTCCGGTCTAACACCGCATTGGTCAGGTGAAAGATGGGGTCTTTTTTGTCCCTTTGAATAACGGCCTTGACATGGGACAGGTTGATCCGGCTGTCTTTGCCCGCATAGGCCATCAATTTTTCAAGGTTGCGGGCAAACAGCTCGGGATGAAACCCGGTCAGGTCCATTAATGCGGCTAAGGCGTTCTGGTCCATCTGCCGGCCAGCTGTTGACAGCACCCTGGCGGCAATGGTCCTTAAAATCGCAGACTGGGCCTCTAAATCGGCTTTGCCGGCCCCCGAAGGAACGGTACAGTCCACCACCAGGCCATGGGCTTCAATGGTTTTATAGATCTTTTTGCGCCGGTCCTGGGTTGGCGTGACAAACACCAGAAAATGCTGCTCCGCCACCCCGTTTTCAATGGTCCGGGTCAAAAGATCCAGGTCTTTCTCGGCGTAGGAAATACCGCCGGTACCGGCGACGGCGCCAAACAGGGGCGCATTTTTTACCAGGATCATTTTTGGCCCGGTCAGAAAAGAAAATGTGGCGGCCTGCTCAATGATGTCGCCCATGGCAGCGGTGGTCCCGTCCATGTTTTCAAGGCCGAACTGCCGTCCCCCGTCCTTGAACAACACATCTGACAGCGCCTTCACCGCCTGGTTGGCCAGAAAGGCTTCGCCGCAGACCAGGATCACCCCGGGAAGTCCGGTGTTGTCCGGCCGGCCCAGGTAATCGGCAAGCTGGTTATGCTTAATGACGGCCATTGGCGGATTGGGACAACCGGATGATCAGAACAAGGGATACCAGGAAGACCAGAAGCCCGATGCCCTGGGAGACCGACATGAAATCAAAGAAAAAATCCCCCCGAAAATCCCCCCGGAGGGTCTCAATGACGGACCTGAAGGCCGAATACAGCATGACATATACCAGAAATATCATGCCGTGGAACCGTTTATGGCGCTGAAGGCCCACCAGGATAAAGAACAAAATCAGGTTGGACAGGACCATGTACAGCTGGGTGGGATGCAGCCCGATATTGAGGGGGGCCAGGCTTTCAGGGTTGGTAAACTTAACGGCAAAGGGAAGGCTGCACGGTTTGCCGTAACAGCAGCCGGCAAAAAAACAGCCGATTCGGCCCACGGCATGGCCCAGGGCAATGCCCGGACAGACCACATCGGCGGTCTTCCACACGGGTAGCCCTTTTTTCTTTAGCGTTACCGCGGCCGCCCCGACAGCCGCAATAAACCCGCCGAAAAAAACCAGGCCGCCGTTCCAGATCTTGAACACCTCAAGGGGGTTGGACACAAAGGTTTTATAACTGACCATCACATACAGCAGCCTTGCCCCGATGATGGCAAAAATCAAAATGACAAAAAACAGGTCGCTTAAGTCCTGTCCGTTAATATCGTAAAATTTACCGTTTTTTTTGGAAAACCAGAGGGCCGTCATAAACCCTAACGCCACAAAAAGACCGTACGTATGAAGCCTGATCCCGCCGATGTCGATGAGTATGGGATGCATTAAACTGCCTTTCTTCAGGCCTTGCGGGCTTAAAAGGGATTCAGGCCAAAAAATTAAAAACTTTGGCCCATACACCTTGCGCCTTTTGGCCTAAGTTAATTCATATTCGGGATTTTATTAAACATGACATGATACACCAGGATGACCATGCCGATACTGATGGCGCTGTCTGCCACATTAAACGCCGGCCAGTGGGCCGATCCAATATAAAAGTCCAGAAAATCCAGAACTTTTCCGTATCTGAACCGGTCAATGAGATTCCCCACGGCCCCGCCGAAAATCAGGGCAAGACCGTAGGATAAACATGTCATTGTTTTTGCAGTTTTTTTATAAAACCACAAGACAAATAACGCCACAAGGGATGATAAAAACAAAAAGACCGTTTTTCTGACCCAGACCGGCTGATTTGCCAGCAGACTGAAAGCCCCGCCCGGGTTCAGCACATGGGTTAAGTCAAAAAAATGGTCGATCACGGGGATGCGGGTATACAACGGGATATAGAGGGCAATCAGATACTTGGTGATCTGGTCAATGAGGATAACCGCCCCACTGACCAGAACAAGCCGGAAAGTTTCCAAGGAAAATCCCATCTTTCAATCACTTAACCCATCTTTTCCAAAACCTGTGAACACCGCTGACAGGTGCCCGGATAATCCGGATGCGCCCCGGTACTCGGGTCAAACCGCCAGCACCGCTCACATTTATCCCCTTTGGCCTTTCTGACGCAAATTTCAAGTCCCGCAATCTCTTTTCCCTTAAAGCTGTCAGCCGGCAGATCAGCCACCAGCTGTGCCTGGGACACAATAAAAATATCGCTTAATGATTCGGGAAGGGTTTCCACCACCGCTTTTAATGTTGTATCGGTAAGCTTGATATCAACGGCCGCATCCAGGGGATGGCCGATGAGTTTGCCTTTTCTGGCCTCTTCCAGGGCCTTGGTGACTTCTGTGCGCAGTCCCAGGATAAGCTCCCATTTGTCGGCAAGTTCCTGGTTTTCCCAGGCCGGGTCCAGCGCAACCATATCTTCCATGTGAACGCTTTCTTTCTTATCTCCCCTGACCGGCATGAGCTGATAAATCTCCTCTGCCGTAAAGGACAGAATGGGGGCCATCAGCCGGACCAGGGCATCGAGAATAAGGGCCATGACCGTCTGGGCATCCCGTCTTGCCGGGTCATCCGGGTGAGAGGCATAAAGGCGGTCCTTGATGATATCCAGATAAAATGCCGACAGATCCACCACGCAAAAGTTATGAAGGGTGTGGTAGATGATGTGAAATTCATAGTCGTCATAGGCCTTGCGGCAGATCCGGACTACCCGGTGAAGCTTGTGGAGGATAAACCGGTCCAGTTCGCCCATGCCGGCCACCGGCCGTTCCTGGGTTTTAAAATCAAAATCGTAGAAATTGCCCAGCATGTACCGGCAGGTGTTCCGGATCCGCCGGTAGGCATCGGACAGCTGCCGGATGATGTTGTCGGAAATACTCACATCCCCCCGGTAATCCGCGGATGCCGTCCAGAGCCTTAATACATCGGCCCCGTACTGCTTGATCACCTTCTCAGGGGCCACCACGTTGCCCACGGACTTGGACATTTTATTGCCCTTTTCATCCACCACAAACCCATGGGTGAGAACGGCCTTGTAAGGGGCCTTTCCGGTCCGGCCCACGGCGGTGAGCAAGGAGGAGTGAAACCATCCCCGGTGCTGGTCGCTGCCTTCAAGGTAAAGGTCGGCCGGCCGGGACAGCCCTTCCCGCTCCATCAACACCGCGGCATGGCTGGTCCCGGAGTCAAACCAGACATCCAGGATATTGGCGTCCTTGGTAAATTCGGTGGAGCCGCATTTCTCACAGGCCGCGCCTTCGGGCATGAGAAAATCAGCATCCTTTTCAAACCAGATATCCGAAGAGTGCTCAGTGAACAGGGCGTGGATCTTATCCACGGACTCCCGCGTCACATAGACCGTTTTGCAGGATTTGCAGTGGAACACGGGAATGGGAACCCCCCAGGAGCGCTGGCGGGACAGACACCAGTCCGGCCGGTTTTCGATCATGGAAAAAATCCGCTCCCTTCCCCAGGACGGGATCCATTGAACGTTGTTGATCTCTTCCAGACTTTTTTGGCGCAGTCCCAGCTTGTCCATGGAGATAAACCACTGGGGTGTGGCCCGGAAAATCACCGGTTTTTTGCACCGCCAGCAATGGGGATAGGAGTGGGACATGTCCTGACTTTTGATCAGGACCCCAAGCCCAGTCATATGCTCAATAATGGCTTCATTGGCCTTGAAGATAAACTGGCCGGCAAATTGGTCCACATCAGGGGAAAACACCCCGTTGTCCTCTACCGGAGAATAGCAGTCCAGGCCGTACCGGTTTCCCACGATATGGTCATCGGCCCCATGGCCGGGGGCCGTATGGACACATCCGGTACCGGCGTCCAGGGTGACGTGGTTGCCTAAAATAATCAAAGAATCCCGGTCATAAAAGGGATGGCGGCACTTTTTGTTTTCAAGATCTGCGGCCTGAATATCCCCTAAGATGGTATACCCGGTAAAGCCAAAGGTTTCCATGACCGTTTCAACCAGTTCCCGGGCCATGATCAGGACCCCGTGTTCTTTGGTCTCCACGGCACAGTAGACAAAATCCGGATGGAGGCAGACCCCGAGGTTGGCCGGCAGGGTCCAGGGGGTGGTGGTCCAGATGACGATAAACACCTCTTTGGATCCGATTCCCGGCACCAGGCCGGATAAGTCTTCCTTGAAGGGGAACTTGACATAGATGGACGGTGACGTATGGTCATGGTATTCAATTTCCGCCTCAGCCAGGGCGGTCTCGCATGAACAGCACCAGTAAATGGGTTTTTTGCCAAGAAACATGTCCCCGGACAGGGCGAATTCCCCGCATTCCCTGGCAATGGTCGCCTCATAAGGATAATTCATGGTCAGGTAGGGATCATCCCATTCCCCGGCCACGCCGAACCGCTTGAATTCATCTCTCTGGATGTCCACAAAATTGGCGGCATAGGCCCGGCACTCCTGCCGCACCTGAACCGGTGTCATCTCTTTTTTCTTTTTACCCAGTTTTTTGTCCACGTTATGCTCAATGGGAAGGCCGTGGCAGTCCCATCCCGGTACGTAGGGGGCGTTAAATCCCATCATCTGCCGGGAACGGACAATGACATCCTTTAATATCTTATTTATGGCGTGCCCGATATGAAGGTGGCCGTTGGCATAGGGAGGCCCGTCATGGAGGATGAAGCTTGGCCTGTCTTTGGATTGTTCTCTGAGTTTTTCATAAATTTTTTTATCTTCCCACTCTTTGAGCATGGCCGGTTCCCGGGCCGGAAGGTTGGCCTTCATGGCAAACGAGGTTGAAGGCAGGTTAAGTGTTTTTTTATAATCCATTATTCCTCCACGGGGTGATTTTTATTATAAATATCAAACTTTTCTTTTTAATGGTTGGCACCTGGAAAGTCAAGGAATATCAAGGCGGAAGAATGGAGACCGAAGACCGGAAACGGGAGACCGGAGTTGCGAATCCGCAGGGTTTGCGCATTCCCTTGACCTGGTGAGGGCGGTGTTTAATCCGCAAAATTTCTGGTGGACAAAGTGGACGAGGTGGACTTTGCGGACAGATCAAAGCCCTGGCCAGGTCCACTTCTGTCCACCATGTCCACTCTGTCCACATGCACAGCCTGGTATCGGCCGCGCGGCAAAATTCAGGATCTCTTCAGTATGAAAAAATTTACCTATTATTATCACTTTTTTTTCCCACTATTATAACCTTTTTTACCTTTCTTCCTGTCTCGCCCTGAATTTAAAAGGCCATAACACCGGCATCAGTTCATTGGTATTTTATCGAATTTCAGATGGTTATTCTTTTTTTAGCCAGCATTCAATCAACTGGGCGCGAATATTGCATTAGAAAAGTCGTCAAGAATAGTTTAGAAGCGATTGAAAAACGATTAGATATTGTTTAATGAAAATCACCCCTTTGACCCAAAAAAGTAAGGAGCTCAACGGAAAATGAAAAAGTTTTTATGCACCTGCGCTGTTGTTTGTTTTATTCTTGGAATCTCGGCTGCTGCCCAAGCCGATATCTGCACCTGGACCTATGATCCTGATGACATCACGGTAGTCGCGGAAGATACTGCAGGCATCAATGAAGGGAACCTGGTGTCAGCAGTGAATTATTCTTTCGATTTATCTTCTGCTTCAGACTCGGGTGCATCTCTGTCAAGCCTTGATGACATCATATCGATAACCCTTGAAGTTACCCTTGGGGCAGGGCAGTCACTCCAGATAGCCACAACAAGAATAAATGAGGCCTGGCTTGGCTTAACGTTCTGGTCTACTTCAGAAAAGACTGACATTTTTACCCTAACCACGGCAGATATAACCGGCACAACCATTGATTTTAAATTGGAGTTTGGGGACACAGAATACTCTTCCGGGTTATCTTCTGCCGCCTTTACCTTTGACAAGGTTGCCCTGACCGTCGAAACAGCAGCCGTTCCCGTACCCGGCAGTTTCCTGCTCTTAGGTTCGGCCGTTGGTGTTCTCGCATTAGTCCGCAGAAAGAACTAATAGAAAAAAGATACCCCTCGTCACCCCATCGGCCCTGACCTGAAAAGTCAGGGCCGACACCGTCAGGACAGCGTGCTGGCCCACGCTTTTTGTGCCCGCCGTTTGCGTCAATGGTGGGCAACGCTGCGCTTTTGCCCACTCTACCCTACTTGTTTCTTGTCTCTTGTTTCTTGTCTCTTGTCTCTTGTCCGTCCGCCATTTGAATCAGGCACCGATCGGATTTCTCAAAGGGAAGCTGGTATGAATCTATCTGAATTTCAAACCGGGTCTCCAGATCCGGGGTGATCTCTGCCACGCCGTTAGGGCCCTTCATGGCCAGGATGATCCCGCCGGGATTCAGGAACGGGAGGGAAAGGTCTGCGAATTTTTCAAGGCTGGCAAAACCCCTTGATATGACCGCGTCAAACTGCCCTTCGTATTCCGGGTCCTGGTGCAGGTCCTCCACCCGGGCGTGAACCGCCTCAATCCCGTCAAGGCCCAGGGTCCGGATCACATGCTTGAGAAAGTTGACTTTTTTTCTGGAACTGTCCACCAGGATAAAACGAATCTTGGGAAGGACGATTTTTAAAGGGATGGCCGGAAACCCGCCGCCGGACCCTATATCCAGCACCGCGGTCAGGGGCTGCATCATCTTTGCGATTATGAGAGAATCCACAAAATGCTTTTCCGCCACCTGGTCCGGCCGGGTAATGGCGGTGAGGTTGATCTTTTTGTTCCAGGCCAAAAGTTCTGCGGCATGGGCCGCCATCAGGTCCATCTGCTGATCGGTGACGCAAAGGCCTGCCCTGGCCAGCCCTTTTTCCAGGTGGCGGGTGAACCCCTCCGGGCCGTTCAGAGTCATCCCTGCCCCCCTAAGAGCAGGCCGCCGTCCACATAAAAGGTGCCGGCGGCACAGGCCGTGAGCAAACAGGCAAAGGTGGCGGCAATCAGCCCCTTAACGGCCACGCTGCTCACATCCCTTGTCCGGTCCGGTGCCAGGGCCGTCAATCCCCCCACAAAAATGGCCATGGACGCCACATGGGCGAATCCGCACAGGGCATAGGAGGCCACCACGGCGGACCTTGGGTGAACCAGGCTGTTCTGGGCCAAGGCCAGGGCCAGATCCTTGTAAGAGGCCACTTCCGTTAAGATAAGCCGTTCCCCGATAATTTTGGAAATCAGGGGGACATCTTCCATGGGCACGCCAATGACCAGGGTCAGGGGATAAAACACAAAGCCCAGAATATTTTTTAACGACAAATTAAATTCAAAACCGGCCATCTGCCCCAGGATATCCCCGATAAATTTAAGAAACAGGTCCGCCAGAGCCACCAGACCTAAAACGGCGATGAGCAGGGCTGAAATGGATAAAATCACTTTAATGCCTGCTGATGACCCGCTGATAATGGCCTCAAACAGACTGTTGTCCCGCTCATAATGAACGTCGACATTCATTCCTAAAGTCTCTGGTGTACCGGTTTCCGGCATTATCAGTTTGGAGCAGACCAGAGCGGCCGGGGCCGATAAAAAAGAGGCGGAAATCAAATGGCCGGCAATGGAGGCAAACTGCTCTTGAAGGGTGAAGACGTACAGGGCCAGGACATTAGAGGCCACCGTGGCCATGCCGGCGGTGAGGACCGTGCACAGCTCAGACCGGGTCATTTTTTCAATATAAGGTTTGATGGCCAGGGCCGACTCGACCCCCACAAAAATGTTACCGGCCGCACACAGGGACTCGGCCCCGGATATTTTCATTAACCGGGTAAAAATCCCGGCAAACAGCCGGATCACAAAGGGCAGCACCGGATAATAATACAGCACGGACATTAAGGCGGAAAAAAAGATAATGGTGGGAAATCCCTGAAAGGCCAGGATAAACCCCAAAGACCCTTGCCGGCCCGGCGGCAGGGCCAGGGGACCAAAGACGAATTCAATCCCCTGAGAAGAGGTCTCAAGGATCTTGATGGCCACGTCGTTGACGGCCTGAAACAAAACCACCCCGGCCGGCACAAGGAACAGAAAAACCGCCACTGCCAGCTGAAGGGCGATGCCCCAGCAAAGCAGCTTAATATTTACCCGGGCCCTGTTTTTAAAGACAAATCTTGAAATCCCCCACATCAAAAAAATCAGGATAAAAATCCCGCAGAAACTGACCGCATTGTAAATGCCCATGGTTAGATTGTCCTGAAAGGGTGCGAAAAAGAAAACACGCCCCGTTTTGACGGGGCGTGTTTAAAATTGAGGTTACTGGTTGATGGCTGATTTCACCACCGTGTCCATACCGGTCTTTTCCTTAAAAGAGGTCTTTGCTTCCTTGGCTGAAGCATAGGTGGGATAACTTCCGGCTCTGACCATATACCAGGATTTGCCGTCGCTTGAAGACGCGACCACGATCCTGGAATCAATGCCCATCTCCTTTAATTTTTCAAGGGTCGCCCTGGCGTTTTCCTCCACCCGGTAGGCCCCGGTCTGAAGCTCATAGACTCTGCCCGTGCCGGTCTGGCCCGATACATTGCCGCCCTGATCTGGTCTGGGTTGAACGGTTTTGGCGGCAACCGTTGCCGGGGGAGCGGCCGGTTTCGGGCTTGAAGGCATTGCCATCACCCCGGGAGATCCCTGATCCGATGGTTCTTTAGATGCCGCCTCTGCAGCAGGAGGGGTTTGGCTGGCCACTCTGGCCCGGGAGTCAGCCTGCTGTAATTCAGCCATACGGGTCTTGGCATAGGTCTGGTCAGGGCTGACCTCAATGGCCTGTTCATAGGACTGTTTGGCCTTATCCATCTGCCCCATCTTGACGTAAAGGTCCCCTTTCATGCAGATGGCCGGGTATAAATCCGGTACAATCTCAAGGGTTTTATTCACATCGGCAAGGCTTTTGTCATATTGTTTAAGTTCCGACCAGCAGATGGCCCGGTTAAAATAGGTAAAGTAGCTGCCCGGAGATTTTTCCAGCTCCTGGTTGTAATTTTCAATGGCCTTGGCATAATCTCTCTGGTAATACCGGGCCACCCCCATGTTGGAATAGATCCCCTTTAATTCCGGCTGGATCTCAAGGGTTTTTAAAAAATCAGCCACGGCAAGGTCATATCTTTTCTGTTTCATATAGGCAACGCCCCGGTTCTTATAGGCGTCTGCCGCATTAGGCAGGATTTCAATGACCTTGGTGAAGGTCTCCACTGCCTGCTGATACTTTTCCGCTTTTAAAAGGGCCACCCCTTTTTCAAACAGTTCTTTTTCAGTGGCGGCGAACCCGGGAAGTGCCCAGATAAAGGTTAAAAGAATCATCTGAATACTGACAATCAAGATAAGGTATTTTTTCAAAACCATACTCCAGATCAGTTTATAATGAAAGCGCCTGGAAAGGGGCTAAGGCATCCTTCATTCATGTTGTTGTGAAAGGCCTGAAGATAACCTCCAGATCGGCCCATGAGCGTTAAACGGAACTTAACTTTATATATGGGGCATCATATATGGGGCATCCACTACCTTAGTAATAAATTTGTTGATTAAATGCAATATTAAAAATATATATTGACAATATTCGTTCAAAGGTGTATTTGACACACCTTTTAATAAAATATAAAATGTATAAGTTGATTAAAGTCCAAATTTAATAAAATCGTAATCATAATTTAGTAAAAATATTATAGAGCAATGCCTTTGATAGTTTTGGCGATTTATTGCTGCGGGTAATTTTTTTATTCAAGAGGACATAAACAAAATGATCAGAGACTTAAAAAAGGTACGAAACATTGGAATCAGTGCCCATATTGATTCCGGGAAGACCACGCTTACAGAAAGAATCCTTTTTTATACAGATAGAATTCACCAGATCCATGAGGTCAGGGGAAAAGACGGTGCCGGTGCCATTATGGATTCCATGGAACTGGAAAAGGAACGGGGAATTACCATTGCCTCTGCCGCTACCCATTGCGAGTGGGCCGGCTACGGGGTCAACATCATTGACACCCCGGGCCATGTGGATTTCACGGTAGAGGTTGAACGGTCTTTAAGGGTTTTAGACGGTGTGGTGCTGATTCTCTGCTCTGTTTCAGGGGTTCAGTCCCAGTCCATTACCGTTGACCAGCAGATGAAACGGTACGAAGTCCCCTGTATCGCATTTGTCAACAAATGTGACCGGTCCGGTGCCAACCCGGCCAGGGTCTCCCGGCAGCTTAAGGACAAACTCGGGCACAACTCGGTTATGATGCAGCTTCCCATCGGCCTTGAAGACAAGCACGAAGGCGTGGTGGACTTAGTGGCCATGAAGGCCTACTATTTTGAAGGGGATAACGGGGAAAAAATGGTTGAAAAGCCCATCCCTGAAGACATGATGGATGAGGCCGCCGCCGCAAGGGAAGAAATGATTGATGCGGTATCATTGTTCTCCGAAGAGCTGACCGATGCGATCCTCGAAGAAAGTGAGATTACCGAAGAGATGGTCAAAACAGCCGTCAGGACCGGGACCATTGCCCGGGAAATGACCCCGGTATTTATGGGGTCTGCCTATAAAAACAAGGCGGTTCAGCCCCTGCTTAACGCCGTGGTGGACTACCTGCCCTCCCCCCTTGACATTCAAAACGAAGCCATTGACATGGACAATAACGAGGAAACCGTTGTCCTGGAAAGCAACTTTGACAAGCCCACCGTTGCCTTAGCCTTTAAACTTGAAGACGGGCAGTACGGCCAGCTGACCTATATCCGGGTCTACCAGGGCTGCATCAACAAAGGGGACACCCTGATCAACAGCCGGGACGGCAAAAAAGTAAAAATCGGCCGCCTGATCCGGATGCACTCCTCCCAGATGGAGGATGTGGACTCCGTGCCGGCGGGGCATATCGGGGCCATGTTCGGCATTGACTGTGCCTCTGGCGATACCTTTGCCTCGCCCGGGGTCAACCTGTCCATGATGGCCATGCATGTGATGGAACCGGTCATCTCCCTGGCCATTGTTCCCAAGGACAACAAGGCCCAGATCAATATGTCCAAGGCCCTGAACCGGTTTACCAAGGAAGATCCCACCTTTAAAACCTATGTGGACAACGAAACCGGCGACACCATCATCCAGGGCATGGGAGAACTTCACTTAGAAGTTTATGTGGAGCGCATGAAGCGCGAATACAAAGCCGAGGTCACCACCGGGCAGCCCCGGGTGGCTTACCGGGAAACCATTACCCAGAAGGCGGTGTTCAACTACACCCACAAGAAACAGACCGGCGGCGCCGGCCAGTTCGGCCGGGTGGCCGGGTTTATTGAACCCTATGAAGACCAGTTTGAATTTGTCAACAAGATCACCGGCGGCAGAATCCCGACCCAGTATATTCCGGCCTGCCAAAAAGGGTTTGAAGCCTGTATGGCCAAAGGGCCCCGGCTGGAATTCCCGGTGACCGGCATCCGGGTAACCATCGAAGACGGGGCCTACCATTCGGTAGACTCCTCTGAAATGGCCTTCCAGGCGGCAGCTAGGGGCGCGTTCCTTGAAGCCTATGCCAAGGCCAAACCGGTGATCAAAGAACCCATCATGAAGGTGGTCATTGAAACCCCCAACGAATTTCAAGGTTCCTGCATGGGGCTGATCAACCAGAGACGGGGAATTATCCAAGGTTCCCAGGAAGAAGGGGTCATGTCGGTCATTGAGGCCCAGGTCCCGCTGTCGGATATGTTCGGCTTTTCCACCGTCTTAAGATCCGCCACCCAGGGAAAGGCCCAGTTTACCATGGAATTTTCCACGTACAAGCAGGTTCCCCAGTCCGTGGCCGAAGGGATCATCAAACAAAAACAGGAAGAAAAAGCCCAAAAAAAATAAAGAGAGGACCCCATGTTAAAACAAGACCTCATTCTCAAAAGCCCGGTTGAAAAGACAATCGGCTGCGACAATATCAGTGGTATCCGGTTTGGTGCCGTCCTGTCCAGGGCCGGTGTCGGCAAGACAAGATTTCTGGTTCAAATTGCCTTAACCCAGCTTTTAAATGACCGGAAAGTCCTTCATGTGAGCCTGGAAGATACCATTGAAAAGATCAACTTAAGATATACCGAAGGGTACACCAACCTGATTGATTCCATCGGGTATGTGGACCCCAGAAAAGCCGAACTGCTCTGGGAGGACATCAATCCCCACAAGGTCGGGATCAGCTACAACGAAAACACCTTTGATACTGAAAAAATCAAGGACTATCTCACCAGCTTTAAGTCTGTGGGCATGGACCTTCCCTCCATCATGGTCCTGGACGGCATTAACTTTGACCAGGACAATACAAAACTGCTCACAAGATTAAGCGATTTAAACCAGGAATTTTCCATATCTATCTGGTTTGCCATGAAAAGCCACCGGGAAGAAGGGCTCAATAAAGACGGGTTTCCGGTTCAGTTGGCCACCCATGATGCCCTGTTTGACAAAGCCTTGTTCCTGAACCCCGTGGACAACAAAATCGAAACGGTCGTCCTCAAAGACGGCGAACGGACCAGTTCCCGGTTTACACTGGATCCCGCCACCATGATGCCGGCAGAAGAATAAGACGGCGCGTTAATCTTGTATGCCTTTAAAAGGGGAGGAGAGCCTTTGGTTCTCCTCCCCTTTTTTCTTTTTGACTTAAACAGTTAAATCCGATACGGTGCCCTTCGTTAAACTTTATCAACTGTAATTCAGACAGCCTTTTGGTGGGCATACAGAATCCTCTCTGTCTTACACAAAGAGGGGACATATGAAAGACCTGGAAGGCAGCCTTACCCCGGACGTCTCCGGCCATATTCCGGAAAGCGCCTTTTTAATCCGGCAAATGCCCAGGCTCCTGGACCGGTTTTCGCTTTTTTTTGAGCAGGATGAGACCTGCATTGAATATGCCCTTTGCCTCAGGCAAACCGGAAAACAGGTTTCAAGGTCATTGATCCTGTCCCACGAAATCTTTTCAGGCAGTATTTACGTGTCCAAATTCTACCCTGAGATATACCGGGAACTAGGCTGCAAATACCTGTCAGCCGCCTGTTTTTATATGCTGGTCCACCATGCGGCAGAACAATTTCACCTCAAGAACAACTGCCGGGTCAACCTGGAAACCGATTCCGAAGTGTTTCAGCGTTTTTACGCCAAGCTCAATGATTTTCATTTTAAAATCCAGTGTGCCAGACCGGCTGAACGGGTGTATTTAAGGGGCAGTTACCATGAAACCCGGCTGCCCAGGGATGTGATCAAAAAGATTTCCGGTTCCCGATAAGGGGCCTTTGACCGCCCCCCCCCCCAATAACAGGCATCCCCTAAATACCTTATCAGGACCTGTTCTGTCTTTCCCTGTATTCAAAACCGTGATAAAAGTCTTCCTGATACCCGTTCAAGGAGGATTCATTTTGAAGCATTCAGGCCGGTTTTCAATATGTTGCGTAATTTTTGTAATGATCTTCACGGCCGCGAAAAGGTCCGGCCCGGGGGCGGGGGATATATGCCGTGGCCCTATGAATGCAATCGCCTTATTCTGTGGCCTGTAACCTCCATTGCCATTTTCAGCATATTGGGGGCGTTTGCCCTAGGCCAGGGCAAGGCTCCCGGAGCGGTTCCCTTTTTGTCCATCATTGCCCTGAGCATGGTCTGTGACGTGACCCGGAAAAGGGAAAAGCCTTTATCCGGGACTACCTGTTCGGGATCAAGACCGACGACCCTGGCCGGTTTTTCCAGCGCATCCAGGAACTGATGACCGATTCCGGGAGTCTTCCGGAACCATTCTGATCATTGCATGCCCCGCTGTGTCAAACGAAACCCCTAAGGTTGCCCCACCCACCCTTTAATAAAATTCAGCACGGCCTGGTAAACCCTTTCCACATCTTTGCCGTTGATGATCCCGTGGCGGTCATAATCAAACAGGTAAAATTCTTTTCGCTCAGAACCGATGAGCTTGAACATTTTTTCAGCGCCCTTGACGCTGACCACCGGGTCTTTTCGGGACAGGGCCACCAGCACCGGCTTTTTAAGGGTCTTGAGTTTGGGTTCGAGCCGGTCCATGAGTTTTTCCAGCTGATGAACCCCGGCAATGGGGTTTCGCGGATAGTTGATGTGGGGATTTTCCGGCGAGTTGACAATGAACTCCTTGGTCATGGCGCTCATGTTCATTTTCCGGATCATGCTGTTCCAGGTATGGATGGCCGGGACAAAAAAGGCCCCGAGATCATTGAGCCGCATGGGTGGGGAAATGGCAAAGGCCGCCGCATAATCCCTGACCCGGGTGGCCAGCTCCAAGGCAAGGCCCGCACCGGTTGAAAATCCGCCGATAACGGTCCGGCGGCACGTATGGTCCAGGGCCGCAAACCCTTCCTCAACGGATTCGATCCACTGCTCATGGGTGGTCCGGGCCAGGTCTTCAGGGCTTGTGCCATGCCCTCTGGTCCGGGGCACAAAAACCGTGAAACCCTGGGCATGAAGGAATTGGGCAAACTGTTTCATCTCCATGGGAGCGGCCATGTATCCGTGGATGAGAAGAATGCCGATGGGCTGTTTACCCTCTTTTTTATAGGAAGGCTGTTCAAGAAACAGGGGACTGCCCACCTCTTTTCCCTTGGATTCTTCTTCATCATAAAACCTTGCATAATCCTGGGCAAAATCAGAATTGATCTTTTCCTTGAGCTTATACCGGACCGCATCACGGATATCTTCAAAGGATTTTCGCGCCACAATCTTTAAGACTTCTTCCACCCGGGCCAGGGGCTCTATTTCATTGGCCATGACCAGAATGGGATTTTTCAGCCGGACAGCATGAAAATGGGCCACTTGGGTAAACCGTTTATGGTCTTTGAACAACCGGGATTCCTGGATCTGGATCACGCCGGTCTGTACGGCCAAATCCATGAACCCGGAGATCCGCTTAAACCGGTCATCGGTGAGCAGATGAATCTGGTTATAATCAAACTGGCCGGCCAGATGGCAAAGCCGTCTTTTTTTAAGCTCCGTGACCGCATAAAACAGCTTGCATTTGAACTCGTAGACATCTACCCCGTCGGGCCGGTAGGGCAGGTGTTTGAGAATACCGGCCATGATGTGATCGTAATTGACCGTGGTCATGGCATACACACGGCCCATGTAATCTTCCATGATGTCCTGGGCCGTATGCCTGACGATCTGCCTGGCCGTGGGATCACGGCTGATCCTCACCCGCCGTTTTGCGGCCAGCATGCTTTCAATATAAAAATGGTTCAGATGCGGGCGCATGTCCAGGGCAGGCCCGAACCGGATGGTGATATCCACCC
This sequence comes from uncultured Desulfospira sp., assembly GCA_963663165.1. GTDB lineage: Bacteria > Desulfobacterota > Desulfobacteria > Desulfobacterales > Desulfobacteraceae > Desulfospira. The sequence goes on along the minus strand of OY760175.1, from coordinate 6,712,659 downwards.
CGCCGAAAAGAAATCCCCCTTCGGTCATGAGTTCATCCATGACCCGCTCAGAGGGCTCTTTCATGAGAAGCCCGGCAACGGAGGCCAGCACATTTTCCCGGGGCCTTGCCGGATAATAGGTGATATTCACCGGAACAATATGGGTGCTGGTGGTGACGGCCCTGTCCATATCCGTTATGCCGAACCGGGCCTTCAGGTATTCCAGCTCAGGGCCGCCCCCTCTTTGCTCAAGCCGTTTAAGGCGCTGTTTAAAATACGCACAGGTCAGCCCCAGGACAGCCGCCCCGGTATGGGGGCGCAGCAGGTCATGGGTATCATCCTTTAAAAGAAACTGGTTCTGCTTTACCAGCTTTTTGTTTTTCACCATCATGCCTTCAGGAAAAATAATCCAGTGGGCATCCCCGGGGATCAGGGTCTTTAGAATCTGGTCATTCCGGTTGGGCGCCCCGGTGGATACCGCCCCGAAGTAATGTAACAGTCCTTCAATCAAGGGAACCTCAAACAGCTCCTTGGAGGCAAGGGACCAGACCTTTTTATGGGTGAGGGCATGGATATGATAGGGCAGAAAGATGGTTTCAATCCGGGTAAAATGGTTGGCACAGAAAATCACCGACCCTTGGGGGATATTCTCTTCTCCCTTTACCCGTATCCTTGCTTTGGAAAAACCGGAAAAGGCTTTGAGCGCGTAGCTGGATAGTTCAAATGCAACAGAGTTCATGATCGTGCCCCTTAAAAGAGCATTGTGGATTCAAGCCGTTTATTATATAAACATTCTATATAAAAGTTTCACCACCAGCCTGTAAAAACTTTTATTTTTTGTTATGGACCGATCCTCGGGTTGGATAACCAAAGACGGTCCGTGACCGTTATTGTACGTTTATTGATTTTTTTTTGTCAAAGGGTAAACTCAAACTTTTGAGGTAACATACGGAGAAAAGACGTTGTATTCCAAAATCACCATATTGAATTTCCCGGCCGAGGTTGCCAGAAACCCCCTGGTATATGAACTTTGCAAGACCTACGATCTGATGGTTAACATCCTGAGGGCGGATATTTCCAATAAACGGGAAGGCTTTATGGTTCTGGAAATTTCCTCCACATCCAAGGCGGATTTCAAAAAAGGCATCCAGTTTTTAAAAAGCCAGGGGGTCACCGTTTCCCACCCTGAACAGCAAATTTATAAAGACGAGACCATCTGCACCCATTGCGGCGCCTGTACCGCAGTCTGTCCTACCGAAGCCCTTTACATCAAGCGGCCGGAGATGGAAGTGATCTTTGACCAGGATAAGTGTACGGTGTGCGAGTTGTGTATTCTCACCTGCCCGTCCCGGGCCATGGGCCTTTTCAGCAAAACCGCCGACACTGTTTCGTGAGATGGATTCCCGTGTCATCGCCGTGGCCATCAGCGGCGGAATTGACTCTTTAGCTGCAGGGCTCCTGATCAGGCAACAGACTCAAAAGGTATTCGGCATCCACTTTTTAACCGGGTATGAACCGGAAAAAACCGACATCCCTTCTATAGAAAAGCAGCTGGGGTTTAAAATTTTTACCGTTGACTTAACAGAAGAATTCCAACGATCCGTGGTTGATTATTTCATATCCACCTACCTGAAAGGGCAGACCCCGAATCCCTGCCTGATCTGCAACCATACCATCAAATTCGGCAGCCTGTTATCCCATGCCGCCAAGCTCGGGGCTGATTATCTGGCCACCGGCCATTATGCCCGGGTGGTCAATCCGATTTCTTTTCCGAAGAGAAACATCCCGGTGCCATGGCTTGAAAAGGCGGCAGACCACCTCAAGGACCAGTCCTATTTTCTGTCAAGGCTTTCCCCCCGGACCTTGAACCGGATTATCTTCCCTTTGGCGGAATATACCAAGGAGCAGGTCCGGCAGATGGTTGAGGCCAAGGGCCTGACACCGGTTCATGCCAGGGAAAGCCAGGATATCTGCTTTATCAACCAGGATAACTTTTCCCAATTTATTCTCAAACAAACCGGCATCTCGCCCAGGGCCGGGGATATCCAGGACATGGACGGCAAGACAGTCGGCCGGCACCAGGGCCTTTTTTCCTTTACCGTGGGCCAGAGAAAAGGGATCAACTGCCCTGCCCCAAAGGCCTATTATGTTAAACAAATTACCCCGGAGACCAATACCCTCCATGTCTGTTTTAAACCGGATTTATACCAGCAGGGAATGCCGGTTGAGCAGGTGATCTGGAATGACCCTGAAAGCCCCCCGCCCTTATCGGGCATGAATCTGATGACCCGTATCCGGTACGGCCACAAAGAAGCCCCTTCCGTCCTGACGGTTCATGAAAAAACGGATGGGATTTTTTCAGGCCACGTGGTGTTTGACACCCCCCAGGGGGCCATCACCCCGGGCCAGGCTGCGGTATTCTACAAAGGGAACCGGGTGCTGGGAAGCGGGATTATAAAATGAAAACCTTTACCATCAAAACCCTTGGCTGCAAGGTCAACCAGTATGAATCCGACGGGATTGCCGCCTGCCTGGTCAAGGCCGGCTGGTCTCAGGCCGGACGGCAGGAGCCCTGCGATCTTTGCATCGTCAACACCTGCACCGTTACATCCAAGGCCGGGATGCAGTCCCGGCAGGCGGTCCGCCATTTGATCCGCAAACACCCCCATGCCGTAATGGTGGTCACCGGCTGCCATGTCCAGACCGCCCCGGACCAGATCCGTGAGATTGACGGGGTTCATCACCTGGTCTGCCACAGGGAAAAAACCAGAATCCCGGAACTGGCCCAAGACCTGCTTGCGACCAAATCACAACACAAAGATATATTTGAATTCTTTGCCGTGGACCACACCCCGTCCAATTGTTTCCACGCCTTTGAGGATGCGGTAAAGGGGAGCATGACCCGGGCCTATCTCAAAATCCAGGACGGGTGCAATGCCTTTTGCACCTATTGTATTGTCCCCCATGCCCGGGGGGCCTCGGTGAGCATGAAGCCGGAACAGGTCTTTTCCCACTTGACAAAGCTTTCCGATTCCGGGTTCAAAGAGGTGATCCTCACCGGGATCCATACCGGGTTGTACGGGCGGGACCTGACCCCTCAAACCAGCCTGACCGATCTAATCATGGAAATAAACCGGTTAAAACCCGTGGACCGGATCAGGCTAAGTTCCATAGAACCCAGAGAACTTGACCCGGCCCTCATTGATCTTTCAGGAGAGAGCGCCATTCTTTGCGATCATTTCCATATTCCCCTTCAGTCCGGTGACGATGGTATCCTGAAAAAAATGACCCGGCCCTATACCCGGACGTTTTTTGCCAATGAAATTGAGCGGATTCATGCCAAACTGCCCTATGCCGGCATCGGGGTGGATACCCTGATCGGGTTCCCGTCGGAAACCCATGAACAGTTTAAAAACACCTACAATTTAATTGAGGGCCTGCCGGTTTCCTATCTTCATGTGTTTCCCTTCTCCCCCCGGAAAGGGACCCCGGCCTTTCACTACCCGGACAAGGTCAAAAATGACGTCATCAAAGAGCGCTGCCTGGCCATGAGGGAACTTGGCCAGCAAAAACGCAAGGCATTTATCCAAAAAAATATGGGCCGGACCTTAAAGGGCCTGGTCCAGCACAGAAAAGACCGCAAAACAGGTGCCCTTAAAGCCGTCACATCCAATTACCTGACCATCCATCTTGAGCCGGGCAAAAGCGGTCCCCCGGTGAAAGGACAAATCATTGATGTGGTCCTGAACCGGTACGACACTGATTTAAACCTGTATGGAACACCTAAAAGCCATTAGCTTTTAGCCATTAGCTTTTAGCTGCCTGCGTTTGGCTTGATACAACAAGGCTGACAGCTAAAGGCTAACTGCTAACCGCTTAAAAAAAACGGAGGATTCATTTTATGACGGATGTATACAAAAAGCTGGCCCTTCACCTGGACAAAACCCCCGGGGGATTCCCGGCCACCGAATCCGGGGTTGAATTACGGATTCTCAAGCAATTGTTCACGCCTGAAGAGGCAGCGCTTGACCTGTCTTTGTTCATGATGCCGGAACCGGCCAAATCCATTGCAGACCGGGCCGGAAAAGATCTTGAAACCGTTGAGCCCATGCTGGCGGAAATGGCAAAAAAAGGGCTGATTGTTGAAATCAGCAAAGGGGGAAATAAATCCTACATGCTGCTTCAGTTTGTGGTGGGCATCTGGGAATACCAGGTCAACCGGCTGACCAAGGAGCTGATCAAAGATTTCAACGAATATGTCCCCTATCTGATGAAGGAAATGACCGCCACCAAGACCCAGCAGCTTCGGGTGGTACCCGTTGAAAAATCCATACACACCGAACTTAACGTCATGGACCACGAGCATGTGGAAAACCTGATCCGGTCCCAGTCCAAGATTCTGGTGGCCCCCTGCATCTGCAGAAGGGAGCATGACATGGTGGGCAAAGGGTGCGGCAAAATGAAAGAGGCCTGCCTGGTCTTCGGGGGCGGGGCCTATATCTATGAAGCCCGGGGCATCGGCCGGACCATCACCCAGGATGAGGCCATCGATATTGTCCGACAAGGCGTCAAACAAGGCCTTGTTCCCCAGCCGTCCAACACGGTCAGTCCCATCAACATCTGCCTTTGCTGCGACTGCTGCTGCCAGGTCTTAAGCAACATCAAAAAAACCGAGGCCCCGGCCAAAATCGTAAACTCCAATTACCAGGCCCGGGTCAATGAAGATGAATGCACCGCCTGTGCCGCCTGTGAGGACATCTGCCCCATGGACGCCATTGACATTGACGATACCGCCACGGTCAACACGGACCGGTGCATCGGCTGCGGGCTGTGCGTCACGGTCTGTGAATTTGACGCCTTGTCTCTTGGCGAAAAGAAAGACACGGAGCGGTGGGAACCGCCCCAAAACATCGTTGAAACCTACATGGCCATTGCAAAGGAAAAGGGGCTTTTTTAAAAACCCCGCTGTTTTCGGATGTGCTCGTAGGCTTCCTGAACCTCCCTGAATTTGTCATTGGCAAATTTGACAAACTCTTCGGGAAGCCCTTTGGCCTCTATTTTATCGGGATGGTATTCCCGGACCAGCTGCCGGTACTGTTTTTTTACCTCTTCATCAGAGGCGGTTTCATCAAGCTTGAGGACCGCATAATAAGGGTCTGATTTTTTCACGTACCTGGCCTGGAACCTGGCAAAATCAGCATCGGAATAGTTGAAGATCCGAAAGGCCGTCCGGATCAGGGATTCTTCGTTTTCAGAGATGCGCCCGTCTGCCGTGGACACCCGGAACAGCATGTCCAGCATCAGGTTGGTAATGTGGGGCTGGGACCGGAACACCGAATAAAACTGCCTGGCAAAGGCGTCAAAGGGCTCCGGGGAGTTGACCGCCTGGCGGAAAATATTCTTGGCGGTTTCCTGGCTGCTGGCATCCAGCTGAAGATCGTTTTTCATGAACGCTTCCACAGCCTTGATTTCATTTTCCGTTACCCGGCCGTCAACCTTGCACAACTTGGCCAGCATGGAAAATGCTGCCGTAAAAAATACCAGCTGGGCCTCTTCATTGGAAGACAGTGAGGCCCGCTGGCTGCCCCCGGGAATGGAACGAAGGTATTCATCCTCTCTTTTGTCAACAAAGGTGTGGCCGAAAGCCGCGCCCGCCACAGCGCCTAACGGGCCTCCCAAAGCAAATCCGATGGTCCCTCCGATCATTTTCCCAAGCCAGCTCATATCAATCCTTTTATTCTTTTAAGATGAATTTCTTGTATTTATATATGATTTTGTAATATATAATCACTAATGAAAGTCAGGTCAAACAAAAGCATCAGAGAATCTTTATTACCAAAAAGTCAAAAACCCCATAATTTTCTAGGACAGGTCAATGGCGGCAAAAAATATCGTGGGAGTCCTTCTTATCGGGCTTAATACAGCCGGACTCGGGTTTATGGTATATCAGGCCGGCATTGCCCTGATGAAGCGTTTTTCACCGGAAGAACCCGAAGTTCAAACCGGAGCCCAATCAAGGGCCAAACGGCCTAAAACACCCATTATCAGTGATGATATGATCCCCGATGATGAGGAGCTGATCAAGGGGATGGATTTGTCGGATCTGGATAACCTTAATCTAGACGACTTTGATTAGTTACTTCTTTTCTGCCAGGGCTTCTTCTCCCTAACCTTATTTTTGACCGGAGCGCACTGGGTTTCAATGGCGCCCTTGCCCAGCAGATCCTCCACTTCCTTGAAAAAGCCGGGGGCGGAGCTGGTCATGTACTGGTCGGAAAGCTTGACCAGGATTTCCGGGCCCTCGGGAGAGGTCTTGATTTTCATGAAGGCGGGACAGTCCCCGGGATGCCGGGTAACGATGGGTTTTAAAGATTCAATCAGCTTTGCATCCACCTTTTGGGCATCCACATGGATCATCACCCCTGAGGTCCACTCCCTGGCCGCGTTTTCCACGGGCACGATCTTTTCAGCCAGCAGCTTGACCAGATTTTCTTTTTTCTGAACTTCGGCTTCCAGGATAATGATCTGTTCCTGGGACAGGATGGGGTGAACCATGGCATAGACCTTGGGGAACACCACCACTTCCAGAGAGGCGTAAGGATCTTCAATGACGCAAAAGGCCATCATGTCCCCTTTTTTGGTCTTGTGAAGCTTGGTCACTTTAATGGAACCGCCGATGCGGATCATGGTTTTATCGGCCTTTTCCTGGACCGACAGGGTGTTGACACTGGCAAACTTTTCAATGATATCCCGGTACTTGTCCATGGGATGGCCGGTGATGTAAAAGCCCAACGCCTCTTTTTCCAGTTCCAGCAGGTGGGTATCCTCCCACTCCTCCATGTCCGGCAATTTGGGAATACTGACCGGCAGGGACGTTCCCATGCCGGAATCGGCAAACAGGTCCAGCTGGCAGTCGGCCTTTTCCTTCTGTATCCGGCTGCCGTGTTCCACCACATCCTCAAGCACTGCCATCATCTGGCTTCGTTTGGCGCCGGTGGAGTCAAAGGCCCCGCATTTGATCAGGGCTTCTAAAACTTTCTTATTGACCTTGGACCCGTTGACCCGCTCACTGAATTCGTACAAACTTTCAAAGGGCCCCTCTGCCTGCCTTGCCTCAATAATGGACTCAATGGCCGCATCCCCGACCCCCTTGATGGCGGCCAGGCCGAACCTTATGCACTCATTGGACACGGTAAAATGGGCATCGCTTTTGTTGACGTCCGGGGGCAGGACCTTGATGTCATGATTCCGGCACTCATCCATGTATTTGAGGACCGCATCGGAATTGCCCCGCTCACTGGTCATGAGGGCGGCAATAAACTCCAGGGTAAAATTGGCCTTCAGATAAGCGGTCTGAAAGGCGATCAGGGCATAGGCCGCCGAATGGGACTTGTTAAACCCGTACCCGCCGAATTTTTCCATGAGGTTGAACAGTTCTTCAGCCTTTGCCGGATCATGGCCGTTCTTTTTGGCCCCTTCCATGAACAGCTTGCGGTGCTTTTCCATGAGATCCAGCTTTTTCTTTCCCATGGCCTTTCGTAAGCCGTCGGCATCGGCCATGGAGTAGCTGGCCAGGACACCGGCGATTTTCATGACCTGTTCCTGGTACAGGATTACCCCGTAGGTTTCCTTGAGGACCGGTTCCAGCTCCCCGAAAAGATAGGTCACCTCTTCTCGGCCATGCTTTCTTTCCACGTATGAATCGGCCATGCCCGAGTCTAACGGGCCTGGCCGGTAAAGGGCCACCAGGGCCACAATGTCTGAAAAGGAAGCGGGCTTGAGCCGTGAGATCAGGTCCTTCATGCCGGAACTTTCAAGCTGGAACACCCCGGTGGTATCGGAATTCTGCAACAGGTCAAAGGTTTTTTGATCTTTATAGTTAAGTTCCAGAAGATCCGGCGGCGTTTTCCCCTGCTGTTCAATCAGTTCAATACAGTTTTTAATCACCGTCAGGTTCCGCAAGCCTAAAAAGTCAAACTTGACCAGGCCGAGCTGTTCGACATAATTCATGTCAAACTGGGTGATGGTCTCGCCCTCTTTTCCACGGAACAACGGCAGGTATTCGTTTAAGGGTTTGTCCGCCACCACCACGCCGGCCGCATGGGTGGAGGCGTGCCGGGGCAGCCCTTCAAGGAGCAGGGCAATCTCGAGCATCTGGGTCTTTTGCTCGGACTCTTGGCATTTTTCCCGGATGGCCGGCACCTCTTCAATGGCCTTGGTCAGGTTCTTGGCATTGTCCGGAATCATCTTGGCAATTTCATCCACTTCGGAGAGCAGCACCCCTAAGGCCCGGCCCACGTCCCGGATAACGGCCTTGGCCTTAAGCTTTCCAAAGGTGATGATCTGGCAGACGTTTTCAGGCCCGCCGTACCGGTCAATCACATACTTGTAAACCCGGTCCCGGCCTTCAATGCAGAAATCCACGTCAATATCCGGCATGGATATCCTTGACGGGTTGAGAAACCGCTCAAAAATCAGGCCGTGCTCAATGGGGTCAAGGGCGGTAATGTCCATGGCATAGGCCACCATGGAACCGGCTGCAGACCCCCTGCCCGGCCCTACGGGAACGCCGATCTTCCGGGACTGTTCGATAAAGTCGGCCACAATAAGAAAGTAGCCTGGAAAGCCCATGTCCAGGATAATGCCGATTTCATAATCAATCCGGTCCCGGTATTCTTTTTCGTTAAGGTCCGGGTTCTGTTTCTTGAGCAGGGAAAGTTTCTTTTCAAACCCGGCCATGGCCTTTTCTTTGAACAGCTCATCTTCTGAAATATCATCGGTCTGGGCATACCGGGGAAAGTGGTAGGACTTGTCGTCAAATTCCACATTGCACCGGGAAATAACGTCACAAGTGTTTTCAATGGCCCCGGGGTACCGGCCTAAACTGTCCACCATCTCCTGCTGGGATTTAAAGTAAAGCTGATCGGAATCAAACTTGAACCGGTTCTGGTCGGTCAGGGTGTTGCCCGTCTGGATGCACAGCAGGACCTCATGGGCCGTGCTGTCCTCCCTTGACAGATAATGGCAGTCATTGGTGGCCACCATGGGAATGGACAGCCGCCGGCTCATGTCATAAATTCCCTCGTTGACCCGGTGCTGGATCTCCATGCCGTTTTCCTGGATTTCCAGAAAAAAATTACCTTCCCCCAGGGTTTTCAGGTAGTACTCGGCCGCTTTATCGGCCTTTTCCATATTGCCTTCAATAATGGCCTGGGGGATATCCCCTTTGAGACAGGCGGACAGGCCGATGAGCCCCCCGGCATGTTCAGATAAAAGCGCCCGGTCGATCCGGGGTTTATAATAGAACCCCTTGAGCTGGGCAATGGAGACCAGCTTGCACAGGTTGGCGTACCCTTCCCTGTCCTTTGCCAGCAGCACCAGGTGGTTTAACCCCTTATGGTCCAGCTGGGTCCGGTCGTTCAGGGTCCTGGGCGCCACATAGACCTCACAGCCCAGGACCGGCTTAATCCCGGCTTTACGCGCCTTTTCGTAGAATGCGGCCACCCCGAACATGGTGCCGTGGTCAGTCATGGACACGGCATCCATGCCGTATTCAAGACACCGTTTAATCAGAGAATCTATCCGGATGGCCCCGTCCAGCAGGGAAAATTCCGTATGAACATGAAGATGGTAGAAATTGGAAGATAATTCACTCATTTTTTGACCTTTGGGGAGATGGTGTTCGGACAAAAAATTGCCCGGGTGCAAGGCGCAGAAAAATCTGCAACCGTTACCGGCTTAAGGTTGTGAGGATTGCAGATTTTTCTATAACGGCCACGGGCCGTCTTTGGTTATCCAACCAAGAACCGCCCACAACGAATAATGAAACTGAAGATACCAGCAAAGGTAGCCTATAAATTGGGCACCGCAGGTGCTTCGCCCTCTTGTCTCTTGTTTCTTGTCTCCAGTTTCTTATAACCGTCACGGACGGCTTGGATTATCCAACCAAGAACCGCCCACAACAAATAATGAAACTGAAGATACCAGCAACGGTAGACTATAAATTGGGCACCGCAGGTGCTTCGCCCTCTTGTCTCTTGTTTCTTGTCTCCAGTTTCTTATAAAACAGCCGAAGGGGGACTTTTTGTTCAACCCCCTTAGCTGCTTTCGACTCTGTAATTGGGCGCTTCCTTGGTAATCACCACATCATGGACATGGCTTTCCCTTAAGCCTGCAGCACTGATTCTGACAAATTTCGCCTTTTCATGAAGATCTTCAATGTCGGCGGCCCCAAGATACCCCATACCGGCTTTCAGCCCGCCGATCATCTGGACAATATTTTCCCTGACGGTTCCCCGGTAGGGAATCCGGCCCACTATACCTTCGGGAACCAGCTCTTCATTTTCCAGGGTATCTTTCTGGTAATACCGGTCGGAGCTGCCTTTTTTCATGGCCTCCACAGACCCCATCCCCCGGTAGGCTTTATAGGAACGGCCCTGGTAGATGACAATTTCCCCGGGACTTTCCTGGGTTCCGGCCAGAAGGGAGCCGAGCATGACCGAATGGGCCCCGGCGCCCAGGGCTTTGGAGATATCCCCGGAAAACTTGATCCCGCCGTCGGCAATGAGGGGGACACCGGTGGCCTTGGAGATTTCCTTGCAGTTCATCACGGCGGTCAACTGGGGAACCCCCACGCCGGCCACGATCCTTGTGGTACAGATGGACCCCGGCCCGATGCCGATTTTAACCGCATCCACCCCGGCGTCAATCAGGGCTTTGGCCCCTTTTTCCGTGGCCACATTGCCGGCCACCACCTGGGCGTCGGGAAAATCACTTTTGATCCGCTTTACCGCCTCAATAACGTTCTTAGAATGGCCATGGGAGGTGTCAATGACCAGGGCGTCGGTGCCGGCCTTGAGCAGCGCCTGAACCCGGTCCATCATGTCCGATCCCACCCCGATGGCGGCCCCGGCCCGAAGACGCCCGAAAGAGTCCTTGCAGGCATTGGGGTATTTTTTAATTTTTTCGATATCCTTGATGGTGATCAGCCCCTTGAGTTTTCCTTCCTTGTTCACCACCAAAAGTTTTTCAATCCGGTGTTTGTGGAGCATGATCTTGGATTCTTCCAGGGAGCATTTTTCCGTGACCGTTACCAGGTTTTCACTGGTCATGACCTCCCTGGTGGGTTTGGCAAGCTGGGTTTCAAACCGCAGATCCCGGTTGGTCACAATGCCCACAAGTTTTTCGCCTTCGGTTACCGGAATACCGGAGATCCGGTATTTGGCCATGATGTTGAGAACTTCTGAAATGGGCACATCCGGGCTGACCGTCACCGGGTCCACGATCATGCCGGACTCGGATTTCTTCACCCGGTCCACTTCGATGACCTGGTCTTCAATGCTCAGGTTCCGGTGGATAAACCCGAGCCCTCCGGCCCTGGCCATGCTGATGGCGGTCAGTGCCTCGGTGACCGTATCCATAGCCGCGCTGACAATGGGGATATTCAAATCAAGCTGTTTGGTCAGCCGGGTCCTGGTCTGAACCTCGTCAGGCAGGATGGCTGAATAATCGGGAACCAGAAGGACATCATCAAAAGACAGTCCCTGGTTCGGTAGAATATTGGACATAAAGGGCCTCCGGAAAGGAAAAAGTGTGTTTATGAATACATTCCGGCCGGCTTATTCACAACGCAAACAGCCGGCCGGATTTTAAAATACCTCTTGCGTATTATAAACACGTATACCTACCAAAATATCACGCTTAAGGCAAGGTCAATTACAGCCCCCCTCCCTTTACAAAAACACCCCACTGATATCCACTTGGGCATGGTTGCGGATGGTGGTGAAATTCAATTCAAATTGATGGATATCATCCTTGAAGATCACCGTGTCAAACCGGTGGCGTTTGCCATCTGATTTAATGGATGTCAGCGTCTTGCTGCCGTCGGCCACCATTTTCTGGTTTAAATTCAGCTGCCATTTGATGGTGAATGCGTACTGGTCCGGCACCTCTCCTGCAGGGCGGCCGTCCAGGGTAAAGGAAAGGGTGCAGGCCATATCATGGGGCTGATTGACGGCATCAAACAGGGTATAGGTATACTCTTTTGAAAAATTAACCTGGTCTGTGTCCCCGTTTTCCGGGGTCAGGCTGATCCGGGCGCTTTTGGCGGGCAGCCGGTATTCCTTGAAGTCCACTTTGATCCGGTTCTCACCGCGCTTTACCTCAAGGGGGCCGAAAAACCGGACCCCTTTGGCCACTTTGTAATAGATCAGGTACTGCCCGGCCGGCACGGGATCTGCCAGTTTACGCGGGGATTTGTCCTTGGATTCCTCCAGCACCAGGGGCTTATGGGTCCGGTTGAACAGGGCCTGTTTCGGATAGAAATCAACCAGCCAGACCTCGGTACGTTGAAAATATTTGACCCCGAAGGAGGCGATGACACCGGCCAGGACCAGTAAAACCATGACCACCCATGACGGCAGGCCAGTCTTTTTCCTGGCATTGGCCGGCGGCTTTGGGTTTTGGATTGCCGAATCCGCCACTTCATAAATCTCTACGGCTTCCTTGATCCCTTTTAAAAAATACCGGCCGTGTTTTTTCCAGACCAGTTGTTTACCGCCCTGGGATTCCAGCCACCCTTTGGCACTGTCAAACACGGGATAGGTCATGTAAATCTGGCCGCCCCGGGCCAGTCCCTCCACCCGGGAGGCCCGGTTGACGTGGCGGCCGAACAGATCAAAATCCACATCGTTCTGGACCGATACCTGGCCTAGATGAAGGCCGATCCGGACCTTGAGGACATGGGCGGGGTCCAAAATTTCATCGTTGCGCCGGTGCAGTTGCTAATGAAACCCATCTTTTTTATATTGACGATCATCGCTTTCCTGCTGTTGCTGGTTCACCTGGCCGTATTGGCCTTTCATGTCAACCTTCTGGTCGTGAACCAGGCTCTTTTTTCCATTGAAACCATCCTTTACGGGGCCATGATTTTTCCGGCTGTGATATTTGTTGTCCTCCTTATTTGCCGACGCCGCATGCCAGGCGGGTCTGGGGCAAGAGCGGGTATTCTGATCTGGGCCCTTGTCTCTGGTGGTGTTCTGGTCTGGCTGGGGCATGACCGCCCACAGGTGGAAAATGACTTTCACAACGCCGATGCGGCCTGCCCAAAAGATGGCGGATATGCGTTTTTAAGGCAGCTGAACGACACGGATTTTCCAAAGGATTCAGGCCCTGTACTGGCCCGATTGGAGGACTTGTTGAATGATCCTGGTCCCATCACAGAGGCCTTTGAAAAAATAACGGCCAGCAGACAAATTATCAGGGAACTTTCACAGCTTGATACCGTGTGTGACCTTTCACCCGATACCCTCATTCACCATGACATCCTTTTTTTAAATTCCCCCCCCTTCAAATCCTTAACCCGGATTTATAACCAGTATTTTTTATGGGGGGTCTATTCAGGCCGGCAGGACCCCGCAGATGAGTTTATCCTTCTTTTCGTATTTTATAAAAAAGCCTTTCAAGATGCCCGGTTACTATTTGACAAATTGCTATTTGCCCATCTTCTCGAATCCTGGATGGAAGCGGCATTTACCGGAATCTGTTCAGACCGGTGCGGTGAAAAAACCCTTGAGCAGCTTGACCACATGGCCCGGCAGATTGACCCATCCGCTTTATCCTTACGGCTTGGGCTGATATCCGAATACCTTATGCTGAAAAATACTCTGGAAAGCCTTACCCCCGGACAATTGCTTGACGTGATGGCCATCCCCCCGGACCGGGTTGACCCTTCACGGGCATCTTTCCCCGGTTTTTCAAGGGGAATCTGCTTTCTGGGCCTGAAGCCCCATCTGACACTGTCCGGGATGAAGCGGTATTTTGCCTGCTGATTGAAGCAGACGGGTGCCACCCGGCCGATTTAAGCCGGGCAGCGGACTACTATAAACAGTATACTGCCCGGCCGCCGGTTAAAAACATGATCGGCTGGCTGTTAAACTCCGTTGCCGGCCCTGATTTCGCCCCGTACTGGGCCCGGGTTGAAACCCTCAAGATTAAAGCCGATCTGTTAACCGCAGCCATTGCCCAAAAACGGAGAAAAAAAATAGAGGTCATGGATCTTTTCACAAAAGGCCCCCTGGACTTTAAGGCTGGCAGCGGCCTGATGACCCATCCCGGCCCTGACGGCCGGTACCAGACCCGAGATGACATTGTGCTTAAATCCTTGGGCAACCCTGCCAAAACCCATAACTGAATCAGCCGGGGAGCCCCCGGTCTAAAGCCTTTCGTCTTCCGTCTCCCATCTGCCTTTAAACCATAGAAACGTTCTTTTTGATGCCCAGCCGTTTTATTTTGGAATACAGGGTCTGGGGATGAAGCCCGAGCAGCTTTGCCGCACCGTCATTGCCGCTGACTTTCCAGTTGCAATGGCCTAGGGCCTTTAAAATGTGAAGGCGTTCATTTTCTTTAAGGGGCATGAACCGGGTTTCGTTGGGGTCGATTTCAGAAGGGGTAATGTTCGGGAAACTGAGTTGAAGCTTGTTCTTACAGGACAGAACGGCCCGCTCCACGGTGTGCTTCAGCTCACGGACATTTCCCGGCCAGTGGTAGGCCATCAGGCTTTTCATGGACTTTTTGTTGATATGCCTGAAATCTTTGTCAAATTTTCTATTGTACTGGGAAACAAAAAAGGAGACCAGGGTCGGGATATCCTCCTTTCGTTCCCGCAGTGGCGGCACGATGATGGGGTAGACATTAAGCCGGTAATACAGATCCGGCCGGAACAGCCCTTTTTTTACCGCCACATCAAGGCCCTGATTGGTTGCGGCAATGAGCCTGAAATTGGTTTTGATGGGAGAAGAACCACCCACCCGCTCAAAGGATTTCTCCTCTAATACCCGCAACAGCTTGCTTTGCACATCCAAAGAAAGGGAGTTGATCTCATCTAAAAACAGCGTCCCGTTGTTGGACAGTTCAAACCGGCCGTGATGGGTCCGCATGGCATTGGTAAAGGCCCCTTTCTCATGGCCGAAGAGCTCGCTGCTGATGAGGTTCTCATTCAGCGAAGTGATGCTGATGGGAATAAACGGGCCGCCGGACCGCAGGCTCAGCTGATGAATGGCCTTGGCCACCAGCTCCTTTCCCACACCGGTCTCTCCAATGATCAGAACCGTGGAATCGGACGGGGCCACATCATAAATTTTGGCCAGCACCTCTTTTATCTTGGCGGAATCGCCTATGATATCTTTGGCCTGTCTCGTGGTTGACGGGTCATTGCGGTAAAACAGGGTTTCGGCTTCGAGCTGGTCCTTTAACTCTGCGATTTTCTCGTATGCCTGGACATTGTCAAGGGCAACGGCCACCTGGGTGGAGATGGCCTTGAGAAGCGACCGGGTTCTTTCGGATATGGTAAAGCCGTCCAGATTCCGTTCCAGTAAAAATGCACCCAGCACCTTGCCCTGCAGCTTGACCGGAAAGGTGATCTGCCAGCCCGAATATTTTTTGGCCGCCTGGTCTGAATGATTTGCCCCCCCCGCCAGCCGTTTGACGATATCATCCCCCGTCTCCATCACCTTTTTTATATTGGGCATGGCCCTTTGCGACCCTTGGGAGAAAAACTGCTCGGGGTCATAATTCCGGCTGGCAATCATTTCGATACCGCCCTGTTTGGATTGGCTGAAAAAAGCACCCCGTTCCGCCCCGGTTAACTGCAAGGTCAGCGTGATGATATGATTGAGCAGATTTTTTCTGTTTCGGATACTGCCCAGTGTTTCACTGATTTCAATCAGGGGGTTGAGGAAAAATCCGTCCCCGTTCAGGCCATGGACAAAAGAACGAAGATCCTGGGGAAACAGCCTTTCATTGGTAAACCGAAGCACGGCCCACGCCTTTTTTAAATAGTCTTGTGCCTCTTTTTGACATCCCTGCTTAATGAGCAGCTTGCCCAGCAAGATCTGAGAATAGGCCAGATCCAGTTTGGCACCGGACTGTGTGAGCAGGGAAATGCTTAACTTTAAATCGTCATGGGCGGCTTTGGATGATCCGTTCTGCTTGAGCACCCGTCTTGCCCGGTAATAGTATCCCACCCCCTGCATATAGATATCCGGCCAGTTGATGACCCGCTTAACTTCATCGTCGTAATTCATCTGGGGATGAACAAACCCATTTTCCTCCAACATATCCAAAGACTCAAAATTGATGGGGCCCCGGTGATGGAAGTTGCCAAGCTGACTGGCGATTTCATAAACTTTACTTTGCATTTCAAAGCTGGTCTGATACTCCCCCCGACAGGCGTATACATAGGCCCTTGCCGCATAAAGGGGCCAGAGGACCCATTTATCCAGCCGTTCAGGGGGAACCTCAAGCAGCTCTTTAATAATAGGTTCGGCTTCGGCATTTTTTCTGGCGTCGTGGAGGCTGTTGACGGACAGGACCTTGGCGTAGATGGTCAAACGGACCAGTTTTAATTCAGCGGCTTTTCCTAAAACAGAGTTAATCAGCCCGATTCCCCGCCCGGTCTGGCCGCATTTTCCGTAAATCCATCCGAGGTGGGCGCAGGCCAGCAAAGAAGATTCATCTTCGGGCAGTTCTTCTAAATTGCCAAGGACATATTCATACCGCTTGATGGCATCGGACAGACGGCCCTGCCAGAATAAAAAATCTGTCGAGGCCAGGGCCACATACCGTTTTACCTGTTTAGAACCGGTTTTTGAAGCTTTCTGCCATGCCTTATCATACATATCGGCGGCCTGATCATAATTGCCAAGCCGCTTGAACACCTTGCCCAGATAGGCCAGGACCGGGGCGGCACGCTGGTCATCCTTAATAGATGTTGAATAGGCCAGGGCCGTGGACAGCAGGCGCTGCTGCTGGTCCAGCGGGATTGTGCTGCCACTGTGGCGGAACAGGCCGATCACGGCATCAATATACGCCCCTTTGGCCGTTGGATCATCCGGCGGCAAAGACATCAGATCAATAACCAGCTGATAATATACCGACGCATCTTCCTGAAGATTGAGTTCAAGGCAGTGCTCAGCCGCCTTGATCAGTACCGTGGCATCCGGCGGCTCAATATATGCGGTCTGATAAATGTAGGCCAGGGCCATCCACTGGGCCGGGCCTTCCGGATAATCAGACCGGACAATATCCACCAGCCTCCGTGCAATTTTTTCGGTTTGGTCAGCCCCGAACCAGCCCAGGATGTTTTGAATCAAATCCGGATCTTTGAAATAATAGTATCCAATCCCCAGGGGGTCATAGGTTTTCATGACCTTTTGTTCGATAAAGTGCTGGGCCTGCTGAAGCACTTTGACAGACGGCAGGGATGCGGCTTTGGCCCAGATATCCAGGGACACAGGCGGTGCAATTAACGTGGCCGACACCGCGATAATTTGATCGTCACGATCCATCTTATCCCAGTCTTTTTCAAGCAGTGTCATTGATGCCCCCTTTTAAAAATGGTAAATGACAAACCGTATTCACGGTCAACCCCAGCCTTGCCCGCAAGTTATAAAATCAAATAATATTATTATATATCATAACCATTCAACTCAGGACAACCTGTTTTTATTCAAAAAAAACAGGTACAATTTCAATCTGTTAAATCAAAATAAAAAAAAGAGTGCCCCGGCATAAATATTGCCTTATGATTATGTCAACCGAAGCGTTGACAGGCCATAACCCGGCGCCCCTGCCATTTAAAAAGGGGGAACAAAAACATTAGAGCCCGTGCAGTTTACCAACCCGCACAGGCGGTAACCAGACCATAAAAAGACAAGGAATTGAACAATGGCAACCATAGAACAAGTCCAGGAATTTGTAGAAAAAGGCAAAACCAAATTGATCGCCCAGGGCATTGAAGACGCCTTGGGCAATGGGTTGAACGCCCTTGATCTTCTACAGGCCATGATTGATGCCATGGGGATTGTGGGGGAAAAATTTTCAAAAAATCTAATTTTTGTCCCTGAGATGCTCATTGCCGCCAAAGCCATGTCAAAGGGGGTAGAGGTTCTAAAACCCCATCTGGCAGGGGACAGCAGCACCTCTTTGGGCACCTGCATTATCGGTACAGTCCAGGGGGATCTTCATGATATCGGGAAAAACCTGGTGGCCATGATGCTTGAAAGTGTCGGGTTTACCGTGGTGGACTTAGGGGTTGACGTGCCTGCAGAAAAATTTATAGAAGCGGTTAAGGCCAACGAAGATGTTAAAATTGTCGCCTGTTCGGGCCTGCTGACCACGACCATGGGGGCCATGAGGCAGACCGTGGCGGCCCTCAAAAACACCCCTTCAAACGGATTCAAGGTCGTTGTCGGCGGGGCACCGGTCACCGAAGAATTTGCTCTTGAGATCGGCGCTGATATGTATGCACCGGATGCCGGCACGGCTGCGGCAAAGGCAAAATCACTCGTTACTGAAATGATGGGCAACTAATTACAGGAGAACGAAACCATGTTGAGCAAAAAAGAAAATTTATTGGAGACCATTAAGGGTGGTTCTCCAGACCGGTTTGTCAATCAATACGAGTTTATGGAGATTATTGTTGAAGCCCCTTTCCGGAAGCGTCCGGAGCGTGGCGGCAGGCTTGTAAACGAATGGGGCGTTACGTTTGACTGGCCTGAAGACCAGCTCGGTGCCTTTCCGGTTCACGATGACGAACACCGGGTATTGCAAGATATCACCAAATGGAAAGAAGTGGTTAAGGCTCCGATCATCAACACAAACGATGATGACTGGGCCGCGGCCGTTGCCCATGCAAACGCCGTGGACAGGAAGGAGCAGTTTGTCACGGTCTTTTATGCCCCGGGCACATTTGAGATGACCCATTACCTCATGGGCATGGAAGATGCCATGATGAGCCTGTATGAAGAGCCGGAACTGATGCATGAACTCATTAATTTTCTGGTTGATTATGAAATTTCATACGCCAAAGAGGTGATTGCCCGGATCAAACCCGATGCCATCTTTCACCACGACGACTGGGGCGGACAGATATCATCCTTCCTGTCTCCGGACATGTTCAACGAGTTTTATGTTGAACCTTACAAACGGGCCTATAAATTCTGGAAAGACAACGGGATAGAACTGATTGTCCACCACAGCGATTCCTACGCCGAAAACCTGGTGCCCCATATGATTGACATGGGCATTGATATCTGGCAGGGCGTCATGACCACCAACGACATCCCGAAAATGATCAAAGAATATGGCGGCCAAATTACCTTTATGGGAGGCTTGGACAGCGGGGTCATCGATACCGTTGACTGGACCGCCGAAAACATTGAAAAACATGTTGAAAAGGCCATAAAGGCTTACGGCAACCAGTATTTTATCCCCTGTCTGACCCAGGGAGGTCCCTACAGTTCATTCCCCGGTGTATATGAAACCACCAGTAAATTTATCCAGGAAATCGGGCAGAAACTGTTTTAACCCGAATACAGACCAACGCCAAGGAGGTAATTCCTATGATCATTATCGGGGAAAAAATTAACGGGGCCATCCCGTCAGTGGGAAAGGCCATTGCTGAAAAAGACGCAGAATTTATTAAAACCATAGCAGCGGCTCAGGCCGAAGCTGGTGCCAGCTATATTGACGTTTGTGCATCCACAGATGTTAAAATTGAACTTGAAACCATGGAATGGCTCATCGGCCTGGTCCAGGAAGTCACAAAAGTTCCTATCGCCATCGACAGCCCTGATGCAAAAATCTGCGCTCAAGTCATGGATTTTTGCAGCAGGCCCGGCCTGATCAACTCCGTGTCCATGGAAGGGGACAAGGTTGATGTGATTTTCCCTAAAATTGCCGACACCCCGTGGGAATGCGTGGCCCTGTTATGCGACGATACCGGAATTCCCCAAACCGCTGAAAAACGGCTTGAGGTATTTGAGGCCATTATGGAAAAAGCCAAAACCCATAATATTGCCCCATCCCGCCTTCACATTGACCCCCTGGTTGAAATGCTGTGTACGTCCGAAGACGGGATCAACCCGATTCTAACGGTCATGAAAGAAATCAAGCAGCGGTATCCGGACATTCACATCACCGGGGGGGCCTCAAACATCTCCTTTAACCTGCCGGCCCGGAAATTCGTCAACCAGGCCTTTTTGATCCTGGCCATGGGCGCGGGCATGGATTCGGCCATTATCAATCCCCTGCACAAGCACATGATGGGGCTGATTTACGCCACAGAGGCCTTGAAAGGACAGGACGAATACTGCATGGAATATATCACCGGCTACCGGGAAGGGCTGTTCGGGCCGGTAAAGGAAAGCTGAAAAACGAAATAACGGAGACCGGAGACCGGATGCGTAAACCTAAGGGAGTCGCAATATGCGGCCTCCTGTTTGCTGCTCTCCGGCCTCCTTTCTTCCCGTTTCCCTTTTTTAAATTTCTCCCCCAAAAAATTCATGACCGCCGGCATTTACTCTTTCACCTGATGATGGTATGATCGGTTCATTACGTTACGATATCTAAATTCAAAAACCCGACGAAATAACCGCAATCAGAAAAGGTAATCCCCCGTGAGCAGCCTTGAAAATTTTACGGTCATGGTGGTTGACGACACAAAGGCCAATATTGACATCCTTGTGGAAGTCCTCAGCAGTGACTATGAGGTCAGCGTGGCCATTGACGGCAAATCGGCCATAGAAGACATTGCCTTAAATCCACCGGATCTGATTTTACTGGACATCATGATGCCGGAAATGGACGGAATTCAGGTCTGCCGGCACCTTAAGGGGTCTTCTGAATTCCGGGACATTCCCATCATTTTCCTTACAGCCAAAACCGACACGGAAAGCATTGTGGAAGGGTTTCAGGTGGGGGCCGTAGACTATATCTCCAAACCCTTTAATGTGACCGAACTGCTGGTCCGGGTCAAAACGCAGATAGAGCTGAGCCACTCGCGAAAAGAATTAAAACGGATCAACCAGGAACTTCGGTACCTGGCCATCCATGACGATTTAACCGGATTATATAATACCCGCTACCTTTACGATGCACTCAAGCGGCTGCTGGAAAGCAGCAAAATGACCGGCACCCCGTTCTCGCTGCTGTTCATGGACATCGATAATTTCAAGCATGTGGTGGATACCTACGGCCATTTGAACGGCAGCCGGGCCATCCATGAGGTGGCCCAGACCATCCTTGAATCCATCTCAGAACCCTGCTACGGGGTTGCCTACGGCGGAGACGAATTTGTGGCGGTGCTGCCGGGATATGATAAGGAAAAGGCCCTTCAAAAGACCGAGAACATTCAGGACCGCATGGCGCAGACCATCTACCTGCGGGGCGACGGATGCAATGTCAATTTAAGCGCCAGCTACGGCATCGCCACCTTTCCCGACGATGCCACCGACGTTAAAAGCCTGCTGGGCCTGGCCGACCAGGAAATGTTCAGGATCAAAGAAAGCGGCAAAGGCGCTATCGGCTGCCGATAAGGATGCCGGACAAAAAAATGCCCGGTATCCTGTCTTACTATTGTTTAAATCTTAATACATAGGGAATAAACAGCGCCTCCGGGTCATACGACAGCTTGGCCTGGCGCAGCCCTTTAATCCCCAGATCCTGTTCCCGGTTCAGATACCGGCATTTTCCCTTCAAGAATTTGGCGGTTTCCCAGTTAATCACCTGGGATGCCCCTTTGTATTCATAATCTGATTTTTCAAACTGGATGTCATAGGTGAACGGGTTCAGCCGGCTGAACAGGCTAAAGGCGATCATCCGGCCCTCCGCACTCAGGCTGAGCCCTTCCATATTCAACTCGTTGAAATATTCCATTGTCTTCACAATGGCCCGGTACTCATTCTCAAGGTTTTGATCCGGCGAGTCCATCCGGTCCAGCATCTGTCTTGAAAAGTGTTCTATCTCTTCTAAATCCTCGGGTCCCAGGGTTTTGATCCGGTAGTTGGGATACAAATTACTAAACTGGGCGATCAGGTTTTTCTTTTTGTGGAGTTTGGTGCCCCGCAGGGAGTGCAGTTTTCGGGTCAGATAAAGGTACTCGGCATGGTCCCTGTTTTCTTCCACCGCAAAGAACTTCTCAACTTCCGGGTAATACTCCAGGTAATCCCGGCAGACCAGGCCGATGACCGGGCATAGCCCCGCCCGGATCAGGTATTGGGCAAGACCGGACAGTTCTTCAGGGGTGAAATCTTCCCCCATGGGCATAAAGGCCTGGTTATGGGCGGTGTCATAAATGAGAACCCGGTCTTCATAGGTACACCACAAATGGGTATAGGCCTCGTTCCAGGCAAACAGGTTGGCAAAGTTATATTCACATGACATGGGGGCGTACTGCTCCTGATAGGACGTAATCAGCGCCATGTCCGAAAGCGTAAATCCTTTTTTAAAGGGAAAGTTTATGGTCTGTTCCATATGATCACATGATACCTGGGTACATCGGGTATGCATCTTAAATTATGTCTCCTTGCTCCCCAACTTCAGGGGAAGATATCCTTCAAGCTTGTTAAACCCCAGTTTCTCGTAGAATTCAAAGGTGCCGGGTTCGGCCACCAGCCCGATCCAGTCCACCCCGTTTCTCTTTAATCCGTCAATCAGCGTTTGAATGATTTTCTCTCCGATGCCATGCCCCCTGTAGGCCTTCAGCACAGTCACGTCCTGAATATAGGCATCACTGACCAGATCAGACAGGGCCCGGCCCATGCCCACCATTTTCCCGTTGACAAAGGCTGCGGCAAACAGGGCCGAATCCATTGCCAGCCGCCGCAAAAATTCAATATTGCTGCTGTTGCCGTCCCACCAGCCGGCTTCCTTGTAAAGGGTTATCAACACATCCACCGGAACGGTTTTAACCAGCCGGACTTCAAGGTCATCTGCCGGCTTTTGGGCGATTTTTTCATGGGGATTTGGTTCTTCAGGCATAAATCCCCGTGAAAGGTCCGAAGATATCATCATCTTTCCGGACTGAAAGGCCTGTTTCAGGGCTTCTATGGCCGGCTCAAAAATATGATGGCTGCCGCAGGTAAAAATATCCACGGCCGCATACCGGTATTCAGGCCAGGCATGAACCGTCAAGTGGGATTCGGCAATAATCACCACACCGCTGACCCCCTGGGGCTCAAATTCATGAAAAGACGCAGACACCACCGTGGCGCCGCTGACCTTGGCGGCCCTCAGCATGGCCTGTTCAACCGCTTCCCGGCTCAGCAGAACCTTTCGGCTGCATTGGTGGTACTCAATGGTCACCTGCCGGCCAAGGGCTTTTATTCTCTTTTCAACGTCGGGTTCAGGTCCGCTTTTAATGTCAGTCATCGGTCTTTGGTTCACCCTTTGTTGCCGGGTCCGCCCTGTTGTGTTTAATTTCGTTTTAAGGCAGCCGATTTTTTTGGCCTGCCGTAATTAACAATAAAAACAAACCGGCCGGTGTCAAATTTTTAATAGACTTCCATAACGGATTTAAACCGCTCAAGTTCGGTTTTGCAGGCAAGTCCCCTGTCCTTGAGAAGTTTTTTTACGGCGTCGGTATTAAACCGGATATAGGGATTCACTTTGAATTCATCGGCTAGAGTGGACACCACGGGATCACGGCTGTAAGATGCCAGGAAGGCATCAATATCGGGGTTGTCCTTTTCAATGATCCGGGCATAGGCCATGGCCTCCTGGACATAATCATGGCCGGCATAAATTTGGGTCTGTTCAGGAAATGCCATCAGCTTTTTCAAAGAATAAAAAAACGCGTCCAGGTCCCCTGAAAAACAGTTCCCCACGGTGCCGTTAAACAAGGTATCCCCGGTAACCAGAAAATCAGAGGCGGCAAAGCAGACCGAATCCAGGGTGTGCCCCGGTGTCAGGATAACCGAAACCGGCTCCTGGCCCAGGACAATCTGCTGCCCGTCGGAAAACCCTTGGCAGTCCAGGAACCGGGCCCCGGTTTTTTTAAGAATTTCTTTATTTCCCGGCGTATGGTCCGGATGATGATGGGTATTGGTGACCAGTGCCAGATCAAGGCCGCTGGATTCGGTAAATTCCAGCATGGGTGCCACAGCGCCGGGGTCCACGGCCATACAGGTGCGGTCCGACCAGATCAGATAACCAAAATTATCTGCTGAGTATTTGAATTGTTTGATCTGCATAAAGCATCCTTAAGTCACCAGAGTTTTTTTATAAGAAAGTCTCACTAAGGTCCTGAGAAGACTTTCAATATTTGTTGTGGGCGGTGCTTGGTTGGATAACCAAGGCGGCCCGTGGCCGTTAGTAATAATCGTCTTCTTTATCGTAACCGTCGTAATCATCGTAATCGTCCATATCCGCCCCATGCCTGCGGTCTGATTTTTCCGGGTCCTCGTCAAACCCGTCCTCATACAAGTCTTCCATATCCTCATCATCCATGGCCCCGTTGGAAAATTCATCATCAATGATATGGCCCTGCTCTTCCAGGATAATGGTAATGGCTTCCTTTAAGTTCCGCTCAAAGCTTTCAGCCCAGTCCCCGTCCTGATCCTGGAAAAATTCATACTCCTCATCATGTTCCTCCAGCAGATCATTGAGGTCCACCTCAAGGGGGGCCAAGTTTTCAAGCTCATTGATCCAGGACTCAATCACATCATCATAAAGGGCAAACATATCGAGTTCTTCGAGCGCCTCTTTTATGGTCATCCACTTTGCCATCAGCTTTCCTCCTTTATCGAAGACAACAAATTAAATGCGGATGGGACTTTAGAATATCAGTCGCCAAGGTCCGTCCGGCCATGGGGTATCCACTTGTTGGCCAAGCCGTTTGAAATCAAGCAGGCTTAACAGCCAGCCGGAATTCAGGTGTTCATTGTCCTTGATTCCCGGCGGTTCCCATGCTCAAACGACGGGCCCCTGTCAGGGGCTCATTCAAAAATAATCTTTATCCACACATTTTTCAACAGGGTTTTGCACAAACACCAGGGGAACCGCATTTATAACCGGCATAGTTTTGGGATACCGTTTGTAAATTAGACAATGTAAGAAAACGATAGACCGGAAGAAAAGAGACCGGAGACTGATGTTTGTGGGCATCTTCGGCATGAGCCTTTTGGGGCTAATCCTCAACGAGGGCAGTAATCTGTTGGAGAAAATCTGCCGCCCGTGGCATTGGCACAATGGTTAACCGGCTTGCAATTGGGCAAAATCAATTGGTTCATATAAGGTCAAATCCAATTGCTGCCGTTCCTTCCATAAATTGTAATTTCCCTGCATGAGCAGCCAGCTTTCCGGCGACCTGCCCAGCACCTGGGAAAGTTTTAATGCCATGGCCGGAGAAATATCCATTTTAGCGTTCAGCAAACGGCTGACAGCCCCGGAGCTGACCTTTAATCTCCGGCTTAATTCATTAGAGCCGATTTTAAAAGGTTCCATATAAACCCTCTTTATAAACTCTCCCGGATGGATAGGTTTGAATTGTTCTATCTCCATATGGTTCCCTTTTTTTAATGGTAATCCCTGTAGTCAACGACATTTGCGTGACCATCTTCAAACTCAAAAACAATCCGCCAATTGCCACTGACCTCTATCGCCCATTGCCCCTCAAGCTCCCCCTTTAGGGGATGCAGGCGCCAACCCGGGATATCCATATCATCAATACCAATTGCCGTGTGCAATGCCTGCAATTGCACCTCTATCTTTGGCGCATGGTTCGGATTTATCCCGGCGGTGCTGCCGGTGGTAAAAAATTTCTTTAACCCTTTGTGTTTAAAACTTTTTATCATTAATAAAAATTATACCATTTGCGTTTACCAATGAGCAACAGTAAATAAATACCTTCTTGTAAAAATTCAAAATTTATTTTTAAAGCACAGGCAAAGCACTCACCCTACCCCATAATACCGGGCAAAAAAAGTACCAGCCCGGGAAATATCGTGACCAGGACCACCACGGCAAAGATGGCCAGGAGAAAATAAACCGCGCCTCTGAAAACCGTTTCCATGGGCACACCGGCCACGCCGGAAATCACAAAAATATTCAGCCCCAGGGGCGGGGTAATGAGCCCTGCCTCCATCATGAGAACCGAGATCACCCCGAACCAAATGGGGTTGAACCCCAGTTTTAAAATCGTTGGAAAAATCACCGGCAGGGTCAACACCATCATGGAGGTGGCATCCAGAAAACAGCCCAGGACCAGGTAGCCCATAAGAATGACGGCAAGGACAACATACCGGGACATGGCCAGTTGTGACAGGGCAACGGACAGGTTCATAGGAATCATGGTCAGGGCCATGAAATAGGTAAACACGTAAGCCCCGGCCAGGATCATGAAAATCATGACCGATACCTTTGTGGTGGACTTCATGGCCTCAACCATGGCAGGCCGTGAAAGCTTGCGGCGCAGCAGGGTAACGGCGAGCAGGAAAAACGCGCCCACGGCCCCGGCCTCGGTAGGGGTAAAAAATCCCAGATAAATTCCCCCCATGACCAGCAAAAACACCACCACCAGTTCCCAGACGGTTTTCAGGCAGGCCAGCTTTTCTTTTAAACTGACCTTTTCGGTGTTCACGGGCGCGGCCTCGGGATGGATCATGGCCCAGGCCACAATAATGCCGGCATAGGCCAGGGCAAGGATGATCCCGGGGATGAACCCTGAAACCAGAAGCTTTCCAATGGACTGTTCCGTTAAAATCCCGTAAACCACAAACCCGATACTGGGCGGGATCAGAAATCCCAGGGTTCCGCCGGCAGACACAGCCCCCGTGGACAGGCGGGTGTCATAGTGATACCGGGCCATTTCCGGCAAGGCCACCTTGCCCAGGGTGGCAGCCGTGGCCACAGAAGATCCGCAAATGGCGGAAAATCCCGAACATGCACCAATGGTGGCAATGCCAAGGCCTCCGGGAAGGCGGGCAAACCATTTGTCCGCCACCGTGTAAATGCCCCGGCTCAACCCCGATACCGTGGCCAGTTCCCCCATGAGGACAAACAGCGGAATCACCGTAAACGAATAGGTGGTAAAGGTCCCGTAAAAGGAACGTAACAGACACGGCAGGGCCACGGACACATCGGTGAGTGCGCCAATCCCCCAGAACCCCACAAAGGCCAGGGAAAAGCCAATGGGCATGCCAATGAGCAGCAGCAAAAAAAGCCCTGCAATGCCGATAATGCCGATTAACTGGGGGGCCATGAAGAATTCCTGACCGGAGGCCGGAGACCGGAGGCCGGAAACCGGAAATCAGCAATCGGGGGGACAAAAAAGGCAAACAGCTCCCCGCTGCATTTGATCCGCCATCCCTTTTCCCTTTTTTCTCGCCTCAAAAAGTTCAAACCGGTCTATCGCCCCCTGTCTTTCTCTTCCGGTCTCCCGTTTCCGGTCTCCGGCCTCCTATTTCAAGCCCCTTTTCCATGATCCGGGAAAGGATCACAAGGCTTAAAAGGCCTGCGCCCACGCTCAAAAGCCAGTACAGGGGATAAATGGGTATTTTCAACTGGTCCGTGGTGGTGCCGGCGGCAAGCTCTTCCATGGCGGTCACGCCGCCGTACCAGGTGAGCATGAGCATGACCTGAAGGCAAAGGACACCGGCCAGGACCTCCAATGCGCTTTGAACCCTTGGCCCGAACAGCCGGGTAAACATGGTCACCCGGACATTGGCCCCGGAAAAATGGGTATAGGCCATGCCCAGGATGCCGAACACCGCCAGCATGATCTGCCCGAGTTCAATGGCCCCGGGCAGGGGTTTGGACAAAAAATACCGGCCGGCCACATCCACCGTGGTCACCAGCATCATCACCAGGACCCAGCCCATGCCAAGGTAAAGGGCCATCCGGGCCAATTTTTCCACAAAAACCTTAAAGGCCGCAACAAAGCCAGCCATCCGATCCATTTTAAATATCCCTGTTGGGTTAAGGGGTCAGACTAAAAGGAATGAGGTCCCCTTTCATCCTTCATCCCTCATCCTTTTAAAACTCCGGACATGCATTAAAATCCACCCCTACCTTACCCAGTTCCTCCTTAAACATGGTCAAGGCCTTCCGGGCGGGCAGGCCCTTTTTCTCAAGCTCATCGGACCAGTTCACCAGCATGTCCCTAAAGGCATTGTCCCAGCGGGCCTGTTCGTCTGCAGACAGGGGGTCGACCTTGACGGTTTTTCTGATCTGGGCCATGACAAAGTTGTACCAGGTTTCGTCAAACATCCCGGCAACCTGATAGGCATTGCCGCCCACGTCATCCACAATGGCCTTAAGGTCATCGGGCAGTTTATCGTAAAATTTCTGGTTCATGAACAGCCCTTCTGATACGCAGCCAAAGGAGGTGGGAACACAGTATTTGGAAACCTCATGCAACTTAAAGGCCCGGACCAGGGCCGGACAGGTCACCACACCGTCAATCACACCGGTTTCCATGGACAGGTACACATCCCCCAAAGGCATGAATACCGGGGTAGCGCCCAGGGCCTGAATGGCCTTGGTCTGAAGGCCGCCCGGACTCCTGATCTTCATCCCCTTAAGGTCTTCCATGGTCCGGACCGGTTTGGTGGTCCACAAATGGGCCATGACACAATTGTTGATTTCAAGCACATGGATCCCCTTAAATTCAGGGCTCAAAATTTTATCATACATGGCCCTGCCGGCAATGGATGCCTTGATCTTGGACGGACAGGTCACCGGCGCGGACAGGGTATCGGACAAGGGGAACCGGCCCGGAGTCCAGCTCAAGGTGGCGTACCCCATGTCGGACAATCCGGTTTTAACAATATCGTAATGGTCCGGGCCTTTCCCTAAGGCGCCGCCGGCATACATGGTATAGGTCAGGCGGCCGTTGCTTTTCTTTTTCATTTCTTCGAGTACGGGAATCCACAGCTTCTGCACATCAGCGCCTGTGGGCACATGCCAGGTACTGAACCGGATATGGTAGGTCTTATCGCCGGCAAATCCCTGGGACGCGGCCACCAGGCCTGCGGCAACCATCACCGCCAAAGCCAGGCAGACCGTTCTTATTGTTTTGAGGGTAACACTCATCTTCTTGTCCTTTTTTAAAACAAAATTATAACCTGTTTTTGCCCCACCGTTTGAATCAAGGCAACGTATCACTTTTCAAGAACAGGTTCCATCCTTACCATTTTTCACGCTTTGTTTTCAAATAAAGATTGTAACCGAAAGCCATTAGATATATCAACTCTTGAAAACACCCCCGTATTTTAATATCTAACACCATAAAATACGGGGGTGTTTTCAACTGTTAAGCCATTTCTGCCGTTGCCAAAGGCCCTTATGATGAAATTAGGACAGGTAATTTTTTACCACCTTGATTTCGCGATCCTTTTTTCATAAAGTCTTTTTTATGGAACCCAGAGAGTTCAAAAACCAATAAGGTAGATTACGTTATCTCCCATGGTCCGCTGATCATCCCGGTAGAGGTGAAATCAGGAAAAAGCGGCGCTTTAAAGTCCCTCCAGCAGTTTGTCACCCAAAAGGGCATTCCTCTTGCCGTCAGATTTGACTTAAATCCCCACAGCCTCCAGGATTTTTCCCACCAGATCAACACGGCAGCTGGCATCGAAACCGCCAATTACACCCTGCTGTCCCTGCCCCTGTACCTGGTTGAAGCGCTGCCAAAGGCAATAGATGAAATACGGTCCGGTTTAGCATGAATCTTCAACGCCAGGATGACCTAACCCAGACCAAGGCGACCGCCCAACTGTTAGAATGCATCATGGGGAATTATGCAATTTCCCTGTACTGGCTCACCTCAACCATCCGATATTCATTTTTTGCTTCTTGGACAATATGCTCAATGGCCTTAACCGTATCATCGGGGACAGCCACTCATGACCACACAGGGCACAAATCGTCGCCGGAACTTTTTTAATAACGACCAGGGTTGACTCCAGATCTACAGTAAACGTCGTAGTCCCATGCTTTTTTTTGCCTCCGCAAACCGGACATTGATCAATAGTAGAATTCATCGTTTCCTTTTGGTTTTAAAATCAGCCTCGCAATGTTCCTTATCTGGACTGTATTTGGATGAAGTCGCTTTGCCGGATGGTTTTATGGTTATTCACGAAAATCCCCATATAAAACTTCATTATTGTGCCATGCAATAGAATCTTCGCAAACCTTATAAGAATCACGAATGGGCCTTGCTAATTTTTTGCCATGAAATTTCAGCAACTGTTCATTCAAACCGGTAGCCCCACTCACCTCTTCCGAGACAAGGATGGTATGATCATACCCCAAGGAGAATGCGCCCTTATCAAACAGCTTATGATGCAAGGAATAAATAAAGAATATCAGCAAGGGCTACGTCCTGGAATACCAGCCAATGAAGTTTTTTCAGAGGCCCAAAGCGTAATCGCCAAATGAATTCAGTACGATTTAACAAAGATTGAATCCAATTATTTATATAACTGCCATGGGCCACAAGCCCACAACGAATAATGAAACTGAAGATACCAGCAACGGTAGACTATAAATTGGGAACCGCAGGTACTTCGCCCTCTTGTCTCTTGTTTCTTGTCTCCAGTTTCTTATAAACGGCCACGGGCCGCCTTGGTTATCCAACCCAGAACCGCCCACAACAAATATTGAAAGAACTCAAAAGGTTGCTGAGTCTTTCATATAACGGCCACGGGCCACAAGCCCACAACGAATAATGAAACTGAAGATACCAGCAACGGTAGACTATAAATTGGGCACCGCAGGTGCTTCGCCCTCTTGTCTCTTGTTTCTTGTCTCCAGTTTCTTATAACGGCCACGGGCCGTCTTGGTTATCCAACCAAGCACCGCCCACAACAAATATTGAAAGTCTTTACGGGTAGTTAGTCAGACTTTCATATAAAACCGTCACGGACGGCTTGGATTATCCAACCAAGAATCGTCCACAACAAAAAATGAAAGTCTTCGCAGGATGTTAGTGAGACTTTCATATAAAATTTTCAGTAACTATTCAGCTAATGCTGAAAACTAAGCAAAACCAGGGTCCGTAACTGTTCATCAGTGCTTCATATTTGTTTAGTCAGGACTTCGTAGCATACTTTTGCTATGTGAGAAGGCCTGAATGAGCGAAGATGGGGCACTGCTGAACAGTTACAATTTTCATAGAAAAAAGTCCGGTATCAGGGGGGACACGCCTGGTTAAATCCGGCAGCCATCTGGTACAGATCCTTTCCATCCATATCGTTGTCACCGTCAACATCTTCAACGGCACTGGTTTTGCCGAAATCAGCCACCAGCAGGATGAGATCAAAGGCATCTACACGGCCGTTATGATCCAGATCCCCCGGACAAGACGAGCCCGCTGATTCATATGCCCCCAGATCCAGCCGGCCGTCATCAGGGCGGGGCTCAGACGCCTGGTGCATCACGTATTGCCGGTCAGGCACCATTGCGTCCGGGAATGTATAGTCCTCAACAATGTCCTTTGCCGGGGATTCTTCTGCCAGATGATAATCGTCATTTCCGGCATCCTCAAATCCCGGGTCCTCGCCGGACAGGCTTGAAGATAAGAGGCTGGTTCCAAGGGTGTCGTCCGGCACCCAGTTGTTTTCTCCGGTAAGGTTGGGTTCCCGGCTGGTATCATATAAATAAAGGGAGGTGGGAATGTGGGGGGGCTGATAAAAAATGTTGTTGTCCGCAATAACATTGGCCCTGTCTTCTGTGATTTGAAACAGATATACATTCCGGTTGGTGGTTTTCACAACGCAGGTATTGTTGAAAAAAAACAGGGTGCCGGTCCGGTCGGCATCATATTGATCTCCGCCAAAATGAATCATTCTGCCATTATCGGCATAGGCGGGTTTGATGAGGATATTGCCATAAACATAGGCATTGGAAACACCGTTGCCGGCATCCTCCACCAGATCAAGCACGCTGTTTTTGCCGCCTTCCACCCAGTTGTACCTGAAAATCAGGGTTTCGGCCCTGAATTTGGCCTGTTGCCCGCTGTTCAACAGATCTTTGATGTGACAATACTGGACCGTGACAAGGCTTTGGGCGCCGCCGCCAAGATAAAGGTTGTGCTGCAGATAGGAACTGGTATGGACCCCGTTGTCATAAACGGCGCAGCCTTCAATGAGCAGGTTGTCCGTGTTGGAAGAAAAAATACCGTTTTCATTGCCGTGGACTTCGCAATCTTTGATGGTCACTGTGCCTACGGACACCCGGATACCGCTGGCATTGGAAGCATAATAACAGGCCTGGCCGGCATCGTCGGTGTAGGAATCGCCATAAACGGCGCCGTGAACCTCAAAGCCTTCCAGAATCAAATGCTCAGCGGATTTTGAACCGTACTGCCCGATCAGGATGACCTGGCGGTCCTCATTCCAGTAATAGTTGCCGTAGTTTGGATTGTCCACGGCATTATAACCGTAAAAAACGGGTTTGTTCCCATCATCGTCCGGGATGCCGATGATGCGGATGGGATTGGAGGACGTTCCGGTTCCGGCGGCAATAAATTTTTCCCTGTAGGGTTCCCGGTCCGGTTTGGCATATATCCGGACCACATCCCCTGCCGTTAACTGCCACAGCGCCACATCATGGGTTGAATCGTATGGCTTTTCAGGACCGATTTCATAGACGGTGCCGCCTTCGTGGTCCATGACAGTTATCAAATATTTTTTGATTGTTGTATGGCTTCCCAGGGCATTGGCGGCAGTCAGGGAAACGGTGTAGACACCCGGTTCAGTGTATTGAAAAAAGGGATTTTGCCCAGTGGCGTCAATGATGCCGTCATTGTTGAAATCCCATTGCAGGCTTTCCGGGTCGTTGGAAGAATTGTCCGTGAACACGGCGGTAAACGGGGCGGTGCCCATGGCCTGATCCACCTGGAAATCGGCAATGGGAAGGCCGCCGGTAAACTGGGCGTTTATGGTTTTATCATCATCCAGGATCAGGCGGCAGGTCTGTTCCCCGCTGCAATCCCCGTTGCAATCCCCGCTCCAGCCGGAAAATTTGGATCCCTCAAAAGCGCTTGCCGCCAGTTCAACAACCAGGCCTGGAAAAAAACTTTCACTGCACAGGGCACCGCAGTCCAGGCCTGACGGTTCGCTGGTCACTATTCCGCTGCCGTCACCGGACTTTTCCACGGTCACACGGAACATGTCCTGGGCAGAAATGAGCTCTATCTTATCGCAGATTAAAGCCTGATGGTTCTGGTAATTAACGTTTACATTGACCAGGCTGTAAATCCCGGCGGAACCCCCGGTGACCGTGTACTCGGAGAAAGCGGTTCCGTAGGGGCCGACGACCGTGGTTCCCATGTCATACCAGTCCCCTTCAGCGCCACTGATCGGCCTGTCCGGATCATTGAAACTGATTTTCGGGGTAAAGGAGACCTCTGCTGCTGAATCATTGTACCAGGTGACCCGGATGATATCTCCCTGGGCATAGGCCCGGTCGCCGCCGCTGACCTGCTGATAGTTGTAGGCTTCGTTATCTCCCACTGATATGGATGTTCCCCCGGGGCCGATATCCACATTCAGTGTATAAATATCCGTCTTAACGCTGTCCCACCCCGGCAGGCCAAAGCTGTTTTGCGCCTGTGCCGGCCCGAAATCCACCAGGACCACTCCGGTTGACGGCCACGCCGCCATTAACAGAAACTGGTGAAAGACAACCGTAAAGACAAGGATAAAACTTGTTTTTCGCATAAGTCCAACCCCTTTTGAAAAAGGTTAACCGGATTTTGCTTCGGATCGGTTCAACTCGTTTTTTTTATGGTGAACTTATACCGGCTATGACTGGGCCGTGCAAGAAAAATCTGGGGCAACTCCTAGGACAGTGACGTTCCAGGGAAAGCATATTAATTTAGCTGGCGATTTGGGTTTAGGCTTGTCGGTTAAAGAGGCGTTGTAACGGTTCAGCAGTGCCTCATCTTCGCTCATTTTCACGCTTTCAATGCCTGAACAGGACTATTTGAAATAAAAAAAGCCCGGAACCCTGGTTAAGGATTCCGGGCCTTATGATATAACGGCCACGGGCCGCCTTGGTTATCCAACCAAGCACCGCCCATAACGAAAAATGATAGTCTTTTCAGCTTGTTAGTGAGACTTTCATATAAACATTGACCGGGCAGCGGCTTATGAATCCGTGCCGCAGCCGCCTGGGGCGCCTGAGCAGCTTGAGCAGCAGTCATTGGTACCGCAGCTGCCGCAGCTCGAGGCCGGCGGGGTGACGCCGGTCTTTGCGATGGTGATGTCAAAGGTCAGGGTCTTGCCGGCCAGGAAATGATTGACGTCCATTTTTACCGTATCGTCGGTAAAGCTGAC
This sequence comes from uncultured Desulfospira sp., assembly GCA_963663165.1. GTDB lineage: Bacteria > Desulfobacterota > Desulfobacteria > Desulfobacterales > Desulfobacteraceae > Desulfospira. The sequence continues at coordinate 6,678,565 of OY760175.1, read as the reverse complement.
GATCTTTGCCGGCACAGGCCGTCCGGTGGGGTCCTGAAGCTGGAGCTGCTGCCCTTCGGCCATGGGAAAATCATCGGGAAACTGATTCCGGGGAAGTTCCACCATGGCATTTTCATCTCTGGGGCCGTACCCCATTTCCGGCGGAATGTTAACGGTTTTGGAGTCCCCGGTTTTCATTCCGATGACGGCCTCGTCAAAGCCCTTGATCAGCATTCCCGATCCAACCGTAAATACCAGGGGGTCCCTGCCTTCGGATGTATCAAACACTTCTCCGTTTTCAAGTTTGCCAGTGTAATCCACTGCAATGGTGTCCCCTGATTTGATTGCTTCAGTCATAAGCATTTTCCTTTTCGGACCGGCTGTCCTGCCGTATCCGTTGCCCCGGAGGCTTCCGGGATTTTTTTTAAATTTTTCCCGGTAAACCGGGCATTAACCATTGTAAATTGCCTGATAGACAGCTCCCCGGGCCGGTATCCGGCCAGGATAGGGACCGTTGAAAGGCCCCTGTATGAACATATGCCTCATTACAATTGACGCCTACCCTAAAGGAAAAATATAAATTTGTCCAATAGTTATCGGCCCACAGGGATCATTTCGCGGTATCGTCCGGCGATGCCCATAAGATGTGGTCTTTGTTCACAAACAGGGTGTCGTGGTGGACGGGGTGGTCAAATTCTTTATGGTAAGACGTTCCGTTGAACACGATTAAAAACGGTTCTCTGCTGCTGGCCACAATATCGCTTAACCGGTCATACCCCGGTTCCCTGTTCAGATTGATGGAAGCATTAATCTGGGTCCCGTCAATCAATTTGATCTTGATGACGCGCATGTCAATTTCACTGATGTTTCCCATGATGCTCTCCCTTCAATATTTAATGTTAATGGGTTAACGGGCCCTGAGCCTTGCCTGTTCAGCCTCTTGGAACTTTCCCTGTTTGTCCAGGGCCTGGGCAATGATCTGCCAGTTTTTTTTCTTTAAAGATGAATCGCTCCCGGCCAGGGTATTGGATTTTTCGGCCAGGGACTTGGCCTGTCCGTACTGGCCTTGATCCTGCTGGGCCTTGGCCATCAGATGCCAGACCAACGGGTCCTGGCCGTCTATGGAAAGGGCGCGCTCCAGGGTCTGGAAAGCCTGGGCGGGCTGGCCTTGTCTGATCTGGGTGTTGGCCCTGTCAATCATTGATCTTAAAACCTGTGGCCGTTTTTTTTCCACCGCAGGCGCAGAGGGGAAATAGGATGCCACCGTCATGGAAGAATCCGGTGCCGAGGACTTTAAAGGCGCCTCAGGTGCCGCAGTTTGAGAGGTAGAATCTGATGGTTCAGGTGTTGACGGGGTGCCGGGCGTTTCAATCCGGGGGATATTGTCCGGTGGGATATAGGACCTGGGCACGTTTGACGGACGGGGCTGGGCACAGGCAAATAAAAACAGGGCCGGTAAGATAAAGGCCGTCCTGGAAAAAAATCCGTATTTCATTTAAATATCTCCTTTAACCAGTCCATCAGATACCGGGGCTTGTCTTTTTTCCCGGGCTGAGCCTTTTGAGAGGCTTTTTGCCGGGGTGTCTGCACGGGTTTTGTTTGTTCCGGCACTATCTGGACCGCGTGGCAGGACTGATAATCTTCAGGTTCTGATCCTGCCACAAACGGCACGGCCATGGCATTGGGGCAGTCTTTATCGGTGCGTGCCCCGGTTTCAGGATCAATGACCGCCCACCCGATATTTTCCGGCACCGGAAGGGTTAAGGCGGTGTTCCCGATTTTGGCCATCAGGGCGCCAAACACCTGGAGCGCCCCGGAAGCCCCGGTCAGACCGGCGGGTTTGTTGTCGTCCCGGCCCACCCAGACCACGGCCGTGTGGGACCCGGAAAACCCGGCAAACCAGCTGTCCCGAAGATCATTTGTGGTGCCGGTTTTGCCGGCTAAGCCCATGGATTTGGGGACCCACTGTTCAAGGGATTTGCCCGTGCCATTGGTCACCACGGCCTGGAGAATTTTATTGACTAAAAAAACCGCCCCGGAATCCAGCCGGTGCTCAATGGTCATGGGATACCGCTTCAATGCCTCTCCCTCCTGGGTGTACACGGCCCGGATGGACTTGGCCGGGGTGTAAAACCCGCCCGACGCCAGGGTGTGGTAAACCTGGGCCACCTGAACCGGCGACAGTTCAATACTGCCCAAAAGCATGGACGGCAGCAATGTTTTTTTAACCGGGCAGCCCAGTTTTTCAAGGGTGCCGGCCACCGCCTCAAGACCGAGATCCAGACCTAAACGAACCGTTGAGACATTATAGGAGTGAACCAGGGCCTGGTAAAGCTTTAATGTCCCGTGGTTTTCCCGGTCATAATTCTGGGGCTCCCAAAAAGTGCCGTCGGGATTTTTGATCTTTATGGGATCATCACTTAACGGCGTAATCAGGGTATAGGTTTGAGGATGAAGCAGGGCCGTCAGAAACACGGCCGGCTTGACCAGGGAGCCGATGGGCCGTTTGGAATCCAGGGCCCGGTTAAACCCGTTGTACTGGAACTGCCTTGCCCCGACCACGGCCTTGATTTCGTTTCCGGCCAGGCTGGTGACCACGATGCCGGTTTCAAGGGTTTTATCTTTTTTCTTTAAAAAGGCGGCGGCCGCTTCCTGGGCCGCCAGCTGGACCTGGGGGTCCAGGGCCGTGAAAATCCTAAGCCCCATGGTTCTTAAGTCATCTTCCCGGTATTCCGACAAAAGCCGCCGTTTGACCAGGTCCAGGTAAAAGGGATACGTTCCGCCCTGGGCGGGCTTGTCAATTACCCCCAAGGGTGCTGACAGACTTTTTTCCAAAGTCTCTTTGGGGATCAGGCCCTGGCCCTGCATCAACTTTAAAACCGTGTTCCGGCGGGCGAGGGCCCGGTCAGGGGATTTTCTGGGGTTGTATGCGGAAGGCCCTTTGAGCATTCCCACCAGCAGGGCGGCTTCAGGCACACTCAGATCACAAAGGGCTTTGCCAAAATAAAAATCGGCGGCCAGGCCAAACCCGTGGATGGCCCGTTTGCCGTCCTGGCCCAGGTAGACCTCATTGATATAGGCCTCCAGGATCTGGTCTTTGGTAAAATGAAGTTCTAAGGCCGCTGCGGTAAAGGCTTCATTGACCTTCCGGATCAGGCTCTTTTCCCGGGTTAAGAAAAAATTCCTGGCCAGCTGCTGGGTTAAGGTGGATGCGCCCTGGGCCATGCGGCGGTTCTTGATGTTGGCCACCATGGCCCTTAAGACGCCCTTGGGGTCAATGCCGTAATGGGAATAAAAATTGCGGTCTTCCACGGCCACGATGGTCTGTTTTAAGAGAGACGGAATATCATCCATGGATACCAGAATCCGGTCTTCCATGGAGGAGGGGTAAAACCCGCCGATGATGACCGGGTCCAGACGTTCCATCTCTTTTTTCTCAAAGGCCTTGATGCCCCGAAGGCCCTCGACCATATTGTCTTTTATGCTGATTCTCACCCACCGGTCAGGCCGGACCTCGTCCCCGAAATCAAATTCCCGGCAATGAAGCTCAAAATAATTGCCGTTCCGGGTATAGGTGCCCTGCCCCCCGGTTTGGTCGCTTTTTTTAAGACGCCGGTACCCGAGCTGTTGCAATTCTTTTTCAAACCGGTCGGCATTAAGCACCATGCCCGGATAAATTTCCATGGGCCGGGCATACACCCTTGCGGGCAGTTCCCAGAGCCGGCCTTCAAACCGTTCCAGAACCAGGGTATTAAAGCCGGTGAAATACTTATAGAAAAAAAAGGCGGCCCCCGCCAGGACCAGTATGGCCAATATCTTTTTCATGGGATATCTTTATCATAAATCTATTTTTATGCACACTGGTAAAAAGGAGACCGGGGGGCCGGAAGCAGGAGACCGGATTTGAGATCCCTCTGGGTACTTGGCAGGAAGGGCGAGCTGTGTGGGAAGCGTCCTCAATGATGGGAGTCCTATCCCACTTAGGACCTCCGGCCTAGAGAATTAAAGAATTTATTTCAGAAAGGATCGTATCAAGAAAATAACTTCCAAGTCCTTGGTTTTGTCTTTCGTAAAATTGGGCACCTTCTCGCAAATCGGCTTTGGCTTCATCAAGAATTCGAATTTTCATTTGAACTCGGAGCGCAGTTCTGATTTCACAGAATCAAAGTCTTGAAAATGAGCTTGTCCATTTTTAACACGTTCCGCACGGGCGGATAAAATATCCTTATGCCACTCCGGTGATGGAATATCTTCTGAATTCCGAACGAGGTCATCCCAGATCTCGTTCATTACCATGATTTTTTCCGCCTTCGTCATTTTATTTAAGGGTAAAGATATTTGCATCATATAATCCTCTCTTAAAATATTCAGTCTTCATGATATATGCTATCTTCCTTTTGGGCAACATATCTGTTTCACTAACGGCCACGGGCCGTCTTGGTTATCCAACCAAGTATCGCCCACAACGAATAATGAAAGTCTTATCACGCTGTTAGTGAGACTTTCATATAAAATTACGTGAGGTGTAATACGGGCAGGGCAAGATGGTAACTGGATTTATAATTATACCTGTTGCTCTATCATCGCTATCGAACCGGCTTATTATCATATCTGATCCCGATAGCACTTTTATTATAAATGCGGTTAACCTGTGGTTTTTCACCAGAGAACTTGATCTGGCCGCCGTTCAAGGCTATGGTGCGGATTTAAAAACCTGAAACTTAAGAGGACACCCCTTGGATAAAGAATGCCGCCATCTTCTGGATGAATATTTTAACCGGGTGCAGTATCAAGGGCCGGCCGACATCAGCGAATCCACCCTGAAAGATCTTCACTGCGCCCATACCCTGAACATTCCCTTTGAAAACCTGGATGTATTTTACCAGCGGACCATTCACCTGGACATTGCCTCCCTGCTTGCCAAACTGGTAACAAACCGCCGGGGGGGATACTGCTTTGAAATGAACGGCCTGTTCTCCTTTGTCCTCAAGTCTCTGGGCTTTGAGGTGACCGATCTTCTGGCCCGGGTCTTTTCCGGTGATCCGCCAACTCTGACCGCCAAGACCCATCAGCTGTCCGTGATAAATATCAATGGCCAAAAATGGATGGCCGATGTGGGATTCGGCAACGACGGCATCGTGGCCCCCATCCGGCTTGAACCGGGGATAGACCAGTCCCATTTTAACCGGATCTACCGGCTTGAGAAATGTCCGGACCAAAGCTTTATTCTCCAGAAAAAAGAGGCCGGAAACTACCGAAACCTTTATCTTTTTACCATGGAGCCCTGCCTGCCCATTGATTTTCTAATGTCCAACCACTTTACCTCAACCCATCCGGTCTCCTTTTTTACCCAGATGAAGTTTTGCACCACCCCCACCCGCCAGGGGCGGATCACCTTAACGGACCGGCAGCTGACCATTGTGGCCGGGGATGAGACCACCCAGACCGAAATTAACGACGATGCGCTGTTTGCACAAATGTTGAGCCAATATTTCAGCCTTGACCTTACGCAGATCAAAGGAGATGCCCAAGGCCGCTGAAGCGGTATGGCCGCAGCGAGCCGGGGTTATGATAAAAATCCTTACATCCAAACGGGTATTTGCGTTTATATATAGCGGTGTACCCGCTATTTTGTGTTGCATTTACGGCAGCAGTTTAACCATAAGCTTAGAATTGATGCTGTCGATATAAGCGGTTACATCAAAATCAGGCTTGACCATCGTGGGCCACCAGTTTCCCATGCCCCCCAGGCCGGTCAGCTCCTTAACCCCGTTGCTGCCGTACCTGATGTGAAAGTGAGACTGCCCGTTTTGGTGTTGATGAATTTGGAGCATCATAATATACCGATACTCAGATGCCTGGCCCTCTTTATCTGCCGCCTCAAACGCATACCATTCTAATTTGTGGTCTCCATAGGTGTCCGGGACAGTTCCAAGTGCCTTATACCGGTGCTTGGCCTGAATTTTTTCCTTATCGTAAAAGGTTACTTCATCACCGGCTATTGAGAGTCTGCAAAAACCCGTCACCCCCAATGTTTTGAAAAAAGCTTTGACCTGCTCAACACTCTGGGTTTTTCCCATATTTTTGGCTTCAGCCACGATCTTTTTATAGACGGCGTTCATTTCAGGCATTTCATATACAAACGCCTGGTTTATAAAATTCCCCTGCCAGCCGGCGAAAATACCACCTGATGTTTCGGCCCTGACCTGGGAGATGATAAAGATACATATTGCCACTGAGATGATCATTGTCCATGTTTTTTGAATTCCAGTATACATCGCTGTGTTCTCCTTAAAACGTTATGTTCATGCCCAGTACCATGTTGAACCCGGAAATGGGATACAAGGATTCATTGCCGGGATTGCCGCTGCCGTAGCCCACAGCGCTTTGATTAAACAGATTGTTTGCCAGAAGGTAGAATTCCGCCCGCCCGATTTGTTTTGCATATTTGGCGTTCAATACCCAGTAGCCGTCTTCCTCATTGGTATTTGCATAGTTAAAATACTGCCTGCCGGTGTAGACAGGATTCAGTGACAGGTTGCCCAAGCGGTCATTCTGGTATCCCAGTGTAAAGGAAAAAATCATATCCGGCACACCGGTCAGTTTGTTTCCCGAATAGTCAACCCCCATGCTGACGAACTCTTCAAATTCGGCTTCCTGGTAAGTGAAATTAACCGATGTGTAAAAGCCGTGGGGCAATTTGGCACCGGCGCCCAATTCAATCCCTTTTGAACTGGTTTCCCCGGCGTTTTCATATTGTGCCGTCCAGTCGGCACTGGGCAGAACAAACTTATCTTTTACGGTTTGCCAGAAAAAGGCCATATTGTAGTTGAACCAGCCGGCAACATTGCCGCGAAACCCGAGTTCATAAGCCTCAAGCTTTTCCGGGTCCAGCTCGCCGTTTGTGTAATAGACCGGCAGCCTGACCGGGCTTTTGATGCCGCTGTTGTATCCGGCAAAAAAGTTGACCTCATTGCAAAACTGGTAGGTAAAACCAAGCTTTGGGCTGATGTCGCCTTTTTTCTGGTCCCAGGCGTCGCTTGCGGCAATATGGGCGGTTTGCTCGAGATCAAAAAAATCGTAGCGGATACCGGCGGTAACCGTGAGCGCATCGGTTACGAGCAGTTCATCCTGCACATACCCGGCATAACTGATATCTTTTCTGCTGAAATCCTGATTAACGGCGGTTATGTCATTAAAGCTTGATGCCGTATACCTTCTCACATCATAGTCATGATTGCGGTACTCCCCGCCGATCACCAGTTTATTTGCCATGCCCCCAAGATTATGATTAAAGGTCAGGCTGACTTCCGGATGTACCTGGCTGGAATCCATGTGGGTTAAATGCCCCCAGTAAAGCTGATAATCACAGTTCTGAACCTCCATTTTCGCCATGAGTTCGTAGGCTCCCAATTGCTGATTATAGACCAGTGCCCCCAGTGTATCCTCGGATTCATAGTCATAATCCGCCCCGGCATTGGGATTTTGTGAAGGGTCATCATCAAACTGATCCCTGGTCAGGCTTGCGGCATAAAGCCCTTTGGTGTTGTTATAGGATCCGTGAAAGGTGATTTGTGCTCCGTCGTTAAGCCCGTAACCCACCCGGGTATAAACGTTGTTGCCATCTTCAAATCCGTTATCCTGGTAGGTATCTTCCCGTTGTACGGCCGCATCAATATAGTATTCCCATTTGTCCAGTGTGCCGCTGAGTACGCTGTAACCGTTGCCGCCCCCAAAACTTGTAAAGGCAATGCCGGCCCGGCCTTCCACAGGTTCCTTTGCCTTTCGGGTAATAATATTGATAACCCCGCCCAGGGCCTGGTCCCCATACTCGGCCGAAGGCGTTTTGGTGATCTCAATACGCTCTATGTCGTGTACCGCCAGGCGGCCTGCCGATATATTCCCGTTTGCCCGGTTCATCTCAATACCGTTTACCATGACCTTCATTCCCCAGCTTGAGACCTCGCTGCCCCTGGTACTCACTGAGGTGCTGGCGCTCCCGCCGCCAAAGACGTTGGTGGGAAAAAACAGTCCCGGAATATTGGCGGCCTGAAGTACGGTTAAGGCATTGTAATGCCCCGGGAACTTTTCGAGTTCTTCTCTGGTAACAACGCTGATATTGGTGGGTAGGTTATCCACCTGTGTGGACATTTTAGTTGCGGTCACCGTTATATCTCCAAGTTGAATACTTGACTTGCCGGCGTTGTCATCCCCGGCCCATACCGGCCCGACTGAAAGGCCAACGATCATTGCAATAATATAAACAAAGCATAATACCCGGTTGTGTTGCCGTTTATTGTTTTTAGCCTGGCTGTTCATGTTTTCTCTCCTCTTTGAAAAGTTGTCCTATTCCACTACAACAAGGGTTCTGATTTTTGTTTTGTCCTTTTTATCAATGGTCATAATTTGGGACTCCACATCGAAAAACAGTTTGATATTCTTTTGGGTAATAATGTCTGGGGTAGGCCCGTGTACATACGTCTTCTTTCCGGATGCCGTGCGTCTTAACATGAGTGTGGCATCGGAAATTCTTAAGGCATGGTCAGGGTAATGGGTGTTGATGATGCAAGAGATACCCTGTTCCCGTGAAAGCTTTTCAAGCATCTTTAAAACCAGGATCTGATTTTTATAATCCAGGTGGGACTCGGGCTCATCTAAAATCATCAGCTCCGGTCTTTTTACCAGTCCCCGTGCCATAAAAACGAGCTGGAGCTGCCCACCGCTGAGCTGGGAGCAAAGCCGCTTTCTAAGATGAAATATCCCCACTTCGGAAAGGATGGCGTGGACCGCTTCTCTATCCTTTTGGGTGGGGATGGAGAACAAGCCGATCCTTCCGGCAAGTCCCATGGTTACAGTTTCTTCAACGGAATAGGGAAAGACAAATTTATATGCCTGGGGCACATAGCCGATCCTTCCCATATGTTTTTTATAGTTCATTGGTTCGCCGTTGATCAGGGTGTGGCCCTTTTCCCACGGCAGAATGCCGAGCAGGCATTTTAACAGGGTTGTTTTGCCGATACCGTTCTGGCCGAGTATGGTTAAAATTCCGGCCGGCGGCAGCCTGAAACAGATATCGGTCAGGATCTGTTCTTCTGAGGTATAGCCAAAATGGCCGTTTTTGACTTCAACCTCCATCAGCGCCCCCACCCGGAATATTTATACACATAGATAAACAAGGGCACTCCGGCAATGGCGGTCAGGATGCCGATAGGAATCTCCGCCACAGTTAAAACCCTGGCAAAAAAGTCCACTAAAAGGACAAAAATACCGCCCATGAGAAAAGAGGCCGGCAACAGGTGCTTGTGATCAGCCCCCACAAACATCCTGCAGATATTTGGAATGATCAGCCCGACCCACCCGATAATCCCGGACACCATAACACCGGCCGCAGTGATCACGGTGGCCACGGCAACGATGGCAAGCCTTAAGCGGTGAGGATTGATGCCAAGACAATAGGCCTCTTCATCTCCCATGGAAAGGATGTTCATGCGCCACCGCAATAAAACAAGCAGGAGGGTTCCCCCGGCAACCAGGGGCAGAACAAGGGATATCTCCTTAAACGTGGTGTTGGCAAAGCTGCCCATCAGCCAGTAGGTGATAGCCGGCAATTGGGAATCGGTGTCGGATAAAAGTTTAACCAGGGATATGAGGGCATTGAAAAAAAATCCCACGATCATTCCCGACAGCACAAGGGATATGGGGGAGAACATGTTTTTTATTTTTGAAATGGTATAGGCAAGGACCACACTTATGAGCCCGAAACCAAAAGCTAACGCCATGGTGATGCCGGTGTTTGCCGATGTTAAAATGATTCCCAGTGCCGCGCCGAACCCGGCCCCGGAACTGACACCGAGGATATCGGGGCTGACCAGCGGGTTCCGGAAGATGCCCTGGAAAGAGGCCCCGGAAACGGATAGACCCGCTCCCACCATCACCCCGAGAAGCACCCTGGGCAACCGAATATTCCAGACCACCGTGGCCTCGGTACCGGTTAACGCGGTTCCGGTAAGCTTATTAAACAAAATGGCCGCCACCATATCCGGCGGCACTGTATACCGGCCTTTAAAAAGCGACAAAAACATCAACGCGACAAGGCATAGGGTCAGCAAACTGTATATCAAGATGTAATTTTTCTTATTTTCCATTGGGATAAAGGATCTCTTCCATGAGGTCATCGGAAAGGTCAATGTTGTACCGGCGCAAATAAAAGGCCTTCATCATGCCTAAGAAATCAGCTTCTCTGAGAAGATGCGGGTAATTTTTACTGACCAGCCATAACAGCGTCAGGGGCGAATCGGCTTTTGCCGTGCCCCAGTTCGTAAGCCCATGGGGCATATCATATACGGCACCATTTCGAACCGCTTTCACGTGATGCCAGTTCTGGCCGGGGATTTGTTCTTTTTTGTATTGGGATGCGGGAATTCCCCAGAATATATAGATAATATCAGGGTCCCAGGCATAGATCTGTTCCAGGCAGACTTCCCGGCCGCCGCCTTGAGGGTCTGCCACATCCGCGACATTAACAAGCCCGCTTTTTTTTAACCAGTCATCACCACATGAGCCCGCCCCCATAACGATCAGTTTATCCCCGGTGTTGGACACAATCATCAGGCCTTTTTTCACAGGGTTCGGCACCCTTCCCAGAAGATCCGCGGTCAGCTTTTTGGACCACTCCCACTCTTTGGCAAGAGAAGAACCGCCACTGCCGGCCCCAAACACCTGTCTTAAAAGCGTTTCTGCGGCAGTTGAACCGGTTTCGTTATCGTGGCCGCTTAAATAGAAGTCCAAAACCGGAACCGTTATTCCCTCAAGCCCTTTTTTCTGAAAATTTCCATAGACCAGGATAATGTCCGGGTTAAGGGTTAACAACTCTTCGGTGTTTGACCTGAACCCGGTAAGAAAACCGGTGGGTATCTTTCGCCATCCCGGCAGCATCAGATCCAGCAGTTTTTCGTTGGCATTCTCAAAGGCCATTTTATTGGCACCAACCATTTGGGCCCGGGGTAAGCCAAGGCTTGCAAACGAAGAGACCAGCGTAGGCGCAATAATAACCACCCGTTGCAGATCATTTGCCGGCGGCAGCAGAACCCGGTTCCCCTGAAGATCCGTCACCGTTCGGGAAGAAAGATCCGGGGACGCATATCCGGCAACTATAGCCGATACCACAGGACTGCCGGCAACCATGAGCAGGACTGCCAGGATACGGCATATCAAAGCGGCCTGTCTTTTTTTCATATTTATTCTCACAGGGGCCGGTTTAACTTGCCACCACCAGTTCTGCTTCACCACTGGGCAAATGAACCATCCGTGATTCAACCCGGTTAAATCCGGCCTGTTTCAGGTAGCCGGCAATCTCGGCTTTGTTAAAGGCATAGTTTTGTCCGTCCGGGGCGCTTACAGTTTCTATGGCACTGGAAAGGCGCATCAAAATGATGTCAGCAGGTGCGGTCTGCTCTTGAACCAACCCTTCGTGCAGGCAGACAAAGACGCCTTTCTCGGCCAAAGCGGTTTTCACACGCTTGAAGAACGGCACCCGGTCTTTGACAAAATACAGGTTGTGGCTGGCCCAGATCAGGTCATAGCCGCTGCCCAAATCTGTCTCATTATAGTCTCCGGCAATAAAGGAGATCCGGTCTGCCATCCCCTCTTTTTCGATCTCCTGCCTGGCCAGACCAATAACGGCGGGCAGGTCCATCAGCACCCCGGTTGCCCCGGGAATCCGCCCAAGGATCTGGGCACCGATAAGGCCTGGTCCGCCCCCCAGATCAAGGATTTTTTTAATGCGGCTGAACTGTAGGAGTTCTTCGACCAGATCCGCATAAATGGCGGCCATGCCGGCACGCTGGCCCAGCGCCAGGTTTGCCACGGCGCGTTCCCACCGGGATTCGTTCTGCCAGGATTCGGTTTCAGGCAGATCCGGCATCCCGTGTTTTACGATGTCTGCCATGCCGGCCAGGTTTTTTTGCACCAGGGATTTCATATCTTGTATATAATCCCCCATATAAACAGGACTGGTTTTGTCGAAAAAATATCGGCCGGTGTCCGTGTTGCTGTATTTGCCGTTTTCCTTATTTGCCAGCCCCACGGCGACCAAGGCATCCAAAAAGCAGATAAGACCCTGAGTTCCGGTCTGTATGCCTGCTTTGTTTGCAATGTCATCAACGGTGGATGCACTGGAAAGAATATGCGCCATATCAAGCGTAATGGCGGTTTCCATGACGGCCTGTTTTACAGGGGCCACCAGGGCTTCAAACAAAAAGGAAAGACAGGGATAGGGGGTTTGGGGTGAGTGAAGCGGCTGTGACATCATAACATTTTCTCCAGGTTAAACGTTTTTAGTTTTTCTGTCAGACTGACTTTTAGCCCTGTTCACCCCCCCAATAATATCATTTGCGTAAAAAAAGAGCATTTGCGTAAAAGATAAGACGCGCATAAAAATATCATATTGACAAAATAAGATGAGCTTGGTTTACATAGTGGCTGTCGCCGACATGAAACAAGGAAACATAAAGGAACCCGGAGCGTGCTGTCACAGATTCTGATAAAAGACCATAAAGGCGGTTATGTTGATTTCAAACCCATGGTGCCTGATGATAAAATGACGAATCCAAACGAAGTCATTCGTCCCCTGCCAAGGCAAAAAGGCAGCGGTCATTTTTCATCTTTTGCCATATGCAAAGGGTTGGACTTGGGCATATGCCGGTGCAGATTTGACGAAGACTATAAGGCCAGGTTCACATTGGAAAAGCCTTTTTTTACTTTTGGATTTTGTCTTAAAGGAAATTGTCCATCCAATTGTTCATCCAATTGTTCATCTGGGGGGTCAGGCCTTTTGCATTCAATGCCAATGACACCGGATCATTCATCGGCCTGTTTTTTTAAAGGCCGGATTGTTGAACGGAAAATCAAAGGGGCGCAGGAAGTCCTGGCCCTTGCCATCCACATTTCTCCTGATTTTTTACTCAAACTGCTCAACCCGGAACCCCTCCGGGATGTACAATATAACGATATACCGGAACAATTTTTTAAAAGCCGCCGCTTTTATGCCGACCAGATCATGACAGCTCAGATGAAAACCACCGTTTACCAGATTTTGAACAATCCCCACAAAGGCCGGGTGGGCCATATCTACCTGGAAAGCAAAGTACTTGAACTCATTGCCTTAAGACTGGATCAGGTCTTTTTCCCGGATGATTTTCTGCCGGCAAAGCCCCCCATGGGGCCTGACGACAAAGCCCGGATTTGCCGGGCCAGGGACCTGCTGGTTAAAAATCGTCAATTTCCCCCCTCTTTGCGGGACCTGGCCAGGCAGGCAGGCATGAGCCACACCCAGCTGAGCAAAGGGTTCAAAGCGTTGTTTGGATGCACGGTATTTGAATACCTGCGAAAAGAGCGCCTGTCCTATGCCCGGATGCTGATGGAAGAAAACCTGGTGGATCTGACATGGATCGCTTATGAATCCGGCTTTTGCAGTTCAAGCCATTTTGCCGCTTCTTTTTTCAAAGAATACGGTGTCAGGCCCTCCCAGTACAGAAAATCTGTGTTTGGACCCGACAAAAAGGCCTCTTCCGGTTTTCAGAATTCATGACAACCATACCGAAATGACCTCATAACAGACCCGGGTTAATATAAAAACCCGAACATCCAAAGGGGAATTTTCGCTTTAAAGCCATGCTCAATGTCATCTAGGGCAAGGTAGGAATCCGGCAGATCTTTAATCTGCTGAAAGGTTTTCCCCTTCCCCCCGATTTCAAACGTATATTGATTGTCAACTATGAAATCGCCTTTAGGGGGAATGGCCAGGGCATGGGATTCTTTTAGCATACAGGCAAAAAGCAACTCCCTTAAACTGCCGGGTTCGGCATTGCTGCTAATGGCGAATGCCTGGTTGGGATTGTTTAAGTATATCTTTTCCGGCTTTTCCAGTCCCCTGATACTTTTCCCTTTTTTGGGAAAACATGTAATGACCCTGCCGTCTTCAAGGTATTTCAAATAGGTTTTCAACGTTCTTTCATCGCCGACTTCAATGATATTTTTTAATCGTTTCATATCAGGCGTAAACGGTGCAGACCCGGCAATGGCCGACAACAATAAGGTTAATTTTTTAATACTGGCACCGGTTAAACTGGGGTAAATGGATAAAAGATCGCTTTCAATTGTGGTGTGAAGCCCCTGCTCAAGCGTCTTCCAGTAGGTTCGCCGGTCGGGATGTTCCAGAAAATAAGGGAAATACCCTGATTTAAGGTAGGCCTTGAAAACAGGAAGAATTTTGAGTCCGCTTTCAGCAAGTGTATCCGTAATGTTCATGGATTGTTTTTCATGATGTTCAAGGAGGGTGTCAAACCCGTGGTCCGGCAGATCAATCCCATGTTTCAGGCCGATGTACTCCCTTAAGGACAAGCCGGTCATTTTGAGGATCACGGCTCTCCGGCTCAAATCATGGCTGCCTTTATGGATTTCCATGGCAGAACTTCCGGATACAATCAGCTTAAGACCGGGAAATGAGTCATAAATACTTTTCAATTCCCTGGACCAGTTGCGGTATTTATGGATTTCATCCAGGCACAACAGTTCACCGGCATTGTTTACAAACTCTTGCGCCATGTCATAAAGGGACAGCCCGGCCACTGAAACATGGTCCACCGGCACATATAATGCTTTTGTACTTGAGTTGTCGCCGCCTAAAAAAGAATGAATATACTGAATGATGGCCGTTGTTTTACCGACGCCCCGCTGCCCTGTGATAATGGAAAACCGGTTTGAAAAATCATGTTTTTTTAAGAAATACCTTTTAAAAGGACGGTTAAAAATGCTGATGAGACTGCGATGAAGGCTGAACAATTGTTCAATCATGGACTTTTCCCAGTATCTTTCATGTTAGATATGAAAGACTCAGCAACCTTTTGAGTTCTTTCAATATTTGTTTTGGGCGGTGCTTGCTTGGATAACCAAGACGACCCGTGACCGTTAGTATTGGAATACTAATGTATAACTTATTTATTGGGACTGCAATACTAAGGACCGCAAATTTTATAAAGCGGCCAAATACGCCACCAGAGGCGAAAGATTTTTTCTTGGGAATGGGTTGATGCCCTGGCGGCCGGCTTCGGCTTCCACGGCAGGGGAAAGGGGATCGTCGGTGACCAGTGCCGTTACCCCCGGGACCCTGAAGAACAGCGGGTCCCGGCCAATATCTTCACGAAAGACCTCGATTTTGGGAAACGGGGCGGCAATCCAGCCCTCAATCAGCACGATATCCAGGTTTTGATAAAAGGGATTTTCCAGGAGGGTTTCCGGGGTGAGCCCTTCCCCGGCCTCGGGCAGGGGAAAGTAAATGGCGGCAAGGCAGCCGGAAACCATGGCCGCCGGACTGGCGCCGGCCTGCCGGTGGATAAAGGAATCTTTGCCCGGTTTGTCCAGTTCATATTGATGGGAGGTGTGTTTGATGGAGCCCACGGAAAGCCCCTTTTGAACCAGGGCTTCAATCACCTCCTTCATGAGGGTGGTTTTGCCGGCGTTCTGCTGGCCGATGATCTGGACAACCTTCATCATCATCCGGCCTTGCCGAATGAACAGGCCGGAAACCGGCAGGTGGGGCAGTTCAGGCAAAGACCGCCGTGGCACAGGGCGGCAAGGTCCCGTTTGCCCGGGGTTTCGCCGGCCATAACCCGGGGCAGCACCAGGTCAAATATGGTGGTCCTGTGGTAAAGGCCGCAGGCCGGCAGGCCCATGATGGCCTTTTTCCCGGCATAACCTAACAGGAACATGGCACCGGGCAGAACCGCCGCAGAGTAATGAAGGGTATCAAACCCGGCATCCTGAATTCCGGCCCGGGTCACATCATCGGGATCAACGGACATGCCGCCGGTGGTAATAATCAGGTCGGTATCTTTTTCCAGGTATTCCCGGACCTTTTGGCTGATCTGTTCCCGGTCGTCGGGCAGGATTGTGAACTCTTCTAACGTCCCGCCAAGGGCGGTCACCTTTTTTTCAACAATATCGTGGAACCGGTCCTTGATCAGCCCTTTGTACACCTCGTTGCCGGTGATGACCAGCCGGATCTTAAGGGGGTTGAACATGCTCACGCTGATGACGGGATAAAATTCCCGGGAAATTTTAACGGCCCGGTCAAGCTCTTTTCGGTCAATTACCAGGGGGACCGCCCGGGTGGCGGCAAGATCCTGTCCTTTCTTAACCGCCGTGTTATTGTGCATGGCAGCACACATCACGTCATCCACCATGTTAAATTCGGTTAAGGCATCCACATTCACTTTGAGCAAACCCGGATATTCGGCTTTGAGGGCCAGCTTTCCTTCGGAAGGGGCGCCGGAAAAGGTCACGCCCGGGCCGGCCAGGGCTGAGGCAAGCTCGAGAACGGCATCATCCTCATGGACCTGGTGATCTTCAAGGTCCAGGACATACAGGTTGTTTTTTCCCATGCGCATGAGGCGGCAGACATCCCCGGCACTGATCTTGTGCCCTTTTTTAAAAGCCGGCCCCTTGGATTCCCCGGGGATAATTTCGGTCATGTCATGGGCCAGGGTGGTGCCCACGGCCTGGTCTACCGGGATGGTCTTAAAAGCCTGATTTCCAACGAGGTTGCTCATCTTATTCTCCTTTTTCCAAAACCTGATAATAACTTCCCAAGGCACAGGGTCGACACAAAATTTTGCCGTTCTTCATGATTTCCCGCTTGTCCCTGACCACCTGCCCGCATGCTTCGCAAACCGCTTTGAACCGGGTGGGGCCCGGCATGTCGCTGGCCGGCACATCCACCGTGACTTCCTGGATGGTAAACAACTCTTCTAAGGGCATGCGCTTGTACCCTTCCAATTGCTGCTGTCTTTTATCTTCTATTTCAGGGGCATACCCGGCTGCCAGATCTCTGGATTCTTCTGTGGAAACAATCCTGAAAGCCTTTTTGGTTTCCAGGTTGACAAAAGTGGCGGCCATGATGCCGTTGTCAATAAATTTTAAAGACCGCCGGCCCAGTCTTACGCCGGTGACAAAAGAAATGGCATCCGTGGCGCACCGGTCCATTTCAATGTACACAATCAGCTTTTTGATCTGGGGAAGTTTACTTGGCTCATCAAGGCCAATGAGGCGGCAGCCTTCCATGGCCATTCTGACGCCGACCACCTGCCCCGGGCAAAGATGTCCGTGGGCTTTTCCAGAACCTTCCAGCAGGGTTTCAAAGTCTTCCATGGGGGGTTGCTCCTGTTTGATGTTTACAACGAATGCCACCTTATGGTAAATTCAACATAAGGTCAAGAAAAAAGGTGGCTATTGCGTAATTATTTTTCCTTTTTTTCTTGTTTCCTGTTTGGGCCGACTAGGGTATAGTGCCGCATAAGGGGGATACCAATGAAATTAAGATCAACCCAGCTCCTTGTCAATGAAAACGGGGATATCATCATGGGAACCGGCAGAATGAGAATACTCGAATCCATTGACCGGACCGGTTCTATCAACAAAACCGCCAAGGAATTGAACATGGCCTATAAAACCGTATGGAACAAGATCAAGGCCACGGAAGAACATTATCAAAAGCCGGTGGTGCTGGCGGACAAAATCGACGGCACCTCCCTGACCCCGGAAGGCAAGTCCCTGCTGGTGCTGTACAAGAAATTAAAGGACCGGTGTATTATTGAAGACGACCGGATTTTCAAAGAGGTGTTCGGCGGTTCAGCTTAAAGATAAAGGGTCTTTCACTTTCCCGGTCCGGGAAGGACAGATGCCGTAAAGGGGACACGCATGGCACAGGGGCTTGCGGGCATTGCAGATGTCCCGGCCAAAATAAATCAACTGAAGGGAAAGATCATTCCATGAGCTTTCAGCAATCTTCTCCATCAGCGCAAATTCAGCCTTTACCGGGTCTTTGGTCCGGACCAGCCCAAGGCGGTTGGAAATTCGAAGCACATGGGTATCCACAACAATGGTCTGAACCCCAAAGCATACCGACCGGACCACGTTAGCGGTTTTTCTGCCCACCCCCGGAAGCCGGGTTAAGGATTCCATATCCCGGGGGACCACCCCGTTATAATCTTCTACAAGCGCTGCCGCACAGGCCTTGATATTCTTGGCTTTATTATTGTAAAACCCGGTGGAAAAGATCAATTTTTTGATCTTTTCCAAAGGGGCTTTGGAAAGGGCCCTGGGGTCGGGATATTGCTCAAACAATTTTACCGTCACCCGGTTGACCTGGGCATCGGTACACTGGGCGGAAAGAATGGTGGCAATGAGAAGCTCAAAGGCGCTTTTATGATCCAGCTGGGTCTTGACAACCGGATACCGCTCACTTAGTGTGTCTAACAAAATTTTAACATGGGAAGATTTCATAGATTTAATCTTTTAGCCATCAGCTGTCAGCCGACAGCCAAAACCTAATGGCTAAAGGCTAACCGCTAAAAGCTCACAATATACATGACCGAAAATCAAAGCACAAGGCCGGCAGGACCGGTCAAAGCCTTAGGACTTTGTTCCGGGGGACTGGACAGCATGCTCTCTGCCCTGGTTCTAAAAGAACAGGGGATTGACGTTACCTGGGTTGGGTTTGAAACCCCGTTTTTCTCTGCCAAATCCGCAGCAAACGCCTCGAAGCAGACCGGGATACCCTTGATCATCCGGGACATCACCGAAGATTACATGGAAATGCTCAAGAACCCCAGGGCCGGATACGGCAAAAACATGAACCCCTGCATGGACTGCCATGCCCTGATGTTCAACAAAGCAGGCCTCTTGATGAAAGAACTGGGCTTTGATTTTCTGTTCAGCGGCGAAGTGGTGGGCCAGCGCCCCAAGTCCCAGACCAAAAATTCCCTTCGGTATGTGGAAAAAAATTCCGGAATGGATGGGTATATTTTAAGGCCCTTGAGCGCCCGGTGCCTGCCCGAAACCCTTATGGAAAAAGAGGGCCTGGTAAACAGGGATCAGCTGCTGAACATCACTGGCCGGTCCAGAAAAATCCAGATGCAGATGGCTGAAAATTTCGGCATCCTTGAATATCCGTCCCCGGCGGGCGGCTGCCTGCTCACGGATGTGGGCTTTTCCAGAAAGCTCAAAGACCTTATGGATGTCCAGGGTTCCTGTGACCCGCGGCTGATAAGGCTGCTCAAACATGGCCGCCACTTCAGGCTCAATACCCCTGAAGAACCGGAAAAGGCCAAGCTGGTGGTGGGAAAATCCAATGCCGACAATAAAAAGATCCTGGCCCTGTTAGACCCTCAAACGGATCTGCGGTTCAGGCACGCTTTCCTCCCCGGCCCTGAAGCGGTCCTGACCGGAGAATTCAACCAGCGGCAGATTGAAACGGCGGCATCCATTGTGGCCGCCTACAGCAAGGCCGAAACCGGCACGGAATCCAAAATCCGTCTGATGTTCAATGAAACCGAACGGATCATCCCCGTCTTGACCCGGCCATCCGCAGAATTCAGGGACTTAATGATTTAGCAGGGGTTTAGGCTGAAGGGGGTTAGGCTGAAGGAATCTGTACCCTTTCACCTGCCCATTTTCCCACTTTCTCACTTTCCCCCCTCCCCTTCCAGGCGGGATAGGTTACAATCTGGTCCCGAACTCGCCTGGATGCCAATCCAAGCTTGAAATACCGCCAGAATATCTTAAAAAATTAAAAAGCCTTTAAATTTTCGCTTGACGTCGTAAATTTTAAAGGTAAAATGACGATTATGACGTCAGAATTACAGATAAACCGACATGTCACAAATCATTTGCCTTTGGCAGATCAAAAACGGATTGTCATTCTTACAGGGGCCAGGCAGACGGGAAAAACAACCCTGGTAAAGTCCCGTTATGCTGATTTGACCTATTTAAACCTGGACGCGGCTGAATACAGAGAGATTGCGGGCAGCACCTCCGCCCTGGCCTGGCACCGGGTGATCGGATCTGCTGTTATTGATGAAGCACAAAAAGAACCGTCTGTTTTTGAAAAAATAAAATTTGCCTATGATGCCGGAGACATTTCATTTTCCGTATTAACGGGCTCAAGTCAGATCCTGCTGCTGAAAAATATCCGGGAGACACTGGCCGGAAGGGCCTTCCTGTTTGAGCTTTGGCCATTGCTGCAATCCGAACTGCACCCGGATAGTACGAAACAGGCCCCATCCCCCCCGCTGCTCCATAAAATTATTGTCCAACCCGATTTGTCCGACGTATTGACACAGACACCGCCGGTTTTGTTCGGGGATCAGGAAATGGATTCCATTGAAACGGAAAACCACCTTCTAAAATGGGGCGGCATGCCGGGGTTATTACCGTTATCGGAACAGGAGCGATGGAAATGGCTCAAAGATTACTGCTATCTGTATCTGGAGCGGGACTTGGGCGACCTGGCCAAGCTGGATGATTTGCGACCCTTTCAAAAATTTCAGAAACTGGCCGCGTTGAGGTCGGGAAAACTGCTGAACTATTCGGAACTGGCCCGGGACACAGGGATCAGTGTCGATACGGCCAGACGGTATCTTGAATACCTGAAGATTTCATATCAGTCCATGACATTACAGCCGTTCTACCGCAACCTGACCAGCCGGGTCATCAAATCGCCCAAATTGTACTGGACCGATATGGGAATACTTCGGCAATTGTCCGGATTTAAAGAAGGACTGAACGGTGAATTATACGAAACCATGGTAGTTGGTGAAGTCTACAAATGGGTCAAAACATCCCAGACACAAACCGATATGTACTTTTACAGGACCCAGTCCGGTATGGAACTGGATCTAATGCTTATCACCCAGGCAGGTGTTGTCGGTATGGAGATAAAATCGCGTGAAACCGTTGCAAAAAAAGATTTTCAGGTCATGACCCGGCTGGCCGGTGAGCTTGGTGATCAGTGGAAGGGGGGGCTCGTTGTTTACACGGGAAAACAAATCACCCTTTTGGATGCCGGTTTGAATATCTGGGCTGTCCCGTCCCGAAGACTTTTTCAATAGTGGTTTAACGAAAAGTCACCCATCTGCTGCGCCTTGCATATGGACAACTTTTCGTCCAACCAATGGTCTTCGACCAGACGCCAACTTAAAGAGATAGGTTGAAGGAATCTGTGTTTTCTCACCCTCTCACCTGCCCGCTTTCTCACTTTCCCCCCTTCAGGTGCCAGGTTCTGGCTTTCAGTTTGACTCAAAACCTGGTCCAGATGCAAGGCGCAAAAAAATTTGCAACCGGAGCATATTGAAATATGTGAGGATTGCAAATTTTTGCAGCAACGCAGCAGGTGGATCAGGTTTTGAGTTAAACCAGCTTTGCCTTGAGTTGCCCGCAGGCCGCCAGTATATCATCCCCCTTGCTTTTCCGGACTATGGCGGTCATGCCGCTGTCCAGCAGAATCTGAAGAAAATCCTTTATCCGGTTCGGGGAAGGCCGTTTAAAATCGCACCCATGGTGTTCGTTAAAGGGGATCAGGTTCACCTTGGCCTTGATGGGGGAAAGCAGTTTGACAAGGGCCCGGGCATCCTGGTCCGAATCATTCTCCCCGGCAATCAGGATATACTCAAAGGTGATCTTGTTTCTGGGCTTCATTTTAAAATCTTTGCAGGCATTCAGAAGCACCTTTAACGGATAGGCTTTGTTGATGGGCATGAGTTTTTCCCGAACCTGGTCGCTGACCCCGTTTAAGGAGACGGCAAGGTTCACGTCGGTCTCATTGCCAAGGTCCAGAATCCGGGGAACCAGCCCGGAGGTGGACACCGTCACCCGTCTTGGAGAAAACTTCATGCCAAAATCCGTGTCTGTGAGAATGCCAAGGGACCGGATCACATGGTCATAATTGGCAAGGGGCTCTCCCATGCCCATAAACACGATATTGGACAGTTTTAACGGATCCACCCCCTTTTGGATCAGAAAATACCGGGCATCCCGGACCTGGGAAACAATCTCGGACACCTTCAGATTCCGGATAAATCCGCCTTTTGCCGTCAGGCAGAACCGGCAGTCCATGGCGCAGCCCACCTGGGAGGAAACGCACAGGGTAAAGTGGTCTTTTTCAGGGATCAGTACCGATTCCACATAAAGCCCGTCTTCAAGTCGGAACAGATATTTTTCCGTTGTATCCGAAGACACCTGTTTTTTCTCCAGCACCAGCCGGTTGAGATAAAAATGTTCATCAAGGACAGCGCGCATCGGTTTGCCAAGGTCAGTCATCTGTTCGAATTCGTTGGCCTGCCGAAGGTAGATCCACTTAAAAATCTGACCGGCCCTGAAGGATCGAACGCCTTTGCTGTCAAGCCATTCAACCAGTTGGGGACGGGTGTAGTTGAGGATGTTCTCTTTCATGATTTTCCCGTAAAAAATTATTATTTTCTTGACATATCACGGATTATATTTTAATTTCAATGATTTGATTTGACACCCTAAATCGGCTATTTTTATGTTTGAAAACTTGAGCGACAGACTGGATTCAGTCTTCAAAAAGCTAAAAGGTCACGGCACCCTTAACGAGAGCAACATCGAAGAAGGCCTCAAACAGGTCAGGATGGCACTCCTTGAGGCAGATGTCAATTATAAGGTGGCCAAAAAAGTCATTTCAGACATTAAAACGAGGGCCCTGGGCCAGGACGTCATGAAGAGTCTGACACCGGCTCAGCAGGTGATTAAGATCGTCAATGAAGAATTCACCCGGATGATGGGGTCTGAACACCAGGGCCTGGATTTTGGGGGACGGTCAACGGGTTCTATAATGCTGGTGGGCCTTCAGGGGTCCGGCAAGACCACCACGGCGGGAAAGCTGGCCAGATTTCTGCGCAAGCAGGGAAAAAAGCCCTTCCTGGTTCCTGTGGATGTGTACCGGCCCGCCGCCATTGATCAGTTGAAAAAAATCGGGGGCCAGCTGGACATCCCGGTATTTGATTCATCAACTGACATGAAACCCCTGAAGATATGCCAGGACGCGCAGCTGGCTGCAAGAGATGCGGGATGCGACACCCTCATCCTTGACACGGCCGGCCGGCTGCACATGGATGAAGAACTCATGGCAGAGCTTGAGGGCATCAAAAAAGGGGTAAACCCATCAGAAATCCTTCTGGTGGCCGATGCCATGACCGGCCAGGATGCGGTAAACATTGCCGAGTCCTTTGACAAACGACTGGACCTGAACGGGTTTATTTTAACCAAAATGGACGGCGATGCCAGGGGCGGTGCGGCCCTGTCCATTAAGGCGGTTACGGGAAAACCCTTAAAGTTCATCGGTGTGGGGGAAAAATCCACTGCACTGGAGCCCTTTCATCCGGACCGGATGGCCTCACGGATACTGGGCATGGGAGACACTCTCTCCCTTATAGAGAAAGCGGCCAATGCCGTTGACCAGGAAGAGGCAAAGGCACTTGAGAAAAAACTTCGGGCAAATGCCTTTACCCTTGAAGACTTTAGAAACCAGATGAAATCCGTCCGGAAAATGGGGTCTATCAAGGATCTTTTGGGCATGCTGCCCGGCTTAAATAAAAAACAGCTCAAAGGGCTGGAGATTAACGATAAAGAGTTTGTAAAAATTGAGGCGATCATCAATTCCATGACCCCCCAGGAAAGGGCTGAACACAGCATCATCAAGGCGTCACGGAAAAAACGGATTGCCACAGGCAGCGGGACCACGGTCCAGGATGTAAACAAACTTTTGAAAAGCTATACCCAGTCCATGAAAATGATTAAAAAGTTTAATAAAGGCGGGATGCGCTCCATGCGGGGCATGCTGCCGTTCTAAGGAGAAACATATGTCCGTAAGAATCAGGTTAACCAGAAAAGGGACTAAAAAAAGGCCTTTTTACAGAATCGTGGCGGCCGACATTGAATCCCCCAGGGATGGAAGATTCCTTGAGGTTCTCGGCACCTACAACCCCATGACAGAACCGGCGGCCATTGAGCTGAAAGCCGAACGGATTCAATACTGGCTTGGACAGGGGGCACAGCCCTCCACAACCGTCCAGTCCATATTGAAAAAACAGGGCGTGGCCGCAGCATAACCGGCCCACCCCGGCAAGTTAGCGTCTGAACAAAAACCCGTGTCTGGATGAAAGGGTGTCCATATGCAAGGCGCAGATGGTCAATTTTCAGTTCAAACACAAGTTAAACCCAGGTATTCTCACCCACCCTATATATACGGAAAAAGGAGATGTACTTATGAAAGAGCTGATAGAATACATTGCAAAGGCACTGGTGGACAATCCTGACCAGGTTCAGGTGTCTGAAGTTGTTGGTGATCAGACATCGGTACTCGAGCTGAAGGTGGCCAAAGAAGATCTGGGAAAGGTGATCGGAAAACAGGGACGGTCTGCCCGGGCCATGAGGACCATTTTAAGCGCGGCATCCACAAAGATGAAAAAAAGGACGGTCCTGGAGATTATCGAGTAGGTCATGGATGAAGAAGGGCTGCTTACCATCGGGAAAATCACCGGGGTTCACGGCCTTGGCGGGAATCTTAAAGTTCACTCCTTTGCCGAGTCCCACAAAATTTTTTCCATTGGCAGGCAGGTCAGGCTGAAGCGGCCGGATGCGGGATCAGCCGCTTCCCTTGGAGAGGCATTTACCATCACCCGGTCTTCACCCATGAAAAAAGGGCTGCTGCTGGGGTTTAAAGAGGTGGATTCAAGGGATATGGCCGAAGAGCTTGTGGGCCAGGACATCCTGATCCCCAGGGACAGCCTGCCCGAACTCGATGACGACACCTGGTACTGGAACGACCTTTACGGTCTTACCGTCGCCGACAAGGCCTATGGGAATCTGGGTGTGGTGGATTCCATTTTGCCCACCGGGGCCCATGATGTTCTGGTGATCAAGGACAAAGAGACCGGCCGGGAAACACTGATCCCCATGCACCGGCAGTTTGTGGCATCGGTTGACCTTAAAAACAAGGTGATCCGGACCACGCTGCCGGAAGGGTACTGCTCCTGAGGATATGGGTCCTTAAGGGCAGTCTTTTTTTTAAGGCCCATCCATGAAGCCAGCCATGAATTTTACGGTACTCACCCTTTTCCCGGAACTGACCAATGCTTTTTTTGACCATGGCATGGTTAAACGGGGCATTGACCGGAAGCTGATATCCGGTGAAAGCATCCAGATCAGGGATTTTTCCGAGGACCGGCATAATACGGTGGATGACCGGCCCTACGGGGGCGGCGCCGGCATGGTGATGACGCCGGGCCCCTTGTCAAAAGCAGTGGTATGGGCCAGGCAAAAGACCCCCGGGGCAAAGGTCATCCTTTTAAGTCCCCAGGGGAAGCGGTTTGACCAGTCAGATGCCTTAAGGTTTGCCCAGGCGCAGCAGGACCTGATATTTATCTGCGGCCGTTATGAGGGCATAGACGAACGGGTCCATGATCTGTTTGTTGATGAGGAGATATCCCTAGGGGATTATGTCATGACCGGGGGAGAATTAGCGGCCATGGCAGTGATTGATGCAACGGCCCGGCTGATCCCCGGGGTTTTGGGAAGCGACGACTCCCCCCTGGCTGACTCTTTTGTGGGTGACCGGCTTGAACATGCCCAGTATACCCGGCCTGAAAATTTTGAAGGCCTTGAGGTTCCGGGGGTTCTGCTGTCCGGGGACCATGGCAGAGTGGCCCAATGGCGTATGGAATCAGGGCTTCTCAGGACGGTGATCAAACGGCCTGACCTGTTTAAGGCCACCGGCCCGACACCGGAAGAAAAACAGATTCTTCTCAACTGGGCCCGCCGCCTTGAAACCCTGGCCGGAGCAGTGGAATAGACCGGATTATGGCAGGTTTGGACACGCTATATGTTGCCTTGATCCATTTTCCGGTGGTGAACAAACGGGGCAAAGAAATTGGTTCGGCCTTGACCAATATGGATCTTCATGATATTGCCCGGGCGTGCCGGACATTTGGGGCGGCCGGGTATTATGTGGTCACTCCCTATGAAGACCAGATAGAACTGGCCCGTCAGATCATAGGGCATTGGACCTGCGGGGTTGGCGGGGAACTGAACCCGGCCAGAAAAGAGGCGTTAGAACTGATTAAAACAGCGCAAAGCTTTGATCAGGTTAAAGAAGATTTATTGAGCAGGGGATATAAAAAGGTTGTCACCATAGCAACCAGTGCAAGGGAATCGGAAGCCACCATACCGGCCCGGGCACTTAAGGAACAGTTAACGGAAAATGCAGCTCATGTCCTGGTTTTGGGCACGGCATGGGGACTTGCCGAAACCATTACCGGGTCATGCGACCTGAGGCTTGACCCCATTAAAGGACCAGGAGAGTATAACCACCTTTCCGTCAGGTCTGCTGCATCTATATATTTGGACAGAATTACGAACAGCTGAAAAAGCCGGCTGATATTGGCCGGCAGGTTAAGAAAACCAGGAGGAAGCATGTCACAAGTTATCGCAAAATTGGAAAGAGAACAGATGCGTCTGGATATTCCGGACTTTGATTCAGGGGACACCGTAAAGGTTCACGTCAAAATCAAAGAAGGAGAAAAAGAAAGAATCCAGGTATTTGAGGGTGTTGTTATCAAAAAAACCGGGGGCCTTTCCGGCGCACGGTTTACCGTAAGAAAAATATCTTCGGGTGTCGGGGTGGAAAGAATTTTTCCCCTTTACTCACCGGCCATTGATAAAATTGAAGTGGTGACCCGGGGCCGGGTACGCCGCTCCAAACTCTACTATCTGAGAAACCTGAGGGGCAAAGCCGCCAGAATTAAAGAGAAAAGACCGGTATAGGAAATAGGCTGAAGACTGAAGGCAGATAGGCTTAAGGCTGACAAACTCCTTAGCCTATCTTGTGTTTTAAACCTGACCCCCTTCAGTCTAAATACCTTCAGCCTAACCACCTTCTTATGCGGCAGTTTGAAACAGCCTTATCCCAAAAGGGATACCAATATATTGCAGGATGTGACGAAGCCGGCAGGGGGCCCCTTGCCGGCCCTGTCGTTTCTGCGGCGGTGATCCTTCCCCTGGACTTTACCTGCCCGGACATCAACGATTCAAAAAAATTGTCCGAAAAGAAAAGAGAGGTCCTCTTTCCCATGATCATGGAACAGGCCCTGGCCGCTGAAGTCGGGATCTGTGACCATGAGGAGATTGACCGGATCAACATCTTAAGGGCATCCCTTCTTTCCATGAAGCGGGCCGTAGAGGCTCTTTCTATCCAGCCGGAATATCTGCTCATTGACGGGAAATTCACCCTGGACCTTGGCCCTGAAATCAAGCAGGAAGCCATTGTCAAGGGGGACTCAAAAAGCATCTCTATTGCTGCGGCCTCCATCATTGCCAAGGTCACCCGGGACCGGATCATGGCAGACCTGGACAAGGCCTTTCCCCAATACGGCTTTGCCAGGCACAAGGGCTATCCCACCCAAGCCCACAAACAGGCCATTCTTGACCATGGGCACTGCCCTGTCCACCGGCTCACGTTTAAAGGGGTACGCTGCCCATGAGCCGGGACAGGATAGCGTTTGGGAAAACCGGGGAGGCCCTGGCCGTAGACTTTCTGAAACAAAACGGATACATCCTGGTCTGTCAGAATTACCGGACCAGATTTGCCGAAATCGACATCATTGCCCGGGATGGGGACACCCTGTGCTTTATAGAGGTCAAGGCCAGAACCCGTAAGGACAAGGCCCTGCCAAGGCAGGCCGTGACCGTGGCCAAACAGCGCAAAATCATTACCGCAGCCGCCTGGTATCTGAAAGAAAACAACCTTCATGACCAGCGGTCCCGGTTTGATGTCATGGAAATGGTCCTCAATAACGGCCGCTGGCAGATGAACCTGATCCCCAATGCATTCCAGGCTGATGGACCATGAGCGCCGGTATTCTTTATATCGTGGCCACGCCTCTGGGCAACCTGGAAGACATGACCTTCAGGGCCGTAAGAATCCTGAAACAAGCCGATATGATTGCCGCTGAGGATACCCGCCACTCCAGAAAACTGCTGGCCCATTACGGCATATCCACCCCCATGGTTTCCTGCCATGAATACAATGAACAAGAAAAATCAGCCCAGCTGACCGAACACCTTAACGACGGAAAAACCATTGCCCTGATTACAGATGCCGGAACACCCTGTATTTCAGACCCGGGCTTTCGCCTGGTCAGTGCCGCTGCAGCAGAAGATATCCGGGTTATCCCGGTCCCGGGCTGTTCTGCGGCCATTGCCGGATTAAGTGTGTCCGGACTGCCGTCTGATATGTTTTTGTTTGTCGGATTTTTACCCAAAAAACAGGGGCAGCAGATCAATGCCCTCAAGGAACTTGAAAACCAGAAAGCCACCCTGATTTTTTACGAATCCCCAAGGCGTATCCTTTCCCTGATCCATCAGATCAAACACACCCTTGGCGACAGAAACGCCTGCCTGGCCCGGGAAATCACCAAACAACATGAAGAATATATCAGGGGCACCCTTTCCCGGATCATTGACTGTCTTGAGGCCAAAATTCAAAGCCTTGGCCAGGTTAAAGGAGAATGCACCCTGCTGGTTGAAGGGTGCCGGGAAAAAAGCCCCGGCCTGACCGAAGAGCAACTTGATGGCCTGATTCAAGACCATCTTGAGCAGGGTCATGATGAGGGCACCGCTTCCCTTGCGGGGAAAATTTCAAAACAGTACGCCATCCCCAAAAAACAGGTTTATGCCGCTATTTTAAAACTGCAAAACCGTTAAGCCGCTGTTTTAGCCATCAATCCCTTGAATTTTCTCTCAATATACTCTAAATATAAGCATCTTGTTGCGATTTGATTAGGATTTTATTAGGAACCATCCACATTCCACCCCCAACCCGCCTAAAAGGAACCCACACAGGAGCCAACAACCATGAGCCTGCAACTATGCTATGCCATCGTCGGTATATTAATCCTTTTCGCTGTTTTTGACCTGATTGTCGGCGTCACCAATGACGCCGTTAATTTTTTAAACTCATCCATCGGGTCAAAGGCGGCCCCGTTTAAAATTATCATGCTGGTGGCAAGCCTGGGCATTCTGGCCGGGGTGACCTTTTCCGGCGGCATGATGGAAGTGGCCCGGAAAGGCATTTTTCATCCCCAGTTCTTTACCATGCCCGAGCTGTTAACCATCTTTATTGCCGTTATGATCACGGATATCCTCTTATTGGACCTGTTCAACACCCATGGGCTGCCCACCTCCACAACGGTTTCTATTGTATTTGAACTTCTCGGTGCGGCAGTGGCCGTCTCAGCCGTTAAGATCATGTCTGAGTCAAATGGGGAACTCGGGTTGTGGCAGTATATCAATACAGCCAAGGCCATGGCCATTATGGGCGGCATCCTGCTGTCCATTGTGGTGGCCTTTTTTTCAGGGGCCGTGGTCCAGTTTCTATCCCGGATGATTTTCACCTTTGATTACCGGGACAGGCTTCGGCGGTACGGGGCGGCCTGGGGCGGCATTGCCATGACTGCCATCTGCTTTTTCATCCTGGTCAAGGGCGCTAAAGGCGCTACCTTTATGGATGAACAGACCATTGCATGGATCAAAGCCAATTCCATGGCCATCATGTTCGGAATTTTCCTGATTTCCGCCCTTATGTTTCAATTTCTCATTGCCATGTTCAACATCAACATCCTCAAACCCATTGTCCTTGTCGGGACCTTTGCCCTGGCCATGGCCTTTGCCGCCAATGACCTGGTCAACTTCATCGGTGTCCCCTTAGCCGGTCTGAATGCATTCCAAAACGCCCTGGCCTCTTCAGATCCCCTTCATGTCACCATGGCGGCCTTAAGCAAAAAAGTACATTCCCAGACCTTTATCATGCTCATTGCAGGGGCTATCATGGTGGTTACCTTGTGGATCTCCAAAAAGGCAAGAACCGTCACAGAGACTGAAATCCGCCTGGGGCGGCAGGACGAAGGACTGGAACGGTTTGAGTCCATCTGGCTTTCCAGGAAAATTGTTAACCTGTTCGATACCCTTTTCAACTCGGTCAAATCCTTGGCCGGGCAGACCGTCCGGGAACGGATTTCAAACCGGCTGCTCCCTTTACAGGGCAGCCGGAATCTCAATGCCCTGGAAACCCCGTCTTTTGACCTGCTCAGGGCATCTGTCAACCTCATGGTGGCCAGTGCGGTGGTCTCCTTTGCCACATCACTGAAACTGCCGTTGTCCACCACCTATGTGACCTTTATGGTGGCCATGGGCAGTTCCTTTTCCGATCAGGCCTGGGGAAGGGAAAGTGCGGTTTTCAGGGTTACCGGTGTCCTCACGGTGGTCGGCGGCTGGTTTATGACCGCTTTTATCGCTTTTGTGGTTTCATTTGTATTTGCCAATGTGATTTTTTATTTAAAGGGATTTGGAATTGTTGGGCTGGGAGCCTTTGCCGCATTCATGATTCTGAAAAATAAAAAAAGCCATGAAACAAAGGAAAAGGATAAAAATGAAATCCGGGTATTTCACCTGGAAAAAATCGATAATTTTGAAACAGCTGTTTCCGAAACCTTTGATCATTTAGCCCTGATCTTAAAAGAAATCCGCCATGCCTTTGAGCTTTCCTTTGATGCCCTGTTCGAAGAAGATCTGATTACCTTAAGGACCCAGCGAAAACGGGTCAAACACTTTCAAAGCGCCATCAATATCATCATTGCCAACATCTTCAAGGTGCTGCGCCATCTGCAAAAAGAAGACAACCAGGTCTCCTATAATTACTACCAGATCATCCGAAGGCTCCAGAAAATCTGTGACGGGTACAGGGATACGGTCATCAAAGCCTCCATGCATGTATCTAACCGGCACAAGGGGCTTTTACCGGTTCAGGTTCAGGAACTCAGGGAAATTAAAATGGTGATTCTGTATATTTTTCTTAAGGTGGAAACCGCCCTGGCCAAAAAAGAAATCGTTGATTATCATGAAATTGTTGACCAGTTCCATTACCTTAGAAACCTGGTGGACCATTACAACACCAACCAGATTGAACGGATCAGGGATGACTCCTCAAAAACCCGCCTGAGCATCCTGTTTTACGCCATTTCAGGCAATTGCGTGATGATGGCCAAGCAGAACGTCAAACTCCTTGAAATCTTTAATCAGGCCTTTTCCACCCGGGTTCCGGTGGTGAAAGCGGATCTGGACTTTAAACCCCCCAATTAGCGATTAGCTATTAGCCTTTAGCCTTTAGCTGTTAGCCATTCAATGTCTTTCGGGTATGTTATTTGCGGGTCTCCTCTGTGTAGTTTGGCGCAAGCCAAACCTCTATTCTCTCTGTGGTTAAATAGAAAATGCGGGCGAAGCCCGCTGATTTCACAAACCAGGAATTTCAAGAAAAACCTTTCAATCCCTTTGGGATTTCATGTTTTTAAACCACAGAGGACACTTAAGGTTTGGCTGCGCCAAACTTCACAGAGAGTAACGGACAGGGTCAGGCATTGGGAGATATGCTCTTCATGATGTTTCATAAAAAAGTCTCACTAACAACCTAAAAAGACTTTCAATATTTGTTGTGGGCGGCTCTTGGTTGGATAACCAAAGCGGCCCCGGTTTCTGCCCTTTAGGGTATGGCCGTTATAAACAAAAACGGCCTTCCCCCCTTTTCGGGGAAAGGCCGTTTTCTTTATGAACCGCCATGAACGAAGCGGCTTTTAAAATCAGCTTCGTTCATGACTTCTTTGAAAAGCTAACTGCTAATCGCTAACAGCTAATAGTTCTTGCTACATCTTGGTGCCTTCTGCGTGGCTTTGCAGTTTTACTTCAACCTTTTCGGTCAGGCTGGCATAGTACTCTCTGAGGATAACCAGAACTTCTTCACGGCCGAAGTGATCAACAACCGGTTCGTTGTTGGACAGGGCATGACGCAGTTTGGTACCGGAAAGGATAACGCGGTCATCTTTGCCGTGGGGGCAGGTTCTCATGGAGGCCATGCCGTCACATTTGTAGCAGTAGAAGGTCCAGTCAATTTTCAGGGGTTCGCACAGCAGGCGTTTGCCGTCTTCTGCGGGCATGGGGATGGTATCGAAAATTTCCTGGGCTTCAAACAGGGTGTAGAAGTCACCAACGCCGGCATGGTCACGGCCGATGATCATTCTGTTAACGCCGTAGTTCTGACGGAAGGTGGCATGGAGCAGGCCTTCACGGGGGCCGGCATATCTCATGTCAAGGGGATATCCGCCGTTAATAACGTGTTCGGGAACAAAGTAACCCTTGATCAGGGTGTCAATGCATTTGATCCGGACTTCTGCGGGGATATCACCGGGTTTGAGGTTACCGATCAAAGAGTGGATCAGAACGCCGTCACAAACGTCCAGAGCGATTTTGCACAGATGCTCATGGGATCTGTGCATGGGGTTTCTCAGCTGCATGGAAGCAACGTTTGCCCAGCCTTTTTCATCCATGATCGCACGGGTTTCGGTCGGGGTCAGGTAAACACCTTTGAATTTTTCGGGGAATTCGCCTTCGGAAAGGACTTTTACAGGGCCTGACAGGCAGTATTCTTTTCTGGCCATAACCATTTTAACGCCAGGATGGTCTTCCATGGCAATTTTCCAGAAAACATCGTCTGCAGACTCTTCACCATGGCCTTTGTAGACCTTTTCACATTCCCATTTTTTCTCGTCTTCGGACAGCTCGAATTTTTCTTCGACCTTCATTGTGGCGTAGATTTCGCCGTTTCTTTCCAGGGTGATTTCATCACCGACGTTGATGGCGTCGGCATCTTCCTTGGAAGCGTCGAGCATTACCGGGACAGGCCAGAATGTGCCGTCGGCCAGGAGGAAATCCTCACATACGCTCTTCCAGTCCGCTTTGGTCATGAAACCGTTAAGGGGGCTGAAACCACCGATACCCAGCATAATCAGGTCGCCTTTAACCTGGGAGGAAATCTCAATCTTTTTTAAGCCTGCTGCTTTTTTAAGTTCTGCTTCAAGTTCTGCGCCTTCGAGTTTACAAATCACGAGGCCTTTTCCACCATGTGGGGCAACTAATTTAGACATTCAATCATTCTCCTTTGGTTTTTATTGCATTAACGTATACCCAAATAAATGTTTGAACCAAACATTTATCAATAATCACATTCAAAATCTCGTAAGATTTAATGATGATTAAAAAATTTGTCAAGATTTTTATTACTTTAACTGCAAAACTTGTCTTACCTGGTCCATGGTATCCACATGGGCATCGGCCGTAAGTGTCGGGCTTCGAAAGGCAATAAATCCCACCCCGGCGGCGTTGGCTGCCATCTGGTCATACACCGTGTCCCCTAAAAACACCATCTCTTCAGGACCAAAGGCGTATTGCTCCATGATCTTGAGCAGCTGGTCCGGGGCCGGCTTGGGGTTTTTTACATCCCTTGCCGTGACCACCACATCAAAATGAGGCTCTAAATGCCAGTCAGATAAAACCGTATCCATGGTATTGGTCCGGTTGGTGGCAATGCCCCTGATCCAGCCCCTGGATTTTATGGTCTCCAGCAGGGGGATCAGTCCGTCCTCCATTTTCATGTACGGAATAAATTTAAAATAACCAATGCCCTTCATACATTTAAACACCGGAACCCTGTCTTCCATCTCAGGGAACAGCATGGCAATGGCATCGGCCACCGTCATCATGTGGGCCTTTTCAAACTGGTCCTGATCCATGGGGGGTTTTCCAAAATTTTCCAACACCTCATCGTAAAATTTCCGGTTGGCCTGGGCCGTATCAAACATCACCCCGTCACAGTCAAAAATTACGGCCTTGATCCCTGAGGCATTTTTCATCCGGTTCATCTGAACCCGTCCCTTTCTATCTGAATTTTTGGTGATCAGGATTTTTCAGGTTTGTTTTTATCCCGAAAACTCACATAGGCTCTGATGACAATTTTGGGCTTGTACGAGCTGTCGGTTTTCAAGGTAAATACATCAAAAAGGTCCTGGGCCGTCTGTGACGTACTTTTAAATTTTACCTTCCAGGTCCGGTCATTTTCACCGGGTTTGATCAGTTCGGCGGTGATGTTCTGATTCTGCCTCTGGGTAATCCCGGTGATTGAAAAATTATATTTTTCAGCCGGGGTAATGGTGACTACGGATTCGAGCGTATCCCCGGGGGCGCCGCTCATGCGGACCGTAGTTCTCGGTTTTACTTCGGCCACACTGTCAACCTGGCCGGTAATGGTCAACACCACCTTGGTCTGGTCCGGATCATTGGTAAGAACCTGAATTCTTTTCTTCAGGGCTCTTCCGCCGTATCCGCCGGTTTTAAATCCGATTTCAATTTTTCCTTCCCCGCCCGGGGGAATCTGCTTGTCATAAGAACGGCTGTCACACCCTCAAGGCGGTGACACCTTGATGATATTCAGGGGCGTGTCCCCCTGGTTTTTAACAACAAACTGATGGGTGACGCTCTGCCCTTCAATCAGGGGATCAAACTCAAACACGGGCTCAACAAAGACTGCCTTTGGCCCGGCCCAGCACATCGGCAGAAAAGATATCAGCCCGAAAAAAACCACCAAGGCTATCCATACTTTTTTCATCTGCTTTACTCTCTATGAAAATTACAATTTAAGGCAAAATCAGTGTCCGGTTTTGCATGCCAGATTATATGGAATCGGTCTGAAATTCAAGTGCCATATACAGGAATCCTCCCTTTAGACCATTACCAAATAATTAAGTTTAGAGGATGGCTGGTGCTGTTTTCAGTTCTTCAGGCTTTAAAGCCGTTTCCCTGCAGCACCTGAAATAGCCGGCAGGGCATTTCAGGCGCTTATTCCAGAAGGCGATTGAGCTCATGGCAAAACTCAAGATCACAGTCAATTTGGCGGCCGTCCACATGGCAGACAGGAACCGCCCCCATCAGGGCATTGGTCAGGATGATATCAGAACAGGAAACAAACTCAGATAAGGGGATAGGCCGTGAAATCACCTCATATCCGGCATTCTTCAACCCGTTGACCAAAACTTTCCGGGTCACCCCGTCCAGGGCATGGTCGGAAACGGGAACAACGATCTTTTGATTTTCCCGGATCAGTATGCTGCATGTATTGGTCTCGGACACGGTATGGTCCGGGTTGAGGATCAGGGCCTCATCAGCGTCGTTATCCAGGGCAAACCGTCCGGCCTGGTCATAGTAAAGGTAATTTAAGGTCTTGTAAGCGGCCAGGGGGGTCTGCCGCGGATGGGGATAGGTAACCAGGTCCAGCCCCGGTTTAAACGCAAGGGCCGGCCGTTTTTTATATTCCCGGGCAAAGGCGGCACAAAATGGCCGGGGGCCATCATGATCCTCTGTTAAACAGATGATCAGTTTAACCGCCGCAGTTACCGTTTCAAAACCATTTTCCCGGATCAGCAGGTCCACCACCCAGGACCAGGAAATATCCGGGGGATCGGATTTAAACAGGGCCTGCCAGCCGGTTTCCATGCGCCTGACATGCTCATGCAAAAAGGCAGGCTGCCCTTTTTCCACCCGGATGGTTTCAAACAGGCCGGCCCCGTACTGGAACCCTGAAATTCCTGCCGGAATCACGGCCTTTTCCTGATCTATTATTTTGCCGTCCACCCAGGCCCTGGCCCGGGGGCGGCCGTTTTCCGTTCCGGCCCGGGAAAGGACATCCAGAAAGGTCCGGCCCTTGTCCAGGGTTTCCTGAAACTCCTGCAGGGGATCTGAATCATAGACAATCCCGCCGCCCACGGAAAAACAAAGGGTGTCCCCCTTGATGGTGGCCGTCCGGATGGCAATGGA
This sequence comes from uncultured Desulfospira sp., assembly GCA_963663165.1. Taxonomy (GTDB): domain Bacteria; phylum Desulfobacterota; class Desulfobacteria; order Desulfobacterales; family Desulfobacteraceae; genus Desulfospira. Next base: position 6,642,982 of record OY760175.1, on the reverse strand, counting down.
AAGGTCCATGGTGCCATGAAAGCTGACATATCCGATGGACCCGGTATACACATGCCGGCGCACCGATTCGAGTTCATCAATGATTTCCATGGACCGGATTTTGGGGCACCCGGTGATGGAACCGCCGGGGAAAACCGCTTTGAGCAGGTCCACACAGGTTTTGCCGGGCAACAGCTCCCCCTCCACCACAGAGACCAGATGAAACACATTGTCGTAGGGTTCCAGCCGTTTATGTTCCACCACCTTTACGGATTCATGCCGGGCCACCCGTGAGATGTCGTTTCGCATGAGATCCACAATCATGGTCAGCTCAGCATCATCCTTCAGGCTTGATGTCAGGAGCCGGCTGTTCTGCTCGTCCTGCGCCGTTGTCTTTCCCCGGCTGATGGTCCCCTTGATGGGCCGGGTTTCAATATGGGTCCCTGAAACCTTGATAAACCGTTCCGGCGAGGTGGAGACAATGTCATGGTCACCGGCATGGATAAAGGAAAAAAAGGGGGCGGGATTTTGTTTATACAACTCTAAAAAAAGGGCATAGGCATCCCCTCTAAACCGGGTTTCAAACCGCTGGGAAAGGTTGGCCTGGTAAATATCCCCTTCTTTTAAATATTGAATAATCCGGTTTACGGCCGCTACATACTCAGGTTTGGTATAGCTTGACGTCAGCCCGTCACGGCCCACACAAAAAGATGGGGCTGTTTTGCCGGGCTGATACCCGGCAAGCCTGTCCAACACCTTTTCTCTGACCTGGCGGATGGGGGGTTTTGAATCAGCCGTACTCAAAACCGGAATGGACAAAACCGTTTTGGCCGTCAACCGGTCCTGGACCAGGATAAACGACGGGGCATATAAGACCAGATCCGGCAGCCCGGTATCCCGGCATGTCTTGGGCAACTCTTCAAGCCGGTCTTTTAAGTCATAGGCAAAATAACCTAAAAGCCCGGCGTCAATGGGCAGGTCAGAACTTGCGGAGGAAACACATTTAAAGTGGCCTAAGAGGTCATTTAAAAAGGCAAAGATATCCTTGTCCACCCGGTAGGTCTGTCCCTGGAGGCAAAGAAAAAAGGCATCCCCCCTGCCCCTCAGCTCAAGCCAGGGATCAGCGCCCAGGATATGGTATCGGGAACAATCCAGGGCTGAGCCGGACAGCAGAACCACAGTGCCGGGGTCATTGGCAAACACAGAAGCGGCCTGTTCAAAGGATAAATCAAGCCCGATATGTTCCTGCTGGATTTCTTTGATCACCGGCAGGGACTGGATGATGTGGCTCATGAAAGAAACGGGTTGATTATTTTTTCTTTTCCGATCTGGGTTGCAGGGCCATGGCCGGGGTAAACGACCGTATCGTCAGGAAGACTGAAAAGCTTGGTTTTGATGCTGGAAATCAGCAGGTCATAATCCCCTCCGGGAAGGTCTGTCCGGCCGATAGAGCCGTAAAACAGGGTATCTCCTGCAAACACACAGCCCGGGATATACAGACAGATGCCGCCCTCTGAATGGCCCGGGGTATGGATGACTTTGAGGGTGATCTCGCCAAATGACACCTCATCCCCATCATTGAGCAGCATGTCGGGCCCGGGGGAGTTCTCTGCCGCTAAGCCGAACATGGCAGCTGATTTGGAAAGCTTTCCCAGCATGGGTTCGTCCCCGGGGTGAATGGCCAGGGTGGCGCCGGTGGCCTCTTTCATCCGCTTATTGGCCCCTACATGGTCAAAATGGCCATGGGTATTGATCAGATATGTGACTTTCAGTTCCGATTTGGCAAGTTCCATGAGAATCCGGTCTGCATCGTCTCCGGGATCTATAACGGCGGCTTGTTTGGTTTGTTCGCATCCCAGGATATAGCAATTTGCCATGATCGGCCCGACTTCAAGTTTTTTTATGATCAAAACAATTCTCCCGTTTTTTAGCTTTTAGCAATTAGCTGTTGGCTTTTCGCTGTCAGTTGTTGGCTGCTGGTCTTCCCGTTGGTTGTAACCGAAGTCCTAGGGTCTATCCTTCAGGAGGTGACGCTTGTTCACGCTCTATTCTGATCCGGTCCAGGATGCCGTTGATAAAGGGGCCGGATTCCCGGGTCCCGTATATTTTTCCGATTTCAACGGCTTCATTGATGGAAACCGTGGCCGGAATATCCTCCCGTTTCAGGATTTCAAATACGGCCATGCGCATGATATTACGGTCCACCACGGACATCCGGGACAGCTTCCAGTTTTTGGAATACTGATTGAGCAGGCTGTCTATTTCATCCATCCCCGCCAAAACCCCATGAACCAGGTCCAGGAAAAAGGGCGTTACCTCATCGGTCAGTTCTTCAGTCCGTTCATCACAAAAGGCCTGAAGATTCTTATCCGCCTCCCCCCGGCTGACATCCAGGAAAAATAATGCCTGGAGGGCCAGCTCCCGGGACTTTCTGCGACTACCCATAAACTATTTGGCCTTTTTTATGGCAGCACTCAAGTTGGCCATTTCAACCGCACCCAGTGCCACTTCAAATCCTTTGTTCCCGGCTTTGGTGCCGGCCCGTTCAATGGCCTGCTCAATGGTATCCGTGGTCAGAATGCCGAACATAACCGGGATCCCGGCCTCAAGGCTTACCGCCGCAATCCCCTTTGACACTTCGGCACAGACGTAATCGTAATGGGATGTGGCCCCCCGGATCACAGCCCCCAAACAGATCAGGGCGTCATATTTTTTCAAACCGGCCATTTTCTGGGCCATTAACGGGATCTCAAAAGCGCCGGGCACTTTTACCAGATCAATGTCCTTGTCGTCTCCCCCGCTCCTGATCAGGGCATCCACGGCCCCTTCCACCAGTTTGGAGGTGATAAAATCATTAAACCGGGACACGATGATCCCGAATTTCTTCCCCTGTGCCTGAAGTCCGGCTTCAATAATCTGCGGCATTTTTTTTCCTCGTTTTGAAAGCGGTTAGCTGTTAGCCGTTAGCTGTTAGCTGTTAGCATTTAGCTGTTAGCCGTTAGCTTTTAGCTGTTAGCTGTCTTCAATAAGCTATCAGCTGAATTTTTAACCATAAACCCATTTAAAATTCAGTACTATGCCCAATTTCTCAAGGCCCGGTGTTTGGATGAAAATTTGCCCAGATGCAAGGCGCAAAGAATTTTAAGACCGGAGCGTACTGTTGTACGTGAGGATCTTAAAACTATCCAGCAACGCCGCAGGTGGGTGAATTTTCATTCACCGTGTTTGGACGAAGGCTTGCCCATATGCAAGGCGCAAGCAATTTTGAACCGGAGCGTACATAAAGTACGTGAGGATTCAAAATTGTTAAGCAACGCAGCAGATGGGTAAGATTTCGTTCAAACACTTATTATTGCATGTGGAGCAGATGCCCCATCTTGGCCTGCTTACATTTCAAGTACCCCTTATTATGGGGATTGGGTTCAACCTCAATGGGAACCTGCTCTACCAGGCTTAATCCGTATCCATCAAGGCCCACCATCTTTTTGGGGTTGTTGGTCATCAACCGGATCTTGCGAACCCCCAAATCCACCAGGATCTGAGCCCCGACCCCATAATCTCTCATATCTGCCTTGAACCCGAGAATCTCGTTGGCCTCCACGGTATCCAGCCCCTGGCGCTGATATTCATAGGCCCGAAGTTTGTTCACAAGGCCTATGCCGCGCCCTTCCTGGCGCAGGTACAAAATAACCCCGGCCCCCTCTTTTTTGATCATGGCCATGGCCTGGTACAATTGTTCCTGGCAGTCACATCTTAAGGATGTAAAAATGTCACCGGTCATGCATTCGGAATGGACCCGAACCAGGGTGGGCTTTTCAGGGTCCACGTCCCCCTTGACCAAGGCGATGTGGGTCAGGTTGTCAATATCGTTTTCATAGGCAATAATGGTAAACTCGCCCCCTACCCTTGTGGGGATAACAGTCTGGGCAGCCCGTCTGACAAAAATCTCGGTCTTAAGGCGGTATTTTACCAAATCGGCCACGGTGCAGATGCCAATGCCGTGTTTTTCGGAAAATGATTCCAGGGAAGGCATTCTGGCCATGGTACCGTCTTCATCCATGATCTCACAGATCACGCCGGCCGGTTTCAACCCCGCCAGCCGGGAAAGGTCTACAGACCCTTCCGTCTGGCCCACCCGGACCATGACCCCGCCGTCCCTGGCCCTTAAGGGAAAAATATGGCCCGGTCTGGCGATGTCCGCCGGGGTGGTGTCGTCTGCCACGGCGGTCAGGATGGTGGTGGCCCGGTCCGCAGCTGAAATCCCGGTGGTCACGCCCTTTTTGGCTTCAATGGATACGGTAAACCCTGTCTCGAACTGAGAGGTGTTGTGATCCACCATCATGGGCAGGTCCAGCCGGTCTGCAATACTGGAATCTAAAGAAAGGCAGACCAGGCCCCTGCCGTATTTGGCCATGAAATTAATGGCCTCCGGGGTGACAGCCTCTGCGGCCATGGTCAGATCCCCTTCGTTTTCACGGTCTTCATCATCCACAAGGATGACCATTTTCCCGTTCTTAATATCTTCAATTGCCTGTTCTATGGTGATGTGAGGCATTGTATTATCCTTTATTTAAAGACATGGGGCTTGGGACCTGGGACTTGGGGTTTACTTCAACTTCTTTTCTCAAATCCCAAGTCTCATATCCCATGTCCAAGTTACAAAAATCCGTTCTGGGCCAGCATGCCCAGAGAGATCCCCTGTTCAGGGCTTTCCGCTTTATTGTCTGTCAGATGCCGTCCCAGGATCTTGCGGACATATTTGCCAAGCATGTCCGTCTCAATATTGACCTGGTCCCCGGGCTTTTTAAATCCGATGGTGGTCACGGCAGCCGTGTGGGGAATAATGCTGACTTCAAATCCATTGTCCCGGCATTGGTTGATGGTCAGGCTGATCCCGTCTACCGCCACCGACCCCTTTTCGATCATGTCCCGGGAAAGGACCGGGTCCACCTGAATATCAACGATAACGGCATTGCTCCGTCGGGATATGCCGGCAATGGTTCCGGTTCCGTCAATATGGCCGGACACCAGATGGCCGTCTATTCTGGATGACAGTTTTAATGCCCGCTCGATGTTGACCCGGGTGCCGGGCCCGGCAGACTTTAAGCTGGTCCGGTCAATGGTTTCCGGTGCCACATCCACGGAAAAGCCCTTTTTCCCCAGGCTGACAGCAGTCAGGCAGGCCCCGTTCACGGCAATGGAATCCCCGATTCGGCTTTCGGTCAGATCCAGGTCCGATGAGATATGAAGGATTTTTCCTTCCCCCTGGGACTGAATCCGTTCAATGGTTCCAAGGCTTTCTATGATACCGGTAAACACCGTTCCCTATTCCTTTAAATACCCTTGCACCAGGATATCTTCTTCAACCCGGTCCACGGTCATCCGTTTAAAGGTAAACACCTGGCTGATTTTTTCAGGTCCCTTTCCTCCGAAAACCGGAACCCCGTCGCTGCCCCCCAAGATTTTAGGGGCCATAAAATAGCAGACCTTGTTGACAATTCCGGCTTTCAAGGCCGAAGAAGCCACTTTCCCGCCCCCTTCAATCAACAGGCTCATGACAGACATCTGACCTAACTTAATCACAAGTTGCGTTAAATCAAGCCCGGTATCGGTCATCCCAAATTCCAGGATCTGTGCCCCGGCGTTCTCAAGAACCTTTTTTTTCTTAAGTGACGCTCCGGGGCCGCAGGCCACAATGGTAAGGCTTGAGGATTCCTGCTGGATCACCTTAGCATCCGGGGATATCCTTAAATTCGAATCCAGAATGATTCGGATGGGATCTTTTGTCTTCTGTCCGGGAATCCGGGCAGTAAGCGACGGATTATCGGCCTCAAGGGTGCCTGAACCAATTAAAATAGCGTCTGATTCATGCCTTAAGCGATGGCCCAGGCCTCTGGACGCCTCACCGGTGATCCATTTGGAATCGCCGGTAGACGTGGCAATCCGGCCGTCAAGGGTGGCCGCACACTTCAAAGTGACAAAGGGGCGTTTGTTCAAGGTATACCAGATAAAATCTTCTATCAGGGTTCGGGCATCCTCTTCCAAAACCCCATGGGTGACCTTTATACCGTGATCTTCCAAGGTCTTTATGCCGCCACCGCAGACATTGGGATTGGGATCTTTGCATCCCACCACCACCCGGGTGATACCGCTTTCAATGATTTTTTTTGTGCAGGGCGGGGTCCGTCCAAAATGATTGCACGGCTCCAGGGTCACATAGATGGTGGCGTTTTTTGTATGGCCTCTGGCGTCTTCAATGGCCTCAACCTCGGCATGGGGCTGTCCTGCGGCATGATGCCATCCTTGGCCCACGACACGGCCGTCTTTTACCACCACGGCCCCGACGCAGGGGTTGGGAGACGTGAATCCCTTCCCTTTTAACCCCAGGGAAAGGGCCTGGGACATGTATTCATGATCCGTCATCGGCCTTGCCGGTTATCTGGTCAAATTCGATGGGCTGACACTCTTTGGGGATCAGGCTTTTCAATTCCTGAATAAAATCCGCCACGTCCTTAAACTCCCGGTAAACCGAGGCAAACCGGACATAGGCCACATCATCCACATCTTTTAAGGCCTGGATGATCTTTTCCCCGACAATGGTGGACGCAAGTTCCCGTTCGCTGCCTTCCCGTAACTCTTTTTCAAGGCGGTCCACCATTTTTTCGATCAATTCAATGGAAATGGCCCGCTTTTCACAGGCCTTTTTAATCCCCTTGAGGACTTTTTCGCGGTCGTACTCTTCCCTGCGGCCGTCTTTTTTGATGATCACCACAGGGGTCTGTTCAATCCGTTCGTAGGTGGTAAACCGCTGGGTACAGGTCTGACACTCTCTTCTGCGGCGAACCTCAAACTCAATCTTGCCCGGCCGGGAATCGATCACCCGGGTATTCATCTTTCCACAGTATGGGCATTTCATAATGAGTTCTCACTTGGCTGTTAGCTGCTAGCCATTAGCTGTTAGCTGTTATTTTTTATCCAGCCGGATCAGTTCTACCCCGGCCTGATCAAACATTTCTATACTTAAGGGATCATCATAGCCGTCCCAGTAGTAGACCTTCTTAATGCCGGCATTGATGATCATTTTGGCACAGATGGAACAGGGCTGATTGGTGCAGTAGAGGTCAGCGCCGTTCACCGGGATACCGTGAAAGGCAGCCTGGATAATAACGTTCTGTTCCGCATGGACCCCCCGGCACAGTTCATGTTTTTCCCCGGACGGCACATTGAGCCGTTCCCTTAAACATCCGGTTTCACTGCAATGGGGAATGCCGGCCGGCGCACCATTGTAGCCTGAACACAGAATCCGCTTTTCCTTGACCAGTACCGCCCCGACTTTCCTTCGGGTGCATGTGGCCCGCTGGGCCACCAGATCGGTAATGCCTTTAAAATATTCATGCCAGGAAGGGCGGTCAGGCAGATTCATATCAGGACTGGTCTCTGTAAAGGGGATAGGCCAGGCAAATCTCTTTGACCCGGGCAGCGGTTTTTTCAACCTTGGCCTCGTTGTCCAGAATATCACAGATACAGCCGGCGATCTGTTTTACGGCATCTTCCTTCATTCCTCTGGAAGTGACCAGCGGCACGCCGATCCGGACGCCCGAGGTCACAAAAGGTCCGCGTTTTTCATTGGGCACGGTATTTTTGTTTACCGTGATATGGGCCCGGCCCAGCCGTTCTTCCGCCGCTTTTCCCGTGATGTCCCTGCCGGTAAAATCCACCAGAACCATGTGGTTGTCCGTTCCGTTGGTCACCAGCTTGTAGCCACGTTCCATGATTACCGAGGCCAGGGCGGCGGCATTTTTAACCACCTGTGCCTGGTAGGTTTTAAATTCAGGCGCCAGGGCTTCCTTAAAGGCCACGGCCTTGGCCGCAATGACATGCATAAGGGGCCCGCCCTGAATACCGGGAAAAATATTGGCATTCAGCTTCTGGGCATATTCCTGGGAAGCCAGAATCAGTCCGCCTCTAGGTCCCCTGAGGGTCTTGTGGGTGGTGGAGGTGATGACGTCGGCAAGGCCTACCGGGCTTGGGTGAACCCCGGCCGCCACAAGGCCTGCCACATGGGCCATGTCCACCATGAACAAGGCCCCGGTCTCCGCAGCAATGTCGGCAAATCCCTTAAAGTCGATAATCCGGGGATAGGCGCTGGCACCGGCCACAATGAGTTTGGGGGAATGTTTTTTGGCAAGCGTTCTTACCTGATCCAGGTCAATGGTCTCGGTCTCCGGGGACAGGCCGTAATGCTTAAAATCAAACAATTTGCCTGAAAAGCTGACACCGGCCCCATGGGTAAGATGGCCGCCGTGGGACAGGTCCATGGCCAGGATCCGGTCACCGGGGGACAGCAGCGAAAAGTACACCGCCATATTGGCCTGGGACCCGGAATGGGGCTGGACGTTGGCGTATTCTACGTTGAAAAGTTCTTTGGCCCGGGAAATGGCCAGGTTTTCGGCCTGGTCCACAAATTCACACCCGCCGTAGTATCGTTTGCTGGGATACCCTTCGGCGTATTTGTTGGTCAGGACCGACCCCTGGGCCGCCATAACGGCTTTGCTGACCGTATTTTCAGATGCAATGAGGTTGAGCCCAAGCTCCTGCCGGACAGCCTCCCTTTCAATAACCTGCGCGATTTGGGGATCCACTTGAGCAATCAGAGATCCGTTAGATGATGTTTCCGGTGTGCTGTCCATTGTTTGCGCTCTCTTGTTTCCTGTCTTCTATTTTCCGGTTTCCGGGTGGTCTATGGATTGGATTCTCTCCAGGTGGCGGCCCCCTTCAAATGGGGTGTCCAGCCAGGTGGCAACCAGTTCAAAAGCCAGGATATCCCCTAAAATCCGGCCGCCCATGACAAGAATATTGGAATCATTGTGAAGGCGGCTCATTTTTACGCTGAAAACATCGGAGCACAGGGCGGCCCGGACATTTTCAAACCGGTTGGCCGTAATGGACATGCCGATACCGGTTCCGCACAGCAGGATTCCTCTGGGGTACTCTCCCCTGGACACGGCACCGGCCACCTTTTTGCCGTAATCCACATAGTTGACGGAGTCCGTTGTATGGGTCCCGGCGTCTTCCACTTCAATCCCCCGGTCCAGAAGGTATTTTTTAACCTTTTCCTTTAATTCAACGGCCGCATGGTCGCTTCCGATAATAACGGCGTTCTCAGCGCTCATGGCCCTGTCCTTATGATTTTTTCTTGATATAATCGATGGCGTCCTGAACCGTCACCAGGGCCTGGGCATCATCATCGTCAATTTCGATTTCAAACACCTCTTCCATTGACATGACCAGTTCCACTATGGTCAGCGAATCCGCCCCAAGATCCTCCACCAGGGATGCCTCGGGAACCACGTCTTCTATGTCAATGCCCTGGATTTTTTCCGCAATCACCTTTATTACCTTGGTCTCGATTGTCATGCAAAGGCTCCTGTTCTAATCCTCAGGTTCCGGGTCATTCACGTTTCTGTTTTTATATGCACCGCATTCGGGGCAGGCCGTATGGGGCAGTTTGGGTTCCTGGCATTCCGGGCACAGGGTTACCGTGGGGGCGCTTGTTTTGTAATGGGTCCGTCTTTTTCTGCCCCTTGCCTTGGAGCTTTTCTGCTTTGGTACTGCCATTGTTCTCTCCTAACGTTTTATGGTTATTCTTACCATTTACATACAATTGCGATAAAACAAACTTAGATACCCCAGTCCGTTAAAATAGTCAATGTTTTTTGTAATGTAAGATTGCCCATTGATTGGTTTTATGGTAGGTAATGCCCCAATTAATTTAAAAAACAACTAACTGGAGAACCTATATGGACACCATCATCACCCGCTTTCCCCCCTCTCCTACCGGCTACCTGCACATTGGCGGGGCCAGGACGGCGCTGTTTAACTGGCTTTACGCCAGAAAAACCCAAGGAAAATTTGTCCTCAGAATCGAAGACACAGACCAGGCCAGATCAACGGACGAATCAACGGCCGCCATCCTGGAATCCCTGGAATGGCTGGGAATCGATTGGGATGAGGGCCCCTATTTTCAGACCAAACGATACGATATTTATAAAGAATACATCGAAAAACTGGTCGCCTCAGGCCATGCCTACTACTGCTCATGCTCACCCGAAGAGGTTAATGAGATGCGCGAACAAGCCAAAGCCAAAGGGCTTAAACCCATGTACAACGGCAAATGCCGGGACTTGGGGCTCAAAAAAGGGGACCACACCGTGGTCCGGCTCAGAACCCCGGACACTGGGGTTACCGTGGTAAAGGACATTGTCAAGGGGGATACCGCTTTTCAGAATGCGGAAATGGACGACTTTATCATTCAAAGAAGCGACGGCTCCCCCATGTATAACCTGGCCGTGGTGGTGGATGACCTGACCATGGGCATTAATACCATCATCCGGGGAGACGACCACCTGATCAACACCCCCAAACAAATTCTCATTTACCAGGCCCTGAATGCGGCCCTGCCGGTCTTTGGCCATGTGCCCATGGTACTTGGCCCGGACAAGGCCAGGTTAAGCAAACGGCACGGCGCCATGTCTGTGGGAGAATACAAGGCCATGGGCTTTCTGCCCGATGCCATGATCAACTATCTGGTCCGCTTAGGCTGGTCCCATGGCGATCAGGAATTTTTCACCCGAAAGGATTTGATTGAAAAATTTGACCTGGAACACCTTGGCCGTTCAGCCTCCATGTTTGACATGGACAAAATGAACTCCCTCAATGCCAAACATATCCAGGCAAAAAGCCCTGAAGAACTTTCCCCCCAGCTGGTTTTCCATCTCAGGGAGCTTGGTATCCAAGCCCAAGAAGATGAATTTACCAAAGGGGTGATTGAAACCCTTCAGCCCAGGGCCAAAACCATGAAGGAGATGGCGGCAGGGGCCAGATTCTATTATCTGGACCATGTAGAGTTTGATGAAAAGGCGGTCAAAAAATTCCTCAAGCCGGACATCAGGCCCATGCTGGAACAGGCGGGACAGGCCATTGACACCATAGGCCCATATACCCAGGAAAACCTTGAAAATATTTTCAAAGCCATCATGGAAGAAACCGGGCTCAAATTCGGCAAGATCGCCCAGCCGCTGCGGGTAGCTGTTACCGGCACCACCGTAAGCCCCGGTATATTTGAAATGCTGCTGGCTTTGGGAAAGGAAAAGACCGTGGCCCGAATCAAACAGGCAGCAGACAAATGTTCAGACATTTAGACTCTGCCTGAACGGCTCGGCAGAGCCGTTCTAACACGGGTTTTCGGTCAGACACCCAATAAAGGGAATTAAAATGATTAAAACCAACCGCCCCCCATCTGTTTTCTTTATCACAGGTGTTCCCAAATCCGGTACCACCTGGGTTCAGATGATATTAAACTGCCATCATCAAATTTTTTGCCGGCCTGAGGACAAGTTCACTGCTTGTCTTGCCGGTATCACCCAGTTGTTGGACAGGTATAACCAATTGGTCGAAAAAACCAACCAAGAGACGGCCAACCAGAAAGACACCTATCTTTTTGATGAAACCGACCGGATATACTGTTTTAAATGGATAGTCACCCAGGCTTTATTAAAGTATTCCCGGGTGAACAAACCGATCAGCCATGTGGGCTCCAAAGACAACGGCATCATCGGTAACCCTGAAATTTATATCCAATCATTCCCAGAGGCTAAATTTATAGGGATTGTGCGAAACCCAAAGGATGTTGCCATATCCAGCTGGTTCAACAATCTAAGGGTCGAACCGGATTTTTTAGAGCGATCCGGCGGGGATTTAGTGGTCTGGGCAAAAAAGGTGGCGTTTACCTGGGGAACCCATATTAAAAAATTGAGCAGCGCTTTTGATGACCGGCCAAACCAACTGCTGTGGGTGAGGTACGAAGACCTTTTATCCGATACCACGGCTACCGTGACAGCCCTGCTCAATTTTTTAAATATCCGGTCTGAGCCATCTGAAATTCAAAAAATCATTGACGAAAATCAATTTTCCAAACTGTCCAAAGGCAGAAAACAGGGAACAGAAGATCAAAACAATTTCTTTAGAAAAGGCATTTCAGGAGACTGGAAAAATCACCTGACCCCGGAGATCTGGGACGAAATCACGGAAGATATTAAGGATATCATGAACCACCTGCTGTATGAGTAAGGGAACCGCCTTACCCGTAAAGCAGGCCTGAATAGCCCACAAAAGAGTCAGACCTGGATGTTTCGAAACTTGTGGCATAGTCAAGCAAAAAGGCTTTGGCGGCGCCCATTTTTTTGGCTGCGGCAACGGTTGCGGCCACGGCACCCGGGCAGCACATATTATGATGTTCCAGTCCCTGTTCAAGTATGGCATCCTCATCCATGGATTTCATGGAGGCAATGGCCTTGGCATCATTTTGATTTGTTACCCAGTCAACCGCTTTGGGGCCGGTTCCGGCCGGGGTAAATCCAAACCCCGGGCCATAATGGCTCATATCTGTAGACCCGATGATTTTGATGTTCCGGTTCAAATCCATGGCGTGGGCGACAGCGGCCCGGCCGATACGGGCGGCCAGGGAAGACGGGGCCACCCCGGATACCAGAATCCGGGCGTTGGGGAAGAAATATTTGATAAACGGGTATTGAAGTTCCAGGGTATTTTCCTGAGGGAATTTTGACGGAGAAATGGATTGGATGCCCAGGCTGGCATCAGAAGCCAGGCCGTCTGCAAGTTCAGTGTCCACTTCAATCATGCCAAAAGGGGTTTCAACTGCGCCGCCGCCCATGACATAACTTTGGGAATTCTCATGCATGTGGCACCCGAAAAGAAGAACGGTATCCACCGCATCCCCCCCCCTGGCCGGTACAAGGCTTGCCATTACCCGGCAGGCAATGGCGCCTGAAAAAACCCAGCCGGCATGGGGAACAACACCGGCTGTAAAATCGCCTTTAAGGGGACCGGATTTTTCTTTTAAAAATCCCTGGATGGCAACCTCACACCCCTTTTTATCCCGGGGATACCAGGACCCTGCAAAAGCAGCCGTCTTTATTTCCATAAGACCCCCATCAATTATTGCCCCTCAATTTCCTTTAATGCGCGGGATGGTGACAATATCCGGATATGTTCCCAACAGCCGAGATTCAGCAAATGCGCGTCACCGGATATGATCAGATCAGCATTGGCCTCGAAAGCGCATTCCAAAATCATATCATCATCCGGGTCATCTATAATCGCCCGGACCCGGCGGCTTGGTTTCACCAAAGCACATGAGTTATGCAGTTCTTCAATTAAACGGAATGCCTGTTCAGGTGAAAGGCCCAATTTTGGGCGCTGTAAAACCTCCCGCACTTCATCAAGAATCGGCAAAGATGTGAAGCCGTGTATCGTCCCATTTACAATATGTTCAATTAGACGGGCCGGTGGCCCTCCGAATAAAAATCCAGAGGTGATCACATTGGAATCCAGAACTACGCGAGCGGTCATCTTCCCGCTGCCTTTTCCCTTCGATACAGTTGGATCTCTTTAGATACATCCTCAGGAACAAGATTTTTATCCCTGGCAATCATTTGCCCCATGGAAAAAATATCGGCCCATCTTTGTTTGCGCTGGATGTATGCCCGCGCTGCCTCGCGAAGAAACTCAGAGCGGCTGCGGGACTCTTCCTTGGCAATCCGGTCAATTTCCTGAAGTAAATCTTTTTGAAAGGCAATATTCACTGTGCATGTACGCATATTATATCCCCCATAATCTTTAAGACTTATATCGAAACATACAATGATTGCACATCAACTGTCAAGATCCCTCAGGGCCAGGATTTCTCACCTGCTCGCTTTCTCACTTTCTCACCTTCCCACCTTAAGCCAAACCTTCTCCCGGATCCACTCCAGCCACGCCTCAAGCCCCTGGCCGGTCTTAGCCGAAACCTGAAACACCGGCATGCCCGGGTGAACCTGTCCCATATTCTCCACAGCCAGGGCCGCATCAAAATCAAGATAGGGCAGAAGATCCACCTTATTTAACAGCGCCACATCCGCCACCTGGAACATAAGGGGGTATTTCAAGGGTTTATCTTCGCCTTCGGTCACGCTCAAGACAACGGCCCTGGCGTCCTCGCCAATATCAAACTCGGCGGGGCAGACCAGGTTCCCGATATTTTCCACAATCAAAAGATCCAGGTCCTCACACCCGAGCTGCCTTGCGGACTGCCCCACAAGGGCGGCTGACAGATGGCAGTCTCCCCCGAACTGGTCTGTATTGATCTGGGTGACCTTGGCCCCGGTGACCTTGAGCCGGTCCGCATCATTGGCCGTGCAGATATCCCCCACAATGACCCCGGTCCGGATCTCGGGCATGAGTTTTCCCAAAGATTCGCACAGGGTCTGGGTTTTTCCCGATCCCGGGGAGGACATCATATTTAAAACAAACAGATTGGCGTCTTTGAAAAAGGCCCGGTTTTTATCTGCATCGGTCTCGTTTTTCTCCAATACCCGTTTTTGTATCTTGATTTCCATAAGCTAAAACCCTTTCCCTGTTAATCTGCTATTTCGATAGACGTTATATCAATCTCCCTTCCTGAAACCATCTCAATTTCCCCGTCTTTGCATTCAGGACACTTGAACATGGGGGAATCCGCCTCCCATTCATGGCCGCAGGTGTTGCAGTGTATCTTTACGGGAACCGAATCGATGACCAGCTGAGCATTCTCCAAAGGGGTGTCCTTGGTAATAATTTCAAAACAGAACGTCAGGCTGTGTTCCACCACAGCCGCCAGCTTTCCGATTCTCAAATTAACCGTCTCCACCTTTGGATTTTCCATATCCTTTGGGATGGACTCAATGGCGATCTGAACCAGCTGCTGGGCAATTCCCATTTCATGCATATATACTCTCCCGTATTTAGGAAATTAGGCTGAAGGCTTTTAGGCTGAAGGTTGCAAGGGGCCTTATCTCCTTCAGTCTAAACCCCTTCAGTCTATACACCTCTTTTCATAAAATTCTTTTTTAAATTCCAGGAAACGGTCCTGCTCTATTGCATGGCGTATTTTGGCCATCAGGTCAAGGTAATAATAAAGGTTGTGGATGGTGTTCAGCCGGTAGGCCAAAAGCTCCCGGGATTTGTATAAATGGCGCAGATAAGCCCTGGAATAATTTTGGCAGGTATAACAGCCGCAGGTGGTGTCAATGGGGGAGCTGTCCAGCCGGTATTTGGCATTGGGGATGTTGATGGTCCCAAAAGAGGTAAACAGCTGTCCGTTCCTTGCATTTCTGGAGGGCATGACACAGTCAAACATGTCACACCCCATTCCGGCAAGCTCCACAAGATTTTCAGGGGTCCCCACGCCCATGATGTACCGGGGTTTGTTTTCAGGCAAAAGGGGCAGGGTATGGTCGGCCATCTCATACATGACTTGGGTGGGCTCCCCCACGCTTAATCCCCCGATGGCAAAGCCGGGAAAATCCATCCCGGCAAGTTCATGGGCGCAGCGGCTTCTCAGATCCTTAAACATCCCCCCCTGAACAATGCCGAACAAGTTATTGGGACGGCCCTTTTCCTGCCAGAAATCAAAGCCTCTTTTGGCCCAGGCAACGGTTTTTTCCAGGGCCTCTGTGGCCTGTTTTTCCGTGGCCGGATATCCCATGCACCAGTCCAGGGACATCATGATGTCCGATCCTAGGATCATTTGAATCTCAACGGCCTTTTCAGGAGAGAAAAAATGGCGGGAACCGTCAATATGGGACTGAAAAGAGACCCCCTCATCCGTAAATTTGGCCAGCTTGGCCAGGGAAAAGAACTGGAACCCCCCGGAATCCGTAAGCAGGGGAAATGACCATTTGGAAAACTCATGAAGCCCACCCATATGCCGGATAACATCACACCCGGGCCTTAAATAAAGATGGTAGGTATTGCCCAGAATGATCTGAGCCCCGCAATGGAACAGGTCTTCTTTTGAAACCGCCTTGACCGAGCCAAGGGTTCCCACCGGCATGAACGCAGGGGTTTCAATCACGCCATGCCGGGTTTTGATCCGTCCTCTCCTGGCCCGGCCGTTTAAGGCGTCATCCCCGCCGCTTTTTTTTAATAATGTAAATTCCAGCATAAACTACACCTCTTTGATATTTGGATGCCCCCTTGGCCATATGCAAGGCGCAAGGAATTTTAAGACCGGAGCGTACGGTTGTACGTGAGGATCTTAAAATTTCGCAGCAACGCCGCAG
This sequence comes from uncultured Desulfospira sp., assembly GCA_963663165.1. GTDB lineage: Bacteria > Desulfobacterota > Desulfobacteria > Desulfobacterales > Desulfobacteraceae > Desulfospira. The sequence continues at coordinate 6,626,840 of OY760175.1, read as the reverse complement.
ATGGGTAAGTTTTCGTTCAAATACCTCTATTCGATGAACATGGCATCCCCATAACTGAAGAACCGGTAATCCTCGGTCACGGCGGTTTCATAGGCCGCCAGCACCCGTTCCCGGTCATAAAATGCAGACACCAGCATAATCAGCGTGGATTTTGGCAAATGAAAATTGGTGACCATGGCATCCACACATTTAAATTGATACCCCGGGTAAATATAAAGGTTACAGGTGCCTGAGCCGGGTTGAACGCACCCGGCCTCATCAGCCAAAAACTCCAGGGTCCTGACCGATGTGGTGCCAACGGCCACCACACGTCTTTTTTCCGCTTTGGCCTGATTGATCAATTCAGCGGTGGACGGGGACAGAGAATAAATTTCCGTATGAATCTCATGGTCTCGGATATCCTTGCACCGGACCGGAACAAAGGTGCCGTAGCCCACATGAAGGGTGATGGGGGCCAGGGTGACCCCTTTTTGCGTTAACACCCGGATCAAATCACCGGTAAAGTGAAGCCCGGCCGTAGGGGCGGCCACTGCCCCCTCGTTTCTGGCATAAACGGTCTGATAATTTTCTTTGTCGCTGTTGTGTTCACCGGAAGACGGTTCCCGCTTGATATAGGGCGGCAATGGCACCCGGCCGTTGCACCGTAAAAACTCGGGGAACAGATCCCCGTCCAGAAAACAAAGTTCAAACATCGTGCCTTTAACCTGTTCCACACGGGCCTTCATTAGGGCGCCGTCCTTTCCTTCAAGGGTCAGGACAGCCCCGGCCTTAGGGCTTATGGATGCCCGGATCAGGCAGTTGCATTGAAACACCCCGGTTTGTTCAAGGTGATTTAACCCCTGGGCATAATCCAGGACAAATACCTCTACCCTGCCCCCGGTTTCCTTTTTTCCGAACAGCCTGGCCGGAACCACCCGGGTATCGTTGACCACCAGCAGGTCCCCGGGGTGAAGCAGGTCCGGCAAATCCTGAAATTTTCGGTGAAACAGGCCATGGCCGTCACGCCGAAGGTGCATGAGCCTGGATTGGCTCCGGTTTTCACAGGGCACCTGGGCAATCTTGTCCTCAGGCAGGTCATAGTCATAGTCGGATATTAAATACACTTACCCTCTCCCGGCAGCCGCGTAAACCACCCCTAGCCCGATCAGCATGAGAAAAAAGCCAAACCGCCGCAACTGAGACTCTTCAAGGCCTAAAATCACCTGAACCATCTCTTTCATCCGCTTAGGAAAGGCAAAGTAAGGCAGTCCTTCCACAATCATGACCATGCCGATGACACTAAGGAAAAATTTCATTACAGCCTTCCATGCTTTGGTTATTTTAAATCTGCGAATATATCACAAGATTGCTTAAGTTTAAATAACTTGAAAAATCTAAATTCAATGGGTATATAGAAAGCCTGATTACACTTTAATTAACTTAGAACCCATTCGGGAAACAGACCATTTATGATATATGAACCTGTCATTGGCCTTGAAGTCCATGCCCAGCTGAAAACCAAAACAAAAATTTTTTGCGCCTGCTCCACCGAGTTTGGAAAATCTCCCAACGCCAATACCTGCCCGGTCTGCACCGGGATGCCCGGGGTGTTGCCGGTCCTCAACCAGACCGCCGTCACCTTTGCCATCAAGGCCGCCCTTGCCACCAACTGCACCATCAACAAAGAAAGCCGGTTTGACCGGAAAAACTACTTTTATCCGGATTTGCCCAAAGGATACCAGATCTCCCAGTACGAATTCCCCATTGCCGAACACGGCCATTTAGATATTGAAACCGAGGGTCGCGGCCCCCGGCGCATCGGCATCACCCGAATTCATATGGAAGAAGATGCCGGAAAACTCATCCATGATCCGGCCAGGGCCAGAAGCATGGTGGACCTGAACCGGACCGGTGTTCCCTTAATTGAGATTGTCAGCGAACCCGATATCCGAAGCGCCGAAGAAGCCGGTGCTTATTTAAGAAAGCTTCATGCCATTTTAAAGTATATTGACGTGTGTGACGGCAACATGGAAGAAGGCAGTTTCCGGTGTGATGCCAACGTGTCATTACGGCCTAAAGGCCAGGAGGAATTCGGCATCCGGGCGGAGCTGAAAAACCTGAACTCCTTTAAAAATGTCGAAAAGGCCATTTTGTATGAAATCCAGCGCCAGTCCTATGTGCTGGATGCCGGTGATACCGTGGTCCAGGAAACCCGCCTGTGGGACCCTGACCAGAATAAGACCTTTTCCATGAGAGGAAAGGAAGAGGCCCACGACTACCGGTATTTTCCCGATCCGGACCTGGTGCCGCTGATTGTGGATGATGAATGGATAAAGACGGCTGCCAAAGAAATGCCTGAACTGCCCGATGAGAAAAAGGCGCGGTTTGTTGACCAGTATGCGCTGTCCGAATATGACGCCCAGGTACTGACGGCAAGCCTTGACTTAGCCGATTTCTTTGAAGAGACAGTCAAAGGTCTTAAAGATATCAAACAGGCGGCCAACTGGACCATGACCACCCTTTTGGGTATGCTCAATGCCAGGGGAATAGAAATCCATGAGTCCCCGGTCACGGCCAAAGCATTTTTTGAACTGCTCCATCTCATGGAAAACGGAACCATCAATGCCAGGGCCGGCAAAGAGGTATTTGAGCAGATGGCTGAGACCGGCAAGCCGGCTGCCGACATCGTCCGCGAAAAAGGGCTTGAACAGGTGTCCGACCTGTCTGAACTCGAATCTATGGTTGAGGCCGTGATCACGGAAAACCCCGATGAGGTTGACGCCTACAGACAGGGAAAAACCAAGTTGTTCAGCTTCTTTATGGGGCAGATCATGAAAAAATCCAGGGGCAAGGCGGATCCCAAGGTGGTTACCCCCCTGCTTAAATCCAAACTGTAAAGGACGGTTATCTTGAAAAAAAGCAACCTGATTTATTCACTGGCAATGGCGTTTATTATTTGTCTGACTTTCATGCTTTCCCAACCCCAGGCATCCCAGGTTAAAACCATTGCTGTGCTTCCTTTTGAAATCAATGCCTCAAAAGACATGCCCCATGTGAGCCAGGGTCTTGTCAACATGTTTTATTCCAGGCTTTCCTGGCAGGACCATACCTGGGTGATGCCCCCTTCCCAGGTCAATAAAAAAATCGCCGGCTTAAATGAAACCCAGAGCGTTCAGATTCAAGAAATTTCCCAAAGGTTGGACAGTGACTATATCCTGACCGGCTCCATCACCGAACTTGCCGGATCATTCAGCATTGACGCCAAAATATTTGACATGGCCAATAACCGGTACATGGCCTTTTTTGAACAATCGGACAATGGGGATGAACTCATTGCCAAACTCGACCGGATTGCCGCAGCCATCAACAAAAAAGTATTTGACCGGACCACCCTGACCTGGGACCAGATCGAACAGGAACAGCAGGCGGCCATCAATGACGCCAAACGTAAAAACCCCGAATACTTAATGCAGCAGAACCCGAGATGGCAGAAAACCGAAGAGAAAGTGGGATGGAAGGTTTGGAAGTATTTGTTTTAGGGAGCTTTTAGCTGTTAGCCATTAGCCGTTAGCTGTTGAGCCGAACCGGCGAGGACTCATTCGATAGACGGGGAACGTTAATCCAATAAAAATGGTATTTCAGTACGAAAAAGAAGCCAATGGCGGGCTTAAAGGACCACCATGTTAAAGAAACCGGATTGCAATGTTTTTAGTCTTGCGATAACATATTAATTCAACAGCGAAGAGGATATTATAACAAAAAAAAATAAAATTCTTGGTATCGGACCTGTTGTTTGAAGGAAAGGAGGCCCCTGGATGATCCCAGCATTAAAAAATTTTGAAGAGATATTGGAACCGTTGGGGTCGCAGTCAGCACAATTTTTTCTGGCTGCGAGCCTATACCATTCCGGGAAAATAAGTTTTCAGCGTGCCGCTGAATTAGCAGAGCTTTCCTTTGATGAATTCAAAGCAAGATTAAAAGAACATTTCAACAGCGGATTTATATTAACAGAAAAGGTCGTTTCCGGCGATTGCAATGCTGTAGATAAGCTTCTTTCAAATCAATGAAGCCAATTAATGTTGTTTCAAATACCAGCCCTCTTATTTTTTTAGAAAAAACGGGCTCCTTGATTTTACTGAAAAAGTGTTTCAACAAAATTTTTATTCCTGAAAAAGTCCAAAGTGAGTGGGGGATGGAATCCATCCCTGACTACATAACGGTACATCCTGTTTCTGAATTTGGTAAAAATTTCGTTCTTGGTTCGGTTGGACGAATGCATCAAGGAGAACTCGAAGCTATCCAATTGGCAATTGAACTGAACTGTGATGTAATTTTGTTGAATGATTTATTGGCAAGGCACCACGCAGAAAAAAAAGGACTTACGCCCATGGGAGTTCTTGGTATTTTCAAGCTTGCAAATAAGCTCAATCATATATCATTTGATGATGTATCACTAAAGATTAAGGAGCTGACGGAAAAATATGGACTTTTCATCGCTCCGGAAGTTTTGAAAAAATATTTAAATTCTTTTAAATTTTAATGGGATTTCGGGGTGTTGCATTATTTTTCTTATAATTCAAGACCTGACCCCTTTTACTCAAAAAATAAATAGCGACTATATCCTGACCGGTTCTATTACCGAACTTGCCGGATCATTCAGCATTGACGCCAAAATATTCGACATGGCCAATAACCGGTACATGGCCTTTTTTGAACAATCGGACAATGGGGATGAACTCATTGCCAAACTCGACCGGATTGCCGCAGCCATCAACAAAAAAGTATTTGACCGGACCACCCTGACCTGGGACCAGATCGAACAGGAACAGCAGGCGGCCATCAATGACGCCAAACGCAAAAACCCCGAATACTTAATGCAGCAGAACCCGAGATGGCAGAAAACCGAAGAGAAAGTGGGATGGAAGGTTTGGAAGTATTTGTTTTAGGGAGCTTTTAGCTGTTAGCTGTCAGCCATTAGCTGTTGAGCCGAACCGGCAGGGCACTCATATACAAGACAGGAAACGTTGATCCAATAAAATTGAATTTTGGATTATTATATTTCAGGTGATGGTGTAGGGGCAATTCATGAATTGCCCCTGTAAGGGCGATTCATGAATCGCCCTTACGACCGACCTAACAACACCGCCGCATCCGGTCTCCGGTCTCCATTCTATACATTAAACTTACCGTGAAACAAAGAGATTGACTTCAATCAGTCCTTAAGCGGATTTTCGCAAATTTTCCAAAAATGGTTTAAAATCAAAATACTTTCCTTTTAGGGCTATTTCGTAGGCCATCCTGTATTCAGGGTCTTTTTCATACAACAGGATCCCGGTAGAAATAATCCGGTACGCGGTTTCAATAGAAGCCGAGTTTAACAAAACAACGTCGGTTTTTCTGTTTAACAAAAGACTGATTCTGGTTGAAATGTTATAAGCTTCATAACTGGCCGCCAACGGATCTTTCACGTAAAGTTCATGATCAATCATAAACCCAATGTCAATATCTGAACCGGGCTTAAAACTATCCTGCGTTAAAGATGATCCAAAAAGATAAACCATTTTAATGGACCAATGTGGAAAATTTTTATCAACCAAATCGCCATGAAGCATTTCTTTGATCTTGTCTTTTATTTCCATATGATAAATAGGCCCTTCCCCTTACTGCTTTTTTTAAACAACCTGCTGAAAGTTAATCGTTTTCAAAGAAAAACACAAGGCCCGGCTTGAAATCAAGCCGGGCCCTGGAATTAACGTTTAATTTATCGGTGAGATTTAGAACCGGTAAATCAGGCCGATCCCCACGGCTTTGTTGGTTTTTTCGTAATCTACACCATAGGTGGCATCTGTTTGGCCTTCATATGTGAGGTAAGCTAAGGCAAATTCCACAGTGAAATGCTCGTTAAAATCATACCCCATGCCAAAGAAATAGGAATTCGCATCCAGAACCGGGCTCATCTGAGCGGTTGTATCATAATCAGCCGCATCAATTCCATCATAGGTATGCATGTATCCGGCACTGACCCTTAAATTATCCAGTATAGAATAGGTAAACGAAATGCCGATGTCTGAACTGTTTTTGACATTATCTTCCATGCCGTCCCAGTCAGCGCTTTCTTCAAAATAATGCGTAAATGACACATTAATGTTCAATTTCTCAGTTGCCTGCCAGGCAAACCCAAGGCCGATAAGGGCCGGCAGGTTATGATCAAATTTTTCGCCGTCTGGTTTGCCAAGCCCAGCAAGAACAGTCGCACCCCAGCCGTTATTTCCAGAATTATAGCTTCTTTCCCACTCCAGGGCAACTTCGGACTCATAGCGAAGGGCAATCAGAACGGAATCACTGGGTTTGACGTTCACACTGGCCACCCAGCCCCAGCCGTCAGCCGATTCTTCATAATCAATATCGATGTCCGACTCGGTTCCATGGAATAAAATGTTATAATTGGTAAATTCAGCATGGCCCTCAACTGATTTTTCGGCATCGACCCATCTGACACCGGCACCAACGGAGAAGATATTATTGATCTTATATGTCGCACCAATGGTGTAGGTAATGTACATACTTTCGGCTTCAATGCTCTCGTTTTCAGTGATACCCAGTAAGGCATTGCCCAAACCGCCATAAGTTGTCATCATCATACCTTCCAGCAGATTGGTAATCCCATTTCCATCGGAATATTTCACTTTCCCACCGCCGCCATTGACGGTAACAGCGCCGAAAAGGCCCCATTTCCCGCTGTTATAGGTAGCGAAAAGTCCCGGTACTAAACTAGGCTCATCTGATTCACCTGATATCCGCGTTGCCGTGTCATAGGTGGTAAACTTGTGCACATAGTCTTTCTCAATGTAATGGGCATCAAATTCAACGGTGATGCCGGGTTCCTGCTGCATGATACCGGCCGGGTTGTAGGCGGCAATGTCAGCACCGTCCGTGGCCGCGTTCCGGCTTCCTGTGGCCATGTAGCGCGCTGAAAAGTTCTGCTTGTTGTCAATCCCCCCTGCAAGAACAAATTGCGGCAAACAGCAAAGAATCAACGCCAGTGTCAATAATTGAACCGTTTTCTTCATCATCTTTTCCTCCCTTTTTTAAGCTGCTGTTATTTTCCGGCCATCGTGAATAACGATGACCCTTATCCGCATAGGAAACCGGGCAGAGAAGCCGACTGTTCATTCCGGTTTTATCCCGGGTTCAACCCCATGTCAAGCGTTTTATTGATTAAACATTGTTTTTCTTCAGAACAATAAAAAGGGCTGCAAGAAATCTTGCAGCCCTTAACTCGTGAAAGTAATTTTATTTAAATTAAGCTAAATGCTTAGAAGTTAATCTGGAATTTTGCATAAACGGTCTGAATGTCTTCGTCATTCACAGCGTCAGTATCAGGCAGTTCCTGTAAGTATGCCAAACATACAGAAGTGTTGGAACCTAATGCATAGTTTCCCCAGAGAAGGAAGGCAAACTTGTCGTCAAGTAAGGTGTTTTCATCTTCTTCAGGCTCAAAATAACCGATCTTTGCGCCAAAGGAAAGATCTTCAGTAACTTTGTAATCACCGAACAGGGTAAAGCCGATAATACCGCCATCAGCGGTCAATTCAAAGTCATCACCCTCTTCAAGGGCAATATCAGGAACTGCAGGAGAATTGGCATCCATGATGTTGAAGCCGCCAAAGGTAGTTCCGCCGATGTTGCTGATCTGATCCTCATCAGCCTCATCAGTACCGGGGGCATACAGGAATTCAGCACCAACTTTGCAAACGTCGTTTATGGGGACTTCGCCTTTCAGGTAAAAGTTCCATCCAACATAGTCAACATTGGTAGTATCATTTTCACCGCCGAAGAAATCAATTTCAGCAGTCAGGTTGACAATGCCAAGTTTGCCGGCAGTCATGAACCCCAGTACCCACTGGTCAATGTCTACTGAATCATCTTCGTAGTAAGCATAATAAACATTTGATCCGAAGCCAGCCAGATCAAAGCTGACATTCAGGGCGTAGAGGTCGCCGTCTTTTTCTGCGTCGGCGTCATCATCTATGGATGTCCCTTCATCAATCTTGGCATAAATAAGCGAGGGTTCCACAGCACCCAGTTTCAGGCGAAGTTTGAATGCGGTAGGCTCAATATCAACCACTTCTTTAATACCCAGACCAAGGTATTGAAGACCAGCGGTCAGTTCCCACATCTCTGCATTGTAAACGCCATAAAGACGGTCAATCTGAACCTCAGTAGTTTCATCAGGCCGGGCAATCAGTCCAGTACCGAAACCGCCCCCCATGCCGTTAAGAGCACTATTACCAGAACCCCAAACACCCTCACCAAGGTCGGTACGGATGACGACATAGGCATTATCACTGGCTTTAATTTTGGCCATGAGCCTCATTCTCTGGTCAAAAAAACTGGCATCATTGCCATCGGTATAACCGTCGTTGCTGATGTCCCAGCCACGGACCCAGAACTGACCGCTCAGTTCAAGGTTGTCGGCAGCAAATGCCGGAGCAGCAAAGGCTACGGCCATCAGTGCTGCCAAAAGAATCGCTAATTTTTTCATCTTTTTTTCCTTTTTAAATTGGAGTTAATATAAAATTACTTTCACTAAAGAAGGACTTTTAACCGGCCCCTCCTTTTAAAAGGCCGGTTCAAACCCCTAACTTTTCTAAATTAGAAACCGGAATCCCCTATTGATTTTCAGATTCCGTTAACAAAAAATCGCCCGACAGGAGATTTTTATGTTACCCAAATACCAGCCGCACTGCACAATGTCAAGAATTTATTGCAGGTTTTGCCGATTATGGCTGTTTTTTTACTTTTCCTTAAGTTTTTCCCCGAGTTCATAGGCCACAATGGTGCTTTGGGCCCCTGTGTCCAGAAGGGCGCCCTTTTCCTCTTTGACCAGGGAAACCACCAGCTCCATAACGCCGTCATCGTCAAAATCCTCAATAAAGAAATCACTGATCCGGCCATTCAGGTCCCGGGTCTGCCAGGCCGGAAATACCCCCAAGCTGTCCCAGGACAGGGCCTGCATGCGGGTTTTGGAGAACACCCGGAACCCGTCCACCAGATTCATGACCTTATCATGGCTGGCCGGGGTAATGACTTCAGGTTTTCCATCCCCGTTTGAATCATAAGTCCCCACCCGGACCGGGAAATACTGGGTTATTAGTACCCCGGTAGGATCTTCCGGTGTGATCAGAAAACGGCTCATGCTGCCCCCAAGCCTGTCCGTACCTTTCCAGCTTGGCCGGCCTTCCCCTGAAAACAGCTGAAGATAGTCATTTTTATCGTAGGCAATGACGGTGGTATTCCCATTGGCGTCAAGGTCGTCCACAGTGACCCCTAAGGCATTGGACAACCCGGGCCTTAACAAAAGTCTTTCCGGGGAATAAGCATCTCCCCTTGGGGCCATTACTGAAATTTTGGATGCAAAAACCCCTCCTTTTTTTCCTTCCTGACGCTGTCCTATAAGCATGAGATCCCCGTTAACGGGCTTTACCACCCGGAAAACATAAGGCGAGCGGGTGACGATTTCTTTGTACCCGGCACCGTCATATTCCAATACATAAGAGCTGACCTCGTTTTCATCTGCGGTAAGTCCGGACACAAAAATTTCAGGCGTCCCGTTTCCGTTGATATCGGCCACATCCACACCGATGTAGGTATTGACCCGGGTGTTGGCAATTTCAAGGGGCGGTGCCAATGCGCCGTTAACATAATAAGTCACAAAAACCTGCTGGCCGGAGATATAGACAATTTCATTGATGCCGTCTTTGTTGACATCCCCAAAGGCAATGCCCGTGATCAGGTAATCATAATCCCGGCTTTTCCAGAATTCCAGGCGCCCGGCCGATCCCATCATTGCACCGGCCGCCATGCCGCTGGGGATGATGGCGCCCTGGTTGGGATAGGCGTATCGTTGGGCAGGCTGTGTTTCCTCAAACCCGGGGGCCGCAGGCCGTTTAAAGACTTTGGTATTGATATCCGTGGCAAACTTGTTGATCTCAGGGATCACCTGGCCCACGGTATCGGTCTGTTTATATATTGATGTGGGTTCGCTTTTGCCGGCCACATCCACCACCTTGGCGTCAATGCTGGCATTTTCCCCGATCATGGTCAGACTGCCGTAAACCACATAATCTGCGGACAGCTTGGCCCCCACCATCAGGGCCAGGTTCTGCCCTTTAAATCCGGTGACGGATTCAACGGCCTGATTAACGGCCTCCCGGTCAATAACCACCACCTTATCTTCCCAGGACAGCCGGGAGCCCAGCATGTCCTGGATCCCGTCCCGCAGGAACCCCATGTCACCCGGGGCGTTGATGGTAAAGGGAAGGACCGCAACTTTAGCAGCCGCAGCCATGGCCGCGGACTGGGCCAGAAGCAAAACCAAACCGGCAAACAAAGCAACTTGAAAAAATTTTTTCAAAACAGACTCCTTCAAATGTTAGATCCCAAAATTATATGGTCACCAGATATACCTTTTTTTTTTATACAGGGCAAGGCGTTAAGTTGATAACACCGGCTCGGGCCTTCAAACCAGCCGTTTAAACATTTTTTCCATATGATGGCTGTCAAAGGAGATCATGGTGGGCCGGCCATGGGGGCAGTGAAACGGATTTTTACATGCAAACAGATCCGTTAAAAGCTGTGCCATCTCCCCCGCGTTCATGGGTTTGTTGGCCCGGACCGCCCTGTGGCAGGACATGGAAATCAAGCACTCTTCAAGCCATCCCGACACCGAAGGGGTGCCGTTAGCAAGGGAGTCCACAATCTCCAGGATCAGTTTTTTGATATCTTTTTGTTCCACCAAAGCCGGCACCGACCGGACGGCAAAGCTGGTTCCGCCAAAAGATTCAATTTCAAGGCCAAGTGCTGAAAGGTCGGCCAGAACCTGTTCAAGCTGATCCGCCTCCCGGTGACCCAACTCCAGAATTTCGGGCACCAGCAGGTCCTGGCTTTGAACATCCAGGGTCTGATGCCGTTTTTTGAGGGTTTCATAGACTATCCGTTCATGGGCCGCATGCTGATCCACCATGATCAGGCAGCCCTCACGCTCTGCCAGGATATAAGTATTCATCACCTGCCCCACAACCCGGATGTCTTTTTCTCTTTGGCGAAGGTCACCATTCCGCCCCCTGCCCCGATCTTCAAAGCTTTCCCCTCTTGTTTCCTGTCTCTTGTCTCTTGTTTCTTGATCCCATTCAAGGGAAGCCTGTTCAACCTTGGCCGGGGGATATGAAAACCGGTGGGAAAAATCGATTTTCTTTTCCAAAACCGGTTCCTCCGGGACAAAAATCCGTGTTTCCATCTGTCGGGATTCCGTCAAAGATAGGCTGTGCGGGGGGCCCTCAACCGGTTCATTTTCCAGGGCAACGGGTGCCGTATCCCTGCCCGGGCTGCTGAGGGTATAGTGAAAAACGTTTTTCTGGGCCCTTGTCATGGCCGATTCAACGCAGGATGTGACCAGGTCATACACCGGCCCGGGGTCTAAGAATTTGATTTCCCGTTTGGACGGATGGACATTGACATCCACCTGGTCAAAGGGAAGGGTCACATAAACTGTTCCCATGGGAAACCGGCCTTTCATAATCCGCCCCTTGTATCCCCGGAACACGGCCCCGACCAGCCCCCGGTCATAGACCAGGCGCTGGTTGACAAACAGGTAAATCCGCTGGGCCGTGGCCCGGGTCACCGAAGGGTGGGTGCATGTGCCCGCCACCTTTATACCGCCCTGCTCCCCTTGGATGGGATAAAGGCTTTGGCCGGCATCCTGGCCCAAGACCACCCGGGACCGTGAAACCAGGTCCTGATTGACCGGAAAATTTTTGGCCAACCGGTTATCCACACTCAGGGTGAATCCGATATGCGGACTGCCAAGGGCCATGCCCGACAGGGTATCGGCAATATGGCCGCCTTCCGTGTTCCTGGATTTTAAAAATTTGCGCCGGGCCGGGGTGTTGAAAAAAAGATTTTTCACCTCCACCATGGTGCCGGGCGGGGCACCGGCATCTGAGACAGAACTTAATTTTCCGCCGGATATATCAATCCGTGTGCCGGTATTTTTGTCATGTAAACGGGAGACAAGGCAGAATCGGGATACCGAGGCAATGGAAGGAAGGGCCTCCCCCCTGAACCCAAAGGTTGAAATGGAAAACAGATCCTCCCGGGTAAAAATCTTAGAGGTGGCATACCGCTCAATGGCCAGCAGGGCCTGGTCACGGCTGAGGCCTTCCCCGTCGTCGCTGACCCGGATCAGCCGTTTTCCGCCGTCTTCAATGTCCACCCGGATTCTTTGGGCCCCGGCATCAATGCTGTTTTCCACCAGTTCCTTGACCACGGATGCCGGCCGGGCCACCACCTCGCCAGCCGCGATCTGATTGGACAGGATATCCGGAAGTATCCTGATATCCGCCATTAGTCTTCCTGTTTTACGAAACGAAGCAAAAATTCGGAATCCTTGGGGCTTAAATCAAACTTAAGGGCCGCCTCATCCGCCAGTCGGGCCGGATCAAGGTCCGGGTCTGATTTTCTCTTTTCAGAAATCCATTCCACGGCTTTTTTGAGGGCTTCGCCCTGGGGCTGAATAGTGGACATCTTTTTCCTCCTATATCTCGGGGAATTTGGGTTTCAAATCCAGTGCCTGCTCCAGGGCAAATCCGGCTTTAAGCAAAGCCGTTTCATCGAACCTTGCCCCCATCATCTGAAACCCGATGGGAAGCCCTGAAGACGAGAACCCGGCGGGCACCGAAATGCCCGGAACACTGGCCATATTGGCAGAAAGGGTAAAAATATCGCTCAAATACATGGTCAACGGGTCATCCACATTTTCCCCAATCTTAAAGGCCGGGGTCGGTGCCACCGGAGACAGAATGATATCGCATTTTTCAAACGCTTTGGAAAAATCTTCCATAATCAGGGTCCGAACCTGGGACGCCCTGCCGTAATAAGCGTCATAGTATCCGGCAGACAGGGCATAGGTGCCGATAATGATCCGCCGTTGGACCTCAGGGCCGAATCCCTTGGATTTGGTCTGTTTATACATGCTGATCAAATCATCCTGCCCCTGGGCCCTGAACCCGTATCTCACCCCGTCAAACCGGGCCAGGTTGGCGCTGGCTTCACAAGGGGCAATAATATAGTAGGCCGCCACCACATATTCCGAATGGGGAAGCCCCACCTCTACCGTTTCCACGCCCAAACCTTCCAGGGTTTTTACCGCATGTTTAAATACGGCGCTCACCTCAGGGTCCACCCCTTCCATGGACTGGTATTCCCTGGGAATTCCGGCTTTCATCCCTTTAAGGGAGGGATTGGAAAGCGCCTGGGTAAAATCCGGCACCTTGCGGTCCGAACAGGTTGAATCCTTTGGATCATGGCCGCAGATCAGGTTCATCATCAGGGCCGCGTCTTCTACATCCCGGACAATGGGGCCGATCTGGTCCAGGGAAGATCCATAGGAGACCAGGCCGAACCGGGATACCCGTCCATAGGTGGGCTTTAACCCCACGACCCCGCAGTGGGAGGCCGGCTGCCGGATGGAGCCGCCCGTGTCCGTCCCCAATGCCCCGCAGCAGAACCTGGCCGCCACCGCAGCGGCTGACCCGCCGCTGGAGCCGCCCGGGACATGGGCCGTATTCCAGGGGTTGGCCGTTACCATCAAGGCCGAATTCTCAGTGGATGACCCCATGGCAAACTCATCCATATTGGTCTTGCCAATGATCACGGCGTGTTCCTGTTTTAACTTGGACACCACTGTGGCATCATACTGCGGAACAAAATTTTCCAGTATTTTTGATGCACAGGTGGTCCTGATGCCGTTGGTGCACAGCACATCTTTCAGGGCAATGGGAACCCCGGTAAAGGGGGTGTTTTCACCGGCCGCGATAATGTCATCAGCCTTTTGGGCCTGGGCCAGCGCATCATCCGGATCGAGTGTGATAAAAGAGGCAATGGTCCGGCCAAGGGCCTCAATCCGGTCCAGCAGGGCCTGGGTCAGTTCAAGAGAGGATATCTTTTTTTGGGCCAGAAGGTCCGATGCCTGTTTAATTGTCAGTTCATGTAAGTCCATAATCCGCCGTTATTTTATTTTTATACAGCCGTCAGGGACGACCTTAAATTTTAAAAACCGTTCCGTCCACAACAATTATCGAAAAATCCGGATATGGGGTATGAGATATGGGAGTTGCGTTAAAAAGCGGCGGGGTGACCACCCCAAGTCCCAAATCCCAAGTCCCAAGTCCCGTTTTCTATTTAACGACCCGGGGCACCAGATAGAAGTCCTCATCCCGCTCCGGCGCATTGGCCAGGGTAACATCAGGCCCGGGAGAGGGCCGGCACTCGTCCTTCCGAAGGACATTATGGATAAAGGCGGCCCCGGAAAAAGGCTTTACCCCGGTCACATCCACGTCCTTGAGTTTATCAATATAATCCAGGATCCGGCTCAGCTGCCCGGCCAGGTCCAGGTTTTGCCCCTCATCTATGTCCAGGCGGGAAAGATGGGCAATTTTCTCAACTTCTTCTTTTGATATTTTCATTTTCATTCCTTGCTGTTAGCTGTTAGCTGTTAGCCAGCGGCCATTCCTTATAGCTTATAGCTAAAGGCTTAAAGCTAAATGCTAAACATTACCCCGAAACCTTAAGGATCAGGCCTTTAAAACCAACCGCTTCCAGTTTATCTAAAAATGCCTGTGCATCTTTGCGGGTGGTAAAAGAACCACATCTCACCCGGTACCAGACCGTCCCGTCAATTTCTTTCTGGGTCCTGTTGGATGCAAACCCTTTCTTATCCAAAAGATGCATCTGGTTTAAGGCATCATCAAGAGACCGGTAAGAGGCCACCTGAATGGTGTATGACGGTCCGGCGTCTTTTTCCTTGTCTTTATGACCGGCCTGGGTTTCCTTTCCGGTATCGGAATCGGCCGGCGGTTTTGCTGCCACAGCAGATGCTTCAACTTTTGGGGCCTTTTTGCCGTCATCCCGGCCGGCGGGTCCTTTTTTAAACCGGGACAGGGCCTCGGTATCTAAGCTGGCGGCTTTCTTACTGGTTTTAACCGGTACCGGTTCACTGTCGGCCGGACTTTTGGACCCCGCATCCGCCTTGGTTCCGACAAGGCCCCTGGTCTCATCAACTACCGGCGTTTTTTTTTGAATTTCTTCCGGGCCGGCCTTGTCATCGGATGCTGCCGGGGCCTGGAACGGGGTTTCAGGCGGCTGTAGCGGCTTGGGTTCAGGGTCCTGAACTTTTTGGGCCACCGAACCGGTTTTGGCCATCAGGGAGGACTCCTTTGGGATCACCCGTCTTTCCAGGCGTTTTGACTCCTGGTCGTTTTTCACATCATAGACCCTGAGTTCACCGTCTTCCGCCTGGGGCACCGGTTGCTGGGACTGCCTGGCAATGGCGGCCAGCCGGTCCTGGAACCCCCGGGTATCAAAGGTCACGGGCGAATGTCCCCGGCCGACCATCACCCCCAGAAAAAACATCCATCCCCCGATAAACCCATAGGTGGAATATTTTAAAATCGCCTTCACCCGGCCCGCCGCCTTTAAGCTTGATGGTTCATTCCCGATCCAACGTTACATCTTAAAAAACCATTGCCTGAACAAAAGCCCGTGTTTGGGCAAAAAGTTGCCCAGATGCAAGGCGCAGGGGAATTTGTAACCGGAGCAACCTTCAGGTTGTGAGGATTGCAAATTCCCCTGCAACGCAGCAGATGGGTGACTTTTTGTTCAAACACAACTTACATTCGCTCCGGGGCGCTTACCCCCAATAACCCCAAACCGTTCCGGATCACCTTCTTAACCGCGAGCACCAAGCTGAGCCGGGCCAGGGTCAGGGCATTTTCATCGGTGATGACTTTATGCTTGTTGTAATATGCATGAAAAGCCGAAGCCAGGGTCATCAGGTAGGTAAAAATAACATGGGGGTGCAGGGTGGATGCGCTTTTTTCCACCTGTTCCCTGAAACCGGCCAGTATTTTCATGAGCTTGATCTCTTCGGCCTGATCCAGAAGGTCCAGATTTTTCCCTGCCTGAAAATCAATTTCCGGGATGATCCCCTGTTCAGCCGCCTTGACCAGTATCCCCGTTATCCTGGCATGGACGTACTGGACATAATATACCGGATTATCA
The DNA here is from genome assembly GCA_963663165.1 of uncultured Desulfospira sp. Classification (GTDB taxonomy): domain Bacteria; phylum Desulfobacterota; class Desulfobacteria; order Desulfobacterales; family Desulfobacteraceae; genus Desulfospira. The sequence continues at coordinate 6,610,742 of OY760175.1, read as the reverse complement.
GAATTTTTCCGGGTGGCCAGCTCCAGGTCAAAATCAAGGCCGGAATCGTAACTGCGGCTTAAAAACAAAAATCTTGCCGCATCTTTTCCCACCTCATCCATAATATCCCTGAGGGTGACAAACTCCCCTGCCCGGGTGGACATCTGAACCGGGACCCCGCCGCGCAGCAGGTTGACCAGCTGAACCAGGATCACATCAAACTGTTCACTTTTCCGGCCTGAGGCCACAACAGACGCATTCAGTCGCTTGATATACCCGTGATGGTCGGCGCCCCAGACATCAATCACCCGGTGAAAACCTCTTTCATACTTTTCAATATGATAGGCAATATCCGATGCAAAATAGGTGGTCAGCCCGTTATTTCGGACCACTACCCGGTCTTTTTCATCACCGTAATCCGTTGTCTTAAACCAGAGGGCGCCGTCCTTTTCATAGATGACGCTCCGGTCTTTGAGATTCTGGATGGCCTCGTCTACCCGGCCGGTGTCGTAAAGGCTCTGCTCACTGAACCATTGGTCAAAGGTCACCCCGAAGTCTTCAAGGTCTTTGCGGATGCCATCCAGAATTTTCCCAGCAGCAAACCGGGCGCTTTCTTCAATGCCTTTTGCCTCATCCTGGTCCGGGAAATCTTTTCCCTGCTGTTCAAGCAGTTCTTTGGCAAGGTCCCGGATATAATCGCCCTGGTAGCAGTCCTGGGGAAAGTCAACCGGCCTGCCCGCCATTTCCTGAATCCTGAGCCAGACAGAGGTGCCCAGGGTCCGGATCTGACGGCCTGAATCATTTATATAATATTCCTTTTGAACATCAAACCCGGCAAAGGAGAGAATATTTCCCATGGAATCACCCACGGCCGCCCCCCTGCCGTGCCCCACATGAAGCGGACCTGTGGGATTGGCGCTGACAAATTCCACCTGGATTTTCTGTCCTTTTCCCACATCCGATGCCCCATAGGCCTCGTCCCTGGAAAGTACCTCATCAACCACCGGATGAAAGGCTGAGGCAGACAGAAAAAAATTGATGAACCCGGGCCCGGCCACCGCCACTTTTTCTATGGTGTCCACAGGGGGCATGGCATCAACCACTGCCTGGGCAATCTTTTGGGGGGCCATTTTCTGAAGGCCGGCAGATACCATGGCAAAGTTGGTGGACAGATCTCCCTGGGACTCGTGTTTGGGTTCTTCAATGTCCATGTCAGGGACCTGGGAACTTTTCAGGGCACCGTTTTCATATGCGGCCCTGGCCGCTGCAAGGACAATCTCTTTGATCTGCTCTTTAATTTTCATGTTCAGAAGTATCTTCCGGGGTAAATCGGGGGGTGTCGTCGTCAGAATCGATTTCTTTCATTTCATCTTCTTTGGTGTCACCGTCTTCATCTAAAAGCTCGTCTAATTCAACATCATTGTCCTCTAAATGGAACTCCTCGACCGGAAGACTTTCGGCTTCATTGTATTCAATGGTGACTTTTTTCCGGGACTCATCGCCGAAAAATTCCCGGGTTTCTTCAAAAAGCCTGATACACAGTTCATGGGGAGGAAAAAAACTTTTCCGCCTTAATGCCACCTTAAACGGTTCAAGCCCCTGGGCGGATGCCTGGCTTATTTCGTTTATGTCATAATCTTCTTCATGAAGGGGCATGACCACCCCGGGATCCACTTCACTGGACTCAAGAATCGTTAAGATCCCGTTTTTCACATCTCTTTCAAATTGTATTTTCTGCCTCATCCGGTTTCTCCTAAATTTATAAGATCTCAAAACTTCTTAATATAGCTCAAGCTGTTTCAATGTCAACAAGAAACAAGAGACAAGAAACAAGAGACAAGAAATGAGTGCCGGTTCCCCTCCCTATCTTGCATATCTTGTTTCTTGTATCTAGTTTCTTGTTTCTTGTGTTGACCTGTTCCAGCCAAAGTGATATAACCCCATGGTTAATTTTGGAGGAGTGGCCGAGCGGCTGAAGGCGGCGGTCTTGAAAACCGTTAAGTGTAACAGCTTCGTGGGTTCGAATCCTACCTCCTCCGCCAAAAAAACATTTGCGGAGAAGTGCATGAGTGGCTGAAATGGACCGCCTGCTAAGCGGTTGTGGGGGGAAACTTCCACCGAGAGTTCGAATCTCTCCTTCTCCGCCACCTAAAAAAGAACAAGGGCTGAAATCCAGATTTCTCAAGGATTTCAGCCTTTTTTTATTTAAGCAGCCGTAAAAAAGGAGGATTTTTCGTCCGCCGCCCCAGAGCCGAACACCGGCGTTCATCACCACACTTTTACCTAACATTTTCCTAAAAATATGATTTTTATTAAAATTTCTTGCTTTAACAGGGCATATGGTATTAAAAATATAAAATGTTCTATCTGCCGGCTGGCTTCGTTTGGTCCAGCCGCCCCTAAAACCGACGGCCTCCGTTAAGTTACGTGGTGGACTTGAATGGTTTGCTTCCGGTCACGGGGAAAGTAAAAAATGTTATCATCCCCCGGCAGGCCGGGGATAAGTCTTAAACTTGCACGATTCCCGGGCTCCCGGTCGTTGAGGGCAGTTTTTAACGATTGATCAACATGAAGATATAAATCATGAATTCCAGTAATTTTTTCGATGATGATAAAACCATAATCACGGATCTCCAACCGCCGTCAGGAGAAGAGAAACTTCTGTTTTTTATGGAGAATGATCCGGAAAACAAGCTGTTTCTGGCGTCAGGGACAGCCATTGCGGTTGGCCGGAGCATTGAAAATGATTTTTTCGTAGAAAGTAAAACCGTCAGCCGGAAGCATTTAACCCTGACGAGAAATGGCCGAAACGTCACCATAGACATATCCGGACGCAACGGGCTTTATATGGATAACCAGCTCCACACAGGCCCGGTGATTACGGTCACCCCCCCGGCATCCTTTACCATCGGGGATGTGTCGTGCCGTTTAGAGTTTGAGATGGATGAAGACAAAACCATTATTGTAACGCCGGGCCTTCGGCCGGAAACAGCAGGGGTGCCATCACAGCCGCCCCGCCCCGCCGCGACCCCGGCTGCCTCAGAACCGGAACCGCCCAAGCCCTTTGATCCCTCTCCCCGGGATACCTTTATGAATGCCCCGGGGGCAGCAAATGAACCGCCCTCCCCTCCGGCAGACGGCACGTTCTCAGATAACTGGAAACAGGAATATTCGGTCCCGCCGCCGCCCCCCCTTGACCCGGCACCACAGGCAACGCCTGAAGGGTTTGGTCCCACGCCCCGCCCGTCCGCTCCGGCACATGGCGATGTCAATTTGTCCGCCGGTCCGCCGCCGGCTTTTGACCCGGCCCCAAGAACCGCCCCCGGCGGTTTTGACCCGGTCCCCAGAAGCCAGAAGTATTCGGACAAAGGAACCGGCGGCAATAAAAACAAGCTGATTATCGGCGGGATCATCGCTTTATCGGTCTTGATTCTGGCGTTTATCGCGTTTATCCTCTTTTTCAAGGACCCGGCCCCAAAAACCACGGCCGTTGATCCCCCGGCACCCGCCGCTGCAAAACCGGCTGAAAACACAGCTGACCAGCAGGCCCCTGAAGTGACCGAAACCCCGAAGGAAGATCCCAATAAAGCCTTGTTTGATCTGGCCAATGAACTGATATCATCGGGAGATACGGTGGCGGCCAGGGATGTGCTGGCCGATATCCCAAAGGATTCTTCTTATTACGGCCGGGCCCAGAGACTATTGGAAAAGCTGCCGGAGAAGTAAGATGGATACGACCATGGCATTGGAGGTGATCGGCGGCCCCATGGATGGCCTGAGGACCTGCATCCGGGATACCCGTTCCCCGGTCCTGATCGGCAGACAGGTCGGCAACCACCTCACCCTTCCCTTTGATATGACCATATCCAGATGGCATGCCAGTGTCACAAGAGAGGGGAAAGACAGCTACCTGACCGATGAAAAGAGCCTTTCCGGCACCTGGTTTGAGGGCTCAAAGGTGGATAAAATCAAACTTAAGCCCGGGATGATTTTACTGGTGGGCGGCACCATGGTCGAAATCAGCGAGATCCCGGCTTCACAAGGCGGTGTCCTCCTTGAAGACGGTTTTTTTAATGACCCGTTGGAGGTTTACGATTTTACGGCCCCTTTAAAACAAATCTGGGACAGGCTGCAGCAAAAAACAAGCTATATAGACATCTCACATATTTTTCAGCAGCCTGAGTTCTACCGTCCCAAACAGCTGGATGCCTTTGAGGGAATAAAAAGATTGTTAAGCCCTGACTTTAAAAAAAACATGTTTTTTGGGTCAGGGCCGTGTAATGTATATCCCAAGTACCGGTTTTTCCACAAGGACCAGCGCATCACCCCCCCCAGGGTATGGGCCATCCTGGATATGGCCAGTGACGCCAATACAAAGCCGGTGGATATTCAGGGGTTTATTGAGGCGGTTCTTAACGAAAAGAAAAGTCCGGCCGCAAGGGTATTAAATGGGGATGTCGCTTTTGTTGAGGGTGCTTCAAACCGGTTTCAGGCCCCCCCGAAGGCAGCACCGGATCCCCCAAAGGAGGTGGATCCGTTTAAAAAGATACTGGCCGGTTCCTTTCTCCGCATAGAGCGGATTATCTCCGGATTTATCGAAGATGCGGTTTCCGCGGGGTTTGCCAAAGGAACCCCGGCACGGCCGGATCAGGATCTGGACTTTGAGACGGCATTGAACACCACCCAGCAGGCAGACCTGAACAACCGGGTCAAACGGCTGGAAAAAAACCTGGTGGCCGTACTGGCCGCCCACAGGGATGCCGTAACCCTGTTTGAAAAAGAACTGGGCCACCGGATTAACGGGGCCATTGATCATGGGGATCATAAAGGGCTGTTCCCGCCGCGTTCCAATTCAAGCGCCTCTGTATCCGCTGCCGTAAAGCGGGTATTAAAAGAGGCTGAACTGGAAGGGTTAGCGGAAAACATTGTCCGGAAAACCATTAAAAATAAAGTCATTTCCTAGGAGTAAAAATCAAATGAAAAAATGGGTATTAAAAGCCGTCATTTGTATGCTGAGTGCTGCGTTAATCACGTCCTGTGCGACAAAAGGACCGGGCAAACCCAGGAATTTAACCCTCAATTTCACGGCAGACCCGGCCATCAATGCCGGTGTCCTGCTCCCGGTTGACATCATTGTCATCCCGGATGCGGTGTTAAAGAAGATTGTTACCATCGGCCCTGAGGACTGGTTCGGGAGCCAGTTTAGGGACACACTTCTGGATGACGAGTTATACCCCCTGGCCATTCGCGGCGGCGGGGAGCGGACCAAAGAACTTGTCATTAAACATGACATCACCAAGGTCCTGATCTACGCGGATTTTGAAGAGGCCATGAACCGGGAGGCCCAGCAGCTGGTAATTGACTGCCCCAAGTCACAGAACCAGTTTGACATTTTGATCAGGGAAAATAATTTGGAGCTTAAACAATGATTTATGGCACAGCACCGGTAAACTGGCATGAGGGGATGTTTATCCAGCCCCATCATTTCCAGGTGGCAGAACAGTCTGCAAACACCAGAATCATCAATCAGAACCTGACCGTCCCCAACAACTGGGGGGTGGCCGCCATTGCCATTGACAAAAACGCTTTAGAAGGGTTCCGGCTCAAAATCCACCGGGCCTCTTTCAGGATGGCCGACGGAACCTGGGTGGAAATCCCGGGCAACGCCGTGGCACCGGAAAAGTCTTTTCAGGAATTTTTTGAGAATAAAAACACGGTGCTGCCGGTCTGGGCAGCCATCCGGAAAAAAGAAGACCACCTGCCCAGCGTCCATAAATTTGGAGAAGAGAATACCGGGGCCGTAAAGCCTGCGGTCATCCGGGAAATCGAAGTTGAAGATGATTCTACCGGGGACAATGAACAGGCCATCCAGATCCGGCTGTGGAATGTCCGGCTGTTTTTCGGGGATCCCCCGGAAGAAGAGTTTGAAAGCATCCAGATCTCCCAGATTGTTCTTTCCCCCCAGACCGACCTGCCCACCGTCAACCCGGATTTTATCCCCCCCCTGCTCAATTTAAATGCCGCACCGGGGTTCAGGGAAAAACTGACCAACCTGGTGGTCCACTTGAACAACCAGGCCACCTATATCCGGCGGGAATTAACCGAAAAACACCGGATGCTTCTGGCTGATCCGGCCAATGCCCTCATGTCCCTGAGCCGGTGCCAGATCACGGCAAGCTTCGGGCTGGTGCTGCGGCAGCTGACCGCCATGGATGAAACCCATCCCCTTCAGCTTTACCTGGAGCTGGTCCGGCTGGCCGGCCAGCTGTCGGCCCTGATCACGGAAATGCCCCTGGATGTTCCCGAATACCGGCACACCCACTTAACCCAGGTCATGGACCGGCTGTTTGAGCTGATCTGGAGCCTCCTGGAAGGCGGGGTGGTGCCCGAATTCGTCCAAAGGGATTTTGAACTTCGCAAAAACACCCGGCTGTGTCCCCTTGATCTGGAGTGGCTTGAAAAGGATTTCCCGGCTTACCTGTGTATTGAAACCGATATGACAGACAATGAACTGATCTCCATTATCAGCGACTTGAGGGTCAAAATGGGGCCCCCGTCCATTATTGATGACCTTTTGGCCGAACGGCGCCGGGGGATATCCTGCCAGAACATTAAAAAAATCCCCATCGGGCTTCAGGACCGCAGCGGCCTTCATTACTTTAAGCTCAGCTTTACGGACAACCTGGAGTTTGTCGACCAGTTCAGAAAAGAACTGATGTTTGAAATCAGGGGCATACCCGGCAATTTACTGCCGGATATGAAGCTGTTTGTTCACATCAAACAATAGCGTAAATTTGATGCCGGCAACGGCAGTAAATCAGGAGTTTTTTATGTACAGCAGCCCATCACAGGGGATGACACCGCCATTACCGGCATCGTCAGGGAATCTGATTGTCCGGTCCGCCGCCCCCCTTCTGGACTACCTGGTAGACCTGAAGCAAAAGCTTTCCAAAGGAGAACAGCTGTCTCCGGATGTATTGAGAAACGACGCAAAGTCCCTTCTGGCCGAAGTTGAAAACCGGCTGCTCAAATTCTCCGAGTTTCATACCCGGCTGGACCTGATCAAATATGTGCTGACCGCACTCATCGACGAGGTCGTTATTTTTTCGTCCTCAGAGTACAGCAGCGACTGGCAGGCCCATCCCCTGGAAATGGATCTTTTCGGCAAAAGCATTGCCGGGGAACGTTTTTTTGAACTCCTGGAAAACGACGGCTACCGGGACCCGGAGCTGGCCGAACTGTTTTTTGTCTGTCTGGCCATCGGGTTTGACCGGAAAATCGTCCGGGACAAAGAGATGAAAAAAAGGCTCTATGCCCTAATCAGCGAACGGCTGCCTGAAGACGAACGAAGGCTTTCGCCGGGTGCCGAAGAGGCCATTGTCAAGCCCGGGGCCATGCTGCCGCCCATGTTCGGCGTTGTGGCCATTACCACGGTACTGGTGGTCTCTGTGGTGGTATACATGATTTCAAGCCAGCTGCTCTGGCACGATGCCTCCAAGTTTATCCATAATGTAAGCGTATTTTTGACTAAAGGACACTAAAACCCATGATCTCTATGCTGTCTACATTAGGGGGGCTGGCCGGCCGTTTTCTCGGATCAGCTGCGGCCAAACTGATTGCCGGAATTATCGGCGGTATTATGGTGACCCTTATTTTCATCCGGCTGATGTCTTCTCTGGGGACAGAATACCTGTATCTGATCATCGGCGGCCTGCTGCTGATTATCCTGTTTCTGGTCATCATCTACCTTCTGTGGAAAAACATCCAGGTGAACCGGTCCAAAAAAATGGAGGCCGCTTTAGGGGAAACCGTTAAACAGAAAAAGCAGCGCCAGCAGCAGCTTAAAACAGCGGTGGGCTCCCTTAAGGACAAATGGCAGACCGCCATGGAGACCTTGAAATCCGCCAAAATCAATATTTACGATATCCCCTGGGTCCTTTTAATCGGAGAGCCCCAGTCCGGAAAAACCACCACCCTGAAACGGTCCGGGCTTGATTTCCCCATTGGCCGGGATGCCCTTTCCGGTGCCGGGGGGACGGTAAACTGCGACTGGTGGTTTACCAATGACGCGGTGATCATTGACACGGCCGGCCGGTTTACCATGCCCGTGGATTCAGCCCCGGACAAAGAAGAATGGCACGCATTTTTAAAGCTTTTAATGAAGTACCGCCCCAAATGCCCCATTAACAATATCATCATCACCATCCCCGTGACATCGTTCCTGTATGACAGTGCCGGGCAGGTTGAGGAAAAGGCCGGCAAAATAAGGGACAAGCTCCTTGAGATCACCAATGTTCTCGGGGTTGAGTTTCCCGTTTACATCATGGTATCCAAATCCGACCTGATCAACGGGTTCACCGAATTCTGCGCCTCCCTCTCCTCCATTGAAAACACACAGATCTTAGGCTGGAATGCCGATGTATCCCCCACCCCCTTTAACCCGCAATCCTTTCATGAAAAATTTGAAACCTTAAGGCACCGGTTTTATAAATGGTCCCTTCGCAGGCTTAGGGACCTTCCCGTGGGAAACGAGGCAGACCGGATTTTTTCTTTTCCCACCGGGTTCGGCAAGATTAAAAAGCCCCTTGAATCTTATTTGAGCACCATCTTTAAAGAAGACAAATTTCATGCCCCCCTGCTGTTCCGGGGCTGCTTTTTCAGCAGCGGCCTTCAGGAAGGCCAGGCCATTGTAAAGGCCCTTGAATCCCAAGATGGCTCAGGGGCTCAGGAATTTTCAGACTCCTTTTCCAAGTCCCGGCCTTATTTTATTTACAACTTTTACAAAAAGGTCTTTCTTGAAAACGGGCTGGTCACCCGGGTGGGCAATGTGTCCACTAAGGAACGAAAACTAAAACTGGCCGCCATGGCCATTGCCCTTGTTTTTTCACTGGCCTCTGTCTGGTATCTGTGGACCGGGTATTCCCTGTTGACCCGGGTCCTCAAGCCCACACGGGCACGGGTTGAACAGGCCATGAAGACGGTGGGGACCGATAAAGGGGTTTCCCAGGTCCGCCAGGCCAGCGAGGTCGTGAAACTGGCCAAAGTCATCAATGAAGACCGGAACCGCCTTTCCTCCCAGGGCATATCCTACCGGTTCCTGAGAAGCAAAGATAACTCCATTATCGCTGACATGGAAAATATTGAGGATGCCGTGGTCCTGAAAGGGCTGTTCAGGCCGGTCATGGAAACCGCAGCCAATGCCGTGGCCAAATACCCGGACCAGTACCCGGAAAAAATTAAACTGTTTGACAACCTCATGGCCGGACTAGGGATCCTGGTGGACAGCCCAAGGGAGCTGTATTCCTTGAAGACCGATATTCTCACGGCCAAGGAAACCTCCTCCTGGATGGATGTTGAGCCCGGCGAGGTCCTGGACCTTGTGGACGAATTTCCCAAAGGGGAGGTGCTCGGCCTGACCCATAAAGACCCGGAAAAGGCAAGGCTGTTTATCCGTCAGGAGATCTCCGGGCTCAACCAGTTCTGGAAGACCTTTCCGGAAAAAAACTGGGCCATGCTCAAAACCGATCTCATTGAGGCTATGAAACAGTACAAGGCCATGATCAACGCCCCCCATATGGAGATATCCGGGGAAATGGCCTTTAAGTACAACGGCGGGCTCTTCCTTTCCGCCGCCCAGAAACTGCTGGAATACAGCAGTGCGGACAGCGCCGTATTCCCGGCAAAGCTGTGCGATCAATGCCTTAAAGATTATGAGGCCCTGTCCGCCCTGCTGGAAAATGGAAAAAACCAGGAAGAAATTGTCTTTTTCCAGTCCACGGTCAGCCGCCATGCCGCTGTCTGTAAAGAAAGCCGAAACACCATTCTCACGGATCTTCAAAATTACCCGGATCTTCTCGAATCCCTGGTCACGGCCGACGGGAACATGCACCCGGAATTCCAGTCGGTTTTTGAGGTGGTGGGGGGCACCCTCAAATTTGCCCCGCTGCTGCAGGAATCCCATGAAAAAATGATCCGGCAGAATCCGGAAAGAATTGTGGGGTTTCTGGAAGCCTGGGATACGGAATGGCAGGCCAAAAAAGCCGCGCTTGAAAAAGACCTGTTTGAAAAGGTGGCGGCCCTCACCGCCCCGGGATGGGAAAAAGAACGGCTTCAAACCGGAATCAGCACCTATCTGGGCGATGAGATCTGGGATGCGGATCTAAAAGCCGCCCTTCTGGCCATTAACACGGTGTTGGACGGCAACGGCCTTAAGGAAACCATGCTGACAAGGACCATGGACCTTCCCCATGGGGCCCGGATCAAGTGGCTGGAAGAAAAATTTACCATATTTGCCGGCATCAACTCCTGGCTGATCACCAAATACCCGTCCCGCCCGGATATCAGCTCAGGGACCGGCCAGATCACCGGGGTCATGACCCAGACCTATAAGGATTACCTGACCTTCTGGAACAACACCCTGAGAAACTATGACCCGTCCAGTACCATTCTGGCCACAAAGGCATGGGGACAGTACCGCAAAAAGGTCATTGAAAAACGGGGGCTGTTCCTGGACCCCGGATCATGGCCCTTTAACCTGTTTTTGGAAAACGTCACCTCAAGCGGGCTTGAAAATCTGAAAAAAATTCTGGGCGAAGACCGGGATGAATCCGTCAAAGGGCTTGAGAAAGAACTGACCCGGACCGCCTTTGTGTACAGCATGGCCTCGGGCAATCTCGGTGCCTTAGGCAGTGCCCAGGACCGGTTTTACCAGTGCGTGGACGGCCTGTCGGACAGCCCTTCTGAGGCCTTAAGTGCTTTGGATGACAGCCTGATGGAAGATTTTAAATCCTTTTCATCTTTCAGAAGCCGGGTGGACTCAGGGCTTGGCGGCGGGGAAATTCTTGCCGGCCGTCTTGAAAAAATCCAGCAGCATGGCTTAAATATGCTTAAAAAAGGGTATGCCTCCGGGGTCAGCCAGGGGAAAAAGGACCTGCTCGGCCAATGGCGGAATAAGTTTAAAGGGCATTATCCCTTTGCCCGGGTAACGGATATTGAATGTTTTTCCAAACGGAATGCCAGCATTATCTCGGTTCATCACGCAACGGTTTCAAACGCTGATTTTTATGACTTCTGCTTTAACGAAACCTCGGGGCTGGACGCCTTGGACAAAAAATACGGGATCCGGCAGGCCATTGAAAAAGACCCCAAGGGCAATAAACACCAGGTGATCAAGCCGGCCCTGGTATGGATGGATTTTCTTTACGACCAGAAAAAAGAACCCAAAATCCATGAGGTTAAAATTTCCATGGTGGAGGAAGATTCCCAGATTTCAAAACAATACACGGTTCTGGAAATCCGGGGCCTGCACCCGGACGGCGGCGGCAGGACCCTCAAATTGCGGTTCAGCGGCAACCGGTACAAGTCCACCAAAGGGGTATGGTCCATTGACCAGGATGTGCCGGTCCAGTTCTCAGTGGAAAACGAAGAAACCCGGGAATCGGCCAAGGTACTGCTGCTGGAAAATGATTTTTCATTCCCGGCCTTTGTGGTGCGCAACGGCAAACCGACCCGGACTGCCAATACCAGGGAATGGGAGCTTGCCCTGGACTTCTTTGTCAATGACACGGCAGAGAAGCCTGAGGGCATTCACTTGATCATCGAATGGGATGAATCCCTGCCCGGATATATTCCCATGGCTGTCAAATAAGCGAGCAAACGCCCATGTTAGGGATATTTAAAACCGAATACATGGTGGAAGTTTACGGCAAACTTCCCTTTTACAAGGATTATATCAATACCATTGCCTCCCCCTCCGGCAGCCTGTGGCAGGAGTGGATGCTCAAGGTGTTCGGGCAGAAAAACACCCTGATCCCTGAAGGCATCTGGCACTTTTTATTTTTTCCGGCCAAAGATGCGCCCCTGATTACCGGTATTATCATGCAGTCCTCGGACGGTCTGAGAAATTTTCCCTTCAGCCTGTTTGTGCCGTTGGGAAAATCCGGTATTAAAAATGAACTCAAATGGGCACAGCTGTTTGCCGTCAGAGACGGACTGCTCCAAATTTATAAAGCACTTTACACGGTATCGGACATTGACGATTTTTATCAGACCTTGTCCGGCCAGAAACTGGAAACATCCAAAAAAGAGATTAAATCCGGGTATCTGTCATTGGTGGATGTCCCTGATTTAAAACCGTTCACCCGGGCTTTGGACAATGAATTTCCCATTTTCACCATTATTTCAACTGACCGGATCACCGGCCTTTCAAAGGCCAACTTTTCCGGCAGTGAAATCATAGACGAATGGGAACGGACGTTGGCCGGACCGGATATGCGAATATCAAACTCAAGCGTGAGCTTACATGAGCATATTAAACTTTGATAAATTACTGGCGAAGGTCTCGGAAGATGAGCCCTGCGGCGAAGATCTGTCCGACCTGACCGAATACTATGTGCTGGAAGAGCAGGCCAAGGGAAAAGAAGAAACCCAGTTTTCCAAGGCCGAGCCCCCGGACTGGCAGCAGGTGGAATCCCTGTCCCGGGACCTGCTGCTTCGCGGCAAGGAAATGTGGGTCATTTACCATTTAATCTGCGCCATGACGGCCAACCACGGGATTGCCGGGCTCAAGGAGGGCATTGAGTTTTTGTCCCAGATGCTGTCGACGTTCTGGGAACATATTTTTCCGGAAGCCGATTTTGATGACCCCAACCCCTATGAACAGCGGATGGGCATTTTAAGCAGCTTCTCCGACTTTACCTCTCCGTTGATGGAGAATATCAGGAACATGCCCATTTGCAAATCCCGGCAGATCGGCGAATTCTCCTATCGGGACATTCTGGTGGCCCGGGGGGAAATCAAGCCGCCCAAAGGGGAAGCCCCCCCGGATATCACCCTGATTGAGGCGGCGGTCAGGGATACGGACCCGGAGTTCACCCAGAATCTGGTGGCAGCGCTCAAGGAGACGTTAGAACAGGTTAAAACCATAGACGCCTTCCTGGACGAATCCGCCGGTTCCCAGAACAATATGTCCAAGCTTCATAAATTCGCCGATGCCATCACGGCGGTTCTGTCCTGTGTTGAACCCTTTGCCGCGCCCCAGGCAGCAGAACCGGAAGCCGCGGCGCAAGGGGACGGGGCAGACCCGGATGCCCCGGCAGGTGAGGCGGATCAGGATGCCGGACCAGCGGCTGCGGCGGCACCGGCACCCCAGGGCGATCTGAGAAGCCGGGACGATGTGTATGCCCTGCTCAGCGAAATGATCCAGTGGTATGAACAAAATGAACCGGCAAGCCCGGTGGCCATGCTCCTTGACCGGGCCAAATCCCTGGTAGGGAAAAACTTTGTCCAGATTCTGACCAGTGTCCTGGGCCCTGAGATCCCCCAGATCCAGGCCCTGTTCGGCCCCCTGGACGGGTATCCGGTTCTGGACAGCACGCCGGCCATCCGGCAGTCCGGCTTTAACATCCGGTCCAGGAATGATATCTTAACCTGGCTGGATAAACTGACCGCATGGTACGGCGGATCTGAGCCTTCGAGCCCGGTTCCCTATTTTATCCATCGCGCCAGACAGCTGGTAGGGAAAAATTTTGACCAGATTATCAGTGAAATTGCAAATCAGGCCCAAAATCAGGTGGCGGATTTGCTCAAAAATAAGTAAAGTCCAATGTATGGGTTAATCCATGGTTTCAATTTATGGGGCCGCTTTACGGTCCAAAGTAACGGGCTCCATGTAAACTGATTGAAACCCAACAGAAAAAAGGAAAATCTAATGGCTGACAGTTCACAAAAATTTATCAGTAGAAACAGGGCGCCCCGGGTTCAGATCGAATACGATCTTGAAGTCTACGGTGCGCAGAAAAAAGTCAACCTCCCCTTTGTCATGGGCATCATGTCGGATTTGTCCGGAAAACCGGCAGACCCCTTAGAGCCGGTCGCCCAGCGGGAATTCATGGAAATCGACGTGGATAACTTTGATGCCAGAATGAAAGCCATGAAACCCCGGGTGGCCTTTCGGGTTCCCAATACCCTGACCGGAGAGGGGGACATGAGTGTTGACATCACCTTTGACAGCATGGACGATTTTTCACCGGCCGCCGTTGCCAAAAAGGTGGATTCTTTAAATAAGCTGCTGACCGCCAGAACCGAGCTGTCCAATCTGCTGACCTATATGGACGGCAAGACCGACGCCGAAGAGCTGGTGGGCAAGATTCTTAATGACCCCGAACTTATGAAGAGCCTGGCCTCAGCGCCCAAACCGGAAAACCCCCAGGAAGGTGAGGAGGATTAAATTATGGCAGAAGAAAACAGCTTGGAACAAGGGCAGCAGGCGGCAGAGACCATTGAAATCAGTGAACTCGATCAGCTTCTGGCCGGTTCCTTTAAACCCAAAACCGACAAGGCCAAGGCTGCCGTGGAATCGGCTGTCCGGACCCTGGTGGAACAGGCCCTGGTCGACACGGCAACCATCACCGAAGATGCGGTCAGCACCATTGAGTCCATTATTTCCGAAATTGACCGGAAAATGACCGAACAGATCAACCTGATCATGCACCACGAAGATTTCAAATCCCTGGAAGGCAGCTGGCGGGGCCTTTACCATCTGGTGTCCAATACGGAAACCGATGAGACCTTAAAGCTGCGGGTCATGAACATCAAGAAAACCGAAGTGGCCAAAACCATCAAAAAATTCAAGGGAACCAACTGGGATCAAAGCCCCCTGTTCAAAAAACTGTACGAAGAAGAATACGGCTCTGCCGGCGGGGAACCTTACGGCTGCCTGGTCGGGGATTACTTCTTTAACCACAGCACCCAGGATGTGGGCATCCTCCAGGGCATGGCCCAGATTGCCGCTGCCGCCCACTGTCCGTTTATTGCCGGTTCCGACCCGAGCCTGATGAACATGGATTCCTGGCAGGAACTGAGCAATCCCAGAGACCTGACCAAGATTTTCCAGAGCCCGGACTATGCCCCGTGGCGCTCTTTCAGGGCATCGGAAGACTCAAAGTATATTGGCCTTGCCATGCCCCGGTTTCTGTCCCGGCAGCCCTATAGCCCCAAGGACAATCCCATTGAAGAATTCAACTTTGATGAGGATACCGGCGGTGCGGACCATTCCAAATTTGTCTGGTCCAATTCTGCCTTTGCCATGGCCACCAACATCACCAAGTCTTTTAAGAAATACGGCTGGTGTTCCAGTATCCGCGGTGCGGAGAGCGGCGGCATGGTGGAAGGCCTTCCCTGCCACACCTTTAATACCGATGACGGCGGTGTGGCCATGAAGTGCCCCACAGAAATTGCCATCACCGACCGGCGTGAGGCAGAGCTTGCCAAAAACGGCATGATGCCCCTGGTCCACTGGAAAAATACGGATTATGCCGTGTTTATCGGGGCCCAGTCCATGCATCAGCCGGCCGAATATGATGATCCCGATGCCACGGCCAATGCCAACCTCGGGGCACGGCTGCCCTACCTTTTTGCCACATGCCGGTTTGCCCATTACCTGAAATGCATTGTCCGGGATAAAATCGGTTCATTTGCCGAAAGAAGCGATATGGAGCAGTTCCTGAACCGGTGGATTATGAATTATGTTACACCGGATTCAACGGCCAGCGCCGAAGCCAAGGCAAAACACCCCCTTGCGGCCGCCCAGGTGGTAGTTGAAGAAGTTGAGGGCAACCCCGGATACTACAGTGCCAAGTTCTTCCTGCGCCCCCATTACCAGCTGGAAGGCCTGACCGTATCCCTGCGGCTGGTATCCAAGCTGCCCAGTGAGAAAAGCTGATGGCCGGCAGGGGTTGAACTAACCTGAAAGTTTTTGCAGGGTATATTAACTTAATTATAAGAACGGGCAATAACAATTTTGTTAACCGCCAGATCGTTAAAAAAAGACCATTAAAAAAAGGAGAAGTAACATGTCCAATGCAATTTACATGAAAATTGACACCTTAGACGGCGAATGCTCAGAAGCAAACCATGATAAGTGGATGAAAGTCGATGGATTCTCCCACAACATCGCGGCCCATATCGACCGGTCTGCCGTAGGCGCCACCGGCGGCCGCACTGTGGGCAACGTGGAACATGGCGATTTCATCGTCACCAAGGTCCTTGACTCGGCCACCCTTCCCATCATGCTTCAGTGCTGCCAGGGACAGCATTTTACAGAGGCTCGGCTTCATATGGTCACCAGCACCACCGCCTCTCACACAATGCTGGAAATTGTTCTCAAAGAGGTTGTTATTTCCTCAATCAACTTCTCTGACTCCGCCGGCCAGGCCGGCCGTCCGGTTGAACAGATCGGACTGAACTACAAAGAGATCGAGTGGAACTATACGCCCATTGATGAGGCCGGATCTCCCCTCGGCACCATCACCAAATCCTGGAACTGCGCAACCAATACCGGCGCCTAGGATAAAAAAGCTGTTAGCTGTTAGCTTTTAGCCTTTAGGTTTTATCTAATGGCTGACCGCTAACAGCTAACGGCTAATTGCTAATTGCTAACCGCTAACAGCTAAAAAAAGCCAAAGGCCCAAATACCATGTCTGAGAAAAAAATGCTGTTTTCCGGAACCATTTCCGGAAGTCTTGAAGAGTTAAAACAGGATATCCGCAACAACCCGGCAAAGCCTGAACTCAGAACCTATCTGTTTCAACTGCTCTGTATTGCCGGGGAGTATACCCGGGCCATGACCCAGTTAAATTTAGCCGGTGACATGGATGAAGAAAACAAGTTAATGGCAAAGGCCTGCGCCCCCCTTTTAAACTGTGAGGTGTTAAGGGAAAAAATTTTTGCCGGACAGCGCATGCCCCTGATTTTTGGTGAACCCGAAGAATGGGTCGGCCAGATGGTCCAGGCCCTGATGATGGATGGGAAAAAAGAACATAAGGCCGCCAAAAAACTTCGGGACAAGGCCCTGGATCAGGCACCGGCGGTCCCGGGAACCATTAACGGAGAACCCTTTGAGTGGTTGGCCGATGCCGACTCCCGTCTCGGGCCGATTCTGGAAATCATTATTGAGGGACGGTTTTACCTGACCGCCCTGTCCAACATCAAGCAGATGATGATTCCCGAACCCTGTGACCTTCGTGATGTGCTCTGGCTGCCGGCCACCGTTGTCTGGAAAAACGAAGGGCAGTCCGTGGGATTTATCCCGGCCCGGTACCCGGGGTCCTTTGAGACCGACGACGATGCCATTGCCTTGGGCCGGAAAACCTTATGGAACGAGGCCTTTGCCGATGTATTTTTCGGCCAGGGCCAGCGGATGCTGGCCACCAACCTTCAAGACTATCCCCTTATGGATGTAAGGGAAATTGTCTTAAACCCTGAATCTTAGGTTTGCCGGCGACATGGAAACATATTCCCCGAAAAAAAAAATTTTACCCTGCCTGCTTGACCGGCTCACGGACAGGTACCCAAAGGCGATCAAGGAAAGCAGGGAATTTAAGGTGGTGAACTTAAAGCAATACCGGGCCGCCTTGGCAAGGGACCTGGAATTCTTGTTCAACAATCTGACCCGGCCCGATGAAAAAATGCTGGAAGGCTTCGGCTATGTCCAGGAATCCGTGGTCAATTACGGCGTTAGAGATTTCAGTGGCGACTTTACCGGCACCCAAAACACTGCCAGGCTCATTGCGGCCATTAAAGAGGCCATTATCCGGTATGAGCCCAGAATATTAAAAGAAACCCTTACCATTCGTAAATCCAAGCCAAAGGACCACCATCAAAAATCCAAGGCCCATTTTGACATTGAAGGGGAGTTATGGGCGGAACCCATTTGTGAAAAATTGTTTATTAAAACCGAATTTGACCTTGAAACCGGCGAATGCCGGGTGTCCTGATATGTTAACCTTAGGGCCTTCCAAAGAAAACAAGGGGCTTCATGGATAAAAAATTTTTAACCTACTATAACATTGAACTTCAGCACTTAAGGGAATCCGGCAGTCGGTTTTCAAAGGAAAACCCCAAGATTGCCGCCAGGTTAGGGCTTGAGCGGTTCTCCTGTGAAGACCCTTATGTTGAACGGCTCCTTGAAGGGTTTGCCTTTCTGGCGGCCCGGGTTCATTTAAAACTTGATGAAGAATTCCCAAGGTTTACCCATTCCATTATCAACACGGTTTATCCGCAGTATCTGATGCCCACCCCGGCCATGGCCATGGTTTCGTTTACGCCGGACTTAAGTGATTCGGATCTGGCCGAAGGGTTTACCATACCGGCGGATACCATGCTCAAATCCGTCATTGGAAAAGGGGAAAAAACCGCCTGCCGGTTTCAGACGGCACATGAGGTGACCCTTTACCCCATCACCCTTGAAAAGGCGGTATACCAGACCGGGTTCAGGGATACCATGGGGTTTGACAGCGGCACCAAGGCCGCCGCAAGTTTAAGTCTTCGCCTGTCATCGCCGGAAGCCTTAGCCTTAAACCAGATCGACATGGACACCCTCCCGGTTTATTTAAGGGATACCAAAGATTCGGTTCCCATGCAGCTTTATGAGCAGATTTTTGCCAACTGCCGGGCCGTGATCATTCAATCTGCCGGAGATGACAAAAGCCTTAGAATCGTGCGCCGGGATGTTGAAAACATTCTGGTCCAGGACGGGTTTTCAACGGACCAGGCCCTGTTCCCCTACGACCATAGAACCTTTCAGGGATACCGGCTTATCCGGGAATACTTTGCCTTTCCCCAAAGGTTCATGTTTTTCAAATTTCTGGATTTAAAAAACATGTTGTCCCGGTGCCACAGCAACGAGATTGACATCACCCTGATTTTTGATAAAGCGGAAACAAGCCTGGATAAAAAGGTCAATACCGATAATTTTGAACTGTTCTCCACACCGGCCGTTAACCTGTTCAGAAAACGGACCGACCGCATCCACATCAAAAAGAGCAACTTTGAATTCCTGGTGATGGCCGACCGGACAAGGACCCTTGACTATGAGGTGCTGCAAATTGAAAAGGTCACGGGATACGGTGCCGGGTATATTTCAGGAAAACCCTTTTTCCCCTTTTACTCCAAAACCGGATTTGATGACGGTCCGGCCAGGGCCGATGCCTATTATGCAGAATACCGCAGGCCCCGGACCCTTACGGAAACGGAAAAAAAATATGGAACCCGCTCGGGTTACGTGGGCTCGGACATTTACATTTCCCTGGTGGACGAACAGGCAAGGCCCCTTGACCCGGACGTCAAAGAATTAGCGGTCACCGCCCTGGTCAGCAACCGGGACCTGCCGGCCATGATGCCCGTGGGAAGGGGGGATACCGACTTTACCCTGGAAATCAACGTGCCGGCCACAGCGGTCCGCTGCATTGACGGCCCGACCCCGCCGGTCACCACCTTTAAAGAAAAAATATCAGAATGGAATATTATCAATCATCTGTCATTGAATTACCTGTCCATTCTCAGAAGCAACGATGCGGCCAGAATACAGCGCCTCAAAGACCTGCTCAACCTGTACTGTGATCCGGATTCCTACTATTTCAGGCGGCAGATTGACGGGATTGCCGATATTCTGGCCAAGCCGGTGACCAGCCGGCTTTACGGGAACGGGCCCATTTCCTTTATCCGGGGGCTTGAAATCAACCTGACCCTGGATGAGGATGCCTTCAGGGGCATGGGGATATTTCTGCTGGGTTCAATCCTTGACCGGTATTTCGGGGCATCGGCCCAGATCAATTCATTTACCCAGACCGTTATCCACTCTGTTGAACGGGGAAAAATTAAAACATGGCCCAAGCGAAGCTCAAATCAGGAACTCAGTTAGAACAAGCCCTGGCCTCAGCCCCCTATGAGTGGAACTTTTTCGGGCTGGTCAGGGAGCTTGACCGGTATTTTACGGCCCTTGATCCTGAGGCGGACGGGACCGGTTTTGCCTATAAAACCAAAACCGAACCCCTTCGTTTCCGGCAAAAACCCACCCTGGCCTTTCCCCCTTCCGACGTGGCGGGCTTTAAGCCCAAAGAGGGACAAGGCATGGCCGAACTGACGGTCCATTGTTTTGGCCTTTTGGGCTGCAACGGCCCCATGCCCCTGTTTTTGACCGAATATGTGTTTCAGCGGGGCCACCAGCACAAGGATCATGCCATCAGGAATTTTCTGGACATGTTCCACCACCGCATGATCTCATTGTACTACCGGGCCTGGGCCATCAACCAGATCACCGTTAACCGGGACTGGAATGAAGATCCGTTTTCCAGTTACATCGGCTCTTTGATCAGCATCAAATCAGGGGAAGACGATCGCCCGGATGAGGTGCCCAAAGATGCCCGCCTCTACTATTCGGGCCGGCTGATTCAAAGGGATATGAATGTCGAAGGCCTTTGTGCGGTGCTCAGCGGCTATTTCGGCACACCGGTCAGAATGGAACCGTTTACCGGGCAATGGATCGCCATTCCCTTTCAGGACCAGTTCCGGGTCGGGGAATCGGAACACACCGGGATCATGGGGAAAACCTGTATTCTCGGTCGGCGGATCTGGGATATCAACCAGAAATTCAGGCTGGTATTAGGCCCCATGAAGCTTTCATTGTATGAAAAACTGACCCCGGATTCAAAGGGGTTTGCCCATTTGAAAAACTGGGTTGACAACTATGTGGGCATGAGTTTTGACTGGGATGTTCAACTGATATTAATGGCCGAAGAAATCCCTGATTTCACGGCCGACAAAAAGATAAGGTTGGGATACACCGGCTGGTTTAAAAAAAGAAAAGGCCAGAAGGATGCGGATGATCTGACCATATCCGGCAGCCGGTAAAAAATTAAAGCTGTCAACCCTTAGCGGCTTGCAGCACCCCAAAAAATATTAACAGCTAAAAGCTAAAAGCTAACGGCTAAAAGCTAAAAGCCAACGGAGACAGAAATGGTTGAAATTAAAAGGACGGTTTTATTCGGCAAACTCAACAGTCTTGGTTACAAATCACTGGAAAGCGCAACTGTATTCTGTAAAATGAGGGGCAACCCCTGTGTGGAAATTGTCCACTGGTTCCAGCAGCTGCTCCAGCACGGGGACTGCGATGTGGTTAAAATTCTGAATCATTTTGATGTGGACCAGTCCAGGCTTGCCAAAGACGTTACCACGGCCCTGGAAAAACTGCCGGTAGGGTCTTCTTCGGTGTCTTCCTTGTCCCCCCATCTTGATGAAATCCTGGAAACGGCCTGGACCTTTGCCACCCTGATGTTTGATGAAAGCTGCATCCGTACCGGCCAGCTGATCATTGCCATGCTCAACAACAAAGGGGTGTCCGGCATCTTCCTGAGCATGTCCCCGGAACTGTCCAAACTCAAACTCGAGACCCTGACCGATGAATTTTACGCCATTGTTTCCGGATCCATTGAAGACACCATGTCTTCAAAAGACGGCAAATCCATTACCGGCGGTGTAGGCCCGGGAGAAGCCAGCGGCGCCGTGGCCCCGGCCCAGATGGGCAAACAGCAGGCCTTAGCCCAGTTTTCCGTTGACCTGACCCAGAAGGCCCGGGAAGGAAAGATGGACCCCATCCTGGGACGGGATGAAGAAATCCGCCAGATCATCGACATCCTTATGCGCCGCAAACAGAACAACCCCATTCTCACCGGTGAGGCCGGTGTGGGAAAAACAGCGGTGCTTGAAGGGTTTGCCCAGAAAATTGCCGACGGAGATGTGCCGCCCTCCTTAAGAAACGTTACCTTAAGGTCCCTTGATATCGGGCTGCTGTCCGCCGGGGCCAGTATGAAAGGTGAATTTGAGAACCGGCTCAAACAGGTGATCGAAGAAGTTCAGTCTTCGGAAACCCCCATCATCCTGTTCATTGACGAGGCCCATACCCTCATCGGTGCCGGCGGGGCCGCCGGCACCGGGGATGCCGCCAACCTGCTTAAACCTGAGCTGGCCCGGGGCACCTTAAGAACCATTGCCGCCACGACCTGGGCGGAATATAAAAAATATTTTGAAAAAGACCCGGCCCTGACCCGGCGGTTCCAGGTGGTCAAGGTGGAAGAGCCCTCCCCTGAAAAAGCGCTGCTCATGATCCGGGGGCTTGCCAAAACCCTTGAAGCCCACCACAAGGTCATGGTGCTGGATGAGGCCTTAGCGTCCGCCGTCACCCTGTCCAGCCGGTACATTGCCGGCCGCCAGCTGCCGGACAAGGCCATCAGTCTGATTGACACGGCCTGCGCCCGGACCGGGGTCAGCCAGCACACCGTGCCGGCAAAGGTGGACGACCGCAGAAAAAGAATCCATACCCTGGAAACAGAGCTTTCCATCATTGAAAACGAAGAGGCCGTGGGGTTTGAACATACCGCCAGGAAAGAAGCGGTCATTGACCTTTTATCCACGGTAAGAGAAGAACTTTCCCACTATGAAGCGGCCTGGGAAAAAGAAAAGGGCCTGGTGAACACCATTCTTGACCTGAGGGCCAAACTCAGGTCCCAGGGAAAGAACCCGGATATGCCGCTAACCGACCAGGAGCAGGGAGAGGACGTTCCCGTTGAAGCATCCGGCCAGACAGCCGAGGAACTGTTTGCAACCCTCAAACAGACCGAAGCCGAACTCAAGGAATGCCAGGGCGATTCACCCCTGGTGGCCAGCTGTGTGGACGCCATTTGTGTCGGGTCTGTGGTGGAAGACTGGACCGGCATTCCCGTGGGCGGCATGGTCAAAGATGAAATCTCCCTGGTCCTGACCCTGGCCGACCGGCTTGAAGAACGGGTGGTGGGCCAGCGCCATGCCCTTGAGCACATTACCAAGCGGGTCCAGACCTCCAGGGCCGGGGTGGACAATCCCAGCAAACCGGTGGGGGTTTTCCTTCTGGCCGGCCCCAGCGGTGTGGGCAAAACCGAAACGGCCCTGGCCTTAGCCGAGGCCATGTACGGCGGAGAGCAGAACCTGATCACCATCAACATGAGCGAATTCCAGGAGTCCCATACCGTATCCACCCTCAAAGGGGCCCCTCCCGGTTATGTGGGGTATGGCGAAGGCGGGGTCCTGACCGAAGCGGTCCGCCGCCATCCTTATAGTGTGGTGCTGCTGGACGAGGTTGAAAAAGCCCATCCTGATGTCCATGAAATCTTTTTCCAGGTATTTGACAAGGGCGTGATGGAGGACGGCGAAGGCCGCCTCATTGACTTTAAAAATACCATTATCCTGTTGACGTCCAACGTGGGCAGTGACCTGATCATGAACATGTGCAAGGACCCGGAACTGATGCCCGATGTGGAGGGCATTGCCAAAGCCCTCCGGCCTTCCCTGCTCAAGGTGTTCCCGGCAGCGCTTTTAGGCCGGCTGGTGACCATCCCCTATTACCCCATCAGTGATGAAATGCTCGATGTTATCATCCGGCTCCAGCTTAAGCGGATCCAGGACCGGATCAAGGAGACCCGGAATATCGAGCTTTCCTACACCCCGTCGGTACTCAAGCTGATCACCGAGCGGTGTACAGAGCTTGAAAGCGGTGCCCGAATGGTGGACACCATTTTGACCAACACCCTTTTGCCTGCCATCAGCCATGCCTACCTGTCGGCGGTTGTAGAGGGAAATGAGATCTCTACCATTAACGTGAGTGTCAATAAAGGGGATTTTAGTTATAAAATCAACTGATCACGATTTTAATAAAAGGCGACCCTAATGAGTGACGTCACCCAAGAAAACAGGCAGATCGAACTGATCACCCCCCTGGGGAAAGATAAACTGCTTTTAACCGGAGCCACCATTGATGAAAGCATATCCGGGATGTTCCAGATTCATCTGGAGATGCGCTGCAAAGACATCAACCTGGATTTCAACACCATTCTCGGCAAGCAGGTATCGGTCAAACTGACCCTTCCCAAAGCAGACGAATTCCGTTATTTTAACGGATTTGTGGGCCATTGCCGGAGCCACGGCATCAGGGACGGGCTGCCTTACTATACGGCGACGGCTTATCCCTGGCTCTGGTTCCTTAACCATACCCGGGACTGCCGGATATTTCAAAACAAAACCGTACCGGACATCATCAAAGAAATCTTTGACGACCTGGAATTCAACGATTACGAGTTCAAACTCACCGGGGATTACCGGGAATGGGAATACTGCGTGCAATACCGGGAGTCTGACCATAATTTTGTCAACCGCCTGATGGAGCATGAAGGCATTTTTTATTATTTCAACCATGAGGAAGACCGGCATATTATGGTTCTGGCGGATTCCAATGCCTCCCTTGAAGCTTATGAGGATTTTGAGAGTATTGTTTTCAGCCCTGAGGATGCCTCCGGGGCATCCATTGCCGGTGAATGCATCCGGTCTATCTTTATGGAAAAACAGCTTCACCCGGGCAGCGTCACCCACAGGGATTTTGACTTTAAAGCACCGGATAAAGACTTGACCGCCACCCAGGCCATTGACCGGGAACACGACCATGCATTTTACGAGGTCTATGATTATCCCGGCCATTATACGGAATCCGGCGATGGAGAGGCCTATTCCCGCATACGGATGGAAGCCTTTTATACCGGATTTGAAACCGTATCCGGTGAAGCCGATGCCAGGGGGCTGGCCGCCGGACATTATTTTGATCTGACCGATCACCCCATTGACGGGTTTAACAAACGGTACCTGGTGATATCGGCGGCCTATCATCTGACCACCACTGCCGGATTTCAATCCGGGGTATCCGTGGGCGGGCCCGGTTACACGGTCATGTTTAATGCCATTGATTATGAAACCCCCTACAGACCGGCCACGAAAACCCCAAAGCCTTTGGTGGAAGGTCCCCAGACCGCCATTGTCAGCGGCCCCGGGGGAGACGAAATATACACCGATGAATACGGCCGGGTTAAAGTTCAGTTCCACTGGGACCGGGAAGGACAGCGGGATGAAAACAGTTCCTGCTGGATCCGGGTGTCCCAGGGCTGGGCCGGAAAAAAATGGGGGGCCATGGTGCTTCCGAGAATCGGCCAGGAAGTGATTGTTGAATTCTTAGAAGGTGATCCGGACCAGCCCATCATTACCGGCCGGGTTTACAACGCCAAATCAATGCCCCCCTATGCCCTGCCCGCAGAGAAAACCAAGTCCACATTTAAAACAGACTCCTCCAAAGGGGGCAGCGGGTTTAATGAAATCCGGTTTGAAGACAAAAAAGGAAATGAGCAGCTGTTTTTCCATGCCGAAAAAAACATGGACGTACATGTCAAAAACGATTCCTTTGAAAACATCCTGGGCAACCGGCACCAGACCATTGGTGAGGAGAACGGCGGGTCCCAGAAAAAACTGCTGCACGGCGACAAGCACTTCCGGGTGGTCGGGGACCGGATCGAAAAAGTTGAAAGCAATGACAACCTGACCGTGGACGCCGACCGCAAGCAGGAGGTTACGGGCAGTGACAACCTCACGGTAGGCGGCGACCTTCTGGCAACGGTGGGATCGGATTATCACCTGAGCATCGGGGGGAAGCTGCGGGAGACCACCGGTTCGGACTGCCTGATTGAGGCTTCGGGGACAGGGGCGTTAAAGGCGGCTTCTATCAAACTTGATGCCAGTTCCGGCATCGAAATCAAATGCGGCGGATCATCCGTTGTCATCGCCCAGGACGGTGTATATATCACCGGCACCATGGTGTATATCAACAGCGGATCAGGATCCCCTGTAAATGCGTCAGCGGCATCCCCCTCATCAGCGGAAAGCCCGGCCCTGCCAGAAGACCCGGAACCGGCCGATAATGCCCAACCCGGTGAACCGGCTGAGGCGGCGGCAGCTTCAAGTCCGGCGGATACGTCTCAGCAGCAAACCCCTGCGGCCGCTGTTTTGCGCCAGGCCGCCCAGGACGGCACGCCCTTTTGTGAAGAGTGTGAAAAGGCCAGACGGGAAAATGAACAAAAAGAGGCCGCAAAAAGCCAATAAAAAAGAGACTAAACAGCGATGACAGATAACCAGCGCTTAGAAAAAATTCATCAGCAACTGTTTTCTATCCCGGGAACACGGGTATATGCCATACTTGACGGGGCCAGCATTAACAATCTGCTCTTAAGCCTTGATGAGCATGATCCCATGTGTTTTTGCCTTTACCAGGGACAGTTGCCCCATGATGTGGAAGAAGTCGCCCCTTACCTTGTCCTGCTTGAAAAAGGCAGCCCCTTTACCCAATGGGTGATAGAGGAGGGATGGGGCAACCACTGGGGGATCTTTGCCGTTGCCAAAGAAAAAATCATAGAAATGAGAAAACATTTCCGCTCCCTTGTCACGGTCAAAGATCCCGAGGGCACCCGACTTTTTTTCAGATTTTATGACCCCCGGGTATTTAAAACCTTTCTGCCCACATGCAACGGACAAGAACTGGATGCGGTCTTCGGGCCGGTGAGCTGTTTCATCCAGGAGGGGGATGACCCCGAAACCCTTCTCAAATTCCGGCAGGAAGCACCTGACGGACTAGTGGTAGATGACATGGGGATTGGTTAGCCAGCTCATAACACCTGCCTGATTCATTAAATTTTATGGTTCTGTACCCATGGACTTGTCATGCCCCCGAAACCAGCCCGCCCGAATTATCCGGTCAAAAATCAGCGATCCTGGAGATGGGTGACGCATAATGTTCATTTAAGGGCATTCAAGAAAAAGTGTAACTATTCAGCTAATGCTGAAAACTATGCAAAACCAGGGTCCGTAACTGTTCATCAGTGCTTCATATTTGTTTAGTCAGGACTTCGTAGCATACTGTTGCTATGTGAGAAGGCCTGAATGAGCGAAGATGGGGCACTGCTGAACAGTTACTCTAAATTTAGGATAAAAATGGCCTTAATCAGACAATTTTTACCATCAAATGGCGTAGTTATTGATTGAAGAAGAAAGCGAAGTGTTCTTAACCGGCCATTTCGGGGCCTATAATGGTTTAATCATAGGGTCATACCAGGCAGACAGCCGGTTGTAAATATTGGCCTGTGAAAGCCCGAAGTCCACACAGGCCCTTGGCTTGGCCTCCAAAATGTGTCCGGAGCATATTCAGTTTCTGATCTGCACCAGCCGGGTGTCAACGGACCAGCCCTGATCCAGGGCATTGAGCAGTTGAAACATCAGATTCTCGCAAAATTCGCCGGCCCTACCCTGTTCGTAAGCCCAGGTGCAGAACCCGGTTTTTTCAGAAAGGGTGTATCCGAATCTGTCCATGAGGCTGCGGTCCTTTAACAGGAATGACGCTATCATTTCCGTTCCGGCAGGGGGACAGATTTCCACTTTTCCCGAACATTTGGACTGCCCCTGCAGGACATGGGTTTTTGTATCCTTAAAATGGGGAAACAGCATGGTGATGTCCATTGAATTTATATTGAACAGCACCAGATCGCCTTCCTGATCCGGATGGATGCAGATGTCGGAGGTCTGTCCAATACGGAAGGTGTTGTCATGGGTTCCGGAAAATTCAATATAGGCGGCATTGCCGGCCGGTGGTTTGACGCTTTGCAGCAGGTCAAAGGCGTTGAAGGCATACAGCTTATCTATCATATATGCCAGGTTAACCTGGTTTTCTTTGGGACCCTCAAGTAAGTCACGGGCGGGGAAAACGGCGTCCGGGGCGTTTACAAGGAATCTGTTTTTAAGGGTTAACACAGGCCCGCTGCTATCCGTATCCAGGGTGCAGATCAGGTCCGCAGCCCCCTGAAACACCCGGATTACCCGGTCAGAAGACAGAATCCGGCCGGCCAGGGAATCCAGCAGGTCAGCCTCAGCCCCCCCGGTGTTATCCTTGAAGGCGATATTAAGCCTGAGCATGTCGAGGGCCATGGACATGGTCACCTTGCCGGCTGATGATTTAAGGGTTTCTTCGAGCACCTTGATTTTTTCTTTGCGGGGACTCAAGGCCAGCGGCTCCGGCATGGAAAACGTTGGTTTTTCGGGCTTTACGGTTTCCTGTGCGGTCTTCGGGGCCGTTGCCGTCCCCGGTGACTCCACGGACATCACCCGGTCATAATACACCCATACCGCCGCAATGATAACCAGCCCCAGAAAAACCAGGGAGAGAATCAAGGGCATGGCCGAAGACCGCCTTTTTTCCGGCTGGCCCTGGGTTCCGGGGGGGGATGGATCGGTTATCCCCTGTGGCGGTGGTGAATTCAGGCTGGCGTCAGGCGGTGTTCCTTCAGCCGCTGGGGGACTTTGGGGGGGCGCAAAAATCCCTGTATAGGAGGGCTCCGGTCCGGCCAAAAGCCCTTTAAGGTCTATGAGCATGGCATCGGCACTGGGGTACCGCTGGGCCGGGTCTTTGGCCAGGGCCTTATCCACAATCCGGTCCAGCTCCGGCGGCAGGTCCGGGACAATGGCTGACGGCGGCGTATGGGCGGTGGTCAAAATTTTATTCATGACCTGATGGGCCGCCCCGTCAAAGGGTTTTCCCCCGGTCAGGCACTGGTAGAACACCACCCCGGCCGAAAAAAGATCCGACCTGGCGTCCACCTGCTTTTCATTGATCATTTCCGGTGCCATATAGCTGGGTGTGCCCAGCAGGGTTCCCATCTGGGTCAACTCTGAAGACTCAATCCGGGCAATCCCGAAATCCGTAACTTTAATGTCGCCATTGGGCCTTACAATGATGTTCCCAGGTTTGATATCCCGGTGTATGACGCCGTTGCCGTGAGCATGTTTAAGGGCTTCAAGCAGCTGTATCATCAGGCCGACACTTTTTGACACCGGCCATGGCCCCGGCTGTTCGGTGAAAATCTGCTTGAGTTCTTTGCCCTCGACATACTCCATGGCAATGAAAATGGTCTGCTGATCTTCGCCGTACTCATAAACCGACACGATGTGGGGATGGTTCAAACGGCCGGCAATTTTGGCTTCCTGTTTGAACCGTTTAAGGGATGCCGTTACGGCTGAGTCTCCCATATTAAGAATGTGAGAACTGACGGTTTTTAAGGCCACGTACCGTTCGATGGACGGGTCAAACCCTTTGTAGACCATGCCCATGGCGCCCTGGCCAAGCTTTGATACAATGTTATATTTCCCCAGAAGGGATTCCTGGGAAGACTCGTTGATCCGGCTCATAGGAATATGGTTCCTGAATCGTTCAAATTATCCGGCATAAAACCACACTGACATTATCCGCCCCCCCCGCATCATTGGCCTCTTTTACCAGCACCTCGGCCGAATCGGCTGCATTGGACCGCTGGGATAGAACGGCTTCAATTCTTCTTTCGGGCAGCATGTTGGTCAAACCGTCGCTGCAAAGCAGGTAGACATCATTTCTGGCATATTTGCTATAATGGGTATCGGGCTGGACATAATCGCCAAAACCAATGGCCCGGGTAAGGATGTTCTTTTTGGGCTGTTTGCCGATCTGGCCGTTGTCCAGCCATTCCTGATACAGGGAATGGTCCCGGGACATCCGGGTTAAATCGCCGTTGCGAAGCCTGTAAATCCGGCTGTCTCCGATATGAAAGGTAATGATGTATCCGGACGGGGCCAGGTAAAGACCGGCCAGGGTGGTTCCCATAAAATCGTATTTAGATTCGCTTTCCTTGCAATTGGCCTGGTACAGCATCTGATTGGCCTCAAACACAGCACTTTCAATTACGGAACACAGGCCGCTGATTTCCGTGGGGACCCCTTCGGACTCGGTAATATCCGTTAATTGCTGATCCACAATCTCGGGCATGAACTGCCGGTTTACCGCATTGATGACCAGGGAACTTGCCAGGGCCCCGTTTCGCTGCCCCCCCATGCCGTCGGCCAACAATAAAAATTTGCCCTGATCGTCTATGAAAATGGCATCTTCGTTGTTCTGCCGTTGCTTTCCCGGGTCGGTAAGGCCGCTTGCAGAGATCAGGCGGGTTTCAACTTGAAGGCTCATGCTACCGGATTGACTCATTTTTAATCCCTGTCATCTCCATGGAACGGTTCGTAACTGAATATTTTAAGCTTGTTTTATTCCTTGATACATTTAACCCCATCAGCAATGAAAACCTAATATATTCTAGTAAAAAGTGCAAGGCCTGGCCTGACAGCATTAAAAATAGGAACCCGGAGGAAGGCAGACCGAAGAACGGATCACGCATCCTTAAGGGTTTCGAATTCCACTCTCCCGTCTCCCGTTCCCGGTCTCCATTCAATTTTATTGGCCATTATCCCCCCCCCCAATTTCATTACAGAATAAGTTGTTTTTCCCTTCGGGATTGTCCTGCCAATGAAAAATTGTGCATTCCCCTGTATTATCCGGGCAGATTATATTATATTTCCAGAACAAATTTTTAAATATCAGGAGGACTCAATGAGGCACCATGCGGCAACCGTTCATAAAATTCTTTGCCTTTGTTTACTGGCCCTGGCCGTTCTGGTCCCCGGGACTGCCCGGGCAGACCGGCCGGCCAATGTACTGATCAATATTGTCGAAGACCAGAGCCAGACCCTGAATACGGACTTTCTCAAGGAAAGTGAAATGAAAATCGGGCGGGAACTGGTCAAGATGGGCATGGAAGTTAAAACTTCCGATGATTTGGGCTCCCATCCTCGTTTAAACACAAAGGTCATATCAGGGGCACTCAAAGGGGATGTGCCGGCATTAAGAAAAGCCGCCGCCGTTCTCAATGCCGCTTATATTCTCAACGGCAAGGCCAAAACCCGGATCAATTCCGAAGAGGCGGCCGGGGTAAAGCTCAATAAGGCGGTGACCGTATTTGCCTACAAGGTGATCCATACCGCCACGGGCAAAACCCTTGACATGGACAGCCCGTCCTATATCAGTGTCAACCAGTCCGGCGAAGCCGCCCAGAAATCCACCTATGACAAGCTGGCCGCCGACATCACGAACCGGATCAAAGAAACCGTTCCCCCACAGTTAAGCAGCGCTGAACAAAAAAAACTCAACCAGTATGCATCCTCATTTACCCCTAAACCCAGCCGGCCGGCAACGGCCACGACGCCCCCGAAACCTTCGGCACCAACCCCTTCGGCGTCTTCCGGCAGTCCTGTTGTTGCCCAGGCAGCCCCAAAGGCCGCCGGCGAGCCCGAGATCGTCATTTTAAATCCCCCGGTGGCCAGGGGGTTTAAACCGGTATGTTATGAAAAACCGCTTAAAATCGAAGGCATGGCCATTGACCCCGACGGAATCGCCGAAATCAGAATCAACGGCCAGATGGTAGCCTATGACAGCAAAGGGCATTTTTCCCATTCCGTGGAACTCAAAGACGGGGAAAACCAGTTTCTGGTCATGGCCCGGAACCAGTCCAACAAGATCATTAAAAAAGTATTTTCCGTTGACCTTGAAAAAGACACGGCCCCGCCTCTGGTGGTCCTGACATCACCTGAGACCACCAGGGGATTTAAGGTCATGCTTGAACCTGAAATTAAAACCTCCCTGATCAAGGGCCGGGTTGAAGACGACAACCCCATATCCTACCTTAAGATCAATGATGAAACCGTTGCCCTGACAAAGGACGGGCAGTTCGAGCATGAAACCAACATTCCTGACCAGGGAAAAATTTCCATAAAAGCCGAAGATATTTACGGCAACCAGACCACCAAATATTTGCAGTTCTCAAGGGGTAAGATTACCGATGAACCGGCGGTTTTATCGTCCGGCCGGAAACCCATTTTATGGGGGCTTTCCATTGGTGTATCCAAATACAACAGCACCACCCTGGATTTAAAATACGCGGACCAGGATGCCCTGCTGCTCAAAAAATTCTTCACTGACCAGGCCGGGTCTTCATTTGCCGAAGTCCACTTTAAAACCATAGTCAACAAAGAGGTTACCCGGGAAAGCATTATCTCAAACATATCCGGACATCTGGGAAAGGCGGCGCCGGATGATATTGTGTTCCTGTCCATTGCAGGACACGGGATCAAGCACCGGCAGTCGGGCTCCTACTATTTCCTTCCTTCAGACGCCGACAGCGACAACCTTTTGTCACGGGGGCTTAGAATGTCCGATTTTGAAGAATCCATTAAGATCCTGTCCCAGAATGTTGAAAAAATCATTGTGGCCATTGACAGCTGCCATTCGGGTGCGCTCCAGGTGGGCATGCGCGGTGCCGGAGAAAGTGAAGATCTGTCCGAGGCCATCCGGGCGGCCCAGGGGCTTTACATTATTTCTGCCTCAAAGGCCGGTGAGCTGTCCATGGAATCGGATAAATTTGAACTTTACCCGAATTTTACAGGCCATGGGGTTTTCACCTATACCCTGGTTCAAGCCATGATGGGCAAAGCGGATTACGATAAAGACAACTATGTCTCCTTAAATGAAATGTTCCAGTTTGTATCCCGACAGGTCCCGAGGCTGACCAACGGCCAGCAGCATCCCTATTTTAAAGTGGACGGGACGGAACTGCCCCTGGTTATGGTTAAATAGCGGGATTTGGGATTTGGGATTTGGGACTTGGGACTTGGGACTTGGGATATGGGGCTTAGGGCTTGATCGGTTGTTAACGTCTTGTATCCATATTTTTTAAACGTTGAACCCATATTGATAAAGGATTTCAAATGAAGCATACCGACTCTACCCCTTCAGTGCGTTACATCATTCTGGGCCTGGTATTCATGCTGATCATGTCCGGATGTGTGGCGTCTGAGCAGGCCGGCCCGGCACAGCAGGCGGCGCCGGTGATTGATCAGGACCCCATGGTGGACTGGGGTAAGGCCCCGGCCCCGCCGGAAAAGAAAAATCTCATCGCCGTGGCCGGATTTGAGAACAAGAGCACCTATTCGGCTGACCGGTTATGGGATACATCGGCCCAGCTGTTATCGGCCCAGCTGCTGCGGACCCAGTATTTCCGGGTGGTGGAGTGGGAAAAAATGAAGCGGTTGTTTGACTGGGAAACCTTAAGCCATGCCGATATTGTCAAATCCCCGGATAACATGGCCAAAGCCCAGAGAATCCTTTTGTGCGACCATTTTATCTCCGGGACCATCACCCGGTTTAACGTTTCCACCCATGCCCAGGCCAGTGCCGTATCAAAGGGAAAAACCATTGATACCTCGGTCCGGGTGGACCTGCTCCTGCAAAACGCCGGGACCGGGGAGTATGTGGCCGCAGGCAGAGGCGAACACACCATCCGCCAGACCTATTCAGCCAGACAGGTGGGGTCTTGGGACAGCAGTGCCGGTGATGATGCCCTGGATGCGGCCATTGAGAAGGCCCTGTTTGAACTGATTTCTTCATACAGTCGAGCCCAATAACGGCCACGGGCCGTCTTGGATTATCCAGCCAAGAACCCGTCCACAACAAAAAATGAAAGTCTTCTCAGGACGTTAGGGAGACTTTCTTATAACGGCCACGGGCCGCCTTGGTTATCCAACCAAGCACCGCCCACAACGAAAAATGAAAGTCTTTTCAGCTTGTTAGTGAGACTTTCATATAAACGGCCACGGGCCGTCTTGGTTATCCAACCAAGCACCGCCCACAACAAATATTGAAAGTCTTCTCAGGACCTTAGTGAGACTTTCTTATAAAAAAAAAAGAAAAAATTATGAAAAACATCATTCCCATCCTCTTGGCTGTCACGGTGTTTTTTCTGGCAGGCCCAGATCAGGGGAAGGCAGCGGAAAAACAGGATCAGGAGTTCTGGGAAGTTCACCCTCAATTTGAACAATACCGCCCGGATGTCATTGCCGTGTTGCCCATGGACAATTTTTCCCTGGAACTGGGCCTTGAAAGCACCCTTTACCATGCGGTTTATGAGCGGCTTCAATCAAAGGGATACCGCCGGGTTTCCGTTGAAAAGGTCAGCGAGGCCATGGGGCAGCTGGGCATCCAGACCCCGGGACAGCTCCAGGGCATCAGCCTGAAACGCTTGGGCGAAATGTTAAATGCCCGGGCGGTGCTGCTAGGCCAGATAGACCAATCCGGCCACCTTCAGCAGGATGGGTATGACGCCATTGTGGTATCCTGCTCTTTAAAACTGATTCATTGTGAGACGGGGATTGTGTTGTGGAAGGGCGAGCAATGGCGGACGGCCCACCGCCAATGGGCTGTTGACCCCATTAACATCCTGTTAAACAGCCTGAGCCATGCATCGGCCTCCCGCACGGACCGGGTGGAATGGCTGGTTCAGGAAATGATGAAAACACTGCCTTCAGGCAAGATTGAAGTGGAGTTCGGGAACCTGCTCAATCAGGCGACTGAAATAAAAGCCGACTAGCAGGTTTCCTCACTCATGCCTGAGTGCCTTGATGGGATCCATTTTGGATGCCTGGACCGCCGGGTAAATGCCAAAAAAGACCCCCACCAGCACCGCCATCAGCACCGGCAAAAGGATGGCCCAGGCCGTGATCAGGGTCTGCCATTGCCCGAGCCTTGACACCGCCGCCGCAGTGATGATTCCCATGAAAACCCCCGCCACGCCCCCCACGGAGGTCAGCAGGATAGATTCGGTTAAAAAATGCCAGACAATGTCCGTTCTGGTGGCCCCCACCGCCCGCCGTATGCCGATTTCCCGGGTTCGTTCATAAACCGAGGCCAGCATGATGTTCATGATGCCGATACCGCCCACCAACAAAGAAATCCCGGCGATGGCCCCCAGGATCAGGTTAAATGTTTTCTGAGTCTGCCGGGCCTGGCGCAGCAGCTCCCTGGGGACAATGACCTGAAAATCCAGCACCCCGTTATGGGACAGGCAAACAATTCTCTGGATGCGCTTTGCGGCCGGTACCACCAGATCAGAATCCCGGACCTGGACAATGATTTCAGAGACCCGGGGGGTATGGCGGGCTAAAGGCGCCATGATTTTCTCTGAAGGTGAAACCAGGGCGCCCAATCCAAAGGGGATCATAATGGTGTCATTATAATTGCGGACAGATATGGCCGCCTTTTTGCCGGCATTGGCCTTTCTCTCAAAATTTTTTAATTTTCCCACCACCTTGAACAGCTGGTCTTCAATCCGGATACGGGAACCGATGTTTGCCCGGCTTCCCAGCTGGGCCGCCAGGGAGGCCCCTAAAACGCAGACCGGCTGTTTTAAGTCACCATCCACAGCCGATATGAAGCGTCCCTGGGCCATGCCA
Organism: uncultured Desulfospira sp.; assembly: GCA_963663165.1. Classification (GTDB taxonomy): domain Bacteria; phylum Desulfobacterota; class Desulfobacteria; order Desulfobacterales; family Desulfobacteraceae; genus Desulfospira. Next base: position 6,575,897 of record OY760175.1, on the reverse strand, counting down.
AGGCCCAGGATTTCCCCATAGTTGTCCGACACCGCAATCACCTGGGGGGCAGCACTGGACTGGGTATCCAGCACCGTGGCCTTAACCTCGTTGAGCAGGGCAATGTCTTTAATCCTGGCATATCCGTTCCGGATCCGGATGGCATCGGCCGGGGTCAGGCCGGCAGACAGGTTGGCACCGGCCTGGTTCTGCTGTTCTTCGCTCAGGACCCTTGGCTTGAGATAAATATTTTTGGTTCCCAGCTGTTCAATTTGCAGCAGCAGATCGTGTTTAGCCCCCTCTCCGATGGAAATCATGGTCAACACCGCCATGACCCCGCAGATGATCCCGAGGGTACTCAATCCGGACCGCAGCTTGTGGTCCAGAAGACTTTGAAAGGATATGGTGACAAGCCCTTTTGCCTTTTGCACCGCTTTCAAATGATTTTCCCGTCTTTAATGGTGATATGGGACCGGGCATGGGATGCCACATGGGCATCATGGGTGATCATGATTATGGCCGCTTTTTTCTCATTCAACCCCGACAGCAACTTTAAGATGCCCTTGCCGGTGCCCGAGTCCAGGTTGCCGGTGGGCTCATCGGCCAGAATAATTTCAGGCCCCATGGCAATGGCCCTGGCAATGGCGGCCCGCTGCATTTCTCCCCCGGACAGCTCCGATGGTTTATGGTCCATACGATCTTTGAGTCCCACCTGCTCAATGGCCTGAACCGATCGTTCCAGGGCATGGCCGGTGTGGCCCGGCGCATACAAAAACGGCAGTTTTACATTCTCCAGAACGCTTAAGCCCGGAATCAGGTTAAAGGTCTGGAATACGAACCCGATGGCCTTTGACCGGTAATAGGACAACTGCTTATCGGAAATATTGAGAACCGATCGCCCTTTGAACTTATACTGACCGGAATCCGGCCGGTCCAGCATGCCGATCAGGTGAAGCAGAGTGGATTTCCCGGACCCGGAAGGCCCCATGATGGACATAAAGTCGCCGGGATCGACCTTAAGGTTAATCCCATTCAACACGGGAATGGCCCGGCCCTTGATGTCATAGGTTTTGGATAAATTTTGGATATCCACCAGGGGGGTCATGTTATGAGCCCTCTGATTTTACGACGTTTTCATATGAATACTGATCGGGCCGGGTCAAGGCAACCCTGTCGTCCGGCTTAAGGCCGGAAACAACCTCAACATAATCCAGGTTCTGACGGCCGGTTTTCACCCGGATCCGTTCAAAGCCGCCGCGTTCAACCCGGTAGCAAAAACAGCCCCCATCTTCTATAAACACCGCACTGACCGGCACGCAAAGGGCATCTTTGACCTGGCCGGAAAGAATGGTCACCCGGCTGGTCATGCCGGGCCGAAGCCGCAGGTCCCGGGTAAGTATATTCACCGTACACTGAAAAAATTTGCCGCCGGTTCCGCTTCCCCTGACCTCGGCGGCCAGTGCGCCGATAAAGCCAACCTTTCCTTCCAGCCGGGCATCGGGATAAGCGTCTACCTGGACCTGGGCCTTTTGCTCTAAAGAGATCTTATGCAGGTCAACCTCCCGGATATCCGTCTTTACAATCATGGACGAAATGTCAGGCAGGTAAAGGATGGGCTGGTTCCGGATAATCCGGTCCCCTACCCTTGGCTTTCTTTTCTCACCGTCCCTGAAGGTTTCATATAAAATGGCAATCCCGTCAAAAGGCGCGCGAAGTTCCACCTTTTTGAGTTCATTTCGGGCCTGTTTCAATGCGGCCCGCCGGCTGCTCATGGCGCCTTTGGCCTCTTCAAGGGTGGCCGTGGCTTTGGCAATATTGATCACCCCGTCATTGGCGGCCTGGAGGATGTCGGCCTCGGTTTTTTTCATCTTGGCCATGGCCGCCTGTTTCAGGGACGGGTAGACATGTTCCTGATAACTTTCCAGAGCCTTTTGGGCGGTTTGGTACTTTTCCTTGTACTCGTCTTTTCGTTTCAGGGCAGTAGACAGTTCAGAGGGGTTTGAATACCCTTCATTTTTGAGCTGTTCCAGCTCATGATGGTATGACACATATTTATCATACTCTTCTTTGGCCCGGGCCACTTCGGTTTTATACTGGTTGACCTGCAGGGGGCCGTCCCCTTCGATGAGCCGTTTATATTCGAGATTGGCCAGGGTCTGGTTATACCGGGCGTTGCTTAAATTCTTTTCAACCTGGTTTTTTTCCCATTCCAGCATCTGTTCTTTGGCCTTGCAGGCGGATTCCAAGGCCGCTACTTCTGCCGTCAGCTCCTCAACCCGGTCTTCAAAGGGGGTCTGGTCAATTTTAACCAGAAGATCCCCTTTTTTAACGTGGGTGCCGTCACCAATAATAAAAATTATTTTTGAATAATCCCCCCTTATATCAGAGGAGAGCATATGGGCCCGGGCCGCATCCAGAACCCCGATGGTGGCCACCTGGATATCAAAGGATTTTGGTTGAACTATCGCAACATCAATGGGCTGATCTCCATTTGAATTCTTTTGGCTGTCGCCGCAGCCGGCACTTAAGAATAAAAGAACGGTTATCCCATAGACAAACAAATTGAAAAGTACTGATTTAACCCCCACGCTACTTCCTTTCAAGCAAGGTCCCCATGGCTGCCTGAAGCTGGTAAACCCCTACGCAATAAGCGGTTTTAACGCTCAGCAGATCGGCCTGTGCCTGCTGTATTTCCCTTTCAGATTCAATCACATCAAAGTTATCCGCCATTTCATACTGGTATTTGATGGTGGACAGTTTTAACTTCTGCATGGCCTGGTGGATCTGTTCTTTTTGAATTTCCATGCGCTCCAGGTTTTTCTGGTTTGCCCGGAATGCCTGTTTGACATCGGCAATAATGGTGTCTTTGGTCAGGGTGATGTCGGTTTTGGCATTCTCCACCGCAATCTGGCTTTTCCGGTAGGCAATCTTTTCAGAGGTCCGTGACCAGTCGGTAGAACTGGTCAGCTGGATGCTGTAATAATCTTCATCTAAGGCCAGCATCTCGTCAAACTCATCTGAGGAACCGTACCGCTGATAACTTAAGACCAGGTTCAGATCCGGCAGCAGATTTTTTTCAGCCAGGTCCATCTGCCTTATTTTTTCCGATAAAAAATCCTGGGCATGTTTGATTTCAACCCGGTTCTCAAGAGCCGTCGCTATGGCCTTATCCAGGGCCACATCAATGGACGGCAAGGTATCCGGGGGCGTAACACTGAAACTGTCTTCCGGGTTAATGGCCAGCAGTTTCTTGAAATCCTCTTCCAGGCCGGACAGGTTGTTCCGGGACTGGGATAGCTGATCCTCCACATCTTTTAAAAATATCTGGGTCCGGAATTCATCCATGGGGGTGGCCAGTCCTGCTTTTTTCTTAACCTTGGTCCCCAGGGTATACACACTTAAACTGGCCTTTCTTTCCTGATAAAGGGACACCAGTTTTTTCTGCTCGTCTATGCGAAAGGCATAGGAAACCGTTGCCAGGATTGTATTGACCTTTGACAGGTACTGGCTGCGCTTTGAGTCCCTTAACCCAAACTGTGACGAATAAACCGAGGCCATGTTGACATCTTCGCCGAATCCCCCCAGAAGCGGTACGGTCAGTCCCATGGATACCTTTAAGGTATCACTGTATTCGGTATGCCTGACATAGGGGGTTAAGGAGAACACCGGGCCATATGTTAATTTCTTTTTCAACGAAATTCCGGCACCTGACGTTTTATTGTCATTACTAACGCCGGACAGCACAGAAGGGGTGTATTTCAAATCAAAGGCTGACCAGGCGTTTTCAAGAGACAGGCTGCTGTTCTCCACGGAATTGGCCGCCACCCAAAGCCCCCTGTTTCGTTCAAGCGCTGTTTTGATGGCCTCATCCAAGGACAGGCTGATGAATTTTCCGGATGGGGACAGGCTGCCGGACAGGGCCGGAACCGTAAAAAGGAACAAAACAAGCCCCATATATCCAAAGGTCTTTTTATTTAAAATTCGGCTGATTCTCATGTTACATGGAAATTAGAATGTATAGGTTCCGCTGCTTGTATTCACGACCACTTCCGGGGTTGGGGCCAGGGCTCCGGCATACTCTTGGACCCGGGTTTGCAAACTGTATAAATTATAATATTCTCCCGGTGACAGGGTTTGATTCACCGTCATGGTGCAGACCAGGTCATCGCCGGACACAGACCAGGTATATAAGATACCGTTATCATCTGTATAACTGGTACTGTCAAACAATTGGTAAAGATAGCCGTACCCGGCATATGTCACGATAATGGTTTCAATCTCAATGCCCTCATCACCGGTGTTGGTGAGGACACTGTTTTCATACTCTAAATTGGGGCCGGTAGCCGAACTGCCCGCCTCGCTGGTGCCGGTGTCGCTGGTGCCGGTATCGCTGGTGCCGGTGTCGCTGGTGCCGGTGTCGCTGGTACCGGTGTCACTGGTGCCCGCATCGCTGCTGCCGCTGCCACCCCCGCCGCTGCTGCTCACAGCAACCCCGACGCCCCCGGCAGCCGCCACCCCGACACCGACAATGACGGCCGTGGAAATACCGGCCGTGGCCGTTATGGTTCCGGCTGCTGCGGCCGCCATTCCAGCGGCGGCCGAAGACGTTACGGCATATAATCCGCCGGCCACCATACCAAACCGCATGGAAGATTCTACCTGGTCAATGACAATGGAATCGGAAAAACCCGCCAGCTGCTTTGGCGGCTGATCCAGTTCTGTTTTAACGGCAATAGAGCCCTCAGAGCCGGCCTGCTGCCAGTCAGGGGTATCCGCCCCCGCCCGTTCAGGAATGGCAAAGGTCTGGGTTTTGACAATCTGCTGCTCTTTATTGACGGCCAGGAATACATATTCAATGGCCTGGGTGGCCCCGCCTGGCGCCGGAAGAACGGCACTGTATGTGAAGGCTTTGGTTTGCGCCATGGGGACAAAAACAAAATTGGCCTCCCCTTTGGCCCTGAAGTAACACCTGACCAGTTCAACGCCTTTCTTATCCTTGATATAGGCGGTGAGCGTTATCCGCTTTTCAGGAACAAAGTATTTAACCGGCTTGTGCTTGACTTTGGTGGCTGCCGCCACAGCATGGGCAGAACCGGAAACCGGATTTTGTGAAAAAAAGATGCAGATCCCCAGGAAGAAAACAATTGTTTTCATAAAGTGACCCTGTGGAAACCAACGCATCCTCCGGTTCTCCTTTAACCTTTTTCATTTTTTTTATAAGAAAGTCTCACTAAGGTCCTGAGAAGACTTTCAATATTTGTTGTGGGCGGTGCTTGGTTGGATAACCAAGACGGCCCGTGACCGCTATTGACTTGTAAATGAATAGGTCCCGTCACTGGTGCCGATATCGATTGTAAGGGACGTGCCATACTCACCGGCGTATTCATCGACAACAGACTGCATGGCAGATAAGTCAATATACTCTCCCGCAGCAAGGGTTTGATCAACATCCCAGGAGATTATCAGATCATCGCCCGAGGTTGAAACATCATATCCATAGTTAGAAAATGCACTGCTGACAGAAGATGCATAAGATGCAAGGCCGCCATAGGTAATGGCTATATCGTCTACCGTAACACGCTCATTACCTGAATTGGTAATAATACCATCCGAATACGACAAAGACCCGCCGGAAGCGCTGCTTCCACCGCCGCCTCCGCCACCGCTGGCGCCCACGGCAACGCCGCCGGCCACAACGGCCGCCCCCACCGCCACAATGGTCATTGTGGAGATACCGGCTGAAGCGGTGATGGTTCCGGCAGCCGTGGCCGCCGTGGCCCCGGCTGCGGCGGAAGAGGTTACGGCGTACAATCCGCCGGCCACCATACCAAACCGCATGGAGGATTCCACCTGGTCAATGGTAATGGAATCAGAAAAGCCCGCCAGCTGCTGCGGTGGTTTTTCAAGTTCGGTTTTAACGGCAATATCGCCTTCTGAGCCGGCCTGCTGCCATTCAGGGGTATCGGAACCCTCCTGTTTTGGGACGGTAAAGGTCTGGGTTTTGACAATCTGTTTTTCACTGTTGACGACCAGGAACACATATTCGATGGCCGGTGTGGCCGCACTTGGGGCCGGGAGGACGGCACTGTATGTGCCATCACTGGTTTGGGTCATGGGGACAAAAACAAAATCGGCCTCCCCTTCAGCCCTGAAGTAACATCTGACCAGCTCAATGCCTTTTTCATCTTTGACGCTGGCGGTGAGCATCATCCGTTTTTCGGGAACAAAGTATTTGACGGGCTTGTGATTAACTTTGGTTGCTGCCTTCCCGGCATCGGCATAAGAAAGGCCGGCCATCATGTTCTGGGAAAAAAAGAATACGGCCATCACCCCCATAGACAAAAGTTTACTGAGGTTCTTGCGTGAAATTTTTTTCATCTTCCAGCACTCCTTTTCAACTTACAATGATTAAAAGAAATTTTTAAAAATACTTTGGAGACCATACCATACCAGGGGGATGAATACAGCCGGCAGCATATTGCCCACCTTGATCTTCAGATTCAACAGCGTATTTATCCCTAACGCCATGATCAAAAGCCCGCCGGCCCCGGACATCTGGCTGACGACTTCGGGAATCAGCAACGGCTTGAGCAGGCTTGCGGCCAGGGTAATGCCCCCCTGGTAGACCAGCACCGGGCCGGCGGCAAACATCACCCCTATCCCAAAGGTAGAGCATAAAACAATACTGATAATGCCGTCCAGGCAGGATTTGGCAAACAGGATGTCATGCTTGCCCAAAAGTCCGCTTTCCAAAGATCCGATAATGGCCATTGACCCCACGCAGTAAAGCAGCGAGGCCGTGACAAATCCGGTCGAAAAGGTTGACCCGGGGCTTGAAAATTTATTTTCCAGAAATTTGCCAAAGCGTTCAAGGGTGTCCTCGATCTTCATCATCTCACCGATAATTGACCCAATGGCCAGACTGATGATAACAATGATGAAATCGTCACATCCCAGAGAGGTTTTCAAGCCCACCTGGATAACACAGAGGCCGGCGGCCTGCATGATGGTATGATTGAACCGCTCAGGTATCCCGCTTTTAAACAGCAATCCCGCAAAACTGCCGGCAATAATGGCCAGGCAGTTGACAAATGTTCCGAGCACCTTGATCAACTCCCCTTGATATCAGCTAACAACCAACCGCTAAAGGCGAACAGCTAAAAGCCAATGGCTAACAGGTAAAATTCTCTTTGATATAATCCACCCCGTTTTTAAACAGGGCAATTCCCGGTGTAATATCCTTGCCAAACTCAATTCCCCGGCGTTTGGCCTCCTGGCTTTTCCGCGTCCAGTCCGGGTGGTTGGTAAAGTGGTTATACCCTTCCGGGTGGGGCATCAGGCCGAAAATACGGCCGGTGGGGTCACAGATGCCGGCAATATCTTCCAGGGACCCATTGGGGTTTAAAGGAAATTTCCCCTTGGCCGGGTTCCCGTCTTTGTCAGCATATTGAAATACGATCTGGCCCTGTTGGGCAATTTTCCGGATCATGTCCGGGTCGGCAATAAATTTGCCTTCACCGTGGCGGATGGGAAAATCGGCCATGGAAATATTTTTTGTGAATACGCAAGGACTTTTTTCATTGGCTTTTAAATGGACCCAGCGATCCTGGAAATTGCCGCAGTCATTGTAGGTAACCGACACCGAGCGTTGGGTATAGTCCTGATCCATTCCCGGCAGAAGCCCGAGATTAACCAGGGCCTGGAACCCGTTGCAGATCCCGATGACCAGTTTGCCTGTGGCCACAAAGTCAAGGAGATCTTCACCAATGTGGGTTTTAAGCTTTACGGCCTGGATCACGCCGGCCCCATGGTCATCCCCCCAGGAAAACCCGCCGCCAAAGGCAAGAATCTGGAAATCCGCCAGTTGAACATCCCCGGAAACCAGGGAATTGATATGAACCCGGTGAGCCGCTGCCCCGGCCAGTTCAAAGGCCAGGGCGGTTTCATTGTCGCAGTTTAACCCAAAACCGGTTAATACCAGTGCCTTTACTTTCATATCATATCTCCAAAAGGGGTGTTGAACGCGGTTTCAAGAAGGTCAATGGAAATATCCACAACCGCCTGGCCATCTGTCCGGCTGATAATTAATTGGGACTGATTTTCCAAAATCCGGCCCACACAGCTGACGGCAAGTCCTTTGGTCAGTTTCTCAAAGGTTTCCTGGTTTTCAGGGGATACCGTCAGGATAAACCGGCCGGCTGACTCGGAAAACAGCACGGTGTCAATGGACAATGCCGGGGTCTGGTCAGGGGCTGCCCCGGGAACCTTGTCCATATCAATTTCCAGGCCAAGGCCGCCGGCCATGGCCATAAGGGAAAAGTGGACCCCTAAGCCCCCCCGGGCCACGGCATGGCAGGATGCCACAAGGTCCTTTTCAATGGCTTTTTCAATGGCCCGGTAAAGGACCTTGCTCTCGCCAAAATTCACTTTGGGGACATTAAGCCCTGTTTTACCAAACAAATCATAATATTCCGAAGCCCCCAGTTCATCCAGGGTCCGGCCGGCCACATAAATGTAATCGCCGGGAATTTTGGGATCCAGGGTCAGGCAGGATGCCACGTTTTCAATGACTGACGTGGCCGAAAACTGAACCGTCTCCAGGGCCGACACTTTGATTCTTTCACCGAACTGCCCTTGGAGATGGCCGTCCACATACATGGAGTCCTTGCCGGACAGCAGCGGAATACCAAAGGACATACAGCTGTCTTTCAACGCCCGGCAGGCCCGGACCAGCTGAGCTGCCTTGAATTTTCCGTCCGGGTTGGTCTGTTCGTCAAACCCGATATTGGGCCAGCAGAAATTGTCCACCCCGCCGATGTGGTCCAAAGTCCCGCCCACGGCGATCAGTCTTCTCACCGCCTCGTCAATGGTGCAGGCCATCATGTGGTAGGCGTCGATCTTTGAGTACCAGGGCAGCAGGCTCTGGGAAAAGGCAAGCCCCTTGTCCGATGTCAGTACGGGCCTGGTGACAGAGGCATCCGATGGAATATTCTGCTTCACCCCCACCAGGGGCTTGATCACTGACCCGCCCTGGACCTCGTGGTCATACTGGCGCATAATCCACTCCTTTGAGCAGATATTGGGCCTCTCCAGCATCTTGAGCAGCAGGGCGTTAAAATCCACGGGGGTGGATATCACGGGTTCGGTCAGCCCCCTTTTTTCAGGCGACAGCCAGAGGGCATCAAATTCCCAGGCCGGAAACCCTTTTTCCAGTAGATCCATGTCCACATAGGCACAGGTCTGATCCTTATACTTGATGTGAAGTTTGCCCGTGTCCGTATATTCCCCGATCACGGTGGATTCCACCTCATGAAGGTTAGACAGGGCCATGAACCGTTCCAGGTTCTCGGGTTTCACGGCAATGGTCATGCGCTCCTGGGATTCCGATATCCAGATCTCCCACATGTCCAGCCCCTCATATTTTAAGGGAACCTTGTCCAGCTGCACCACACACCCGTTGGAAATCATGGCCGACTCCCCGATGGAGGAAGAAAGCCCGCCCCCGCCGTTGTCTGTAATGAAGGGGATCAGCCCCTCATCCCGGCAGACCAGGAGAAAGTCGTGCATTTTTTTCTGGGTATAGGGATCACCGATCTGGACGTGGCCGGCCGGGGTATTTTCAGAATAGGATTCAGACGAGGCCGTCACCCCGTGAATCCCGTCCTTTCCCACCCGCCCCCCGCTCATGATGATCAGGTCGCCGGGGGTGGTTTTCTTTTCGTGGCTGGGCTTTCCCTTGACCGTTTTGGGCATGACCCCCAGGGCGGTCACAAATACCAGGCTTTTGCCCATATACCCGGGATCAAACAGGGTCTGGCCGAATGTGGTGGGGACCCCGCTCTTGTTGCCCCCGTCCTTGACGCCTTCAATGACCCCGTCTAAAAGCCGCCGGGGATGCAGGGGCGGTTTTAAGGGCCCGTCATAATGGATATCCCCCACGCAGAACCCGAAACTGCCCATGAACAGTTTGGACCCAAGGCCCGTTCCCATGGGGTCCCGGTAGACCCCTACAATGCCGGTAATGGCCCCGCCGTAAGCCTCCATATTGGATGGCGAGTTATGGGTTTCCCCGGTGATCACATAGTTGTTTTCATCATCCAGACGGCCCACGCCGGCATTGTCCCAGAGAACTGATACCACCCAGTCTTTTTCTTCTTTTAAGGCCAGGGTGGGCTGCTGGATATAGGTTTTAAACAGAGACGTTTCAATTACCGCTTCACCGGTGGCGGCATCCTTGTATCGAAAAATACCGTTAAAGGTGTTGTGGTTGCAATGATCGCTTCTGGCCTGGGAAATATATTCCAGTTCCACGTCCGTGGGTTTGGAAAGCCCCACCGATTTTCTGGATTCAAGGACAGTGGGTGAAAGGAAATACTCCCTGATAATGGGGATATCCCTGGGGTTTAAAGCCAGGTTTCTCTCATCGCTGATCTTGCCCAGGGTTTCATTGGAATCAATATTGATCTCATCCCAGCCCGGGGTATGGTTCAACATCACCTTGGGCGGCTGCACGTTCACGCCAAGACGAGGATCCCACGCATCTTTTGAAAAAATCTTAAACTGCTGGATAATTGGATTGGATAACAGTTCCCCGGCAACGGTTTCCATATTTTCCCGGGTCAGGCCGCTGCCGGTGATGCAATACCGTTTTGAGGTGTAAATGCCTTCATCTGAAGAAAAATCTTTGCCAAGGACATCCTTGACCGCCTCCATGGCCGTAGCCCCCGGGTTGTCCCTGACCCCGGGCCTGAACCCAATCCAGATACACCAGTCAAAGGGAATATCAAGGGGGGTAAGCCCGGACACCTGGGTAACAGGGTTGGTTAAAATCTCCTGCCGGATCCGTTCCAGCTGATCCCCTGCCAGGTCGGATTCAACGGTCACGATGTTCACACACCGGGCCGAATCCATATTGATATTAAAATACGAGGCTGCCTTAGCCGCAAGAGAAGCGCCCTGGGCATCGGCAAGCTCAGGTTTAAGCGCGGTTTCTATGGATGAAATCATATTACCCACCATTGATTATCCTGATAATGTCGTTGTAAAATACAAAAACCATTAAGGCCACCAGCATGGCCGCACCAAATTGAATCATTTTTTCCCGAAGTTTGTCCCCCACGGACTTGCCGGTAACGGCCTCTATCCCGAAAAACAGCAGATGCCCCCCGTCCAGAACCGGAATAGGAAACAAATTGATGATTCCCAGGTTAACCGACAACAGGGCAATAAACCAGACAAAATTCATGATGCCGGCCTTGGCCTGCTCGCCGGCCATCTGGGCGATCATGATGGGCCCGCCAAGGTTATTGGCCGAGACCGACCCATTGATCATTTTGACCACGGAAACGATGGTCAGCCGGATCAGTCCCCAGGTATCCGTTAAGGACATCCCCATGGCCTGAATCGGGTTCAAGGGTTTGTGAAAGGTTTCTCCTGTCCCCATAATCCCGATGATGTACCGCTCCACAGGCTCTCCGAACTCATTTTTATCCGGTCTTTTTTCCGGTGTAAGCGCCACCATTTTAATGTGGTCCTCTCGCTCAATAATGATCTCAAGCCTTCCCCCGTCGCCTGAGGAAACGAGTTTCATGATATCTTCAAAAGACTCAATTTCCCGGCCGTCAATCTCTTTGATCCTGTCCCCGGGGATAAGGCCCGCCGACTGGGCCGGGGAATCCTCAATCACTTTGCCGATGACCGGCTGGGACAAAAACATGCCGGCAAACTGGTAGAGAAGGAAGAAAATAGCAATGGCCAGAAAAAAATTAAAGGCCGGGCCGGCGGCAACGATCAGGCTTTTTTTGAGCAAAGACTTATGGGTAAAGGAAAACGGGATGTCCTCGGGCGCAAGTTTGGCATCCGGTTCTTCGCCCACCATCTTAACGTATCCGCCAAGGGGAATGGCGGAAATGCAATACTCGGTTTTGCCGTGAACTTTTTTAAAAATCTTGGGACCGAATCCCAGGGAAAAAACCAGGACCCCTACGCCGCAAAGGCGTGCCACCAGAAAATGGCCCAATTCATGGAAAAAGACAAGAACCCCGATAACAATAATAAATGCAACGACAGAATACCCCATAGGTGTACCTCTTTTTTGTTCAGATCAGGGAGAGCGCCCGCTCCCTGGCCCAGGAATCGGCTTCAATAATACCTGAAAGACTGGGATTGTCAATGCGGGTGTGCTGCCCCATGCAGGTGCTGATGATATCAAAGATATCTGTAAACTTGATTTTATGGGCTAAAAACCCTTGAACAGCGATTTCGTTTGCCGCGTTCATCACACAGGGAAGGGTTCCTTTTTGCCGGCAGGCCTCAAAGGCGAAATCAAGACTGGGGAATTTCTGAAAATCAGGGGATTCAAACATCAGGGAGCCAAGGCCTGCAAAATCCGGCAGGGCCGTGTTAAGGTTAAGGCGGTCCGGCATGGACAAGGCATAGGAAATCGCCTCTTTCATATCCGGGACCCCCATCTGGGCGATAACGGCACCGTCGGCAAACCCCACCATGGAGTGGACAATGCTCTGGGGATGAACCAGGACCTCGATGGCATGGGCCGGCACATCAAACAGGTGAACCGCTTCGATAATTTCAAGTCCCTTGTTCATCAGGGTAGCGGAATCAATGGTAATTTTGGGCCCCATGTCCCAGGTGGGATGGTTTAATGCGTCTTCCGGGGCAATGCGGGCAAATTCTTTGCCGGGAAGGGTCCTGAAAGGGCCGCCCGATGCGGTCAAAAAAATTTTTTTTAAATCCTTTGACTGATTTCCCTGAAGGCATTGAAAAATGGCAGAATGTTCGCTGTCCACAGGCCGGATGGCCACATGGTTTTGCCTGGCCCTTGCCATGACCAGTTCCCCTGCCATGACCAGGGTTTCCTTGTTGGCCAGGGCCACCTCTTTTTGCGCGTCAATAGCGCAAAGGGCCGGCGCAAGGCCTGCGGCCCCCACCATGGCCAGTAATACGGCATCACTGGAGGGCCAGGCCGCGGCGGCCTTATATCCTTCCTGGCCGAACCTGATTTCAGGTTTGTGGGACCCGGTTAAAAGACGGCTTAGCGCAACGGCGTTTTCTTCGTTAAGCACCGCCACCATTTCAGGGTGAAATTCAGCCACAAGCCTTGCCATGGGCTCAAGGCTTGTGGCACAGGTCATGGCCTTGACCTGAAACCGGTCCGGATGAAGCCGGACAATATCAAGGCAGGACGTACCGATAGATCCGGTAGCGCCCAGGATGGAAAGGGTTTTCATATAACAAATACCAGATAAACATAAAGGACCGGGACGGCAAACAGCAACCCGTCTATACGGTCCAGCATGCCCCCGTGCCCGGGCAGCATCCGGCCGGAATCTTTAATGGACGCCCCGCGTTTCATGGCCGATTCAAACAGGTCCCCGACCTGTCCGGCCACGGCCATTAAAAAAGTGCAGGGAACCATGACCAGCCCAAGGGCCAGGTCACTGAAAAAAACCAGGCAGAAAACGAACCCGGCAACCACGGATGTCACGATACCGCCGACAGCACCTTCAATGGTTTTTTTAGGGCTGATCCGGGGGGCCAGCTTATGTTTTCCCCGGTAGGTGCCGGCGTAGAATGCCCCGGTATCATTGGCAAAAATAACAATCAACATCCAGACAATCCAGAGTGCCCCGCCTTCCATGTCCTTTAAAAATACCAGCAAGGACAGGGGCACAGAGATATAAACGAATCCCAATGCCTGCCGGCCAATCACATCAAAAATCGTGGGATCTGCCAAAAACCGGGAAAGGGCAAAACAGGCCAGTACCAAGAAATTAAGAACAAAAATCAGGAACATGACCTGAAAATCCCCTAAGGTGGCCCCTACCAGCAGGATAATGGTCATGATATAGGAGATGACTTTAATGGGAAGGGGAACCGGTGTATCCTTTCGGGCAAATACAATGCGAAGATACTCTCTTAACGTGGCAATGGCCACAACACAGATCAATCCGGCAACCAACTGCGGGCTTCCGGTCACCAGAACCCAGACCACGAGGGGGGCAAAAACCAGCGCTGTTATCCACCGTTTGAAATGCTGCATCAGACCTTACCGAATCGTCGGTCCCTTTTCTGGTAGTCTTTTAAGATTGAAATCAGTTCCTCTTTGTTAAAATCAGGCCACAGGGTCTGGGTGATGTAAATTTCCGAATAGGCGGCCTGCCACATGAGAAAATTGCTCAGTCTGAACTCACCGGACGTCCGGATGATCAGGTCAGGGTCGGGCATGCCGGCCGTGTACAGATGGCCGGAAATCAGCTCAGGGGTTATATCTTCGGGATTAAGCCTTCCTTTTCGGACCTGTTCGGCCAGAGCCCGGACCCCGGAGGTGATCTCTTCTCTGCTGCCGTAGCTGATGGCCAGGTTCAGGGTCATCCCCTGGTTGTTTTGGGTCATTTCCAGGGTTTTTACGGCTTCCTCCTGTACGTCCCGAGGCAGTCTTTCCAGCTGCCCCAAGATGTTCAGGCGAATCTCCCGTTCCGCCATTTCCTGTCTTTCGGAAATGATAAATTTTTTGAGCAGGGCCATCAGGGCTGAGATCTCGGCCGCAGGCCTTTCCCAGTTTTCCGTGGAAAATGCGTAAAGGGTCAGATATTGAATCCCGATCTCCTGACAGAAGGCCACCATATCCTGGACCGTCTGAGTCCCTTTCTCATGCCCCCGGACCCGGTTCCAAAGCTTTTTTTTGGCCCACCGCCCGTTTCCGTCCATGATCATCCCGATATGGGAAGGGATGTTGCTCAGATCGAATTCTTTGGCCCGCTTCGAGAGATCAGACTTCAAGGATTTCCTTTTCTTTGGCTGCGAAGGTGTCGTCCAGTTTCTTGATATACTGGTCGGTCAGGTCCTGGACTTGTTTTTGCCCTTTGAAGCTGTCGTCCTCTGAGATGTCGCCTTCTTTTTGAAGGTCCTTGAGCATCTCGTTGGAATCCCGCCGGATGTTTCTGACAGCCACCTTGTAGTCTTCACAGGTTTTGCTGACGGTTTTAACGATTTCTTTTCTGCGTTCCTCTGTCAGTGGGGGAATGGCGATCCGGATCAGCTTGCCGTCATTGGAAGGGGTCAGCCCGAGATTGGCCTTGAGAATGGCCTTTTCAACCTCGTTGATTACGCTGACATCCCAGGGTTTCACCGTTATCAGCCGGCTTTCGGGGACCGACACCGTGGCCATCTGGGGCAGGGGCGTTTGTGTGCCGTAATAATCAACTCTTACGCTGTCAAGCATGTTCTGGGAAGCCCTTCCGGTCCGGACCCTGCTCATCTCTTTTTCAAAAGATTCCAGGGTTTTTCCCATCCTGTCTCTGGTCTCTTCGAGTACTTCATTTATCATAACAACAGATCCTTACTTGTTATAGACGCGGGTACCGATATCCTGTCCCAAAACAGCTTTATAGATATTATCCGCCTTGTGAAGATCAAATACCTGGAGGGGAAGATCATGCTCCATGGCCAGGGAAATGGCGGTCATGTCCATAACATGAAGCTGTTTTTCGATCACCCGCATGTATGACAGTTCATCATACATTACCGCATCATCGTGAACCATGGGGTCTTTGTCATAAATCCCATCCACCTGAGTGGCTTTGAACAGGATCTGGGCACGGGTCTCATGGGCTCTGAGAACAGCGGCCGTATCTGTAGTAAAATAAGGGTTGCCCGTGCCCGCCGCAAAAATCACCACCCGTCCTTTTTCAAGATGACGGATGGCCTTTCTCCGGATAAAGGGTTCGGCCACCCGGTCCATGGGAATGGCGGACTGAACCCGGGTGGGGATGTCATGTTTTTCCAGGGCATCACACAGGGCCAGGCTGTTGATAACCGTTGCCAGCATTCCCATATTATCGGCCGATGTCCGGTCCATGCCCGCGGAACTTCCGGCAACGCCCCTGAAAATATTACCGCCGCCCACCACGATGCTGATCTGAACACCGAGACGAAAGACCTTGACGATCTCATCAGCCACATAATTGATCATTTCAGGGGTGATGCCAAAGCCCTGATTTCCCATCAGGGCTTCGCCGCTTAATTTGATCAGAATTCTCTCAAACTCAGGCTGGTTATCCAAAAGTTTACTCCCCTATCTGGAAACGTGCAAATCTTTTGATCTGAATATTTTCGCCTATTTTACCAATGGTTTCCTTGAGCAGGTCTGTAATGGTTACCTGAGGATCTTTCACATATTGCTGGCTCATCAGGCAGGATTCCTTGTAGAATTTTTCCACCTTGCCATCCACGATTTTATCGATGATATTTTCGGGTTTCCCCTCTTCGAGCATCTGGGCTTTGTAGATTTCCCGTTCTTTTTCGACAACGGCGGGGTCTACGTCTTCAGGGCTTAAGCCGGCCGGGGCAGCCGCTGCAATATGCATGGCAATATTTTTTGCAAACTCGGCAAAATCGTCTGTTTTGGCCACAAAGTCAGATTCGCAGTTGATTTCCACCAGGACACCGAGTTTGGCCCCGGTATGGATATAGGAATAGATAATCCCTTCTGAAGTAGAGCGGCCAGCCCTTTTGGCGGCCTTTGCCAGTCCTTTTTTGCGGAGGAGTTCAACTGCTTTATCCAGATCCCCTTCAGCTTCAGCCAGGACCCGTTTGCAGTCCATAATGCCCGACCCAGTGGCCTCCCGAAGCTCCTTTACCATTGCTGCTGTAATCTCAGCCATCTTATATCACTCCTTAAAATAGTCTTTGTAACTGTTCAGCAGTGCCCTGCCTTCGCTCATTTAAGGCCTTCTCACATAACAAAAGTATGCACCGAAGTACTGACTAAACAAATGTGACGCACTGATGAACAGTTACGGACCCTGGTTTTGCTTAGTTTTCAGCATTAGCTGAATGGTTATTAGTCTTTATCAGTCGTTATTCTGCAGTATCCGCTTCCTGGGCTTCTGCAGGTGCGGTTTTTCTTTTAATCTTTTCAACCACAGGACCGTCTGTACCGTCTGAAACCGTTTCTATGGTGATTTTTTCATCTCCTTCAACCTCGGAGAATGCTTCTGTATCGGACTTGTCCGATTCTGCCCGCTGTTTTTCTTCATAAATCTGCCGTCCCTCAATGGCCGCGTCGGCTATGCGGGAGGCGAACAGGCGGATGGACCGGATGGCGTCATCATTGCCCGGAATTACAAAATCAATATCGTCCGGGTCACAGTTGGTATCAACCACCGCAACAATGGGTATCTTAAGCCGCTTGGCCTCTTTAACGGCAATGGCCTCTTTCTTGGGATCAATGATAAAAATAACCCCCGGAAGGGTTTTCATGTTGCTGATACCACCGATATCAAACTCAAGTTTGGCTTTATCCTTGAGCATTTTGGCCTGTTCTTTTTTGGGATAGTTTTCAAGGGAGCCGTCATTTTCAATGGAATTGAGGAAGTGGAACCGGGAAATATTGTTCTTAATGGTTTGAAAGTTGGTCAGCATTCCGCCAAGCCACCGGTTTTCCACATAATAACTTTCGGCCCGGTTGGCCTCTTCATAAATCGCCTCGGAGGCCTGTTTTTTGGTCCCCACAAACAGGACTTCTTTTCCGCTGGCTGCCGTATCCTTTACAAAATCATGGGCAGTCTTGAAAAGTTTCACTGTCTGCTGAAGGTCAATGATGTAAATACCGTTTCTTGCACCGAAAATATATTTTTTCATTTTCGGGTTCCACCGTTTGGTCTGGTGTCCGAAATGGACACCGGCTTCGAGAAGTTCTCTGATGGTAATGTAAGCCATTTGTTCTCCAAATTTTAATTAATGGTTTTTAGTGCCTTCACCCACTTCTTTCCCGCGAATCGACTCGGTTAAGAGCACCGGATTCCAGGTCCATGGATGTGCGTTTTTGTTTCCAGCAAAAAATCCTATCATAGATATCAAAAAATCATAATTGAATCAATTTCTTTTTTTCTTTTGTGCCTGGCCAGAACCCCGTGTCTGGACGAAAAACTGATATTTTGACTGCAACACAGCAGATGGGTGACGTTTCGTTCAAACACGACCTAAAAACAGGCGGTCAAGACCCGATAGATCTTTGAAAACCGTCACAGATTCAAATGCCTTGGTTTCCCAAGCAATGTCCGTAACCCCCCGGGCCTGGTCAAACCCCATTTCCAGCAAAAGAACCCCTCCGGGGGCCAGGAACAACGGGGCGGTGAAAAGTATCTTTCGGATTGCGCCAAGGCCGTCCGGGCCGCCGTCCAGCGCGGCCAGGGGTTCATGGTCTTTTACTTCAGGGGCAAGGCCCTCAATGTCTTTTGCCGGAATATACGGAGGGTTGGACAGGATCATATCAAACCGGGCCGTTTCAGCAAAGGGTTCAAACCATGATCCCTTAAAAAAATGAACCGGTGTCTCTAAAAGTTCTTTGGCATTTTTCCCGGCCACCTCAAGGGCGGTATGACTGATATCTGAGGCAAAGTACAGATGTGAAGGAAACATCCGGGCAACAGAGACAATCACGGCACCGGACCCCACGCCAAGCTCCAGGATTTTCCATGGGCGGCCCAAATCCTTTTCCAGAAATTGGGCTGCCTTTTCCACCATCAGCTCTGTTTCCGGACGAGGGATCAACACCCCCGGGCCGACTGAAAAATCAGACTCGTAAAATCCCCTGGTGCCGGTAATATAGGCCACCGGTTCATGGCCAACCCGCCTTTTTAGTAAGGCCTTGAACCGCTTGAGTTCATCGTCCTGCATGGGTCTGTCATACTGAAGATAAAGGTCCAGCCGCCGGATGTTCAGGCAAAACCCCAGCAGAATCTCGGCGGTCAGCCGGGGACTGTCAACCCCATGTTTTTTAAAATAGGACTCGGTCCAGGAAAGCAGGTTAAGAATGGTCCAGTCCATCAGGCAGTGCCTATTTTTTTTCTTTAAGCGCCTGGGCCTGGTTATAGGTCTTAAGTTCGTCGATAATGTCCTGGATATCCCCTTCCATGATGCTGTCCAGCTTGTAAAGGGTCAGGCCGATCCGGTGATCCGTCATCCGGCCCTGGGGGAAGTTATAGGTCCGGATCCGGCCGCTTCGGTCTCCGGTGCCCACCTGGCCTTTCCGGTCCGCAGACCGTTTTTCCTCTTCCTCCCTGATCTTTGCGTCCAGAAGGCGGGACTTTAGAACCCCCATGGCTTTGGCCTTGTTTTTATGCTGGGATTTCTCATCCTGGCAGGTGGCCACCACCCCGGTCGGGATATGGGTAATCCGGACCGCAGAATCCGTGGTATTGACGGACTGGCCGCCCGGACCTGAAGACCGGAATACATCAACCCTCAAGTCTGCAGGGTTGATATCAATATCAATATCTTCGGCCTCGGGCAGAACCGCCACGGTCACCGCAGAGGTATGGACCCGGCCCTGGGTCTCGGTTTCGGGGACCCGCTGAACCCGGTGGGTGCCGGACTCATATTTAAAGCAGGAATAGGCCCCTTTGCCTTTGACCAGGGACACCACTTCCTTAAACCCGCCGGAACTGGAGTCATTTTTATCAATAATTTCCACGTTCCAGTGCCTGGATTCCGCATACCGGGAATACATCCTGAAAAGGTCTCCGGCAAAGATCCCGGCTTCTTCCCCGCCGGTGCCGGCCCTGATTTCAAGCAGGACATTTTTCTCGTCCCTGGGATCTTTGGGCATGAGGAGGACCGTAAGTTCGGCTTTCAGGTCTTGAGCTTTTTTTTCCAGGCCTGGCAGTTCTTCCTTGGCCATTTCCCGAATGTCCGGATCATCATCCCGAAGAAGCTCCTTGGTTTCTTTAGTTTCAGACAACAGGGCTTCATACTGCCTGAACACCGGCACGATTTTATTCAGCTCTCCGTGTTCCTTTAAATACTCCTGGTATTTTTTCTGGTCGCTGATGACCGAAGGATCGCTTAACAAATGCTCAAGCTTGATAAATCTTTCTTCAATGCCTCTTAGCTTTTCAATCATGGCTTAACCGGTGGTGTCTTGAGGTCTTTAAATTCAAAAAGGGAGCTTTTGCCAAGCCCCCTTTTCGGACGGAATGATATTTTTGGGCTAAACGAGTTTGGTTGCGTCAAACCCTGCATATTTCTTTTTAAACCGGTCAATTCTACCGGCAGAGTCAACCAACTTCTGCTTTCCGGTAAAAAACGGATGGCATTTTGAGCAAATTTCAACCTTGATGTTCTCTCTGGTAGAGCCTACTTCAAAGGTGGCGCCGCAGGCACAGGAAGCGGTTGTTTTGTGGTATTCCGGATGGATGTCTTTTTTCATTTCCCTCTTAAACTCCTTAAAATTGGCCTCGGTATAAAGGCTTTCATATAAACCGTTTCTCTTTCTTTTAAGAATTCATCAATTCAAGAAACTCTTTATTATCCTTTGTTCCTTGCATTTTTTCAAGTAAAAACTGCATACTGTCCACAGAATTTAAACTCGACAGCAGTTTTCTTAAGATCCACACCCGGTTCAAGGTCATGGGATCAAGCAGCAGTTCTTCCTTTCGGGTGCCGGACTTGTTGATGTCAATGGCCGGGAACACCCGCTTGTCGGCAAGCTTTCGGTCAAGGACCAGCTCCATGTTGCCGGTTCCCTTGAATTCTTCAAAAATAACCTCGTCCATCCGTGACCCGGTATCAATCAGGGCGGTTGCAATAATGGTCAGGCTGCCCCCCTCTTCAATGTTCCGGGCCGCACCAAAAAACCGTTTGGGACGGTCCAGGGCATTGGAATCCACCCCACCGGAAAGAATTTTTCCCGACGGCGGCATGACTGCGTTATAGGCCCGGGCAAGCCGGGTGATGCTGTCCAGAAGAATCACCACATCATATCCCTGCTCTACGATGCGTTTGGCTTTCTCAATGACCATTTCCGCTACCTGCACGTGCCGCTCGGCGGGTTCGTCAAAAGTTGAACTGACCACCTCGGCATTGACGGACCGGGCCATGTCCGTGACCTCCTCGGGTCGTTCATCAATGAGAACCACCATGGGAACAATATTTTTATGGGCCTTGATCATTGAGTTGGCAATATTTTGAAGCAGCATGGTTTTACCGGCTTTAGGCGGCGATACGATAAGCCCCCTTTGCCCGAATCCAATGGGGGACATTAAATCAATCACCCTCATGGAATAATTTTCAGGCTCTGCCTCCAGGTTCATTTTCCGGTCCGGGTACAGGGGGAGCAAATTATCAAAGAGTATGGTTTCAGCGGCCAGTTCAGGGCTTTTAAAATTAACGGCCTCAACCTTGAGAAGGGCAAAATACCGTTCAGAATCTTTTGGCTGGCGAACCTGACCGGATATGGTATCCCCTGTCCTTAAATTAAACCGCCGGATCTGGGAAGGCGATACGTAAATATCATCCGGTCCGGGCAGATAGTTATATCCGGGAGCCCTTAAAAACCCAAATCCGTCCGGGAGAATTTCCAACGTCCCTTCCCCGTAAACCTGGCCGCTTTCTTCGATATTGGCCTGAAGCAGGGCGAAAATCAGTTCCTGTTTTTTCAGCCCGCTGATCCCTTCAATGTTGTACTCTTTGGCAAGCTTGGTCAGCTCACTGATTTTCATCTTATTGAGATCTACAAGATTCATTCATTCTCCCGGATTTTAATTGATTGTTTTATCAGATGATCTGTTTTATGTTTTTGGTTAGTCAAATTGCAAGGACAGCACCCTGGACTTGGCAGTCTGTTTTTAGCAGTTTGAAGGTCTTAAAATGCTGTGGAAACACAGACAGATAGTTGACAGTTTATCATCAACAGTTGTTATCTATAAAATTTTATTTGAATCTTGTCAAGGCTTGTTTTTCAATTTCAGCGGATATATGCGCTGCTGACTGTACCGCCCTTTAGCCCTGCCGGCAGAATGAACCAAAACCAACCTGATAATAACCAGGTGAACCGACAAAAAAATGGTCCCTATCCCCTTATCGTAACAGGAGATTTCCCAGCGTTAATTTTCGCAGCTTCGGCCGGTCATGTCTGTTTCACTATAAGGCCCGGCCATAGCACTGGCAGTCCACTTATTCCGGTCTGGTTCGATCTGGGCCATCGCATGTAAAAAAAAACAATCCATCCTGGAATGGGGAATAAGGATAACTCCAATTATGTAGGGAGACCGGAAACCGGAAGAAGGAGACCGGATGCGCCCTCCAAGAGAACCCGGCATCCGACATCTATCGCTCCATTTTGGGTCAATGCAAGGTTGGAGCGGGCCATGCCCGCGATTCGATCGCGGGCATGGCCCGCTCCAACCCTACCGCTCAAACCAGGGAACTTGACGGTTTCGGTCTCCCGTCTCCCTTCCTTCCGGTTTCCCTTTTATACATTATCCTTATCATCGAAATTCACATCACCGGCAGGCAGGTTACGTGCAATCACCCTTTGGTTCGATCCCCGATCATTGATTTTTATCCTGACCTGTGCTACGTTGCAAGCCCGTTTTAACAGACATTTGACAGACCATTTTAACCGGATATAAAAAAGGAAAATAAACGCCATGGAAAGAACTTTATCCATCATCAAACCCGATGGTGTTGAAAAAAACATCATCGGAGAAGTGATCAAACGCTTTGAGTCCAACGGCATCAAAATTGCCGCCATGAAAATGATCCACCTGACCAAACCCCAGGCCCAAGGGTTTTATGCGGTTCACAAGGAACGCCCCTTTTTTGACAGCCTCACCGATTTTATGACCTCAGGCCCCATCGTCGTCATGGTACTGGAAGGTGAAGACGTGATTGCCAAAAACAGAAAACTGATGGGGGCCACCAACTTCAAGGAAGCAGAAGAAGGCACCATCCGGCGCGAATATGCCACAGATATAGAAAAAAACGTGGTCCACGGTTCTGATGCCCCTGAAACCGCCGCCTTTGAAATTGGTTATTTTTTCAACGCCCTGGAAATCCAGGCCCGTTAATCTCTCTTTTCCCGCCCTTTTCCCTCTCTCAAGGCCTAAAAACGGTTTACTTTAACGCCTTGAGAGAGGTTAACCACGTCACCCCGCCCCGGTGCTTTTTTAACTCTATAAAAAGACTGTTCAGGGCTTGCGATACTTTTTTTTAAAGAGAAGCGGTCTCATAGATTTCAAATTTGGTGGTGGCACCGGTCAGGCCGTCAATCCGGTCCTGGTAAGCCCTTCTATCTTCGCTGACCAGCCATCTGGACCAGTCCTCAACTGTTTGCCAGCGGCTGATCACCAGGTATGCATCATCTACATCCAGGCGCCGGAATGTCTCGGCCCCAAGATATCCTTCCTGTTTAACCGCCTGGGCAATAAGTTCCTTGTAAAGATTTTCCATCTCTTCGCCTTTCCCGGGACTGACTTTTCGTTTGATCAACACCGTAACAGCCATACTTTCCTCCATGGTATAAAAATACAAAGCATGCTTTAGGGCTTGCCCCCCTCTCCTGCCACCTTATTTTTAAAACGGTTTAACGCACTCTACCACAATTGATACAGGCTGGGCAAACCTGCTTTTTTCGTTCAATTTGTGGGCGGTGTTGACCGGGTGAAGCAAATGACACGCCTTCCCCCGGATGTTTTTTTATATATGCCTTGACTCGTGGGGGTCTTTGTTGTATAAACCTCGAACATTAATTTTACTGGCTGATCGTCCAACGGCAGGACTACGGACTCTGACTCCGTCAATCTAGGTTCGAATCCTAGTCAGCCAGCCACCGAATATAAAGGCTTTTAAGAATTTTTCTTGAAAGCCTTTTTTTATATCCAAAATTCTGTGGCAGCCGCTTAAGGGCTCCGGCCTGGACAGGCTGCTATAATAAAACAAAACAGCAGGAAAGCGTCTAAACGCTTTCCTGCTGTTTATCTTTAAAATGGCCCGGACGGCGAATGAAACCGCCGCTTAAAGGGCTTATCTGTCAGTTATACCTGGTATTAGACCTGGGGTCTGGGATACAGACCGGCTTTTTCAACGATCTCTGGTACCCGTTTTTCCCATTCAATGGCCATGATATGGAAGCCTGCAACGCCTTTGCACTCTTTGAGACGTTCCATCTGCTCAACGGCCATTTTAATGCCCTCTTCAGGCTGCTGTTCCTTGGAAACACCGGCCAGACGGTCAATGACCTCATCAGGCACGTCCATTCCAGGCACTTTGTTTTTCATGTATTTGGCCATGCCCAGGGACTTCATGGGGGTGATACCGGCCAGGATTTTGACTTTTTTGTCCAGCCCGCGGTCTCTGACCCCTTCCATCCATTTTTCAAACTTGTCCATGTTGAAAATACACTGGGTCTGAATGAAATCAACACCTGCGGCAACCTTTTTGGCCAGGCGCATGACCCGCAGTTCAAAGGGATCGGCAAAGGGGTTGGCAGCCGCACCGATGAACATCTTGGGCGGTATTTTGATCTCTGCCCCGCCCTGGAATTTACTCTCATCTCTCATGTCTTTGACCATTTTGATCATATTGACTGAATCAATATCGAAAACCCCTTTGGCTTCGGGATGATCGCCGAATTTGGGATGGTCGCCGGAAAGGCAGAGCATGGTGTTGATGCCAAGGGCATAGGCACCGATGATGTCGGCCTGCATGGCCAGCCGGTTTCTGTCCCTGGATACCATCTGGATGATGGGATCAAGACCCATTTGTTTGATGATCACGCCGCCGGCAATGGAGGACATCCGGACCATGGCGGTCTGGTTGTCAGTGATGTTGATGCCGTCACAATAATCTTTGATCAGGTTGGCTTTTTCCTTGACGATCTCGACATTGCAGCCTCTTGGCGGACCGACTTCAGAGGTTACTGCCAGAGCCCCGGAGGCAAATACTTTTTCTAATCTGCTTTCAGTTTTCATTATGCCAAGTCCTCCCTGATAATTTTTCTGGGTCCACCGCCGCCAGCAGGCCGCCAGTCTTTTGCTGCATTGAGTTCCTCATACCGGTCCTGAATCCCTAAAGCGACCAGCCGCTCCCAGATCAGGCGCCAGGCACAGTCCACATCCGGGCTGATTTCGCACTGGCCGTTGGACGTTCCGCCGCAGGGACCGTTAAGAAGGCTCTTTGAACAGCGGGCCACCGGACAGATCCCGCCGGTAATGCCCAGCATGCAGTCGCCGCAGCCTTGACAGCGTTCGCCCCAGACGCCCTGGCTTTCAGATGCGCCCATGAACTTGGTGTTCACCGCCGGAAAAACCGGGGTTTTTTCATACCGGGCGGCAACGGTCTGAACGCCGCAGCCGCAGGCCATGGATACAACCGCTTCCACGCCATCAATGCTGGCGAGCAGTTCTTCAACATATTCGGGGTCACATTGCCGTTCCAGGGTGATTTCCTGAATATCAAGCTCTTTTCCCTGTTTCTGGGCGTCCAGGCGAAGGGCAGAGGCCAGAAGTCCGACTTCTTTTCTTCCGCCGGCTGAACAGACGGTGACACATTCATTGCAGCCAACCAGAAGAATTTTGCTGTAAGGCGCAATATACTGGATGATTTCCTGTATGGGTTTTTGTTCTGCAGTAATCATGTTTTTATCTCCAAAAATTCAAAATTTAACTGGCGGCCTTGGCATCCAACCCTGACGGTCTGCAGGGGTTAGGGCCCAGTTTCTTTATGGTTTCAGTAAAGTCGGCAGCCGTCTTGGCAAACCCCTCGCCCATGCCGGCAGACAATTTTACCATCGCAACCCGTTCCGGTTCCCATCCAATGCTTTCCAGACAGGCTTTAACCCTTAGAACCCTGGCATCGGCCCGGGTATTGCCGTTTTTAAAATGACAGTCGCCGTCCAGGCACCCGCCCACAAACACGCCATCAGCCCCTTTTTCAAGGGCCTTCATGATATGAATGGCATCTACCTTGCCTGAACAGGGCACCCGGATGATTTTGACGTTGGGCGGGTAGGATACCCGTCTGGTACCGGCCATATCTGCGGCTGTATAGGCGCAGTAATGGCAACAGAAAGCCACTATTTCCGGTTCAAAATTTTCCATTAGTTATACCTCTCAAATAATCCGTCTAATTTTGCCAGAATCTGATCGTCTTCATAGGCCGACAGCTGAATGGCCTTGGCCGGACATTCGGCAGCGCAGACGCCGCATCCCTGGCATTTGTCCGGATCGATCTGTGAATACCCCTCAGCGTTAATTACGGGAACCCCAAAGGGACATGCCCGAACGCAGATCAGACAGGCCGCACATTTGGTTCCGTCCACCGTGGCAACGGCAGCGCCAAGGTTGACTTGCCCCTTGGCAAGGAAGGTTAACGCCCTGCCGGCCACGGCATCAGCCTGGGTAATACTCTCCCGGATCAGTTTGGGAGAATGGGCCGTGCCGGCAACAAAGAACCCTTTTAAGGCCATATCCACCGGGCGAAGCTTGATATGGTCTTCCAGGAAAAAGTTATCCTCTGTTGTGGGAACATGGAAGATGGTGGACAATGCCTTTGTGGTTTCAACATTGGCCACAGGACCGGTGCTTAAAGCCACGCAGTCTGCCGGTATCTTGATGTCCATGCCAAGAATGCCGTCATAAACCTGAACCGTGAGCTGCCCGTCTTCTTGTTCAACAACCGGTTTGGAATCAAGGGTAAAGCGGATAAACTGGACTCCCAGGTTTCTGGCCTGCCGGTAGTAGTCTTCCATGAACCCGTAAGTCCGGATATCCCGGTAAAGTACAAATACATCAATATCCGGGTTAATTTCCTTTAAGCGCAGGGCATTTTTCATGGCCGCCTGGCAGCAGATCCTGGAACAATTGGGGTTAGCCCCTTCACGGGATCCCACACACTGAATCATCACCACCTGGTCCATGGCTTTAATCTTGTCCGGATCATCCTCAAGAATGCTGTCCAGATCCAGCTGGGTGACCACCTGCTCATACTGGTTCAGGCCGTACTCGTCGGGCCGGTTGGCAAGGGCGCCGGTGGCGAGGATGGCCACCCCGTGCTCTATCTTAACCGGTGTATCCTGGCCTTGGGTCAGAACTGAAGTGGTGAACTTTCCGGGAACCCCGTAATGATCAACCACGGTTGCCCCGGTCATGACCTCAATTTTGTCATGGGCCGTTACCTTGTCGGAAAGATCCTTGACAAAGGGGGCCACGGCTTCACCTTCAATGGTTTTGGCGATGGAACGGGCAAGGCCGCCCAGGGCCTGATCCTTTTCAACCAGGTTGACCTGAATTCCCTGATCAGCCAGTTCAAGGGCCGCACTCATGCCGGTCACGCCGCCGCCGACCACCAGGGCTGTCCGGGTCATGGGAAGAACGGTGTCTGTCAGGGGACGACTGCTCCTGACCCCGGCGATGCCCACCTGAATCAGTTTAACGGCCTTTTCAAGGGCCTGCTCAGGCTGCGCCGCATGGGCCCAGGCCACCTGGTCCCTTAAGTTGACCATTTCAAGTAGGTATTTGTTTAAGCCGGCCCTTCTGAGAAGCTCCTGGAATTTAATTTCGTGGGTTCTCGGGGAAGTTCCGCCGATGACTACCCGGTTCAGGTTATTTTCTTTGATCAAGGATTCGATCTGTGCCATGGACTCGTCAGTACAGCCATAATCAGCCAGGACCTTGGCCACGGCAACATCCGGAACCGTACCGGCATATTCCACGATTTTGTTGATATCCAGGACCGAACCGATTTCACCGTCGCAATCACAAATGAACACGCCGATTTTGGGATCTTCAGCCGTGATGTCTCTTTCCGGCGGAAAAAGGATTTCCTCTTCCGGTTCCGGGAGGCCGCCAGGAATATCGGCGGCAGCCAGACAGGCTGCAGCACTGGCCTGAACCATGGTCTCGGGAATATCTTTGGGGCTTTCGTAAACACCACAGACATAAACACCGGGTTTGGAGGTTTTGGCCGGGTTAAAGGGATCGGTTGCGGCAAACTGGTGGTCGTTAAGGTCTATGCCCAGTTTTCCGGCCAGTTCGACATTCTCCTGGGTCATGCGAAATCCCGTGGACAGCACCACCATGTCAAATTCCCGGATCTGCTGGCCGCCATTGTCCTCAAGGGCATAGGTAATGTTCAGGTTCTTGGTTTCGGAATCCTCGGTAATGGTATGGGGTTTGCAACGGACCATTTCCACGTTCATCTCGTTTTTGGCCCGGTCGAAAAGGGCTTCATACCCTTTGCCATGGGTTCTCATGTCCATATAAAAGATGGTGGTTTCAATGTCGTCACCGAATCTCTCTTTGGTCACCATGGCCTCTTTGAGGGCATACATACAACAGACGCTGGAACAATAAGGCACATCGGCCCGGTTGATCCCCCTTGATCCCACACACTGGATCCAGGCCACCCGTTTGGGTTTCTGCTGGTCAGACCGCCGCACCAGATTTCCCTGGAAGGGCCCGGAGGCAGACATGATCCGTTCATACTCAAGCCCGGTCACCACGTTATCAAGCTTTCCGCCCCCATAGTTATCCAGCACAGAAGGTTCAAAAAGCTCAGCCCCCATGCTCAGAACAACAGAGGCCACATCCATGGTAATTTCTTTTGCCTCATCGTCGGGCACGATGGCGTTGGCCTTACAGACTTCCTGAATCTTTGCAATATCATCGACCTTGCCCATATCGATGGAATAGGCATAGGGCGTTGCCTGGGGGTATCTCATACAGGTGGGCGCCCTTGGATCCAGTCCCGGGGTAAACCGGACAGCCTCGGGGAATTTCTTGGCACACTCTCCGCAGGCCGTACATTTGTCAATGTCAATAAATCTAGGTTCTGTCACCAGGGTGGCCTTAAAGTTGCCGGCCTCTCCTTCAAGGCGCTCAAGCCGCGTCATGGGCTTAATATCAAAATACGCCTTTCCGGATTCCTGGGACAAGTAAGAAGAAACCGAACATAAATCACAGTTATTGGTGGGGAATGTCCGGTCCAGCTGGGTCATGATCCCCCCGATAGAATATGATTTGTCTATGAGCACGACATCCCGCCTGGATTCTGCCAGGTCAAGCGCAGCCCGGATTCCGCCTACACCGCCGCCGATAACAAGCGCCCTATGTTTGCCCGGGCGCCCGTCTTCCGAAAGTTTTAGCTTTTGCATGTCTGACCTATATTTTGTTTGATGGATATCCGCGTCCTGTATGGCCCCAGACAGAACAAACCCGGATGATGGTTAATCTTAAAGTCCAGAGGCCTGTTCTTTGTCAGGGCACCGCAGAACGGTCCTTCAAGAAGAACAAACAATCTTAATTCCTAGGCAATCCTCGCAAAGGATACAGCCGTTTCACCATAAAAGACGATGGGGTTGTCTTTACGGCCGATTGACTTTCGTATCCATTGTTCAGAGGAAACCAAAAGCCGGAAACCGGGGCCATTTTTGGAAATGAACGATGCCATTTCCAGGTTTTTCAATTGAAAAACCACGGCGCTAACCAGGAATATTAAAAATTTGAATGTCTCTGCGACTTGCGAATAAAAAGGTGAGTTGGAAACCGGTTGCAAAATGGGGATCAGACCGGAAATAAAAATTCTTTTAAAGGCATCAGCTTCACGTACCGCAACAAATTTTCCCAAAGGCAAATTTGTCTGAAAACTCATATGAATGTCCTTACCTTCTGTTAAGAATTGACCCGTCAAACCCCGTTAAGAAACTATTCCAACCCGCTTTTCCCTGTTGAAACGTGGCCGCATCATACCAGATACACCCCTGGAATTCAACCGAACCACGGCTCAAACCTAAAAGCACTTATCGAACTGTGTATATGCGTTTTGGAGAAAATAAACAATAGAAAAGTTTAAAAGACTAAAGCGGTTCAGGCTGAAGGGTATGTGACCTTCATGAAGTCTTGTTCTTAATCCTGCCCATGCGCTTGCCCCAGATTATGACTTCGAGCAGGAGCAAGATCAAGAGCCCCCAAAAGACAGAGATCGGTAATTATAAATGCGATAACCCTGCTCTCGGGGCATGGCGTGTTTGGCTGTAATGCCGGGCCCAAACCCCATGATTAAAGCAATTGGCCCTATATAATAAGGATAGCATATGGTTCCTGAAGGTTCATCCGGAACCATATGCCTAAAAAGCGGGAATTGGCTTAACTTTTTAATAGAACACCCAGCGCAAGTCCTGAGCCAAAGCTTTCTTTTGGCTCGGCGGCCCTGGCAGGAAGCTTTGCCGGAGTTATTTTTTCAGGGACCCTCCTGTTCATCCGGTTAAAGACTTTGCCTAAAACAAGGCAGGACGCAAAAAAGAGGGCCCCGCCGGCCAGATTTACCCACGGCATGTAATAATTTTCACTGCCTGCGATTAAAAGCCCGGCCACCCATGCGGTTCCGGCAATGGCGAATACGATCCTGTCTTTTGCTGTAGTGTTGTCCATATCCAACTCCATTAAGTTAAAAAATTCATCATTTGTTTAAAAAAGTAAACGCTTAATGCAAAAAAAGAGGCCCCCAATGCGCCAGGAAAGCCGTCTTTTCAGCCTACCGGTATTCCCGGCAGCTCCAGATCACCTTCCCAAGGATTCGGACCTTGGGCATCTCATCCCGCTCAATATATATGGGGGAAAAATCCTTGTTATCGCTGAGCAGCGCCAGCTTGTCCGGCAATTTTTCAATCCGTTTGACGAAAATGGTGTCGTCAACCCCCACGGCATAGATGGCGCCGGCAAGAATCCGGGTCATGGACTGGTCGATAAGAACCGTATCCCCTTCCATGATCACCGGCTCCATGGATCGACCGAAAACCGCCATGGCCACCATGGCTGCGGCCGATCCCTTCCGGGCCAGCCAGGAGGCCGGAAAAGACAAATATTCCTTAATATCATCGGCACACTCAAAAGAACCCGTACCGGCGGACAGCCTGGCCTCTACCTTTGGGATTTGTTTAAACAGAACGTCTCCGGAAGACTCTTTGCGAAGGAAAACACTGCCCTGTCCGGTTTCCACCCAGTCGGGGTTGAGCCGGTACCGCCGGTAAAGGCGGATGATCCAATTGTCCGGTATTTTGTTCTTATTTCGGGCATGGGTGATACCGGAACGGTTGATTCCCAGCTCCTTGGCAAGCTCTGACTGTGAGTGGATACCGGTAACGTCCATGATCCGGTTGATGAGCATATCGATTTTATTTTCCGCCAATTTGCACCCCTTTTGTTAAAAAGAGCAACTGCTTTAGGAATGCTTATGGCACATCTGTTTATTTAATGCAACTATTTTTTTATTTTTTCAGGCTCACTGGCACAAACCCAACAGACCTTTGAAGAGGATTCAAGCAGTTCGCCTTCCGGATCATAAATCATACAATGGGGAATACCACGCACTTTATATTGCGCTGCTGCCTTGGATTTTCTTCTGTCTGAAATATTGATGATGCGAATGCCGAACCAATTGTGGGTTTTATTGGCTGCCTCCAACTGGGGCAGCAACTGGCGGCACCCGCCTCACCAGTCTGCGTAAAATACAAATACGGTATACCGGTTGGGGATGATATGGGATTTTAAATCCACGGGTTCGCCATTGCTGATCGTATCAGTGGCAACATAGTTATTTGTATTGGAAAGGGGGACATGGGGCTTGGTATGATGTTTATAAAGCAAGCCTGAAAAAAACACAGCCGCTGTTATCAATAT
Organism: uncultured Desulfospira sp.; assembly: GCA_963663165.1. Taxonomy (GTDB): domain Bacteria; phylum Desulfobacterota; class Desulfobacteria; order Desulfobacterales; family Desulfobacteraceae; genus Desulfospira. Next base: position 6,544,440 of record OY760175.1, on the reverse strand, counting down.
AATAACAATGGGTTTTCCAAAGCTTTTCTGACCGGCTATGCGGTGCTGGTCTTGACCATCAAGCTGGTACCCGCAGATGGGGCATTCAAAAAACGGTTCACTTTCAATCTGGCATTGTGGGCATCTGACTTTCATGTTCTTCTGATGATGTTATGCCACCGGCATGCCCCCGATGGTATTGGCCCAGCAAATGGCGTCAAAAAATGCGGTGCTGACCTTTTCCATGTCCAGGCCAAGCCGGCTGATCAGGGCTTGGGCTTCCTCAAACTGCCCGTCTTCAAAATACCGTGCCAGCGCCAACAACGGAACATATTCATTGTTTTCGGAAAGACACAGGGCCCCTTTGAGCTTATCCGCCAGCGGCAGGTATTTGATGATTTCATCCATGGGCTGATTGAGCAAGGCATCCAGCAAAGAGAACATTCCCAAAAGCAGCAGGGAATCGGGCTCAAATCCCCAATAATCATGATCCAGCCCCACCTGCTCTAAGAATTTTCCCCGCTGGGCAGACAGAAACACCAGCTCCGGGGCGTTCCGGTTTTCAGAAACATCGGCCAGCAAAATCACCCTCAACCAGTTTCTCAGCTGGTTCCAGCCCATCAACGTAATGGCATCCTTAATGGAATCAATTTTCCGGCGGAAGCCGAACGAGGCGGAATTTAAATAGGACAAGAGCCTGAAACTGATGGCCACATCCGCCTGAATGGTTCCTGCAAGTTTCTCAAAATCCGGGTCTTTTTGTTCAATGGCTTCCATGAGTTTAAACCGGGAAACGGTTCCGGAAACGATTTTTTTGACCGATACATCTTCTGGCTGCTTGAAAAAAGCGCCTTTGAAAAAATGAGCCCCGGCTTTGGCACAGACATCAAACCCGGCCTGGTCATGAACATTCTCAGCCAGGATAGCGGCATCAAACGGTTGAATCTTCCTGCAGACGGCCGTAAGTTCCGGCAGCACCATGGCCGAAACGTCAAGGCAAATGATATTGGCCGCTTTAAAAGCCGGATCCGTCGCCTTAACATCCTTATACCAGTCCACGGCAATGGTATACCCTTCCTTTTTTAATGCCAGGAGGCCATTAAAGGCCTTTGGGTTCAATTTATCGGCATTGGTAAGCCTGACGGCGGTCCGATTGGGCGGAAGGGCATAGGGCAGGTTTTCAATAATATTTTGCTGGGAAAACCGGACCAGAACCTTTTTTTCCCGGTCCAGGGTTTGTTCCATGGCCAGGGCCGTGCCCGAGACAAGCTCCGGGGTCAGTTCCTCTTTTGATAATTTTTTTTCCTTGCCCCCTGCGGCATATCCTGCCAGTTCATAACCCCACAGATTTTTTTGCCCGTCAAAAACAGGGATTCGCCCAAAGGTGACCGGATTGAGGTCCTGGCCGTTGGTTGGTGTGTTCATATATACTCCTATCCGGCCAACGAAGCCGCCCCCCAGATATTTCGGGTGTATTCCATTACGGCCCGGTCACTTGAAAATTTCCCCATATTGGCGGTATTGAGAATGGACATCCGGGTCCACCGGTCCTGATCCAGGTATGTCTCGGAAACGGTCTGCTGGGTTCTGGCATAGCTTGCAAAATCAGCTAGCACCAGATAATAATCCCCCCCGTCCAGAAGCGAGTGGACAACCGGCGCAAACAAGTCCGGCTCATCAGGGCTGAAAAACCCCGCACCAATCATGTCAATCACCTTTTTTAAGCCCTGGTTTTCTTCATAGATCTGCCGGGGATTATACCCCCAGGATCGTTTGGCCACCACTTCATCGGCCTTGAGCCCGAAAATAAAAATATTTTCCTGCCCCACCTCTTCTAAAATTTCCACGTTGGCGCCATCCAAAGTTCCCACGGTCAGGGCCCCGTTCAGGGCAAATTTCATATTCCCGGTGCCTGAGGCTTCGAGCCCGGCCGTGGAGATCTGCTCAGAAATTTCCGCGGCCGGGATCATTTTCTCTGCCGTTGAAATGCAGTAATTGGGCAGGAACACCACATTGAGCTTTCCCCTGGACAAGGGGTCGGTGTTGACCACAACCGAGACCTCATTGATCAGCTTGATGATCAGCTTGGCCTGAAAATAGGCCGGGGCCGCCTTTCCGGCAAAAAAGAAACAGCGGGGAACCATCCCGGCATCGGGATTTTCCCGGATCGTATTATACAGATAAATCACATGCATGATATTGAGCAGCTGCCGCTTGTATTCATGGATCCGTTTGGCATGGATGTCAAACAGCATGGAAGGGTTGATGCCCATCCCGGTTTTACGCAGGGTATACCGGGCCAGCCGTTTTTTGTTTTCCAGTTTGACCTTTTGCCATTGGCGGATAAACTGCCCGTCATCTGCCAGGGGAATCAGCTTTTTGAGCTGATCCAGATCCGTTACCCAGTCCGGGCCAATGGCTGATGTAATCAAACCGGACAGCCCGGGATTGGACTGGTAAAGCCACCGCCTCGGGGTAACGCCGTTGGTCACGTTTTTGATCTTATCGGGAAACACCTGGCCAAACTCCCGGAACAGGCTTTCCTTAAGGATGGATGAGTGCAGGGCCGCCACCCCGTTCACCGAATGGGAACCAACAATGGCCAGGTGGGCCATTCTCACCTGTTTGACATCCCCTTCCTGAATAATGGACAGGTATTCGGCAAGTTCAGGGTCGCGGGGGAAGTCGATTCTCAGGTGATCCAGAAATCGCTGGTTGATCTCATAAATAATTTCCAGATGCCGGGGCAAAAGCCTTGCAATCAGTTCCACAGGCCATTTTTCCAACGCTTCGGGCAGCACCGTGTGGTTGGTGTAGGCAAAGGTTTTCCGGCAGATGTCCCAGGACTGGTCCCAGTCAAGCCCGTATTCGTCCACAAAAAGGCGCATGAGCTCGGGAATGGCAATGGCCGGGTGGGTATCGTTGAGTTGAATGGCAGCCCAGTCTGAAAAGGCGTCAAAGGATTTGTGTTCCAGCAGGTACTGCCGGATAATATCCTGCAAGGTGGCGGACACGAAAAAATACTGCTGCTTGAGCCGCAGTTCCCGCCCCTTTGCAATCTCATCACTGGGGTACAACACCTTGGAAATGGATTCGCTCACCACCTTGGCTTGGGCCGCGCCCACATAATCCCCCCGGTTAAAAAATTCCAGGTCAAACTCCCGGCTTGAGGTGGCGGTCCACAGCCGCATATTGGTGACAAACCCGTCTTTTATCCCGGGAATCAGCACATCACAGGCCAGGGCCATGACATCTTCTGTATTGACCCACCGAAATCTCTGGTTGCCGTCCAGATCGGTGTAAGGTTCAGAGTGGCCGTAAAACTTGATGGGAAAAACCGGCTCTGCCCGGATAATTTCCCAGGGACTGCCCCGCCTCATCCAGTTATCGCTTTTCTCCTGCTGGTATCCATTGGCAATCACCTGGTAAAAAATCCCAAAATCGTAACGGATCCCGTATCCGTATCCCGGCACCCTGAGTCTTGCAATGGAATCCATATAACATGAGGCAAGCCGTCCCAACCCCCCGTTGCCAAGGCCCGCATCCCATTCTTCTTCTTCCAGCGCCTCGAGTTCAAACCCCATGTCCACCAGGGCTTCCCGGGCCAGGTCTTCCATGCCCAGGCTGACCAGGTAATTTTTCAGGAACCGTCCGGGAAGAAATTCGAGGGACAGATAAAAGACCCGCTTGGCCATGGCCTCCCGACAGGATTTCTGGGTGGTAAGCCACTGGTCAATGAGCCGGTCTTTCACACTCAAGGCAAGCCCCATGTAACAGGAAAACCGGTTCATATCATCGGGATCCATCCCCAGGTTGAACCGGACATGATGGCAGATATCCTGTTTGAGGCGGTTTATCTCTAATACCCGGTTGTTCTTTTTGCTTTTTGAACCCGCGCCCCCCATGTATCCTCCTTTTTTAGCTATTAGCTGTTAGCCGTTAGCCGTTAGCCGTTAGCTGTTAGCTGTTAGCTGTTAGCCGTACGAAATGCCTAATGGCTAAAAGCTAATTGCTAACGGCTATTATACTTTCCCTGCCGATCCCAGCACGTGTGTATTCTTGTGCATATAAAGCTGCTTTAGGGAATCCCGGGCCGGGCCCAGGTATTTTCTCGGATCAAATTCCGCCGGAGACGTTGCAAATACCTTTCTGATGGCTGCGGTCATGGCCAGCCGGCCGTCAGAATCAATATTGATCTTGCAGACGGACATGCCCGCGGCTTTCCTGAGCTGTTCCTCGGGAATGCCGATGGCGTTTTCAAGCTTGCCGCCATACTGGTTAATGGTGTTGACCTCATCCATGGGCACAGAGGATGACCCGTGAAGCACAATGGGAAACCCGGGCAGCCGCTTTTCCACTTCTTCGAGAATGTCAAACTTCAATGGCGGGGGCACCAAAACCCCGTCCTGATTCGGGGTACACTGCTCGGGTTTAAACTTGTTGGCCCCGTGGGAGGTCCCAATGGAAATGGCCAGGGAATCCACCTTTGTCCGGCCCACAAAGTCTTCCACCTGCTCCGGCCGGGTGTAAGTGGACTCTTCGGCCGCCACATCGTCTTCCACACCGGCCAGGACCCCAAGTTCACCCTCTACCGTAACATCGTATTGATGGGCATATTCCACCACCTTGGCCGTCAGCTCGACATTGTCTTCATAGGCGTGGTGGGACCCGTCGATCATCACCGACGAAAACCCCATTTCAATGCAGCTTTTGCACAGGTCAAACGTGTCCCCATGATCCAGGTGAAGGCTGATGGGAATGCCAAGGCCGAGTTCTTCGGCATAGGCCACGGCCCCCTGGGCCATATATTGCAACAGGGTCTGGTTCGCATATTTTCTCGCCCCTGAAGACACCTGAAGGATCACCGGCGAACGGGTTTCCACACAGGCCTGAATAATGGCCTGGAGCTGTTCCATGTTGTTGAAATTATAGGCAGGAACAGCATATCCGCCCGACATCGCCTGTTGAAACATGTCACGGGTATTGACTAACCCGATCTGAGTATAGCTAACCATGATCTTTTCCTTATGTTTGGGGTCATTAACTGATGTCCGCCTGTGCTGCCGGTTCGGGACGGCCCGGGCAAAAAAACGACATCACAGCTAAAATCGAAAAAATTGACGATACGGCCAACTTGAATATTTCTCATCATACCGCATATCTATGAAGATAACAAATTAATTTTGCATTAACCTTTCAGGGAAGGCTTTTCTCCGAAAAATGGAATATTTTTCGGTTTTAAATGGGATGATCCCTTTAAGGGGCGCCGGCGATTTTTTGGGGATGCGAAAAATATCTGTTGACTTCTGCAGGCCTGATTTTTATCATGTTTCTTATGAAAAATCAGGCAACGCGATACGAAACCAACCAGAAGATCAAACGATTGCTGGTGACCCACAACACCGATCTTTCGCGCCTCTTTTATTCATTTTCAGGAAAATCCGCCACCTTTTCAGGACGATTGATAAAAACCTCGGGCTCCGGAATGAAAATTGAGGAGGTGGAAACCCTTTGCCAGTCCCTTTCCGCCATTGCCGAGGTTCAATTCTTAAATTTCGATCTGGACAACTGGTCGATTTCCTCAGGGGCAGGCTCTTTTGAAATTTCCAAAAAAGCCGATGTTTCTTCAGGCCCCTCCAAAGAGCAAAAGCCCCTGATAATCAATACTCCGGAAATGGTCCAGGATGTCCTCAGGGATCATTTCGGCCGGGAATCATAGGCCTTCATACTTTAAATTTTTCAAGCATTGTTTTAATCTCCTGGGCCATTTTGCTAAAGGATTTGGAATTGCGCTCCACGGTACGGCTGTTTTCCGCCATCTTTGACGATACATCCTGAACGCCGGTCACCTGCTCTATTATCTGGTTCGAGAAATTGGCGCTTTTGGTTACGTTTTCATTGACTTCCTGCATTTCAGTTGAGGTCTGGTCCATGTTTCTGGAAATCTCTCCGGTAGTGGCACTTTGTTCTTCCACGGCAGCTGCGATGCTGGTTATAATCTCATTAACCCCCAGGATAATCTTGCTGATTTCTTTTATTTTATCCACTGTTTCCGTGATGGCTTCCTGAATATCATTGATCCGGTCTTCAATCTCCCGGGTGGCATTGGACGTTTCACTGGCCAGGTCCTTGATTTCATTGGCGACAACGGCAAACCCTTTTCCGGCTTCGCCGGCCCTTGCCGCCTCAATGGTAGCATTGAGGGCCAGCAGATTGGTCTGCTCTGATATATCGTCTATGGCTTCAGTCACCTTGCTGATTTCAGATGCGGACTTTCCCAGCTTATCCACCAGATCTGTGGTCTGCTCGGTAACCGAAACCGCATCGCCTGAAATAATTTTTGCATTTTCTGAATTTTTTGCAATTTCAGATACCGTGCAGGTCATTTCCTTGGTTGCCAAGGCCACGGAGTTGATATTTTCCATCACCCGGTCGCTGGCATGAGAGATGGATTCAAGGTTATGGTTCATTTCGCCGGCAGCCTGGGCAAGCGAGGTGGAATTTTCCGACATCTGTTCAGAACTGCCTGACATCATGTCTGAAACCTGTGCAAGCTCTCCGGATGAAAGGGCCAGCTCCTCTATGCGCCCCTGAATCTGATTAAACGTGGATCCGATATTGCCGGTCATTTCATTTAACGCCGCAGCCAGCTGCCCGATTTCATCTTTTTGCCTGATCTCCAGTTTTCCTGTAAAATCCCCCCCGGACATGACCCGCGAAAAATCCACACTTTTGACAATGGGTTTGGTAATGATATTGCTGAAGAAAAACACCACAAGGCCAATGACGATCATGCTCAGGCAAAAGGCCAGTATCAGCCGGTTCCGAATGGAATACAACAAGGCATACCGGTCTTTCTTATAGGAGCTGATGGCCACCACCAGATCCTTGCCCGGGATTTTATCAAAAATGGCGATTTTTCTCCTGACTTGGCCGTCCGGATCCTTCCAGTCATATTCAAACTTGCCTTCCCGTTTACTGACAATGGTCTGAAAAATCTTCTGCCCGTCCGCAGCCTTGACATCATAGACATTGCGGCCTTCAAGGGTGGGATGAATCACCATATTCCCCTGAAAATCCAGGATATAGGGATATCCCGCTTTGCCGACCTTTAATGAAAGAATGGCATTATGAAAATCTTTGGGCTTGACCAGTGTGGCAAATTCCGACTTATAAGATGATGCCCATATGATCAAATCCATGGGTTCAAAATACGTAATGTATCCTGATTTTTTCCTGGGGGCTGTTTCACCGGGATTTTTCCAGTCATATTCAAAATAACCGGACTGGTTTTCAGATTCCATCAAAGCCCTTACCTTTGGCCAGAAAGGTGTGCCGCTGATATCAGCCCCTTCCGCTTTGGGATGGACCGACAGAATCCCTTTTCTGGTGGCACCGGCGGCATATCCGGTAGTTCCGATTTTTTTGTTCAGTATCACTTCAGACGTTTTCTTCTTTAGCTCTTCGCTGGAAATTTCACCTTTTTCAAACTGATTATGGTAATGGAGAATCACATCCTTTGTCTTCTCAGCGGTTGCCCGAAGATAGTTTTCAATGGCGATATTTTCTAAAGCGTTCATGCTCTCTTTTACTCCGCCGATGATATTCCGGCTCTCATTATCAATACTAAAGGTAAGCCGGGCCTGAATAAACAAAAATATACTCAGTGAAAGAAGGAACATGATCAAAAAAACGGACAGCCCAAAAACAAAAAACATTTTCGTTTTAATTTTCATTGGAAAAATCCTTTAACCGTTAAAATTTACGATTTAATTTGGAAAAACCGGTGTCCGAAAAAGCAACGCGTTTAACAGCATAGAAAGATGCCAGAATAATAATATGAGAGGCATGATGAAAGAACACTCAGGGGTCGGAACCAAAGGGTAAACCGTTTTGGATATCGTGCTAATTGATGCCCTGGTTTCCCAAATGCGATTCACCGTATAAATGTTATTCATTAATTTAGAAAAAAGGAGGGGGCCTGTCAAGCTGATTTTTAGGTAAAAATTAGAAACGGTTAGCTGCCAGCAAACCGGACTGCGCACAAAGCCGGCGGCTAACAGCTAACCACTAACGGCCACGGGCCGTCTTGGTTATCCAACCAAGAACCGCCCACAACGAATAATGAAAGTCTTATCAGGATGTTAGTGAGACTTTCATATAAAATTACTGTCTGTAATACCGCAGATCCGGCAAATTTCTTTTCGGGGCCCTAAGGAATCTGAACTTAGGGACCCCCACCAGCAATGCCCCATGGCAGGTGTGCCCCTCAGGGAAATTCAACATGGCTTGAAGGCCGGGCCACCGGGCCTCGGCCGCATACTTCATATACCCGGCCCAGCAGGAGCCAAGACCGGATCCGGGCAAGGCAAGCTCCAGGTAAGCCAGGGCTGTATGGCAGTCGGCCGGGGCACTGCGGATATCATCTGCCGCATAGGCAAACACCAGGGCCGGGGCATTTCGGCAGATCCGGTCCACGCCCTTGCGCCACAGGCGAATAAAAATGGGCATTTTCATTGTCCGGGCCACCTCGGGCGCGTCATCCATCATGAACCGCATCCAGTCAATGACATGGCCGGCCGCTTTTTGAACGTCTTCCTTATTGTCCAGGACCAGCCATTTTACCGGCTGCCGGTTGCTGCCCGTAGGGGCGTGGCAGGCAAGTTCAAGGGCTTTTTCAAAATCCTTCCTGGGAACCGGAATATCCTTGTACCGGCGAATGGACCGGCGGGATCTTAAAAATTGTTCTGCCGTATCCCGGTCAAACAAAGGGCTTTGGGTAACGGGCAGACACTGGTCTGGTGAAAGGCCGTCCAGGGTCAGTGCCGATTTGGGACAAATGGCCACACAATGGCCGCAATAAAGGCAGAAATCCTGCCCGCCGGGCACGGGCGACGGTCCGTCATCGTCCATGACAATAATACCGGCCGGGCATTCTGCGGCACAGAGCCCGTCTTTATTACATTTGTCTTTGTCAATTGTTAACCATGTCATTTTATATTGATTCCCTCTGATGTTGTCTGTATGTTGTGTGCTGTCAAACCGTGTCCATTATTTTGCGCTTGCTTTTAATCCTGCCCCTGCCCTAAAAATTGCATTGCGCAAGATCAAGCGCAATAAAATTCTGGTTAACCCTCGGTCGGATAAAATCCCCATATCCAGACAATTTTATTCAAATTGCGCCATTAATCAAGACAAATTCAAATAATAATTGACAAATTCTTTGGGCAGTTATAGTATTAAGAGTTTTTTAAATTATACGAGAAAGCATTGATTTGATAAGGAGATTAACATGTACGCAGTGATCAGAACCGGCGGAAAACAATACAAGGTCCAGGAAGACCAGGTCCTCAAGGTTGAAAAGCTTGAAGGCGACGAAGGTTCTCAAATTGAATTCAACGATGTCCTCCTCTACTCGGACGGGGAAACGATCACCCTTGGAAGCCCGAATGTTGAAAACGCCGTTGTCAAGGCTCACGTTGTCGGACATGGCCGGGAGAAAAAAATCCTGGTGTTCAAATACAAACGGCGCAAAGGGTACCGGAAAATGAGAGGCCATCGGCAGCATTTTACCCAGGTTAAAATCGATTCCATTTCGGCAGCATAAGCCGTGTCTGAACGAAAATTCACCCATCCGCACCTGGAATTGGGGCAGCTTTCGTCCAAACACTAAATATAAAGGAGAATTGAACCATGTCACATAAAAAGGCAGCAGGCTCCAGTAAAAACGGCCGCGACTCAAATGCTCAGCGGCGGGGCGTAAAAAAATTCGGCGGAGAAAAAGTGACCGCCGGCAACATTATTGTCCGTCAGGTAGGCACTAAAATCCATCCGGGAAACAACGTGGGAATGGGCAAGGATTACACCCTGTTCTCCCTCATCGACGGTGTTGTGACCTTTGAAAGAAAAGGCCGGGACAGGAAAAAAGTCAGCGTTTATGAAGCGTGAAATTTGTAGATGAAGCCATTATTACCATCAGGTCCGGTAACGGCGGTGCCGGATGTACCAGTTTCAGACGGGAACGGTTCATTGAACGGGGCGGGCCTGATGGGGGGGACGGCGGAGACGGCGGCCATGTTATCTTAAGGGCGGACCCGTCCAAACGGACCCTGTACGAACTTCGCCGGCACAAACTGCTTCGGGCCGAAAACGGCCAACCCGGCCAGGGCCGGCAAAAACACGGCAGAAACGGCAATCATTGTTACATTGATCTGCCCTGCGGCACCCTGGTAAGCAATGCCGACACCCTTGAACCCGTTGTAGACCTGACCCTCCAGAATGCTGAATTCATCGTTGCCCAGGGGGGTATGGGCGGACGGGGAAACAAGCGGTTTGCCACCTCCACCAACCGGGCCCCGAGATACTCCCAGCCCGGGATTTCCGGAATCGAACTCAAACTTAAACTGGAACTCAAGCTCCTGGCCGACGTCGGGGTTGTGGGACTGCCCAATGCCGGCAAGTCCACCCTGGTATCGTCCATGTCAAAGGCACGGCCCAAGATCGGCGATTACCCCTTTACCACACTGACGCCCACCTTGGGAATGGTTGAACCTCCGTTTGGTGAACCCTTTGCCATTGCCGATATCCCCGGTCTGATTGAAGGGGCCCACCAGGGGACCGGCCTGGGAATCAAGTTTTTAAGGCATATTGAACGGACGGGCATCCTCATCCACTTGATTGATTCAGGTTCCATTGACCCGGATTCTCCTTTAGACAACTTTAACCTAATCAACAAAGAGCTGTCCCGGTACAGCCAGACCCTGGCCGAAAAAGACCAGGTGATTGTCCTGAACAAGATAGACCTAACCGGCACCCGAACCCGGATCCAGGCATTTGAAACCGCCCTGCCCCACCTTGAAATCCACAAGATTTCAGCGGCCACAGGACAGGGGGTTAGCGACCTTATCAAAGTGCTGGCATCCAAACTTCAAACCGATTAGTTTTGGACCGACGCCATGGACATCGGACTTTTTGGCGGCACCTTCAATCCCATCCATAACGGCCACATCGGTATTGCCCGGCATGCCAAAAAAGAACTGAACTTAAACAAAATTATTTTATTTCCATCGGCTGCCCCGCCCCACAAGACATCCTGTAATCTGGCCCCGGCCCGGGACAGGCTTGAAATGATACAAGGCAGCATCAAAGGCCTGGACGGATTTGAGGCCTCAGACATTGAACTCAAACGAAAGGGACCCTCGTTTACCATTGATACCATCCGGCAGTTCCAGGACCGTTACCCGGACCGTTTTTTTCTCATGATGGGATCTGATGCGTTTTTTGATATCAACACCTGGAAAAACAAGGATCAGCTGTTCAAGGTCGTCCCCATCGTTATCATGACCCGGGAATTAATAGAAAATGAGGGCAGCGTCCCCTCTTCCCTGTCATCCTTTATTGACGAAAACATCTCAAAAGGATACACAAAGAAAGATAAACGGTTTGTTCACGACAAAATGCAGGATATCATTATTTGCAATGTCCCGAGAATAGACATTTCTTCCACCATGGTCCGGGACCGGATCAAAAAGGGTCTGTCCGTAAAAGCCCTTGTCCCGGAGGCAGTCTGTAACATCATGATGCAAAGGAAATTTTATCAATGACCCCATCCGACGGGCGTTTAGAAGAATTTAAACCCTATTTTGACCCCATATTTGAACGCAAAGCACTTAACGTCACCGCCCTTGATGTCAGCGCCCTGACCTCCTACACCGATATGGTGGTTATTGTTGAGGCCGGATCAGCCCGACAGGTGACCACCATGGCCGAGCATATTGTGCAAAAACTCAAAGGGACCGGCATCCAGGCCTTAGGGATAGAAGGGATTAAAGAAGGGGAATGGGCTCTTTTAGATTACGGCCAGATTATTATCCACGTATTTGAAACCCGCGCCAGGGATTTCTATGATTTAGAGGGGCTGTGGAGCGATGCCCCAAGGGTGGACCTGTCCGGGGCCTATCCGGTCAATTCGTTAAAGGAGAACGATTATGACTTCTGATCAAAATGCGGTTCATATCTTAATGATCCTGGACGGCTGGGGAATCAATCCGAAAAGCCAGGGCAATGCCTTTGCCCTGGCCGACACCCCTTTTCTGGATGGTCTGATTGCCTCATCCCCCCGGTGCAGCTTAGCCTGTTCCGGCCTTGCCGTGGGACTTCCCGAGGGGACCATGGGCAATTCCGAGGTCGGCCACATGAATATCGGGGCCGGCCGGCGGGTGCTCCAGGACCTGGTCCGGATCAACGCCGCCATAGAGGACCAAAGCTTTTTTGACAACCCGGTTCTCAAATCCGCCATGGAAACCGTGGCCCAAAAGAAAACCAGCCTTCACCTCATGGGGCTTTTGTCCGACGGCGGGGTCCACAGCCATATGACCCATTTGTTTGCCTTAATGGACATGGCCAGGCAGATGGGCGTTAAAAAGCTGTTTATCCACCCCATCCTGGATGGCCGGGACACCCCCCCGACATCGGGCATTACCTATATCCGGCAGCTTACCGGCCATATCCAGGCGCATGGATACGGCAAAATCGCCTCCATTACCGGCCGGTACTGGGCCATGGACCGGGATACCCGGTGGGACCGGGTCCAGAAAGCCTATAACCTGTTCACCAAAGGAACAGGGAACCGGGCCGGTAATCCCGAGCAGGCCGTCCAGGCCGCCTATGACCAAAAAGAAACCGACGAGTTTGTTTCCCCTGTTTTTATCCAGGATGATAAAGATCCCGACTCCGGACTGATCCGGGACGCCGACGGCCTGGTCTTTTTTAATTTCAGGGCGGACCGGGCCAAGGAAATCACCCGGGCCTTTACGGAAAAAAACTTTAAAGAATTTGATGTCAGCCGCCGGCCGGATCTGTCCGCCTTTGTCTGCATGACCCGGTATGACGAACATTTTGATCTGCCCGTGGCCTTTGGCCCCCAGAAACTGACCAAAATCTTTGGACAGATCTTAAGTGAACACAACATCCCCCAGCTCAGGATAGCGGAAACCGAAAAATATGCCCATGTCACCTATTTTTTTAACGGCGGGGATGAGGCGGTATTTGAGGGCGAAGAAAGAGAACTCATTCCCTCTCCCAGGGATGTGGCCACCTACGACGAAAAACCGTCCATGAGCGCCTTTGAGGTGGCGGACAAGGCCTGTGAACTGATCCGGTCAAAAAAATTCAAATTTGTTGTCCTTAACTTTGCCAACATGGACATGGTGGGCCATACCGGCATCCTTGAAGCCGCTATCAAAGGATGCGAGGCCGTGGATGCCTGCGCCAAAAAAGTGGCTGAGGCGATCTGGGAAACCGGCGGCACCGCATTTATCACGGCAGACCACGGCAACTCAGAACAGATGATTGCCGAGGACGGCTCTCCCCATACCGCCCACACCACCAATCCGGTGAATTTTATCGTTGCCGGCAAAGGATTTGAAACCATTACCCTCAAAGACGGGGTGCTAGGGGATATCGCCCCCACCATTTTAAAGGCCCTTAAGATTGAACAGCCCGAAGAAATGACCGGAACCCCGCTTTTCTAAACCGATTATATACAGATAACCATGGAAGCCATTACAGATTATATTACAGGAAAAGAAATCGATATTGTGGGGCCGGAAATCAGCCGGCAGAAGTTTGAAAAATTTTTGGTGGAAACCAAAGGATACGAAAAAACCGATATCAAGGTGGATGTCCCCATTCTGGTCCGGTTCAAAAAAGAGGACTACCCCTCGGTCATTGACCTGATTGTCCATTGCCATGATACCGCGGTCATGGCCATTACCTGCGTGGCCGGTTCCATCGGCTCTTATGAAAGGGAAATCCTGGCCGGGGCCCGCCTGGTCTATGACTACCAGATCCCCTTAGCCGTCTCCACAGATGCCATTGATGCCGTGGTCATGGATTCAATTACCGGCAAGACCGTGGGCAAGGGGCTTGACACCATCCCCTCTAAACAGGATGCTCAAAAAATTTTAGCGGCCACAACGCTTTCACCCATTGAAGAGGGCCGGGTCGAACGGGAAATGATCATTTACCGTTCTTTTAACCTGGAAAAGGTGAACCGGTAACCGCCAAACACCGGTTACCGGATGAAATTGGTCATAACCTTGGCCGCTGGTGCCGGTGCAGGGAACCTGGCTTTCCCATGGTCGATAAGTTTCATGATCCATGCCATGTTTTTGCCCAGGACCTCCATGATTTGTTTTCCCTCACCATCCTGCGCCATTTCTCCCGGAATCAGCCCATGGACCACGTTCCAGTAATTGGACGAGGGCATGATCATCTCAGAGTAGTTGATATAATGATTAAGGGTCTCAACCGTGGAAATCCCGCCGGATCGCCTGACCGCAGCAACCGCAGCACCTACTTTGTGACGGAACAGCCCCCCGTTAACCGAAGAAACGAAAAAGGCCCTGTCAAGGAAGGCCTTCATTGTCCCGGCAACACCGGAAAAATGGACTGGAGAGCCAAGCAGAATGCCGTCTGCATCTTTCATCTTCTGTATCCATTCATTTACAGGGTCATCTTTAAAAGCACAGGCCTCATTTTGATTTTTCACACAGCCGTGGCAGGCCACGCATCCCTGAATTTTTTCTTTGCCCACCAGAACCATTTCAGTTTCAATGCCGGCTTTTTCCAATTGATCAAAAACCGTGTTCATAGCGCAGGCAGTATTCCCTTTTTTTCTTGAACTCCCATTAAATCCAATAACCTTCAAATTTAGCCTCCTTTTTTTGATTGTGATCATGGACAATTTATCATAAAGGAAATGACAAACAAAGATAAGGATGAACCAGTGACAAGGAAAAAAGGACCGGGCATTGCCAAGCGCATATGGAAATGGATATTAAAACTGCTTGGACTGCTGCTCCTTGTTTCCTTTCTTCAGGTTCTATGCTTTAAGTTCATTGCCCCGCCCGGAACCGTTAACATGGCCTATGAATGGATTTCCCATAAAATCCGGGATACCCGGTATGTGGCCACCACCTACACCTGGAAAGACATGAAAGATATTTCCCCGCTGCTCCAGAAAGCCGTGATGGCCTCCGAGGATCAGCGGTTTCTTGAACACCACGGATTTGATTTTCAGGAAATTAAAATTGTTTTAAAAGACATGGTGGAAAAGCACCGGTTCAGGGGGGCGTCCACCATTACCATGCAGGCAGCCAGATCCCTTTTTTTGCCGGCATCAAGACATCCGGCCAGGAAACTGGCCGAAGCCTGGTATACCCTTCTCATGGAGCTGACCTGGGATAAAAAAAGGATTCTTGAAGTCTATCTGAACACCGTTGACTGGGGCACTGGCGTGGCCGGCGCCGAAGCCGGGGCTCGAAAATATTTCTCCACCGGGGCAGACCGCCTGAACAGGCACCAGGCCGCCCTGATGACGGCGATCCTGCCAAGCCCCCATAAATGGTCGGTAAAGCACCCGAGCGCTCATGTGCTGAGCCGGCAAAGATGGATACTAAAATACATGGATAACATGCAATTACCCGAATAGGCAAACCACTATTGAAAGTCCACCAGTTCTACGTCAAAAATCAAGGTGGCCTTTGGCGGAATCACCCCGGGATACCCGGATTCCCCATAGGCCATGGGATAAGGAATAATCAAGCGCCGTTTCTCTGACTTTTTCATACCGGTGATCCCGACATCCCAGCCTTTGATGACCTCTTTTTTGCCCACCTTGAACTGGAACGGGGTGCCCCGGTCCAGAGAACTGTCAAATTTTTTCCCATCTTCCAGAAAACCGGTATAATGAACTTTTACAAGGGCCCCGGGTTTGACCTGTTCACCGGTTCCGGTCTTTAAAACAACGTAAAGAAGCCCGGAATCCGTGGTCACGGCATCGGGGTATTTTTCAAGCATTTTTGTCCTGAATTTTTCCATATATCCTTTGCGCCCGGCGTTGAGCAGGGCATCGAAGCTTTCCTGGTCCCCTTTGAAGGCTTTGGCTTCTTCCCCTTTCCGGATAATGGTCAGGTGAATAATCCGGTCGCCTTGTTGAATGGCGTCCACCACATCCTGTCCTTTGACCACCTTGCCAAACACCGTGTGTTTGCCGTCCAGCCAGGGGGTGTCCTTATGGGTAATAAAAAACTGGCTGCCATTGGTATTTGGGCCGGAATTGGCCATGGACAAAATCCCTGAGGAATCATGCCTGAGGGTTGGATCAAATTCATCCGGGAACCGGTAACCCGGGCCGCCCCGGCCGGTACCCTGAGGGTCGCCGCCCTGGATCATGAAATCCGCAATGACCCGGTGAAATATCAGGCCGTCATAAAATTTTTTCCCGGGTTCCTGGTTGGAGTCCTTTGTTCCCTCGGCCAGGCCCACAAAGTTGGTGACGGTCAAGGGGACCTTTTTATAATATAACTGTGCCAGAATTTTTCCTTTATTGGTTTCAAATTCGGCATACAGCCCGTCTTTGAGTTCATCGGCGTGTACATGGCCCCAAAAAAGGCAGGCAAAAAAACAGACAATAAATGTTCGGGTGACTGTAGAAAACATTTTTTTCATCCTGGTCATTGGCATGGTTTATCCTCAGCAATTTATATATTAAACCGTCTTATACCAGTCGTTGTCCCATTTGTCTATTCCCGGCAATGAAACGATGCCAAAGGGGTAAAAAACAGAAAGCCCTGTGAATTGATTTTCACAGGGCTTAAGAGAAAAAAGAGAATAGAATTAATTTTTTTCTTTTCTGGAAATTTTGGTGAGGCACAGAAGGCTGATTCCCAGAAGACCAAGGCTGGTGGGTACGGGAACAGGGGCTATGGTTATGGCACCGTTGCTTGAATCACTAGCGGATGTCCACTGGGCACCGTCTACAGTTACGTTGGAAAGATAAACGGCATCTACCGCAGACTGAGCATCAGTCCCCCCCCAGAAGTATAAGGTGAGCAGGGTGACATTACTGGCCAGGAGATAGGAACTGTCAAGAGTGATGCTGATGGATGCTGTCCCTGAACCGTCGCTGCCGGTACTGTTATCGGTTACACCGATCTGATCCAGAGCATCACTGACAATCCAGTAGCCAAAGTCCAGGTCGGAATCTGAATAGACAATGTCAATCTGGAAAGAGTTCAAGTCAACTAACGTGCTTGAAAGGTCGTCACTCATGATATCCAGGCTGTAACGAGCTGCCATGGCATTGCCGGGGAAGGCAAAAAGAGCAACCCCGCTTAACATCATGAGTGCTAAAATACTTCTTTTAATAAGCAACATGGTTCTTCTCCTTTTTTTGAAAAACTATTTTGCGTTTTGATGGTCCTTCCCGCTGCCAGAGGATGGAGCACCATACGGTTTGGATTATTCCACTTAAAGATTAGCCCATGATTAGAACTTGATTAAAACTGATTAGAACTTGATTAAAACCACATTTCACCCTGGATGGCAGAACAGATGGGCCAGGATAAGAACACCGGGAATAGGATTGTCAGGAAAAAAAAAGAATCCCACACGCTTTTCTTGACTGAACCGGTTAAGCCCCTATCATATGGGCTCAACCTTAAAACTATGGTAACCACAAAACAAAACAGGACCATAATTTTACCACTTTTAACCGCTAAACATCCGAGGTGACCATGTCCAACCAACAATCTGAAGCTAACAAAAAATGCGTCTCAGACTCCCTGGTTCTGATCTCCAGGGTCATGCTTCCTGAAGATGCCAACCCGGCCGGCATCATCCACGGCGGGGTCATCATGAAGGAAATAGACAATGCCGCTGGAGTCGCGGCGGTTCGGCATACCAGAAAAATCTGTGTTACCGCATCCATTGACCGGCTTGATTTTTACAAACCCGCGTTTATCGGTAATCTGGTTACGGTAAAGGCGGCCATTAACATGACCGGAAAAACCTCAATGGAAATCGGGGCCAGGGTGGAAACAGAGGACCTGTTGACCGGAAAGGTTACCCATCTGGCTTCGGCGTATCTGACCTTTGTTGCGCTGGGACAGGATCAGCGGCCCTGCCCGGTTCCGCCGCTAATACCCGAAACCCCGGAGGAAAAACGGCGGCACAAAGAGGCCCTGGCCAGGCGAAAGGTCCGGCTGTCGGAAAAGCACCGGGAAGGTGAATGCCAGCGTGACAGTGAAAAATGTTGAGAATTTGAAATGTCCGGTGATGAATCTTTGTGACAAAAACCGGCCGGGCCAAGGCGTTAGACTGAACGCATCGGCCTTGGCCCGGCCGGGAGTCTATTTTTAAGGGTTATCCAGCCTCATAAGAACAGGTTGTAAAATCAATTTCTTCGCCGCAGCTCCTGCATTTATGGGCCTTGTCAAATTCGTCTGAAAAAATTTCATTTTGGGTTCCACATTTGTGGCATTTACAGGTAAAGGATTTAAGATCTTTGAACTGCTCAAAACCGGGGCAATGCTGGGGAGTGCTCATGGTATTCTCCTTTTTGATACGGGTTGCAAAAAAAATATGGGGATGGCCCCCTTAAACTGTTTTCTGCAAATAAATTTGAAACCTTAAATTTCCGGATCACCGGGAATTTGTCAAAAAATTCAACAAAAAATCGTTATTGACCACGGCAGATGCTTTGGCTTTTGCAACCGCCTGAAAAGAAAACGGGTTACGGATTTATTTTAACAAGGAAATCCGGGTTGTCAATAGGCGGGCCACCCGGCAAAAATGAAAAATCATTTGATCTCCTTAAAGATCATTGCATATAGTGGACAAAAACATATTAACCGGCAAAGGCCGTTGAAAGGATAGATAACCTTATGAACATGGATGTTGGCAACCTGGTAGAACCTGTATACAGACCCCCTTCGGAGTGGGACGCATTGTTAATCAGTGTAACCACCGGATGCACTCACCGATGTACCTTCTGCTCCATGTACCGGACCAAAAAATTTTCAATGCGCAAGGATATTGAAGAAATTAAGAACGATATTCGAAAGGCCGCCCAGCTGTTCGGCCCCCGGGTTGAAAAGATATTCTTTGAGGACGGCAATGCCTTTGTGGTTAAGCCGGAGATCTTAATTGAGTTGACCCGGTTTTCTTACCAGCAGTTCCCCAATCTGAGAAAGGTCAGCTCTTACGCCCATGTCAAGGATATCCTTAAAAAATCGGATGAGGAGTTAAAGCAGCTGGCCCTTGCCGGATTTACCATGGTTTATGTGGGGATTGAAAGCGGGGACAACCAGGTCCTTAAAGACTGCAACAAAGGCGCCACTCAGGATGATTATGCAAAGGCCGCCCAGAAATGCCACCAGGCCCAAATTGACTGGTCCGGCATTTTTCTTTTGGGCCTTGCCGGCAATGACCCTGAAAAAAGCCATAGCCATGCGGTGGAGTCTGCCCGGCTGATCAACCGGATGGCCCCGCCCGTACCACGGAAATGGTATATTTCCCCCCTCACCTTAGAAATGACCCCGGGATCGGAAATCCTGGCCTGGGCCATGGAAAATAAGTTTCACCCCTGTACCCCCACCCAGATCTTAGAGGAACTGCACACCCTGATCACCCATACCGACAATGATCTCAACGGTTGTATTTTCAACACCAATCATGCGTCCAATTACCTGAGTTTAAAAGGGGAACTTGGCAGAGACAAACAAGACTTTTTATCCAGAATTGAACAGGGGATCAAAGACCCGGCGGTCCGGCGTCCGGAATACATGCGCGGATTATAAAAATAAAAAAGGGTTCCCCGGGCATAAAAAAAGCAGCTGGGAAGCTGCTTTGATTATTTTTTGATGGGGTGAGTGACCGGGATTGAACCGGCGACCACCAGGGCCACAACCTGGTGCTCTACCAACTGAGCTACACCCACCGCAAAAAAACTTAGCTTGTATATCAGAGCCTGGTTTAATTTTCAATCTTTTTTTATTTTTTAAGCCACTATTCCATTAGAAAAATCTGAAGGTCCATGACATTGGTTTGGGTCGGACCGGTGATGAACAGGTCCCCTATCGGTTCAAAAAACCGGTATGAATCATGCCAGTTAAGGGCCTCCAAGGCAGACAGGCCCATTTGGGCCGCCCGGTCAAGGGTGGTATGATCGGCAAAGGCACCGGCCGCATCAGTGGGCCCGTCACTGCCGTCGGTCCCGGCAGACAAAAGAAGAATATTATCCTCTCCGGCAAGCTCTATTCCGGCCGCCAGGGCAAATTCGGTATTCCGGCCGCCTTTGCCGTCTGCCTTGAGGGTAACGGTGGTCTCGCCGCCGGAAAGAAGGCAGGCCGGTGCGGGCAAGGGATTTGCTGAATTTAAAACCTCCTTTGCAATGGCGCATAGCACCTTGGCCGCCTCTTTTGCCTCACCCTGGATCATGGAAGACAGGATCAAAGGATGAAACCCTAACGTCTGGGCCTTCTGGCCGGCAGCCTTCAGGGCATGGGTGAGACACCCCACAATCTGATTCTGCACACGGTCGAATTCGGGGCTGCCCGGTTTGGGCGTCTCCCTTATCCGGCCTTCCATCCCGTCGGTAAGCCGGGCCTGAACCGGTTCAGGGATACGGTCCCAGAGGCCGTAACGGTTAAGGATGGCATAGCAGTCCTGAAACGTCCCCCTGTCCGGTGCGGTCATACCGGATCCGATCATATCCAGATCATCCCCGATCACGTCGGACAAAATCAACGAGACCATCCGGGCATGGTTTGACGCCCGGCACAACTGACCCCCCTTGATCCGGGACAAGTGTTTCCGGATGGTGTTGATTTCGTGGATGGAAGCCCCGCAGGCCAGTAAAAGCCGGGTGGTTTCCCGTTTATCGGTAAGGGTGAGCCCTTTGGCCGGTGCCGGGGTTAATGCCGACGCCCCGCCCGAAATCATGCACAAAATCAAATCATCGGAGCCGGCTGTGGAGACCAGGTCCAAAAGGGCATCGGCCCCGGCCTCGCCGTTGGCATCAGGGACAGGGTGGCCGGCTTCCATTAAGGCACAATACTTAAGGGGTTTCCCATGATCGTACTTGGTAATGACCAGCCCGTCATGAATCCGGTCCCCGAGGATCTCTTCCGCCTGCTCTGCCATGGCTGCCGAGGCCTTTCCCGCACCAATGAGAAACAGCCGGCTGGTTTTGCCAAGGCGGTAAGACCGGCCGCCGACCTGAAGATGATCCCCGGACAGGTGAAGATACCGGCGGATAAAGGTTTCAGGGGATACGGCCTGAATGCCGGCCTGGAATATGGCCGTTGCGGCGGCTCTTAACTTTTCCGGATTATTTTTGGAACTTGGCAAAATGCTCCTTGGATTTTAGCTGTTAGCTGTCAGCAATCAGCCGGCTAAGGGCGAACAGCTAAAGGCTAAGGGCTAATCTAAATTTACAAGGGCCCGGCGCTGGCGCCGGGCCTCAAACATGGCAATCCCGCCGGCTACCGAGGCGTTCAGGGAATTGATCTGTCCTGAAATGGGAATAGACAATAAAAAATCACACTCTTTTCGGACCCCGGGCCTTACCCCTTTGTGTTCCCCGCCCACAACAAGGGCAATGCTTCCGGTAAGGTCGGTGTTGTAAAGGCTGTCATTTCCCCCGGCTTCAAGCCCATATACCCACACCCCGTTTTCCTTAAGCCCTCTTAAAACCGAAGCTGTATTGGTCAGCATATAAATATTGGCATGCTCCATGGCCCCTGCCGATGTCCGTGAGACAGTGGGAGACGGCAGGGCGGACCGGTTTTTAGGGATCATAATGCCGTCCGCCCCGGCGCACAGGGCCGTCCGGATCAGTGCCCCCAGATTATGGGGATCTTCAATGTTTTCCAGGACAAGGATGAAGCATGGCCGGTCTTCTTTTTGTATGTCATGGACGATATCCAGTCCGGAACGGGTGGGGAAAGGGCTGACTTTGGCAGCAATCCCCTGGTGAACAGCGCCCCCGGTGAGCTTATCCAGAACGGCAGGCTCCCTGGCCTCTAAGGAAACGCCTTTGTCCCGGGCCAGGGCCATGATGTGTTCGGCCCGGCTGCCGGTCCTGTGGCCTGAAATAAACACGGCCTCAAACTGCCGTTTGCCGGCCTTTATAGCCTCGGCCACTGAATGGAACCCGAATAAAATTTCCCATGATTGTTTTTTTGCCATCAGATAATATTCCCTGTCCCGGCCGATAATATTTCGATATCCGGGAGATGAGACATGGGATATGGGGCTTGCGGAAAAAGGCGCTCGGCACCCCAAGTCCCATATCCCAGGTCCCAGGCCCCACCCCTAAATATTGCGTTCAAATATGGCACAGATCTCTTCCACAGCCCGGTCTAACTGATCGTTAACGATCACATGGGTATATCTATCTTTTTGTGCGATTTCTTTTCTGGCATTTTCCAGGCGCATGGCAATCACGTCTTTTGGTTCGGTTCTCCGGTTTTTAAGCCGTTGCTCAAGGACTTCCATGGACGGCGGCATGATAAAAATGGATACGGATTTAAGATCGGCATCCATGATCTGATAAGCCCCCTGGACATCAATATCCATGATCAGGCTGTCCCCTTTTTCCAACGTCTTTTCCACAAAGGCTCTGGAGGTGCCATAGTAATTATCATGAACCTTGGCCCATTCCAGCATCATGCCCCGGTCTACCATCCCCCTAAATTCATCCGGGGTTACAAAAAAATAATCTTTACCGTGAACTTCGCCGGTCCGGGGCTGCCTTGTGGTATGGGACACTGAATAAGACAGCCGAGGAAAACGGTTTAACACCCGGGTCACCAGGGTGGTCTTTCCCGCCCCGGAAGGGGCCGAAACCACAAAGAGCGTTCCTTTTTTATCCATTTGCGCCCCCTGCCTTCAGATTCTTTTTTTCTTCCTGCTCTTTCATGAGAGCCTCGAACCTGGCAGCTACGGTTTCCGCCTGGATAGCCGACAAAATGACATGGTTGGAATCCATGAGAATGATGGCCCGGGTCTTCCGGCCGTGGGTCACATCAACGAGGCACCGTTCTTGTCTTGCCTCGTCCTTGAGCCGTTTCATGGGCGACGAATTTGGAGAGAGGATGGCCACCACCCGTTCTGCCACCACTGTATTGCCAAAACCGATGTTAAGAAGGAGTTGCTCCATAATTTATCCTAATATTTAGATTTGGGGCCTGGGTTTTGGGACTTGGGGGTGCCGGATGCTTTTTCCCCATATCCCAAGTCCCATATCCCATGTCCATTTTCTATTCAATATTCTGGACTTGTTCCCTGATTTTTTCAAGTTCTGATTTCAAGTCCACCACCATATGGGAAAGGTCGGCATGGCCGGATTTAGATCCAATGGTATTAAACTCCCGGTTAAATTCCTGGATCAGAAAGTTGAGTTTCCTGCCCTGGGATTGTCCCGTATCCATGATCTGCCGGAACTGGCTGATATGGCTGTGCAACCGGACAATTTCTTCGGACACATCACTTTTGTCCGCGAGAATGGCTGCTTCCTGGGCCAGCCTTACCGGATCAATGCAGGCTGAATCCCCCGGGGGTATATCTGCGGTCAGCCGTTCGAGCCGCTCCATTAGCCGCTGTTTGTAAATGGCGGGAATTTCCCGGGCAAGCTTTTCAACATCGGCCAATTTCATTTCAATATCATTTATCCGGCCGGACAGATCGGCAAAAAGGTTGGCACCTTCTGAGGCCCTCATGCCGTCCAGATCATTTACCGCTGTTTCAACGGCTTTGGATACGACATCCCATAACAGATCCGTGTCAAGTTCAACGGTCTTGGGCAGGATCAGTTTCCCGGCCGCCAGCACCTGCTCCATGGTGGGGGAAGACTCAAAGTTAAGGGTTTCTTTAACCGTGACCAGGGCCCGGTAATAAGATGCGGCTCTGGCCGCATCCACTTCAAACAAGTCGGCTTCCGGGGTGTCGTCCTGAATATTGACCCGGATTTCCACCCGGCCCCGCTGGATCACGGCGGATACCAGCTTTTTAATATCCTCTTCCAGGGGCCGGCAGGCTTCGGGAAGGTAAACGGCAAAATCCAGTCCCTTTGAATTATAAGACCGGATGGTAACATCGGCCGTAATATGGCCGCTTTCGTGAGCCGCCTTTGCAAAAGCGGTCATGCTCTTTATCATTTAAATTTCCTTGTGGTTGAATGACTTTTGTCTGACTATTTTTTCATTTCCTGGTATTCCAGCCGGTTCCGGGAGAGATCATGTTTAAGGTCAAGGATATATTTTTCCCTTATTTTTTCAAGAAAACCCATCATATCCACTGAGGCATAATCCGGGTAGGTCCATTCCAGGGGTTTAAATCCCTGCTTGGTATACATCAGGGTCAGGTCGGCATAAATCTGATCCCCGATATAAATCCGGTGGGAATAGTCCTTGCCCGTGGCCAGAATAAACCGGGACCGGAGCAAATATCCCGGGTCAATATTTACCCGGCGGCAGTCATTTTCCTGATACTGTTTTTCAATCTCATTGGCCGCCAGCTTAAATTTGGACAAACTGTCCTGGGCAATCAGGTCTTTAAAGGCCACTACCCGTCTAAAAAGGGGAGATCCCATTTCCCGGTAATAATAATCCGTATAGTTAAAATCGAGCCAGCCGGAAACCAGGTCACCTGGCCCGGCCACCTTTTCAAAGGCCTCATACACCGGGCCGAAAAGGGCCTTGTCCTTCGTAAAAACGGAAATTACCAGTTTGGCCGGATCCGGCGGTTTAGGGGTACTCATTTAACAGCCCTTATTTAGGGGTTTGGGCTGAAGGATGGCAGCACTTCAGAACCTCTATCCTTCAGTCTATTCACCTTCAGCCTTCGTAAGGTTTCGCCTCTTCTACCAACATAATGGGAATATCATCCCGAATTTCATAAACCAGGCGGCAATGTTCGCAGACCAGTCCGTCTTCTTTGTCCGTCAGCCGGATATCCCCTTTGCACTTGGGGCAAACCAGAATGTCCAGCAATTCTTTAGAAACAGCCATATTGTCTCCCGTTCAGTGGTTATTTTGTTGCATGGTCCGAAGTTTAAAATACTCCCCTTTAAGATCCATCAGTTCAGTGTGGCTGCCCTGTTCTACAATGGCCCCGTCCTTTAGGACAATGATCCGTGAGGCATAATCAATGGTGGACAGCCGGTGGGCAATCACAAAAGATGTCCGCCCTTTCATGAGATTTTCCAGGGCTTTCTGGACCACCCGCTCTGCCTGTGAATCCAAAGCGGACGTGGCCTCGTCCAGGATCAGGACCGGGGCGTCCTTGATCAGGGCCCGGGCAATGCAGATCCGCTGTTTTTCTCCGCCGGAAAGCCGGGATCCCAATTCCCCGATAACCGTATCAAACCCCTTGTCAAAGCCCTGAATAAAGTCATAGGCATAGGCGGCTTTTGCGGCATCTTCTATTTCCCGGTCCGTGGCATCCATCCGGCCGTACCGGATATTGTCACGGATACTTTCGTTAAACAAAATGGGTTCCTGGGTCACAATAGACACATGGGCCCGCAAAGAGGCTATGGACAGGTCCCGCACGTCTTTTCCGGCAATTTTCACACGGCCTTCCGTCACATCATAAAGCCTTGGCAACAGGTTGACCAGACTGGTTTTTCCCCCGCCGCTCATGCCCACTAACGCCAGGACCTCCCCTGGCGCGACCTTAAGGCTGATCTCTTTTAAGGCGGGGTCGCTTTCAGGGGCATAGGCAAATGAGACCCGGTCAAATTCCACATCCAGACGGGAGCCTTTAAGCTGTTCAGGGTTGGGTTTTTCTTCAATGGCCTGATCCCGCTCCAGAATATCAAAAACCCTTTCGGCGGCCGCCACCCCTTCCTGAATGGTATTATTGAGTTTGGTCAGCCGCTTTACCGGTTCGTAAAGCATCATTACCGCCGTTAAAAAGGAAAAAAAGATCCCCGGGGTAGAGGTCCCGTTAATCACCCTTACCCCGCCAAACCAGATGACAAAAGCAATGCCCAGCCCCCCTAAAAATTCCATGACCGGCGACGACAGGGATTTGAAAACCACCTTTTTCATCTCCAGGCGGAAAAGGGCCCGGGTCAGATCCTTGAACCGTTTTACTTCAAAGGATTCCATGCAAAACACTTTAATAACTTTGGCCCCGGTAAAGGTTTCATGAAGAAAGGCGGTCAGATCGGCCATGGTTTCCTGGGTTCCCGTGGAAAACCGCCGGACCCTGCGGCCGAAGAGCAAAATGGGATAAAAGGCCAGGGGCAGGACAATAAAAGCGCCAATGGCCAGCTTCCAGTCCCGGTAAAAAATCACGATCAAAAAGGCAATCACTGAAAAAAAGTCCCGGAACACATTGATGACCGCCGTGGAGACCATGCCTTTGACAATGTTCACATCATTGGTAATCCGGGACATGAGGGCCCCGGTGGTTTCCCGGTGAATAAACGCTATGGGCATCCGGGTAATTTTTTCATACAGCTCGTCCCTGAAATGCCGGATAATCTTTGCCCCAATGTAGTTCATCAGGTATTCAGAACTGTAATTTCCCATTCCCCTGAGCAGAAACACCAGGATGGCAAGCCCCGGGATGAACAACAGCATCTCTTTGTTTTTAGCGATAAAAATATCGTCGAGCACCGGTTTGACCAGCAGTGCCATGGCCCCGTTGGCCCCGGCCACAACGGTCATGCAAAGGGCAGCCAGAACCAGGCGCCGCCAATGGGTTGAGACCAGCAAAATAATTTTTTTCTGACGGGACAAGGACAGTTTGTTTTTCAGGGGTTTCATCTATAATTTAAGTATTGTGAATATTTAAAAAACATGAGAGCATCCCCCCCCTCATGACAAAGAGTGCCTTTATACCTAATTTTTTAAGGTTTTACAATATCCTGTGGCGGACGGCCCACCTTTTCTAAGGCAAAACAAACGGCTCACCCCTCATTTGATGCCCGGGTCACCCCTAAGGGCCTGCCCAAATCCGATATCCGGATACAGGCGGCATCGGCCGTTTGTGTGTGGGGGGGGCATTTTTGAAAAAAAGATTGTTTTAAAAGCCAAGAACTGGCTGGAAGCGGCCAGGGCCATGGAGTCCTTTCTTGATACGCCGGTCAGCCGCGCCGATCTTCGCCATCAGGCCCTGGCATATATTGAATCCTGTAAAGGCGGGGCCAAGATGGCAGCCAGGGCTATTCTGGCTTCACTTTTTCAGCCTACAAAACCGACAGATTCCAGTTCCAGAGCCCCTGCCGCCGTTTCATGACCACCCCCTTGGGGACGGGTTCCTCCATGGTGATCACCATCTGGTAACCAGCCTTTTTAAACTCCTGTTCCTTGGACGTCAGATCCAGGGGCCAGGCCGGAAACACCCAGAAATCCCCATCCCGGCGGGTCACCCAGGCGGCCTCACCCATGGGGCTTAAAAACGGGGTATCCAGCCGGATATCGGTTGACAGACTCCGGGAGACACAAAGGGGCCAGTTGCCTTTGACCACCACCCCCAGGGGCAATTCGGTCTCTTTGGGCAATTGCATGAACTGCTTGCCCCCCAGTTCCGGGCTGACCACGGCCCCTGAAAATCCCAAAGGCTTAAGGCAGTTAACGGCCGCCGCATTGGCCAGGTTGTTAAAGGGGCCGGCCCAGAGTTCAAGGCCTTTGTCTTCAGGAAATAAAGATTTTTGCCAGATCATGTTCAGGACAAATTTACGCCCCCCTTTTGCCATGACCTGCCCGATGGCCTGTGCCAGATCCTTTTCCCTGTCCGGCCAGACCACAGGGGGAAGCCACCACCAGATCTCTTTGACCGCCCTGCCCGGCAGTTTCACCTTCTGGTCCATGCTCAGCCAGACCGCCTGGCCCATGCGGCCTTTTGTTTTTTGGGCATTCCGGGTAAGCCGGACATCAACAGGTCCCCTTTCCCTGTGCCTTGTTGTTTTTCTTTGCCGGGCAGCCGGAGGCTTTGGGGATATCCCTGACGGCTGGGGTTTCACTTTGACTTTCGGCATTGCCTCAAGTTCCCGTTCCAGCCGGTTCACCTGTTCCATGATCTCAGGCTCTTTCCGGTCCACGATAAACACCGGGGTCCCTTTTGAAAGGTATTTATCCTTTTTCAGGACAAATTTGCCTTTTTTGGGAACGGGCCGGTTAACCCGCTGGATCGAATGTCCCTTGTGATCCTCATATCCCAGGCGAAGCAAATCCCCGCCAAACAAGGCTTCCCGGGTAATAAAATAAGGCGAAGTGCCCTGCCTGACCCGGCCGGCAAACAAGCCGGAACCGGTTTCCGAATCCTTGTTAACGGGATTGATTTTGCGCTGGGACAGGAAATTATAATGGGTAGCGGGCCTTCCCATGGCATAGTCTAAAAACGCCATGGCGGTTTTTCGTTTCTGAGGGTCATGCCCCTCGTCCCGGAGCATCTGATAGGCTTTGACCGTATAGAAAACGTAATGGGGGCCCTTTTTCCGGCCCTCGATTTTCCAGGTGCTTATTTTGGGGATCTCTTTTAAGACCTTGACCAGAACGTCAACAGACAGATCCATGCAGGAAAAAAACCGGGATTTTTCCCGATTCTGGGTATATACCCGGCGGCAGGGCTGAACACACCGCCCCCTAAGCCCGCTCTTGCCCCCAAACCAGGAACTCCAGTAACACCTTCCCGACACGGCATAACACAGGGCCCCATGGACAAACACCTCTAAATCAAGCCCTTTGGGCGCCTGTTCGGCCATGGACTTGATCTCATCCACGGTGAGCTCCCGGGGCAGCACCACCCGGTCAATCCCAAGGGCTTTAACCGGGGAAAGTCCCTGACCGAATGAGGCATTGGCCAGCGTAGACAAATGAATCTGCCCCTTGAAACCGGCCTGTCGTGAAAGGGAAATCATGGCCAGATCCTGGACGATCAGGCCGTGGGGATTAACGTAAACACAAAGCTTCTTTAAAATTCTGAGGGTCTTGTCCAGTTCGCCTTCTTTGATCATGGAATTAAAGGCCACATAGACCTCAACCCCTTTGGACCGTGCCAGGGCCGTGAGGCCTGCCAGTTCTTCCATGCCGAAATTATCCGCCTCCATCCGGGCCGAAAAAATCTTAAGCCCGCAGTAAACGGCATCGGCTCCGGCAGCCAGGGCCGCCAAAAAAGATTCCCTGTCCCCGGCCGGCGCCAGGATAGAAGGCCTATGTCCTTGTTCCGGAAGCCCTGGTTCATCCCTCATCCTTTCAGACATCTCTCATCCTTCCAAAAGCGCTTCACGAATCACCAGATTGTTCCGGTGGACCACCTCGTCATAGTGCTTGGCGCCCAGGCAGGCCTCAATCTGGGAACTTTTCAGGCCCCGGATCAGCCGGACATCATCCACCGGATAGTTGACCAGGCCGGTGCCCACCACGTTATTGTCCGGATCTTTAAGAAACACGGCCTCCCCTTGAGAAAAGTTGCCGGTAACGTCCAGGATGCCGCTGGGCAACAGGCTCTTGCCGTTCTCTTTGATCGCCCGGACCGCGCCCCAGTCTAAAATAAGGCTTCCCTTGGGCTTAATGGTATGGGCAATCCAGCATTTCCGGGAAGACAGCTTTTTGCCGGCAGCCAGAAAATAGGTCCCTAAAGGTTCCCCGTCAAACAGGCGCAGCAGAATATCCGGAACCGTTCCCCTGGCCACAATCATGGGGATGCCCGAGGAAGTGACCTTTTTGGCGGCCTGGATTTTGGTCAGCATGCCCCCGGTTCCCAGGGTCCCGGGGATGGCACCGGCATAGGCCTCGATTTCTTCTTCAAAGGCAGCGACCCTGCGAATCAGGTGGGCCGTGGTGGGATAAACCCTCGGGTCCTTGTCATACAGCCCGTCAATATCCGTGAGGATAAACAGAAAATCCGCATCCAGCAGCAGGGCAATCATGGCGGCCAGGTTGTCGTTGTCCCCGAGCTTGATTTCCTCAACTTTGATGGTATCGTTTTCGTTGATAATGGGAACGACTTTCCATTCCATCAGGGTGTGCAAGGCGTTCCGGGCGTTCAGATACCGTTCCCGGTCATTTAGATCCTCCGCCGTGAGCAGGATCTGGGATACCTTTTTACCGAACCTGGCAAATTCCTTTTCGTAGGTATACATGACCTCGGTCTGGCCGATGGCGGAGACGGCCTGGCGTTTGGGGATCTCGTCGGGCCGTTTTGCCATGCCCATCTTGCGAAGACCGGCGGCCATGGCCCCGGAAGAGACCAGAATAACCTCAAGTCCCCTGTCCATGAGGGTGGAGATCTGACGGGAAATGGATGCCATAACCTCAAGGTTGAGGCCGTTTTTTGCCGTGATCACATTGGAACCTAACTTGACCACAACGCGGCCGGCATTTAACAATCTTTCCTGGGGCATGGAAGAACCTGTCTAAAACGTCTTGTCTAAAGGGATATGGGTAAAGGACCGGCCGGCCGGACCGGAGTAATCCGCCACCTTATGGCCGTTGCCCATGAGCCGCCACTGGCTGGTCATCAGGCCTTCAAGGCCCACCGGCCCCCGGGCATGAATCTTGTTGGTGCTGATGCCCACCTCGGCGCCTAAACCGAACCTGAACCCGTCGGCAAACCGGCTCGAACAATTCCAGAAGGCATCGGCTGTGTCGGCCCGGTTCATGAAATCCACGGCCCGGTGCCTGTCCGCGGACACAATGACATCGGTGTGGCCGGACCCGTAACGGTTAATATGGTCCAGGGCCTGGTCCATGGAGGGAACCACCCGGACCGACACCATATAATCCAGGTATTCGGTTTTCCAGCTGTCTTCAGTGGCCGGTTGGGCCCCATCAATCAGGGCACAGGTTTCAGGGCATCCGAAAATTTTTACGTTCCGCTCTTTCAAAGCGGCGGCCATGGGTCCAAGGACAGCCGGCACCGCCTTTTCATGGATCAAAATAGTCTCTATGGCATTGCAGACCGCCACATACTGGGTCTTTCCGTCTACGGCCAGGTCAACGGCCATGACCGGATCGGCATCCCGATCAATATAAAGGTGGCAGATCCCGTCGGCATGGCCCAAGACCGGGATCAGGGTATTTTCCATGATATACCGGACAAAGGCGTTGGACCCCCTGGGGATAATCAAATCGATATATTGGTCCTGCTTGAGAATCTGGGCCACATCATCCCGGGTTTCCAGAAGGCCCAGCCAGCCCACAGGAAGTCCGCTGGCGACCCCGGCATCATGGATGGTATCGGCCAGGACCCGGTTGGTCCGGGCAGCCTCACTGCCGCCCTTTAACAACACCGCATTCCCGCTTTTCAGGCAAAGACAGGCGATCTGGACCAGGGCATCGGGCCTGGACTCAAAAATAACCCCGATCAGGCCTAACGGGCGGCTGACCTTAAACAATTCCAGCCCGGTATCCAGTTCCAGGGCAGACAGGGTTTTTCCCACAGGATCGGCCAGCCGGATCAGGCTGTCAAGCCCCGCCACAGATTCAACCAGTTTGCCTTCATCAAACTTAAGCCGTTTGAGCAGGGCTGCATCAAGTCCTTCCCTGGCAGAGCGGTCCATGTCGGCCCGGTTGGCCTCAAAGATCTTTTCCTTGTTTTCTTCCAGGGCCTGGATAATTTTTTTAAGGGCCTGATCTTTGGCCTGTGTCTCCAATACGGACATGGCCCCTGCCGCTGTTTTCCCAATTTCTGCCGAATTTTCCTGTCCAAAAGCTGTTTTTTGATTCATGGCACGTCTCTTTTCAGCCCGCTGGTGAGTTAAAATTTGGGTCAGTTAAAATTGGATTCTATAACGCTTTTTCCCGGCATTGGCAAGTAGCGGCAAAATTTTTGCCTGACATGAAGCGGACTTACCCTAAAAAAAACCTTAGACTTGAGACAGGCCCTCGGGCCGATTTAGTCAAGTCTAAGGTCGAAGATCTAACGTCTAAGGTCTAAAATCAAATCTAATCCTGATCATCGAACCCGGAATCATCTTCCGGGCCGGCACCAGATTCCTGAGCCCCCGTTTGTCTGGCAGCATACCCCGCGCTCCCAATCCTGAAAAAGGCAATGGACTGCTGAAGCTGTTCGGCCTGGGCAGACAATTCTTCAGCCGTGGAAGACATTTCTTCGGCCAGGCTGGCGTTCTGCTGAATGACCTGGTCCAGCTGCTGAAGGGAGGTATTGATCTGTTCGGCCCCGATACTCTGCTCTGCAGATGCCGCATTGATCTCCTGGACCAGGTCCGAAGTTTTACGGATGTCCGGAACAATTTTATCCAGCATCCCGCCAGCGGTTTCGGCAATTTCCACGCTGGTGCTGGACAGGTTGCTGATTTCACCGGCAGCGGCCTGGCTTCTTTCGGCCAGTTTCCGGACCGCATCCGCCACAACGGCGAATCCCTTGCCGTGTTCGCCGGCCCGGGCCGCCTCAATGGCCGCGTTCAGTGCCAGCATGTTGGTCTGCCGGGCAATCTCTTCGACAATCAGAATTTTTTCAGCAATTTCTTTCATGGCCTCCACGGTCTTGCTGACGGCTTCCCCTCCGTTCTGGGCATCATCCGCTGCCTGAACCGCCAACCGTTCCGTTGTCCTTGCATTGTCCGCATTCTGTTTAATATTGCCGGACATTTCCTCCATGGCAGAAGAGGCCTGTTCAGCCGCAGACGCCTGTTGTGTGGCACCCTGGGACATGGTTTCCGCAGTTGAGCTTAACTCTTCGCTGCCGGAGGCCACATTGCCCACGGCACTCTGAACCTCACCGACAATGTCAACCAACGATGCCACCATATCCTTCATAGCGCTCTGAAGCTGCCCGATTTCATCCTCGCCACACACCTCAATATCCACATCAAGATTCCCTTTTGCCAGCTGATTGGCCGCTTTCACGCCGATGGCCAGAGGCAGTTCAATAAACCTGCGGCTCATGAACATCACCCACAAAAGGCTGCCGATGATGAATATCACACTGGTAATGATCATAAAAAGGGCCTGATTCCGGACAGCGGCGCGGACCTTTTTTTCCTTTTCCCCAATTTTTAAATACAAATCTTCCAGGCAGATCCCGGTGACAATGATCCAGTCCCAGGCCTTGAACATGCGGAAAGAAGACATCCTTGGTGTTGAAGCGTCCACGCCGGCTTTGGAACATATGTATTCAATCTGCCCGGCCCCCTCGCTTTTGGCCGTTTCAACAATTTTCTTATAAACATAGTTTCCGGATGAATCCTTTTGATCCAGCATGCTTTGTCCTATCAGGTCTTTATCCGGATGGGCGACCACGGTGCCCTTGCTGTCCAATATGAAAAAATAATCATTATGGCCGTATTTCATGTCGGTGAGAATATCAATGGCCGTGTGCTGTGCTTCGGCTTCAGCCTGATCCACATAGATGCCGGTGCCCACGATCCAGTCCCAGGGTTTGAAAAGTTTGACATAGGACAGTTTTCTGACCCACTTTGACTCATCATCGGGAGACGGCCACAAATAGCTGATATACCCTGCCCCTGAATTCTGGCAGACCCGGACCATTTCAATAAACATGGACCGGTCAGTGCCTTCGGCCGTTACCAGTTTACCGTTCTTTGAAAATTTGTCCATAATCTTTCCGTTAAGCGAAGACGCCACCGGGTGCATCACCATCCGGGTCTCCATGTCATTGATCCAGAAATAATTGTTGCCGGCATACCGGATCCCGCCAAGAACGTCCTTCACCGTATTTTGTGCATCCTGGGGGGTTATTTGAAGCGATTGTCCGAATCCTGGAAATTCCTGTCCGATCTTTTTATACTCTTTATCCATTATCGTATAGGGAATATCCACAAGGGATTGAAGCTCTTTTCCATACTCTTTTTTAATGGCGTCAATGGTTGCGGTCTGGTTGTATACTTTGTTGACAATGGTATATGCGGCATCCACAAGGTCTTTGAGTTTCTGCCTGGTTTCGGTTATCAATTCGCTTTTATGCGAGGCGATATCATCTTTGGCCCTGGCAGTGGTGTTATAAAGCGAGTACCCGCCCACAATTCCGACTGAAATAAAAATAGCCAGCACCACAATCATGATGATTTTAACTTTGATTTTCAAATTCCTGAAATGCATTTGCCTTCCTCCTTGCCGCGAATTTGGGTTAAGGTTTATACGATGATCCATTCTAAGGCTTTTATATGAAAGTCTCACTAACATCCTGATAAGACTTTCATTATTCGTTGTGGGCGGTTCTTGGTTGGATAACCAAGGCGGCCCGTGGCCGTTATATGAAAGACTCAGCAACCTTTTGAGTTCTTTCAATATTTGTTGCGGCCAGTTCTTGGTTGGATAACCAAGGCGGCCCGGTTTCTGCCCTTTAGGGTATGGCCGTTATTCATGCCGTTTTATCGGCCGGGGACTGACAGGTCCGGGAGTCCGGGGCCTGTCACCGCGAAAAAACAGATTCGAATTATGTATTCTTTGAAACAGCTGTCAAAAACCAGATGAGATAGAATATTAAAGATAGACGAAACCGATTGCTGGAGAAAATTAAATTTGATTTTAATATATCGGTATCACCTGACCATGTCAAGCCGAATTCCTCCGTGGTGAAGGTTTTCAGGCCCCATGGCGATTGGGTTTTCAGGGGAAGGCGATATATCCTAACCATTTCCTAATTTGACCGTTGCCAGGGTTCTATATTAAATTCAAAGTCTGTAAAAATGACCTTTGGCAGCAAGGAAATCGTACCATGTTTTTTCACAGCAGCACCCGGTCCCAAAGGGCCTTTGCCGCCGGAATTCTGGGCGGGGCAATTTTCCTGGCCTTTTATTTGCCGGCCTGCTCAACAACGCCTTCAAATCCGGACCAACAGGTTATTGCCAGAATCAACGGCTACGAACTGACACTGGATGAATACGAAGCCGGATTTGTCCGGGAGCTGGAGTACGATTCAACCTACAAGGCCACGGCCAAGGCAAGAAAAGAATTTCTTGACCGGATGATCCGGCAGGAACTGTTGATCCAGGAGGCGGTCAGCCGGAAAATGGACAAGGAACAATCCTTTATCCGGACCATTGAAAAATACTGGGAAGCCACCCTGATCAAAAACCTCATGGAAGCCCAGATGAAAGAAATTCAAACCAAAACCTTTGTCACGGACCAGGAAATAAAAACCCGGTATGATCAACTGAAAACCCAGAAAAAGGACCTGCCGCCTATAGAGCAGGTAGAACAAAAAATTGCTCAAAAACTTAAACAGGAAAAACAGGCCGCCCTTATCGATCAATGGGTGGACAGCTTAAAGAATAAAGCCGACATCAAAGTATACGACGAACTTTTATAGCTGTTGGTTTTAGCTGTTAGCTTTTTAAAAAGGATAGAATCATGAACCAAACCCGGACGGCAACCTGTCAGGAAGAACCGTGCAAAAGAAACCAATATTTCATTAAAAAAAGATTTCAGGCCGGTGTTATCCTGAAATTCAGCCTCATTGTCCTGGCAGGGATTCTGATATCAACCATCCTGCTGTTCTCACTGTCCCAGGACAGCCTGACCTCCTGTTACGCCCATTCAAGGCTTGAGATTAAAAGCACGGGTCAGGCCATCCTTCCGGCTGTCCTGGTCACCAACCTGGTCACCCTCGGCCTGATTTGCCTGTTTTCCATGGCCGTCATGCTCTTTATTTCCCACAAAATAGCGGGCCCGCTTTTCCATTTTGAGAAAGGGATAAAGGAAGTGGCCCAGGGGGATCTCAGGGTAAAGGTCAACCTGCGCAAAAAAGACCAGTTGTCCGACATATCAACGGCATTAAACCAGATGACGTCTTCCATGCATGAAAAAATCTCTCACATTGATGCCAGGCTTTCACAGATAGAAGGAATGGACAACGGGCGTATGGGCGAGGAAATCGCCGCTCTCAAATCCGACATAAGGAACCAGTTTAAATTGAATAACTAATCCTAAGAACCCTGCAGGGCTTTCTTTGAAAACTCCTTTTTTGGCCATACACCTTGCGCTGCTTATCTTAATGGTTTGCCCATTATCTGCCGGAGCGGACGAAATCCACATTATTTCCTGGCGAATTCTCAAAACCCAGCACACCATTATAAAATACAAATCTGCCCGGGATCTGGCCCGGTTTCACACGGCCGTAGAATTCGGCCCCCTGGACCTGAACCGGTCCCTGGAACTCGAAGACCTGACCCATGAGCAGATTGAGGATATGGTCACTCAAAAAGTAGACGCCATTTTCACCCGGGCCCAGGAAATTCTGGACATGAGAAAACTGTTCGATGATCCGGTCACCGTCTTTGTTTACCCGGATAAAAAGGCCTTAAAGAAAGCATATGAGAGCATCTATTCCGGAGAATGCCGGCTCAGGGCCTGGTACCGGTTCAAGACCAACGCCATCTACCTCAACGTCCAGGACCTTCACCAGGGCATGCTGGCCCACGAACTGGCCCACTCCATCATAGACCACTACCTGACAGTCAACCCCCCGCCCCAGACAGCCGAAATCCTGGCCCGGTATGTGGACACGCATCTGGACCGGGGCTTCATCAACAATTAATTTGTCTTATTAAGTTCTGCCAGGACTTCGTCTGTAATATCCACGGAAGGATCAAGATACCCGATGGCCTGGGGATCTTTGAGAATGATGGTGTATTTATTTTTCTGAGCCACGGCTTTAACGATGCTGTCCGCCTTTTTCAGGATCTGGGCCACCAGGTCCCGGTCCTGTTTCTGGATCTCTTCTTTGGCATCGGCGACCATTCTCTTATATTCTTTGGTCAGGTCATTGAGTTCATCGACCTTTTCTCTTTTTTCCTCATTTTTGAACAACTCTTCATTGGCCTGAAGGTCAATTTTAATGTTATTGATCGTTTTAAGCAACTCGGCAATGGGCTTTTGCTTTTCTTGCCTTAACCGGTCAATATCGGCCATGGCCGCTTTGCCCAGGGTGGACTCCTGGACCAGACGCTTAAGGTCAATATACCCGACCTTGCTGCCGGCCATTCCGGTACAGGCAGAAAGTAAAATAAAAATAACGCCGATGGCCAGACATGCTGTTTGTTTGTACATACTGCGGTTTCCTTTCATTAGGTTTTTAAAAGACTGCTGGTACTCCGGCTGAAGGGATTAATTTTATTCACCTTTCAATTCAGCCAGTTTTGCTTTTTTGGCGGCCAGGTCATCCACATGGCTGTAGACATACTTTGCTTCTTTCTTTGAAGTCCATAAATTCCAGAACTTCTCTGCCCTTCCGCTTGAGATATCCTCTTCCAGCTTCTCAACCTGATATTCAAGTTTTGCGATCTGTGATGCCGTGGCGTCTGTTTCCGCCGTCTGGGTCTGATTTTCCGTTCCATCTGCCAGATCAACGTCTTCAGCGAAGCTGCTTTCTGAACCTGAATCATCGGAACCTGAGCTGCCCGAATCATCAGTATCCGATGGGTCAGATTCATCGATACCGGTATCTGAAGTGCCGTCGGATTCATCTGATGAATTGATATAGGCGGTCTGAGTTGAAGCGTCCTCGACGGTTTGGGCCGTGGTGCTGCTGTCCTGTGAACCGGTACTGCTTTGAGAAATTCCACTGGAAATAGAACCGGTTGATCCGCTTTCAGCGGAACCCAAGCTGCTGTCGGTATCATAGGCTGAATCATCTGATTCACTGTTTTCCAAGGATGCATCATCATTATGGGCCACAGCATTTTCCGATGGATTGAACGCCCCGGCGGCGCCCGCCTTTGACCTTATATCCGAAGAACTTTTTGAACCAAATCTTTGGCCGCTCTTCCCTGATTTCTGGCCGTCCTGCCCCGGAAAAAAGCCAATAGCATGACGGTCCCTGCCGGTTTCCCCAGGGGATTTCCATTGTTTTTTTCCCGGGGTGCCGCTGCCTGTCCGGCCCCGGCCAACCGGGCTGAAAGCATCAGCATCCGTATAGGCAAAGCATCTGAACGGTTCAGCCGTACTCTGATTGTAAATCACGGCATAATTATAATCTTTGAGTAATTTTTCCAGGGCCGATTCAAGGGGAATCCGCTTAAATTCTAAATCATTTGAATAGTCTTTAAATGGTTCTGTGATATAAATCTCTACCTTGGCCAAGTCTGCCAGGCTTTCCAGAATGGATGCGACAGATGCCCGTCCCGGCTGCAGGCTCACAGCCCCCTGATCATAGCTTAATTTTAAAACCTGGGCAGAGGCCGGAACCCCAGCTGCCCAGGCCAGCAAAACAGCGGAAACGAACAAAAATTTAAACCCGCCTTTCATTGCTCAATTATCTGCTCCTTATCAATCTGTTTAATATATTCCTGAACCAGATGCTCGAGTTCAACCATCCCGATTTTAGTAAAGGG
Organism: uncultured Desulfospira sp.; assembly: GCA_963663165.1. GTDB lineage: Bacteria > Desulfobacterota > Desulfobacteria > Desulfobacterales > Desulfobacteraceae > Desulfospira. Next base: position 6,506,342 of record OY760175.1, on the reverse strand, counting down.
TTCAGCCTTGTCTTTGTTCTTATCCCAATATTTGTCCACCAGTTCCTCGGAAAGTTCACAAAGCCTTTTGTTATGGCCGATGCTTCGCTCAAGGCTTTTTTGAGTTAAGGCAAGTTCTGATTCAACTTCTTTCTTTTGAGCTTCCAGTTGCCGGATGTCACCTGTTTTCTTTCTGTCCAGAACCACGGCCTCCTTGTACTTTGCCACAAGGGTTTCATACCGCTCATCCATTTTGGCCACTTTGGATTTATAGGCCTCTATCCATTTGTCTTTATTTTCCAGGGAAGCTGCGGCAACCTCAAGTTTTTTCACAAGCACTTCATTCTGGGCCACAAGAACCTTCATTTCTTCGGCCAGTAACTTAACCCGTTTTTGAAACTGAAGCTTTTTGGCCTCTTCAGCCATTTTCATCCGCATGCAGGTCCCGAGCTTTGCCTTTTCCTGGGTATATTTTTTACGGGCAGCCCTCAGCTGTGTGTTGGCGACATCCAGCTCGTTGTTCAAACCCGCAATCCGGTCATCCCGTTTGGTCATTTCATTCCAGAAATAGGCTGAACCGCACAGGCCTGCCAACATAAAAAGAACCACCAGGATTTTTATTATTTTTAACCGCATGACCCTTCCCCTTAAAATTTTGCGTTCAGATCAACCTGTAAAATATCCACGGCATAATCCTCATCCTGATCTGAAGACACGGCTTCAAAATCGGTAATCTCATCCCCGCTCATCCACCGGGCCGCAAGCCAGACATTTTTCATCAGGCCCAGCTCGCCGCCAAAAATAAATCCCTTGACATTGGTCCCGCCGCCCATGAAATCCGAATCGGTATACGCATCCAGAACCGCATCGGTTTCAAGGTAGCGGTAGGCCACGTAAAGGCTCCAGTCCCACCGTTTCTTGATTTTGGGATACCCGACCCTCAGCCCCAGCTGATATCCGGTATCCCCGGACCATTCTTTAATGGTCGAAGCAGAGACCCCGATTTTATCCGCCATTTCACCGGCATCATATCCGAGGTTCCTTACCCAGTCCCAGTAAAGGGTGACGTAAACCGGCCAGAAATAGGTGTTGTCAATCTGGCCGGTGATGTTAATCAGCTTAAATTCTGATGCCAGCCCGTACTCCTCATAGGCGTCGTCACTGATACCGTCGTAGTAAATTGTGGTCCGATCCATCAAAAAAGTGGTGTTTCCCTTCTGCATAAATTTTGGTGTCATGGCCTGGAGTTTGTACATATCCTCCCTGGTCCGGTACGTGTCGGTAATAAGTTGGCCTGCCACATTGTAATATTCGTAATACCCGGCCGCCAGTTTGGCCTGCCACCCTCTGAGGGGTTTAAGGGAAAAGCCGACCTGGGCGCCCAGCATATACTTGTCGTCCTGGTTCCATTCAGACTCCTGGATGGGGAAATATCCCAGGGTCAAAAAAGCTTTAAAGGGATTGACCTCAATGGTGTCGGTGGTAAAGTTTAAAGCCAGTCCTTCAAAGGCCAGGTCCGAATCCCAGATCAGAGTGGAATAGGAAGTATACCAGGGGTTGGCCATGATGCCGCCGGTGACCATTGCCTGGGGGAACTTTCCGCCCCAGACCCCTTCCCTGGGTTTATAGGACCATTGAAGGTAAGCCCGGTCTAAAACAATATCAGACCGGGTGCTGTCATCATCTCCCAAGGTGTAGTTGGTGGAAACCGGGTTCCCAACGCTTCCGGTAGCCACCCGGACGCCCACATCCACCTGGCCGGCATTCACCTTTTCCCATTCCCTGAGGCCGAACAGCTCGCCAATATCCTTTGGCTTGACCACGGTGGCGGTCAGGCCGAGCCTGAGGCGAACCCGCTGGCGGTGTTCATCATTGGTGGTATTCAGATAGGAATCCGGATCACTGGGGTCTTCAATATCCGTGGCATTTCCCTTTTCATAAAGCACTGACTCGTGGCGCAGCCGGATATCCCCCCCAAACCGTATCCGGTTGGCCCAGGATTTTTCCCGCACACTTTTTTCCTTTGACAGGGCATCTTTAAGGTCTTCCACTTCCTGTTCCAAAAGCGAGGAACGCCGGGCCATGTACTGGTTTGTGGCATAGGCTTCTTTTTGAGTATCATTAATCTGCTTTGTGACATCCTTTGTTACCCGGGCAGTGACCTTTTTCATGATATCTTCCTGATCCCGGGCGGGAAGGATATGAACGGTCTGCCGGCTTGCCTCTGCCTTGAGCCTGAGCCTGTCCAGAAAGGATGAGGCTTCTTTTTCATTGATCACGCCCTTGTCCTTTAACAATTCAATCAAGGCCAGGGTACTGTCTAAGTCCGCCCCTGAAGCCTTTTCATCGGCCCAGGCGATCGGCATGCTCAACGCCGCAAGCAGCACAACAATTGCAATACCGGTCAGTTTCCTTTTCAATCCGTTTAATCTACCCTTCATCATCGGTTCCTTGGCTGTGATTTTTTCAACTTTTAAATGTCACTTTCAATTTTAATATCCTGGGCATCTCTTCAGGCGGGCTTTCGCTGGCCCTGAATCCTGCCATGGCCTGCTCCACGGCATTATCCACCTTCGGAGTTCCGCTTGATCCGAAAATAGACGCCTTCACCAGATTTCCATTGGGGTCCAGTTCAATCCGGATCATGATCCGGTGTTTGCCTGAGGGCAGGCCCTCTTTATCCTCAAGGTACTTGTTGACCTTTTCCCTGATTTCATCCTGCAGAATCCGGGTATACCAGGCATACTGTTTCATCAGGGATCTTTTTCCGCCGCCGTCTCCGGCGATCAGGGACCGCCCCCCCTTTTTGGCCCTGAGCCCGAACCCGTCGGCTCCGCCGGTGCCGTCAGAATCAAGTCCCAGATCTTCTCCCGGAGGCGGTTCGTCACTGGAATCCATATCTTCCGGGGGCGGTTCATCCAGCTCAGGTTCAACGATTTCCTCTTTTTTCTTGATCTCCGGCTCCGGGGGTTTTTCCTTGATCTTGGGCGGCGGCGGCGGCGGTTTAACCAGCGTCACCCGCTGAATCTGCCGTTTCCTGGACTTGCCTTCATCATTGAGCAGCATTTTCATCACGATAAACGCCGTAAAAATCAGGCAGACCATCACCAGGCAGGACACCCCGATCACCAGGATCTTTTTTCGACTGTCAGTCAACCGGGCCATGTGCTTATTTAACCAGCTTCTGGGTGACCAGACCCAATTGAGTGATTTCAAGTTTCTGCATTAAATCCAGTACATCCATGACATTCTGGTAATAGATTTTGGCATCCCCCTTGATCACCACGGGAAAATCGGGGTCCACGGCCTTGTGGGCTCTCAGATTCTGTTCGAGTTCGGTCATGGTCACGGGATAGGCATCCAGGTAAAGCTGGCCCCGGTCATCAATGGTAATGGCCTTGGTCTTGGGCTTAACCAGGCTTGGCACATTGCTGGCCTTGGGCAAATTAACCTTGATTCCCTGAACCGAAGCCGTCACCGCAATGATAAATACCACCAGCAGGGTCCAGGCAAGGTCCAGCAAGGGGCTTAAGTTGATATCGTTAAAATCTTCCTGCTGAAAAAGATCTCGTCTCACGATTCATCTCCATATACGGCGTCTACTTTTAAAGGAAACTGATCCACGAACACGGTCAGATCCGCCGTGGTATCCCGGATCCGGCCCACCAGAAAGGAATAGCCAAACAGGGCCGGAATGGCGACAATCAACCCAAAAACCGTTGTGGACAGGGCAGAGGCAACGCCCGGGGCAATGGCCATGATATTGGCCTCCCCGGCTTCAGCCATGGCGGCAAAGGTATTCATAACCCCCCAGACCGTTCCCAAAAGCCCCAGAAACGGTCCCCCGGAAATGGACATGGTCAGGATGACCATCCAGGAGTTCAACCGCTTGGATTCGTCAATCAGCCCTTTTTCCAGGACAGCCTTCAAGCTTTCAACTGCCTTTGAAGTAAGGTGCAGTCCCGGAATCCGGCTCTCAATTTCAGCACTTTCCGGGTTTACGGTTTTTTTGATATTCAGACTTTTCAGGCCGGCTTCATAAATTCTGTAAATACTGGACCCGTTAAAAGAGCCGCTCCCATTTCCCAGTGCCACCGGGTCCTGGGCGGTATTAAAGGCTTCCATAAACTTTTTATTGCTTTTGGAAGTCGATAAAAGAAACAGGGCCTTGGACAAAATCACCACAGCAGAGCAAGCCCCCATGAAAATCAGGATACCGATAACCACCAGGCCATCCAGGGTAATGCTCTTGAAAATGGTGGCAAGATAGAATACGGGCATCCCCCCGGAGCCTTCAAGGATCTCTTCAACCGCATAGCCGCATAAATTGGCCCCGGGCCCCTGGGAGGCAGAACAGCCTTTGATCCACCCCAAAAGCCTTGGGGCTCCGGAGATCCTCACCTCGTCCAGGTCGCCGGCAAAAGAATAATTTCCATCTGCATTGGATCCCACCAGAATATCGCCTTTGAGCCCGGCCAGGCCGGCACCGCTTTCAACCGTTGAGGTTTCAGCCCCGTCCAGAAAAAATTTAATCTGTCCCTTGGGATCAATGGTGACCGCAAGATGATGCCACCCTTCTATGGGCAGGTCAAAAGACTCGTCCTCATAAACGGTTTGTTTCCCTTCAGCAACGATCCTGACTTGTATCCGGGTTCCCTTTATGGCAATAACAAGGCCGTCTTCCCACGAAATCCTTGAAAACAGCCAGGCATTATCCTGGGCCTGGAACATCTTGAACCAGGTGGAAAAGGTCACCCCCTTGGAAAAATCAAAGGCCGGGTTATCGGGCAGGCGCATATAATTGCCGGCCCCGCTGAAGGTGCCGCCGTTGCCGATAACGCCGGCAAGTCCCAGGCCGGCCGTATACTCAGAAGAATTCATGCCGTAGGAGGATGAATCCTTGGGGATTCCCTCAAACTCGTTGAAATGATAGACGCCCTGGTAAGCGGGGTCAAAGCAGCCCTTTGGGTCGTCCCCGGCAGCGGCGGCCTGATTGCCGTAATACATGAACACAGCGCCCTGGCCGGAGTTTCCGGCAAGATTGGGCACCTTGACCCAGATCAGGGCCAGCTCGTCCACAATGTCAAAGGCTTCAATATGATATTTGAGCAAGGTGGTGTCATCGGCACCGACAAACCGGATATCCTCCCCGTTCTCCCTGGCCCGAGTAAAATCAAAATTACCGGAATGAAGCCTGATCAGAACCGGGAAATCCATCAAATTCTGGGAGACATCCATGCCGGTGCCCCCAGTGTTCAGGCTGATTTTTTTCCGGTACTGCCACTCTTCATTCCACCAGGCCGATGCGCTGGACAGTCCAATCGCCCAGGTCATCATCACCAGAAGCATCAACAACCATAAAAATTTGCCAACCCTCGCCTCAGTCACGTTTTTCCTCCACATTGAAATCAATTTATCCTTTTTCCTGATCCGTATCTTCCTCAAACCCCACCACTTCCACATCCACCCACCGGGGCTCATAGCTGTAGCCTTCCGCTGTTTCCTGTCCCATCTGGTCCTTGGCCGAACTCAACGCACTGGTGGCCTCATCCATCATGGCGGTATCCGCAAGACCACTGGAACCGGACAATCCGCTCACACTGCCGGAAGAATCGGAGGCGGCTGTAAACCCGATAGCAAGCCCTGACACTTCAATATTCTGAGCATTGAGAATTTCCGTGGCGGCCAGGGTCACGTTGTTACCGGCAATGCCGGCTTCCCCGGCATCAATGATCCCTGAAGGGGCAAAGGCATAAATATCACCGGCAGCTGCATAATTGGAGGCTGTCGCCCGGACACCGGAACCAATAGCCGGGACCTGGTAAACCTTCTTATAGCTGCCATCATCCTGTAGGACATAATAAAAATCTGAAGACGCCACCGCCGCCTTCGACCCGTATCCAGCATTGATATCCCCGTAGTCGGACCAGAGTACAATATCACCACCGTCAAAAGTCATAACCCGAGATTCATTAACGTTGATATCGCCATAGGCATAAATATTTATGCTGCCTCCGACAGTGGTGTAGATCCCAGAGCTGTCATCGCTGCTGCTGCTATCTGTACCGAAGATAGGCGGAGGTTCAACCGCACTGACCCCTACATCCAGGTCCCCTGTGGCGACCAGGTTGATACTACCAGAACCACCTGATACATAAATCATAGAGTTTATAAGGGAAATATTTCCATCATTGCCGGAAGCATTTTCCAACAGATCGGCAATGATTGTCTGTCTGGCCTCGGCAACAATGGCATCTGCCCCATCCGTATCTCCGGCATTTTGTGCCGTTACGTATGCGTTGCCCGCATCCAGCAGGTCCTCAAAAAAGCCGGTCAGATACTCAAAAAAATCCTGCGTTTTTTCCACTGCATAGCTTGCTGTCAGCCCTGCTATGACTACCAAATCGTTATTTCCTTCTTTTAACAACGTATTTTCAGAGCTTCCCACAGCTTTTACCCCGGCCGATGATCCAAGATCTATATTCCCACCGGCCTGGACAACCGTCAAACCGGGACCGCCGACTGTAATACCCGTGTTCGAGGAACCTGACCCATCTCTTACCGTCCTAAAGGTAATGTCATTACCGGCATAAACTAGCGTGATATCTTCGTCACTGAGATTCTGGGAAAAAAGATAAAGGTTGGTAATATCATTTTCGGCCGTTATAGTGGCCGCCTTGGGGAGAACAAATCCTATATTTTCAATATTATAACCAGCCAGGATTACAACAGGTGAATCATCATTTTTGTGGAGAATTGAGCTGCCGTGTTCACTTTTGCTGGTTAACAGGCTTAAAGCTGTTCTTGCACTCTCCTGTGTTCCGTAGACCTCATCCGGGTCAGCGTCAGACATGAGAATGGTATAAGATTTTTCAGAATCAGAGGTATTGACAGCACTGATATTTTCTCCGGGATATAGTTCCAATGACCCGTCAGACGCTGGGGCCAGATAAAAATTACTTTGAAATACAATATCGATCCCAGCCGACAGATATACACTGCCGGGCAAAATTTTAAGACGGCTGGTAGTGGTTAAATCCAGATCTTCGTCCGCATCCCCAGTAAGGGTAATATTCCCTGTACGGGCAGTCATTGCCACCGAAGTATCCTCCGTATACCCAAAATTCCAGGAATTATAAAAATCACTGCTTGTGAGGGAAGGATTGACCACCGAAGCCAAGGTTATATTTCCTTGGGCAAGCAATGTAATTTCTGAATCAAAGGCTTCAATGACCCAGTCACCGTCATCGTCATCATCCAAATTTCCAATACTGCCCAGACTGGAAATCTCAGCTGTGCCTGCATAATTGAGATACCCGCCGTTAATATTTCCTCCGGCAGATACCCACAGGTCACCAGTGCCAAAGGTCCCTGCAGCAGTCAGCACATCCCCGCCGGCTATAATCGTCACATCCCCCCCTCCCATGGCAACAATTCCCTGGGTTCCGTCATCATAATCTGCTGACCATGCATATTGATACGGGGTATAGTCTTCGTCATAAACCCAACTTGCGGTATCCCATGCGTCAGAATCAATTAGAGATTCCGAAGGGCTGTAATCCTTTGTGCACACAAGCACATCTTCACCGGTCGTGATGCTGATATTGCCACCATTGGAATAAAGTGACGTCTGAGTAGTTTGGTCGTATTGAAACAAACCGTTATCAACATAACTCCCGGAAACCAACTCCCCGAGAGTTCGGATAGTGCCCAGATTTCCGCCAGAAGATCTTTGGTACAGGCTCTCCATAACCTCCAGGACAATATCCCCGGTTGCTGTCTGAATAATCCCGCCATACAGGTCCAGATTTCCTCCCACCTGCCCCCGGATGGTGCCTGAATAGGTCCCTATGCTGTAATTTAATTTATTCCAGGTCATGTATGCGTTTGTGTCACCGTAGGAATAGTCACTGGAGCTGGTACTTACCTTTTCAATAAGGGTATCGCCGCCTGATGCGAAATTGATGTTTCCGCTTTCGGTATACACCAGTTCCCCGGAATCAATTTCCAAATTGCCGACTCCGGATTCAACGGCAAAAGGATCCGCACTGGTTAACGTAGCACCGGCCACCAGTGTGATATTCATTGAATCCTGGACCGTTTCCGAACTCAAGGTGTTGTCATAGTAGGAGAGGCTGGTAGGACCGTCCACAATGATGCCGTCAACCTTAAGGTCGCCTGACGATCTGAGAGTTAGAGCAACTGGTACATTCTGACTGCCGAAACGCCATTCGGTGAAATCTACATCATCATACCATACAAGCTCCTCTTCTCCGTCATACCAGAATTCAACACCGGGAATAATGGTAAATCCTTCAAAATCTCCGCCCTCATCAGCCTGAGCTTCAACTGATAGAATAAAAGACGATGCTTCCATATATGCGGTGCTGTCTGTTTCGAAATCATCGTCCTTAATTCTGTACGTATATTTATAGGTGGACTGATAAAATGCAGCACCCTCGATAGTCTGCTCCGAAGCCCCGATCATTTTTTCACTATTCAGGTTTAATTTTATATCTGAATTATCATCGGTTCTGTTCACCCGAAGATAAATTGAGCCGCCTGTGCCGCCTTTTCCCCCTGAAACATTGAGGACAGCGTCGCCAAGATCCATAAAACCGCCTGATGTGGTGGCATTGGCTAAAATTATTTCGCCGCCAGCAGCACCGTTGTCATTTCCTTTGGCCAGAATCATGGTGTTGTCGGACAGGATAAGATCCCCGCCGGCATAAATTTCCACCAGTCCCCCTTCGTCATCGCCAGATGCGTCGATTACGGCGTCGATACTGACATTTCCATCATCAACAGAAAGCCTGAAGTTGTATGCGGTGACATCGGTTGTTAAGCTGACGTCTCCTGACCGGGCCCTAAGATCAATATCATGATTAATCCCTCCCTCGCTAAGCGTATCGATCAGGCTGGAGAGGTCTGACAGTTCCAGTGCATCGAGAAGGAAAGATCCACCAAGGCCGTTCTCTGAACTGCCTTCAAGACGGCCTTCAATAGAAAGTTCACCCTCAGTCGCATAAATTGCGATGGTGCCGGCATCTCCATTGGCGCTTGAGGCAGATACATTGGTCGTTGACCCTTCAGAAAGAAAGACAGCGCCTGACTCAGCCTGGTAAACCACGGTACCGGCGTCATAGTCCACATCATCCAAACTTGAGCCGGCGGCAGATACCAATGCACCATTTTCTAAAAATACGCCGTCTTCATCGCCGGTACCGGTAGCGGTAAAGGAAAGATAACCAGAACTCAGAGAAACGGTGCCGGAACTGATGATGCTATTTCCGGTAAACTCAAGGCTGCCACCGATATTGCCGTTGTTGGATATATTAGTGCCGCTGGAATTAATAGCAATATTGCCTGCACCGGAATCAATTGTAAAATCCACAGCTTCATAGGCAGTTTCATCGTCATCATCCGTATAGGTCCGGTATGTGCCAGTGACCATGCCGGCGATCATATTCAGGTTTCCGTCATTAGTGACAAAACCGCCCTCTCCCACAAAAGTAAGATATTCGTCTGCTGTCAGGCTGATGGAAGAGAACCCGGTTGCCTGAACCTGCCCATATCCGATATAAATATTGTCTGCAGCGGCTGACAAGCTTCCCGCATTGCCTGAATAAATGTCACTGCCCTCATCTGCTGAAGAGTTATACAGATAAATACTATCCGAAACGAGGCTTGCTTTTGTTCCAGAATCTGTAAGACCGGCCACAAGCGGGGAGTCAATTACAATGGCGCTACCGGTTTTAAGGTTCACCTTTCCGGAAAATCCCACCTCTTCGTAACCTGTCAGCCATACTGTATCCACAGAGGCCAAACTTTCCCACAATTTCTGATCAATCACGAAGCCTTTTGAAATACTTTGTTCGCCGGATATATCGGCCAGATAAAGATAGTCGGATATAAAAGAGATGCCGGTTCCGGCAGTGATCGTTCCGGAACGTTCAAGAGCATCCGCCTCCAGCCGCAAGTATTGCTCAGAAATAATATATGAATTATCGGCCAAAGAAAGCGTGCCTGAGGTAGAGACAATATCGGCATAAGCATTGTCTCCGCTCACCGATACCCCTGCCCCCTTTTCAAGGACAATATCCTTTTCAGCAATCAGGGTAATGCTCTGACCTGAAAGCTCAGCCCCGGATTCAATGGTAATGGTTTCACAGGAAATCACCCCGTCTTCCACCGTATATCCGGCCTCCTCCAGAGTATCCAGCACGTTCTCATCCAAATCCTCATCGTAGGCCCCGATGTTCAGCTGAGAGAGTCCTGCTTTGGAAACTGATTCAGCATTGATGTAAAGGGTACCGGAATAATCATCATCCACTTGGGAATCATAAGTGAAAGATGAACCCAGGACTGCCGTGCTGACCCCGATAATGACCTCCTGGCCGACCAGGGTCAGGGTTCCCCCGATGTATTCATCTGAAACAGCGTCGGCCAGAATCTGTCCACTCAAAATATTGGTCTGCGTTGCAATCGCCGAAAGGCTTCCCGCACTACCAGCCTCAACAGAGGAAATCTCATAAGAACCTTCTTCCAAGAGATCAGAAACTTCCATGATCGTATAGATCTGGGGGGCCGAAGAATAGCTTCCCGTCAGGGCGTTTCCCAGATAACCCACCACTTCGCTATCCAAATCATCGCTCAAGGATACAATGGTATCCGCAGCCATTTCTGACTGGTATTCGATGACCAAAGCACCATCCAAAAAGGCGTAATTATCCGATACAATAATATATACCCCTTCATTTGTTACATCGTTTTCCTCCAGATAGACCGCTGTACCGGTCAACCCGATAGCGGTGGCTGTTGAATACGGCAAAATCACGTACCGGCCGTCTACGGAAAGGGGATCCATGGACCCTGAAGTCGAACTTACAAATGTATAACCGTATATTTCACCGCCGCCTTGAATATTTATGGTTGAACCTTCTTCGGCAATAATTTCCGCAGCCAGGATATTAATGGCCTGTTCAGGGGCATCTTCAATCAATGTATCATAGGTGGAAGAGCTCTTATCCGCATCATACCCGTACCACTGGAGATTATCTTCATCTATCTGCCCGTAATTTACAGATAAAGTCCCCTGGACGCTAAGAACACTGTCATCAGAAAGGTACACTCGGCCTTCATCCGTGTCCGCCGATAGAAAAATGCTGCCCATCGGAGCGGCTATATAACCGTAGTGATATATATTACTGGCTTCCAGCGTCAGGGACCCCAACGCTGAAGAAATATAATCTGATACAGTGGCACCGGAGTGTTCAGTCCAAAGATTGCCGCCCGCTGAAAGAGTAAAATCGGAGGCGGTGGTCGGATAAATCCTTCCGGCGGTCATGAAAAGATCGTTATCCACGGAAAACCCACCTGCCCAGTAACTGGTGTTATCTTCAGTTCCTGTATAATAATAATCGCTTAAAGCAATATCATAATCAGCATTCAGATAAACAGTTGAAAAGCCAATGGCCTTAATATCTCCGGAAATATTGATGTAAGAAGCATTTACCTCGAACGTGGCCGTATCCTGATCAGTTGTCTCATCTTCGGACTGGTGTGTATTGGCAAATGCCACGTAAGAAGATTCAAGAACAACAGCCGCATCGTCTGACCCTGAAATTACGGGGGTGTCGATGAAAATCCCTTCGGCCATGGTAATGGTTTGAGACTCGTCAAAGCATATTCCACCAGTGGAGGTTAGATTTAACGTCTCAAATCCGTTGTTTTCCAGCATGTCAACAAGTCCGGATTCCAGGGTAAAATAAGAAACCGCCATTTCTGTGTCGGTATGGTTGATCGTAAACGAAGCCCCTGAAAGGGTATCCAGCGTTTTCTGCCCGATAAAGTCCGCATTGATTGTCGAATTGCCCTGATCATCCTCGGCATTCATAAAGGCCAATATAACACTTCCGGGATTTGACGCAGACGTATAGGCTACCAGCCTATAGTCGTCTCCGGTCCGATATTGGGTAACCGATTCAGCACTGGACACATCCACAATGGCACCATCTTCCATGACCAAATCATTACTGGATTCAAAGGAAATTTTTCCGGCATCCAGGATATCCCATTCAGGCTCTTCATTGAGATAATAACCGGTCATCAGATTATATCCGGTCGCGTAAAAAGCAGCATCACTTTGAATTAGTAGAGTCAGGCCGCCGCTCACATCAATGTCACCGCCGGGCGCCGTATAGACTCCTGAGATATAGGCATAATCACCAGACAAAGAAATACTGCCTTGGGGGCCCACTGTAATACGGGTATTCTCTTCAATGGTTAAGGTGCCGTAGGTCAATTCATTTGCAAAACTGTACATATCAGGGAACCCTGAGTCATCCCCGGCAACAAGGGAAATGGAAGTATCACCAATATGATAAAAATCATCTTCCGCTATCTCCTGGGTCTCTATTGTCCCATTACGAAGAACCCATTTTGTGGCAGATGGCTCAAGATTCACCCCTTTTTCCACAGTAAGATCTGAATACGAAGTCAAACTGATGTGGGTGAAACCGGTGCCATCAAAAATATCATCATCCACTATTAAGCTGTACTGATACGCTTCGGGCAATTCCTGGCCACACGAAAACGCTCTTGACGCTGATGAGGAATACGATTTTTTGACCGTAACGTCATAAGCGGTCAGGGAAATGGTGCCGCCTTCCTGCCCCAACATGGAAATGGCGCTTAATGTTCCTTCCAACACAATGGCAGACCCCAAAAGACTGATCTGGCCGGCATCCCCGGCATCGTCCAAATCCTCATCCACGCCGATAATATACCCTCCGGAAACATCCAGATTCGCCCCTTTTCGGACCACCACGCCGTCTCCCGAATTGGTATTATCCGTCAGGGTGATGCTGCCCCCGTCGGTCAACGCAGTACTCTGGCAGGATTCATAATCCTTATTAGAAACGGCGGTATGGTTGTTCACCTGTTCCCCTGCCGCAGAAATAGTACTTCCTGCAGCCAGTTCGATCCGTTCCGGCCCGCCCAGATCATCTTCACTCACATAATCTGGATTTTCTTTCCCATCCAGATACTGGTCAGAGGATTTATTGGAGACAGTAAGAAAACTGACATCCCCGGAAGGCACATAAATGCCGCCCTGGTGATAAATCCGCCTGGCAATGGCATCAAGGCTCCCCCCGGCAGTCAGAGTGATTTCAGTATCGGCCTCTGTTACCACATAAGCGGTGGCATACAGGTTGACATTACTCAATCCGGCATCACTTAACAGATCGTCAGACAACCAGGTCTCTCCGTTTCGGGAGCTATCGATCTCCGATGATTCTGGATCAAAATCATCCTCAAGCCCGGATGTGGTATCTTTGATCACAATGGCTTGCACCACGGGATCATTGTAAATGTAATATTCATCTGTTGCGGTAGCTGACGCCCCAATGGTCAGGGTACCACCGCTTGGAATCACCGTTCCCACACAGGTGGTATACCCTAAGTCATCCGTCGGGTCTGTTTCATTAACTTGATAGGTTCCCTGGACAGCAGAAGCATCCAGAGAACCTTCATAAACAATCTGTTGGGCAGTGATGGAAAGAGAGCCTGCATCTTCCCCTTCTTTAAAGGTATTGATATATTCCTGATAATTTTTCGTATCATAGATCACCTGATCATATTCCAGGTTATCCGGAGCCTCTGAAATGTCATATACGACACCATTGCTCACCAATTTGGTGGTGGTAACCCAGCCGCCATTGTAAGTAACCCCGCCCCCGGAAATATCTATGGAAGCGCCTTCGTCAACAATGATATCACCGGTTCCGGCGCTCAAGGTTACCGTACCGCCCTGGGCGCTTTCTTCTAAAGCCGATAATATCCGGCTCTCAAGGGCTTCAGAAATATTGCCGATGGATACCCCTTCATTGAGCAGGTAATAAACGGTTTCTCCTTTCAGGTTACCGTTTTTTTGATTAAATTCATCTCGAAGTTCTATAGAGTTTAGCTGGATGGATGCAACAAGTTCTGCCATTTCCTTGGTCGACCAGGACCCTGAAACATCAATGGTAGAACCGTCTCCAAGATAAACCCGCCCCCCTTCACCGGCATCCATGGTTACATCCCCGGACGGCATGGTGATATCTCCGTAATGGGCAATCAGAATACCAGTATCACCGTCTGCACTTTCAAAAGTTAGATCCCTGCCGGAAAACGGATTTTCAACCAATTCTTCATCATCCAGTTCCTCAACCCCCATATTAATGGATGAATTTTTACCGGTGGTGATTTTCTTAGATGCCACCAGTTTGACTTCACCGCCCTCACGCACTGTGGACAGGGACCGGATCAGCCCGTTATGGCGGATAATTTTCCCGTAGATACCGATATCCCCTTTATCCCCCAGGATTTCCCCGTCAGAAGTATTGGTCACGTCCCCTGAATAGTCAGTTGAGATATTCTCAATAAGGTACCCGGAAGTATTGACGGAACTGGTCACTTCAAACTCAGTGCCGGCTGAAAGAACAATCCAGCCCCCTTCGGCAGATATGGTGCCCGAGTTGACTACGGTTGACCCGAGAAGAAAAATACGCCCCTCACTGTCTGAAACCAGTGTCCCGTTATTGGTCACATCGCCAACCCCTGAGTATTCATAACCTGAGCTGTTCTGATAATTCTCAGCCGTAAAATGCCAAAGATTTCCGTCACTATCCGTAAAATCTTCGTCGCTGATATTCAGGGCAGAGGCTACCAGAGAATTCACATTAACCCTGGACCCTTCACCAAACACGATACCGTTCTGATTAATCAGATAAATATTGCCTGTAGCTGTCAGCTTGCCGTAAATCTGACTGGGGCTGCTGTCATAAATCCGATTCAAAGCCGTACCCGATGACGGCTGCTCAAAATGGACAGATGCATTGGATCCGATATCAAAGGAATCCCACTCAATGGTCACCTTGGTCTTGGTCTGATTCACCTGAAGATAATGGGTACTGTCATCCTGGGAGGTACTCCAGCCGCTTTGGGTCTGGCCGGATGAAAGAACCGGCAAGGTACCGGATGCAGGGGCCGTCAGACTGGACGCTTTGATGGGTTTGGCAAAGGCCGCTCCCGGGAAAATACTGAGATAAAGGCATAGGTATATCAGAAGCATCTGTCCTGCTGCCCGTCTTAAACTATATGTCATGGGTCCTGTTCCTTTTACGCCAGCTTCGTTATCTTAAAACTTTATAGAGACCTTAAAATGGACTTGTTGGTCGCCTTGCTTGGTATCATCGGTATCTTTGAGAGCCATTCCCCAATCCAGTTTAAACTCAATTATTTTTTTCCATTCGCCATGGATACCAATACCGGCACCATGGATAAAGGTCTGGCCATACTCCCCGTCCAGAGGTTCCCTGGTTCCGATCCAGGCACAATCGTAAAACAGATAGGGCATTATAAAATGGTTCTTCATCAGTGATGGACCAAAAAACTCCACGGTCGAATGAATGGCATAATCTCCGAGCAGTTCACTTTCCATATACCCCCGGACCGAATTCACCCCCCCCACGGAAAATTGCTCGTTGTTAACCAGGGGCTGGTCTGCCACCTGACCGTCCAACTTCGCAAACAGGGAAAAATTTTTGGGCAGCTTTTGACGCCGTTCCATACCGGCAGTCAGATAAATATAGTTTCCCGTAGCCCCTTCCCTCTTATTGGTAAACTCTTCCATACCGCTGAAGGCATTATGGCGGAACAGCATGTTAAGCCCGGCGGAAAACTGGGTGGTCCCGCCTGAATCCGACAGGGTGCCGGCATATCCAAAGGATACCGGCATATATTCGATGGGGGTAATTACCCCTTCTATCTCTTCTTCAAAATCTTTCCAGTCCAGGCCTATAATCACATTCTGGGAGTATGCGGGGGTGCCCGGCAGCATCACCATGTACCGCAGTCCGATCACCTGCCCTTTGCCCATGACCGAGAGGCCTTCGCCGGTAGCGGTATCACTGTCTGAATTCACATAATACCCAATGAGCATGTGATTCTGGCTCCAGGGCATGGGCAGGGCATAGGAGCCGGTAAACAAAAGAACTTCCTCGGTATCTTCGGGAGAGACCTGAAACTGGGCATTAAGGGAATGGCTTTTCTGCCATATGTTGTCGAAATGAATCGCCCCGTTTAACCGCAGGTCTGTAGTGGTATGGGTACACCGGTTGTTCAGCTCCAGACTGCCGTGGAGGGGCAGGTTGTCTTCAACCTTGAGTTCGACATTGATAAACCCAAGCTCCCGGCCGGGGATCAATACCATGCCGACTTTTAAGTCCGGGCTGCTATTCAGCCGGGCAAGGTCTTCTCTGACCTTTGGCAGGTAAAGCACTTTCCCGGGCTGTACACTGGGCAGTTCGCTTCTGATTCGTTCCATGGTATAATACTTGTTCCCGGTTACCAGGACCCGTTTGATCCGGCTTTCAATCACTTCAAGTACCACCTTGCCGTCTTCCACGGTTTGCTCTGGAATGTTGACCAAAACAGTGGGGAAACCCGTTTCATGGTAAGCCGCTTCCAGGGCGTCCCTGGCCCACTCCACATCCTGAGCTGTTTTTCCAAACCCGGTAAATTCACTCAGAACCTCAATTAAAGTGCCACTGTCCAACAGGGTGTTTCCTTTAATATCGTAAGAATAGATAGCAAAAGTAACCTTATCCTCTGCCGCCGGTTCAGGCTCCGCCCCATGGCTTAAGAATGGAAAAAGGTAAAAAATCCAGACCAATAACAGAAGGTGAATATATTTCATCAAATAATGTTTTTCCCGGTGCATGGCGTTGTCAGGCTTATCAGCTGCGAGAGTTAGATTTTAGAAGCGCTTCAAGTTCCGATAAAAGCTGAGGGGCGTTTTTAAAACCTTCAAATTTTCTGATCACCCGGCCCCCGGGATCAGTTAATACCGTTAGGGGAAACCCATCCTGCTCATAGACCTCTTTTAAGTCCGTATTTTCTTCGGAATTGGCTTTAACAAAAACAAACTTATCATTGAGCAGCCTTATCCTGGGGTCCTCAAAGGTCTGGGTTAACAGCTTTTTGCACCAGGGGCACCAGGATGCGTAAAGAACCAAAACCATGTCTTTTTCCTGGGCCATAGCCTGTTCCATTCCGGTATCATAATCGGTGATCCAGGGGATTTGTCTTTTGGCCGCATCAGAGGCTTTGACAATAGAGGTCACTTCGATATTCAGATCAAGAGCATGTCCGGCCAAAGGGTGGTTCAGGTCGACTATAAAAGTGTTGCCTCCATAGGATGAAATCCTCCCCTTCTGTTTGCCCAAGGGGAACTCGGCGCCAATGACTGGGGTCAACTGTAGAAAAATTGTCCCGTCTTTTACAGTAATCATAGTTTCGCCAAAGGAAGCCTTATCTCTATATCCGTCCATGGCCAGATTATTAATCTGAATTTTATCATTGGTTATCTCAGTCACTTCAGATTCAAAATATGGATTCAGCCTGATGCGCTCTCCTGTTTCAGGATTTTTGTTAAATTTCTCTTTAAACGCGGATGTGCTTATTTCCACATGGACCGGTATGGCCTGGACCCGGGGCAGATGTTTCTCCCTGTCTTTTTGCCATTCCCCAAAGGCCTCACCAGGTTTAATCCGGACCTTTTTTTTCTCAAATCCCATGCCCAGCACGGCCGTGCCGATGCCGGGGACAGATTCCGGGCGACCGGCAACAATCTGGGTCTGACTGCTTGACGACAAGGTAGCGCCGGTATCTAAGACAGCCTGATATCGTAAGGTGACAACATCGTTTATCTGCACAATATCAGGGTCCTCATCAAGGTAAATGTCTACCTTTGTCGCCCCCTGCTGTTGTGCCTTTTCGACCGCCTCTTTGATCCGCTTAGAAAATTCGGCTTTCCGGTCTGCCGCCATTTCAGAAGGACTGGAGATCTCTTCCGATGTAGATATTTGCGCTTTATTCTCTGAGCAGACCTCTGTTTTTGTAGAGATACAGGCCGACATAAAACAGGATAGCACGACCAATATATAAACCCATTGTTTCATCAGTCTGTTTCCTTATCCAGTATGTCGACATGGCACTCTAGAATTTCCCCGGCAAACGGGTGACCATAATCAATCTTAACGGTTTTATCATTAATCTCCACTACCCTGCCCACAACTGGTCCTGTCCTGACCAACAACCCGACTTCAGATTCCAACACGACAGTCACTGTGTTTTTATCCCCTTTATCAACAGTTTTTAATGTTCCCCATGGCAAATCTGATCTATTTCCATTCCCTGCAATTAGCTCTATGCTGACATCATTGTTGTCTACTGCGACTACGGTAGCAAAAGGATTTTGTAAAGAATCGCTTCCAGCCTTGTCATATAATTTTTCCCCTACCACAGGTATTTTCCCGTGTCCGGCCAGATAATCATTTATTGGTATCTTCCGTACTCTAGGAACCCGTCGGGTTTTTTTTACAAACCGATACCGGTTATTGTCCTCCATACCTTCCGGTACAACGGATTCAATCACCGTTTCATACGTGCTTCCATAATTACGGCCCACCAAAGTCAGAGCGAGTTTGTTACGTATCTCAGGTGTCATATCTTTAAGTTTCCACGGCGGCTGTCCAGGCTGATCCATACCGGCCAGAATATTTACCGGCTTAGGATCAGCCAGTGGGGAAAAGACCCTGGATTTTTTTATGTCTAAATCATTTATGACATTGGAGTCCGTAGTTTCGAAAACGCCTTGTCCTTTTGCACTGCACGTATAGTTTACTTTCACCCATTCTCCTTTCTCCACTTTAGGACCGTGAATGGGTTTCTCTCCTTGAGAACTGATACACCCTGACAACAACAAAACAAAAATTATCGCAGCCCATGCCGCAGATACTCTATTTCTGATCATACGCATTACCACTTTTCCTAAAAAAACCGACTCAATATGTTTCAAATAAATTAAAGTAAAACAACACCGGAACCCTGTTAAAACACTTCATATAACATCTTTATATTAGGAATAAGTTAGACGGTTATTCAAAAAAAGGCGGGCCTGTCTATGCAGGCCCGCCTTGCGTGCATTCAATACACTATGCACACGCTGTTTTTAGTTTTATTCTGCCACGTAATCTCCGGTTTTTATCGGGTAGGCATAATCATCACTTTTGGTCCACATCATATCGTCTTTAGCAGCCCAGTAACCTGCTTTTTTAGATGCCATGTTGGCACCGTCCGCAGCCCAGGTGATCATTGCATCAATGTAATCTTTGGTATCGTCGTCGTCTTCCCCAACATACAGATACTGGGAAGCCCAGAACAGATACTGACCATTTTTAATGGTAGTGGCAGTCGGTGCTACACCCTGATATGTCAGGGCTTTTACTTTACCGTATTTGGTACCCGCCTGGCAGCTGGTCGTGCATTTATCAGCATCAGCATATCCCACCGCACCAAGTCTTTTACCAACACATCTTAATTCATCTGAAGATCCTTTGTTGAACCAAACCTGGGGCAGATACCCTAAAGCAACTGGAATTATAGTGCTGGGGTCAGCCTGAGCAGTTACCAGATTGGCATCTCCGCGCATTACAGCAGCATCCAGGGTGGCATGAGTGCCGGAACCTGCATGACGCAGACAAAGTACCACCTGCTGGCTGTCAAGGGCGGGATCAAAGTCATCCCAGTTGGCCACCTGGCCAGAAAACAGTGAAACGGCCATCAGGCGGCTCAGGTTATCAAAAGGAACCGCCTTTTCGCTGTCAGTCTGAAGCTCGTTGTTGCTGTCCAGATATCCACCATTGTTGGCATAAAAACCAAACGGAACAACGACCATCTGATTGGCTTCAACTTTATCGTCGATATCGGGATCATTCAGGAAATCCGGGTATTTAATACTTGAAGACATGGTTGTATAGGAGCCGTCATCATTGGGTATGTATCCAAGTGCATATCCTTCGGATTCCTGGTTGAACGTTTCAGCGGCAACATCAGAAGCACCAACATTTACATCATAACAAGCAAAAGCCCCAAGGCCTTCACCCGGATCAGGGTCCGCAGCGGAATACTGTTTGTAGTTAGCCGTCTCATCATCAGCTACCGGCATGTAACGGTGGGTATATTCAGAACAATACTGTGCGTCGGCATTTTCCTGAGTATCGCCTGTAACAGCACGGATACCGTCATATGAAGCATTGGTGGTATACCGGATAATAAGAGAATCTCCTTCTCCGCCCAAGCCTTCTCCTTCATATCCGGCAATGGCGTCGGAACCGGCGCAAAAAGCGATACCGGCATCGCGGGAGTACTGATCTTCATCTACAGCATGGTAAACGTCGCTGGCATCACATCCTTGATTAATCAAGAATAAGGGGGCTGCTTCCGTCCAGAATTTGTACTGGGCAGATGCCCCGTAAATATTAATTTCATATTGTTCCGCCTGCACTGCGGAAGTGGCCAGGATAAGCCCGGCGCCACCAACTACCAGCCCCTTAACGATTTTCTTAAACATGTTCTTTTCCTTTATTTTACTTTTTTAGTTAGCTGTGTTTTCTTCTAATTCCAATAAGACCCAACAGGCCCGAACCGAGAAGGATCATTGTGCTGGGAACAGGCACAGGGTTGATCACAACTGTACCGTCTGCATATACCCTAATAAGGGCTAAAGCATCACTTTCGGTTACCTGAATGGTATTGTAGTCAGTACCGTAAAGGAAATTATAGAGGTAAAGGTCTACATAATCGGCATCAAGTTCCCCAATAGAACTGAGAACCGTTACACCACCATAGGTCTTTTTCAGATTTTTGGCGTAGCTGTTATTGTCTGAAGTGCTTCCCGTAACCACCCCACCGTCCAATTCAAGGCCAGTGTAATATTGCATTACTTTTGTCATGGAGTTAGCTGCATTGGAAATTACACTCCAGTAATTGCTTAACTCAGTTGCGCTTGTGGTTCCGACAGTTACTGTGGTAGTGTATGCGTTAGACCCGGTACTAGAAAAGAGGGCAACATACCAGTCACTATCTGTGTCAATGTTATAACTAAACGTCAGGGTTTCGTTACTCATAGCGATCAAGTCATCCAGACTACCCAGATCAATGCCATACTCAGTGGTAGTGTCTTCGCTGTATATGCTTAGAACAAGACTACCATAATCGAAGCTTGCTGCAGAAGCAGCGGCTGCAGCCCAAAGCATCAGGAAAGCCGCCGAAAAAGTTACAAATAATTTCTTCATTTTCTTAAATTTCCTCCTAAATTAAATTGTGTCTAACTTTTTTTTGTGAGGCGGCGCGGCTGTCTTGTTTTGTTTGAGTTTTGGATGTTGGGGGGTTTGATTTTTTTGTTTGTCCCCGTTTTCCCTTTTTTTAAAACAAGACCCGTGGCTTTCCGACCCCCGGTCACCCGGGGTGTGGCTTTTCTTTCAAGATCAATACTGTTTTACGCTCCCAATATTAGTTGGGAATTAATGAAAAATTAGTTTTCGGCGAGGATTTGTTTCCTTGTTTTTTGATCAATTATTATCCCATAATTTCAAAGAATTAGAAAAATCCAGTGTTAAACTTGATTCTAACCCATGTTTATATCCGAGATATGTTATATATCCATTAGAATTTGATTAGATCTCTTGTCAGGCTGTAGGCTCTTTGCCTTGAAAGAAATAACCAATTGAATTTATGGCTTATTATTTTGTCATTCGTTCTTAAGAAACCATTTTTTCTTGTGGTTACCGCTTCTTTGCCGGCTATTTTTGCTCAGAATCCTTAATCTGCGCTAACAAAACCCAAAAAAACTTTAATTTCGAAGATAACGGTTTGGTGTTAAACACATAAAAAAAGAACCATAGCCGGCGTATTTATCCTGTCTTGCGGCGGACAGTGAACGAATGGCAGTATGGTGCGACTTTCTGCCATGAAAAAACGGTTTTGGTTTTATAGATTTTGAGATATGGTAACCCCGAGACTTGGGACCTGGGACTTGAGACTTGAGACATTGGACTTTGGATACAAAAAAACAAGTTGGACATCAATCCCAAGCCTGAGGTCTGAGGTCTAAAGTTTAAAGCCCATTATAATAAGGAAGGTAATCCATGCCCATTGCAGACAAAATGGTCAACTTTGTTGAAGCGGCTTCCATGATCCGGAAGATGTTTGAAGAAGGTATCCGGCTCAAAGAAAAATTCGGGGCCGATAATGTATTTGATTTTTCCCTGGGGAACCCGGACGTCCCCCCGCCGCCGCTGGTCAAACAGACCCTGCTGGACCTGATCAACGACAAGGACATCACCCACGGGTATATGCCCAATGCCGGCTTTGCCCATGTGCGCAAGGCCGTGGCCGATTACCTGAACCAAGAGACCGGCGTCGGCATTACCCCTGACCTGGTGGTCATGACCGTGGGCGCGGCCGGGGCTTTGAACGACACCTTAAAGGCCCTGGTGAATCCTGGAGATGATATCCTGGTACCAAGCCCCTATTTTGTGGGGTACAGCCAGTATGCCTTTATTTCCGATGCCAACCTGAACCTGGCCCCTTCCCTGCCGGATTTTCATCTGGACCTTGAGGCCATTGAAAAAGCCCTGACCCCCAAAACCAGGGTCATGCTGATCAACTCCCCGAACAATCCCACCGGCGTGGTCTATTCAAACCAGGAACTGGAATTGTTAGGGCAGCTTCTGGACCGGAAAAGCAAAGAATTCGGCAGACGGATCTACCTGATCTCTGACGAACCTTACCGGAAAATCGCCTATGACATTGAGGTGCCGTGGATGTTCGGGATTTATGACCATACCATCGTCCTGACCTCTTATTCCAAGGAGTTGTCCCTGGCCGGGGAACGCATCGGATACCTGGCCGTTAACCCAAAGGCTGAAGATGCTCAGCTTGTGGCCATGGCCGCAGGGGCCATCAACAGCATGATGGTGGTCAATTCTCCGGCCCTGTTCCAGCATCTGGCAGGACGCCTTCAGGGCGTTACGGTGGATATTGGTATTTACCGCAAACGGCGGGATATCTTTATGGAGGGACTCACCGCTGCCGGGTATGAATTCAATATCCCCGAAGGGGCCTTTTACCTGTTCCCCAAAAGCCCCATAGAAAACGACATTGAATTTATCAACATTCTGAAAAAACAGAATATCCTGGCCGTTCCCGGCACAGGGTTCGGCGGGCCCGGCTATTTCAGGCTCTGTTATGCCGTGCCCGAGCAGACTATTAAAGGATCTTTTGACGGATTTAAACGGGCCATGGATGAGGCTGGCTGATAAAACGGCAACCGTGCTGCTATGCGGTTATGGATGCCAGGTACTGATGAAACTCCTGCCATGGCAGCGCCACATTATTTCCGGGAAGCTGCCGGGATTCTTTTGTCCGGCAGACAATGCATCCTTTATCCGCGGCCTGGCTGCCGGCAAGTTTTTTAAATTGGTTTAAGGGATCGGCATGTTTGGCCGTCGGGGTGGCTGTCAGTTTTATCTCGACAGGCCAAAGCTTGCCAGTTGATTCGATGATCAAATCAACCTCCAGCCCCCCTGCGGATCTCCAGAAATACACCGGCGGTTTTTTCCCTGAATTGAAAAAATATTTAACCGCTTCTGCAACCATCAATCCTTCGAAAAGGCTGCCGCCCATGCTGCCTGAGAGTGCCGCTTCCCGGGATGGCTGCCGGGTCAGGTAGCAGACAAGGGCCGGATCCAGAAAATAAAATTTGGGGGTTTTAATTAATCTTTTTCCAAAATTTTTATAAAACGGCGGCAGGGTGACCGCGATATACGATGTCTCAAGTAAATGGCACCAGGATTTGATTGTCGGCTGGCTGACGCCGCATTCCCTGGCCAGTCTTGCCGGATGAAATTCCTGGGAATGAAAGGCAGCTGAAAGATTCACAAACAATTCAAAGGCCCTGAAATTTTTAACCGCCTCAAGCTGCCGGACATCTCTTTCAATATAAGTTTGTATGTAAGATCTAAGCCAAATCTCGCGTTTCCCAGGGGTGCAGGCAGGATCAGGGAAAAGCCCGGTCCAGATAATCTCCTCAAGGGAGGGGGAAAGCCGGTGGATAATTTCCGGAAAACAGAACGGGGCCAGTTCAAGTACGGCAATTCTTCCGGCCAGTGATTCACTGACGTTTCTCATCAGATGAAACTGCTGGGATCCGGTCATAATCCAGTTCCCGGCCTTTTTATGCCTGTCAATCCGGATCTTTATATACTGTAGCAATTCAGGAACATACTGGATTTCATCCAAAATTACAGTGGCCTGATCAAACTGGTCCAGAAATGCATTGGGATCTTTCAGGGCGAATTCCCTGTTCAACGGATCATCAAAGGCGACATAAGGACAATTTTTCATTTCCTCCAGCAAAAGGGTAGACTTGCCTGACTGCCGGGGACCTGTAATCAGGACTGCCGGAAACTGCTCCGTAATCCTTTTAAAAAATGGGGTTAATAGCCTGGGGATATACATGCTATGTCCAAATTAAAGTTGTATTTTAATTTGGACATAGTATTTTTATACGATTACGTCAACGAATTTTTACAGCTTGACGCTGGGGACCCGCTGAAGAATGGATATCGGCACTGGGTGTCCGGTTAATCAATTTGATACTGTTTCGGCTCCCGGAATCTGACTTGAATTTGCGTTGGCAAAAACCGCTTATCAAAGCGGCACGGTCACCAGGCCGGAATGATCAATGGGGGTAAATTCCGTGATGGCGGCGGAGGCAATGCCGGTGTCTGATTTTTTGGCCTCTTTTTTTAACTGGCTGATAAAGTTGCCGGCATCTTCGATGCTGTGGTTCCGGCCCTGGTTGCGGGGCAGTTCCAGGATGGCCGTGGAAACCGTGATCAGGGGCATTTTCCGTTCCACGTTGTCACGGTCCCTGGCCACCATAAAGCCGTTTTCCAGGGTCTGGGCGTCATAAAAGCTTTGGGCGTTTTCCTTAAAGCACATGGCAAGCTGTCTCATCTCTTCTTCCACTTCTTCCATCACACCGCTCTTGATCCCCATGAAAAAATCATCCCCGCCGATGTGCCCCACAAACCGGCTGTCTGAAAAACCGGCCTTTTTGATCAGGTCGGCAAACATGAGAATGAGCCGGTCCCCGTTTCTGAACCCGTATTTGTCGTTGTAGGGTTTGAAGTTGTCAAAATCAAAATAGACCAGGTGATAGGTGGCCGCGGTGTCGGCCAGGCACTCGCTGAAATATTCGTGGATCATGGTGTTGCCGGGCAGTTTGGTTAAGGGATTCTGGTTCCTGGCCTGGGTGATGTTCTTTTCATTGATGATCTTTAAAAGGGAGTTGGTGCTTAAGATCCCGACGTATTTCATGTCATCCACCATGAGCATTCCCTCACTGTTGTTGAACTGGATATAGGTTTCAATGAGTTTCTCAATGGAGGAATGGATATCGGCAATGGGGATTTTGGCGATAAATTTGGAGATATCTTTGCCGAATGAAGGGTTTTCCAGAAGCTGCCGGCCGAACTTGGAAAAAATATACTCTTTAAAGGCCGTATCCCTTAAGACGCCGACCGGTTCTTCACTCCGGGTGATTACCGGGAAAAAGGATGCGGTTTCATCCCCTCGGAATTTATCAAACATGGTAATGGCATCACAGTCTGAGAAAACCGGTTTAATGTATTTGATCTCATTGGCGATCAAGGCCCGGTCTTTGGACAAGCCTTCCCGCCGTTCAGCCCTGGAAAGGTCTGCAATGGCTTCATAACGGGTTTTGAGCTGATCCGTGTCAACGGTGGGGCGCTGGATAAAAAAGCCCTGGATCATATCACACCCGATTTTCTTGCACAGCGAATACTCGTCCCGGGTCTCTACCCCCTCGGCCAGGACCAGGCTTCCCATGAACCGGGCAAAGTTGACCAGGGTGGATACCACCAGCCGTTTTTTGGGGTCGTTTTCCATGTTCTGGATGAAAAACCGGTCGATTTTGATGTAATCCGGTTCGGCATAATACAGCAGCTGAAGCCCGGAAAACCCCGTCCCGCAATCGTCCACGGCAATTTTATATCCCTGGGACCGGTAAAAACCCAACAGCTTTTCAACTTCCGGGTCATAGTTGAACCGGTGTTTCTCAGAAATTTCAAAACAGATCTCGTCTCTGGAAAGACCAAAGGTCTCCATGTCCAGAGAACCGGAATTGTTTAACGAATAATCCTTTGAGTCAAACAGCCGGTTGTCCAGGTTATAGAACAGCTTAATACTCTTGCCGCTGTTAAACCGTGAAAATTTAAGAAATGCCTTTTGCCGGAGCAGGATATCCACCTGATGGAGAATCCCCCTGTGGTAGGCATGGTCAAAGACCTCCTGGATGGAGGAGAAGCCGGCTTCCTCATATCGCCTGAGCAATGCTTCAAAGCCAAAGGTGTTTCCCGTGTATATATTGACAATAGGCTGGAAGGCAAAATCCAGTTCCGACAGCCTTCCCAGCAGCTGGGGGTCGATTATCTCACTCATAACAGGCCTTTTTGGTTTGTGTTTGAACGAAAAGTCACCCATCTGCTGCGTTGCACAAAAAATGGCAATCCTCACAACCAGAAGGTTGCTCCGGTTGCCATTTTTTGTGCGCCTTGCATCTGGCCAACTTTTCGTCCAAACACGGGTTTCGGACAGGCAATAACCTGATCAGTATCCACTTTTGTTATTGCACATCAAGGGGATGATCATAGGCATGGAATAATGAGAATTATGTTAAATTTTGATTAAAACAGAATTTAAACGCTTTTCAGGAAAAAATTTTCACACCATATAACGAATTGTTTTTAAAACTAAACACAGAAAACCGGGGGTGGCGATCCGTCGCGTTACCCGGTAGAAGGAGCGGGCCATACCCACGATTCGCGGGCATGGCCCGCTCCTACCGGGCTGTCTTTCTGTCTTTTGCGCCCAATGTTGCTCTTGTTCGAATTTGTCTTCCGGTCTTCCAGTCTCCAGTTTCTTGCTAAACCACCCCGTCTAGCTCATGCTTAAGGGAGCGGTTCATGAGCCGGTCAACGGTCTCGTCCACGGACAGGCCTTCAAACAATGCCCGGTAAACCTCGTTGCAGATGGGCAGGTCCACGGACAGCTTTCTGGCCAGGTTGTAAACCGAACGGGTGGTTTTGACCCCTTCGGCCACCATCCGGGTTTCTGAAATAATGTCATCAAGCTTTTTGCCCTGGCCGATCTGTATGCCCAGGGTGTAATTTCGGCTTAAATTCCCGGTGGCGGTCAGCATCAGGTCACCGACCCCGGCAAGGCCGAGAAGGGTCAGGGGATTGGCGCCCATCCGGGTGCCGAGTCGGTTCATTTCCCCTAACCCCCGGGTAATCAGGGCGGCCCGGGGATTGAGCCCCATTCCCACCCCGTCACATATTCCGGCGGCAATGGCCAGAACGTTTTTCACGGCCCCGCCGATCTGGGTTCCGATGGGGTCATCGTTGACATACACCCTGAACTTGGGGCATGAAAATACGGTCTGGATGAACTCGGCGGTCTTCCGGTCCAGGGACGCTGCCGCCACCACCGTGGGCACACCGGCGGCCACCTCCTTGGCAAAGCTGGGTCCGGAAAGAACGGCATAATGCCCCTTGGGCAGCCCGGGAATGGTCTGTTCAAGGATCTGGGTCATGGTCAGGTAGGTTTCGTTTTCAATTCCCTTGGAAGCGCTGACCAGAACTGTATCCGGCTTGATGAACTCGCGGATCTTTTCGGACACCTGCCGCATAAAATGGGAAGGGACCACCAACAGCAGCAGGTCTTTGTCCCGGACCACTGTTTTAAGGTCATTGGAGGGATGAATATTGTCAGACAGTTTAAAACCGGGGAGAAATATCTTATTTTCCCTGGACTGTTCGATCTGCTCCCTGATTTCAGGTTCAAACACCCACAAATCCAGTGAAAATCCTTTATCCGCCAACAGTTTGGCCAGAGCCGTTCCCCAGGAACCGGCCCCCACAACCCCGATTTTAGTTTGTTCCGTCATTATATATATCCCGTACTGTTTAATTTGTTATTCATTACTTAACCCAAAAGCCCCATGCTTGGACGGTTTGCTAAAGGGCCAGGCCTTTCTTAACACCTTCCAGCTCCTCGGGCGAACAAAGCAGGGAAACCAGCTCCAGGGCAAAATCCAGGGCTGTCCCGCCCCCCCTGCTGGTAATACACTTGCCGTCCTTCACCACTTTCTTGTCCTGGACATTGCCGTTATCAATTTCTCCCGCAAACCCGGGATGGCAGGTTACCTGTCCGGGACGGACCAGGCCGTGATGATGGAGGACCACGGCCGGTGAGGCGCAAATGGCGCCATAGTATTTTTGATTTTCCGCCTGCCGTTTCAGCAGGGTGGCCAGGTCCTCAGATTCCTTAAGGTTCATGGCCCCGGGGATCCCCCCGGGAAGCACAATCAGATCGTATTCTTTGTCCATGCAGTCTTTGATCAGGGCATCGGCCATAAAGGTGATCCCCTTTGAGGCCTTGATCTCAAGGCTGTCCACCGAGGCCACCGTCACCAGCACCCCGGCCCGTCTCAACACATCAATAATGGTGATGGCCTCCATTTCTTCAATCCCCTGTGCCACCGGTACCAACACGCTTTTTCCCATAACGTCCTCCTTTTTTAGCTATTAGCTGTTAGCTATTAGCAGTTAGCTGTTGGCCATTTCCCTTAAGCTAACCGCTAAAGGCTAATAGCTAACAGCTTCAAATGACGATTGCATCTCCTGATTTTATCCAGCCGACTTTTTCTTTGGTCAACATGATTTTCAGGTAGCCTTGTCTGCGCTCCTCAACCCGGACTTTGGTCCCGGCATGAAGGTCAAACAATCGTGTGGAAGAGGGGGTGGTGCCCGATCGGACCGGGGCCACGTCCTGAACAACAACCGCGTGAAAAACCAGGTTGTCAGAGTAATACTCAAGCCCGGCCGCCATTGTCAAGAAAATAGGGATAAAAATGAGCAGCAGCCCGCGGCCGGAAAGAATTTTTCTGCCCCGGAACCTTCGGACCCCGGCCCACAAAAAGAACAGACAGGACCCGGCCACTGCCCCGGCCTGAATCCACTTTAACGGGATCACCCCCTGCCAGAAGAACAGCACATCGCCAAGGGAAAAGGAGGACTCGATTTTATCGGCCACCAGGCTTTGGGCATGGCCCAGATTAAAAGCAATATCCGGGTCACCGGGAGACAATTTTCCGGCCCGTTCATACCATAGCACGGCCCTTCCAAGGTCTCCGGCCTTAAGGTAGGCGTTCCCGAGATTGTAATACAGGTCGGCATTGACAACACCGGATGCGGCAATGGCCTCAAAATCGGTTGCCGCGGTATCATAATCGCCTTGTTTGTAGGCCGTGATCCCGTCCATGAACCGATGGCCTAAACTGGTTTGATCTGTCGGTGTTCCCTCCTGGGCCCGGACACCGGCCGGATAAAGACTGGTCAGCACCACGGCAAAAACAAGGGACAGCTGGATGATTTTTCTGATCCCGGAAAGCAACTTAAGCAGGTGTGCCCCGTCAATGGGGTGCCCGCCAAATCTGGCCCCTTCAAGGGTTTCAAACATTTGCCTTACCTCTTCTACCATTTCCGGGGAGGCCCCGGTCTGTGCCAGTATCTGTTCGGCTTCGGCCAGGGTAATGCTTTCCCCTTTTTTGCCGGCCCTGGACAATACGGCGGCGATCAGGGCGGAATGAACCTGGCCCAGGGCCTCTTGGTTTGTCCCCCCCCCCTTTGACGCCGCTTTAAGATGGGCTCTGGCCTTTTGCGCCATCAGGGCCGATACGGACTTTTCCCGCTTCATCACCCGGAACACCAGAAGGGCCGTGGAAAATGCCAGGCCCGGGGCCGCCACCAGGACCAGAAACCAGGCAAAGCCCAGGCGGCCCTGATGGGACAGGGCCGACAAGTCCTCGCGGATGTCCAGAATATCCTTGTTCACCAGGACCACATCTTTTTTCCGGACAGCGGGCTGTTGTGCTGCCTCATGTGCTTGAGAAGAAACCACCGGTTGCTCCTGGCCCTTTTCCACCTCAAGTGCCAGGGGGGTGGAGCCAAGTTCTTTATACTGGTTCTGGTCCACATCAAAATAGACCAGGGAAAGGGAGGGAATCTTCATTGGGCCGGCCTTTAAGGGAACCAGTGCCCGCTTAAAGACCTTTTTCCCCGTCATGCCCTGCTCCCCCGGGGCGATCTCTTCCACCGGGGCGTCTTCATAGACCTTGAACAGGGTGCCGTCCAGGTCAAATTCCGGGAAACCGGCATCCATGATATTGCCGGTCCCCTGGATGGTGACGGTGAGGGTGGCGGACTCGCCTTTGGCCAGGTGCTGTTTGTCAAGGCCGGCATCTAAGGTGAACCGGCCCACCAGCCCGGAAAAGGTTCCTGTTCCCGTGTAGGCCGGCAGGGCCCTTACCGTAACCGTGACGGGATTGGAGGCAATGCGCAGGGTCTTGGTCTGGCCTGTGGAAAAAAAGGAACGGTTGAAAAACCGGTCATTGAACATGGAATCAAAGGGGTCTCTGCCGGACTTGACCACCACTTGGGCCGTGACCACGCCGGGGCCGATGGTGATCGCCCCTTGCTGTTCCGGGGTCAGCAGGTATCGAATCTCAGTAACCGCATAGGCCCTGCCGTTGATCACCCGCTCATAATTTTTCCGGTCCTTGATTTCAGTTACGGAGAACCCTTCAAACTCCGGTGTCTCCAGGCTGGCCCGGGAAAACCGTTCTGCCTGAAACAGCTGAAAAGTATACAGGATCTGCTCTCCTCTGACCGGGTCAGGACGGCTGACCTGGGCCTTGGCAAAAAATTTGGCATCCCCGGTTTCAGGGGCAGGGGTGTCCATGACCTTGACCCGGATGCTGTCCGTTTTAACGGTCTTGCCCTTGTGGGAGACATTAAGCCCGGGGACCACCAGGTCCCCTTTTTTAAGGGGGATCAGGCTGTACTGGTAGGTCACCTTGTACTCGCTGACCCCGTTGGTATAACTCATGCTGGTGGAGGTGCCCGAAGAGACCACCTTGAAATCCGTTATGGCAGACAGGTCCACATCGGCTTTGCCCCCCTGGGAAACGATCTGAAGGGTAAGGGTATCCTCAAGGGTCATCCGGGTCTTATCCACCCTGGCCGAGGCCTGGAACTCGGAATCTGCCAGCCCCGCCGCCGGAAGCACCAGGATCACCCACAAAACAATAAAAAAATATCTCGTTGGTTTCATATGATATGTATCAATCCCCGACCCCTGAAAAAATCCCAGGATCTCATTTCCGGTCTCCCGTTTCCGGTCTCCGGTCTCCTTTCTTTACCAGTCTTTTTTAACCCGTCCGGTCCCCTGCTGAACCATGGGCATCAGCGCCATGCCGGGCTTATCCTCAAGCCGGTTCAGCTTATTTTCCAGGGTTTTGTCCGAAGGATCGGCCTGGGCGGCAGCGGTCTTTGCCTGCTGCTGATCCGGTTCGCCTGGTTTCTGGTCTTCTTTGGCACCGGCGGCAGCGCTGCTTTCATCTTGTCTGGGTTCAGGCGGTGACGGTTCAGGCTGTCCCTGGGGTTGTTCTTTTTTCTGCTGATCCTGGCCGGTCTGGCTGTTATTTTCCTTGTTCCGGCCTTTCTTACCGGATTGGTCCTCACCACCCTGATCTTGTTTTTGCTGGTCCTGGTTCTGCTGATCCTGTTTTTGTTTGTCCGGGTCCTGCTGATCCTTATTTTGCGAATCTTGATTTTGATCCTGGTCCTTTTTATCGTCCTGGTTATCTTTGTTGGGGTTATCACAGGACTGATTCTGCTGCTGTTTTTGCTCCTCAATCTTCTGCTTTACAAAATCAAGATTTTCTTTGGCCTCCTGATCCTCAGGGAAAGACTCTAAAATCTTTTCATACCCTTGGGCGGCCTGGTCGAGTTTTCCCATTCTAAACCGGGTATTGGCCAGGTTGAACCGGGCCTTATGGGAAAGCTCCGGATCTGTGGACCCGGCCGCCTGGGTAAAATTCTTTTCAGCCTGTTCATACTCCTGGTTCATATAGGCGGCGGTACCAATGTTGTAATACAGCCTGGGGTCATCGGGATTTTTCAGCTGGGCATCAATAAAGTTCTTCTGGGCCTTGGCAAAATCCCCGGTTTCATAGGCCTTTATCCCTTCCTGGACCGGCGAGGCCGCCTGGGCCCTGCCCGAAAAAGCCCCCAATGCCAGGACAAGGGCCGCCAATACCGGCAGCACGGATTTCCCGTTTTTACGCTTTCTGTCCACAGGGCCAAGCCAAAACTCCAGAATCAATAAGAACACACAGGGAAACAAAAACCACTGGAACCGCTGTTCCCATACCTTTTTTCTTCCCTGGTCCAGGCTTTTTCTTTCCATGGTTTTAAGCATATCTTTTGAATAAATCAAATCCAGGTCCATGTCCCCGGCCACGGATCTGACGTACCGGCCCCGGGTCTGGGCAGCAATCTTTTCCAAAGCGGCTTCATCCACCTTTGACAGGATAATGTTTCCGGCATCATCCTTTTTAAACCCGCCGTTGGGGTCCGGCACGGGTGCGCCTTCTTTGGCCCCTACCCCGATGCAGAAAATCCGGACCCCCTGTTTGGCCATCTGTTCAACCACTTCATCCACGGGGCCGGCCGTATTTTCCCCGTCCGTGATCAGGATAATGGCCTTATCCGTGGTGGATTCTTCCTCAAACCCCGAATAACAGGCCTCAATGGCGGCCGGAAGGTTGGTGCCCCCCACGGGCAGGTAATCCGGCTCCAGAACCCGCAAAAAGATATGAAACGCCTCATGGTCCAATGTCAATGGGCACTGGAGAATGGCCTGGCCGGCAAAGGCCACCAGGCCTGCCCGGTCCGAGTGCATCAGCCGCAACAGGTCAATGATCTCCCGCTTGGCCCGTTCCAGGCGGGTGGGCTTGATATCCTGGGCCAGCATGCTCCGGGAACAGTCCAGGGCAATCATGATATCCACCCCTTTCTGGGTGGTTTTTTCCCAGTGAAACCCCATCCTAGGCCCTGCCAGGGCAAAAACGGCAAACCCCAGGGCCAGGATAATCAAAACCGCCTTGACCCAATACCGGTTAACCGTATACCCGGGCACCAGGATTTTGATCATGGACCGGTCCGCCCAGTTGGCCAGAATTTTTTCCCGCCTCCTGATCCCGTAGATCAGAAAGCCTGCCACCGGCACCAGGGCCCACAGCCAGAATAGTATGTCAGGATTAGAAAATTTCATAATTATTTAGCTGTTAGCTGTTAGCTTTTAGCTGTTAGCCGTTAGCAACTTTTCATCCAAACTCACGTGTGATCCAAGCACCATCAAATGATTTTTGTCTTTTAGCTTTTAGCCTTTAGCTGTCAGCACTTTTTCATTGGCTAATAGCTAACGGCTAATGGCTAATAGCTTATACCCATCAAGGTATTCTCATCAACCAGGTCCGGCTAAGCCCCATATGGGCCAGGAACAGCAGCAGCCCGGCCAGCAGAACCCCTGGGTATAATTCTTTGTATTCCACCCATTTTTCCACTTCAACCTTTGTTTTTTCAAGGGAGTCGATCATGGTGTAAATGTTTTCCAATGATTGGGTGTCTTCGGCCTTGAAAAAACTGGCCCCGGTTTTTTGGGCAATTTCTTTTAAAGCCTCTAAGTCCACATTCACCTTGTGGTAAACATACCGTTTGCCAAACAGCCCGTCCACCAGAAAGGGAGCCTCCCCTTCAGACCCCACCCCGATGGTGTACACCTTGACCTTTTTTTGTGCGGCAATATCAGCGGCGTCCTGCCAGGACAGTTCGCCGGCATTGGATTCCCCGTCCGTGAGCAGAATAATAATGTTGGACTTGGACGGGATATCGGCAATCCGTTTTAAGGCAATCCCCAGGGCATCCCCAATGGCGGTTTTGGGGCCTGCCGCCCCGATTTCAAGCCGGTCCAGCATAAAGGAGATGGTGTTGTAGTCCCGGGTTAAGGGAAGCTGGGTAAAGGCGTTGGAGCCAAAGACCACCAGGCCGATCCGGTCACCGTCCCGCTTCATGATAAAGTCGGAAACCACGGATTTAACCGCTTCAAGCCGGTTCACGATGTTGCCCTTGAGTTTAAAATCCAGGGCATTCATGGACTCGGATAAATCCAAAGCCAGGATCACGTTCACCCCTTCGGTCATGACATTGCTTTTTTGTTCTCCGGCCTGGGGCCTTGCCAGGGCCAGGATCATCAGGCAAAGGGCCGCCGCCTTAAGAAAGGGCATCAAGGTGGAAAGCCGCACCCCGATCCCGGGAGAAAGATGTGAAAGCCCGTACAGCCCGGCGGTCCGGACCACGGCCTTTTGGGCGGTAAATTTGCGGTAAACCAGAATTCCCAGCACCGGCAAAATTAATATCAGAAACCATGGAGAGGCAAACCTGAACATGGTTATTGCCCTCCTTTCGGGGTGCGGTTCCGGGACGTTGTGGCCGATTCTTTTTCCAGGTCTTTTTCCAGGGCCGCCTCAGCCTCCCGGATTTGGTTGACATCTGCTTCCATGGCATCAATCAACTGCCTGGCCTTTTTTAGGTCCTGGCCCGCCCTTTCCGGCTCCGGCCGGACCGGTGCATACCGGAACGGATCGCAATGGTCCTGGAACTTGCCGACCTTTGAGGCCACCCTCGGGTCCATTTTGGTACTTCGCAGGCGCTTTGAAAGTTCCTGGGTGGTCATCTCCGCGGCGTTAAATTCATGTATTCCGCCGATATAGGCCTTCATCAGGGCGTTAAGTTCAAAGTAAAACACCTTGGGATCCGCATTGGTCTTGAACCCGAGCCGGTCAAGCCCCTTAAGGGCCGCCTCATAAGGCGGAATAGCCGTTGTAACCGCGTCATGGGCCTGTTTTTTCTTTGACGGCTTCCAGAACCGTTTGAACAGATAAATGAGGATTCCGGCAAGGACCAGGCAGCCCAGGGCAATGAGTGCCGTTTTGACCAGGGCCGGGTCCATCCCCACGGCCACGGGCGGCCTTATTTCATGGATATCCTGCATCACGTCCGCCATTACCGGAGCCTTCTTTCCCGCTGCCTGAAATACAGGGTCAGGCTGTCGGATACGGAATCGCTGGTTTTCATTTCAATCAAATCACTTTTGGCCCGGGAAAAGGCCTTTACCGCCTGCTCCTGGAAGGCATGCCGAAGACTTGAAAATTCCTGCCGGGTCTTTTTGTTCCCCGCATCCACCATCAGGGCCTTTCCGGTTTCCAGGTCGCACAGCCGGATAATTCCTTTTTCGGGCAGTTCAAAGCTGCCCGGATCCGTGATCCTGATCCCGATGATTTCATGTTTGCGCCTGGCGGTTTTCAAAGAATTTTCATAATCCGGGCTTAGAAAATCCGAAAGGATAAAGGCAAAGGTCCGCTTTTTCATGATCCTTGTCAGGTAATCCACGGCACAGGCCACATGGGTCCCCTTCCCCTCAGGGGTAAAGGTAAAAATCTCCTGGATTACCCGCCAGATATGGCTTGAACCCTTTTTGGGGGGAATATACTTTTCCACCCGGTCCGTAAAAAAAATCACCCCGACCTTGTCGTTGTTTTTAATGGCGTTAAAGGCAAGAACAGAGGCAGTTTCAGCGGCCTTTTCCAGTTTCTGGCCCGAAAAGGTGCCGAACTCCAGGGAGGCGCTCATGTCAATGAGCAGCATGACAATGGATTCGCGCTCTTCCCGGTACAGCTTGACAAAGGGTTTGCCAAGCCGTGCCGATACCTTCCAGTCAATGGCTTTGACATCATCCCCGGGGCTGTATTCGCGGACTTCCTCAAACTCAATGCCCGAGCCCCGGAACACGGACCGGTACTGCCCGGCCATGATGGTGCTGACGGTCCGCTTGGATTTGATATGAATCCGCTTGATTTTTTTAATCACGTGGGCCGGAATCATGGGAGAATCCTGTTAAGGTACTTGGACACTGTCAAACAGCTGGGCAATAATGTCCTCACAGCTGACATCTTCGGCTTCCGCCTCAAAAGAGAGCAGAATCCGGTGGCGCAGCACGTCCGGCCCCACGATTTTGATATCCTGGGGGGTAATATAGGCCCTGCCCGATAAAAAGGCATTCACCCGGGCGGCCTTGGCCAGGAAGATACTGGCCCTGGGCGATGCCCCGAATTCAATGTACCTTGCCGTATCCATGCCGTATTCTTCAGGCTTTCTGGTGGCAAAAATCAGGTCCACAATATACTCTTTGAGCTTTTCATCCACATAGATCTCATCCACCAGCCCGGCCATGGCCGAAAGCTGCTCACAGTCAATGACCGGCGCTATGGGGGCCGGCTTTTCAAAGGAGTTCTTTTTGAGGATTTCAAGTTCCTGGGCCCGGTCCGGATAGGTGACCATGACCTTTAACATAAACCGGTCCACCTGGGCTTCGGGCAACGGATATGTCCCTTCCTGCTCAATGGGGTTCTGGGTGGCCAGGACCAGAAACGGCGTGGGCAAAGCATAAGTCTCGTCCCCAATGGTGACCTGCTTTTCTTCCATGGCTTCGAGCAGGGCCGACTGGACCTTGGACGGGGCCCGGTTGATCTCATCGGCCAGGATGATGTGGTTGAACAAGGGGCCTTTCCGGGTAACAAAATCACCGGTTTTAGGCCGGTAAATTTCAGTTCCGGTCAGGTCCGCCGGCAGCAGGTCCGGGGTAAACTGAATCCGCTTGAACTGAGCCTCAACCGCCGAGGCCAGGGCCTTGACCGCGCTGGTTTTGGCCAGGCCCGGCACCCCTTCAATAAGGACATGCCCGCCAGTCAGAAGCCCGGTTAAGAGGCTGTCCACCAGTTTTTCCTGGCCCACCAGCCGTTTTGCGATTTCGCTTCTTATCCGGCTGATCTGAAGATGGCTTTGTTCTATCCGGTCCTTGATATCCGGTGTCGGGGCCGGATCATCCCGGACAACAACTGACTTGGTTTGTTCTGATGTCATATCTTCCATGGTGATTTGCCTTTAAAACTTGTGGATAATGTGGAATCTTCCGCAAAAATTTCTCTAAATATAAAAGATAAGAAACCCGTGTCAAGGACAAGAAACGGGCTTTAAGATTACAATGTGGTAACGTTGAGAAAAAAGGCTGAAGGGAGTTAGGCTGAAGGCTGAAGGGAGTTAGGCTGAAGGCTGAAGGAAGGCGTCGGTTAACTTCCTCATAGCCTTCAGCCTGAATCCCTTCAGTCTAATCAACCTCAGTGATCCCTAAGTGTTCGGAATAGATGGCTGCGGTCAGCTTCACCATTTTAGCGATGTGGCTCCGGACAGATTCCTTATCCTTGAACGGGTAGTTGCGAAAGGTCATCAGGATGCCGGCAAGGGATGAGATAAAGGAATGGGAATAAACCCTTGCTTTATCTTCGGCCATGCCGTGGCGTGTCAACAGGGTGGCAAATAAATCAAACAGTATTTTGGTTACCGAATCAAATTTTCCCTTTACCGGATGATTCAGGTTATATTTAAGCATCAGATAGGCCATCATCTGAAAACTGGACTCGTTTTCAATGAGGTGATCCACCAGCTTTAACCCAAACTGTTCGATACTGGCCGGTTTTTCCCGTTGAACCATGGCTTCAAATTCTTTGCTCACGGCCAGGATTTCCTGAAGAAAGGCCTCATTAAACAGGTCTTCCTGGCTTGGAAAGTAGCGGTATATGGTGGCTGGTGATATCCCGGCTTCTTCAGCCACATCCCTCATGCCCACTTCGTAAAAGGGCTTTCTGGCAAAAAGGGACAGCGAGGATTCAATAACAATTTGTTTTCTGGCCTGTTTTTCTTTTTCTTTTAGTACGGCAAATCTTGACTCAACCACAGGCGATGTTTCTCCATTTCCTTTGGTAATTAATTCATAACATGATGATGATGGTCCCAGTGGCAGGGAACGGTTTTGTCCTATGTCCATATCATTTGCCTTTGAATCTTACAACAAGAAACTAACCAAGAAACTAGATACTGGAGACAAGAAACAAGGCTTGCAATACCCAAATCTAATCCGAACGGTTAGGTTTAAACCTTCTGTCTAATGGGTTCTTGTCACTTACCTCCTGTTTTTCATTTCCGGTCTCCCGTTTCATGTTTCCTGTTTCCGGCCTCCTTGTCTCCTGCCTCCTGTTTCTTATCTCTTGTCTCTTGTCTCTTGCCTCCTGTTCTGATATATTCCCTTTTATTTTGATGTATGGAAGCCCGTTATGGAAAGCCCGATAAAAAGAGATGTGTTTGACTTTGAGATTGGTTATTTAACCCAAAGCCCCTGTGTGGCCTGCGAAGACAGGGAGCACCAGCCCCATTGCCATTCGGAATGCCCGGTTTTAGACAAGCTTCAGACCATCCTTGCCCGGGGGATCTCATCCCAGTCCTCCTCATATGAAACCTGATCTCTTCTTAGAGAATTCAGACAGCCTTGCCGGCCGGTTTCTGACCCGTCAGATGTTTGATCAACTGACAACAAAAATTACAGCTTCAGGTTTCACCCTGGAACAGGCCCTCCGGTCCGGTATGGAAAACCCGGATTCCGGCATCGGCATTTATGCCGGGGATGAAGAAAGCTATGCCCTGTTCTCAGACCTGTTTTCCCCGGTGATACTGGCTTATCATAACCATGAAGCCAACCACATCAGCGACTTTGACAAACCGGACAGCCCCTGCCTGGACCTGCCGGACCCGGACCCTGAAAAAGAATTTATCCTGTCCACCCGGATCCGGGTGGCCCGGAATCTGGAGGAATTCCCCTTTCCGCCCCATATCAGCGCAGCCCAGCGAAGCCGGGTCCTT
Source organism: uncultured Desulfospira sp. (assembly GCA_963663165.1). Classification (GTDB taxonomy): domain Bacteria; phylum Desulfobacterota; class Desulfobacteria; order Desulfobacterales; family Desulfobacteraceae; genus Desulfospira. The sequence continues at coordinate 6,467,670 of OY760175.1, read as the reverse complement.
GAAAAAATTGTAATGGCCACAGCCAAACTCCCCCAAGGGTTAAAAGGAGAATTTTTCTATCTGGATCAGTTAACAGAAAATGAAAGAAGCCGGCTGGTTGACCAGAAAATCGCTTTCCCCAAAGGCGACCGGTTTATGGAAAGTGCCGGCATCAACCGGGACTTTCCCAAAGACAGGGGGGTGTTTTTCAGCCAGGTGACAGATGAAACCACTCAACGGCAATCCCGGTTTTTAATCTGGGCCAATGAAGAAGACCACTTAAGAATTATTTCCATGGAAAATTCTTCAAACCTGTCCCGGGTGTTCCAGCGGCTGGTCAAAGCCCTTGCTGGCCTTTCGGAATCCCTTGAGTTTGCAAAGGATGAGACCTTGGGGTACCTGACCGCCTGCCCGTCCAACATCGGGACCGCCATGCGGGCCGGGGTTCACATCCGGTTGAAACATCTGGAAAAAAAAGAGGGAATTTTAAAAGACATAGCCGGCCGGCACGGACTTCAGATCAGGGGAACCTTTGGGGAAAAAACAAAAGTTAAAGAAGCGGTGTTTGATATCAGCAACAAACACCGCTTGGGAGCTAGTGAAACACAGATCATGAAAACCCTTTATCAGGGGGTCTGTGCCCTTATTCAGGCAGAAAAGGAAAACCGTTAGGCGGTTGCGCGAAAGAAAATTTCTCCTGCTGAGAACCCTACCCCGCAGGCCAGGATAAAGTTAAGCAGGTAAAACGCCGTGATCTTGTCAAATTTGACATTTTCAGGGTCGTCTTTAATGGCGATAAAGAGTAGGAAAAGCGCCATAAGGACGCCAAGGACCATGTGCAAAATCACCCACCCGTCCCATATCCCTTCAAACCGGTGCTGCCAGTCCAGGACACCGGCAAACGCAGCCGGAATACAGCTTAAAAACCCCAGAATAACGCAGTGGTAGGCGGTCCTTGCAAGCACTTTGGATTTGGGCAAAAAGGACATATACCTGAAAAGAAAGGCCGCGATCACCATGCCCATGGTCAGCTGGCCGAAAATGGGATAAAGGGGCTGGTTAAAACCGATTTTTGTAAGATAACCAAAAATAATTTGAGTCAGTTCAGTCATGGGGGGTACACCTTTTAATTCTGTCCGGTTAAAAACTGCTTTTGAACTGGACGGCATGGCGGAAAGCCACCCGCCCGGATCGAAACTTAAACTTGATTTATACTGGTCTTATATAAATTTAGGGGGCCCACAAGTCAAGGAATTTCAATCCCTGACCTTTTCCTTGAGCATCCGTATCATTCCGGCGCAGACCTGGGATGCATCGGCCACGATGGCCACATCCGCCATTTTCATCATGGTGGCGTTGGGGTTTTTGTTGACCGCCACGATAAAATCCGCGTCGACCAGGGCGGCGGTGTGCTGAATGGCCCCGCTCACCCCAAAGGAAATCAACACCCTGGGCCTGACATTTTTTCCGGCCTGGCCCACTAAGGCCTCATGGGAAATCCAGTCGGCATAAACCGCCGGCCGGGTGGCCCCGACTTCGGCATGCATGAGTTCGGCCAGCTCAAACAGCCGCCGAAACTTGCGTTTTGACCCCATGCCCCGGCCCCCGGTGATCACGACGTCGGCCTCTTCCAGTTTTTTATTCCGGGAAGGCTGGTATTCAGACCTTATACACCTTATCCGCGGCGTTGGCAGCTGGTCCGGCAAAGGGAGTAAAACCACCTCGCCCCGGGCATCATAATCATGGGGCAGTTCCTGAAAGGTTCCCGGGCGGACCGTTGCCATCTGGGGCCGTTTTTCAGGGGTGATGATCCGGGCCACCAGGTTGCCCCCAAAGGACGGGGCCGTCTGGACCAACCGGCCCTTTTGATCGATCTCCAGATCAATGCAGTCGGCGGTCAGGCCGGTGCCAAGGATTTTGGCCACCCGGGGGGCCAGTTCCTGCCCAAACCGTGTGGCACCGACCAGCAGGATTTCAGGCTGCCGTTCTTTGACCAGGCGGGCCGTTAAATAAGCGTAGGTTTCAACGGAATACTCTTTTAAGGCGGCATGGTCCATGACATAGACCCGGTCTGCCCCGTGGGCAATGTATTCGCCCGCATACTCGTCCAGATCATGGCCGAACAACAGGGCACAGACCCGGGACCCGGTCTTTCTGGCCAACGCGCACCCCCGGGCAAGAATCTGAAGGGTCACCCGGCTTTGAAAATAGTTGCGGTAATCGCCCAGGACCCATATTTCGTTTTGTGTTTTCATGCATCCTCCCCATGCTCATGGGTTTTCAAATCCTTGCCCATGGCCCCGGATATGATTTTGCCGTAATCCTTGAAAAGCTCTTCGAGGCTGGTTTTCACCGCGCCTTTAAGGACACGGTTTTCTTTCTGGGCCGTGGGGGAATAGACATCAATGATCCTGGTGGGAGAATCCTTCAGGGCATTGAACTGGTCCGGAATGCCAAGCTTTTTTACATCCAGCACCTGGATCACCGGGGATTCAAAGGCCTGCTGTATGCCTTCAAGGGGCAGGTACCGGGGGGCAAATGCCCCGTGGTCCACGGTTAACAGCCCGGGCAGGTCCATTTCCAGTTCTTCCATGAAATCATCCACATGACGGCTGACCCGGACCATGGCCCCGGAACCGGAACCGGAACCGGAACCTTCCATATCAATGGTCCTGGCAAATCCCACACAGGGGATATCCAGGGTTTCGGCCAGCTGAGGTCCGACCTGGGCGGTTTCACTGTCACTGGACTGGGCCCCGCAAAGGATCAGGTCAAAATCCGGGCTGATCTGTTGAACGCATTGGGCCAATATATAAGAGGTTAGAAAGGTGTCGGCCCCGGCCATTTTCCGGTCGGTGAGCAAAAATGCCTCATCCACGCCCAGGGCCTGGGCCTGGTGCAGGATCTCCCGGGCCATGGGCGGCCCCATGGCAATGGCAGAAATCTTGGCATTCTGCTGGGTTTCCCTGATCTGCAAGGCTGCCTCAAGGGCGCTTGCCGAGGCCGGGTCCATCATGCCCTGGGCCATTTCCCGTTTCAGGGTGCCGGTTTTTGAATCCCAGGGCAGTTCCGATACCATGGGGACCTGCTTGATACATACGATTATTTTAAACATGGGTTAATGCTCTAACTTAACAACAGTTAACTGGGTTGGGTCAAAATATGCCGGGCAATGACCATTTTCTGGACTTCAGAGGTTCCCTCGTAAATCTGGGTCACCTTGGCGTCCCTGAAATACCGCTCCACATCATACTCCTTGCTGTAGCCATATCCGCCGTGGATCTGGACGGCCAGGTCGGTCACGGTTCTGGCCGTGGCACTGCAACTGAGCTTGGCCATGGACGCTTCGGCGGAAAAACCCCTGCCGTTGTCCCTTACGGCGGCGGCCCGGTAAAGCAAAAGCCTTGAGCCCTCAATGGCCGTCGCCATGTCTGCCAGGTAATTCTGGACGGTCTGGAATTTTGAAATGGGCTTGTTAAACTGCTGCCGTTCCTTGGCATAGGAAACCGAGGCTTCAAAGGCGGCCTGGGCAATCCCAAGGGCCTGGGCCGCCACGCCGATCCGTCCCGTATCCAGTGCGGTCAGGCCGATTTTAATTCCCTGCCCCGGTTTTCCCAGCAAATGGTCTTTGGGAACCCGGCAGTCTTCAAAGAACAGGGAAGACACGGGATTGGCCCTCATGCCGCAAAGGTCTTCAATTTCACCCACCAGAAACCCGGGGCTTGTCTTTTCCACCACAAATACGTTGGCTGAGGCCCGCTCTCCTTTGGTAACGGCAAAGACCAGGACCGTCCCGCACACCCGCCGTTGGTGACAAAAATCTTGGTCCCGTTGATGACAAACCCGGTGTCGGTTTCACAGGCCGTGGTTTCCACGGCCCCGGCATCAGACCCGGCATTGGACTCGGTCAGGCAGAAAGCGCCGATACGGTCCCCGGCCGCCATGGCCGGAACAAATTTTTGTTTTTGTTCCTTTGTTCCAAACATGAGGATGGGATAAATTCCCACACTGTTGTGAACGGTGACGCACAGCCCGATGGCTGCGGAAACCCGGGAGATTTCCTCCACGGCAATGGCATAGCTGATGGTGTCAAGACCGGCCCCGCCGTATTCTTTGGGGGTCTGGAGACCGAAATAATTCAAGGGCTTCATTTTTTCAATGATCTCCAGTGGAAACCTGGATTCCTTGTCCAGTTCCGACACATGGGGGCGGATCTCATTTTCCGCAAACTCGCGCACGGTTTTTCGAACCAGCTGATGCTTCATGCACGGATTAAAATCCAATTTTATTCTCCCTCTATAAAATAAGGTGTTCAGGCTGAAGACCGAAGGGTTACGTTTTCACATCTTAAGCGCCCTGATCACCCTCAAGCATTTTTTTTCCGGTGCATTAAAGACTATTCCCGGCCAATTGTCGAGTCTTTTTCCAAGTTGAGCGGTCAGGAGACCGGAAACCAAATCCGGGAATTGATACGGCATCTTGCCCATGAATTTTTAGGGACAACATCCGGATGATACCTGAGGTCACACGGATCAGCGATTCAGCGGCCCTTGACATTCCCTTATCTTGGCTGTAGGTTGCCACAGTAATTTAACAACAGGCCCGGCACTGTGGAACGTATTGATACCGCAACATTTTCCAAAAATTTAAATACCCCTTTGGCCATCGGGAAAACATCCGTTCCAAAGCGGCTGTTTCTGGCCCCCATGGCCGGGCTCGGCCACATTGCCTTCAGGCAGCTGGTCAGTGAATTTGGTGGATTCGGGCTATTGTTTACCGGCATGTGCAGCGCCAGGGCCGTTCCCCATGAAAACCCGAAAATTTCCAATGTGTTTGCCTGGCGGCCTGAAGAGCTGTCCCATACGGTATGCCAGATATTCGGCGGCAATGAACCGGATATGGTACGGGCCGCCGAAAGGATTGAAGCGGAAGGTTTTTTCGGCGTGGATCTTAATTTTGGCTGTTCGGTTGCCGCTATCTGCAAAAAAGGATGTGGTGCGGCACTGTTAAAAGATCCCCCCCTGGCCGGAAAAATTGTCGCCGGGGTGAGAACGGCGGTAGGCTGCCCGGTATTTGTAAAGTTTCGGGCCGGATGGGAGAACCAGGACCAGAATCCCGGGGACATGGCCCGCCGGTTTGAAGATGCCGGGGCCGATGCCCTGGTGTACCACCCAAGAACCGCCCCGGACCGGCGGACCCGCCCCCCGAAATGGGCGCTGATCCGTCAGGTTGAACAGGCGGTTTCCATCCCTGTATTCGGCAACGGGAACCTCTTTGACATGGCCGACGGCATCAGAATGTTTGAACAAACCGGGTGCCAGGGGCTTTCCCTTGGCCGGATGGCCGTGGCCAGGCCCTGGATTTTTGCCCAGTGGACCCTGGGGCTTGCCCCTGACCAGTCCATATACGGCAAGACCGCCCTGCGGCTGGCAGACCTGTTGTCCCGGCATCATGAAGACCATTTTGCCGTCAAACTGTTTAAAAAATTTGCCCCCTATTTTTGCGCCAATTTTAAATTCGGCCATTCCATACTTAAGCAGCTGATCCGGGCGGACACCATGGCCGGTATCCGCCACAACACGGAGACTATTTTTTCACAATCTCCCGAAACCCTGGACCGGCCCAACATGAACCTGTTTTTGTAACCCTCAAGGGGGGACTGGGGGGGGGACCCTGCTTTAACCGCGAACCATGTTATATCACCCATGAATAATCAAACGGATTTAACCGATTTTCACTGTATCCGCTGCCATGCCTGCTGCCGGCAGGCCGGCTATGTCAGGCTCAAACCCGGCGAGGCTGAAAAAATAGCCGCCTATCTGGGAATGGACATTTTAGAGTTTACGTCACGCTTCACTATCCTGACCAAAGACCGGCAGGCCCTGTCTTTGATTGAAAAAGAAAACGGGGCCTGCCTGTTTCTGGATGAGAACGGCTGTAAGATTAATGATGTCAAGCCACAGCAATGCCGTGATTTCCCCCATAAATGGCGGTTTTCAGACTTTGAAACCATCTGCGGATGGGCAAAAAAAATCGGAAACCGGAAACAGCAGACCGCAGAAACAATACGCCGAAACCCGTATTTGGTTGAAAAGGTTTCACCGGCGGCTACCGGGACATCGACCGCGGCGGTCACCTGGGCTAAGGCGGCCGTATCCTCCAGGCAGATATCCCCCTGGTGAAGCCCGAGAGGGTCTTCAAGCCAATAGGGATTATAAGGGTTCAAGGGCCCGCCCCATGCGGATGGCTTCGGATACCGTCCATGACCAGTGGCCTTCAACCATAATATGGATATCATCGCCAACGGCTTCCCTGATGGCCTTGAACCGCTTTACATTCTGCTTGTGGTCCTTTCCCCCATTTTCATCTTCATGGCCCGATGCCCCTTTTTGACCAGGGCGGCGGCTTCTTCCTGCAGCTGATCAATACTCAAAAACCCCCATAACCAGTTACTGGCATAAGCTGGAATTTTATCCTTGAACCCTCCCAGCAAGCGGGCCAGGGGCAGGTTCAACGCTTTTGCCCGCAGGTCCCAGAAAGCCGTATCAATCGCGGCAATGGCATTCAATCCATAACCGCCCCATTGGCCGGCATGTTTGAGGGCTGTATGAAGATCCTTCCAGTTGGCGGCCCAACGGGTGATATCCTGGCCCATCACCACTTCCTTGAGGTCTTCAATACTGGCTTTAAGCGAGTTGACCTGAAAATCATTTATGGTATAGGCAATACCGAATCCCTCCAGGCCGTCGTCGGTTTTCAACTGCACAATAACCGGTGTCATGCACGGGTTTTCCCTGCCAAAGAAAAAACGAATATTCATTGGCAGGGATACGGCGGTGGTACTCATTTGGACGATTTTCATTCTTCCCCCTTCCGGTGTTTGATCACCGCTCCCTCATCGGCTGAAGAGGCGAGCCGGGCATAAAGGCTTAAGTAGCCTTTTTGAATTTTTGGTTCCGGTTTTTTCCATTTTTGCAGCCGCCGGGCGATCTCATTATCGGTAAGATGCAGGTGAACGGATCCCTGATTCACATCAATACTGATTTTATCACCATTTTCCACAATGGCGATGGGGCCTCCCTCTGCCGCTTCCGGGGAGATATGGCCGATAAAACAGCCGTTATTGGTTCCGGAAAACCGGCCGTCGGTGATGACGGCGGTGGATTTGTGCATGCCCATTCCCCGAAGATATTTAAGTGATTTATACATTTCCATCATCCCGGGCCCGCCCTTGGGCCCCTCATACCGGATCACCACCACACTGCCGGCCTGAATATCGCCATTCAATATGGCCTGGGTTGCCTGATGGTCCGAATCAAAGACAACGGCGGTTCCCGTAAACTGCCGGACACCGGGGTCAATGGCCGTGGGTTTGCTGATGCCGGTTCTTGGGGCCAGATTGCCCCGCATGACAGCAAGCCCCCCGGTGGTATCAAAGGGATCATCCATGCCGCGAATGACCTCGGGGTTTTCCGGGAACCGGTATTGAAAGTTCTGGATATTTTCTTTCATGGTCTTCCCGGTACAGGTCATGACATCCATGTTGAGCATAGATTGCAGGTTATCGACAACCCGGGGGATGCCGCCGGCCTGCCAGAAGGCTTCCATATCGTGGTTGCCGGCCGGGTATACCTTGGCCAGTGTGGGGGTGTCCCGGTTGAATTGCTCAAAGGCTTCGGGCACATTCATCTTAAGTTCCGCTTCATAGGCAATGGCTGTCAGATGCAAAATAGCATTGGTGGAGCCGCCAATGGCCATGCAGACCCGGATGGCATTTTCCATGGATTGACGGGTAATGACATTCCGGGCGGTGATGCCCTGTTGTACCAGATGGCAGATGGCTTCACCCGATTGTTCGGCCAGCCGCAGCCGATCCGCATAGACCGCCGGTATGGCGGCCCCGTCGGTCAGGCTCATCCCCAGGGCCTCGGCCAGGCAGCACATGGTATTGGCGGTTCCCATAAAACTGCACGAACCGCAGGTGGGGCAGGAGAGATCCTCCACGGTTCTGTATTCCTCAAGGGATATCTGCCGGCTTTTATACATGCCGAAAGCCTCTGAAACAGAGGTGGCATCGGCCTTTCTGCCGGCAAAGGGAATCCCGCCCAGCATGGGCCCGGCATTGACCATAACAGCGGGAATATCGAGCCTTGCCGCCGCCATCAGCACTCCGGGAACAATCTTGTCGCAGGATGCCAGCAGCACCAGCCCGTCAATGGGATTGGCCCCGGCCATTATCTCAACCGAATTGCAAATAACCTCTCTGGAGGGCAGCACATAATTGGGGTTTCTCATGGTAATGGCATCACACAGCCCAATGGTGCCGAATTCAAACATCGTCCCGCCGGCCCGGTGAATTCCTTTTTTGACCTGTTCACTGACCTGGTTAAGGGTGAAGTGCCCGGGAATAAAGGTATTCCAGGTGTTGGCAATTCCGATAACCGGTCTTTGGGCGGTCAGATCATCGTCGGAATAGCCCATGGCCTTGACAACGTTCCGCATATCCGCGTTATCCAGGCCCACAAATGATGCTTCGCTTTTCAATTTTATTTTTTGTGCCAATGTCGCTCTCCCTGTCCGGATGGTAAGTTCATAAGGCCTTTTATAAGAAACCGGAGACAAGAAACAAGAGACAAGAGGGCGAAGCACCTGCGGTGCCCAATTTATAGTCTACCGTTGCTGGTATCTTCAGTTTCATTATTCGTTGTGGGCTTGTGGCCCATGGCCTTTTATATGAAAGTCTCACTAACATTCTGAGAAGACTTTCATTTTTTGTTGTGGACGGTTCTTGGTTGGATAACCAAAGACGGCCCGTGACCGTTATTACAAATACAGCCACCCTCAAACGGTAAACAGCGCCGACAATTCTCCCCAGCAGGCACCCGGGTCCGCCTCAATCCGTTGAAGGGTATTCTCCAGCGCCATCCACATCGTCTCGTTGACCAGTTCATAGGAATGGCCCCAGAAATAAAACAGGCCCCTTTCTTTTGCGCGTTCGTAGCGGGGCCAGAAATCCGGGGCCAGAAAATGGCAACTCGGGTGAAAGGCCATGGGATCTGCCGGCGGGAACGCCACCTCGGAAGGATCGACGGTGCGGGCATAACCATGGCCTGTTTCGCGAACAAGCGCCATCACCGTTGGATTGTAAGCGCCGAAGGGGTAGGCAAATCCTGTGACCGGCTGCCTTATTTCCCTTTGAGTCTCAACCAGCGCTTTGCGTTGCCATTTCCCATCTTTGCCGCCTTTTTTATTTCCGAAAGCCCTTCTTTCTTCTTTCCGCTTTTCACCAATGTATGCCCTTTTTCCCAATAAGCGCCAGCAAATAAGGGATTTAACCGGACCACAACATCAAAATCTTCGATGGCTTTGGGATATTCTTTGAGCTTGGAATAGGCTTTCCCACGATTGAAGTAAGCATTATAATTCGGATTGGCCGCAATGGATGTGTCAAAATTTTCTATCGCCAGCTCATAATCGCCGGCACTCAAATTCTGCATGCCTGTGTCAAAAGCATCCCAGGCATCGACCAGTCTGGATGATTCGGCATAATCCTTTGTCACTTCTATAAAATTGTTTTGGATGTCCTCCAAATTCTTCCTGAGTTCATTGATTTTATCCAGGTACTTTTTATTAACATCTTCATACCCGCTTGTTCTTGTATTGTTTTCCCTCAGCAATGCGATCTGTCTGCTGACATCTTCAGGATCGACTTCGATTTTGGTAACCAGTTTATATGTCTTGCCGTCCCATTGCTCATCCAGAATTTCTGCCTTTACTACACCCGCACTAAGTTCGATGATTTCGTCCCTCTCCAATTGGGCATTCACAACGGCTGTGTAGGATTTTAGATAAGTCCCTATTTTTCCGAGCAAAAGCCTTTTTGCCTGCATCAACGAAATCGCCCGGCAGGTTATTTTGCTGTCGGAATCACTGGCCTGGTAGATGTATTCCTCGATAAAGGATTCTGCATGGGCATGACTTAAGGCACAAAACAGGATTATTGCGGCCGCAAAAATTAATGATTTAATTGTTTTCATGTATGATTGTATAGGGCCGGATTTTCCTTTTTGTCAACCAATGTATGAAAATAAACAGGGGGGCAGGTCTTGAATTGTCATTTCTTATTTTTCAATACCTGACCCCGTTCGGGAAAAACCTTCATCAGCGGCCTGTCGCATTAATAATCCTGATGCCAATCGGTATTTTTATTGTCGATACCTATTTGACTTCAACCGGCGGCGTGCCGTAAATTCAAATTTTAAACGAAATGGCGGGGGTCCCGCCATGTTGGGATTAACCCGATTTAGCAACAAAGAGAATATATCATGAATACCAAAGAAATCGACTGCCGGTCACTGGAATGCCCGAAACCGGTCCTCATGACCAAGGAAGCTGTGGAAGACAACTCATTAAGCCGGATCAGGGTGCTGGTGGACAATGATGCGGCTGTGGAAAATGTCAGCCGGTTTCTCAGCATGCAGAATTTCACGGTTTCCGTTGAGTCCGACGGCATTATGTCAATCGTTGAAGGGACCAGGGAAGCGGGTGAAGGAACCCAGACCGTTTCAGAAGGGACCGCCCCGGCAGACAGCGAATCCCGGCAAAAAATTATGGTCATGATTGCCTCGGACCGGATGGGCAACGGCGATGATGAGCTCGGGACCAAGCTGATGATCAACTACATCAAAACCCTCAGGGAAATGGGCGGGGACCTTTGGCGCCTGGTGTTTGTCAACGCCGGGGTAAAACTGGCCATCAAGGGGTCTGCCGTGATTCCGGAGTTGGAAGAACTGGATGGATCCGGTGTGGACATTCTGGTGTGCGGGACCTGCCTGACCCATTTCAACCTGATGGACCAGAAGGCCATCGGCACCACCACCAACATGCTGGATATTGTCACGTCCATGCAGTTGGCCGACAGCGTGATCAACCTATAGGAAAAAACCGTCTCCGCCCGTCGCCTCGTTTGCATGTTCCCGAAAATTTTGGCAATTGACATGGCATCATGACAGTTGCTAAACTCTGGCTTTACATTATTCAACAAAGGTCAGGTCCGGGGTGGCGGTTCACAATAAACTCAAATATAGAACGGCCGAAAAAGGGGTGCCGGCGGCGGCATTTTTCCTTATCCTGCTCCTGTTCATGGGGGCAATGGGATGCGACAGGAAAGATCCGGATGCCCTGGTCATGGGGCAGGCCACCGGGGTCTCTGCTGATGAAATCCGTATCGGATCTTCCCTGGCCCTTGGCGGCCATGCCGGATACTTAGGCACCCAGACCCTCCAGGGAGCCCTTTCCTGCATTCGCCGGATCAACGACAGCGGCGGCATCCACGGCCGGATGATCCGGCTTATTGCCAAAGATGACGGATACGACCCCGCCCAATGTCTTTTCAACACCCAGCAGCTTATTTCAGAAGAAAAGGTCTTCTGTCTTTTTTCATATGTCGGCACCCCCACCACGGTCCGGGTGCTGCCCCTGATTGATGAGGCCCGCATTCCCCTTCTCGGGATGCTGTCAGGTGCCAACCGCCTCAGGGAACCTGCCAACCCCCTGCTGATCAACGTGCGGGCCTCCTATTACCAGGAAATCCGGGCCGCTGTGGCCATGATGGTCCGGGACAAAGGGCTGGACCGGGTGGCCGTGTTCTACCAGTACGATGAGTACGGGTTTGACGGCTTGCGGGGGACAGAGATTGCCCTCAAGGCATTCGGGCTCAAGCCCGTGGCCAAAGGGAGCTATGTCCGGGGGACCATGGAGGTGGAAAAAGGCCTGTCCCAAATCATTGGCTCAAAGGCCCAGGCCGTGGTCATGATCGGCACCTATGATGCCTGCGCCAGGTTTATCCGCCTGGCAAAAGAAGCCCGTTTTTCAGCCCTGTTTTACAATGTATCCTTTGTGGGCGCCACAGAACTTGCCCGGCGGCTTGGCGACTTAGGAGAGGGGGTGCTGATTTCGCAGGTGGTTCCGCTGGCGGTTCCGCTGGCGGTTCCGCTGGTGGGTCCACTGGTGGGTCCACTGGTGGGTCCGCCGCCTGGGACCGGCAGTCAAACCGGAGAGGAAACCCGCCGGGAAGAACTGCCCGGTATCAGAGCCTATGTTGAAGACCTCAAAAGCGCCTATCCCGGAGCCGCCTCCAGTTTTGTGGGGTTAGAAGGGCACATCAATGCCCGGATCCTGGCCGAGGGGCTGGAGCGGGCCGGCAGGGACCTGACCCGGGATAAATTTTTAAGGGCCATTGAATCCATCCGGCATATGGATCTGGGCATCGGGTATCCGGTCTCTTTTGGAAAAAACGATTATCAGGGGCTTGAGCAGGTTTACTTTACCCGGATTCAGGGGGGCCGGCTGGTACTGATCCCATGAAATCCTTCAGCGAACTGAGCCTGAAAAACAAAATCTTTATCTCCTGCCTGGGATTTACCCTGATTGTCAGCGTCCTGATCGCCCTGTTCACCCGGGCACTGCTCATCGGCAGCCTCACCTCCCAGCTTCAAAGCCGCGGCATCGGCATTGCCCAGGGGGTGGCGGACAGCGCCCGGGTGTTTATCCTGACCCGGAACCGGTCAGAACTCACGGCCCTGGCCTATGACACCCGCCAGGGCAACCGAAAAAGCGTGCTGGTTTATGCCCTGGTCACGGACGCGAAGGAAAACGTCCTGGCCCATACCTTTACCACGGGCATTCCCGCCGGGTTCACCCCCTCCCCCATGGCCGACCTTGAAGAAGGCCCCCGGGTAAACCCGGTCAAGGTGGACCGCCATACGGTCTTTCATATCTGTGTTCCGGTAAAGGAGGGAATTTACACCATCGGCTCTGTTCAGATCGGCCTGGACCGGACCCATATTGACGACCTTGTTGCCAGGCTCAGGCTGATATTTTTAAGTTTTTTGTCTGTGGTGTCCCTGATCTTCTTTTTTTTAAGCCACCGCCTGGCCCTGCACATCACCCGGCCGGTCACCTCCCTGATCCAGTACACGGATCACCTGACCCGGGGCGATTTTAATTTTCTGTCCAAAAAACAGACCGATGCCCTGTCTTTTGAACTGGAAAAACGGGGGGATGAGATTGCCGCCCTGACCACCTCTTTCATGAAAATGTCCGGGCGCCTGGCCGCTTCCACCGAAAGCCTCATGGAATCCCAGAAAAAGTACCGGTCCCTTTTTCACAGCGGCCCCAACCCCATTTTTGTGGTCCAGCGGGCCGATTTTGAAATCCTGGATGCCAACCCCAAAGCCGCTGAGGTTCTCGGGTACACCAGAGAGGAACTCAAGGGGAAGCGATTTCTGGACTTGGGCGAGCTGGACAACCAGGCCTTTGAACGGAATTTTCCCTTTGGCACCTCGATTGTCATCTCCTCCAAGGTCCGGCTGTTCAAAAAAAACGGGGCCGCGGTATTCGTCAATGTCCACGCAAGCTCGGCCGAATACCGGGACCGGGATGTCATTATCGTGGCCACCACAGACATTACCGAGCTTGTGGAAAAGGACGACCAGCTCATCCAGGCCTCCAAAATGAGCAATCTGGAAAAAATGTCCGCCGGGATTGCCCATGAGCTCAACCAGCCCCTGAATGCCATTAAAATGGGCAGCGAATACCTGCTCATGATGCATGAGCAAAAAAAAGACGTCACACCGGCGGATTTGGCCTTTGTCCTGGCCGAGATCTCCACCCAGGTCACCCGGGGATCGGAAATTGTAGGCCGCCTTAAACGCTTTTCCCGGAAGGCCGAATTTGCACGCCAGGTGATTTCCATCAACGCCTGTGTCCGGTCCATTTACAAAATCATCGGCCGGCAGATCGCGCTGCAGAACATTGCGCTTAAACTGGACTTAAACGAGGGCATCCCCGACATCCTGGCCCACCACAACCGCATGGAACAGGTGATCTTCAACCTGGTGACCAACGCACGGGACGCCATCAACGAGCGGGTGGAGGACTTAGGCGACACCACCCCCGGTGAAATTTGCATGACCACATTTTCCCATGATGATATGGTCGGCCTGGTGGTGGCGGACAATGGTGCGGGCATACAGGAAAACCGGCTTAACGAAATTTTTGACTCGTTTTTTACCACCAAGGAAATGGGCGAGGGCCTGGGGCTCGGCCTGCCCATTGTCCAGGGCATTGTCAAGGATTATAACGGCTCCATCAGCGTCAAAAGCAACCCGGGAACAGGCACGGAATTTAAAATTATTTTCCCGGCCCATTCCTCTTAAAAAAACCCCGTTTATCTCCGATTTAAATCACCCCCTGCCCCATATAATTCACACATACACAAATACTATCAACACCTTTTGTAACCATTCAGCTATGGCTAAAAAACAAGCAAAAATCAGGGGCAGCCAAAAGGGAAACGCTGGCCCCGGTTTGTGCCTTTCGGGTGATGCCGGATCATCCCCGGTCTTCCCTATTCTTTCCGGGAGCAGGGATAACCCGGCTATTTCACAAATTTTTCCTTGTAATAAGAGATCATTGGATATAAGTAAAAAAAGCGCATTGGCTTAAAATTTTAGGCACCTTTAATTTTAATCTTATTATGCCAAAATGAAACAAATAGAACGATTACGTGAGCTGTCCGACATATTGTCAGTCCGGCGCTATCCCATCCCGTTCAGGGATCTGCTTGCCCGCGTGGATTATTCTGAAGCGACCCTGAAACGCTACATCAGACGCCTTCGAGACAATGGCGCCCCCCTTTTTTACGATCCCGGTGCCCAGGGCTATATTCTGGACAAAGCCCATGATACGGTATTACAGTTGCCCGGGTTCTGGTTGAGCATTTCCGAACTTCATGCCCTGCTTGCCATCAATGAGCTTATCCATCAACTGGATCCCGGGCTTCTAAAAAGTGAACTTGTTCCCATCCGCAGGCGTATTGAAAAACTTCTTGCAACCCGGGGGAGATCAACCAAGGAGCTCACCCGCCGGATTAAGTTCCTCGGCATCGGTATCCGCGCATGCTGCCCCATGGCCTTCCGCACCGTAGCCACCGCATTAATCCGGCAGACCCGATTAACCCTTTGTTATCACAGCCGGGTGGAGAACAAAAAACTCGACCGCACTGTTTCACCCCAGCGGCTGTTTTATTACCGGGGCAACTGGTATCTGGCAGCCTTTTGCCACACCCGCTGTGCCCTGAGAACACTGGCTCTTGAGCGAATGAGCAATGTGAGCCGGATTGAAACCGCCTGCCGGAGGGTGGACGAAAAAAAATTAGACGATCATTTTTTTTCGTCCTTTGGCATTTTTGCAGGCCATCCCGTGGCAGAGGCGGTTTTGCGTTTTTCCCGGAAGGCGGCCCGCTGGGTGGCCGAAGAAAAATGGCATCCGGACCAGCAAGGGGGCTTTTTATCAGACGGCACCTATGAACTGCGCCTGCCCTATGCCGATCAAAGGGAGCTGGTTATGGAAATTCTGCGGTATGGGCCTGATGTCAGGGTCATGGCCCCCATAAGCCTTCAGCAGGAGGTGCGCAGCCGCCTTGAGCAGGCCCTGGGCCAGTATGAAAAAAAGTAGCAGGGGGAAAAAATTAGAAAAAAAATTCCCCCAGGATCACGGAATGATCCTGCAGGGTGGTATGCTTATGCCATGTGCCAAGATGGATAATGCTCATGGACGGCGGCAGCCCCATAGAAGCGGTCATTGTCAATGTGGCCCGCAGCGCCCTGCCCTGGGAAACGGTGGATATGGAGTTACGCCTTGGCTGAGATGTGATGGTTGTGCAAATTATCAATTGCTTTTCAAGTTCATAGATCAAAATGAATAACCGGCGCTTAACTTAAAAAAAGGTTTTAAGCATGCGCGGACCCAAAAACAAGTTAAATAAAGCTTCCAGTCAGGTAAAGGATCGTGCCGTTCCATTTAACGCCTGTTTTGCCAAAACATTTCAAACCCCTGAAGGGATCAGTAAAACCGGCAGAACAGTTTATGAGCATTGCCTTATTGTTGCTGAAGTTGCCAAAGAACTTGTTGCGCGTATTCCGGAAAAAATAGCAAAAAAACTTTTTCCAAGAGGATTCGAGCTTGCTGCAGGTATCCATGATGTCGGGAAAATCAGCCCGACGTTTCAAAAAAAAATCTTACAGAACACACATGGTTTTCAACCAGGCGACTACCCGTTTCTCAATATAGAACCACAGCTGGAATCGCTTTGGGGCGGCCATGCCGGGACCAGTCAGATCTGCCTGGATGAGATAAATCCAGGCCCCTATATCCCGGAGATCTCTGGACAGCACCACGGATTCACCCCTTCAACCGGGCTTTATACTGCCCAGGGAAAAGTTCTTGGCGGAGAAGTATGGCAGCGGGAAAGAGAATCATTCGTTGAAGAACTTAAAAGAGAACTGCAAACACAGTGGCCTGAGATTAAAAGCCCTGAACAGGCACGCTTGATCGCAGGGGTCACCTCGGTTGCTGACTGGATCGGCTCAGGGGCATATTTCGAAAACCCGGCAAAGCCTTGGCAGGATAGTATTTCCACTGCCCTTGACAGGGCTGGCTTTATTTCACCCCGTTTCAGGAAAAATCTGGATTTTAAACATATTTTTGGTTTTTCCCCATACGAAATCCAGGAAAAACTGTTTATCCATACAACCGGCCCCGGCGTTTATATACTTGAGGCTCCCATGGGGCTCGGCAAAACAGAAGCGGCTTTATATGCGGCTTATCAGCTTTTAAGTAATGAAAAGGCACGGGGGATTTATTTTGCTCTTCCCACGCAACTTACATCCAATAAAATTTACGAGCGGTTTAACACGTTTCTTGATGCCATCCTTGATCCCGGCTTTAAAAACCGTCAGGCCCTCCTGCTGCATGGTTCGGCATGGCTCCTTCACGGGTCTGACATGGGAGAAGAGGGCCGGCCGGGAGGCGCATGGTTTAACACCGGCAAGAGAGGCATTCTGGCGCCATTTGCCGTTGGGACCATTGATCAGGCGTTGATGGCGGCCATGAATGTCAAGCATGGTTTTGTCCGGGCATTTGGCCTTTCAGGAAAAGTGGTTATCCTGGATGAGGTTCACACCTATGATGTTTATACCGGAACAATTCTTGATGCACTGATAAAGCTTTTACAACATCTGTCCTGCACGGTCATCATCTTAAGCGCAACATTAAGCAGGCAGCGAAAACAGATGCTGATCGGTTCAAAATTAGAGGCCCGGGACTATCCGCTGGTCACGGCCATAAAACCCGGACTAACCACAATTGAAGATCCCGTGATGGACCATTCGTCTGTGGAAGTCACCATAAGGTTTCAGACCGATGACGCCCCGGCAAAAGAGATTGCTCTGGACAGGGCCGCAGACGGCCAACAGGTTCTCTGGATTGAAAACAGTGTGGAAGATGCCCAGCGCACCTATCTTTCAATGGCTGCGCGGGCAGCGGAACTTGGTGTAGCCAGCGGCCTGCTTCATTCCAGGTTCACGCCGGAACACCGAAGGGAAAAGGAAAATTTCTGGGTCAGCCAGTTTGGGAAAAAGGGATGGGAAACCCGGGGACAGCAGGGCCGACTGCTGATTGGGACACAGGTGCTTGAACAGTCCCTTGATATTGATGCCGACTTTCTGGTGACCCGGTTTTGTCCAACAGATATGCTTTTCCAGAGAATAGGACGGCTGTGGCGGCATGAGGGCACCCCGAGACACACCCGTGCCAAAAGGCAGGCCTTGCTCATCATGCCGGACAGTTCTTCTTTGAAAAAAAATCCAAAAACGGCTTTTGGGGTCAGCGGCTATATCTACAACCCCTATGTACTGCATCGAAGCCTTGACGTGTGGGGAAAATGCCAGACCATCAGGCTGCCGGATGATATTCGTCCCCTCATTGAAGCAACCTATCAGGAACAAGAAGAAAACGGCTTCATGGCGGAACTGATTTATGAACTTGAAAACGGAACCCGCTACACAAAAGGGAAAAACGCTCTAAGGCAACTGGCCCAAATTACGCTTTCAAAAGAGGGCAAAACCCTTCCGGAAACAAAAGCGCAGACCCGGTACTCCGAAATGGAGTCCATTGATGTATTACTGCTCAAAGACATATCAGCCCCTCCGGGGAAAAAAGAAACCAGGCTGACATTGATTAACGGGGAATCTGTTGTTTTACCATGGGCCCGGTACAGGCTTGGGCAAAAAGAATGGAAGAACAAGGCTGTGAGTCTAATGAATCAGATAGTAAAGACAGGATTTAAAACAGCCCCCATACAGATACCCCGTAACTGGCTTGAAAAAATCGGCCTTGGCAACTGCCTGTATATCGGCAAAGAAGAACATGACGAGTCTTTACTGCGCGTGGCCCTGGTTGATGAAACCGGCACTTTAAAGGGCTATCAGGGAGCCCCAGTCCATGATACCCGTATTTTGCAATACCGCAAAGACCTGGGATACTGCAGCATGAAACAAAAGGAATAGTTTATGGAAAACCGATTCAACCTGATTGACGAACCCTGGATACCGGTTGCAGGTGCGGGCCGGGTCAGCCTGGGACAGATATTCACAAATTCTGAGTACCGTCGGCTGGGCGGCAACCCTGTTCAAAAAATCGCGGTGATGAAATTGCTGCTCGCCATTGCCCAGGCAGCTGCAACGCCGGAAAATGAAGAAGAGTGGCGAAAATTGGGTGCCCAGGGACTTTCTGAAAAATGCACAGCTTACCTGGAAACATGGCATGGCCAGTTTTTTCTTTATGGTGAGAAACCTTTTTTGCAGATGCCCGCAATATTCCATGCCGAAAAGCAGCCGTATGGAGCGCTTTTACCGGAAGTTTCCACTGGAAACACAACCGTTCACACCCAGTCTCAGGTGGAAAGGATACTCAGCCATGCTGAAAAAGCCTTGCTGCTGGTGACCCTGATGGGGTTTGCCCTGGGCGGTAAAAAAGTCGATAACTCCTTGTCTTTAACTGTAGGGTATAAGGGCAAGACAAAGGCAGGCAAACCAGGTCCTGCAATAGCCCATATGGGGTTATTACACTCTTTTATCTATGGAGATTTTTTGCTGGATTCCCTATGGATGAATTTGTTTACGCAAAAAAATATACATTCATCCGGAATCTTTTCTGGTGGTGTCGGCAATGCCCCCTGGGAAAAGATGCCCCAGGGAGAAGACTGCCCTGTTGCCCAAGAACTAAAAACAACATTAATGGGTCGGTTGATCCCTATGTGCAGATTCTGCCTTTTAGATAAAGACGGGGTTCATTATTCAGAGGGAATTTCGCATTTGAACTATCTGGACGGCTTTTTTGATCCGACAATTGCCATTGATTGCAGCGGCAAAAAAAATAAAGTTCTCTGGGCTGATCCAGAAAAAAGGCCCTGGCGGCAACTGCCGGCCATGCTCAGCTTTGTTAAACAGGCAAAACGCCGTTTTGAGTGCTTTCAGCTATATATTTCCATGCCAAGGACACGCCATACAGCAACTTCATTTACAATCTGGTCCGGCGGGCTTCGTGTGAGCAGCAATGCAGGAGAGCAATATGTCTCTGGTTCCAATGATTTTGTAGAATCGGAAGTCAGACTGAAACCGGAATTTATCTCAGACACCCCCTGGTTCAACCAACTGATTTTAGAAATGGAGCATCTTGAAGGTATCGCTAAAAAACTATACGGCAGCATCCTGAACTTTTATAAAACACAACTGTCTGATGGCGGCGCCTTTGCCGGGAATGGTACAAACCAGTTCTGGCAACTCTGCGAGCGGGATTTCCAATATCTGATAAATGCCTGTGACGATGTACCGGAATCGGCAATGGAAAGGGAACGCCTGCGCCGTAAGTTTGCAGGATATGTTCATACGGTCTACAACCAGTGCTGCCCCAATGACACGGCCCGGCAGATGGATGCCTGGGCAAAATGCCGTCCCAACCTGTCTAATTACCTGAAAAAGGAGGAGTGATGAATACCGCAGACAAGGAGCAGGCAGTAAAACCTGCCGATAAACCCACAAAATTTGTCGAATTCGTAATAAAAAAATGTGGGCAGGATAAAGGATACGCCGCAAGACTGAAACGATCCGACAACCCGGATACCGAATATCAAAGCTGGGAAACACTGGCGGCTTTTGGTATTGATCTTGTGAAAGAGCGCTGGCGGCTTCCCTATGTGACAATTGCAGCGGCCATTGCCAAAGCAAAAGTAGAGAGTACCGGCCGGCTTTCTCTTGGTAAGGCCATTGCATCATGTTATGAGGACGGCAACCAGAGTGATCAGGCAAAGGCCAAACTTCGACGGCTGCTGGCCTGCCAGGATATATCGGAACTGTGCCGTATTTTAAGGCCGCTTTTTTCATTGATCAACAGCAAAACCAGTCAGTCCCTTGACTACATAAAAATCTTGAAACAGCTTCTAAAATTTTCGTGGGATGGACAAACCGTAAAAGCCAGCTGGGCCCAGGAATTTTACAGCGGGAAAAGTTTAAATCAAGGAGAAAAATAATGGATTCTCCCCTATATGCCAGCATGCTCAGATTAGACCGGACTGCCATGAAAGCATTAAGAATTACTGATCCTTACTCCATCCACAGAACCGTCTACAGCCTTTTTCAGGATGTGAGAAGCGAAGGTGAAAAAAATAAAAGCAAATCAAGCGGTATTGTTTACAATGATGAAGGCGGTAATTTTCTAAACCGCAAGATTCTTATGATTTCAGACCGCATGCCCTCCCCCTGTGTCAACGGCCAATACGGGGAGGTGGAAACCAAAAAAATCAAACCTTCTTTATTTAAGTATGAAAACTACCGTTTCAAAACAACGGTCAACCCCTGCCGCAGAAATAATAAGACCAGAAAACTGATACCGGTTAAGGGAAGAGAGAATATAGCCCGGTGGTTTATTGAAAGGTCAAAACAAAGTTGGGGATTTGATTGTGAAACGCCAAGGCTGCAGGTGAACAATGTAGAAGTCCTTACTTTCAAGGGAAAAAACCTGCAGCCTGTTACCATCGCCCAGGCAGCCATAGAAGGTGAACTGAAGGTCATAGACCGGGATGCCTTTATCCGAAGCTTCAGACAGGGCATTGGCCGTGCCCGGTCCTTTGGCTGTGGCCTGCTGCAAATTGTTCCGCTATCACATAACCCGTTATATTAAATAAAAGGATAGAAAAATGGACGATTCCCTGAAAAACACCCGTATTGAGTACCATATTCTTCAATCTTTTCCTGTCACCTGTCTGAACAGGGACGATGTGGGCGCCCCCAAAACCGCTGTAGTCGGCGGGGTTACCAGGGCCCGTGTCAGCTCCCAGTGCTGGAAGCGGCAGGTCAGGCTGGCCATGGCTGAGTACGGCGTCAAGCTGGGTACAAGAACCAAGAAAGTCGAAGCTTTGATCAAAGACGCCTGCACCCTGGCCGGCGCTGATGATGAGAAAGCCCAGGCGTGTGCTGAAAAGATTGCATCGTTTCTAAGTGATGACACATTACTGTTCATCAGTGACAGCGAGTCAGGCGCATTGGCAGCGCATGCCAAAGAAAATAATTTTGATGTTGCAGAACTGAAAGAAAAAGCGCTTGTCAAGGCAGCCCTAAAAGCCGTTCATAGATCATTAAATGCTCTGGATATAGCTCTTTTCGGAAGGATGGTAGCCAAGGCGGCCGACCTGAATGTGGAGGCGGCTGCTTCATTTTCCCATGCCATCTCAACCCATAAGGCCGGCAATGAGGTTGAATTTTTCACTGCCATCGACGATCTGCAGGACGAACCCGGGTCCGCCCATATGGGAAGTCTTGAATTTAACTCCGCCACGTATTACCGGTATGTGAGTCTTGATTTGGGACAGCTGTCAGAAACCCTGGACAAAGAAGACATGAAACAGGCAATTTCCGTCTTTACCAAAGCATTGTATCAGGCAGTTCCCTCGGCCCGGCAGACCACCCAGTCAGGGGCCTGCCCCTGGGATTTTGCAAAGGTGCTTGTTCGAAAAGGCCAGCGCCTTCAGGTCTCTTATGAGACACCGGTAAGAACGATCCATGGCGGGTATATCGACCCCAGTATCGCCCATTTAAAAACTGAACTGGCTAAAAAGGAAAAGCTCTCCGGCTCCCTGTACGGCAAGCTGGGAGATTATGAATGGGGTGAAAATGAGGATTACAGCATTGATCACTTGATCACATCGCTTCAAGACCACATAAAATAGAAGGTTTGTCATGACGGATCCATATTTATTATTATGGTTGGAAGGCCCTTTGCAGGCCTGGGGATTTGACTCAAAATTCGGCCGGCGGGACACGTTGAACTTTCCGACCAAGTCAGGCCTGATAGGAATGGCCTGCTGTGCACTTGGCGCAGGAGGAAAACAGGAAAAACGGCTGGGCGAATTTGCTGACTTAGACCTTCAAATCATCGCCTATGCAAGAAAGGGCAACAACGGTGCCCCCTGTCCCCGGGAACCACTTTTGCGGGATTTTCATATGGTGGGCAGCGGTTACGATACCAACGACCCGTGGCAAAACCTGCTTATTCCTAAAACAAGCCAAGGGAAGAAAGCCGTAGGCGGGGGTACAAAAATCACCTACCGATACTACATTCAGGATATGATTTTTGCTGCAGCCATGCAGGTGCCCGGCCGGGAAGCTGAAACACTTATTCAGCATTTTCAAGGTCCGGTATGGGACCTCTATCTTGGACGAAAATCCTGTGTGCCCACTGAATTTATTTTCCAGGGGAAGTTTGATACTGCGGATGCCGCTTTTGCTAAGGCTGATAAACTTGCAGAAACGAAAAACCGAGTCCCGAGCTTTAAGATCTTGCAGGGAGAACATGACGGGGACGAAATATTTTCTTTAAACGATGTCCCCCTTCAATTAGGTCCACACAAGCGATACCGGGATAGAATGGTGACGATTCTGGATGTGGAAGGCTGAATCATGGCAAATGGAAAGCGCCTGTTTATAAAAGTCACAAGGGAATCACTGCCCCAGGTAAAAGACAAATATCCTTTTATCTATCTTGAACGCGGGCGGCTGGAAATTGACGACAGCAGTATTAAATGGATTGATTCAGAGTGCCATGTTGTCCGGCTTCCTGTGGCCACGATTAACACCCTGCTTCTCGGACCCGGGACCAGCATCACCCATGAAGCAGTAAAGACCGCCACCGCAGCCAATTGTTCTGTCTGCTGGGTGGGTGAGGATACCCTTCTTTTTTATGCCGCAGGCTTTTTGCCGACAGCAGACACCCGGAATTTAAAACGGCAGATGATGCTTGCCGCTTATCCGGAAAAATCGTTAAAAGTCGCCAGAAAAATGTATGCTTACAGATTTCCAGATGCAGAACTCAAGGGGAAAACCTTAAAGGAAATGATGGGAATGGAAGGGCACCGGGTGCGGCAATTTTATCAGGAAAAAGCCCGGGAATACGGCGTGGGATGGAAAGGACGGAGGTTTACTCCCGGTAAGATGGAATTGAGCGATGTAACCAACCAGATACTGACCTCCGCCAATGCAGCGCTTTATGGAATCTTGTGTTCTGCTGTCCATGCCATGGGATATTCCCCCCATATCGGTTTTATCCATTCCGGGAGCCCACTGCCATTCATCTATGATCTGGCAGATTTGTACAAAGATCGCTTGTGTATTGATATGGCATTTTCCCTGACCAAAGAGATGGCCGGCATTTACAATAAACATATGGTTTCAAGCGCCTTTCGAGAAAGGGTGATTGAAATGGACCTTTTATCTCAGTCTGCAAAAGATATCATTTACCTTATGGGAGAAAAAAGTGCTTGTCGTCGTGGCCAATAAGCTTCCGCCTGCTGTAAGGGGCAGAATGAAACTCTGGTTTATAGAACCAAGAGCCAACATATTCGTTTCCGGCATAAAAGATTCTGTGGCCAAATCCGTAATTGAGTACCTTTATGACCGCTGCCCGGCAGATTCCGGTATCACCATATTCAGATCCATATCCAACCCGCCGGGATATGAAATCCGTACCATTGGATCAACTACAAAAAAACTGACCGAAATTTCCGGAATGCAGTTAATCATTGAAAAATCATTTATGGCTCAACCACAAGATATTGTGCCTGTTTAACTGATCTTTGACAACTTGTTGGTGTCTTCCCCACACCCGTGGGGGTGTTTCCACACCTCCATGCTGCTCTATACACTACTACTAGTCTTCCCCACACCCGTGGGGGTGTTTCTCTGATTGACAGCTATGACACTTCAGCACGGCAGTCTTCCCCACACCCGTGGGGGTGTTTCTAAGGTATTGTTTACGATATAGGGAGAAGTAGGGTCTTCCCCACACCCGTGGGGGTGTTTCTCTCCTTTGTTGTGTGTGTGTTACCGTTACCGTGTCTTCCCCACACCCGTGGGGGTGTTTCTGTCTAGATTGATGTTATCGCCCAAACAAGGGCGTCTTCCCCACACCCGTGGGGGTGTTTCTCGGTTAGGGTGGGAAAGTGTTATCCTTCTCGGGTCTTCCCCACACCCGTGGGGGTGTTTCTCATTATGTTTTTAGAAAATGTCTACCGTGTGAGTCTTCCCCACACCCGTGGGGGTGTTTCTCATACCTTTTACATCTTTTATGACATTATTGAGTCTTCCCCACACCCGTGGGGGTGTTTCTTCTTTTTCCATGTGTGGGTGGATTTGGAGGTTAGTCTTCCCCACACCCGTGGGGGTGTTTCTAGAAAATGATCGCAGAAGCTATTGAAAAAATTAGTCTTCCCCACACCCGTGGGGGTGTTTCTTGTTGACAAGGATTTTATATATGGTATAGTGCAGTCTTCCCCACACCCGTGGGGGTGTTTCTACTTCTTTTTTTGCGCCTGATAGTTCTGAAATGTCTTCCCCACACCCGTGGGGGTGTTTCTCAAGTAATTCAGGCAGAGCAGAAGCCTGATTAGTCTTCCCCACACCCGTGGGGGTGTTTCTGCATATCCTCCTGTTTCGTCCATATTGACATTGTCTTCCCCACACCCGTGGGGGTGTTTCTTGCTTCCACAGGATTTTTACAGGTGAGAAGTTGTCTTCCCCACACCCGTGGGGGTGTTTCTCATATAACTCTAAAATCCCCGTAAAGCCCCTTGTCTTCCCCACACCCGTGGGGGTGTTTCCGGTATTTATACTCTAAGCATAAAGCAAGGCCGGTCTTCCCCACACCCGTGGGGGTGTTTCCTTTAGATGATCCTGCCTTTGGAGCATAAGGGAGTCTTCCCCACACCCGTGGGGGTGTTTCTAAAGTAAAATACCTACTATGCCCTTGGGTCTCGTCTTCCCCACACCCGTGGGGGTGTTTCTTTTTTCATTTGATACGTTGCCAGACAATACAAGTCTTCCCCACACCCGTGGGGGTGTTTCTCAAGCACTGAGCCGTCACGAGGCGCAAAGAGAGTCTTCCCCACACCCGTGGGGGTGTTTCTGTTATATTTTCCAAGTTTTCGGATACAGGGATGTCTTCCCCACACCCGTGGGGGTGTTTCCAAGGGCAAGGATTGCCTGCCCGTTCTCCATGAGTCTTCCCCACACCCGTGGGGGTGTTTCAAAAGAGGTAAAAAAGTTAACTAAACGTAATCAGTCTTCCCCACACCCGTGGGGGTGTTTCTTTATGGATTGGAGAAGCCCTTTGTTATGGGAAGTCTTCCCCACACCCGTGGGGGTGTTTCTAATTCCATGTGTTTTCCCGCCGCATTTCAAAGGTCTTCCCCACACCCGTGGGGGTGTTTCTGCAGGTTGGACCACGCGAAATCCGGGTTCTTGGTCTTCCCCACACCCGTGGGGGTGTTTCCGATCATACGAAGATAAAAACGGGGGATCATCTAGTCTTCCCCACACCCGTGGGGGTGTTTCTGGTTGTTAAATAATACAGCCTTGTTTTTATTTAGTCTTCCCCACACCCGTGGGGGTGTTTCCATCAGAAAAGGGACCTTTGCCCCAATATACGGGTCTTCCCCACACCCGTGGGGGTGTTTCCAAGCGCATTTGAACTATTTTTTTCAGGAAAAAGTCTTCCCCACACCCGTGGGGGTGTTTCTACGACTTTTAGAGGGACATGGGGACCAACAACGTCTTCCCCACACCCGTGGGGGTGTTTCTGTGTTTTTATGTGCTATTTTAGGGCATTTTAAGTCTTCCCCACACCCGTGGGGGTGTTTCTATTCCTGCTCTTTGTTTATGTTTATTGCTATAGTCTTCCCCACACCCGTGGGGGTGTTTCTCATACCTTTGGGGTCTTTTAGGGTTATTTTCAGTCTTCCCCACACCCGTGGGGGTGTTTCCAGAAAAAGTATTAAGAAAAGCAGCTAAAAATGGTCTTCCCCACACCCGTGGGGGTGTTTCCTAAAGGAATTTAGCTAAATTCCTCAAAAAATAGTCTTCCCCACACCCGTGGGGGTGTTTCCACAATGCAATTCCTGTGCCTAAACAACAAAACGTCTTCCCCACACCCGTGGGGGTGTTTCTCCTCTTATGTATTATATTCTCCTAATCAATGGGTCTTCCCCACACCCGTGGGGGTGTTTCCAATTCTTCTGCTGTTTTTTCATTTAAAATAAAGTCTTCCCCACACCCGTGGGGGTGTTTCCTAAATTCCTTTAGTTTTTATCTCCTTTCCTTTAGTCTTCCCCACACCCGTGGGGGTGTTTCTTGTACGAAGATAAAAACGGGGGATCATCTATAGTCTTCCCCACACCCGTGGGGGTGTTTCTTGTTCAGCATCTTCAAAGGCCATTTCTTTTCCAGTCTTCCCCACACCCGTGGGGGTGTTTCTCTTGCTTGCAAGAGGTAATGTTTTTCCCCGTAGTCTTCCCCACACCCGTGGGGGTGTTTCTATGCAAATTACCCCATCTTCACACGGTAGACAGTCTTCCCCACACCCGTGGGGGTGTTTCTACCTCGTTCAAGCACGCGATAAGGACATACAAGTCTTCCCCACACCCGTGGGGGTGTTTCTGTCATTGTCTGATACAAAAGACATGCTTAAAAGTCTTCCCCACACCCGTGGGGGTGTTTCCCCGTTTCGGGCTTCAATCCCCATGCTTGGGGCGTCTTCCCCACACCCGTGGGGGTGTTTCTATCGATGATCTTGTTGATTTCATGATGGAATAGTCTTCCCCACACCCGTGGGGGTGTTTCTCATGGGCAAAAACTCAGAAATATCATGGACAGGTCTTCCCCACACCCGTGGGGGTGTTTCTTCATTGCAGCCGGCATGCCTGTCCGGATGGAAGTCTTCCCCACACCCGTGGGGGTGTTTCTTTTCACCGGGTCAAGTACTGATATGTGGGGTGAGTCTTCCCCACACCCGTGGGGGTGTTTCCACCCACCGCGATGTTTGTCACAATCTCTTACTGTCTTCCCCACACCCGTGGGGGTGTTTCAGAGGCAGAATACAGGGCCTATCCGGCAATCAAGTCTTCCCCACACCCGTGGGGGTGTTTCTTCTATATTCTCCATTTTAATAAGGTCCTTCTAGTCTTCCCCACACCCGTGGGGGTGTTTCCGGGTTAACGCCCGAAGGCGTTAACACAGTTGAGTCTTCCCCACACCCGTGGGGGTGTTTCTTTAAAAATTGGATCTTTTCTTTGGATCTGTGAGTCTTCCCCACACCCGTGGGGGTGTTTCCGGGATACACCGGTTGATTCCAGGTCTGAGGCTGTCTTCCCCACACCCGTGGGGGTGTTTCTGAGAAGCGGAAGGATTACACAAACTAATCAAAGGTCTTCCCCACACCCGTGGGGGTGTTTCCTCACCTCCCGGACTGCCCCCGGCTCCATGTTGGTCTTCCCCACACCCGTGGGGGTGTTTCCCCTCTTGCCAAAGGTGCCCAGACCACCAAAACGTCTTCCCCACACCCGTGGGGGTGTTTCCAAACCCCCGGAGCCATATGCGATTTTTTGGGGGTCTTCCCCACACCCGTGGGGGTGTTTCTGGTTGGGCATCCAGTCGTAATGTTTCCATCTCGTCTTCCCCACACCCGTGGGGGTGTTTCCGGCAGGTAAGCTTTTTATAATGTCGGCATAAAGTCTTCCCCACACCCGTGGGGGTGTTTCCCTCTGTATTCAGTATCCCCTCAAGCTCCATTGGTCTTCCCCACACCCGTGGGGGTGTTTCTGATGCTATAGAAGACACTCAAGAGGAATTAAAGTCTTCCCCACACCCGTGGGGGTGTTTCTCGATGATGATGAAGCCTCCGCCGGGTGGGTTGGTCTTCCCCACACCCGTGGGGGTGTTTCTTCATGGGCGAGTGTGCCTTCCTTCGCCTCTTCGTCTTCCCCACACCCGTGGGGGTGTTTCTTTTTACCGGGTGCTTTTCTTGAGAGTATCGAAGTCTTCCCCACACCCGTGGGGGTGTTTCTAATACGGTCCGATATGTCCGTCTGATATGGTCGTCTTCCCCACACCCGTGGGGGTGTTTCCGCATAACCGCCGGGTAGCGCCCGGCTTTAAAAGTCTTCCCCACACCCGTGGGGGTGTTTCTTGATTTGATGCGGCGCCTTCGACATTCTGCTGGTCTTCCCCACACCCGTGGGGGTGTTTCCGCCTGAGACTCGATAAAAGCGTCCCACGCGTTGTCTTCCCCACACCCGTGGGGGTGTTTCCGTTGTACGCTCGCAGTCTCCCAAAGGGTAAAGGTCTTCCCCACACCCGTGGGGGTGTTTCTAAGGCTGAAAACGAGCCTGACGAATCTAATGGGTCTTCCCCACACCCGTGGGGGTGTTTCCCGACAGATGGTCCGACCACCCACCGCAGATGGGTCTTCCCCACACCCGTGGGGGTGTTTCCACGTTGGGGTAAACTTCAATGTCGTAAATAAAGTCTTCCCCACACCCGTGGGGGTGTTTCTGCAGTAACGCCGGTAGGAAGTTCCTCGCCTGAGTCTTCCCCACACCCGTGGGGGTGTTTCCGATCGACATGTACCACAGCTTGATCTATACAAGTCTTCCCCACACCCGTGGGGGTGTTTCTTGATTAAGCAACAATCATGCCTTTCTTAAAAAGTCTTCCCCACACCCGTGGGGGTGTTTCTGATGTCATTCCGGTTGATCGCCTGAAACCCAAGTCTTCCCCACACCCGTGGGGGTGTTTCCAGCTCCTTGAAAAAATAGAAAACCGGGTAAGCGTCTTCCCCACACCCGTGGGGGTGTTTCTGGAAGAAAATTGACAAAATTAAATGGGTGGGGGTCTTCCCCACACCCGTGGGGGTGTTTCTTTAGGAAGGATGATATGGCATTAAAGACCATGGTCTTCCCCACACCCGTGGGGGTGTTTCCCTTTCTTTGGCTTTGCGCTCATCTTCTAATAAGTCTTCCCCACACCCGTGGGGGTGTTTCTCAAAAGAGCGATACCGGCAATACGCCAAAGCGGTCTTCCCCACACCCGTGGGGGTGTTTCTAATGTCCTTTGAGTTGATCCTGGCCATAAAGGGTCTTCCCCACACCCGTGGGGGTGTTTCTTACGGCAGCGGAAATGGAATTTATGATTAAGGGTCTTCCCCACACCCGTGGGGGTGTTTCTCCAGATTCCTGATTTGGTGGCTTTAGACCCGGGTCTTCCCCACACCCGTGGGGGTGTTTCCCATGTTCGGCACCGTGGCGACGTTTATAGGCGGTCTTCCCCACACCCGTGGGGGTGTTTCTTTAACGACCGAACAAACCGAGACACAAATACCGTCTTCCCCACACCCGTGGGGGTGTTTCTATGACAGCGGCGTATTTTAAAACCCTTTTCGAGTCTTCCCCACACCCGTGGGGGTGTTTCTAGCCAGCCTGGACAAAATAGTCAAGGACTGGTGTCTTCCCCACACCCGTGGGGGTGTTTCCCTCAGATTAAAGGCGGCAGGAAAAGGAAAGTTGTCTTCCCCACACCCGTGGGGGTGTTTCCTTACTGCGATGGGAGAAAGTGGGTTGATTAGAGTCTTCCCCACACCCGTGGGGGTGTTTCCGACAGCACCTTACCAAACAACCACCAAACTAAGTCTTCCCCACACCCGTGGGGGTGTTTCTGGGAAAGCCAGGCTGGCGGAACCAAAAAAACAGTCTTCCCCACACCCGTGGGGGTGTTTCCTCCTGTGTCCGGAGTTCATGGGTTTCATTAAAGTCTTCCCCACACCCGTGGGGGTGTTTCTGTGGCGCAGAAAAATTTAAAATAAAGATCATCGTCTTCCCCACACCCGTGGGGGTGTTTCCGATAAAGTCCCCCGTCTGTAAATCTTGTGTTGGTCTTCCCCACACCCGTGGGGGTGTTTCTCCCTTCCGGCAGTTTAGTGACTTGCCGAGGTCGTCTTCCCCACACCCGTGGGGGTGTTTCCTATGTATACGGTGTTGACCCCGACGCTTTCAGGTCTTCCCCACACCCGTGGGGGTGTTTCTATCGACGATTACCGTTTAGCGCTTGCACAGGCGTCTTCCCCACACCCGTGGGGGTGTTTCTAGGTAATTACGTTACCGGTGCGTACGTGATATGTCTTCCCCACACCCGTGGGGGTGTTTCTGGCCATATCATTAACTCACCATAAACTTTCCGGTCTTCCCCACACCCGTGGGGGTGTTTCTCGCATCCGGGGCAGGAGGATAATGGCCCGGAAGTCTTCCCCACACCCGTGGGGGTGTTTCTCAGCCGCATAAAATTTTACAAGGAGCATAAAGGTCTTCCCCACACCCGTGGGGGTGTTTCTATTTTCGGGTCGCTTTTAGGTCTAAAACGCCCAGTCTTCCCCACACCCGTGGGGGTGTTTCCCATCCACGCTTTTTTTATTCAAGGTCAATAACGTCTTCCCCACACCCGTGGGGGTGTTTCTACTTAAGAGAGCCCTTCGCTTGCTTGTTGCCCGTCTTCCCCACACCCGTGGGGGTGTTTCCGAAAAACCTAATCGGGATGCATTTATGTCATCCCAGGCACGTTCCAGATCTTCAAAATGATTTTCAACACATTTGTAGTATGCACTTGCCTTGGGATTACGGGGCTGGTAAACATCAAAATTATATGTTGCTGTCTGGACCAAAGGATTATAACGGCTCCATCAGCGTCAAAAGCAACCCGGGAACAGGCACGGAATTTAAAATTATTTTTCCAGCCCATTCTCTTTAGAAGAATAAGGAACAGCAGCATGAAAATCCTGGTCATAGATGATGAAAAACCAACCCTGTCCATGTTTAAGCTTTTCCTGACCGCTTACGGGTATGAGGCGGCCACGGCAGACAGCGGTGAAACGGGCCTTGAGGTGTTTAAAGAAATAAAACCGGATATGGTATTTACGGACATCCGGATGCCGGGAATTGACGGCATTGAGGTGTTAAAACAGATCCGGGCCCATGATCCCCGGTGCCAGGTGATCATCATCACCGGCCACGGGGATCTGGAACGGGCCGTTGAAGCCCTGGACCAGGGGGCTTCGGACTTTATCAACAAGCCCGTGGAGCGCCAGGCCCTGAATGCCGCACTGGCCCGGGCGGAACACCGTCTGGACCAGCCGGACCTTAAGTTTTCCCTGTTGCCCTGTGAAGATCCCCCCAAAGCGGCCTGTTTTCATCTCCGGGGCAAGCTGACCCAAGAGAGCGCTGCCCCCCTTTCAATGATCCGGGAGGGCCTGGGCCAGGGCGCCCCGGTTGAGTTCCGGGTCAGCCGGGACATTGCCATGGACCGGGCCGGCATATCGGTGTTCATGGACACCCTTAAAACCTTGTCCTCAAAAGGCCACGCCCTTCGCATCACCGGGCTGTCCTATAATATCCTGCGGCTGATGGAGATGGCCGGCATCCAGAAGATGGCCGTACTGGAGGCGGCAAAGACAGGGGAACCGGGTCTGTGACATCCGCCCAATTCCATATCTTCCATATCCCGGTGTTGCCGGACGTCCTGCCAAGGCCGAGGCTTTACCGGATGCTGTCATCCTGCCGCCACTGCCGCATTATCCTTCTCACCGGCCAGGCGGCCCAGGGAAAGTCCACCCTGGCGGCCGATTATTTAAACCGGGAAAAGGCCCCCTGTCTATGGTTTCACCTGAACCCGTCATTTAAGGACAGCGGGCCCCTTTTTGATCTGATTTTCCGGGGGCTTCAAACCCTTTTTAATCCCTCGCCCCAAGGGCCTTCTTTTCCCCATGTGTCTTTGGGAACCCGGCAGGACCTGCCCCGGCAGTCCGAGATCCTTACCCGGGCCATGAACCGTATTGAAGGTCCCCTGAACCTGGTTCTGGACGATATGGAGGCCCTGGCTTTGGATTCGCCGTCCCTGGAACTTGTCCAGGCCCTGTTGGCGGAAAGCCCAAGACATGTCCGGTTCTTTCTGCTGTCCAGGACCCGGCCCGCCCTGAATCTGAGCCGGTTTGAAATGAACCAGGAGCTTCTGGCACTGGGCAACCGGGACCTGGCCTTTACCCTGGAAGAAATTCTGGCCTTTTTTACGAAAACCGCCCTGCAAAAGGCCCTCCCCCTTGACCCCAAAGATGCCCAAAAAATCCTGGACGCCACCGGCGGCTGGGCCGGCGGCCTGATTCTGGTAGCTGAGGCGGTCCGGCAAACCCGGGATTTTAAGGGATTTCCCCAGCAGATTTCGGCCAAAGCCTTTTCATATTTCAGCCAGGAGATCTACCGGAACCTTGCCCCTGAGATCAGAGAATTTCTAAGGCAGACCGCCCTGTTTGAAGAACTGGACACCCGGATGCTTTCCCTGATTTTTCCCGGGACAGATCCTTTGGAACTGCTCAACCGGCTGGAGCAGCGCAACCTGTTTATTCAGAAGATTACGCCCCGCAGCCAGTGGCCGGTATTCAGGTACAACAACCTGTTCCGGGAATTTTTATTAACCGACCTTCACCAATCCCGGGACAAAGCAGACATCAACGGCCTCAACCAGCGGATCGGCCAGGCGTTCTGGGAGAAAAAGGACCATGAACAGGCCATTTCCTTTCTCACGGCCGCCGGATGCCATGACCGGGTGGCCAAAATCCTCAAGGTCAAAGGAACCGATTATGTCATTACCGGCAGGACCGATCGCCTGTCTCAATGGATTGGCGCCCTGCCTGAATCCCTTACCCGGGATGATCCCTGGCTGATTCTGTTCAAGACCATGGGGGCCCGTATCCGGGGCGGCAAAAAAAATATCCAGGCCTTTGGACGGGCCCTGGACCTGTTCAAACAAGCGGATGACACCCGGGGAATCCTGCTCAGCCTGGCCTATCTCATTGAGGCCTCCGTGTTTATCCGGCAGCCTTCAACCGACCTTTTACCTTACATTCAGGCCGGGGAAACCGCCCTGGACAGCCTTGGGGACGACCACCGCTTTGCCTGGGCCCGGATTCTGCTGTGGCAGCAGATCGGCCTGGGATACATTGCCGGCACCGGCGATATTCCCAAAGGGATCTCTGCCTGCCGCAACGCCATTCTCCTGGCCCGGGGCATCAAAAATCCCGAACTGGTCCTCAATGCTTCGGTGATTTTAACCCTGGGGCTGGTCCAGTCCGGAGATTTTGCCGCGGCCCGGCAGATGCTTGAAAAAACCCGGGCGATTTCACAGGAGGGCAGCCAGCCCGAATACCGGGCCCTTGAAAATATCACCAATATTGACCTGGCGCTCAAGCGGGGGGATACCCCCCTGGCCGGGGAACTTCTTGACCGGTCCGAGGCGGATATTGAAAAATTCGGACTGATTTTCCTTTACCCGGAGTACACGGAGGCCCGGGCCCTGCATCATGCCTGTTCCGGCCGTCTTGACCAGGCGGTTCAGGCGGCCGATCACCTGTCTGATTTTTCCATCCTGG
Organism: uncultured Desulfospira sp.; assembly: GCA_963663165.1. GTDB lineage: Bacteria > Desulfobacterota > Desulfobacteria > Desulfobacterales > Desulfobacteraceae > Desulfospira. The sequence goes on along the minus strand of OY760175.1, from coordinate 6,433,998 downwards.
CGGGCAACGATTTTTACCGGGGGATTTCTTCCCGGATAAAGGCGATGGCCTTTTTGCTCAACGGTGATCCCCAGGCCGCCTGTACCCAGGCCCAAAAAGCTGTCCAAGAGCTGGTCCGGGCAAGGCGCGGTGACATCCATATTTTCCAGGCCCGGCAGATTTACGGCATGGCCTTGTACGGTATAGGGAATATCCCGGAGGCCTGCCGGGAACTTGAACCGGCCGGGGATTACTTTAAACAGATTCATTCCAACTTAAGCTTTTGCGAGACCACCTTTGTTTTGGGGGCTGCGTTATATGACAGCGGCAACCCCGAATTAAAACAAACTGCAGCCCGATATTTTGAGCAGGGGGTTGAACGGGCCGTGGAAAACCGGTACAGCCATTTCCCGCTTCTTGATGCACGGCTTATGGCCAACGTGCTGGTTAAGGCCTGGGACATCCTTGATGATCCGGAAAACCGGCTGATGCCGTTTATCAAGGGGCTTAAGATGCCCCAAACGTTAACCCAAGTGCGGGATATGCTGTCCAGATCCCATGGCAAAAAGACCGGCAAACCGGCCGAAGACTTTGCCCCCCTGTTCCGGGCGGCCTGCCCGGGCCTTTTTATATCCACCCTGGGCCCCTTTTCCATCCTTCAGGGCGGCACCCCCCTGCCGGTTTCAGGGTTTGGCGGCCCCAAGCCCCTGATGCTGCTCAAGGTCCTTTTGCTCAAAGGGGGAAAGGATGTCCCCAAAGAGGTGCTGATGGATGCCCTCTGGCCCGGCACAGGGGAGAGTGCCGGGGAGAAAAACTTAAAAATTAACCTTCACCGGCTTAGAAAGGCGCTGGAACCCTTTTCACTCAAGCCCTTCGGCCATGTTTATTTAAGCCAGAAAGCCGGCCGAATCACCCTTTCCCCGGACCTGGTCACGGTGGACACGGCCCGGTTCTCCCGCCTGGCCCGCCAGGGCCGGACCCTTGAAGCCGGCGGGGACGAGGACGGTGCCCTGGCCTGCTATGAAAAGGCGATTCAGCTTTATAAAGGCGAGTATTTCAAGGATGACCCTTACCTGGAAGAAACGGCCAGGGACCGGGAAATGTACCAGCGGGCCTGCATCGATATCCTGGAACGGTCGGCATGGCTTTACCTTGCCCGGGACCTCTGGCCCGAGACCGTGGCGGCCTGGCGGCGAATCCTTGAAATCGACGCCTGCCACGAAGCCGCCTGCCAGAACCTGATGGTCCTTTACCAGGATGCCGGAATGAAAACCGAAGCCCTCCAGGTATACGCCAGTTGCTGTAAAGCCCTTGAAGCAGAACTGGACACAGAGCCGGACCAGCGGACCCGGGAAATTTACAACCGGCTGGCCTGATGGAGACATGATATTATAAAATTTCTTCCGGGCTATCATCATCCCCTTTTGTGTTGCAAATATTTTTATAAGAAAGTCTCACTAACAAGCTGAAAAGACTTTCATTTGGATCAACTTGACAGTGATGCCAAAACCTATGTTGAAAGCGCCGTCACCCGTATTACAGCCAATTGGGAGGCAGGACTCCTTATGGCGTCGGTCTATCCCGGGGTCAAAAACAATTTCAACCTTACAACCGTGGACCAGATTTTTTTTCTCTATAAAAAGCTTGGGGCTTTAAAGCAGATCAATGACATTAAAGGACAGGCCGCAGTAACCAGAACCTCGGGCAACAGCGAAACAATTACCGGCACCGACCAGGCCACTGCCGAGTATGAGAACGGGGCGGCCGTGGTCCAGATTTCCTGCGTCCTGGATGATGAAACCTGGTATATCACCGGTTTCCGTGTCAATTCACCTGTTTTTGACACGCCGGCCCTGTCTGGCGAACCAATGGAAGATGACCTGAAAACCACTGATGCCGCCACCCTTAAAAAAGAGGTGGCTGATTTACTGGCAACCGGGGATACGATCAACATACGGAAGAATATTAAAAAACTGCAAACCCTGGCCGGCATCTATGAAGCAGCTGGTTCCGATACTGATCTTATGTTGCTGCTTGAAAAAATCCTTGAAGCGAATGCCATGGACCTGGCCAGCCAGTTTAAACTGGCCACACTTTTAGCAAAAAACAAGGATATGGCCAAAGCCCGTGAAAAAGCCTTGCTGACCTATAATTTAACCGAAGATGAAGCGCAGATGGATCAGGCCGGACAGTTTTTAAAGGATCATGATTTTCAGATACCGCCCTTAGAGGAACCCGCCCCTGTAAAGACGGATATTGAGATTGTAATGGTCCCCATGGGCGATGTAAACATGCAGGTGCTTTATGAACTGCGGGTCCTGTTACAGAAAAAAACAGGACTTGGGATTACCCTTTTGGACCATGCTGTTGACCCCGGCCCCTGTGACCGCACCGGATCGGAACCTTATCTGAAAAACGTTTGCGAGGGGATCCGAAAGTCCCTTTCCGGGGTCCAGGACCAGGCCATACTTGATGACCTTGGCATAACTGAAACGGACCTGGAATCTTCAAAAGGGCAACGCCGCTATATAAGGAGCTCCGGCATTCCGGCAGGCCGTGTATAAAGCCGCCGGTGCCTGACAACTTTTTGGGGAGGGTATTTATTATTTCTGTAAAAGGTTCCCCCCCAATGATACCATTGACCATTTTAGCTAAAATGGTTATTCTGGTCACGTAAAACGGATCAAAAACCAGGAGAACAAAAATGGAAATGACGGTAACAGCGACCGAATTTAAAAACCGCTTAGGCCGCTATTTTGATGCCGCAAAAACAAATCCGGTTGTGGTGAAAAAAACAGGGAGGGAAGCCTTTGTCCTGATCTCAGTTGAAGAATTTGAAAGGCTGACCAAAACCGAGGATGAATACTGGGCACAAAAAGCAATGGAGGCGGAAAAAAGCGGCTATGTCGGCACAGATGCTTCAATGGCGGTTTTGACAAAAAACAATGCTTAAGCTTGACCTGACCAAAGCCGCCATTTCATTTCTCGAACAATTGCCCCCCAAACAATTTCGCCAGGTGGTCAGAAAATTGCTCTCCTTGTTGGGCGCCCCGGAGCCTAACGATTCTCAAGCACTGAAAGGGCATGCTTTCAGGCGCACTGATGTCGGCGAGTACAGAATTATTTACCGCGTAGAGAATGATGTCCTCAAGGTACCGCTGATTGATAAGCGCAATGATGACCGGGTTTACAGGGCTTTAAAGAGAATCTGATCAAAACTGCTGCCCATGCCTACTGCCCCAATGAATTCCAGACCGTGGCCGCCAGCGGGGAGTATCCCTTTTCCTTTGCCTGGATATCCAGTCCCACCATGCCCATGGCCGCCACATCCATGTTGACCGGATCGATGGCCTGGCGCAGGTCTATGGTCAGCAGATAAGTTTTACACTTTTTACAGACATTCACCCGTTCCGCCGCCTTGACCGGGCTGTTCTGATCAAAAAAGTATTCCTGGCTGTCGTGGTCTTTATTATTGCACCGGGGGCAGGTGTGGCGGCTGAAACGCCATTCATGGGCGCAGGCCGGGCACTGAAGCCATCGCTTTCCCCCTTCGCCGGCAAGGCCTGCAACCGCCGCGTATGATCCGCAGACCGGGCAATACCCGTAAAGCCACTGATGATCTTCTATCAGGGGGGAAAGGGCCTGAGCCTGGACTTCCATAAAAGGCCCGGACATCTGGGCCAGAGCAAATTTGAGGACGGCAGGATTGATGTCTGCCCGGGCCGCAAGGACTTCTATTTTTGGGGCATCGTCATCAACAAAGGCCTGGACGCATTCAGCGGGCTCAAGGAGGTTGTCCGCAATCCGGGTTTCAAGTATTTCAATATCCCTCTGAATCCCGGTGAACGCCTTTGCCATGGGGGGCAAAATCATTTGGGCGGCCGATTTGAACTCCTGTTGGAAATCCATCAGGCCTATGGTGGCAAACAAGGGTGCGCCCTGGGAAAACCGGACCGGGTCAAAGCCGGGAAGATCAGTTACCGGGTCAAGTTCCGGCAGGCTTTCCCTGAATTGGGCTTTTGCCGTCAGCACCGGACCAAAGGCAGATACAAGGGAGGATAGCGCCGGCTTTCGCTGTGCTAAGGTGTCAAGGGCGGATTGAATTCCCTTTGACGATCTTTCATGGCGGATGTGTTCATTCTGATTCATGGTTTTCCTTGGATGTTGGCTTTTAGCTGTTAGCTTTTAAGGATAAGCCGCGGGCTGACGGCTAATTGATAGGCTAACGGCTAAAAGCTAAATAACGCCGCTCCACAGGGCGTGGAGCGGCCTGTATTCAAACTCCGTGGCCGGTACGGACCAGCCCGTTAGAGTTTTGCGCCGGCATTTACCAGGGGTCTGGCAATACTGGCAAAGAACTCTTTGCGGGTCAGGAATGAGGGCGCGGGTTTGGCCTGGGCCATGACATAATCGGCATAAAATTCAGGCGCATCGGTGATCAGGTAAATCACATTGACGCTGTCCTCATCCACCAGCTGGGCCTTGGGAAATTGTTTTTTGACTTTGGCCAGCCGTGAATGGGCAAGCGCAATCATCTCTTCGCGTTTCCCAAAATTCATGGTCCCGGTAGGACAGGTGGCCACGCACATGGGCAGCAGCCCGTTGCCCACACGGTCGTAACAGCCGTCACACTTGACCACGGCACCGGTGGCAGGGTCCCTGCGCGGGATATCATAGGGGCAGGCCCCCTGCATTTCCTTGAAGGCTTCCTTGGAAAGCTGGGCCGCCTTTTGGGTATAAAGCACCGTGCCCGTGACCTCATCCTGAACCACGGCACCCTCTACATAATCATCGGCAATGAATTTGCAGGGCGGTTCCGTGCAGTGGCGGCACTGGTCCGGGAAGAAATTCCAGACCACCTGTTCCCGGTTGTTGTCCCTGAGGTGTTCTCTGAAACGGACCACCTTGTAGTTGAAGGGGTTTAAGTCCGGCGGGTTCTGATGGGTTCCCTTTTGTTTGGTTTCAACGGCCGGGAGATTGTGCCATTCCTTGCAGGCCACCTGGCATCCCCGGCATGCGGTGCATCTGGATACATCTATAAAAAAAGCATTGGCCATTGGTATACTCCTTAATTTGAGACAAGGAAAATGTCTTTTCCCTGTGCTTGAAATCACATTCTAACAGTGTCCTATACGGCCAGTTCCTTGAGGCTGCCGGCCTTTTTGACATTGACCAGGCAGGCCTTGTATTCGGGAATGGTGGTATTGGGATCACCTGCCGACGGGGTCAGCCGGTTGGTGGAGTCGCCCACGCCCTTTGTGGTCCAGCCGAAACAAAAGGGCATGCCCACTTCATGGACCGTTTTGCCCTGGATCTTGAAAGGCCGCATGCGCACCGTGACCATGGCAATGGCCTCCACCGCGCCCCGGACACTCTCAACCACCACAGGCTCTCCGTTTTGAATGCCTTTTTCCCTGGCCAGTTCCGGGCTCATTTCAACGTAGAGCTGGGGTTCGGCCTCCAGCAGGGGCGGCGTATTCCTGGTTTCACCGCCGCCGCACCAGTGTTCGGTCATGCTGTAGGTGGTCAGGACAATGGGGTAATCCGGGTTTGCTGCCCCGGCCAGTTTGTCCATCTCTCCATTGAGGATGACCGCGCAGGGGTTGTTCAGCTGGTTTGAGAAAGGATGCGACTTAATGGGAGTTTCAATGGGTTCGTAATGTTCCGGGAACGGCCCTTCGGCACGTCCCGGGCCAAAGAGCTGGCCATGGCCTTCCTTGTGCATGATAAAGGGATACCGGCCCTTGCCGGTGGCCAGGGGCGGCCAGCCGCCGTCGGGCACATCCCCGATCCACTTGGCGCCGTCCCAGCGGATAACGGCCCGTTCCGGGGCCCAGGGCTGGCCGTTCAGGTCCACCGAGGCCCGGTTGTAAAGGATCCTCCGGTTCACAGGCCAGCACCATGAGTAGTTGGGGAAAAGACCGATTTTGGCCTGTTCCGGGGTCTGGGACAGGTCCCGGCGTTTGGATTTGTTCACCTTTTTGCCCGGTTCTTCTTCGGTATACCCGCCGGCATAGAGCCAGTTCAAGGAAAGGGTTGACCCGTCATCTTTGAGGGCCACAAAGCTGGGTACCTGCTGCCCCTTTTTATAGAGCTTTCCTTTGATGGTGGTGTCTTTGGTAAACCAGCCGTTGCACTTCTGGGCCAGGCGCTCCGGATCATAAGTTTGAGGGAAATCAAGGTTCAGCAAGGGGGCGGGATAGGTGCCCCCGTCCTTTTTGTAAAGGTCTCTGACCGTGTTGGTGATTTTCACGCACATGTCCCCAAGGGAGAGGCATTGTCCCTGGGGTTCGACGGCCTTGTAATGCCAGAGCTGCCACCGGCCGGAGTTGGTGATGGAGCCGTCTTTTTCCGCACGATTGGCGCTGGGCAGCAGGAAACACTCGGTCTTGATCTTTGACGGATCCACCCCGGGCCGGTGCCAGTAATCCGTTGATTCGGTATGGTGTACCTCGGCAAAGCAGGCCCAGTCCAGATTATCCATGGCCTTTCGGACCTTGTTTGAATTGGGGACGCTCTGGGCCGGGTTGGTGCCCCAGATGAATCCGCCTTTGATCTGCCCGTTGTACATCCGGTCAAAGATAAACATATAGGAGTAATCTTCCCCGACATCGGCCTTGGGAATCCAGTCGTAACCAAAGCCGTTCTCTTTGGTGCCCTTGTCGCCGTACCAGGCCTTGAGCAGGCTGGCGATATAGGCAGGCTTGTGCTGCCACCAGTTGGCGCTCTTTGGATCATGGCTGACCGGGGTGCAGGCCGCATTGTAATCGGCCAGGGTTTTCCACGGGGCCTTGGGCATGGTCAGGTAGCCGGGCAGAATATGCCAGAGGATACAATGGTCGGTTGAGCCCTGGACATTGGGCTCGCCTCTCAAGGCTTCAATGCCGCCGCCGGCAACGCCGATGTTGCCCAGCAGCAGCTGGATCAGGGCGCTGGCCCGGATGTTCTGAACCCCCACGGTGTGCTGGGTCCATCCCAAAGCATAGCAGATGGCCCCGGCCTTGCCCTTCTGGCCGGTTTCGGCAAAGGTCTGCCATACCTTGAGCAGGTTTTCTTCGGATATCCCGGTGGTATCCGACACCTTGTCAATGGTGTATCTCTGGTAATGGGCCTTCATGAGCTGGAATACCGACTGCTTGTCTTTAAGGGTCTTGTCCCTTAAGGGCACGCCGTTTTTGTCGGTTTTAAAAGTCCAGGTGCTTTTGTCGTACTTTCTCTTGTCTGCATTATACCCGGAGAACATGCCGTCCTGGAATTTGAATGCGTCATTGACGATAAATGAGGCATTGGTATATTCGGTGACATAGGGGGCAAAGTACTTTTTGTTTTCAATGATGTAATTGATGAACCCGCCCAGGAAGGCGAGATCGGTCCCTGATCTTAAGGGGACGTGGAAATCGGAGCGGGCCGATGTCCGTGAGAATTTGGGATCCACATGGATGATTTTGGCGCCATTGTCTTTGGCCCGAAGGATCCACTTGAAGCTGACGGGGTGATGCTCTGCGGCATTGCTCCCCATGATAAACACACAATCCGTATTTTTAAGATCAATCCAGTGATTGGTCATTGCGCCGCGCCCAAACGACTCTGCCAGAGCCGCTACCGTTGCGCTGTGTCAGATCCTGGCCTGATGGTCAAAGTGGACCAGGCCAAGCCCCCTTGCCGCCTGATGGACAACGGCACATTCCTCATTGTCCATGATGGAACAGCCTAAATGAAAGATGGATTCCACCCGGTTGACGGTCTGCCCCTTGGCATTGACCTGTTTAAAATCCCTGTCCCGGGTCTCTTTGATTTTGCCGGCCAGGCGGTTCAGGGTCCAGTCCCATGATTTTTCCTCCCATTTATCGCTGAAAGGCGCCCGGTAAAGGGGGGTGGTCAGCCGGTGGTGGCTGTTGATCATGGACAACTGGGCCGCCCCTTTGGCACACAGGGAGCCCTCGCTGACGGGATAGTCCGGGTCTCCTTCGGTGCTGACGATCTTCCCGTCTTTCACATGGGCAATGTAATGACAGGTAACCGCACAGAAGGGACAAATGGAAATCACTTCCTTTGCCCCGTCAATCTTCATGCCGGCCGCATAGGTCTTCACCGGCGAAAGGTTGATTCCCAACTGCCCGAGGGGGAGTACGGCCACCCCTGTTCCCGCGAGCTTTAAGAAACGACGACGTGTAAATTTCATGTTGGCGGATCTCCTTGATAAGTTATGGTTTTCGGGGAGGCTAAACCGCCATGCCACAGACGCACGGCAGGTGAAACTGATGTTTCCCCATATCAGGAGACCCCATATCACATCCCTGGTTACAAAAGGGTTACAAGAAGGAACGAAAGCAAAAATTTCAATATAGCCGAAGATATTTGAAATTTAAAAACACCATCCGTAAAGGCTTTCCGCCCAGGGCAATCGCATGTAAAAGAAAGCCATCTATCCCGGAATTGAAAATAAGGATAATCTTCAAAAAATTGGACTTGGGACTTGGGATATGGGACCTGGGGATTGTGGCATCCACGGCCTCCCCAAGTCCCATATCCCATATCCCAAGTCTCAACAATATACATTATTATCCTTATCACCCCAATTGGCATCACCGGCAGACAAGTTACATGCGATCACCCTGTATTCCCGGGGATCAAAAAAATGATAAGGGATACTGAATTAACGGTAAAAATCTCAACGCTGTTTTGTCCAGCAGATGCAAAATAAATACCAACCGTCATTTGCGGTCATAGGGCTTGGACGAACATAAATACCATTATTGTGGTCTGCTAAAAAAGTTGAATTGGTAGGAACCGGAGACCCCGTGATACACGTTATATTGCTCGCTGGTTTGATGATTTAAAAAGTGTGGACGTACAGGGATAGTCCGGGGTGACCATTCGCCTGAAAAGCGATCCACAGCTTGATAGTAGTCCTCGCTATTCAATTGTTATTCAATTCTGGAAAATTGAATAAAGAGGTAACAAAAATGCCAGCCACGCCTGTTTAAAATGAGCATACAACCCCAACACTTTTTTTATCAATACCTACCAGTTGATTTTTGTGTGTATAGTGTGTATTTATAAATATGAACAGTAGGCAGATCATAAAAGAACTTAAAAATGCTGGATTCGTATTGGTTAAAGTGTCTGGTGATCATCACAAATTCAAGCATGAAAATGGTAAAATTGTAATTGTACCTCATCCCCAAAAAGACCTGCCTATTGGGACAGCCAGAAATATTTATAGAATGGCAGGATTAAAATGGAGAAAGTGAGATGAAATATCCGGTAATTATTCATAAGGATGATGACACCGGTTACGGGGTGACTATACCTGATATTCCGGGATGTTTTGCATATGGTGATACCCAGGAGGAAGCCATCCTTAACATACAAGAAGCGGTAGAATTATATTATAACGGAGAAGACATATCTGAACCCCCGAGCCCCTCTAAAATGGATGACCTTTTAGCTTCAGATCTGTATACCAGAGATAGTTTCTTGTATCTTTCTGATATTGATTTTGCCTTCATAGCCCCCAAGACCCAGAGGATAAATATCACGGTGCCTGAGTATAAACTTATCAAGATTGACAGGGCTGCAAAAGCCAGGGGGATTTCCAGGTCTGCTTTTTTTGTGGATTCTGCAGAACAACTCATCAGAAGTTCGAGTGTTGTGAATACTGTTAGAAAAAGGCAAAAAAAGAGTTCACTTCCCCATAAAATTCAACAACATCCAGAAAGACCCGGTCGGCACCCCGCAGATTAAAATAAGTCAACAAGCAAGAATCTAAACAACATGATTTACAGGGATAGTCTGGGGTTGTCGCTGGACAATAAAAAGGAGTCTGACTGAAGGGTAGTCCTCACCTCAGCTTTTTAGATTGACCTGCCAGATTTTTGGATCCAGGTCATCCGGGGCACCAATAACAAAGAACAATAGGCCTTGCGAGAGCTAAGGCGAAAATCGGCCTCCGAAGCCTGGCTTACAACATGACTCGATATAAAACATTGGTCCGTAATGGAGTCTGACGGGATAATGGACGGCCAAGGTCGTTCAATCCCTCTGACTATCTTTTTGTGGGAGATGTTCGCAGCCAGACTTATGGCATGGAAATGAATTTTATTCGTGGATTCCATAATTTTTCAAAAATTTAATTCAGCACCGGATTATTCGAGGTGCCCTTAAATCATTATTCGCCGCCTGGGTACTTCATACAGCAATCAGAACCAATACAGTGGCTCAGACTTTGACAATATTTAAATAATATCCTATTAGATGTATTGCAGTCTAAACATGTTAGGATTCATATATGCAAAATTTTTTAGACATTTTCACTGATATTCTCAGTTCAGTGCGTGAGCCGCTCGTGGTTCTTGATGCCGATTTAAAAATTGTCAAAGCAAATCATGCGTTCTACATGGCCTTTTGTACCAAACAGGAAGAGACAGAGGGCGTTTTAATTTATGATCTTGGCAACGGGCAGTGGAATATCCCAAGACTCAGAGAATTGCTTGAGAAGATCCTCCCTGAAAACACCGTGTTCAATGATTTTGAAGTGGAGCATTCCTTTGATGGCATCGGGCCTAAAATCATGCATCTGAATGCCAGAAGAATCTATAACGATTTTAAAAAACTGGAGTTGATTCTGCTGGCCATTGAGGATGTGACCGAAAAAGAGCATTACAAGCGCAATCTTGAGGATATTGTAAAAAAAAGGACCCGACAGCTTGTTCTTGAAAAAAAGAAAACCGAACAGGAAAAACAAATTGCCGAGAAATCTTTAAAAGAAATTGAAGTACTGAAAAAGCAACTTGAAGATGAACGGGCGTATCTTAAAGACGAGATCAAGCTGGAACATAATCACGAGAACATTATCGGCAAAAGTGACGGGCTTAAATATGTGCTCTTCAAAGTTGAGCAGATTGCAGACAGCAACACAACGGTTATGGTTCTCGGTGAGACTGGCACAGGTAAAGAGCTTGTGGCCCGGGCAATTCACAGCAACAGCAGCCGGAAAAACCGGGCACTGGTCAAAGTCAATTGTGCGGCATTGCCCTCAAATCTTATAGAGAGCGAGCTTTTCGGTCATGAAAGAGGCGCGTTTACCGGTGCCGACCGCAGCCACAAAGGACGATTTGAGATTGCTGACAAAGCCACCCTGTTTCTGGACGAAATCGGAGAGATGCCTCTGGAATTGCAATCAAAGTTGCTCAGGGTCATTCAGGACGGTGAATTCGAGCGGCTGGGCAGTTCTCGTACCACCAAGGTGGATGTCCGGATCATTGCCGCGACAAACCGGAATCTTGAGCAGGAAATTGAAAAAGGGCGTTTCAGGGAAGATCTGTGGTACCGGCTCAATGTCTTTCCCATTACCATGCCGCCGCTGCGGGAAAGAAATGAGGATATCCCCCTTCTGGCTGATTTTTATATAAAGAAAATCTCCCGGAGACTGGGAAAGCAGATCAAGGTGGTTCCTCAAGCCGTGATGAATGCCCTTTCAAACTATCACTGGCCGGGAAACGTCCGGGAGCTGGAAAATGTTCTTGAACGGGCAGTGATCAATTCATCAAGCGCCAAACTCCATCTGGCGGATGATCTGGAAAAATCCTACAGGCATTTGACCAAAGACTTTAAAACCCTGGAGGCGGTTGAACGCGATTATATCATCCGCGTGCTCGAACAGACCCGCTGGAAAGTCAGCGGTAAGAACAGTGCGGCCCAGATTCTGGGTTTAAACCGCAGTACATTGCGTGCCCGCATGCGTAAACTTTCCATCGTTCCCCCTGAACGCCTTCCCTTTGATTCTTAATGGGCGTATTTTTGTTGTGGCCGATCCTTTTGCAGCCATGCACCTGATCCTCAAAAGGGGACATTAAAAAGGTCCCATATGACCCATTGGACAAATACGACCGCTTTTGAGGCCCTCCGGCGTCCTTACCCCCCCCCCTCCTTTGGGTGTTTCCCCTTAAAATTCAGCATCATCAAAGAATAAATTCCCCGACCCGTCCCCTGGCACAATGATTGCCCTATCAGGTTACAACACCCCCGCCCGCGGAAAAGCAGAAAAAGCGGAAAAACGGGCAATGGAAAAATAAACCAGAAATTTTAATCTCAAGAGGCATTTATGGGCGACAAGGGAAAACGAGACAAAGGCAGGCGTGAAGAGCAGAAAAAAGCCAAGTTGACACCAAAGGAGAAACGCAGACAAAAAAAACTAAAGTAACCTTCTGGCAAGCGTTTTGGCGCTCGGCCCAGAAGGGTTAACGGTTCCCGGTTAATTTGCCGGCATGAGTTTAAGAGGTGATCCAAATGATGATTGTCACAATGACCTTCAACGTACATCCGGAAAAACATCTGGAAGTGCTGCAAACCCTTCTCTCCCTGATGGAACCGTTGAGAAAGGAACCCGGCTGCAGAAGCTGCGCCGCCTTTTGTGACATTGAGGAGGAGAACCGGTTCATACTGCTTGAAGAATGGGAAACCCGTAACGAGATGAACAATCACATCCGATCCCAGCCGTTCGATGTGCTTCTGGGTACAAAAACTCTCTTATCCGAACCGCCCCGGATTCGAATTCATACCGTGTCCCGAACCGGGGGGATGGATGCCGTCCGGGCGCTCCGGCTGAAAAAAGGCTGATGGCATAAAGGAATACCCAAATGAATATACTTCTGATTTATCCTAAATTTCCGGACACCTTCTGGTCGTTTAATCATGCGGTGGGTTTCATCGGTAAAAAAGCCGCGTTCCCCCCTTTGGGCCTTTTGACAGTGGCTGCGCTGCTGCCTCAACAATGGTCTAAAAGACTTGTGGATACCAATGTGGAGCGCTTGAGCGACAACGACCTTTCATGGGCAGACATGGTCTTTATGGGCGGCATGACGGTTCAGCGCGAATCTGCCTGCCGGATTATTGACCGGTGCAACGCCTTGCCGGTGACTCTTGTCTGCGGGGGGCCTCTTTTTACGGCCGAACCGGAGCAATTCGGGGCCGTCGATCACCTGGTGCTGGATGAAGCAGAACTGACACTGCCCCTGTTTTTATCCGATCTAAAGAAGGGGCAGGCAAAAAAGATCTATCGGGCAAAAGGGTTCAGTGACCTTGGTGAGACACCGGTTCCCCTGTGGCATCTGCTGAAGGTAAAACAATATGCCGCCTTGAGCATCCAGTTCTCCAGGGGCTGTCCCTTTAACTGCGATTTTTGCAATGTCACCGCTCTGTTCGGACACCGGCCCCGGCTGAAAACACCCGAACAGATCATTGGGGAACTGGACCGTATCTATGATCTTGGCTGGCGCAGCAGTGTCTTTTTTGTGGATGATAATTTTATCGGCAACACCCGGTTCCTGAAGAACCGTCTGCTTCCTGCCCTGATCCAATGGCGCCGGGATAAAAAAGGATGCGTCTTTTTTACAGAATCCTCCATCAACCTTGCCGATGATCCGGAACTGCTCTCTTTGATGGTTAAAGCCGGATTTGACTCCGTGTTCATCGGTATCGAGTCTCCGGATGAAACCGCCTTGAGCGAATGTCATAAAGTCCAGAATAAAAACAGGGATCTGCTTGAAAGTGTGGCCATCATCCACAAAAGCGGCCTGCAGGTGATGGGCGGGTTTATCGTGGGATTTGACAGTGACCCTCCCTCGATTTTCCAGCGCCAGATCGATTTTATACAGCACAGCGGGATCGTCATGGCCATGGTGGGGATGCTTCAGGCACCGCCCGGAACCCGCCTGTTTGACAGGCTTCAGCGCCTCAGTCGGGTGGTCAGGCCCTTTACCGGCGATAATGTGGACGGCACCACCAATATTCTGCCCCGGATGGGGATGGAGGCACTGTCAAAGGGGTATCAACGGATCATGGAGCAGATATATTCCCCGGCAAATTATTACCGGCGGGTCAGGACCCAGTTGCGGGCCCTCACGCCCCCTGAGGTGTTTGCACCCCTGGACTTGCAGCGGTTTCTCTCTTTTTTCAGGGCGAGTTTCAGGCTGGGTATCCTGGGAAAAGAGCGGTTCTGCTATTGGCATCTGATCCTCTGGACCCTTGTTCGAAGACCCAGGCTGATCTCTGTGGCCGTGACCTTGTCCATATACGGGTATCATTACCGGAAAATTTGTGAACGCTATATCTATTAACATGCATGCTCTCCATATGGATGGCATCTCGTAAAGGAGCTGACCTGTGACCGATCATCCGACAAATCAATTTAACGACTATCTAAACCGGATCAAGAAACGATTATCCGGCTCTTCCCCGGATATGAGACTGGACATGAGGCTGGGTAGAGGATTTCAAGCCCTGCTGATACTGGCCGCGATTTTATACTTTAGTTATGCCTATTTATTCGTTTATGTGGAACCGAATGAATACGGCATCAAGGTGATCCGGGTGGGGATGACCCGCGGCGTTCAAAGGCAGGTGTACCATGCCGGGCTCACCTTTGTTCTGCCCTTTGGTCTGCAGAAGATGTACCGCCTTCCCAAGGGCATCCAGGTGCTGGAGCTGACCAATTTTCCGGAAACAGCGGCCAACGGTGCCAGAAAAGACCGGGCCGCCCATATCCAGACCTCGGATGGTTTTTTTGTGGATGTGGATGTGTCCATGCTCTACCACATCAAGGACCCCTACCTGGTATTTACCACCATCGGTCCGGGCAAGCTGTACGAAGATAACGGCATTATCCCCAAGGCCGAGCCGGCCCTGAAAGAGACCCTGGGCAAACTGACCACCGAAGAGTTTTACAACAGCCCCATGCGGGTCAAAAAGGCGGAGGAGGCCAAAGCCAATCTCAACCGGGAACTCAACGCCAAGGGCATTGAGGTGGATCAGGTGCTGGTCCGGTATTTTCGATACAGTCCTGAAATCCAGAAAAACATTGAAGCCAAAAAACTTCAGGATCAGATGGTTTTTACCAACCAGGCCGCGGCCCGGGCAGCCAGGGAAGAGGCCCAGTTGAAGAAGATTGTCCAGGAGGGCATGGTCATCGCTGCGGTTGAGATGGAAAAAGGCAAAGCCTATGTGACCCGTAAAATCGCAGAAAAAGACCTCTATGTCCGTAAAATAAAAGCCCAGGCCGATCTTCTGGTGAAACTGTCTGAAGCCGAGCGGGTGCGCCTGAAAAATGAGGCATTAAGGGGCGTCGGGTCCGACCGTATGGTGGGGCTGAAGATGGCCCGGGCCTATGAGGGCCTTGACCTGATTATCCTGCCCAGCGACGGTGCCCATGGGGTCAACCCGCTGGATCTGAACAATACTTTGAACTTGTTTGATGTCCGCCAGGGAGGTGCCAAATGAAACGGTTTATCCTAGTTGTAATCCTGATGACAGCAGTGGTTTGGTCCACAGGTTGTATGCCCCATACCACAGGGGAAACCCAAGTCGGTGTCCGGACCCGGAAAATCGGCCTCTTTGATCCCAAAGGGGTGGAAGACCATGTCTATGCCCAGGGCTCAACCTATTTTTTCATGCCCTTTATCAATGACTGGCATGTCTTTGATACCAAGCTGCAGAATCTGGAAATGACCTTTTCAAAAGCCCGGGGAGACCGCAGATCCCAGGATGACCTGCTGTTTAAAACCACTGACGGCAACGACATCAGCCTGGATGTGATCATTGCCTACAGGATTGACGCCTCAAAAGCCCCTTACATTCTCCAGTATGTAGCCCCGAACGATGCCATCCTGAGGGAAACCATTGTCAGGACCGTGGCCAGAAGCAAGCCCAGGGATATCTTCGGAGAGCTGAAAACCGAAGCCTTTTATGTGGCCGAGTCAAGAGAGACCCAGTCTGCAAAGGCCAAGGCCGCCTTGGATAAAATCCTTGGCCCCATGGGCATTGTCATCGAAAAGGTGCTGACCAACGACTACCGATTCAATGCCGAGTACACCAAGGCCATTGAAGATAAAAAAGTGGCGGACCAGCAGGTGGAAAAGAACAAATCCGCCCAGCACGCCGCCCTTGAAGAGTACAAACGAAAACTTGAAGAGGCCCGGGGGGAAGTCAACAAGATGGTGGCCAATGCCGACGGCCAGTATCAAAAGGATAAAATCGAGGCAGATGTCTACCTGGAGCAGCAGCAGCTTCTGGCCAGGGCCATTGAGGCGGAAGGTATTGCCGAAGCCAAGGGCATCCGGGAGATGAACAATGCCCTGGCCGGTTCCGGCGGTGAAACCATCGTGAAACTGGAAATTGCACAGGCCCTTGAAGGCAAGCGCATTATTCTGCTTCCGGTGTCTGAGGGGGGAATGAACCTTAAAACAACGGATATCAACCGGCTCATCGAGACCCTGGGGGTGAAATCGCTTTC
Source organism: uncultured Desulfospira sp. (assembly GCA_963663165.1). Classification (GTDB taxonomy): domain Bacteria; phylum Desulfobacterota; class Desulfobacteria; order Desulfobacterales; family Desulfobacteraceae; genus Desulfospira. The sequence goes on along the minus strand of OY760175.1, from coordinate 6,417,728 downwards.
CCCGCGCCAGAGCCCGGATTAATCTCAAGGCCTGAAAACACCCCAAGCCCAAGAAAGGGGCAAGCGCATGAAAGATGACATTACCTGGAAGATTATTCGTCTGTGTATGGCCATTAATCAAAGGGCCATACAGATATATACCAAGCTTTCCCGGGCTGAAGAGATCAGGGAGCTCAAAGACTTCTGGATCCTTATGGCGGATGAAGAAAAAAGCCATGCCGTTTTCTGGAACAAGGTCGAGCAGGAGGCTGAAGATTTCATCTTTCCTTCGGTTTTTGATACGCCGCCGGATACCCAGAAAGCGTTATCCGACATCCTGGAAAAAATTGAGGTTCTCTCAGACCGCTGGGAAGAAAACGAATCAATGGAAAACGCACTGATTCTGGCCTATCGGCTGGAATACCACATGCTGCATCCGACCTTTGAACTGCTGTTTAACGCCTTAAAACCCTTTACGGCAGATATGGACCCGTCAGATACATATGACCGCCATATGCGCCGATTCATTGATATGTTCATTCAATACGGCCACATAACACCCGAGCTCGAACTCTTGGGAGAAACCCTGCAAAGCCTTTGGCAGAGAAATAAGGTTCTGGTGGATATGGCCATGACCGACGGCTTGACCGGTCTGTTTAACCGGCGGGGGTTCCTGATTGTTGCCCAGGAATTGTTTTCCCTGGCCCAGCGAAGAAAGGAGAATATTGCGATCTTCATGATTGATATTGATCACTTTAAAAAAATTAACGACCGGTATGGGCATCTAAAAGGGGATGCCGTGCTGAAGGGCGTGGCAAAATCCCTGAAGCGGGTTGTCCGTGAATCAGATGTGCTGTGCCGGTACGGCGGGGAGGAATTTGTCATCCTGTTTCCCGACATCCGGCCCGCTGCTGTGCCGCAGATGGCTGAAAAAATCCGGAAAGGAGTGGAAAAATCAAGACCGGAAAGTATTTTTGTAACCGTCAGTATCGGGGTGAAGCAGGGTCTGGTTAAAAAGACTTCCGATAGGGCGTTTTTTTCCTGGATCTCAAAGGCCGATAACTGCTTGTACAAGGCCAAATCCAGCGGCAGAAACTGCGTTGTGCATGATTACTGAAAAGGATTCTGTCCATGTCAAACAAACCAGATCCGATTAACGCCATCCGGGAGAAACTGCGCCGCCTCTTTGCCGGAACACAGGCCGCATCGGATAAGAAACCCGGGACTCCTCTTTTAAATTTTTGGACGGTTCTCATCATTTTCTGGGGGCTTTTCTATCTGCAGCAGTCTTTTTTTGCTCCCGGGGCAGAGACGATCCCCTACAGCCGGTTCAAGCAGTCCATGGCCGAGGGCAGCGTGGATGACATCCTGATAGGTCCTGAGAAGATTGAAGGCATTTTCAAAGGGACACCGGGGCAGAAATTCGTTACCGTCCGGGTGAATGATCCGGGCCTTGCAAAAGAGATGGATGAGCGCAAGATCCAATATTCCGGCCGGACTGAGAACCGATTCTGGGGCATCCTTCTGTCCTGGGTTCTGCCCCTTGGCTTTCTCTTTCTGATCTGGCGGTTCACCGCAAAAAATATGGGCGGCTCAGGGGTGATGTCCTTTGGTAAAAATAAGGCCAAGATTTTTGCAGAGAGCGACACCCGGGTCTCTTTTGAGGATGTGGCCGGCATTGACGAGGCCCGGGAGGAACTGGAAGAGGTTGTGGATTTTTTAACCACCCCGGAAAAATTTCAGAAACTGGGGGGACGGATCCCCAAAGGCGTCCTTCTGGTAGGACCGCCTGGAACCGGTAAAACCCTTCTGGCAAGGGCGGTGGCCGGTGAGGCAAAGGTGCCTTTTTTCAGTATCAACGGCTCCGAATTTGTGGAGATGTTTGTGGGGGTTGGCGCGGCCAGGGTCCGCGATCTTTTCTCCCAGGCTGCGGCCCAGGCCCCATGCATCATTTTTATCGACGAACTGGATGCCCTGGGCAAGGCCCGGGGAATGAATGCCATGGGGGGCCATGACGAACGGGAGCAGACCTTGAACCAGCTTCTGGTGGAGATGGACGGCTTTGATACCAATAAGGGGGTCATCATCATGGCCGCCACCAACCGGCCGGAAATCCTGGATCCGGCACTCCTGCGCCCCGGACGCCTGGACCGGCAGGTCCTGGTGGACCGGCCGGATATCAACGGCCGGGAAGCCATTCTGAAAATCCACTCCAGACAGGTGGTTCTGGGGGATGATGTGGATCTTTCCAAGATCGCCGGCCGCACACCCGGTTTTGTGGGTGCGGATCTTGCCAATATTGTCAATGAGAGTGCCCTGCTGGCGGCCAGAAGCAACAAGGACATGGTGGAACCCAGTGATTTTGACGAGGCCATCGACCGGGTGATCGGCGGGCTTCAAAAAAAGAACCGGGTGATGAATGCCCGTGAAAAAGAGATTGTGGCCTTTCATGAGTCCGGCCATGCCATTGTGGCCGAATCCGTTGCCCTTGCCGACCCTGTCCATAAAATATCCATCCTTCCCCGGGGGATCGCAGCCCTGGGATACACCCAGCAGCAGCCCACCGAAGACAGATACCTGATGACACGGTCTGAACTGCTCGACCGCCTGGCCGTGCTTCTGGGCGGACGGGTGGCAGAGGAGCTGGTATTTAATGAGACATCAACCGGGGCCCAGAATGACCTCCAGCGGGCAACGGACATCATCCGGTCCATGGTGGCGGAATACGGCATGAATGAAAAGATCGGCCTTGTCAGCTATGACCGCCCCCGAACCCCCGTGTTTCTGCCCCAGGGTTATTCTTCTGAAAAAAATTACAGTGAAGAAACCGCGGCCAGGATGGATGAAGCGGTCTCACTGATGATGGAGGAGGCCCATCTGCGGGTGCACAAGATCCTTTCAGACAAAAGGGCGCTGCTGGATAAGCTGGCCGCACTTCTCGCCATCCAGGAAACCGTCCGGGGGGAAGAACTCAGAGCCATGATGTGAGCGCACCCATTGTTGAGCGGCGGCAAGGGTGCGCGGCAGCAATAGTGTGACGCGGCCAGAAAAACCAGCGACCAGAAAAACCATGGGAGGGCATGATGAAAAAACCCAAGAAAAAATACACCGGCTGACCAATGACAGCTTGACCAATGACAGCTTGACCAATGACAGCAAAGACGACTGGATCGAATTCGGCAAAGAAGAAGGGGAAAACTGGATTAAAAATATGTCAAATGATGACGCCTGCAGGGTGGCAATCAATGCATCGGATTTTGACGATGCCGAAGAAACCCTGAACCGGCAGGACGACTACCAGTATGACTATTTCAAGAATGATTTCAGATACAGATTTGAAGAACTCTGGTCAGCAGTAAATAAAACCTGCGTCCCTGATTGGGATGTTGAAGAATATCGGTTTTTCAAACAGGGATGGATCCATGCGGTCAGGGAATTTGGCCGGGATATCATGAATGACAATCAATAATGGATTCCAAGGGTAAAAAAAGTGGGACAATATCATCTGGAAAGCATGTTCAACCCCTGCCGAATCGCAGTGGTGGGGGTCAGTGAAAAAAAGGGATCTATCGGGTGCGCACTGATGGAAAACCTTAGGAAAGGCGGGTTCACCGGCACGATACTGCCTGTGAATCCCAGGTATGGCACCCTTTACGGATATGAGTGTGTGAAATCGGTATGCGATCTGGATCCCGGGGTGGACCTTGCCATTATCGCCACCCCCATTCACACCGTGGCCATGGCGGGGGAAGACGCCGTGTATGATGCGGCCTTCAAGCGCGCTGGCGGAAAACCGGAATATGATCATGATGGGTAAAAAGATGGGGTTTGAGGTTAAAAGAGATCCTGACACCCATGACATCAATCTCATCATTCATCTGGGAAATAAGAAATAATGCGGCCAACCCCCAAAAAAACAGGAGAAGCAGCCATGAACCTTTCACAGTTAGCAATTTTAATCCTTATCGGCGTTCTGTTCTGGGCGGCCAACAATTACGTTCCCATGGGCAAAAGAGCCCGGCAGGTGCTTACCATTATCGCTGTCATTGCCTTTGTTATGTGGCTGGGCAGTCTGTTCGGGATATCCGTGTCCGTGGGGGCTTTTGCATCGGCAATTAAGTGATGTCAACGGTTCAGGTCTTTTCAACACATCCATATTTATGGACAAATTTAAGGAAATTTAAAATGAAATGTCATTGTATTAAAAGAGTCATTGTGGCCCTGTTTATCGGTTTAATCTTTATGCCGCCTATTAATGCCTTTGGTCAGGATGCAAACCGAGGCATTCACCGGGACGGATATGGTTCACTGAGTAACGAAGGGCAGGATCCCGATGAAATCATTCAATATGGACAGGGTATGATGCGATACGGTTTTCGGGAAACGGCAATGTCGGGCGGGTCCAATAAATACCCGGGATATAATAGAGATTTAAGTGATGTCATTGTAAGAAAGCTGAATACAGAGCAGGAAGTGTTTATCAAGTCCACGGAAACCCTCAGGCAGACGATTTATGAAAAAGAACTCTACCTGAAGGCTGAACTTGTCAAGAAATCTCCGGATACCGTTACCGCCCTGGGTATTCAAAAAGCCATCTCCGATGCCAAGGGAAAGTTTGAACAAAAGATGATTGAACATATCATCCGGATGAAAAAAATCAATCTGGCAGCCGATTAACCTGAGGATACGTTGATCCACACCCTGTCATAACACCACCAGTTAAGGTTTTCCCGGGTGTCCGCCGCCGGCCATGCTTTTTGTGTGGAAGACGGCAGATACCGCAGGGGGGGGGGGGGGGGGGGGGTCACATATGACCGTTTGGATCCATATGATCTTTTTTCTTCCCCTTACAAAGACGTGCCGCAGCATATTTCAATCTAATTTTCCATATGAATCAATAGGTTAAAAAGTCTACACCCAGATATCCTGTCCTGGCACGTAACGTGAACTGTTAGGTTCCAGGACATCCCACTTAAAGGAGAAGCGGATATGAAAAGCACAGCTAAAGAAACAGTGTACCCTCCCGGGTATTACGGTAAAAAAATGATGAGCGCCTCAGATTGGGCCGGTACGCAAATCAGGCAATGGGAACGGGCCCAGGCGGAACTGAAAACAGCCAGCCATTTTTCCCCAAAGCAGTGTATCTGTTTATCCCGCGGGATAGGAGCCGGTGCACTGGAGGTTGCGGATTCCCTTTCAAAACTAACAGGCTACCGTGTGATCGATAAAGAGATTATCGAATATATGGCAAAGGACTCTTCTCTCACCGAGTATATCATTGCCTTTTTTGATGAGCGGTTTCCAGGAAAGATAAATGAACTGCTTGTCTCACTCTCCATTGAAAAGAGATTTTTTAAAAACGATTATGTCAAGCAGCTGGCAAAAACGGTTACCGCATTATCTTATACTGAACCGACGATATTTGTTGGCCGGGGAACCCACCTGATTCTTCCCCGTCATAACATTCTATCGGTACAATTGGTGTGCAGCAAAAAGCGCCGGATTGAAAAACTTGCCAATACACTGGGTATAGGGAACCGTGACGCAGAGGCAAAATTAAAGATCATTGATAATGACCACCATGACTTTTTCAAAAATATTTTTCTCAGGGAAAAAACATCCCCGGATGAATTCGATCTGGTCATTCATATGGATCACATTACCCAGGAACATCAGGTGGCTCAAATCATCGCGTGCGCCTTTGAGCAAAAATTTAGCATCACGCTCCAGGGCAGATGATGTGACAAAGTTAACCTTTGCTCAAAGCGATCTTCCAGGGATGACCGATCCTATCTCCTCCTAATTGTCCGGCCTTATATTTACGGTCCATGACCGGCGAACAGGCCCCCAGTCAGATGGGATAGATGCATGGCATGGACCAGGACGCCCCGGCCATGCTGCAAAACAACAAAGATCATTTAAAACATAGGTTGAGGGGGATAATAAAATGCTGTGGATCAGAAAAATTGGTTCGAAAAATTAAGGTGGATATCCAACAAGCAGTCAAAGAAATGGAGCTTACTTACGATGTCAAAAGAAATTAGATATGATGCACAAGCCCGTGAAGCCATTCTCCGGGGGGTGAAAACACTTGCAGATGCCGTTGTGGTGACCCTGGGCCCTAAGGGCAGAAACGTGGTCATTGAAAAATCCTGGGGATCCCCCATGGTCACCAAGGACGGTGTCACCGTTGCAAGTGAAATTGAGATTCAGGACAAGTTTGAAAATATGGGGGCCCAGATGGTGAAGGAGGCTGCCAGCAAGACGGCTGATATGGCCGGGGACGGTACAACCACGGCAACCGTTCTGGCCCGGGCCATCTATGAAAACGGCCAGAAACTGGTGGTTGCCGGACACAACCCCATGTGGATTAAAAGGGGGATAGACAAAGCAGTGGTCAGAGTCGTTGAAACCCTTGAAACAATGGCGACACCCACCAGAAATCACAATGACATCGCCCAGGTCGGCACCATCTCGGCCAACAGCGATGAGGCCATTGGCAATATTATTGCTCAGGCTATGAACAGGGTCGGAAAAGAAGGGGTGATTACGGTTGAAGAGGCCAAAACAACCGAGACCACCCTTGAGGTTGTGGAAGGCATGCAGTTTGACCGCGGATACCTCTCTCCCTATTTTATAACCGATACTGAAAAGATGAATGTATCACTTGAGAATCCCTATGTCCTGATTTGTGAAAAACCCATTTCCGCCATGAAAAACCTGCTTCCGGTGCTTGAACAGACGGCAAAAGCGGGACGCCCCATATTTATCATTGCCGAAGATGTTTCCGGCGACGCCCTTGCCACCCTTGTGGTCAACAAACTCCGAGGCAGTCTGGATGTGGCAGCGGTCAAGGCGCCCGGCTTTGGCGACAGGAAAAAAGAGATGCTGGCGGACATTGCCGTTTTAACCGGCGGGCAGGTTATTTCCGAGGATCTGGGAATCAAACTTGAAAATATCACCCTGCAGGATCTGGGGCAGGCAAAAAGCATCCTTATTGATAAAGACACCTGCATCATTGTTGACGGGGCAGGGTCCGGTGCAGCCCTTAAGGGCCGCGTCAAAATGCTCCGCGCCCAGGTCGAAGAGACCAGCTCAGACTATGACAGGCAAAAGCTTCAGGAACGGCTTGGCAAGCTGATTGGCGGTGTTGCCGTCATCAATGTCGGAGCGGCCACCGAAACTGAAATGAAAGAGAAAAAAGCCCGGGTGGAGGACGCCCTGAATGCCACCCGGGCGGCAGTTGAAGAAGGTATTGTCCCCGGCGGCGGCGTGGCCCTGGTCAGATGCCTTCCCGCCCTTGAGGCGCTTACCCTTGAAGGAGAGGAGCAACTGGGGGTCCGGGTGATTGCAAGGGCCATTGAAGCCCCCTTGCGAAAAATTGCCGATAATGCCGGGGTTGAGGGCGCCGTTGTTATCGATAAGGTCAAAGCGGGTCAGGGCGCCTTTGGTTACAACGCCAGAACCAATGTTTATGAAGACCTGATTGCCGCCGGCGTTATGGACCCGAAAAAAGTGGTTCGCCTGGCCCTCCAGAATGCAGCCAGTGTCGCATCAATTATGCTGACCACCCGGGCCATGATTTGTGAAAAATCGGATCAGACAGACAAGGAGGGATAAATGATAGCGAATGGACAATCCTTTGAGGGGATCGATTCTGTTGCCGTCATCGGTAACTATCTGCCCAGGCAATGCGGCATTGCAACCTTTACACGGGATCTGGTTGAGGGCCTGTCCGACAGGGCAAAGAATACCCATTGCTGGGCGGTTGCCATGAACGACTGTATAGAGGGGTATGCATATCCTGAAAAAGTACGCTTTGAAATCAATCAGAACAAATTGGCCGATTATGGCATTGCCGCCCAGTTCTTGAATATCAGCCACACCGATATTGTCTGCCTTCAGCATGAATTCGGTATCTTCGGGGGCCCTGCCGGCAGCCATGTTCTCAAGCTTCTTTCAGATCTGCATATGCCGGTGGTGACAACACTGCATACCGTGTTGAAAGATCCCTCCCCCGAATACCGCAGCGTGATGGTCAAGCTGGGAGAGTTGTCAGATAAACTGGTGGTCATGAGCCGAAAGGCGGAACGTTTTCTCCACGAGATCTATGGGATTCCCCGGGAAAAAATCGCCTTTATCCACCACGGTATTCCGGACATGCCCTTTATCGATTCCAGTTTTCACAAAGACAAATTTGACGTGGAAGGCAAAAAGGTGTTGCTCACCTTTGGCCTGCTCTCGCCCAACAAGGGAATCGAAACCGTGCTCCAGGCACTTCCGGCTGTCATCGAAAAATATCCGGAAGTGGTGTATATCATCCTGGGCACCACCCACCCCCATGTCCTGAAAAATAACGGGGATGCCTATCGGATCATGCTCCAGCAGATGGTTCACACGCTGAATATCAGCGACCATGTCATCTTTCAGAATAATTTTGTCGCCTTGAGAGAGCTGTGTGAATTTTTGGGCATTGCAGATATTTACATCACCCCCTATCTTGAAGAGGCCCAGATCACCTCCGGAACCCTTGCCTATGCCATGGGAACCGGCAAAGCCGTGATTTCAACCCCGTACTGGTATGCGCAGGAAATGCTGGCAGAGGGCCGGGGGCACCTTGTCCCCTTCAACAGCCCCAATGCCCTGGCAGAACAGATTAACGCGCTTTTAGGCGATGATAACCAGCGGCATGCCATCCGGAAAAAAGCATACACATTCACAAGGGATGCGGTATGGTCAAAAGTCTGTCAAAATTATCTCGACCTCTTCAGCGAGGTGCGGCACAACCGGATCCGGCATCCCAGACCCAGGCATTCCTATGTGTCACACATCAAAGCCATTACCCGCTTTGACCTGCCCGAGATCAAGCTGGACCACATGAAAGCCATGACCGATGACACCGGCATGCTCCAGCATGCCAATTATACCATTCCGGACAGACGTCATGGATACTGCACGGATGACAATGCCAGAGCGCTGCTGGCCGCAGCCATGGGCCAGAAACATCTGCCGGCCAACGGCCTTGGCCTGGATGCCTTGAGCGGCCATTACTTAGGATTCCTCTTATACGCCTACAATAAAAAAAACGGACGGTTCCGCAACTTCATGACCTATGAAAGGCAATGGGTTGAGGAGATCGGATCCGAGGATTCCCATGGCCGGGCCCTCTGGTGTCTGGGTAAGGCCGTGGCTTTTCTGGAAAATCCAGGCCATCTGGCCATGAGCACGGTTCTGTTTAAAAAGGCATTGATTGCGGCCGAAAGTTTCAGGTCCCCAAGGGCTGTTGCATTCTGCCTGGTGGGTCTGGATGCCTACCTGGACAAATTCTTCGGTGACAGTGATGCCAGAAGAATCAGGGATGTTCTGGCCCAAAGAATATTCAGTCAGTTTTGTGAAAACAAGACCGGGGACTGGCCCTGGGTCGAGGATACCTTGAACTATGGCAATGCCAGACTCTCCCATGCCCTTCTGGTTTCAGGTCACCGAATGAAAGATAAGGAAATGGTGACGATGGGCCTGGACAGTCTTTTATGGCTGCTCTCCATCCAGACGTCGGATCATCATTTTGCCCCGGTGGGCTGCAACGGCTGGTATGGCAAAAAAGGGAAGCGGGCCAGGTTTGACCAGCAGCCCATCGAAGCCAAAACCATGGTTGAGGCATGTGCGGCAGCCTTCCGCATTACCCGGGACCGGCAATGGTTTGACCGTGCGGTCATCTGTTTTAACTGGTTTCTGGGGCACAATGATCTGAACATGCCCTTGTATGACCCCAAGACCGGAGGATGCCGGGACGGCCTGATGGTGGACGGTATCAACCAGAACCAGGGAGCGGAATCAACCCTTGCCTGGCTTTTGTCCCTGATGACGCTGCAGAAACTCTATGCGGATGAACTGTTGAATCAGTCTTCTCCCTGATCAATAGAACTTGATCAATAGAACTTGGTCAATAGAACCTGATCAATAAAAGTTGGTCAATAAAAGTTGGTCAAGGGGCTCACTATAAAGGAAATTTTATGCGCATTGCCATGCTCTCCCCCATTGCCTGGCGCACCCCGCCTCGGCACTACGGCCCCTGGGAAAAAGTGGCCTCCCTCTTAACCGAGGCCCTGGTGGGGCTCGGCCATGACGTCACGCTGTTTGCCACGGCAGATTCCATTACGCGCAGCACCCTTCATGCGGTCTGTTCCCAGGGATATGAAGAGGATTCAGACATCATTCCCAAAGTAGGCGAATGCCTTCACATTTCTGAATTGTTTGACCATGCCCAAGAGTTTGATATCATTCACAATAACTTTGATTTTCTCCCCTTAACCTATGCAGGCCTTACCCAGACCCCTATGGTGACCACCATCCACGGTTTTTCATCGCCTGGAATTTTACCGGTGTACCGCAAATACAATAAAAAAACCTTTTACGTTTCCATCAGCGATGCTGACCGGGCTAAGGGCCTTGACTATATTGACACCATTCACCACGGCATCGATATAAAGGAGTTTCATTTTCAGGCCCACCCGGAAGGGTATCTGGTCTTTTTCGGCCGCATCCATCCGGATAAAGGCGCCAAAGAGGCCATTGACATCGCCCGGGCATGCGGCAGAAGGCTGATCATGGCAGGCATTATTCAGGACAGCACCTATTTTAGGGAAGATATCCAGCCCTTCATTGACGATGCCTCTGTGGTTTATCTTGGCAGTGTTGGACCCGATAAGAGAAATGACCTTTTGGGCAAGGCCCATGCCCTGCTTCACCCCATCAATTTTAACGAACCATTCGGTCTTTCGGTTATCGAAGCCATGGCCTGCGGCACGCCGGTCATTGCAAACAACCGGGGCAGTATGCCCGAACTGATCCGGGACAATAAAAACGGATTTCTTGTTTCCGGAACAGATGAGGCTGTCTCTGCGGTGGACCGCATCAGGGATATTGACCGTGAATTCTGCCGCAGAACAGTGATGGACCACTTTACCATCGACTGCATGGTTAAAAAATATATCCGGGTGTATGAGCGGATCCTGGAGAGCACCCGGCGTGAAGACCGCCGCCCCTGGGGCTTTTATACCATACTGTCCGATGAGGATGCCGTGAAGAACAAAAAGATCGTGGTTTATCCGGGAAAACGCTTAAGCCTTCAGCGCCACCAGTACCGCGATGAGCACTGGTATATCGTCAGCGGTAAAGGGCTTTGGACCCTTGACGGCAAAACCGTCCCGGTGACTGCCGGGCAATCTGTGGATATCCCCAGAAAAGCCATCCACAGAATGGAAAACAGCGGCCGGGACAATCTGGTTTTTATGGAAATTCAGACCGGCGACTATTTTGGCGAAGATGATATTGAACGTCTGGCCGATGATTTCGGAAGGATCTGAAAGGACTCAAATGGATAAAATCCAGGATATTGTGACGCGTTACCCCAAAAACCCGATACTGACCCGGGAGGATGTGCCCTATCCCGTTGTAACGGTGCACAATGCCGGGGTGGTCAGATACAAAGACCGCTATATCATGCTGTTCCGGTCCCATTTGAAAAACGGACGGTCTGTCATCGGAAGGGCGGACAGCCCGGATGGCTTTACTTTCACAGTCAGCCCGGAACCCTTTTTAACGCCGGCATCCAGTGGACGTTTTGCCGAATACGAAGCCTTCGGGGTCGAGGATTTGCGCATCAACCCGGTTGAGGGCTCATACCTTCTCACCTACAGTGCCTATTCCCGCCACGGGGTTCGCATTGCCCTGGCCCGGACCTGTGATTTTGAAAAAATCGAACGGATTGCCCTGATCACCCAGGCCGATCTGCGCAATGTGGTGATCTTTCCTGAAAAAATTGATGGCCGGTATGTCCGTCTGGACCGTCCCCACTCGGAAATTTCTCCCTGGTCCATCTGGATTTCCTATTCCCCGGACCTGATTTACTGGGGGGACTCACAGGTTGTCATCAAGCCCTTACCCTACCACTGGGATGAAATGAAAATCGGCCCTGGCGCACCGCCCATTAAGACGGATGAGGGCTGGCTTCATATCTACCACGGTGTTTTTAAAACCATGTCCGGAACCGTATACCGGCTTGGGGCGGCGCTGCATGATTTATCAGACCCTTCCAGGGTGACCGGGGTGTCTGATCAATGGATCCTGCAGCCCGAAGAGGTCTGGGAACAGACCGGCTATGTCCCCAATGTGGTGTTTAGCTGCGGTGCTGTACCTGAAGATGACGGAATGCTGAAAATTTACTGGGGGGGAGCAGATACGGTGATGTGCGCGGGTACGGCAAAGATTTGTGATCTTGTCTCCCTGTGCCGTCTGTCGAATCGTCCGCCCATGTAACCCTGAACTGAATTAGGAAAGACATTGATGCCGAAAAAAAGCCATGGCAACCTGACGATCACAAGAAAACCCAATAAAATCGTCGGGGATACCTCCCGTGTCATTACAAGACCCCATCTCCCGGCTGATGCCAGGCGCATCGCCTCGATCATCCAGCGAATCCGCGGCCTGACCCAGAAGGAGGGCAACAGATTATTAACACAGATCATGAAAGAGTTTTCCAGGCGCCACGACGACCTGGTCCATATTTTTGAACGGCACTTCAACCTGGTAAAACACCAAATTAAAAAAGAGACCTTGCTCAGTGACACGGAAAGAACATTGATCGGCGCGTATTTTACAAAGGAGTATGCCATTGAATCCGCAGCGCTTTTCAATCCATCCATTGTGCCGCATCCAATTCAGGACAATCTTGAAGAAGGCAGCCTCCGGTTTGTCATGAGTTTGCGGGCCACCGGTGAAGGCCATATTTCTTCCATTGTTTTCAGAAGCGGTGTGCTGAACCGGTACAACACCTTCCGGTTTGACCCGGTCAGTGAGTTTGTGGAGACACCGGAACTGAAGTTGAACCCCTTATACAAGCGAAAGCTCTTTGAGCACAAGCTCAGGGAAATGAATGCAGATTCCGATATCTGCACCCATGTCCTCAATGCGCTTCCCGAAGAATTCAGCAAGGAAGAACTGGGCAGGGAAATGGGAAGGCTTCATAAACACCCTCAATTTTCAAAAACCGGACAGAACAGGACCTTTGAGATTATCAACTGGCTTTCGGACTCCAATTATGAGGTGGATTTCCATTCGAATCACCGCATCTCCGAGCGGGTCATCTTTCCGGTTTCCAGAAATGAGAGCCGCGGGATAGAAGATGCGCGGTTTGTTCAGTTCTTTGATGATAATGGAGACTCAACCTACTATGCAACCTATACGGCGTATAACGGGGTGACCATTTTACCCCAGCTGATCGAAACCAGGGATTTTATCAGTTTTAAAATTACAATGCTGAACGGAAAAGCAGCACAGGATAAAGGCCTGGCCCTGTTCCCCCGGAAGATTAAGGGCCAGTTTGCCATGCTGTCCCGGCAGGATGGTGAGAGCAACCATATTATGTTTTCAAAACACCTGCACTTCTGGAGAACCTCTCATATGATCCAGATGCCCGAGTATCCCTGGGAATTTGTCCAGATCGGCAACTGCGGTTCGCCCATGGAGACTGAGAAAGGCTGGCTCGTTCTGACCCATGGCGTCGGGCCCATGCGGCAATACTGCATCGGTGCCATGCTCCTTGATCTTGAAAACCCGCGCAAGGTCATCGCACGGCTTGAACAACCGCTTTTGGCTCCCACTGAAAAAGAGCGGGAGGGGTATGTTCCAAACGTCGTCTACTCCTGCGGTTCAATCATCCATCGCAATGAGCTGGTCATTCCCTATGCCATGTCCGATATTAATTCGGGCATCGCAACGGTTTCTGTGAGTCATCTGATCAATGCGATGCGCAGTGTATAGGGCCATGCGCAGGGTATAGGGCCATGCGCAGGGTTAACGGCCGGAAGTTTTAACGCGTATGGGACCGCTGAAAAAAACAGCAGACAAAAAGGCCATGATGATAAGCCCCAAAAAGGATTTAACTATTGAGAAAAAAACAAAGAGACGATTTACTGATCTCTTTTTTCAAGGAAAAAGAGAATTACAAAAAACTTGCCGAGTATGTTGTCCGGCTGCTAGAAGACGATCCTTCCGCCCCAAAGGAGAGCATACATACCATTCTGTACAGGATCAAAGACGCATCAAGGCTCATAGAAAAAATCGACCAGGAAAATATCAGTCCGGAATCCAATATGGCGCCGATCACACATAAAAATTTCAAGGAAAGGATTGGCGATATTATTGGTATCCGGATTGTTTGTCTCCGCCTTTCAGACATTGTGAACGTCGAGGCGTATCTTGAATATTTAGTGGAAGAAAAAATATTAACTTTCATACAACAACCCGATTATAAAAGAACATTTGTTTTACCGATAGATCCTGGCAAGGCCGTCCCAAAGGATGTCAGCCTCCAGTATAGCGGATACTCTTCAATTCACTACCAGGTCAAACTGGGTGAGAATTCAGATGCAGGCCAAGCATTTAAACACATTCAGATTGAACTGCAATTGAGGACCATTCTTGAGGAGGCATGGGGGGAAATTGACCATAAATACAGATACAGCTACAGTCGGATCGGAGACACGCTTCCAGGACATATACACTCAGGTTTCTATAATCTGAGCGCTTATCTGCAGGCCGCCGCCATGCAGGCTGAGCAATTGTGCCGGGACGTCGAGGCCTATAGCTTGAAAAGGCCTCTAAAGTCCAAAGGAAATATAAAAATTTCGATTCCACCAGAATCGGAGGAAAAAGAAACGATTAATGGCCTTGCCGACCCATTGCAGGTGCCCCCGGCCCTTAAATCGGTATTGGAAGAAACATTCGGGTTTAAAACAACAACGAGAACCCTTGCGTACATCATGAGACGGCTCAAAAAATTAGGTTTTTCCCAGCGCTCTAAAAGCTTTTTTCAGAAAATATTCAAAAAGCGCAGACTGAATGAATTCCGATCTGTTTACCAGGAAGTTCTAAACCAAGATCCATTTAAGGACAGTGCGAATAGAAATATTGATCTCATAAATGCCGTGAATTTTGCGCTTTTCGACGAAATCGAAGGAGCAATGGTCGCCAAGGAAGGATTGAGGTCCACTCTAAAATGGAGAAAAGATCGTTTGTCTATTTAAAGGAGTATCATGCGGTTAAATGCATCCTGTCTAATTGAATTTCAGATATCGGCTCCAACCCCGTTTTTGCTGATGCTTCGCCCCCGTAGCGGGCGGCAGCAGTGGATCACACGCGAAGAATATCTTTTATCACCCAGCGTGCCGGCGGCAGAGTTTACGGATTCCTTCGGCAATCTATGTCAAAGACTGGTCGCACCGGCCGGTGATTTTTCAGTTCGTACCTCTGTTGATATCGAGACTGCGGAAAATTCCGACAGGGCTCCCGGCGCACCGTTCATCGAGGTGCAGGAATTGCCGGACGCCACCCTGCCTTTTCTGTACCCCAGCCGTTATTGTGAATCGGACCGCTTCACGGGAATGGCGGCATCGATTACGAAAGGCCGCCGCTTAGGATACGATCAATGCCAGGCCATTGTTGATTATATCAGGGGTTCGATAGGATATACCCCTGGTGATGGGCAGCAGATCCTAAGTGCCTCTGAGGTAACCCAGCTTGGCCACGGCGTCTGTCGGGATCTGGCCCATTTGGGGATCGCTTTTAGCCGGGCGTTATCGATACCTGCCCGTATGGTAGTCGGTTACCTTGAGGCACTTGAGCCAATGGATT
The DNA here is from genome assembly GCA_963663165.1 of uncultured Desulfospira sp. Lineage (GTDB taxonomy): Bacteria > Desulfobacterota > Desulfobacteria > Desulfobacterales > Desulfobacteraceae > Desulfospira. The sequence continues at coordinate 6,402,056 of OY760175.1, read as the reverse complement.
TGCACGCCTGGTTTGAGGCATATGTTGGAAATCGGTGGTATACATTTGATCCGACGCGGCCCGATCTGAAAGGAGGACGGATTGCAATCGCTTATGGCCGAGATGCGGCCGATGTTGCCATCTACACACAATTCGGAGATCCAGTGGACCTGTTAAGTATAAATGTCCAAGTTCAACGGATGCCCGACCCGACAAATAGAGGCTGGGCTCAATGACGATTTTCAGATTTTAAAGAAAATGTTTCCCCTCACGGCGTCTCACAACGTTAGCCAGCATTGGATCTCTTTTTAAAGACCTGGCCGAAGTTAATCGGGGACCGGAGTTTACCAGCCCCCAAAAATTTTATCTGTAAAGATTATCGATCCAGTTCATAGCCTCTGTGTCACTGACTTTTCCAAGATACCGCTGGGTCGTTGACAGATTCGCATGGCGGAGGATTATCTTCGAAACGATTTCAATGGGCACCCCTGATCTGCTTGCATAAGTGGCAGCATGTCGTCTAAGATCGTGGGGATTCAAATTCACATTTATCATTTTTCCATCATTTTGAACGATTTCACGTGCTCTGGTGTATCCAAATGGAAACACGTTATGGTCATCTCCTATCTTGCCGGTGGTGATATATTCCCGTAAACGATCCGCTACTTTTTTAGAGATAAAAACAATCTCGGTCTGATTTCCGCTTTTCGGATCAGTTAAAGCAACTTCCTGCCGTGCACATTCTTGGCTTTTAATTTCAAAACCTCTCCAACTCTCATCCCACCTCTTGCCATCAGCTCGAGCATCAATCGGTTTCTGGAATTATTTGTCTTAAAGATAATTTCGTCCACAACATCCCTAGAATTGTCCACGACCTCCCTTTGGCTGTTTTAAATGTTTTCCTCAATATTGGAGTATCACATGGATTTGAGAATGTTGAATCAAATGAATCTGTAACTGTTCAGCAGTGCCCCATCTTCGCTCATTCAGGCCTTCTCACATAGCAAAAGTATGCTACGAAGTCCTGACTAAACAAATATGAAGCACTGATGAACAGTTACGGACCCTGATTTTGCTTAGTTTTCAGCATTAGCTGAATAGTTACATGAATCTTTGACAAAATTGAAAAATGACCTGAGCATTGAAAATTTGAGTTTCTTCGTTGATTGCTTTTGACCATCAGCATCCTTGGTCAAAAAAATCATAACCTGTTCAGATGTGATTTTTGATATTTCAAAAAAGCCATATTCCTTTTTAAATCGTGTCAGAAAAAAGCCATAATTTCTTATGGTGTTTTTTTTGAATTCATTTTTTGATAATTCAGAAAAGTGTCAATGGCATTTGATGTTTTCATGATGCTCTCCTTTGATAAAAATTGAGGTTCACTTTGAAAGAGCCCCCAGTCAGATCTTTTAAAACATGAAAAATATTTTTCAACTGACAGGCCATGATCAGGGGAAAAGATATCGGTTTTGAATAACACCAGCATCTTTAATATTTCACTGAGGACTTTGTTACAAGCAACATACCCCCAATGCTGGTTTTAAACCCCGGACTATTATTAATATTGAACGCCCCGAAATCACTTCTCTTTGCGAGTTTTTGACCTGGGTGATGGGCGACAGCTTTGTCTATTTATGCCCCCCCCAAATCTTCATTGAAGTGGTGTTGACTTTTTTCGTTATTGGGTGCCTGACATATGAAATTTGGCTGAACAAACCGAGGGGCATGGGGTGAACCGTACCTACAGCCCCGGCATGCCATTATGCTCTATCAAGCCATGACAGACGACGACACTGAGCTGTGACACTGATAGGACAAGTACTGTGACATTTGAAATTTAGCCTGGCTGAATCACAGAAAATCCAGCGTAATGATAAACTGCAACCATTGGCTGCATAAATCAAATGGGCCGAAAGCACCCTGATTCCAGCCAAAAAAAATGATTCACTTAATAGAGGGCCGCAGCCGCCAGCCTACCGGTTGCAGACAAAAAATTCTTCGATCATTTTCCGGTCTTTTAATTGTTTCCCAAAGGCTTCGGCCGAGGCCTTGTCCGGGAACGCGGATACCCGGACCACATACCAGGTTTTTCCGCCGCCGGGGATCAGTTTGACCTGAGCCGGAATGTCCTCTTTTTTCAACGTCGCCACAAACCGGTCGGCATGGGCCTGTTTAAGATAAGCCGCCACCTGTATGGTAAAGGGTTTGGGGATCTCGACTTCAACGGGCTTGAGTTCCTGGGGGGGGACCGACGGGGTCTGAACGTGGGAGACCGTATTCACGATAAAGGCGGAAAGGGCGATCAGCACAAGGCTTACAATGGATATCCGCAAAATCCGGCCTAGGTTTTCGCTGCCCCGGATAAGGTCTGCCGCGACTGAGTACAGGCGGGCCAGGGTTTTTCCCATCCATGCAATAGACCCCCACAAAATAAAGACAAACACAATTCTCAAGAGGGTCAACACCAGGGCAGCTCCCCCGGCGGCAACAGCGGCAAGGCCTGTAAACAGACCGGTTCTCTGGGAGTGATCCGATGGTCGTATGGGGCCGGGCCCGTCTTCAAATTCCGAAGAAAGACCGGCATACTCGCCCAACGTCATGGCGCCGGCCGGGTCTGATGTCTTAAGTCCGTCCGGGTCCGTCTTTCCGGTCCCGGTCAAGCGTTCAATCTTTTCCCGGTATTCCGATTTCAGGTTCGGGTCTTTCAGGATATTGGCCAATACCTTGCGGGCCGGATAGTCTGTCCTGCCGGACACCAGAAAGGCACCGGCCAGCAGGGGGCGGATGGTTTTATGAGAATGGTATAGTTCAGCCAGATCAGTGAGCAGGCCCGATACTTTACGGCCCTGGATCTTTTTGGGGTAATTCCGGAGCCGGGAAAGCCAGACTTCGGCCACCAGTTCATCTTTGGGGTGCCGGCACAGATACCAGAACAGAACCTCATTGATCATGGCCTGGTTCCCAAGCTCCGGTTCCGGTGTATGCCGGGCCAGCCCATGGACGATCAGGGTGCCGATCCGTCCGGCCGTCAAGGGAAAGAGCAAAAAGCTGTCATAAACCCTGAGGGCTTTGAGATACCGGTTTTCAGCCCGCTTTGAAACCCCGCTTTGCTCCCAGACATCCGCCTCCCTGAGCAGGCTTTTGATCATGGCCCTTCCCGTTAAATCAAAGCACAGGGCCGTGAAGATAAAGCAGACCGGGATTAAAATACAGCCCACCCACCCGGGCCCCACCCCTGAGAAAATGGTGTTCAGCCGGACAAATGCGTACAGGCTCAAGGGAATGGACACCATGCAGGAGGTCCACAGGCTGACGCAAAAATGTCTAAGAATCCGAATCATCACTCTCCACAAACGGTCTGGCCGGTCTTTAACGGAACGGTTACCACGGACACGGGCGCTTCGCTGAATTCCGGGCCCGGAAGGCAGCCCGTGGTCCGGTCAATGGCCACAAAACGGATATGGTCCGGGATGGGAAAATCCCTTTCCGGTTCCCCCTCAAGGGCCATGGACATGAACTCGGCCCAGATGGGGGCTGCCCCCCTGCCCCCGGTGATGCCCCGGCCGGATTTATCCCTCATGGACTGCTGTTTGTCAAAACCGGTCCAGACCGATGTACACAGCCCCGGGGTAAACCCTGTAAACCAGGCATCGTTATAATTGTCTGTGGTGCCGGTCTTTCCGGCGGCGGCCCGGGCAAATCCGGATTTTCGGACGGCCCTTCCCGACCCGGAGTCGATGACGGCCTTCATCATATCCACCACTTGGTAGGCCAGGGCCGGCTCAAGGACCTGCCGGTCCTGGACAATATGCTCCAATAAAATTCTTCCCAATGGGTCTTCCACCCGCTGGATCAAATATGAATCATGCCGCCCCCCGAGGCCTGCAAACACGGAATAGCCTGATGCCATTTCCAGGGGGGTGACCCCCGAGGTTCCCAGGGCAATGGAAAACACAGGGTTTAACGGACTTTTAATCCCGCACAGTTTCGCGGTTTCAATCACAGCTTTGGGACCGGTCATTTCCACCAACTGGGCCGCAATGGTATTAACAGAATTGGTCAGGGCCATTTTGAGAACCATGTTCCCGGAAAACCGTTTTTCAAAATTTTTCGGCTCCCAGTCCGGGGCGCCCACCACCTTGATGGTGATTGGCTTATCGGTCAGGACACTGCCCGGATGAAGCCCTTTTTCCCTGAACGCCGTATAATAGACAAAGGGTTTGAACCCGGAACCCGGCTGCCGCCGGCCGTTGACGGCCCGGTTAAATTCGCTTTCATAATAATCCCGGCCCCCGGTCAACGCCCGGACCGCACCGGACCCGGTTTCCAGGGCCGCCAGGGCCCCCTGGGGACGGACAGGGGCATCTTCGGCAAGGCCCATGAGGTCGTCCAGCCTGGCCAGCCCGTTTTTCAAGGATTGTTCGGCATAGGCCTGAAGCCGGATATCCAGGGTTGAAAACACCCGCAGTCCCCCATGGAAGACCACGGTTTCCCCGTACATGTCAATAAGGGTCTGTATCACGGCATCCAGAAAATACGATCCGCTTCTGGAATCGCGTTTTCTGGCATAAAGTTCGGGTTTGGTCTGGGCGGCCTCTATTTTCTCGGCCCGGGTGATCATCCCGAGAGCCGCCATGCGGTTCAAAACAATGTCCCGACGTTCCAGGGCCTTGTCATAATGTTTAAAGGGGTTGTAGGCGGTGGGGGATTTGGTGAGACCCGCCAGAAGCGTGGCCTCAGGCAAGGTTAAATCAACGGCCGGTTTGTTGAAAAAGGTTTCCGATGCCTTTTCGACCCCTTGAGCCCCGGCACCGAAATGAATCTGATTCACATAGGCTTCAAGGATTTCGTTTTTGGTGTGGGCCGCCTCAATCTGGAAGGCAATGAGCATTTCCTGGAATTTTCGCTTAAAGGATTTTTCAAAGCTGAAAAAAAGGTTTTTGGCCAGCTGCTGGGTCAGGGTTGAGGCCCCCTCCACCCGGCCGGGCTTGAATAAGGTGACATAAAGCCCTTTAACGGTCCGCAGCTTATTGATCCCGTGATGGTCAAAAAACAGATGGTCTTCCACCGCCAGCACCGCATTGATAAAATCCCGGGACACCATGGACAGCGGAACGGACTTTTGTTCCCCAAGCACCATGACCACCTGGCCGTTAGAAGCGTAGACCATGGTCCGGGGCATTTCAATGATCCGGTTCAAATCCTGGGGCACTTTGGGCAGGTCATGGGACACGTAAAGGACCAGGAACATGACGGCAAGGACCGCAACGGACAGCAGGCCCACCAGGCTGAAAAACAAAAGCCGCAAAAAAAGGAAAATTCTCATTGAATCTCCCCCTTTAAGATAAGGCCCAGCTGCCACACGGCCCATTCCCGGGCCTGGACAAACAAAATCTTGGTCTTCCCCTGGTCTTCAAGTTCAAACCCCAGCCGGATCATCCCGTTTTCCGCCTGGTTCGAGATGCCCACCCGGCGGATCATCCCCTTTTGTTCCAGAATCAGATCCGGATCTAAAATCAAATCCGTGATCATGTCATTGGGAAGCTGAAAGGCGGCCTTGAAAAACTGGTCTGCCGGATAAATCCGGCCCAGAAAGGATTCCATCTGCTCCAGGGAGCCGTCTTTGGGGATGGGGGCCGCTTCAAGCTCGGACAGGTTCTGCCGGTCAAGATCAATCCGGCGGACTACCCGGTTCTGGGAATCAATAAAGTAAATCTGGACTTCGTCAGGGGCCCCTTCACAAAACACCCGGTCCACCATGTCGGCCTTGAGCAGCCAGATCAGCCTTACCGGGTCAATGATTTTTCGGGCACTGGAAGACGGCAGGGTCTTAAACAGGCGTAAAAATTCGTCCTTTTCAATGGTCACCCATTCTTCAGGGGCGATGCCGTTGACCAGGCCGGTAAATGAATCGGCCTCCCGAATGGTTTTCTGGGTATTCTCTCTTCGGTTGATGATGCCCGAAAGGGACTTGTAGGCATCCAGGGATTCTTTTCCGGCCTCCCAGATGGCGCCTTTTTCCTGCCTGGCATCGTTGCCGGCCAGAAGATATGCCCCAAGGAGCCTTTCGCACCAGTCAAACCGGAACTCACTGAAGACAAACAAGGCCGTGAGAATCACTATCCCTAGGTTGAAAAAGGAGACTGAGCGTTTAAGTCCTTCCAGAAAGCTGTGGGGATCATACCAGTGTCGGACCATGTAAAATTATGCCTTGCCCACCGCCTTCATGGATTCGTTAAACACAATATAAAATTTCTCATGGTCGGCCCGGGCCGTTGAGATCAACTCGGGAAGCCGGTCCAGACCGTCCTGGCCGATAATAAAATTGACACTTTGATGCATGGCGGCCATATGGTCTGCCGTGGACGCCTTTCCGCTTAAAAGAACCGCGCAGATCCGTCTTCTCAGGGACATGTCAAGCCCGTTCATATACACGGTCAGCGCGTTCAGGCCGCTGCCCTGGTCAAAGGCTTCGTCAATGAGGACCATAGGATAAATATGAAAGTCAAAGGCCTGAAGGGCCAGGGCCGCATTCTCCATCACATCGGGGGAAAATCCCGTCTGTTTTAAGGCCTCCAGGACAGCCTGCCTGGCCTTGTCATCGCCCATGCAGACTAAGGCTTTCTGGCCGGCCCCGGAAGACACGGGGGCCCCGGAAGGTTTGTTTAAGGCCTGGCCGGCGGTTCCGTTTGAGCCCGGCACCACCTGGCCTCCTGAAACTTTGATTTTTCCGGAGCATTTGGGGCAGCCAAAGGATGAATCCCGGTCTTTGGGGAATTTATGGTCCGGTATGCTTAATTTGGTCTGGCAATGGGGACAGGTAATGTTCATAACGGCTGGTGTCCTTATATATTTGAGCTGTTAGCTTTTAGCGGTTAGCCGGCTGGCGCAATTAAAAGCTAACGGCCAATCGCTAATAATTTAGTGTCTGAACGAGAACCCGTGTTTGGACGAAAAGTTGCCCAGATGCAAGGCGCAGTAAAATTTGCAACCGGAGCAACCATTAGGGTTGTGAGGATTGCAAATTTTTCTGCAACGCAGCAGATGGGTGACTTTTCGTTCAAACACCAATTAAAAAAAGTCATCCTTTCGGGGATTGTCCTCACCATATTTATGATCAATTTCCAAAGATTCGATCTTTGTTGTTTTCTCCCCCCTGGAGCTCTTGATGGCATCCATTCCCCTTCCCACAATATCTTTTCTGGAGGCATAGGCCGTGGCCGTGGCTTCCTCGATTTTCCCTTCTTCATACAGGGAAAGGATGAATTCGTCAAAGGTTATCATCTGCTGGGCCTTGCCGGCGGAAATAATTTCATTAAAGGTTTTGCCTTCAGACTCCCCGTTAAGGATAGTATCCTTGACCCTGAGGTTGGTGGACATGATTTCAAAGGCCGCCACCCTTCCGCCGCCGACCTTGGGCAGCAACCGCTGGGCCACCACCCACCGGACCGTATCGGCCAGGCGGATCCGGATCTGCTTTTCCTCTTCATTGGAAAACATGCCCAGCACACGGTTGATGGTCTGGCCGGCATCCACCGTATGCAGGGTGGACAGGACCAGATGGCCGGTTTCTGCGGCGGACAGGCCGATTTCAACGGTTTCCCGATCCCGCATCTCGCCCACCAGGATCACCTTGGGGGCCTGGCGAAGTGCCGCCCGAAGGCCGCTGGCAAAGGTGTCAAAATCCATGCCCAGCTCCCGCTGGTTAAAGGTCGCCTTTTTCTGGGGATGCTGGTATTCGATGGGGTCTTCCAGGGTGATGACATGAACGGATTTGGTTTCATTGATGCTGTCCAAAAGCGCGGCAAGGGAGGTAGATTTACCGGACCCGGTGGCCCCGGTCACAAAGATAATGCCGTTCTTTTCCTCGGCCATGGATGTGAAAGCCGCGGGCAGGTTCAAATCCCTGATGGTGGGCACCGTGGTCTCAAGCTTTCTCAACACGATGGAGTATTTGCCGGACCGGGAAAAAATATTCACCCTGAAACGGGCCTTTGTGCCAAGCTGGTAAGACAGGTCACAGGAGCCCTCCCTGAGCAGGGTTTCCGTCAGTTTCCGGTCATTGTTGACCAGGTTCAGGGCAAAGATTTCCGTTTGAAACGGGGTCAGTTCCCCAAAATCAGGCTCAATGACTGCGGGCACCAGCTGTCCTGAACTTTCCACCTGAAGGGGTTTTCCAGGGGTCAGGTTCAGGTCGGACACATTGCCGTGGGAGTCCAGCATCTGGGTTAGAATATGGTCAATCTGCTGTTTTTTCATAAAATTCCCCTAATTTTAGCGGTTTCCCGCTTTTTTTATCATTCTCTCCAACAATTTTGGCACGCCCACCGGCCCACCTTCCCATCAGCCCACCTTCCCACCAGCCCAGCAGTCTACGCTTCCGTAAAATCCGCCGGAGGATTTTTAAGAAAGGGGCGGAAAGCGCTCTTGTTATTGGCCTTGGTATATGCCTCATCCGGGCTGATCCATCCTTTTTTGTACAACTGCATGATGGAGTCATCCAGAAGCTGCATGCCGTATTGTTTTCCGGTCTGGATCATGGAGGGGATCTGATGGGTTTTGGAGTCCCGGATCAGGTTCCGGACCGCCGGTGTGGCCACCATGACCTCCAGAGCCGCGCACCGGCCGCCCTTGTCCACCCGCTTGAACAGCACCTGGGCCACCACCGCCCTGAGGCCGTCGGCCAGGGTGGAACGGATCTGGGCCTGCTCGGAAGCAGGAAATACCTCAATGATCCGATCAACGGTTTTGGCTGCGCTTGAGGTATGCAGGGTGCCGAATACCAGATGGCCGGTGGAGGCGGCTTCAATGGCAAGGGAAATGGTCTCAAGATCCCGAAGCTCACCCACCAGAATGATATCCGGGTCCTCACGCAGGGCCCCGCGAAGGGCCGCTGAAAAGCTTTGGGTATGAAGGCCGACTTCCCTGTGGTTGATGATGCAGCTCTGGCTCTGGTGAACAAATTCAATGGGGTCTTCCACGGTGATGATATGATCTTTCCGGGTCTGGTTGGCCTCATCAATGATGGCGGCCAGGGTGGTGGATTTACCGGATCCCGTAGGGCCTGTCACCAGCACCAGCCCCCGGGGCAGGTTGGCCAGCTTGGAAATCACCGGCGGCAGGCCTAAATCCTCGGCCGTGAGAATATTGGAGGGGATCTCGCGAAATACCGCTGAAATGCCGTTTTTCTGCATAAAATAGTTGGCACGGTACCGGGCAAGGCCGGGAATTTCATATCCGAAATCCACGTCGCCGGTCTCTTCAAAAACCTTAATTTTTTCCTGGGGGGTTATTTCGTAAAGAAGCCCGCGAAGCTTGTCACTGGTCAGCCGGTCATACTTGATCCGCTCAATTTCACCGTTGAGCCTGAGGGCGGGATTCTGCCCGGATGCCAGGTGAAGGTCGGATGCCCCCTGTTCGTTCATTAATTTAAAAAACGCATCAATCTCAGCCATTGGACCCCCTATTGGTTTTTGAAAGGCTGAAGGTGTTTAGACTGAAGGCGATTAGGGCCGCCGGTTCTACGACCTCCGTGGCTTTCATGGTTAATTATAAATTTTAAGTATAGGTATGGTTTACGAAAACCGCCACAATAGATTGAATTTATATGTTACCAAAAGTTACCGTAAAAAAAACAGTTGATAATCACATTCAGTTATCAGGCTGAACGGTTTTAGCGGCTTTCCGCCCTGCCCCCTGCCCTTGCCGGGGGTTATGCGTGCCTGATGAATTTGAGTGTGGAATCGGTTTCGTCAGCCGCTTTATTTTCTTCTTTGGTCATTTCCAGCATTTTTTGGTGGGATTCAAGAACCGCGCTGATCTGCATTTCAAGCTGAATCCGCTGGCGCTTTAATTCAATAATATCGCTGTGAAGCTGGGACAGCCGGTTATGGGCGCGGCTTAAGATCTTTTCGGCCTCAACTTCAGCATTGGCGAGCATGGCCTGAGAGGTTTTCTTGGCGTTTTCCTTCATCTGGTCAATGACCTTCTGGGACTGGATCATGGCGTTTTTCATGGAATTTTCCCGTTTCCGGTAGCCCTGATTTTCCAGATCCAGGCGGTGCTTTTCCTCGTTGAGCCGGTCAATGGTCTTTTCGAGCTTGTCCATGTCTTTGGCCACTTCTTCAAGAAAGGCATCCACTTCCTGAACATCAAATCCACGAAATCTAGTTGAAAATTCTTTCTGCCTGACCACCAGCGGTGTAACGCTCATTCACACCCTCCTTGAAACTTAAGGTTAGCCAATTGATCTTGCAAGCCCGTGAAGGCTGTTCACGACAAAAGTCTGGAGGAACACAATCCCCAGGATCACAATCACAGGAGAAATATCAATACCGCCGAAGCTGACCGGCAGCCGTTTTCTGATCTGATAAAACACCGGCTCCGTGGCCGTGCGGATGAAACGGACAATGGGATTATACGGATCCGGGCTGACCCATGACAGGACGGCCCCCGCGATAATGATCCACATATAAAGACTCAAGGCATAATCCAGAACCACTGCAACTGCCTCAAAAAAATTTGCCAGAATAAGCATTCAATTTTACCTTTCAAAACCAGTATAGGCCGCCCCATTAAAATCGTCCTTCAAACCATCCCTGGTGAGGGCCATATTCTTTTCCGGCGGCCGGAGCAAAGATTGAAACCAATTTCCTTACCGTCTAGGCGTTCCTTATCATACCTGATCTTTGTTAACTCAAAATCATCTTGAAAGTCAAGGTTTTTTGCCTATTTAGAGGGGTAAGGGACAAGAAAATAGAGACAAGAAACAAGAAAGAGGCAAATTTAAAATTATGTTTCGGTTTTCCCTCCTGTCTCCTGTCTCCCGTCTCTTGTTTCCTGTCTCTTGTTTCCTGTCTCCTGTTTCTTGTCTCCTGTTTCTTGTCTCCTGTTTCTTGTCTCCTGTTTCTTGTCTCCTGTTTCTTGTCTCCTGTTTCTTGTCTCCTGTTTCTTGTCTCCTGTTTCTTGTCTCCTGTTTCTTGTCTCCTGTTTCTTGTCTCCTGTTTCTTGTCTCCTGTTTACAAATATGAACCTGTCTGCTAAACCATGGATCAAAGAAATACCTTAACTTAAAGAGTAAACCTGTGAAAAAGTTAATCCAGTTTATCAAGACCCTGTTTGCCCCAAAGCAAGATGAATCCGCTGCCACGGAGCAGGAAAAAGCCCGTTCCCAAAGCAGACGCCGTTCCCCTGACCACTCGCCCTCGGGCCCGGACCCAAAGCCCCAAAGGCCGGCCAGGCCCAAAAGACCCCCCTGGACCCTGGAAAAATTTGAAGTGCCGCCCAAGGAAGGGACCACACGGTTTCATGACCTTGGCCTTCCCTTAGGACTTATGCATGCCATTGCCGACTTAGGCTTTGAATACTGCACCGATATTCAGGGCAAGCTGCTGCCCCATACCCTCAACGGCTTAGATGCCACGGCCAAGGCCCAGACCGGCACCGGCAAAAGCGCCACCTTTATTATCACCATGATCAAACGGTTCCAGGAAAAGCCGTGCAAAAAAATCACCGGGGCGCCCCGGGCATTGATCTTAGCCCCCACCCGGGAGCTGGTCCACCAGATCGAAAAAGATTTTAAGGGGCTTGCCAAGTATTCTCACGTCAGAATTGTTTCGGTTTTCGGCGGGACCGGATATAAAAGCCAGCAAAGCCTGCTGACCCGGACAAAGGTGGATGTTATTGCCGCCACCCCGGGCCGGCTTCTGGATTTTATCAGCAAAAAGCTCATTGACCTGTCAAAAGTCGAAATCGTTGTGATTGATGAGGCTGACCGGATGCTGGACATGGGGTTTATCCCGGATGTCCGCCGGCTGGTCTACATGACCCCCCATAAGAAAAACCGGCAGACCCTTTTCTTTTCGGCCACCCTGACCGACGAGGTCCTGCGCCTGGCCGACTCCTGGACCAACGAGGACAAGGTAACCATTGAGATAGACCCGGAACAGGCAGCCGCCGGTTCCATTCATCAGATTGTTTACCTGACCACCGAAGATGACAAGTTCAAACATGTCTACAATCTGATTACTACGGAAAACCTTACCCGGGTGATCATCTTCGTGAACCGGAAAGACACCACCACCTATCTGTCCCGCAAATTTGCCCGATACGGCCTGAAGTCCAGCATCCTTTCCGGGGATGTGTCCCAGGACAACCGGTTCAAGGTGCTGGAGCGGTTTAAAAACGGCACGATCAGTATCCTGGTGGCCACGGATGTGGCGGCCAGGGGGCTTCATATTGAAAACATCAGCCATGTGATTAACTATGACCTGCCCATTGAACCCGAGCATTATATTCACCGGATCGGGCGTACCGGAAGGGCCGGCGCCACCGGCACCTCCATATCTTTTGCCGATGAGCTCAGCTCTTTTCAAATCCCTGAAATTGAAAAAGTCCTGGGGCATAAAATTGACTGTGAATACCCGTCGGACGCCCTTGAGCAGGCCCTGCCCGCACCAAGCCCGCTGCCCCCGAAAAATCCCCCCCCAAGACAGACAAAAAAAGCCTACACCGGCAAAAGGCGCCCGCCCCGGAGAAGACCGTACAAAAGACCGGAAAAGACAACCTCTCAAGGTTGACACTCAACCGGTCTCAGTGTAAAACCGTAACGCTTGATATACCGCTTTGCGGAACCTTAAAAAGGAGTCACCATGTTTGGTCTTGGAATGCCTGAAATTTTAATGATTCTGGCCATTGCCCTCATTGTCATCGGACCCAAAAAACTTCCTGAAGTGGCCAAGACGCTGGGCCGGGCCATGGGTGAATTCAAACGGTCGGCCCAGGACCTTAAACGAAGCATTGATCTTGAGTCCACCGTCCAGGATGTCCCCCCCCCGTCCAAAAGCATCAGGGAAACCATTAAAGATATCAATAAGGACAGTGAGACCCCAAAAGATATTGACACCCCGTCTTCAACATCTGAACCGGCCGTTCAGGATGCTGAAGATAAGCCCGACAGCCCCGAACCGGACAAGGACGGTGACGCCCCCGTTTAACGACCCCCAAATGATATTGAACAAGCCTTTCAGGACAACTCATGGACAATGATAGCAAAAGCCCGTTTACAGAACACTTAAGCGAGCTTCGGGACCGGCTGGTCAGATCCTTTATCGCTGTGGGCATCGGATTTGCCGGGGCCTATTTTTTCAAAGAAAAACTCTTTGAGATTCTAACTTTTCCCCTGGTCAAGGCCATGGGAGAAAGCGGCAATGCCCAGATGATCTTTACCGGGCTGCCCGAGGCTTTTTTTACCTACCTTAAAGTCTCCTTTCTCGTGGGGATCATTGTGGCCACCCCGGTTTTATTTTACGAGTTCTGGATGTTTGTCTCCCCGGGCCTTTACCGGAATGAAAAAAAATACCTGATCCCCATCGTCCTTTTATCCATTATTTTCTTTGTCCTCGGTGCCAGCTTCGGGTACTTTGTGGTGTTTCCTTACGGGTTTGCCTTTTTTCTCGGGTTTGCCACAGACACCATAAAGGCCATGCCCTCCATGAAGGAATACCTGTCCTTTGCATCAAAAATGCTGCTGGCCTTCGGGTTTGTTTTTGAACTGCCCCTTGTCCTTACGTTTCTGTCCAGAATGGGGCTGGTCAGTGTTGATTTCTTGAAAAAAAACAGAAAATACGCCGTCCTGCTCTTTTTTGTGGGCGCCGCCATTATCACCCCCCCGGATATCATCACCCAGATCATGATGGCCATCCCCCTGATGATTCTGTATGAAATCAGCATTATCGGGGCCCGGATTTTTGGCCGAAAATCCATTGAAGAAACACAAAAGGACGAAAACCCGAAGGACCAGGAATCATCCGATCCCGGCGAGGCCCATGAAGACGACGAAGACAATGAGGAAGACACCGGTCCGGTTTAACCGGGGTATGACCGCCAAGCCTAAGACCGGTGACGGGATGCGAAGCACTCAGGAACTCGCAATATCAGGTCTTTCGGTCTCCCTTATTCCGGTCTCCGTTTTTTATTTATTGACTTAACCCATCCGAATATGTAAAAAAGGCAAACAAAGTAAAATTAAGGAATAACCGGACCCTTGAAATGGGACCGGAAAACGGCAAAATATTGTTAATTGTAAAGGAGTAAACTAACATGAACAAAAGACTGGTCACACTCTTTCTGGCCGCAGGGATTGCTGTGATTTTTGCTGCGACCGGGCTCCAGGCAGGCACTGAAATCAAGGACACCTTCAAAATGGAAACCAAGGGCTATGACAAACGCAAAAAATGCCCGCCCAAGTTTGAGCTGGTGGAATTCACCCACAAAAAGCACGCAGAAGACTACAAAATCAACTGTGGGGACTGCCATCACGACAAAGACCACAAACCTTTAAAAGACCTCAAAATGGGTGATTCGGTCCAGAAGTGCAGTGAATGCCACAACAAATTTGTAAAAGACAAAAACAACAAAAAAGACATCATGGTTCATGAAAACGCCATGCACGCCAACTGCGTGGGATGTCACAAAGAAGTCAACATAAAAGCCGGCGACCCCAAAGGGAATAAAGGCCCTGCGCCCACTTCCTGCGGCAAATGCCATAAAAAAGGCAAATAACCGGCGTTTAATTTAATATAGCGTTTTTTAAAGGGGTTGTTTCCCGGTCACGGGGAACAACCCCTTTTTAATTTATAAGTATCCAAGTTCGGTAGGGTGGGCAAAAGCGCAGCGTTGCCCACCATTGACTGTATAACATGATGTTTCTGAACGATAAATTAAACGGGCTTGCGGAAAACCGGTGGGCACAAACAGCCGTGCCCACCCTACCTGCTTCAGCCCAATCCCCTAACCTAAAATCATATTATCGATAAGCCGGGTCTTGCCTAAGGTAACGGCAACGGCCATGAGAACGGGCCGGTCGATTTTATCGGTATCGTTGAGATCGTCCAGGGTGCCGGTATCGCAGATGGTTACATAATCAATTTGAATTTCAGGACAGGAAGCTAACAGCTGCCGGGCTGAGTTAAGGATTACAGCCGGGCTTTTTTCTCCGTTTTTCACCATCTCTTTTGACTTGAGCAAGGCTTGTGACAACAGCAGGGCATGGGGCCGCTCGGTGTCACTCAAGTATTTATTTCTCGAACTCATGGCCAGGCCGTCAGACTCCCGGACGATGGGAACCCCGATGATATCAAGATTAAAGTTCAAGTCCCTGACCATCTGCCGGATAATGGTCAGCTGCTGAAAATCTTTCTGGCCAAAAACCGCCTTGTGGGGTCGGACCATGTTGAACAATTTGGTCACCACCGTGGCCACGCCCTTGAAAAACACCGGCCGGGACAGGCCGCACAAATGCAGGGGCAAGGCGTTAAGTTCGACATAGGTCTGAAAGCCGTCCGGATAAATGTCTTCGGCCTTTGGGGTAAACACCACGGATGCCCCGGTTTCCCTGCACAGCTCAAGGTCCCTTTCCAGGGCCCGGGGATAGGTATCCAGATCCTCATTGGGGCCGAACTGGGCCGGGTTGACAAAGATACTGACAATCAGTTCATCCCCGTGCTTGAGCCCCTCCTCCATCAGGGTTAAATGCCCTTTGTGGAGAAATCCCATGGTCGGGACAAACACGAGGGTCTTGCCCGCCATCCGCAATCCTTCCGAACAGGACGTCATTTCATTTACATGGCTGATTACTTTCACGGTGTCACCTTTAGCGAATTTTTATAAGCCCTGGCTTTGGCCACCAGGGACGGTGCCCAGGAAGGGGTTCCTAAGGCATGAATATGGGTATAGG
The DNA here is from genome assembly GCA_963663165.1 of uncultured Desulfospira sp. Taxonomy (GTDB): domain Bacteria; phylum Desulfobacterota; class Desulfobacteria; order Desulfobacterales; family Desulfobacteraceae; genus Desulfospira. The sequence continues at coordinate 6,386,338 of OY760175.1, read as the reverse complement.
TTCCAAAGGTGTTGTCCTTAAAGAACCCGTCCTTTTTTTCCAGGATGCCTTTCCCCCGCTCCATTTCAAAGGCCATCTCATGGGGCTCATAATCAATGGAAAGAATTTTTGAATACCGGAATTCATGGCCGCGCAGGGTTTCCCCTTTTTGATAAAAGGGATTCTCTTTGGCCACAAGCGCCTGGGTATATCCATGTCCCTGGGGTCTTACGGAAAGGCCGAAATTGATGGGCAGGATGCCGGCCATGGGATATTCGGTCTGATCCAGCATTATGCTGTTGCCCAGAAAAATCAATCCCCCGCATTCGGCATATATGGGCAGCCCTTCCCTGGAAAGTTGTTTGAGACGGTCTCTGAAGGCGGAATTTTCAGCCAGCTGGGGGGCATGGGTCTCGGGAAATCCCCCGCCCATATAGATGGCATGGACCGGCGGGATGGTCTGCTGTTTTAAGGGACTGATAAAGACAATGTTCGCCCCAAGGTTCTCAAGGGCTTCAAGGTTGTCCGGATAATAAAATTGAAAAGCGGAATCCCGGATAACGCCGATGGTCACCGGGTCGTTTTCTTTTACGGAACTGCCCGATGACAGGCTGGCCAAAGAAGGATTCCCCTGGGCTTCAGGCCATGTGGAAACCACCTGGTAAAGGCCGGAAAGATCGATATTATCTCTAGCAATTTTGAGGGCAGCTTGGATGGCCTGATCCGAGTATTCATGTTCCTGGGAAGGGACCAGCCCCATATGCCGTTCGGGAAAGTCACCTTTTTTGAGCTTGGGAATGGCCCCGAATACGGGAACATTGCAGAACCGCTCAATATTGGCCCGGACCTTTCCCTCATGCCGTTTGCCGGCCACCCGGTTTAAAATCACACCACAGATCCGGGTATGGGGATCAAAATGAAGGCACCCCATGACCAGGGCGGCCATGGTCCGGGTGCTTTTGGTACAGTCTAATACCAGCAGAACCGGCAGATCCAGCAATTTAGCAAGTTCTGACGTAGACGTGGAGCCGTCCGTGTCTATGCCGTCATAAAGGCCCCTGTTGCCTTCAACAACGGCGATATCTGAATTTTTTGAGTGGGTATAGTAGGAAGACTGCACCGTGTCTGCGGCGCACAAGTAGGTGTCCAGATTGTAGCAGGGGCTGCCGGCTGCGTTGGACAGCCAGCCGGCGTCGATGTAATCAGGCCCCTTTTTAAAAGCAGAGACCCGCTTACCTGACTCTTTCCATGCGGCAGTTATCCCTAAGGATATAATTGTCTTGCCTGAACCGCCCCTGAGTCCTGCAACAACAACTCCCGGGATTTTTTTCCCACTGCACTGCATGAATTTAAAATTTTATCTTACTCTTCACCCTCGGAGGAGTGCTGAATGCCGGCACCTTTAAGGCCGTACATGGTGGTTGATCCGGATGACCAGAACTCAAGAATTTCGTCTGTGACCATTTTGTTAATTACTTTTTTGATTTCCCGGGGTTTATCATCGGGAAAAAGTTTATAAAAATCTTTAATATAAAATTTGGTTTTGCTGCCGGCTTTTTTGGTCAGCCAGTCAATAACTAATTTTTCGGCCGCTGCTTTATCATTGAGAAGATCGCTCATCGTCTAGCTCCTTTGCTTTGAAACGGATGAGCCGAAGAGCATGATGCTCTTCGGCCTATCCTAAATATTAACAGCTATTGTTCAACAGACTAATCGCTGATTAGAATTTGAACTGAGTGGACTGACGCCAGCTCATGTATGCCTGCTGACGGAAATCGTCAATCAGGTGATGGGTGAAGTCAAGTTCGCATGCTTCAAAGAACTTTTCCCATCCGATTCTCTCTGCCCAGTCGCCCAGACGTTCGTATTTGTTGGCACCGGCTGCATAAGCATCAACCATTCTCTTGATGGTGGCGGTCATGGAGGGCCAGCGGGGCATTTCGTTGGGCAGGAAGGCCACAACAACCTTGGAGAACTTGGGTACGGAAATCCGGTTGGAGACCTTGCCACCGGCCATGAGAACGATACCGTCACCTTCGGTGTCAGCCAGAGGCATGGACGGGCACATGGTGTAGCAGTTGCCGCAGTACATGCACCGTTCGTTCTTAACCTCTACGGATTTAACTTCTTTGCCGCCTTCCAGCTGTACCTTGGCCGGTTTGATGGCTGCGGTGGGGCAGGCAGCAACGGCCAGGGGGATTTCACAAACCTTGTCCAGATATTCATGGTCCAGCATTGGCGGTTTTCTGTGATATCCCAGGATGGCGATATCAGAGCAGTGTACCGCACCGCACATGTTCAGACAGCAGGCCATGGAGACCCGAAGCTGAGCCGGCAGTCTCATCTGCTGGAAATCGTCGAACAGGGCGTCCATGGTGGCCTTAACCGTACCGGAAGCGTCGGTCGCCGGGGTATGGCAGTGGATCCAGCCCTGGGTGTGAACGATGTTGGTAACGCCGGCACCGGTGCCGCCGATGGGGAACTTATTGGAACCGCCGGGGAACTTTCTGGAAGCCAGATCGTTTTTCAGGGGCTCTACCTTATCTTTGGAGTCAACCATGAATTCGATATTGTTACGGGTGGTGAACCGGACGTAACCGCCGCAATGTTTGTCGGCAATATCGCAGATTTCGTTGATATGGGTGGTGGACATGAGACGGCAGCCGCCAACCCTTACGGTATATACTTCATCTCCGGACTCGCCGACATGAACCAGTACGCCGGGTTCCAGGATTTCATGATGAGACCATTTGCCTTTATTTTTGGCAATAACAGGCGGATAAAATTCATTGTAGTCTTTAGGACCGATGTCGGTGATTCTGTTTGCCATCGGATTTTTGGGATCATACCCTGTAGAAATAAATGCCATTGTAGTTCTCCCCTTTTATCTAAGATGGTGTTTTCTGTATTCTTCCACGTCACGTTCCCAGCCGCCGGTTACTTCATCTTCTTTCCAGAAGATGTACGGGTTGGTTCTCGGGTAGGCAACATGCTGAGGCATGGCTTCAATACCGGTCACTTCCAGAAGTTTCTGGAAACCCTGGCGCATGATCAGCTCGCCAAGACGTTCACGGTTTTTACCTTCTTCCATCCACCAATCCCAGATATTCTCAATGATTTCTGTGATTTCTTCGTAATCGTTGTCAGCGTTGACTTCAACAAAGGGAACCAGCAAAGAACCCATCTGGGCACCGTCAAGGATCGGGGCCTTGGCACCGCACAGGATGGACAGACCGGTTTCCTTGCCGACTTTCAATGCCCTGGGCATGACGTTGATGCAGTGCATGCAGCGGGTACAGTTGGCGTTATCAATGGTCAGTTTTTTATTTTCAAACTTCATGCAGCCGGTGGGGCACAGGGCCAGAACTTCTTTTTCAATGTCAAAGGGGCCCCAGTCTTTGCCCTTGTGGGCGCCGGCATTGGCCGGATAGGCGGCATCGTTTTCAACGTATTTGTTTACGGCGTCCTGATCAATGCGGATGTCGTCTTTCCAGGTGCCGATAAAGGACATGTCGGACCGGGCAATAGAGGCGACGCAGCAGTTGGGGCAGCCGTCAAATTTAAACTTAAACTTGTAGGGGAATGCCGGACGGTGCAGCTCGTCCTGGTATTCGTTGGTCAGGAAATGGCAAAGTGCGCTGGTGTCGTAGCAGGCATATTCACACCTGGACTGGCCAAGGCAGTCAGCCGGGGTTCTCAGGTTGGAGCCGGAACCGCCAAGGTCCTGGCCGAAATCATGGGTGAGTGTCCAGAACACTTCTTCGAGCTGGGGAGTGGTGGTGCCAAGGAGAATAATATCGCCGGTGGCGCCGTGCATATTGGTTACGCCGGAGCCCCTGAAATCCCACAGGTCGGTGACTTTTCTGAGGTATTCGGTTGAATAGTACTTACCGCAGGGCTGGTTCACGCGCATGGTGTGAAAATGTTCAACACCGGGGAACAGTTTGGGCTGGTCGCAGTAACGGCCGATAACGCCGCCGCCGTAGCCGAATACACCAACGATGCCACCATGTTTCCAGTGGGTCCGTCCATGTTTGTAAGAAAGTTCCACAACACCCAGAAGATCATCTACACAATCCTGGGGAATCTGGAATTCAACGCCTTTTTCGTTCTTAGCCCTGACTTCTGCCTGCTGTTTCAGGTCAGAAACAAAGCTAGGCCAAGGGCCGGATTCCAACTGATCCAGGAAAGGAGTTTCATGCTTAGCCATTTACTTACCTCCGTTAAAAGTTAAATTACAGTCAACAATGAAAAGATTTTCCAAACTTTTCATTCAATAGTTTATTGTCATTCCAAATACTTAGAAGTTTTTTGCCTATCTTCCAAGGAATAGCTTTAGCAAAATAACATTGCAGATATAGAATTTCTTAACCCACATGTCAATAAAAATCCTGAAGAGGCTGACAATTGAACGGCATTCCCTTAAAACCCCCCTGGGATCACCGGTGGGGATCAAGCTCTTTTAATAATTTCGGGCTCACTTCATAGCCGAGCCGGACCGCTTTATCACAGTATTTAATCGCGGTTTCATAATCTTTGAGTTCCAGGTAGGCAACGGCCAGGTTGTTGTGGGCAATGGGGAATTCGGGCTGGATCTTGACGGCCTCAAGATTGGCCTCAATGCCTTCCTGGATCAGCCCCTTCATGAAATAAGCCGTCCCTAAGGTGGTATAGGCCTGAACAAAATTTTTATTATGGATGATGGCCTTCTTTAAATGTTTAATGGCCTTGTCCAGTTTTTCTTCATCTTCTTTGGCATCTTTGCCGTCTATCAGCTGAAGCAGGACAAAAGCCATGTTTCCGTATCCTTCGGCAAAGCCTGCCCGGGCCTTTGTGGCCTGCTGGTTGAACCGGTAGCAGCCTTCAAGGTCGTTTCTTTGAAGGCAGATCCCGCCCAGAAGAACATAGGCTTCGGCCAGGGTGGGACTGCAATCTATGGCATCATGAAGCACTTTTTCGGCTTCGGCATACTCTTGTTTTCCCATAAGGGCAACCGCTAAGTTGTAATGGGTAGTTCCGCACTCCGTATTCTGGGTCAACTGGGCCCTGAGTTTGGCAATCTGTTCATCCGCATTATGGGGCAGGTCTGCCCGGTTTGTGCCAGCGGGTGATTGTGAATCAGACATGGGCAACTCCTTGAAATTGATTTAAGATCTTATCTTTGAGTTAAATTTTTATATATTATCTTTTTGCGTTTGGGTGTCAAGTGATAAAATCATCTTGAACAGTGGGCCGACATGTGGTACCAACAAAGTTTTATATGAAAGTCTCACTAACATCTTGAGAAGACTTTCATTATTTGTTGTGGGCGGTTCTTGGTTGGATAACCAAGACGGCCTGTGGCCGTTATTCAAGATATCATAATTTCAGGAGCAACAAATTATGGAACAAGGATGTTTTACCGCACTAGCCACCCCGTTTAACCCGTCAGGAGAGCTGGATCAGTCCGGGGTTGAGAAACTCATTGAATTTCAGATTGAAAACGGTATTACCGGGATTCTCGCCACAGGAACCACCGGTGAAAGCCCGTCCTTCAACTGGAAAGAACATGATCTTGTGGTGGCCCTGTCCGCCAGGGCGGCCAGGGGAAAGTGCCTGTGCATTGCCGGAACCGGGTCCAACAATACCCGGGAGGCCCTGGCCGGCACCGAACACGCGGTCAAAGAAGGGGTGGACGGACTCCTTTTGGTAGACCCTTATTATAACGGTCCAAGCTCCCTTGAAATCAGAAAAGAATACTATGAAGTGGTGGCCAAAGCCTTTCCTGACACCAGCATTGTCCCCTATATTATCCCCGGCCGGACCGGGGCCCAGCTGCTTCCCCAGGACCTTGCCCTGCTGGCTGAGGCCTGCCCCAATGTCCAGTCCGTCAAAGAGGCCACCGGTGATCTTGCCAACATGAAACTGACCCGGAAGCTTTGCAAAGACGGATTTAAAATCCTGTCCGGAGATGACGGCCTGGTGTATGAAGTCATGACGGATCCGGACATCAAGGCCTGCGGTGCCATTTCCGTTATGTCCAACCTGGTCCCCGGATTCATGACCCGGATGGTTGCCTTATTAAATGAAGGGAAAAATCAGGAGGCCAAGGTGCTGCGGGACAAGCTGTCTCCCCTGTTAGACCTTGTGGTGGTGACCACTGAAGAACAAAGCCCCATGGGGCCGGTAAAATGCCGGGCCAGAAATCCATTGCCTTTAAAAACCATGATGCAGATCCTTGGCATGCCCTCAGGCCCCTGCCGCAAACCCCTTGGCCGGATGACCGAAAAGGGGCTGAATATTGTCTTAGACGCTTTGAAAAAAGTGGCCCAGGATTCACCGGAATTTTTTGAGCCCATTGGAAAATTTTTCAGCGTAGATATTGAGGACCGGCTGAATAATCCGGAATATCAAAAAGATCTCTGGTACAACTACTAGGTGTTTGAACGAAAAGTCACCCATCTGCGGCGTTCCAGAAAAAATGGCAATCCTCACAACCTTTAAGGTTGCTCCGGTTGCCATTTTTTCTACGCCTTGCATCTGGGCAACTTTTCGTCCAAACACAAGTTCTCCTTCAGGCACTAAAACCGGATTCCGATCCTGGAGGTCCGGTCTCCGGTTTCCCGTCTTTATTTTTCTTTTTTCTTGAAGTTCTCCTGGCCGGTCTGAAAAAACATGGCCTTGAGCCATTCAAATCCGAACTGAATCAGCTTGACATCGTCGGCTTTTATCTCATCAACGGTGGTCTCAGGGATATCATACCGGTCCAGAAATGTGCTGTTAAAAATAAAGTCTTTGAACTTGTCAATATTGTAACAGGCCATGAAAAACATTTCTTTGCTCTTTTCAGAAAGCTTCATGCTGGGGGGCAGGGATTTTTTTCTGACCATCAGGTCCAGCCACCCTTCATTGACCTCATCCCTTAAATCTACGCCCTGATCCTGCCGCCACTCGGCCACCGTCCATTCCTTGTCCTCTTCAAACCCTAAGCAATGGGCCTCCTTGATCTTGAAAAAGAACTCGTCTTTTTTCCCTTTTTCGCCGGAATAACTCAAAGACCCGACACCCAGGGGATAATACCGGCAGGTGGTGGGCCGGTCCTCATATATGGTACAGCCTTCTTTATCTTCCACAAAGGGACAGGATTTTCGCTCATCATCCAGCTGTTTGAGGGTAACCACAGGCAAATCGGCTTTTTCCAGCATTCTGGGTCTGGTAAACACCGCCAGAAACTCTTCCGAGGTCAGGTCCAGCCGCTTTCGCATGGTCAGAATATCATAGGGGGTCAGCATAATATCAATTCCCCGGCAGCAGTCGGTAAAACATTTAACACCTTTGTGGCATTGGAAGCAAAACCGGCTGTTCAGGCTCATCTGCTCGGGCGGAATTTCGGAAACACCGTTGTTTTCACTGTTCATTGTCTGTCCTCATTTATTTATAACAAAACGGATCAAAGGGCCTGACTATACATAGAAAATACAATAATGTCAACCGGATAGCTTTATGTGATCTTTTCATTTAAAAGACGGTAAAAAGGCCTTAACCAAAATAAATTTGACATCACCCCGGGTTCTAATTTAAGAAACCCTTACATACCCGGTGTTTTTAGCTGTTAGCGGTTAACCATTGGATATTAGCTCACATCAAATCATAAGGAAAAACCATGAAGGTAAAAAAAGCTGTATTTCCGGTAGCAGGCCTTGGCACCCGGTTCATTCCGGCCACCAAAGCCATGGCCAAAGAAATGCTTCCCGTGGTGGACAAGCCCATCATCCAATATGCCGTGGAGGAGGCCTTCCATGCCGGCATAGAACAGATTGTTTTCGTGACCGGGCGGGGGAAAAAAGCCCTGGAAGACCACTTTGACCGGTCTTATGAAATAGAGCATGTCTTAGAGCAAAAAGGCAAAACCGACTTGCTCCGGCAGATCCAGGAACTGGTGCCCCGGACCGGGACCATTGTGTATACCCGGCAGCATGAGCCCTTAGGTCTTGGCCACGCCATCTGGTGCGCCAGGGATATTATCGGTGATGAGCCCTTTGCCGTTCTGCTGGCCGATGACCTAATCCAGAGCCCCAAACCGGTCCTGTCGGAGATGGTCCGAAAATTTGACCGACTCAGGGCCTCCATGGCTGCGGTCATGGAAGTCCCCAAAGACCAGACCGACAAGTACGGCATCCTCAATGCCGTGGATGTGGAAGACCAGATTGTCCGCATTGAAGACATGATTGAAAAGCCGTCTCCTGAAGAAGCCCCGTCAAACCTTGCCATTATCGGCCGGTATATTCTCATGCCGAAAATTTTTGAATACCTGGGGGAAAAAGAAGCCGGTGCCGGCGGCGAAATCCAGCTCACCGATGCCATGAAAAAGCTTCTGGCCGAACAGCCCGTATTCGGGTACAAATTTAAGGGCAAACGGTTTGACTGCGGCGACAAGGCCGGTTTCCAGATGGCCAACCTGGCGTTTGCCCTGGAACGGCCCGAACTCAAAAAACGGCTGTCCGGGTTTTTAAAGGAAATCACCCAGTCCCTCTGATGGCAACCGGGCCGGAATATTTTCAGGCGTTTTTGTATTCAGAATAAAATGTCATGACCTTCCTGACATAGGTCTGGGTTTCTTCATAGGGCGGGATTTTCCGGTACTTGTCCACGGCTGTGGGACCGGCATTGTAAGCGGCCAAGGCCAGGGTCAGGTTGTTGTCATACCGGTCCAGCATTTTTTTCAGGTAACAGGTTCCGCCCAGGATATTCTGGGCGGGATCAAAGGGATCGTCGATGGACAGGGATTGAAAATTTTCCGGCATGATCTGCATGAGCCCCTTGGCCCCTTTTTTGGACACGGCCTGGGGGTCGAAACTGGATTCAGCCCGGATCACGGCTTTAATCAGAAAAAAATCCACCCCGTAAATCGAGCCGGCGCTTTTGATGATGGCATCATAGGCGTCGCTGTCATAGACAACTGTGGTGTTGCCGCCCCCGGCGTTTTCCTGTTTCTCTTTCATATACAGGACATAACCGGGTTCGGTGGGGGTGTTGGTAAAGTGAACCACCCCGTTCCGGTCAATATACCGGTAGATGTCCGCTTTTGAGCTGAGAGGACAGAAAACCAGACAACAGACCGGGATGATGACCCCAAGCATCCGGCCGCGGCCTGCCCCTGCTTTGAAAGCCGCCCCCATCAAGCCATAAAAGCCATAACGTCTTTTGAACGAAAGATACTTGTCCTTCATTCCCGGGCTAACGGTAACGTTTCTTTTCAATCCTGGCTTTGTACTCCTTTAAAACCAATTTCCCGGGAAACCGGGGTTTGGCCACGTATTGACCGGTATTCTTTAAAAACGTGTCCATCAGGTTTTCCAGAACCCCGTCCTTATCCTGGTCCATGATCATGTTCCGTTCACTTTTGTACTCATAAATAATATGATCCCCTAAGGTTTCTTTGATATGGGCCAGGTTGTCCACTTCCGTCTCCAGGGGGTCAAACAGAGCGGGATGGATGTCTATTTTCATTCTGGCCGCCATGATCACCACCCAGGCATCGGCGCCGATCTTTCTTGAAAAATCATGAATTTCAAGGGTATGACCGTTTTCAAGGGCCATTGTCTTTACTATGTTTTCTTTCATTATAAACCTATCCTGCCTTAAAACAGCTCCAGTTGAATAGCCTTTGGGGATTTTACAGCCCGTGCTTTGGGGGCCCGGGCTTCAAGCTCCGAAAGCCTTCGTTCAATATCATCCAGAAAAGGGGATTTTACCCTTTGTTGAACGGTGCCATATATGCGTCTTTTTAGGGCATATGTCAAACATAAGATATCCTTTGCCCGGGTCATGGCCACATAAAAAAGGCGCCGTTCCTCTTCAGGATCATCAACGGTCTTGCCGTCTCTGGCAAAGGGAATCATCCCCTGTTCGCAGCCAATGACAAACACAACGGGAAACTCCAGCCCCTTGGCCGAATGGATGGTCATCAGCGATACCTTTTCCACGGACTCGTCCAGGCTGTCCGGGTCCTGTTTTAAGGCCAGACTGTCCATGAAATCCGCCGGATCGGTAAACAGTTCAGCCCGGTTTAACAGGGTGGCATACCCGTCTTTGAATTCCTGGTTTTCATCCCAGGTGTGATCCTTGTCCAGACTTTCTCTAAAAAACCCCATCAGCTCCCGGCTGTTTTTTCCCGCTGCCCCTTTTTCAAGCCGGCTAAGCCATTCAGTGAACCCAGGGTCCCTGGAATCCAGGGCCGCGCCCGGACGGTTTTTTTCGTTAAACCCGTTTTTTAAGACCGTTACGTCAAGGGTCCTGCGGGTTACCCATTTGACGGCGGCGATAATCTCTGCCACGCCCTGCCGGGTCAGGTCATCTTTTTTATCGGCGGTCTGAAAGGGAATCCCCTCTTTTTCAAACACACGGGCCAGGGTGTCGCACTGTTTCCTTGTCCGGTACAAAACGGCAAAATCCGAAAAGGAATATTCCCTGTCCGGGGCTTCCTTATCCACCGTTCCGGACCGGGCATCCATTGAAAAAAAGGACAGCCCCCCCACAAGGGATTCGATCATCTTTCCGATGGCCACGGCCTCGGCGTTCTCCGTGGCGGTTTCCTTGATCATCAGCTTCTGGCCGGTGGTGGTGTTCGAATAAATCTGCCGGGATGTGCCGTCTCCGTCAGGTTTGGAGATCATCTGGCAGGAGGCATCCAGGATGGTCTGGGTAGACCGGTAATTGCGCTTGAGCCTGATTTTTTCGCATCCGGGGAAATCCTGTTCAAACCGGGTAAAATATGTGAGGTCCGATCCCCTGAACCCGTAAATGGACTGGTCCGGATCACCAATCACCAGCAGATGGGCCTTGGGGCTCAACAGCCGGACCAGTTCATACTGCCCATAATTTAAATCCTGGTATTCGTCTATGAAGATATACAAAAACCGGTCATGAAGCTGTGACAAAAGGACAGAATCATCTGCCAGGCCCTGCCGGCATTTGAAAATCAGATCCTCAAAATCCATCAGGTTTAATTGGGCACACTGCTCATCGTATTGCCCGTAAATTTGCGCGAACAGTTCCGGGCCGATGGCCTTAAAGTTTTCCGGCAGCTTGATCTTAGAAGCAAGCCCTGTCAGATCATCATCCGGCCCGAGAAGCTGCTGCCGGCACTGGGCAATAAACGGGTCGGCCAATGCCGCGATTTTGCCAAGCCCCCGTTTGCCGCAAGGTTTTCCCGAATCGTCCCGTATTTTTCCTCTGTTTTGTTCAACAGTCTTAAAAATCAGCTCTTTTCGAAGGTCGTCATCGGCCAGCCCCCCGTCAAACCCCAGGTATTCTTTTAAAATATTAAGGCAAAAAGAATGAAAGGTGGCGGAAAGGGCCGGTTGGCTCTGCTGGGGCATAAAAATTTTGATCCGGCGGGACAGTTCTTCAGCGGCCTTGTTGGTAAAGGTCAGGGCCAGGATGGCACCGGGGTCCACCCCTTTTTCAGACACCAGCCAGGCAATCCGGGCCGTCAGGGTTCTTGTTTTTCCGGTGCCGGGTCCGGCCTGGATGAGAACGGCCCGGGACTCGGATTCTACCGCCGCCCGCTGCTCCGGGTTCAGGCCCGCCAAAAGCCCCGGGTCGGTTTTCCCGGACGGTGCGGTCTTCGCTCCCGCGCCGGTTTCCCCCCTGAGGGCTGCCGGTCTTTTTTTAATTTGGGGGCTGACTTTTGGGGAATCTAAATCGGAAGGGCTTTTTACTTTTCGGGGCGGGGGTGCAAACAACCGGTTTTGCTCCCCTCTAAGGATCCGTTTCTCCTCCGGGGAAAAGAGCTTGACCTTGCCGTATTCACCGTCATATCCCGGGTCAATATGCACCTTTCCGTCGCGCATCTTCAACACCGCCTCGGCCAAAAGGGGAACCCCGGCCTGCCGGATTTCATCTTCAGTCATCCGGGTTAAAACGGCAAGTTCGGGCCCCAGCCGTTCAATGGCCCTGTCATAGTATCCGGTCACCTTCTTGGTGTTGGGTCCCACTTCAAAGATTTCCGAGAGCATATCCTTTAACGGAATAATAGAGGTATAACCGTGCCGGTCTTCCGGGCAAAACCCTTCAGGCCGCCGGGCCAGCTCCCGGACCCGGTAAAGGACCCCGAGGGTCAGGGGCCGGCCGCATTCAGGGCAAAGATTGCTGTATTCGGCGGTCTTGGACGGGTTCAGGCAAACGTTGCATTTGCGGTGGCCGTCATAATGGTACTTGCCCTGGTGGGGGTACATATCCAGGGTCCCCTGGAACCCCTGGGGGTCATTGGTTTCAAGGGCCTTTTTCATGGCAAAATAATCCAGATCAGTATCAAACACCGTGGCGTTGCGCCCCAAGAATCCCGGGGAATGGGCATCGGAGTTGGAGATCAGCCGGACATGGTCTAAATCCGGGACCCGCCAGTTCATGGGCGGGTCTGAAGACAGGCCGGTTTCCACGGCAAAAATATGGTCTTTCAGGTCCCCAAAGCACTGGGCCATACTGTCAAACCCGGACTTGGATCCGAACATGGAAAACCAGGGGGTCCAGATATGGGCCGGCACAAAAAAGGCATCCTCGCTGGTTTCGAGCATGATCTCCAGAAGGTTGGCTGCGTCCAGCCCCAGGATGGGCCGGCCGTCGGACTTGATGTTTCCAATGCGGTCCAGGCGAAGGTTAAACCTTTTGACGGACTCAAGATCGGCAAAATAGATCAGGTTATGATTTTTCCTGACCCGGCCGTCCTTTTTATAAATATTGCTGATTTCCGTCTGGAGCATAAACCGGACCGGCCCCTGGCAGGTTTCCGGAATGGTGGCGTCAATGGGTCCTGAAAATTCTGGTTTTAAGGCAAACAGGCCCGGTTCGGCCGGTTCCAGCTTGGTTTCAATCTCGTCCACCCAGGCCGGAAACGTAAAATCCCCGGTGCCCACCACCGTGATCCCTTTAATCCGTGCGGCCTGGTAAATGTGTTCAAAATCCAGGGTCTTGGCCGTGGCCCTGGAGTACTTGGAATGAATGTGAAGATCGGATATGAATTTCATGAAATCTATGTACACGATTTGCCGGGAAAAAGCTATTGGGCAAGGTAATCTCCAGTATAATTGAATTTTGGATTATTATAATGACAGGTAATGATGGTGTAGGGGCAATTCATGAATTGCCCACGTAAGGGTTATTCATGATAGGGCGAATCATGAATCGCCCCTACGACCGACCTATCAATACAGCAAATCCGGTCTCCCGTTTCCGGTCTCCAGTCTCCAATCCGACAATATATCCCTGGCATTTGCCGGCCCGCTGGTATAAAGAAAACAGCAGACCCGTTAAGCCCCTGACGAATTTTAAGGAAAGGCATTTGCCATGATAGACGACCATGCCAAACAGATAATCACGGACTGGCACAAAGACAGCCATATAAATCTTGAAATCCGCTGCACCACCCAGGACCATGAGGCCCGGAAACATATTGACGGTTTTTGTGAGGCATTTTCCAGGCTTTCCCCTGGTGTGAAGATTTTACCGGGTGAATCTGAAAGCGGACCGCCGGCACGCTCCTTGAACCTGCCCGGCCTTTTTTTAAAAGAGAATATTTTTTATGGTGCCCTGCCTTTAGAGCGAGAACTTGTGCCCTTTCTGGACGGCCTGACCCTGATCCATTCCCGGGAACCTTTGCCGGAAACGGCGGTGTTACAAAAGCTGGATCAAATCAAAATCCCGTGCCATCTGACCCTTTACATTGCCCAGCAGTGTCCCCACTGCCCCGGCATGGTCAACACGCTGTTTTCTCTGGCGGTCTTCTGTGACAACATCAGACTGACCGTCATTGACGGCAGCCTTTTTCCTGAAGCGGCTCAAAAGGACAAGGTCATGTCTGCCCCCTGCCTGATCCTGGACAATGAATTCAGGTGGACCGGTGCGGTCGGGGCCCAGGAGGTCCTGGCCATGATCCTGGACCGGGACCCGGCCGCCTTAAGCGCCGAGTCATTAAAAAACATCATTGAAGAGGGAAACGCCCAGTGGATTGCGGACCAGATGGTTCAGGCCCGTGCCATATTTCCCGGCTTTATTGCCCTCCTGCTTCACGACATCTGGTCAGTCCGGTTAGGGGCCATGGTGGTGGTGGAAAGCCTTGCCGAAGAGCAACCGGATCTGGCAACAGAGATCTGCCCGTTGCTCATCCAGGCCTTTGACCGGCATGACACCCCGGTCCAGGGGGACATTCTTTATGCCCTGGGCCAGGCCGGAGACCGGGAAACCGGACAATGGATCCGGGACAGGTTAACAGATCTGTCCCATGACGATCTCAAAGAAGCCGCCCAAGAGGCTATAGAAGAGATCCATTCGCGTTCTTAATCCTTAAATAGTGTTTGGACAGTAAATAAGAGCCTCATGGCTCCCGGCGGAGCCCTATCATCTTTTAAAGGCCACCAGGGAGGCCATGGATACAATGGCCTCCTCACCCTCCTGCCGGGTTTCTTCCCGGTAAAACACGATACGCAGGGGCAAAAAGGCGTGGAGCAGTTCGTTGTGTGACAAGAGGTATTTCGGGTTGTGGCAGGATTCGCCGGTCAACTGCGTCTTTTCAAGGAATGATTCAAAAATGAGCATGCCGCCGGGTTTAAGGGCCTCAATGATCCGGGGAAACAGCCGCTGGTCCAGAAACCGGATGCTCACAATCAAATCGTACTGCTGTTGCGGCAGATCCCAGGTATCCAGGTCCTCACACCGGGCATGGAGCCGGGGGTGAAGGTCTTTCATGGCATCCACGGCCACAGTTGACACATCAACGGCATCCACCTCAAATCCCTGCAGGGCCAGAAACAGGCTGTTGCGCCCCTTCCCTGACGCCAGGTCCAGGGCCCGTCCCTTGGGGGCCAGTTGAATATAATCCCGGACAATCTTTGACGGCTCCGTATCACCGAAATCGTTCCGGTACTTCTCATCCCACTTTTCACGGTCTTTCTGGCTCATGATTGATGTCCTGAAGTTTCATATGAAATCGCTGCCAAACGTTCTGAAAAAACTTTCATTTTTTTTTGTGTCCGCTGCCTGGCCGGATAACCAAAGACGGTCCGGTTTCTGCCCTTAAAGGTATGACCGTTTAGAGCAGGGACTCCACCGGCAGCAAGCGGATCAGCCCCACACTCAATTTTTTCCAGAACCCGGCATAGGGATCTGAATCATAGACAATGTCTTTTCCATTCTTATTGATGCGCCATTGGATGGATTCGGCACCGTTGCCGCCTTTTTGAAGGGACAGGCAAAAAGCGGCCTGGTCAATCCCCCGGTCAAAGGCCTGGGCACTGCCAGCGGCAATTTCCTCATTATAGAACAGGATGCCGATTTCGTTATTGATGTACAAAGAACGCTGGTCAAGGTTCATGGACCCCACAAACATGGCCTTTCGGTCGATGACCATGGTCTTGGCGTGCAGGCTGGACTTGCCAAGCCCCGGCAGCCAGGTATACTTTTTCCCAATCTGGTTTTTGATCTGCTCATCCAGCTCATAGAGAATGACCCCGGCCCCAAGAAGCTGTTTGCGGTACCGGGAGTATCCCGCGTGGACGGCCGCCACATCATTGGACATCAGGGAATTGGTCAGGATCCGGACCGTTACCCCTTTTTGGCTAAGGTCGCACAAGGCCTTTGCCCCCCGTTTGCCCGGGACAAAATAAGGGGAGATAATCAGCAGTTCGTTTTTGGCTTTTTCCATGGCCGTCCACAACTGGGCGATGAGCAGGTCCGACGGCTGGTCTTTGGTCAATCCCCTTTTTTGGACAGCGTCGTGAATCACTTTGGCCCTGGCCCATTTAAACAGGTCGCTGCCGGAACGAAGGGACCCGGCCAGATTGGAATGTTTCAAGGCGTCAATATAGGCTGAGGCTTCGGGATCATTGGCAAAGGCGGCCATGCGCTGTCTTAAATCGTCCAGCTGTTCTATTCCGGCAGGTACCGTCAGGGCCGAAACCGGGTAAGCCGGGTCACTGTTCCAGTACTGGTCAAAGGCCTCGGACACCTCGGGGACCACCGGCCCTGTGGCCAGGCAGTCCAGATCGGCAAAGGAAAGGTTTGGATCGGCGTTAAAGTATTCATCACCAATGTTGCGGCCGCCCACAATGGCGGCCTGATTGTCCACGGTAAAGGATTTGCTGTGCATGCGGTAATTGACATCTTGAAACCGGGTAATCCATTGCAGGTTCTTGGCGGTTTTGCGGGAAAAGGGGTTGAACAGCCGCACCTGAATATGGGGATGGGCATCCAGGGCAGCCCATACATCATCTGCCTCACTGCCGTAAATGTCGTCAATGAGCATCCGGACCCTTACCCCCCGGTCGGCGGCCTTGATCAGCTGGTCAATGAGCAGTTTGCCCACGGTATCCTGGTGAAACATATAGTACTGGACATCAATGCTGCGCTCGGCCAGGCCCGCCAGCACGGCACGGCCCACAAAGGCGTCCAGGCCGTTGCCCAGTAAAAACACCCCGGATTGATCCGGATGGGCCGATAGATCCTCTGCAACGGACCGGCCGATCCGGGTGGTGCCGCCGTCGGTGACGGCAAAAGACGGCTGACGGTGGATATCTTTTGGCAGGCTTGCACAGCCTGTGAATCCGGATAAGAAAAATATAAGGCAGACAATGGCTGCCGGGTTATGGCCTGTAAAACGCATGGGGCGTCTCCTTTGCAGATAAAACATAACAGCCTGGGGGTTCAGGGACGATTTGCCGTTCCCTGAAATAAGGTATTGAATCATCTGTCCCCCGGGATAAGAATTTTTAAGACACAAGCTTCCCATTTGTCAAGGAAAGTTATAATCTCCTTGTCTTGTGATCAGGCATGAATTATGCCATACAGTTACAGCTGACATTGAGCTGAATGGAACCGTTCCGATAGATGAGTTGGAATGCTGAACCTGAATTGAAATTGAGGAGTTCAAATGAAAAAAAAGAAAATACTGATTATTGGCGGCGTTGCATGCGGCCCCAAAGCGGCCTCCCGGATCAAACGCCTTGATCCCCATGCTGAAGTGACCATTTTTGAAAAAGGAGAGATGCTCTCTTATGCCGGATGCGGTCTGCCCTTTTATATCTCCGGACAGGTTAAAACCTATGGTGAATTGATGGCAACCCCTGCCGGTGCCATACGGGATCCTAATTTTTTTAAAATGGTCAAGGACATTCAGGTTGAAAACCATACCATGGTCCAGTCCATTGACCGGGAAAACAAGATGGTTTCAGCACTCAATCTGTTGACCAGAGAATCAAAAGACTACCCCTATGACGACCTGGTTCTTGCCGTCGGCAGCACCACGGTGGTACCGCCCATCCCCGGGACCGACTTTGCCAATGTCCGTTTCCTTCAAACCGTTGAAGATGCCAGAAAAATCAGGGATGAGAGCGGGCCGCTCAAGGGCAAAAAAGCCATTATTATCGGTGCCGGGCTCATCGGCCTTGAAGTGGCCGAGTCCTTTAAAAAGCAGGGGATGGACATCACCATGATTGAGATGACCGGCCAGGCCATGGGCGGACTGCTTGATTTTGAAATGGTCTACCACCTGCACAAGGAACTGGCTGCTAACGGTGTTGCCTTGAAAACCGGTGAAATGGTGACTCAAATTAAAGGCGATGATCCGCTTACCGCCAACCGTGTGGTGACGGATAAGGCCGAGTATCCGGCAGATCTTGTTCTGGTTGCCGTAGGGGTCAGGCCCAATGTAAAGCTGGCCAAAGACGCCGGCCTGGACATCGGGGAAACCGGCGCCATATGGACCAACTCCCACATGCAAACCTCTGACCCCCATATTTATGCCGGCGGCGACTGTGCCCAGAACATCAGCCTTGTCACCGGGAAACCGGTTTATGCCCCCATGGGGTCCACCGCCAACAAGCATGGCCGGATTATTGCCGACAATATCTGCGGCATTCCCTCAGAGTTCAAGGGAATATGCGGAACCGCCATCTGCCGGGTGTTCAACACCAATGTATCCCGGACCGGGTTAACTGAAAAGGCCGCCCGGGCCATGGGGTATAACTGTGTGACGGTGCTGAGCCCGGCGCCGGACAAGGCCCATTTCCTGGACGAGGCAAAACTGATCATTATCAAGCTGGTGGTGGATAAGGACAGCCGGCGGCTGCTCGGCGCCCAGATCGTCGGCCCCGGGGATGTGGCCAAACGAATGGAAATTGCCATCGCCAATATCTCATCCCAAAGCCAGGTCACGGATATTGCCCTTTATGACCTGGCCTATGCGCCGCCCTTTTCTCCGGCCATGGACAATATCATCACGGCTGCCAACATCGCTGAAAACAAGCTCAACAACCTGGGCAATTCCCTGACCCCGGTGGAAGTCAAAGAAAAAATAACCCAGGGAGATGACTTTATTTTTCTGGATGTCAGAAGCCCCCAGGAGTATGAGCAGATGCGTATTGAAGATCCCAGGGTAAAGCTGATTCCTTTGGGAAAACTTCGGGAATCCCTGGCCCAGCTGCCCCGGGATAAGGAGATCGTTCCGTTTTGCAAAATCTCCCTGCGCGGATATGAAGCCGAACGGATCCTGAGCGGGGAAGGGTATGAAAACGTCAAATTCATGGACGGCGGGGTGGTGTGCTGGCCTTATGAAAAAATCGTCGTCGCTTGAAATTGATTTTTGGAGAAAGAAAAGTGGCAGACCGTATCAACTTGAGCAGCTCAGCTCACCTGGCGACAGCCGGAGGGCTTCTGGCCATCCTGCTGTGGAGTACAAGCATTGCGTTTACCCGCAGTATCTGTGAAAACCTAGGCCCGGTCTTTGGGGCGGGACTGGTGTATTGTATCAGTGCCGGACTCGGCCTGGCCGGCGTATTCCGGTCCTCCGGACAGCGCCGCAAACTGGCCAGACTGTCCCGCAACTATCTATTTGGCTGCGGGTTCCTTTTTGTGGCGTATATGCTGTGCCTGTTCCTTGCCGTTGGGCTGGCCGAAAACCACAACCAGGTGGTGGAGATCGGATTGATCAATTACCTGTGGCCTGCCCTGACACTGCTGTTTTCTGTCCCCATTTTAAAGAACAGGGCCGGATGGCTTCTGTTGCCGGGCACCGTCCTGGCCCTGTTCGGGGTCTTCTTTGTCCTGTCCGGCGGGGGCAACCATACCTGGCACGGCACCCTGGACAATCTTGCCGCTAATCCGGCGGCTTATCTGACGGCCCTGTGTGCGGCCGTTGCCTGGGCTTTATACTCCACCCTCACCCGGAAATGGGTGGGGGGCGACCAGGCCGGGGGGGCCGTTGCCTACTTTCTGGCGGCTACGGCCCTGGTCATGTTTGCCATCAGCTTTTTCGTCACCGAGCCCCGGATATGGAACCTTCGGGTGATCATTGAAGTCATCGTCATGGGGGTGATTACATATGCCGCCTACAGCCTGTGGGACAATGCCATGCGGGAGGGCAACGCCATTCTGGTGGCCTCAAGCTCCTATCTGACCCCGCTGTTTTCCACCATTGTCTCCTGCATTTACCTTTCCGTGGCCCCCACCCTCTCGTTGTGGCTGGGGTGCATCATGCTCATTGCAGGCTCTTTGTTGAGTTTTTTCTCCATTAAAAGCGGCCCCGGGGAACCATGATTTTTTCATCCGGTTTTCCCGCGCCTGCTTTTAATCTTGCTCACGCTCAAATAAATCAGCCTGCGGCTGACAATTAGAGCAAGATTCAACACCAGAGGTTCAGGCCCAGATATACATGCTGGCGGTCCGGTCCATATAGGTCACCTCAATCACCCGGTCCGCAGGGCCCCCCGCAACCCCGTAGCACACATGAAGGGGCAGCAGGTGTTCCTCCCGGGGATGGCAGAACCGGGCGCCAGGGGCGGATTCCCAGGCAACCAGGTTTTCCTGGCGCGCCTGTTCCGATATGTCGCTGCGGGTCAGGGTCTGCCGAAGCCAGGATTCAAAATCGTGATTGAGCCTTCTGGTTTCTGCCGTGGGGGGCTCATGAAAGGCCGGCAGGTTATGAAAGGATGAGCCCGAGCCGATGATCAGGATATTTTCCTGTCTTAACCGGCCAATGGCCTTCCCCAGGGCGATATGCTGCAGGGGGTCCAGGCTGTTGTACAAAGACAGCTCAAGACATGGTATCCCGGCATCCGGATACATGAGCATGAGGGGGACAAACATGCCGTGATCAAACCCGCGCTGATCATCCATTGCCGAGGATACCCCGTTATCAGCCAGCAGACCGGCTATTTTCCGGGCAAGCTGCGGTGCCCCGGGGGCATTATACTCATATGAATAGGCCTTTTCGGGAAACCCATAATAATCAAAAAAAAGATCCGGCTTTGGACCGCTTTGGATGGTCGCGACATCTTCCTCCCAATGGGCACTGACCAAAAGGATGGCATCGGGCCGGATCAGGCCGGACGGCAGTTCTTTGAGGAACTCGATCAGATGGGTATGCCGCGCATCCCCCATAATGGGCCACGGCCCGCCGCCGTGGGAAATAAAAACCAGTGACCCTTTTTTATCATTTCTTTTAAAGACCGCATTACCACCCATAATTCCATCCCTTAAATTTTCATTGTTTGGCATCCTGCCCCGCCCCCGGCCGGGCCTGAAAAGAGGGGGGAGCAGATGTATCCCCCCCAAACCCGCCGTCAAATCATAAGGGTTCAGGTTATAAAGAAAAGCATAAAGAATATGGGATTGGATGTCTATATAAACCGTCACGGACGGCTTTGGTTATCCAACCAAGGCGGCCCGTGGCCGTTATTAAAAATAGGCTTGCCCTGAATCGTCAAGACCGCCCTCATTCGCAGGGTTTCAAAGCGTCATCGTGTTGACGCTAATAAATTCCAGACCCTGGATTTAAGACAAAAAAAGAGAGCTGTGATCAGATTAAATCCTTTATAACCAATTGAAATTAAATGATATAAATATTTTTCCGCTTTAAGGCACGCGCCTTTGGCCTGGTTATTGCTCTTTCCTTGGAAAAAACCCAACTATTTCTTCCTTTTTAGAAAATGGCCAAAGGGGAATTGTAATGAGAAAAAACATATGCTTTGCCGTTATATCATGCGCACTGCTTTTTTGTGTTGGCATTCTTTTCATAAAGACCGACTATTTATCGGCCCGTTCCGCCAACCGGGTATCGACTCCCCAGTTCGAAAAAGACGCCATTGAAGACCGCGTGGTCATTAATCTCGACCGCCCGGTTGACATATCATGGTTTACACTGAAAGCCCGGAACCAGGTGGTATTTGATTTAAAAGACGCCTTTTTCCCTGACGGGCTGCTGGTAGACCAGGTTGATTCAAGAATTGTCCAGACCATCCGGACCAGCCAGCACAAAGAAGATGTGGTCCGGGTGACCTTAGGGCTTAGGCCGGACTGCAACTATAATTTTTCAACCAACCAGCGGCGCAGAAAAAATTCCCATGTGTTATCCCTTTCGGTCTACCCCATGATTCACGGGGGATTACCGTCCCAGATTTCCGGCACCCTTCTGGCATCTTCAAAAACAAAAGAAGACGCCCCCATTGAGGAAAAACCCGGACAGGTGACCAGGCCCATCCCCCCCAAGCAGACCGGGCCGTCTGTCGCCCCTTATTCAAACCAGGTCTCTGCCCCGTTGTTTAAAGAAAAAGGAAATGAAGAGCAGGTGCTGATCAAGTTGAATCACCCTGTGGATGTCTCCTGGTTCAGGCTTGAATCCCAGGACCGGATCGTTGTGGATTTAAAAGACACCTTTATCCCGGAGGGATTTTTGTCCAATGAGGTGAATTCCCAGATCATCAAGGCCATCCGGACCGGCCAGCATAAAGAAGATATTGTCCGTGTGACCTTAGAGCTTGAACCGGGCAGTGTCTATAATTTTTCCACCACCCAGGGGCAGGTCCAGGGATCTCCGGCACTGTTTTTATGCTTAAGTCCTGAAAAGCATGAAGGGCCTTCTTTCAGAAAAGAGCCTGAACCCCTGGTGGCAGAAGCTGAACCCAAAATACCCCCCTCCTTTGAAACTGAACCGGACCAGCCCGTTCAAGGCGTTGCGCTGTCTCCGGAAAAAAAGCCATTTCCCCCGTTCTTAGCCCATTTATCCATGCCCAAGCTTGAAACCAGCGAGGGACAGGACCAGATTACCATTAACCTGAACCGGCCGGTTGACGCCTCCTGGTTTTCCTTAAAATCCCCGGACCGGATTGTTGTGGATATTAAAAACGCCTTTATTCCGGAAAAGGTTCTGAGCCAGGCGGTCAACTCCCCCAACATCAAATCCATTCGCGCGGCCCAGAACCAAAAAGACGTGGTCCGTGTGGTCTTGGATCTTAAACCGGGTGGCCCGCGTCAATTTTCTACCACCCAGAAAATCGTGGATGACGCCCATGTGCTGACCCTTTGTCTCGGCCCGGAAAAACCCGGAATTCCGGATGCTTCACAGGCGGGTACAGTCCTTGCGGCAGCTGAAACACAAACTGAAGGCCCCGGGCAGCCGGGTGAGCCTGAACAGGATTTTAAAACGGCTTCCCTCCAGAGTTCAAACCGCTTAAGCGCCCCGGAATTTGAAATTCAGGGAAATGAAGAGCAGGTGCTGATCAAGCTGGACCGGCCGGTGGATACCGCATGGTATATCAAAGAATCCCCGGACCGGATTGTCGTGGATATCAAAGATGCCGTGATTCCGGAAGGGGTACTGGACAAAGAGATCCATTCAGACAAAATAAAATCCATTCACGCAAGCCAGGAAAAGGAGGATGTGGTCCGTGTGGTGTTGGCCCTTCAGCCGGACAGCAAATATGAATTCTCAACCGCCCAGGGGTTTGTGGAAGGCGATCATGTCCTGTTTCTGAGCCTTGCACCGGAAAAGGGAAAAGCCCCCCCGGCCCCGGGCAGCGGCGATATCCTGGTGTCGTCTCTGGAAGAAGATCAGCAGGGACCGGTGCCTGAGCCCGGACAGGAAGATATTCCCCCTTTCCTGGCCCATGCCGACACCCCCCCGGTACCCGAAGACGATGCGGCACCGTTAAACCGTTTGTCTGATCCGCAGTTCAAAGCCCAGGGAAGTGAAGAACAAATTTTGATCAAGGTGGACCGGCCCGTGGCCATGTCATGGTCCACTGAAAAATCTCCGGGCCAGATTATTGTAAATATAAGGGATGCCGTTATCGGTGAAGGCGGTCTGACCAGGCAAATCAACGCCCAAAAGATCCAGTCCATCCAGGCAAGCCAGGAAACCAAGGACATGGTTCAACTGGTCTTGAACCTTCAGCCGGACAGTGCGGTTGAGTTTTCAACGGCCCAGGGTTTTGTGGATGGCTCCCATGCCCTGTCCCTGCGCATAGGACCCGAAAAAGGCGCTCCGGCACAAGAAGATACCGGCGATGTCCTGGCATCGGCCGAAACACAGGACATGATGCCGTCAGCCCCTTTACAGCCGGATCAGGCTGAACCGGCCATGGCCCAGGCCCCTGCCTCACCTGAAGCTGGCGACCAGGCAGCGGCCATGCTGGCAAACCGGTTATCCGACCCGACGTACAGTGCCCATGGGAATGTCGAACAGATTTTGATCAAACTGGACCGGCCCGTGGCCACCTCATGGACCGCTTTAGAATCTTCTGGCCAGATCATGGTTGATATAAAGGGTGCCGTGGTCCCCGAAGGCGGCCTGACAAAGGAGATCCATTCTAAAAAAATTAAGTCCCTTCAGGCCAGCCAGGCCAAAGAGGATGTGGTGCGCCTGGTTTTGAATCTTGAGCCGGACAGTGATGTTGAATTCTCAACGGCCCAGGGCTTTGTGGAAGGCTCCCATGTGTTGTCCTTCCGGTTAGGCCCCGGAAAAGAGATCCCTGCTGAAGCGGCCGCCCCTGCCCTGGCGTCCCTGCCCAAGGAGACCCGGGCAATGGCACCGGAACAGGCCCTGGCCGAGGCAACCGGACCAATTCAACCGGAAGACCGGGAAGTCCCTTATGAGCCCATTTTGTCAACCCAGGAAACCATGGCTGAACCACGGGTGGAACCCGTGGCGGTTGAAACCACTGAAGCTGAGGGCGTTGCGGTTGCGATGGCTGAAACTGAACCGGCCCCGGGCGAAACCGGCTGGGTTGAAATGGCTGAGGCTGAAACAGCTGGTGCTGAAATAGCCAAAGCGGAAACGGTCGAACCTGAAACAGCCGCGGTTGAAGTGGCTGAAACCGAAGCACCTGAAGTTCAGGCACCTGAAGTTAAAGCGCCTGAGGCTGAAACAGCCGGTGTTAAGATAGCCGAAGCTCAGGCGCCGGAAATCGAAACAACTGAACCTGAAGCGGCCGAAGCCGAAAAGGCTGGGATTGAAACAGCACAAGCTGAAACAGCTGAAGTCCCAATGGCTGAAACCAAAACCCCTGAAGCCATTGCCCCTGAAATCGAAACAGCCGTGGCTGAGGCACCTGAAGCGGAAACGCCTGAAGTTAAAACAGCCCCGGTTGAAGCGCCTGAAATTGAAACAGCCGAGGCTGAAGCGGACACCGCCCGGGAAGAAACCGCCGAACAACAGGATTTGAAAATTTCCGGCCTTGTCCAGGCCAGGGGAACCCTGCAGGTGGCGGATCAGGGGGCTGAAAACGAAACCAGTTTCAGAAACCGGGTGATTCTCGAAGCCGATTATAAGGATATGCTGGTGGTTTCCGCCCTGTCGGATTACCTTTATTTTGGCCCGGATGATAAAACCAGCGATTATGATCTCGATCTATACGAAGCCAAGCTGCAGTATCAATGGGAAAATGTGACGGTATCCTTAGGCAAACAGATTGTCCGGTGGGGCAAAATGGACCGGATCAGCCCGGTGGACACCTTGAATCCCCAGGATTTAAGGGAATTTAACCTTCCCGATTATGAAGACAGAAAAATTCCGGTCTGGATGGCGGATATCCGCTACACATTTAATGGCTTCACCCTGGAAGGGGTGGTGATTCCCTTTTTTGAAGAGAACCGCCAGAATTATTTTCAGAGCAACTGGTCCATGTTCGGCCATATCAAAAAAGAAGTGGCGGATTCAAACCTTTCAGCTTTTCAAAAAGCCTATTTTGAGAATTTAAATGTTCATGAAGAGGATCCCGACAACGAAACCGAATGGGGCGTAAGGCTGAGCGCTTCGGTCCGGGATCTGGATTTTGGATTCACTTACCATTATGCCACTGAAGACAACCCCTATTATGAAAGCTTCCCGGTAAAAAACATCAGCGTTGCCGACGGGCTTTCACCGGATGATTTCACGGCCGGGACTTATCAAAACGAAGATATTGAGGTGGAATACCGAAAGACCAGCATCGCAGGGCTTGAATTTGAAACAGCGGTGGCCGGATTCGGCATCCGGGGCGAAGCGGCCTGGTATGAAAATGAATCCTTTTTAACCACCTCCCTGACCTCGGTGAGAAAACCCACCTTTACCTATGCCATCGGGGCCGACTACACCACCAAGGCAAATACCTACCTCAATTTCCAGGTGGCCCACCGGTACGTGGCCGATTTTGACGACACCATTTTGTATGCCGAGGAAAACGAGACCTCCCTGCTCGGGGAGATCCGCCTGAACGCCTTTGTCGACTGGCTCCAGGCCTGCGTGAAATACACCAAGCCCCTGAACAACGACTCCTTTTACCTGAACCCGTACCTGAAACTGTCCTATATCACCAACCTGGACTGCCGGATCGGGGCCGGGATTTACTCCGGCGACAGTGACACAAGGCTTGGCCGGTTTGAGGATCAGGATGTGTATTATCTGGATGTGACGTATCGGTTTTAGGTGGTGTTTGTACGAAAAGTCACCCACCTGCCGCGTTGCAGGGGAATTTGCAATCCTCACAACCCCAAGGTTGCTCCGGTTGCAAATTCCCCTGCGCCTTGCATCTGGGCAACTTTTCGCCCAAACACGGGTTTCCGGCCAGACACCAGATAAGAGATACAGTTATCTCCAATTAAATTAGCTAAGTTAGGAGCGTTCTAATGTTTCGGGCCAAACCTTTTTTTAATTCCAGTTTTATTTTATTGTTATTCCTTGGGGTCATTTTTTTCTCGACTCCCGTTCAGGCCGCCATACACACCTATAATTTTCTTTTTAATGGAACTGTGACAACGTATAACATAGAGAGTGATCATGATACGGTTACCTCAGTTAATGGTGTCCTTATAAATTTCAGCTTCGACACAGATGACACGGTGGCCCCCATCCCCGTTGATGAGGACGATCCCTCCCGGTACATTTTTAACACGCAAGACATCTCCTGCACCATTGACGGGAATTCATGGCGCCAGTATGTGCCATTTTCTTTTGACACTTATTTGACCATCGAGAAGATGGATGATGGCGGATTAGCCATCTCAATGGTTAGTTACGTCAATACTGACAACGGATACTTTATCATGATACAAAATGCTGATTTGGAAATATGGGAAACGGATGATGCCGGCGAATACGGTATTGAAGTTAATTTTCGAGAAGACTGGTATGCATTTCCTTACGGCACCTGTAAAAAAAACGACGAGGTGACCGTCGAGGGAACGCTGAGGCTCAACGCTGTCCCCATCCCGGGTGCAGCATGGCTTCTTGGTTTCGGCTTGATCGGGTTGGTTGGGCTGAGAAGAGAACAGAAGGCCTGATACAGACAAACACCGAGCATTAATTGATGCCTGCTCCAAAGTATCTACAATATACCTTATTTTCAGAATCCCCGGTTCAAACAGGCGTAACGCTCGAAATCGAAATCCAAATTGAAATCGGAAAATTTGGTGGCAACACAGCTCTTTTGTCCACCGGGTTAAACGATTTGAACAAGAACATGAAACATAGCCTTGTTGGAGCGGGCCATACCAGCGAATTACGGGCATGGCCCGCTCCAACCCAAAATTGCAATCAGTTTCAAGATTCGCTCGATTTCGATTTTGATAACGATTTCGACAGTTCAAGCAGGGCTATACATAAAAACATATCTTTAACAAAACAAGGTGGGCACCAGTTTACGTGCCCACCTTGTTGTTCATGGCATAACCTACATGCGGCGGCGCCAGCCGGCAAGGCCGGTCAGGGCAGTGCAGAGCAGGACAAGGGAACCGGGTACGGGTACCGTATTCGTGGATGTCAATACATACAACAGGGGCACAGAACCGTTTTCGGCCACCAGATAGATGTTTCCGGCTTCATCAACGGTTACACCTTCAATAGAACTCACAAGGCCGCTCAGGTCAAACGTGCTTAAAATCTCTCCATCCAGGTTCACCGAAAGAAGCTTCTGAGACTCCTGACTGAGGATGAGCAGCATGTTCTCCAAGCCCAGGATGCTCAGGCTCTGGATATCGGACAGGTCACTTAAGCCAAGAATGTCTGCTGAAAACAGACTGGAGATTTCAGCTTCCCCCTCAGTAAAGTCAATCGTGTTAACATTGACCTCCTGCTCATCTTTCTCTTTTACCGTGTAGTACTTGCCGGTAGCCGTGTCATAAGAAATGCCTTCGATGCCGATGTTTTCAATGGTAGTGCCAAGGTCAACTGAGGCAAGATCATCTCTGTCAACGGTTGTGCCGGCGCTGTAGCTCAACAGATAAGCATCCCTGATCCGTTCTTCAGTGATGACAAACTGCCCGTTGCCCACATAGGTGAGCCCTTCGGTGTCGTCAAACCCCTCCAGGGTCATGGTGCTGAGGGTTTTCCCGGTCAACGATACCTCGACCAGGGCCTCTCCCTCATCACCAACGACAAAGAGGGTGCCGGTATCCCAGTTATAGGTCACAGCAGACGCTTCCTTACAATAAGCAAGCCCCCGTTCCAGATTGTAAGTTCCGGAAAGGGTGTAGGTGGACAGGTCAAGGGTGGTGACGGCCAATGCGGTCTGACAGATTCCTGACATCGCCATTGCCGACAAAACCGCCAGAATCAGACAGGCCCTTTTTCCAAAAAATTGAATCTCTGGTTTCATGTTAAATCAGTCTCCGTATTCGTAAAATCAAAAATTTATGAAACCGTTAAACCTTATGCGTTTTTGCGGCGGGTCAGGCCGGTAAGGGCCAGAAGACCGGAACAAAGAAGGCTGAGGGTGCCGGGAACGGGAACCGCTGCCAGGGTAAAAACACCGGGGTTGCCCACATCACCCAGCACGGATTCCCATGACCCATATTCATCACCTACAATGGACAGCACCCAGAGGGAATCGTCATCTGCTCCAAGGGCGTCCAGGCTGAGAGGGTTGCCACTGGCGCCATTGGTCTGGATTTGGTCTTTTTTATAGGTCAGGGTGTCCACAAGATTGCCCAGAGAATCGTAAATATTGATGGTGTCACTGCTGCCGATATTGTTCCCGGTACCACCTTCTGCCCCTAACTCACCAATCACTTTTACAGAGGAATTCAGGTTCCAGTCGGAAATAAATTGTGCGGCAGTATCTTCGGTGATGATCACGGATTCACCGGCGCCAATTGTTCCCAGGGCAGAAAGGTCAAATGTATTGCCATTGTTTTTATCATCCATAAAGTACCATCCGGTAAGATCAACAGCCTCGTCTCCGGTATTAGTCAGTTCAATAAATTCTCCGCCATCCCCTTTATACATCCACTCGGTGATCACAACAGCCGCCATGGCCTGGGAAGCAAACACAGTAAGAACGGCAGACAGAACCAGACAAAAAGAAATGCGGGATAATAAGTTTTTCATTTCAATACTCCTTTGTAAAAAATAAACATTAAATGGGTTGAGGACGCCATGCCCTATAGTCCTGGACCTTTACCATTTCATTGTTCCGGTTCTGTTCAGGTTTGATGAGCGGTATGTGAGATGTCCGGGGTGGCCTGGCCAAATGAGGGTTGAGGTTGGGCAAGTTTATATCTATACTTGTTTAGGATAAAGTTGCCGGCCGTATGCTTTGGGGTCCAGGCAGTTTGATTTTTCGATTTTAAAAAAAATTATAAAAAGGGGCATAAAAATGACAGCAGATGTGTTTTTCATGGACCTTGAGGCCACATCCAAAGAGAACCTGGTTTCAAAGCTTGCCAGGCTGATGAAGCGGGCCGGGCTCAAGGATGTCCTGGACAACAAAGACCTCACCGCCGTTAAAATTCACTTTGGTGAGCAGGGCAATACCGCCTATATCCGTCCGGTCTTTATCCGGAAGGTGATTGAAACCATCCGGAAAGCCGGGGCAACCCCTTTTTTGACCGATGCCAATACCCTTTATGTGGGCACCCGGTCGGATTCGGTCTCCCATATCAAAACCGCCGTTGAAAACGGGTTTGCTTATTCCAGTATGGACGGTGCCCCGGTGATTATTGCCGACGGGTTGAGGGGCAAGTCTGAAATTGCGGTCAAGGTGGACCAGAAACACTGCAAAGAGGTCTATATCGGTGCGGAGATCATCCATGCTGATGCCCTGGTCTCTGTGGCCCATTTTAAAGGCCACGAACTGTCCGGATTTGGGGGGACCCTGAAAAACCTGGGCATGGGATCGGCCTCCCGGCGGGGGAAACTGGACCAGCACTCCAACGTCAGCCCCAAAATCAAACGCAAAACCTGTATCGGCTGCGGGGAATGTGCGGCCCACTGTCCGGGGTCGGCCATTTATCTGGAGGAGAAAAAAGCCTATATCCAGAAGGACCTTTGCGTGGGCTGCGGGGAGTGTATTGTAAGATGCCCCACAGAATCGGTTAAAATCAACTGGAACCAGACCGTGCCCGTATTTCTGGAAAAAATGATGGAGTACAGTCTGGGGGTCCTCCAAAACAAGCAGGGCAAGGCGTTGTTTATCAACTTTATCACCGATGTGGCCCCCAAGTGCGACTGCCTGCCATACAACGAAAGTCCCATTGTCGGCAATATCGGGGTGGTGGCCTCATTGGACCCGGTGGCCATTGACCAGGCCAGTGCCGATCTGGTCAACGCCGCCCAGGGGCTTGCCCACACCTGCCTGTCCACCAACATGGCACCGGGCCAGGACAAGTTCAAAGGGCTTTACCCTTACGTGGACTGGGAACACCAGCTTGAGTATGCAAAGGGCATCGGCCTTGGCACCCGGGCGTATAACCTGGTGAAACTGAAAACCCTGTCGTATAGAAAAGGGGATTAGGCTGAAGGCTGAAGGGGATCAGGCTTTTGTATATTGCCAGAGTCAATACCCCCAAGGGGGAAACATTTATACTGCGGGAATCTGCCCGGCAGGAGACCGCCTATGTGTCCCGGGATCTTTTTGATTTGGGGCCAAGCCCGGGCAAATGGGTAGACTATCCCGGCGGGAACGCCTTTTACCTGGATGAGAATCTGGTGGACCTGCTCATGGACAGGGCCGCGACCTTTGACATGGACCAGCTGGAGGATTTGTTCTGGCCCTGGGTAAGGCCGGATATCCAGAGGGCTGTGGAGACTTTCCGGAACCGGTCCTTTTCAAGCCGGAAAAGAACCCCCTTGTCCAGGGAGGAAAAAGAGCGGATTTTAAAATCCGTCCACCCCTTTGACATGCGGCGGGCCCATTATCTGAAATTCGGGAACATGGACCAGGGCCCGGTTTCCGGCATGCCGGCCGCCCTGTTCAAGGATTTGACCCTAAAATCCAGGGATGAGATCGAGCAAGATTTCATGGCCAGGGAAACCGGTCTTAAGGCAAAGGAGGTAAAATCCTATGTGTATGCGATTTTTGACCTCCAGAGTTTTTTTTCAGGGTTTCTGGCCAAGAAAATGCCCCAGGCCATGGACCAGGAAAAGGTGGAGAAATTTTTCCTTAAAGAGCTGTGCCGGCTGAACCACTCCCTGTTTGACCGGAACTCAAGCCTGGCTCCCTACATGATCCGGTATCTGATCATGTTTTTTGACCACGAATACGCCCATTCCACCCTGCTCGAAGAACTGGAAAAAGATTTTATCTTCCGGAACCGGACACGGTTCCGGCCCCCGCCCAAAAAGGTCATGCAAACCCAGAAAGCCTTTTCCATGTTTGAAATTGACCAGAAGGCATTTGAGGCCCTGGACAAACGGGGACTGACCCGGCTTTACCGGAAGCTTGCCTCAAAACACCACCCGGACAAGGGCGGGTCCAATGAGGCCTTCATCCGGCTTAACAACGCGTTTCAGGCATTGCTTTCCAAAATCGGCCATGCAAAAAACCAGGCGAGCCGCTGAGGACCAGGTTTGTCGTAAGTTAGGGGTTCAGTCTAACCACCTTCAGCCTGACTGCCTTTTTTAAATCAATTTCCGGATTCTTTCCCAGCCGGGTTCCGGGATCTGGGCCCCCATGACCTGGCAGACCTCATAGCCGCAGGCCGACCCGATCCGGCCGCAATGCTCAATGTCAAGCCCCCGGGCAAGGCCAAAGAGAAATCCGGACGCCCAGAGGTCTCCGGCACCGGTGGTGTCCACGGGATCATTTCCCTTTACCGGTTCGATCCGGGTGACCTTGTCTTTGTATTTCACCCAGGAGCCCCTGGCCCCCACTTTTAGAACCGCACAGGTGACGTTCCGGGACAAAAGGTCCAGGCTCTTTTCTTCATCGGACGTGCCGGTAAAGGCCTTGGCTTCGTCTTCGTTGGCAATGAGAATGTCAACGGATTCCTGGACAATGCTGTCCAGAAGGTCTTTGGCGGAATTTACCACTTCAAAGCTGGCCAGGTCCAGGGCCACCAGGGCGCCGGCCTGCTTGGCCGCCGCCACACAGGCCTTCATCAGTTCCGGGTTAAACAGCAGGTAGCCTTCGATCATGGCAATGGCCGTGTCAGCAAACAGATCCGGGGAAATCTTTTCAGGACTCATTTCAGTGGAAGCCCCGAGATCGGTGAACATGGACCGCTGGGCATCCGGGGTGACCACGGACAGGACCTTTCCGGTGGGGGAATCGGAAAGGGTCAGCCGGGCTTCCACCCCGCAGGAACTGACCTGTTCTTCAAACAGATCCCCAAAGGAATCTTTTCCCCGGGTGCCGATAAACCGGGCCTGTCCGCCGAGTTTGCCCACCCCCACAATGGTGTTGCAGGCCGCACCGCCGGGGACGATCAAGGGGGTCTGGTCCGACTTGTCCAGAATCTGCCGGATCTGTCCGTCATCATGGTAAGTCATCCCGCCTTTTTCCTTGCCCAAGTCCTTTAAGAACTGGTCGGTTTCATTGATCAATACATCGACTAAGGCCGATCCGATTCCGGTCACTCTGCTGGCGCTTTGTTCAGACATGGTTTGCCTCCGATTTGTGTTCTGTCTTTTGGTTCTTTGTTTTCTGAATCTTTCTGTGTCTGGTGAAAATTGTCAAGGGAATTCTGAAAGATTCATGTAAATATGAACATATCTTGATATCTTTCTTTTCTTCCATTGACAAATGGAAACGAAACCTGGATAATAGGGAACAGTTTTTAAATTTTCATGCCTTACGTGTTTTTCTTTTGGAAAAAGATGATTTCAACCCTTTAAAATACAAGGAGCGTCAAATGGCTGGTAAAGGTTCTTCATTATTTACGTCTGAGTCCGTGACAGAGGGCCACCCCGATAAAGTGGCCGATGCCATTTCAGACTCTATTCTGGATGCCATCATTGCAGAGGATAAAAAATGCAGGGTTGCCTGCGAGACACTGGTGACCACGGGGCTTGCCATGGTTGCCGGAGAAATCACAACCGAGTGCTACGTGGATATCCCCGAAGTGGTCCGGAACACCATCCGGGACATTGGGTACAACTCGTCTGCCATGGGATTTGACTGGAAAACCTGTTCGGTCATCACCAGCATTGACCAGCAGTCCCCGGACATTGCCCAGGGGGTCAACGAAGGCGACGGCCTGTACAAGGAACAGGGGGCCGGCGACCAGGGCCTCATGTTCGGGTTTGCCACCAACGAAACCGAAGAGCTCATGCCCATGCCCATTACCTATGCCCATCAGTTGACCAAACGGCTGACCCAGGTCCGGAAAAACGGGGCCCTTGATTTCCTGAGGCCTGACGGCAAATCCCAGGTCACCATAGAATATGTGGCCGGCAAACCGGTCCGGGTCGATACGGTGGTGGTTTCCACCCAGCATTCACCGGACGTGACCTATGACGACCTGAAAACCGCCGTTGTTAAAGAGGTGATTAAAAAAATCATCCCCGAAGACATGATTGACGGCGATACCCGGTTTTTCATCAACCCCACCGGCCGTTTTGTCATTGGCGGCCCCATGGGAGACTGCGGGGTGACCGGCCGTAAGATTATTGTGGATACCTATGGCGGCCAGGGCAGCCACGGGGGCGGATGCTTTTCCGGCAAAGATCCCTCCAAGGTGGACCGGAGCGCTTCCTACATGGGGCGGTATGTGGCCAAGAATCTGGTGGCCTCAGGTATCGCGGACAAGTGTGAGATTCAGATCGCCTATGCCATTGGCGTGGCTGAGCCGGTTTCCATGCTGGTGGACTTTATGGGCACTGGAAAAATTGATGAAGCAGAGGCCATAAAGATTGTCAAAGAGGTGTTTGACTTAAGGCCCGCAGCCATTATCCAGACCCTGGACCTGCTGCGGCCCATTTACCGGAAAACCTCTGCCTACGGCCATTTTGGCAGGAAAGACCCGGACTTTTACTGGGAACGGACCGATAAGGCCGGCCAAATCAGAGAACTTGCAGGACTTTAAGGAGGAAATAAAACATGTTGGATGCAAAAAACGAATCCGGCTACATTGAGCTGGACCTGGACTTACCTTACAAGGTTAAGGACATGGCCCTGGCCGAAGAAGGCCATAAGGACATGCAGTTATCTGAAAAAGAAATGCCCGGTCTCATGGCCATTCGCGAAAAATACGGCCCGACAAAGCCGTTAAAGGGCCTGAAAATTATGGGAAGCCTTCACATGACCATCCAGACCGCCATGCTCATTGATACCCTCTATGAGCTGGGTGCGGACTTAAGATGGGCCTCCTGCAATATTTTCTCCACCCAGGACCATGCCGCCGCCGCCATAGCCGACAAGGGATCAGCGGCCGTGTTTGCCTGGAAAGGCGAAACGTTAGAAGAGTTCTGGTGGTGTACGGAACAGGCATTGCTCTGGCCGGACGGATCCGGCCCGGACCTGATCGTGGATGACGGCGGGGATGCCACCTTGTATGTTCACCAGGGCGTCAAGGTTGAAAAAGACCCCTCTCTTTTTGAAAACGAGGCCGGCAGCCTGGATGAAAAATGCCTCATGGACCGTCTTAAGGTGTCCCATGGCAGAGATCCTGAAAAGTGGCAGAGGATCGCTGAAAAAATCCGCGGGGTATCAGAAGAAACCACCACCGGTGTCCACCGGCTTTACCACCTGGCCGCCAGAAAAGAGCTGCTGTTCCCGGCCATCAATGTCAACGACTCGGTGACCAAGTCCAAATTTGACAACCTTTACGGGTGCCGGGAATCCCTGGCTGACGGCATCAAGCGGGCCACAGACGTGATGCTCGCCGGCAAAACCGTTGTGATCTGCGGATACGGGGATGTGGGCAAGGGATGCGCCGATTCCATGAAGGGATACGGGGCCATTGTCATGGTCACAGAGATAGACCCCATCTGCGCCCTCCAGGCGGCCATGGAAGGATATCCCGTAGTGACCATGGAACAGGCCGCCCCCATTGGCGATATTTTTGTTACCGCCACGGGCAACTACCATGTGATCAAGGGGGAACACATCAAAGAGATGAAAGATGAGGCCATTATCTGCAACATCGGCCACTTTGACAGTGAAATCGAGATGGCCTGGATAACGGACAACCCCAATAACGTAAGAACGGTCATTAAGCCCCAGGTGGACAAGTGGACGCTTGAAACCGGCCGTTCCGTGATTGTACTGGCCGAAGGCCGCCTGGTCAATCTCGGGTGTGCCACAGGCCACCCGAGCTTTGTCATGAGCAACAGCTTTTCCAACCAGACCTTAGCCCAGCTCAAGCTGGCCTCAGAAGACCTGGAAAATCAGGTCTACACCCTGCCCAAGGAACTGGACGAAGAGGTGGCAAGGCTCCATTTAAAGAACCTGTCCGTGACCTTAACCAAACTGAACCAGGAACAGGCCGATTATCTCGGGGTTCCCATTAACGGGCCCTTTAAGCCGGATCATTACAGATATTAGAATGGATGGGGGCCCCAGACCGGAAACGGGAGACCGGATTTTCTAATCCCTAATTGGCGCCCTATTTTAAGAAAAACCCTTCCAAGGCTGATATTGGCCTGGAAGGGTTTTTTTTGTGTGGCGGCAATTGGCTACAGAACGGCCAGGGCCGCATCGTAGTCCGGCTCCTTTTTGATGTCATCCACCAACTGGGCATGGATCACCGTATTGTTTTCATCAAGGACAATGACGGCCCGGGCGGAAAGCCCTGCCAAAGGGCCGTCCTGCATGAGAACGCCGTAGTCCCGGGCCACTTCGCTGTTCCGGAAAAGAGAGCCAGTGACCACGTTTTCAATGCCTTCGGCACCGCAGAACCGCTGCTGGGCAAAGGGCAGGTCAAAGGACAGGCAGATCACTTTGGTGTTGGTGAGTTCCGCCGCCCGAAGATTAAAGGTTCTGACAGAAGTGGCACAGATGCCGGTATCAATGCTGGGGAAAATATTGAGCACCTTTCTTTGTCCGTTAAAATCATCCAGAGAGCCCTGGGACAGGTCCTGATTCACCCATGCAACCGGTTTGGCGCTATCCCCTTTCTGGGGAAAATCACCTTTGAGGGTGACGGGGTTCCCCCCTAAGTTTGTTGTTGTCATGGTATGGCCTCCTTATTTTAGCTGTTAGCCATTAGCTTTTAAAAAACGAGGCCCGAAAAAAATCAAATACCTTCCGGGCCATGTGGATTTAAACAAATCGAGATTACAAGGATTTGTGGCAGAACCACCAGTCATATCCTTCATATTCATCCAGCCGGGTTTTGGCATCCTTTTGTGACTGGGCCGGCGGAATGATGACCCGATCCTTGATGAGCTCATTTTCCGGCCAGTTGGCAGGAATGGCCACGCCATTTTTGTCGGAAGTAATCAGCGCCTTGGTGGCCCGGACAATCTCGTCCATGTTCCGGCCGATTTCCTGGGGATAGTAAAGCACCAGGCGGACCTTGCTTTCCGGATCAACCACAAATACCGCACGGACCGTGTTGGACCCTTTGCCCGGATGCAGCATGCCCAGTTTGTTGGCAATAAAATCGTTGGCCGCGACAATGGGGAAGGTGATTTCGATGTCCAGTTTTTCCTTAATCCATTCCACCCATTTAATATGGCTGAACACCTGGTCAACGGACATGCCGATGAGCTGGACCCCGAGTTCTTCAAACTGGGCAATCCGTTTTTGAAAACCCACAAACTCTGTGGTACATACCGGGGTAAAATCCGCCGGGTGGCTGAAAAGGACAAACCATTTTCCTTTCAGATCGCCGGGCAGACTCATGGGGCCAAAAGTGGTGGATACGTTCATTTCGGGGAAGTCGTCGCCAAGAAGGGGGATGCTGGGATTTTGTTGTTCCATGTTTTTTCTCCTTTAAAATTAAAAAGTGGTACTGGTAAACAAACTTTATTTTGCCTTGGATCAGATGTCCATTGTATGTGGCATATGTTTTGATTCACATGAAGAATTATATATGCAGGCACCGTGCCATCGATATTTTATTTTGGAGTTTTTTGATAAATCGGGGATAAAAACGGAATTTGACGGCCCATCACCATTATGCCGACAGCCTGGCCCGGAACAATGGCAAACAGAACTTGTATCTTTTTGGGACAGAATGAGACACGCATAACGCTTTTGTATCACATTCAGTGTGTATTGTGCGCTGAGACCTGCCCTATACAATTTCTTGGAAACAAGAATAGTGCTCGTTCTCGTTTTCAAGAAATCGAATTAAAAACAAGCTGTCCGAGAATAACAAAGTTTAGCTTAACCAATTGTTTTATAAAGCAAAATCCACGCCCTTCAACCCAAATGACCGTCCGTTGGCATGACCCTTGCTGTATTAAGAAACGGGTGCAAAAGACCGGAGGACATGGCGGCTGTCCGATTCAGCCGCAATATCAACGCCGGCCACCAAGGATTGAGGCAGACTATGCTGGAAAAAATTGCATTACAGAAAAAATTGATTACCAGGGCCCAATGCGACGAGGCCCTGGCGGCATGCCGGGGTGCCGATAATCTGGAAATCGCGTTAAAAAAATATTTTATCTCTAAAAACATTCTTTCCCTCAATCAGATGAGAATTCTGGCCGTCACCTATCATGCCTTGAAAATCATGAAAAAAAATGATCTGTTCGGACGTATCGCCGTTAAACTCGGGTATATTGGATCTGAGTTATTTGATCAGGAAATGGCCTGCCAGATGGAAGCGGTGAAAAAACAGATGCCGCCCCGGTTCATCGGGGAGGTCTGGGTCGAGAAGAAAATCCTCTCCAGAAATGACTTCAAACGTATTTTCCAGGCATCAAAAAGGCCGCCGCAATCCGTTCCCGGCAACAGCCCTGTACCGCCGCCTTCAAGTCAGGATACAGAGCCCTCCGTTTCCCCGCCCCCCTCTTCCCCTGAGCCTGACGCCGCTGCGGGCAATTCAGAGGACCTTTCCCTGAAAGCAGAACTCACCGGCGGAATCCTGCTGGAAGTGGACAAAGAGGGCATGAGCGCCTTTTTAAAAAAGACGGAACATTTTGATCCGTCCATAACCCCCGAAGACTTAAAAAAACAGCTGATGGACCAGGGGATCCTATACGGAATTGCCGAAGATGAAAGAATAAACGGATTCATCCGTTCCAGGGGGTATAAGCGGATACCCTTTGAAATTGCATCGGGCATATCCCCCAGGCAGGGAAATGATGCCAGGATAGAGTATTATTTTGATACAGACTACCTCAAGTCGGGCGGAAAAGATGAAAACGGGAATATGGATTTCAAGGACAGGGGAGAAATTCCCTGGGTGGCTGAGGGCAGTCTTCTGGCTGAAAAATTTCCCATGACAGAGTCCCGGAACGGCACCACTGTGTTTGGCCAGGTGGAAATCGTCTCCCCGGCCATGGATCTTCCCTTGAAATTCAAATCCGGCGTCACCCTTTCTGAGGACGGCTTAAAACTGTATGCGGGCATCAGCGGCCATCCAAGGCTGGGAATGTCCGGAAATATAGAAGTTGCCAGTACATTCACCGTAAAAACGGACATTAATTACAAGACCGGCCACCTTGAATACGGGGGGGATATCGATGTCAAAGGCACCCTTATGGATGGATTCCGGATTAAGGGACAGGCCGTCCGTATCCATACGGTGGATGGCGGCGAAATTCATGCCCAGGGGGATGTCACCGTGGACAACGGGGTGAATGGCGCAAAGATATACGCCAGGGGAAATGTTTCGGCCAAATTCATCCAGAACTCCCAGATATACTGTATGGGCAATCTTTCTGTGGCCAAGGAAATCGTTAACTGCCATATTGAAACCAGTGGTGCCGTTCTCATTCCCGGCGGAGAAGTTATCTCATCACAGATCATATGCAATAAAGGGCTTTTCGCCCGGAATCTGGGAACGGACAAATCCGTTCCCAACACCATCACTGCCGGGGTGGATACCTTTACAAAAAAGGAAATCGACACCATTGAACACCGCATCGTCACCTGCAAAGACCGACTGGATCAAATCCGGGCCAAAACCAAGACCCTGACCCTGGAAATAAAAGAGCTGCACATGGCTTCCAGCCGCATCCCCATAGAAAGCGACCGGGCCAGAGAAGCCAAACTGGTATTAATGCAACAAGCCCAAGAACTTAAAGAGAACGGGCAGTCTCAGGCAATGGAACCCGCCGGGCTGGCAGATTTGAATGCCCGGATCCGGGATGCCGGAGCACTGGTCCAACGGCTTGACAGGGATCTCAATACCCTGTTTAACCGTATGGAGCATAAGGAAAACCAGATTCTTGACCTGGCAGTGGAGCGCGAACAGGTGGAAGATACCCTTGAAGACCTTTTTTACGAACAGGCCAACTTCAGCGAATGGGCACAGGAAAATCCGGGAAGCCCAGTGGTATCCGTAACCGGGCGGGTCAGTACGGGCACTGTCATCAACGGGCTGGGCGCAACCAGGCATATCACCGAAGAAATAAAAAATGTAACCATCAAAGCGGTGGCACTCAAAGACAAAAAGGGATCTGAAATTCAGATACATGGCAATACTTAGCCCCAATAAAATAAAAAAATTAAAAGAACGGCTTTATAAACAAAAGGTGTCCGGCCTCCTTGTGCAGGGCACCAAAGGCCTGTCCCCTTTAGAACAACATAAAACCGACGCAAAGGGGCGTCCCCTGGTCCACGCCCAGATCATCATCCGATTTTTTCTTGATGAAATGGCCAGGGCAGGTGATTTTTTCCCGGATGAATATGTTGAAGCCCTTTACGCACTTTTCCGGGAATTCAGCATGGAGGCCGAGGCGGTTTCCTTTGTCTGCGGGTTCAGCGTGCCTTTAGAAAAGATTCTGGCAGCGGACAGCAAAACGGCCATTGAGCTGTTGAGCACCAACATAATCATCACCTATTTCAACAGTTTCAAAACCTGTAAAGGGACAGTGGATAACGCCCTCTTGTCCCCGGACCTGTCGAAAATAATCATTGGAAGCAATGCCGGACGAAATTACAATGAGCTGGTAAACAAGACCCTTGACGGCCTGGCCCAAAGCCTCAACCAGGACAGGTCCTGGCGCCACGACCTGGATGAAATCAGTAATGCAGGCCTCATCTGCCGGCTGACCGGATCAAGCCTGCCGCCCATGGCAGAAGAGGCCAAGGCCCGAACCCTGAAAAAATCCCATAAAGAAATGGCCGCATGCAATGAATTGTTCACCAAGATAATGACCGCCCGGGCCAAGGTGTTTGTCCATGGAAAAAACAAAAGAAAATACCTCCAATTAATGGGAAGCCTGGATGCCGCCATTCTTACCATTCTAAAAAAAACAGATGCGTATTTGGCAGCGGCCCACCGTCTCATGGGTCTTGTGGGACTGTCATATCCCATTGTCCTGGGCGAAACCCATGACGCCCTTAGACAGAACCTCACCTGGCTTTTTTTAAATACCAAGCCGGGGAAAGACGGCCGTACGGATATCCTTAAAAACCTGGGACTTGCCCAGTTGCGCTATCGCCTGAATATGTTGTTCAACTACCCGGATATAACCCGTTTTGCAGCCACTTTTCAGAACGCCCCCGTCTATTCTCCCATCTATTTTGATATTTTCAGACTCTTGTTCAAAACAGCTGTTGAACAGCTTGAAATGGGCGAGGCAGATATGGCATCCATTGAGAGGACCATCCGGGACCTTGCCCGGGCGGCGGAGAAATTAGATCTTCCCGAAGAGCGGCTCAAGAATGAAAAACAAGCCCTGCAAACGGCCTATGTCTCACTGATTCTTAAAATTGACATAGAGCAGCTCGAACCCCTTATAAATTTTTGCGATCTCATCTGCCGGGCCACCCGGGACCGGACAAGGCACATCATGGTTGATGTCCGTTCGGCCCTGATAGCGGCCTGTTATAC
The DNA here is from genome assembly GCA_963663165.1 of uncultured Desulfospira sp. Classification (GTDB taxonomy): domain Bacteria; phylum Desulfobacterota; class Desulfobacteria; order Desulfobacterales; family Desulfobacteraceae; genus Desulfospira. Next base: position 6,345,964 of record OY760175.1, on the reverse strand, counting down.
GGGGATTTGCCGGCAAGCGGCAGAAGATCCGTCCCCCCGAAAGACAGGAACCATCATCAAAAAATACCTCAGTGAATATGCCGGCCATTACAAGCCCCAGCGGGACTTTTACCGGATTTTTTTTGATACCCATGTTTGTGCCGGAGCACAACCCGCCGAGCCCATGGCCCAGTTAATAAAGAGCGGCAAGGCCGTTGCCGCAGCTTTGCTCACCACCTTTTCCGATGAAACGGCCATGAAAGATTTGATCTCCGGGGACCGGATCTGTGGCGCGGCATCTGTGCTAAAAGACATCATGCAGAAAAAATCGTTATACGGGTAAAGATCCCATGGCAAATTTGGGTTTGGTAAAACCCGGAAGGTTCTGTTAAAATTCGGACGCCAAAACCACGGAACAAGACAAAGGCCGGAAAATGGAATGGACCGTAAAACAATTTAAAGACCTGACTGTTGACGAGCTGTATTTGTTTTTAAAGCTTCGGGTGGATGTGTTTGTGGTTGAGCAGCAATGCCCTTACCCGGAAATTGACCATAAGGACCGGCACAAAAAGACCCTTCATGTCATGGTCCGGGATGGAGACGGGCGGGCCGCCGCTTATCTGAGAGTCCTTTCGCCGGGCGTGAGTTATCCCGCCCCCAGTTTTGGGCGGCTGGCCGTGGCTAAAGATTTTAGAAAAACGGGCTTGGGACATGCCCTGGTTCAAAAGGCCCTTTCCCTGATCCAGGCCCAGTGGCCGTCAAGGGATATCACCATCGGGGCCCAGGCCCATCTCCAGGATTTTTACAGGTCCCATGGATTTGTACCGGTGGGCGCCCCCTATGACGAAGACGGCATTTTGCATGTGGATATGGTCAGGCCCGGGGACCGGGCCTGATATTTTTCCTTGAGAAGTCCGGGGTTCTAAGATAATCTGGTCCGGATTGGAACCGATTCAGGCAACCCCCTAAAGCAACCCCTTTTCCAAGGAGGACATCATGGATGCCCAGCAGTACAAAGACGTTATTTCAAAAGCCATTCAAAGTGAAATTGACGCCCGGACCTTTTACGAGGGCGTGGCCGCAAAAATCAAGGATGACTATTTAAAAAAACTGTTCGCTGATTTTGCCAAGGAAGAAAAAAAGCATGAGACCATCCTGACCGGTATCCTGAACCAGGAAAAGCATGATGCCCGGTATTTTGATTTTGAAAAAGACTTTAAGGTGGCCGAAACCGTTGACATGCCGGAGGTCACTGAAAATATGGATTTAAAAAGCGCTCTTGGCCTTGCCATGAAAAATGAAGAGGCCGCCATGAAGCAATACACGTCCCTGGCTGAAAATTGCAGCGACCCGGAACTTAGGGCCGTTTTCATGGATCTGGCGTCCATGGAGCGGGGCCACAAAAACATGATGGAAGACAAATTTGTCAATGTGGCCTTTCCGGAAGTCTGGTAGAGGGAAATGGAATACGCTTTATCTTCAGCAGGTTAATCTCAAAATGATGGAAGACCGGAATGCGTAACCCCGAAGCGCATCGCTTTCCGGTCTTCCGGTCTTCCGACCTCCCTTCTTTGCTATATGATTTCATCCAAATTAAAACGGCATATCAAACCGTTAAGGAGCCCAAACCCCATTGACCACCGAACAACTGATCAAAACCGCCCTCGAATTTTTCGACCACGCCAAACCCATTGACTCATCCAGGATTCCTTTTTCCGAGGAAGTCCGCCAAATGTGCCAGCAGAATATGTGCGGGAAAGTCGGCAAAAGCTGGACCTGTCCGCCGGCCCTTGAACCGGTTGAAATTCTTTCATCCCGGGTGCGCGCCTACCCCCATTTTATGATCCTCAATAAAGTTTACCCGCTTGAGGACAGCTTTGACTGGGAAGGAATGGTTACCGCCGCCAAAGATTTCCAGGCCAGAATACGAAACCTTAGAAAAGCAATTAAAGCCGGGGAGCCGGATGTTAATTTCATGGTTCTCGGTGCCGGGGCCTGCACCCTGTGCGAGACCTGTTCTTATATCGAAAACAAACCCTGCCGGAGCCCTGAAGATGCCGTATACTCGGTTGAGGCGTTTGGCATCGATGCCACAGCCCTGTTAACTGGAAACGGCCTGGCCTATAACAATGGGCCCAATACCGTCACCAATATCGGCGGTATCTGTTACACGGTAAAATAAAAGCGCTGTAATCCGGTGCTTATCATTATTTCTTTGGATATTAGAATCCGGCTTAACCCATGGATCTGGCAAAACATTTTCCGAACTTGACAAAACACTTTGCCTGGGCAATGATGGCGCAGAAATATAAGGTACCCTGCAGGGTTTAAAAGCAACTCCCCTTAGCATCGGGAAAGGCCCTGCTGATGAAATAAAGAGATTGATGAAACACCATAGTTCGTTAGAAACCACCCTGTGTACTGATGCCCTGACCTGGCAGAAAAAGGCCAGGGCCTTTGCCGTCAGAGCCCGCCATCATCTGTGGGGAAAAAACAACGAAGATCCCCTGGTCTTTTTATACCGCCAGGGCATATCCCTTGACTTTGCAGGCCGAATGTCCCTTGGATGGAACAAATTCGGCCAGAACCGGTCATACCACACCTGGGGACTTGCAGGACAAGGCTCATTTTTTTTGCCGCCGGGAATTGTGTTCCCCTATTTCACAGCCGAATCAATTGCCGGAATTTACATCGTGCCAATGACCGATGCCGGGGAATATCCTGAATCAGTTGCCACGGTCCCCGGAAGCCAAAAGCCCCCGCTGATTTTAGGCCCTCCTGATAAAAAGGTCACATATGCCGCCGGTATGATGGAAGGGTTTAGATTATTTCAGGATCAACCGGACAAGGGCTGTGTTCATATTCAATTGCCGCCCCGGAACGGCGCCCCGGCAAGGGAGCAGGGGGAAAAACAGGGCGCCTGAACCGTGAACAATTGCAAAAAAAAGGCCGCAAGCCGGACCATATGGTTTTATCCAATCCCAAACCCGTATCAACGCTTAAAAAAACAAAGGAATCAGCTTTTGTTTTGCCTTTTTATAAGAAACTGGAGACAAGAGACAAGAGGGCGAAGCACCTGCGGTGCCCAATTTATAGTCTACCGTTGCTGGTATCTTCAGTTTCATTATTCGTTGTGGGCGGTTCTTGGTTGGATAACCAAGGCGGCCCGTGGCCGTTATTATTGGTACAACCACCTGATCAAAAACCCTTGTCCGGACAGCTGGTTAGGAGCACTTTAACCCGCCAGGCCGCCCGGATCCAAGGCCCAGACATAACCCCTGTGAATGGTTCAATTTGAGGAGGACCCCATGGAACAATTTGACTTTATGCAGAAACTGCCCGGTCGTCTCAACGAATTTCGGCTTTTGCAACGGCAGGCGCTTGACCACCGGGAGCAGTTCTGGTCCGGACAGGCCGGGCGCTTGAACTGGCATAAAAACTTTACCGCGGTGGTTCAGGAAGATTTCTCCAAAGTGGCTTATTCCTGGTTTTGTAACGGCAGAATCAACGCGGCTGAAAATGCCCTTAACAGGCCCATCGAACAGGGGCTCGGAGACCAGACGGCCCTTATCTTTTACCGGCAGGCCAAAGACACCGTAACCTATACCTTCAATGAACTCAAAGAGGAGGTCCTCAAGCTGGCCGCCGCCTTCCAGAAAAACGGACTCAAAGAGGGGGACTGCATTGCCCTGATCCTGCCGCACTGCCCTGAATTTGTCATTACTGCCCTGGCCGCCGCCTATCTTGGCATCACCTATCTGCCCATTGGCGGCCATCTGCCGGCAGAAGTTGCCGCCTCAGATGTCAAAACATCCAGGTCCAGGCTGATCATCATGGCCAACCGGCCCGAAGACAGTGACGGCCATGACCACGCCAAAGCCGTTTATGACCTGATGCCGTCCATTGACGGCATCGTGGTGGGGGAAAAGTTAGGGGATCTGAAGACCTTTTCGGACTATATGTCTTCTGCCCCTTCCCAACGGCCGGAACCGGCATATCCCTTAGCGGATCATCCGTTGTTTGCCATATACGGAAACCGCCTGTCCGGCAAACATATGGGAGCGGTTTTTTCTACGGGTGGATTTCTGGTCCAGGCCCATACTTCTTTTGATTTAATATTCAATCAGGCACTGTCCCCGGACAAACCCGAAACCCTGGTTACCGCCATTGACCTGTCCAAAGGCCACGGCCAGGCCTATGGCCTTTGGGGGCCGCTGCTCAACGGCACGCCGATTATGATGACCCAAGACGCGCCGGAAAAACAAACCATTGAATATATCCTTGAAAACACAAAAAATCCCGCGTTGATCTGCCGCCCCACCCTGCTGTCGGACATTAGAAGCCAACTGGGCAGCGACACACTGAACAGCCCGAACCGGTTTTCAGTCGTTGCCTGTTGTGAAGACGCCCTGCCCCCCCGGCTGATCAAATTTGCCGCCGGCACCCTGGTCCAGTTTCCCGAGCGGGTGGTCAACCTGTGGGTGCAGAGCAAAAGCGGTACGGCCCTGATTCATACTTACCCCTCCCCGGGGTTAAACCAGCCCGGCGCACTGGGATTCGGCGCCTTAGGGGTTGAGCCGCTGACCATGAGCGACCTTGGCCAGCCATGCAAAACAAACGTGAGCGGCAACCTGGTATTTGCCGGGTCATGGCCCGCCATGGCCAAGCCGACCTTTGGCACCTTTGATCACTTTAAGAAAAGGCATTTTTGCCGGTTTCCCGGATATTTCCTCACCTATGACGGGGTCAGGTCCGACCAGGACGGATTTTTCTGGTTTATGGAGCGTCTGGACAATGTCCTCAAAATTAAGGGGCAGTCTTTGGACACCTCGCTGATTGAGACCATGATTTCAGCCCATCCCGACGTGAATGAAGCCGCAGTGATCGGCGTGCCAGGGCCATCCGGAGAAGAACTGGCCGCCTTTGTGGTTCCCAGAAAGGACATTGAGGACGACCAGAGGGTTATGTCAATATTATCAGACTATATTTGTGAAAAAATCGGTGATTTTGCCGTCCCTGAAAAAATCATTATCACAAAGCAGATGCCAAGGACGGTGACCGGAAAATTATTCAGGCCCATGCTTCGCCGTATGGCATCAGAAGAAGACGCAGCCGTTGAAGATACCGGCCTTGGGGCGAATTCCAGCCCGGCCGAAGATTTAGAAGAAAAGTAAGGAGAACGTGTGGAACTTCGTGACAGAGTGCTTGAAACAGTAGCTCAAATTGGTAAAATCAGTGTATCCATGTCGGCCTTTGAGCGGCAGCTTTCTGTATCAAGCGATGTTTGGTTCGCAGAACTGGCGCAGTTAATAAAAGAGGAGCCCAGTGCCTCAGATCTGCTGATGGCCAAAAGCGAGCTGGCTTCGGTGATTGACGTTTTGCTCAAATCCCCGCCGTCCGCCCAGGTCAATGCCATTCTCGGCAACGCCCTGACCCTGATGCTTGAAATGGAGCGCAAAGGCAATGCCAAGGCCTTCGTGGTCCGCCGCCTGGTGGGTGACCCCCTGGTGGGGGAGGCTTTAGAGGGCAACCTTAAATTTTTGTTGATTAACCCGGGCACCGTATCCACACGGATCGCCGTTTACCAGGGGGTAGAGCAGATCCACAAGTTTGAAATCCACCTGCTGCCCGATGAGGCCGACGGCATTGAACACCGGGTCGCCTCGGTGGCCGCCCATTTAGAGCAGGCCGGCATCCCCCTTAAGACCCTTTCCGGCATTGCCTGCCAGGGCGGTTTTTTGCAGCCCATCCCCAGCGGCACCTACCGGGTGGTCCCCGAAATGGTCACGGACCTTGTGGAAACCCCCCTGCGCCCCCACGCCAGCAATATGGGGATCTCCATGGGACTGAAACTGGCCGAACTGGCCGACAGCCAGAAGGAACTGCTGTTGACCACCACCGATCCCTTTGTCTGTGACGAACTTGACCTTGTCGACCGGGTGACCGGGTTCGTGAAGATCAAACGAAACGGTGCCGGCGGCCATTATTTAAGCCATAAGGCCGTATGGCGGCTGGTGGCATCCCTGATGAATCAGGAACCGGAACAGCTTGATGCCGTAACCGCCCATGTGGGCGGGGGGACATCTTTGGCGGCCCATAGAAGGGGTCGGGTCAGCATGCTCATTGATGCCTATTCAGGCCTGGCCTCCACCAGCCGGAGCGGCGCCCTTGATATTGACAGGGTCCTTTCCGCCATTAAGAACAATGAATTTTCCCTCAAGGACTTAGGGCAGGTGCTGACCGAGCGGGGCGGCCTGTTGTCCCTGGTGGGGACCAATGATTTTTACGCCATGCTCGCTTTCCTGCGCCAGGGGGCAACCCCGGTACAGAGAAAAAAAATCGGCCTGGTCCAGGATTTCCTGGCCCGGGGCATTGCCGGCGGCATGTTAAAGCTGACCGCTGACGGGGCCAATGTCAAGGTCATGGTGATCACCGGCGGCCTTGCCGCCAACCCGGACATGATGCGAAGGGTCAAGCACAACATCCGGGGCCGTTACCCGGTGGTGGTCATGCCCGGATATTTTGAGAACGAAGCCCTGGCAGCCGGACAGATCCAGGGGTTCTACGCGCCGGAAATATTAAAAGATTATGAAACCGAGCGGGACGCCTTAAGAAAAAAACGGCACGCCGAAGATGAGCTCATTGACACCACCATTTTCAAGCGGGAAATCCGGTTCAAGAAAAAAGGCGCTCCCCTAACCTCCATAGATGATGTGATTGACGCGGCCTATCTCACGGTCAAGGAGAACTATGCCCCGGCCATCGCCATTGTCGGGGCCAATAACGAAGAGGCCATCCAGGCGGCCAAACGGGCCAATGAAGAGGGGCGGTTCAGGCTGGCCAAATTTGTCCTTTTGGGTGACTTTCAGGAGATTAACCGGATCGCCTATGAGTATGACCTGGTCATTGACAATGAAAATTATACCATTGTGGATACGGAAAATCCCATTGACAAGGCCATTGAGCTGCTGGATGAAGGCAAGGTGGACATTCTCATGAAAGGGCTGATCCACACCGAAGACATTTTAAGGGGCATCATCAAGTACCTGAAACGAACAGGCCGGCTGGTCAAAGGCCAGGTCATGAGCCACACCGCCATTGTGGACATTCCCACCAGAAGCAAGCTCTTGGCCTTTTCCGACGGGGCCCTGAACACCTATCCCGATGAGGCAAAGCGGGTGGCCATTCTTGAAAACGCCTTAAAGGTGGTCCATAACCTGAACATCAAAGTTCCCAAAGTGGCCGTGATTTCAGCGGTTGAGAATGTGAACCGGAGCGTGGACAGCTCCATTGAAGCCGAACGGATTGCCCAGCGGTTTGCCGGCCGGGACGACTGTATTGTGGAAGGCCCGCTGTCCATTGACGTGGCCATGGAGCCGGCCATTGCCGAAGAGAAACACTATACGGGCAAAATCAGGGGCAACGCCGATGTGCTGATTTTACCGGACATCGATGCCGGCAACGTGTTGTGGAAGACCCTGACAACCCAGTCCGGCGCCGCCCTGGCCGGTGTCATCCTCTGCGGCGACATGCCGCTGATCCTCACCTCCCGGGGAGACTCCACCCAGTCCAAACTGGCCTCTTTGTCCCTTGCGGTAAAATTCTACTTTGACCTGAAGGAAAACACAACGCCCGCGCCGTAATTGCTGCGTGATAACAAAGAATTACAGCCTCCAGCCGATGAATTGACCTTTTTTTCATACTCTTGCCCTTAATCTTGCTCCGGCTCAAATCCACAGTCGGGAGCAAGATTTAAGACTGGATATAGAAAACAAAAAAAGTCCGGGGCAAGGCCATCCAAAAAACGGACCTGTTCAATATGTTGAGTATGGCTCGCTGAATGACCACTATTGCTTCTGGTAGCGCGAATTCGGGGGACAGAATTCGGGGTAGCAGAATTCGGGGTAGAGTAGAGCACTGATTAAGAAACGTCCTCGGCAGTTGCCGGGGACTTCTAACCTCAATTTCATCCTTCTCTATGGACTTAAAGCTGACACCGTCTATTCCAGGTGCACCTTTATTAGCCCGGGCAAGGCAATAGGCATGACCAAGGATATCTGCCCGATAGACCTTGTCGTATAACGGCCACGGGCCGCTTTGGTTATCCAACCAAGAGCCGCCCACAACAAATATTGAAAGTCTTCTCAGGACGTTAGTGAGACTTTCATATAAAAGAATAAAAACGGAAATCCGGTTCCTGCTTGGCTTTACAATAAAGCTTCCTCTGAAGCGTCCTGATTCTATCCGGAGTTAATAGCATATTGCAATCTCCTGATCCTCCGTTTGTTAGTGGCTTGAACACAGTAGGGTCCCTTTCCTTTGGTTACCCAGACGCTGCTTCCCGGTGCTAAAGAGGTGTACGGACAATTTCTCCCACAGGACTTCAACCGGTCAGAATTACAGCTGTTACGGCATACGGACACGATACAAAAATATTGGCAAGCCGATTTTAATTTTGTCTCGTGTCCCCGAAATTCAGCATTTTTTTGTTGAGTGTCGGCAATAGTCGATCTTTTATCACCTGTTTTTATATGGCACATTTTCTATAATTGCGCCATATAAAAATTAATATGGCGCAATTATAGAAAATGTGCCATATAGTTATCATGCCAAAGTATATACCACAAAATGAATTAGATGATGTTCTGAAAGCCGTTGGTCAATTCCCTGAGGGTGCCTCAATAAAAGATATCAGCATTGTCATGGAAAAATTATCCCGTCGGACTCTGCAACGCCGTCTCAGTAACCTTGTTGGACAGAAGAAGTTAATTTTAAAAGGCAGGGGACGCAGTAGCAGGTATGTTGTGAAAGCAATAGCAGGATTAGATGCCAAGCTTCCTTCTCTTAAATTAGAGTCTCATGGCGAGGTTTATATTCCCGTCTCCCGGGAGGGAGAGAAAATAAAGCAGGTAGTCCGCCAACCGATTCAGAACCGTCAACCTGTCGGGTATAACCAAAGGTTTATCGATGAGTATATTCCTAATAAAACCTTTTACCTTTCTCTTGAGATTCGCCGGCGCCTTTTTGAAAAGGGCCAATCGTCGGATGGTCATAGGCCGGCCGGAACCTATGCACGCAAGGTATTTAATCGTGTTTTAATTGATCTGTCATGGAATTCAAGCCGTCTAGAGGGCAATACTTACTCTTTGCTTGAAACTGATCGTTTGCTTGAATTTGGAGAGGTCGCCGAGGGCAAACAGGCGATAGAATCACAAATGATTCTGAACCATAAAGCGGCTATCGAACTATTGGTGGAACAGGCGCAGGAAGTCGGGTTCAACAGCTATACAATTTGCAATCTTCATGCGCTTCTCTCTGACAACCTGCTGGCTGATTCAAGGGCCTGCGGAAAGTTACGCGCCATCCCAGTCGGAATAAGTGGGACAGTATATATACCCTTGGAAGTACCACAGCGGATAGAAGAGTCTTTTTCGCAAGTGCTTGAGAAAGCCACTGCAATAGAGAACCCATTCGAACAGGCTTTTTTTGCGATGGTTCATTTGCCGTATCTCCAGCCATTCGAGGATGTGAACAAGAGGGTTTCACGCCTATCTGCAAACATTCCCCTTATTCGAGATAATTTGTGCCCACTTTCATTTGTAGATGTGCCTGAACAAGCTTATGTTGACGGGCTAATGGGGGTATATGAACTGAATAGAGTGGCGTTGCTCAGGGATGTTTTTATATGGGCATATGAGCGTTCTTGCGACCGCTATTCAGCTGTCCGCAGTTCACTTGGGGAGCCAGATCCTTTCCGGCTTCGCCATCGTGCAACCATTTTCAATGTTGTAAATAATGTTGTGCGTGACGGCATGAATAAAAAGATGGCTGTGTCTTACATAAAAGAATGTGCAATTGAAAAAATTGAGTCAAAAGAAAGGGAGCGTTTTGTTGAAGTTGTCGAAACGGAATTGATAGGCCTGCATGAAGGCAATATTGCCCGTTACCGGTTGCGACCTTCAGAATATGAGAATTGGAAAATAAAATGGTCTGTACAATGATTACTAAGCTTTAATAGCTTTTGTTACCGCGGCATTTGCATTTGGCGCATTTGGGGTCGGGCCACTCTATCTATCCAATATTCTAAGAAATAGGCTAAAAACAGCGCTGTTTTTTTGTCTTAATCGATCCTTTTTGGGCCAATTTGGGCCAAAAAAGGGTTGATTAAGGCAATCTCATTTGGGTCTTCATCCATAAAAGGGCTTTTGGGCTTTGGGGGGGGGGGGGGGGGGGGGGGGGAACCTTCAATTAAGCCTGGTTATGGATAGATTTTTAAATGAAATCTTTAGAATAACAGCTGGTTAGCTTGGCCCGACCCTACCCCACAACGCCCAGCATTAACGTTAGAATAAAGTGTGAATATTTTTTCGCCCTATGGGAATTTTTTTACCCAATGTGTTACTTTTTTTTCTCAATTGGCTATATTACCTTCGATAAGGGAAGAAAGGGCACCAGGACCGGCCTTATGCGCTAAGAATATAGAAAACAATATGTTATGGCAAACAATCGCCTTGTATGATGGGAAGACAAAGCATGGCATACTAATTGCATTCTGTTCCTGAGACAGAAAGTAAACATCAACCCTGACCGGAAGAAGGATAGAGTGCATGGTTGGCAGGAAACGCACCGTTGAAAGACGAAGATGACTTTTTGTTTTAAAAAATTAAATTTTTCATTTTAAAAATATTTATTGCTAATTAAAAATGGTAAAGGGATTAACCCTACAACGTGACTTATATTTAATATTATTGTTTTAGGTAACATAATCTGCTACACTCCGCAATATAACTTTTATATAGGAGGTAGAGTATGTTGCCTGAAATCCGAAAAGATGAGTACCTTTATCCTATCCCCAAATTTGATATCTGTGAAGGGGATGTAAAAAATTTTTTCAATGAACTTAAAGGGTTTCATGAAATTTTCCACGACTGTTTTCATCGTTCTGAGTCAAGGGAACATTTTTTCAGGTATATGGCTGGGCAATTTAGTGACCTGGAAAGAAAATCAATTGAACCCATTGCTCTGGCCGTTGAAGATGGCAATGTTAGGGCAATGCAGCGTTTTATTAGCGATACTGAATGGAATGACGCCAATATTATGGCCAAGTATCGTAATCTCATAAATGAAGATATGGGGACACCTGACGGCGTTCTTATTTTTGATGAAAGCGGTTTTGTTAAAAAAGGCAATGAATCCATCGGTGTTGCCAGACAATATTGCGGGAATGTCGGCAAGGTTGAAAACAGCCAAGTGGGTGTTTTTGCAGCCTATGCTTCCCCAAAGGGCTACGGATTGATTGATAAACGACTGTTTATACCTGAACTATGGTTTAAAGACGATCACAAACAGGGAAGAAAAAAGTGCAAACTGCCTGAGTCTGTTTCGTTTAAGACAAAACCGCAATTGGCTTCCGAAATGTTGAACGAACTCGCAGAAGAAGCCATCGTGCCGTTTAAGTATGTTACCGCGGATTCATTGTATGGCAACAGTGATGATTTTATTGAAGCTGTTGAGCAACATCCGGATTTGACCTATTTTGTAGAAGTTCCTTGTAATACTCAATGCTGGTTTAACAGACCTATTACCGTTGAAAAAACTTACAAATACAAAGGAGAGCAGCGTACAAAAATAGTTGTTGAAAAATCCTCCAAAAAGCCGGTCGATGTCAAAACTATCGCAAAAAATATAAATGATTTTTTCTGGTACCGCCGGAAAGTATCTGAAGGTACCAAAGGACCTATTGAATATGAATTTACCAAAAGACGAGTGGTACTTTCCAAAGGAAACACGCCTACAAAATCGGTGTGGCTGATCATGAGGCGAACCCTTGGGAAATCCCCGGATTATAAATTTTTCCTTAGCAATGCCGGGGTTAGTGCCAGATTAAAGCTTTTTGTATGGCTTAGTGGTATTCGTTGGGCAATTGAACAGTGTTTTGAGGAAACCAAGACTGAACTCGGCATGGATCATTATGAGGTCCGTAAATACCCAGGCTGGAATCATCATATAATAACGTGCATGCTTGCACATTTTTTCTTGTGGCACCTGAAAATCAGGATGGGAAAAAAAAGCTCCATCTATTACAGTGTCGCAGCTTAGAATACTAATGGAGGTGGTTTTGCCATTGAGACCTTGTCATTTTCATACCGTTATACAATCGGTTTTGTATTACCAAAGGCGCAATCACGCTGCATATCTATCGCATCGAAAAAGGAGGCTTCTTGATAGAAAGAATACACCCTAAGTTACGTTGTAGGGTTAAAAACAAAAATTGCAGCTGCAGCATTATCACTTATTGCTCCTGCAATTATAGCAAAATCAGCAGATGCATATACAATTACAAGTAGTTATGATAAAGACTTATTTAATGTAACTTACTCTGCTGATGGTGAAATGAATAAAAATGTAGTTGAAATCTATCAAGAATTAGGAATCAAAGCAGAAGATGTCGATTTAATTGACGGTTATGGTATTTATGTTGCCCGAGCCGATTTAGAATCAGCGTTCAATGACAGAAGCATTGCAGGGGGGTATTAAAAATTCCTGATGGGGGACTACGTTAAAAAAATGCAGTGAGGCCTGATTCAAAACCCCGGACTATTATTTATTATGTTGAGGCGTTGCCCCGCTGTGAACGCTGTATCAGACCCTAAGATTTAATCTTTGCCAGCCGTCTTGAGATATCCGGTTCAAGCCTCAGGATATCGGTTTCAGGAACACCTATTTCCTGGAAAACGGTCTTCCATTCAGATACGGCGTTATACACCTGGTCAAGAACCTTCCCCGGATCAGGGATATGCAATTCTTTCCCGATTTTTTCATAAATTTGCCGATCCGGCGGCAGGGTGCCGGAGTATGGAAAGGATAACTGGTGTTCCCGGTTAAAAAAAATGTCCGGCAGCAGGTCGTATACCGGGGACATTTCAAAACCCTGTCCGGTGTGCAGCATGAAAAAGTTTTTTAAATGATCGTCGGTGTTGCCCATGGCCGTATTAAACACCATCTGTCTGAACATCAGTGCCATATCCCGGGAAACCTGAGAGCTGTGTTTGGCAATCCGGCTGAAAACGTCGGAATATGACAAATGATAGTACCCGTCGGCATTCAGCAGGGTTTGCATGCTGATCATGTGGTTCCGGCCGCCACGGGCTGTAACGTCAAAGCGTTTTACCAGTAGAATCTTACGTTCCCCGGCCTCATAAATCTGAAAATCAGGGACAGGCAGGCCTGCGGAACGGGCAAGCTCAAGACAGGCAGCTTCAAGGGATTCAACGGAAAACTGATCCCTCAGCCGGGGGAATTTTGCAATCCAGCAGGACCCGTCATCTTTTTGCACCAGGGCCTTTGGCCGTGCGCCTGCTCACATTCAAATAATGTAACGGATTTTTTTTCGTTCATTATTTCAAAAAAGAAATGGTTTTTCATATAAATTTAGTAGGTTAGGTTGGCAGTCAAAAATATTGAAAGTTGCAAATTAATGTAACGGTTCAAAAAAGATTCAAAAACAATCTGTGGTTCCCTGATTTTCACAGGTATATCCAGGCGAAAAATTGCGTTAATCAATTAAGGTCAAAATATAAACAGGCCATCTTCCGGTTAAATCAGAAGTGGCCTGTTTTTACGGATCTACTTTTCAGGGATTACTGGGGAGGAAGGTCAGATATAAACTCCAGGGCAAGATTAATGTCAACAAATTGGTGGTTCAATTCCTTTGCCTTGTCCCGGCAGTCAGTACAGATTTCTTTAAATTTACGCATGTCGCCTTTGACCGCCATATAAATTTGCTCAACGGCTTCCTGCTGGATATCTTTATATTGTTCGATAAAGCCCTCAACCTCTATGGGATATAAAATCAGGGTTTTCAACCGGCTGAGGATATCAGGGTGATTGCGAATCAAATAGGTCCTGACCTTTGGAAGCCCTGCAAAAACAATAGGAACACCGGCATCAATGATCCGCTTAAGATATGGCCAGACCCTGGTATCCAGATCATTGGCCTCATCAATAATAATAAAGCAGTTGGACAGGTTGCAGATCATTTTCAGGTACTGGGGAGTTCTGCGATATGTGGCTGTGGTGTCATAGTTCAATTCTTTGAGTATGGATGCCAGGGTTTCGTGTATGTTGAACAGGGACTCTACCCATACGGCATGAAGTTTTTTGGGACGAAGCAGTTTTAAAAACCTGGTTTTTCCCGCTCCAAAATCTCCCTCAATGAGTACGCTCCGGCCCCGGTAGATCCGGCTATAAGTGGCGCTCAGGTATGATACCCTTCGTTTGTCACTGATAAAATCTGCCTTCATGTTAAATCTCCGCAGGATGCATACGTGGCCACATGGTTTGTATTGATCAATTTCCGGCAGTCAAGCATAAAGGCATTGAATACCGCCTGCTTTTTCTGTGTTTCAGGTTGCCGCATCTTTTTCATATAATTCTTGTACCTGGATTGATTATGATGAAGCACTTGTTGAGCCCGGGCCAGAGTGAGGCCGCTATGATAAGCTTCAATTAAGACTCGCCGGTCGACGGCCATGTTGTGCTTTTCCAGAAAAATGATCATCATGTCGAGTTCATCCGGGGCCACTGGTACAGATTTTGGGTCAGGTGGTTTGTCAAACGGCTTTGTGGCAAGGGCTTCGCCCAATAGTATGCCGTCTTCCCCCCGTTCAAAAATAAACAGCTTGCCCTTATATACTGATATTTGCACCGGTGTACTTTTATGCCTGCTGAACCGGTCTGTACCACTGGTTACACAATAGATCCGGTTGTCATGGCGAATGGTTCTTTTGTTAGATACAGTGGCTTTTATTTTCCTGTAGCCATACTTCATATATTCCTGCACCTCATCCGGTGAAAAGGTAAGGATATCGGCTTGCCTTGATAAAAATTCTTCCAGCTTTTGTGCCGGAACCCATGCACTGATCTTTCCATTTTCGCTAAAATAATGTTTGGTGTGGTTATGTTCGTGGCGGTATTCTTTTATCAGGGGGCTGTGTCTTAAATCCCGGAGTGTAATATCAAGGAGTGTCACAGTGATTTTTTCTTTTTTCTTATTATTGAAGATAACCCCTGGAACGGTCTTTACAATCCTGTCTTCAAACGCCTTGATGATTCGGATTTCAAAATTATGAAGACTGCGATGGGAGGACTCAAGATGGGCCTTGTCCCTGGGGGCACTTACCCTTGAAAAATCCGGCGCCAGATAAAATCCTCCGGGAACGGAATGTTTTATATTCAAGGCGTTGATGACTCTTTTGAGATTTACAAATCCTGTGGCGTTATCCGGCCTGAACCGGACTTTCTTCTGGGGAAATGGGGTGGAAAGCAAAAACCGGTTAAACAAATCCACTGAGCTTAAGCTGCTTTCATCGAAATAGGCATCAAGTTCAAACATGTACCGGGAACCGGTATCAAACGTTTCAATGACTTGGGGTTTTTGCCAGTGGCCAGCCTCATTTTTGATTTTTAAATATCGAAAGTTGCAACCGTCTACCTGTATCAGGCCAAACACCGGAACAGGCTTGAATGCGTTTTTCACCGGGGCATTTTCTTCAAAATCTTCTTTTTCCAGGTAAAATTTAAGGCCTTCCCTTTGGGCACATCGCCTGAGTGCCGGAAGGCTGATGGTTTTTCCCAATTCTCTTTCAAGCCAATAGTGGTAATTTTTAATGGTTCTGGCTTTTCGGGTAATAAAAATAAACCCCTGGGATGACGGGTCACAGGAGGCCTTGACCATTTCGATAAACCGCCTTTTGGTTTGTTCATCTATGGACCGGGGCCGGCCGCTGCATTTGCGGCCGTCCATAATCCCTTTTTCAACCAGTAGAAGGGGCGTCGGGATAATGCCGGTTTTCCTGTACTGGTCTTTGTAATATTTTTTGGACCTTCTTTTGGCTGATCCGGTTTTATTCATGATTTTTTTATGGAGCAGCAAATAAAAACGGTCATCAAGGCTCAGGTTCTTCATTGTCTTGCCCCTTTTGATAAAATTTTTTCGCGGATCACCCTGTGCCACAACAATGCAGCCTGCCGGGACGTTTGCTGCCAATGATCATGCTGGGCCACCCGCACCTGTTCAATCATTGCATGTACGGCTGCCATGTATTCAGCCGAAATCCGTTCCGCCAAATCCGGTTTGTTCTCCGGGGGTATTTTTTGGGCCTCTACAAATTTTTTGATGTTCCGTGCGGTTAACTCAATACCGTTGTCTATGATTGCCTTCCAGGTGTTGCGCTGGTCCAGGGGGTCCAATTGAGCAAGAGGCCGGACCTGGGATTCATTGGCAGGTGTTTTGTCCCCAATTGGGGACAAATTATAGATCACTTCATAAGATTTGATCAGGCGGTATGCATGGGACTTGCCCATATCCCACCGTTCCCTGGTATATGCTTCAAATGTCTCAAACAGGGCCAGTTTGTACAGGCGGCTGTCACGGATTTCTTTTAACGCCTGACCGATCTTATAGAAACTCTCCTGATTACGGGCAATAAGGGTCTCCAGTTGAAGCAGCCGTTTCATCTTTACTTCCCAGGCCAGGGTTGACCGATACCGGTGGCAAGAGACGTCAACACATTTGCCGGGACATAGGAGACCGCATCCAGTTCTTTCAAAAAAAATACACTGTCCCTGAATCCATATCCCTTGACTTCCATGACCAGATCAATGGTGTTGAAATTCTTCTCACACCGAAAACACCTGGCCAGATTGGTGGCTGGATTTACAGCGGTTTGAAACTCATTGCACAAAGGACATAAAAACCGGAAAACACCATCCCTGATTTTGGATGGAATCTGTAAATGGTCACGGATCAGCATATCCACAGGGATATCGTTTCTCAGTTTAAATAGCTCCCGGGATGAAAATCTGTTTTTCATTTTGTTGCAATGGCCTGTCAATATTTCTTTTTTCATTGTCTTATCCTCCATTAAGATGTTTCATTGATTGGCCCTTACAGGTCGTTTTGCATATCCGCGCCAGGGAAAATGCTCTACAACCCAACCAATTTTCCCACAAAAATGGCAACAGGGGCCGGAACATAATGGCTTGGGAGAGACACTATCATGGGTTACACCGGGTATAGTAGATGTATCATCCATGGTTTTTTCAGCTTGACGTAATCTTTTGTTTTTTTCTTGACGACGGTGGGCCTCTTTACCTTTTGGCGTTTGTCGATATTTTTTTTGAGCTTTGCAGTGCGCTTCTTTGCGGGCCTCCTGGCGGCATTCTTGACAGCAATATGCCTGCCCCCGCCAGCAACTGCGGCACACATAGAAAATTTGGAAACATCGCTTACACTCGATACGTTTTAATAAAACGATTTCCATGCTTCCGCTCTTGCTAAATTACGGAAGCCGTGGTTAGATAAAAACGGTGGTGTGGCTTCCGTAACCTACTCGGATGTCTACATTGAAGGCTCGAAGTTGCAGCTTCGAGCCTTTTTTATCAAGGAAGTATTGACTTCTTCCAAATAGATTGGCAAAGCTTTTTTCGAAAAAATTCGCGGCGGGATAACTGCGGGGTAAGCGAGGTAAGGTTTATATATTTTATTGGCGGGGTAAAGCGGCGGGATATCTTCCCGTTATATTATTTTGTAGCTGATTTGGCGTATCCGCGTTACATTTTTTGAATCTTAGCATGTGACGAGCTTCAAATACTGTAACGGTGTTGAGGCTTGATGCTACCGATAAAAATCAATGTTTTTATTGTGATTTAAAAGTGTTGAGTGAAATCGTCATCAAAAGAATAATTGCAAAATAATGTAACGGTCCAAAAAGAACTCAAAAATGGTCTGTGGTTTCAAGACATTAACAATAGATCAAGCAGGCATCGGCACCATTATATAATGAACAGATACAACAAGGCCGCCCTTGGTGCTAACACAAGGTGGCCTGTTAGTGCAGATAAATTGTGATAAGGATTACTGGGGAGGAAGGTCGGATATAAATTCCAGGGCAAGATTGATATCAACAAAGTTGTGGTTCAACTCCTTTGCCCTGTCCTGACAGTCTGTACAGATTTCTTTAAATTTTCTCATGTCGCCTTTGACGGCCATATATATCTGTTCAACTGCTTCATGCTGGATATCTTTGTATTTTTCAATGAAGTCCTCGACCTCTATGGGATATAAAATCAGAGTTTTGAGCCGGCTGAGTATATCGGGATGATTCCGGCTCAAATAGGTTCTGACCTTGGGGAGCCCTGCAAATACGATGGGGACACCGGCATCAATAATTCGTTTGAGATATGGCCAAACCCGGGAGTCCAGGTCGTTGGCTTCATCTATGATGATAAAACAATTGGATAGGTTGCAGATCGTTTTCAGGTACTGGGGAGTCCGGCGGTAAGTGGCGGAGGTCTCATAATTCAGTTCTTTAAGTATGGATGCCAGGGTTTCATGGATGTTGAACAGAGACTCGACCCATACGGCATGGAGCTTTTTAGGCCGCAGCAGTCTTAAAAAACGAGTTTTGCCTGCGCCAAAATCCCCTTCAATGAGTACGCTTTGACCCCTGTATATCCTGTTATAAGTAGCAGACAGGTATGAGACCCTTCGTTTATCACTGATAAAATCCTCTTTCATGGCATATCTCCGTGGGATGCATAAGTGGCCACCTGATTCGTATTTAACGATTTTTGGCAATCAAGCATAAAAGCATTAAATAAGGCTTGATTTTTACGTTCCTCAGGCTGGTTCATTTTTTTCATGTAATCTGCGTACCTTGATTGATTATGGTGAAGCACTTGCTCCGCCAGGGACAAGGTGAGGCCTTTATGGTAAACTTCGATTAAAATAGGCCGGTCAACGGCCATATTGTGCTTTTCCAAAAGAGCGATAATGGTGTCGAGTTCGTCGGGTACAGGAGCGGTCGCTGGAGACGGCGGGCTGTCAAACGGCTTTTTTGCAATGGCTTCGCCTATCAGGATGCCGTCTTCACTGGGCTCAAAGATAAAAAGTTTGTCCCTGTATCTGGATATTTTTACCGGTGTACTTTTATGCCTGCTGAACCGGTCTGCACCACTGGTCACATAATAATCCCTTTTGTCATGGCGGATGGTTCTATTTTTGGATACCGTGGCTTTGATTTTCCTGTAACCGTATTTCATATATTCCTGAACCTGCTCCGGGGTAAAATTCAGGGTGTCTGTCTGATTTGATAAAAAATCATCAAACTTTTGTGCCGGCACCCAGGCACTGACTACGCCGTCTTCGGTAAAATAATGTTGTGTATGATTGTGTTCGTTGCGGTATTGGCTGAGCACAGTGCTGTTCCTCAATTCATCAAGGGTGATATCAAGAAGGGTTACAGTAACTTTTTCCTTTCTTCCCCGCTTGAAGTCATATTCGGTAACGGTTTTCACAATCCTGCTCTCAAACGCTTTGATAATTCGTATTTCAAAATTATGCAGGCTTCGGTGTGAAGATTCCAGATGCGCCTTATCTTTGGGGGAATGCGCCCTTGAAAAATCCGGTGCCAAATAAAAACCGCCCGGCGTAGAATGCGCAAGGTTAATCGCATTAATGGGACGCTTGAGATTTAAAAATCCCTTTGCCCGATCAGGCCTGATACCGATTGTTATCAAAGGAAAAGGTGTGCACAACAAAAAACGGGTAAAAAGATCCACAGAATTCAGATTGCTTTCGGTAAAATAGAATTCCATAATAAACAGTTTCCTGGAGCCGGTATCGAATATTTCAATTACCCGTGGTTTCTGCCAGTTGCCATGTTCATCTCTGATTCTTAAATATTGGAACTTGCAACCGTCAACCTGGATCAAGGTAAACACCGTAACCGATTTGAAGGTATAACGTGCCGGTGACGGCTCCTGATCGTCCTCTTTTTCCAGGTAAAATTTGAGATTCTCCCTTTTGGCGCATCGCCAAAGTGCAGGGAGACTGATTTTTTTCCCCAGCTCTTCCTCAAGCCAGCAGTGGTAATTTTTAATGGTCCTGGCTCTCCGGGTGATAAAAATGAACCCCTGGGATGAGGGGTCGCATGACGCCTTGACCATTTCAATAAACCGCCTTTGGGTTTGTTCGTCTATGACTCTGGGCCGCCCGCTGCACTTGCGGCCATCCATAATTCCTTTTTCAACCAGTAAAAGGGGAGGCGGGATAATCCCGTTTTTTTTGTACTGGTCCTTGTAATATTTTTTGGATCTTCTCTTGGCAGATCCAGTTTTGTTCATGATTTTTTTGTGCAGCAGTAAGTGGAAGCGGTCGTCAATGCTTAGGTCATCCATTATCTGCCCCCTTTGATATGATCTTTTCGTATATGACCCGGTGCCACAACAATGCGGCTTGGCGGGAGGTCTGCTGCCAATGATCATGTTGTGCCACACGGACCTGCTCAAGCATTGCCTTTACAACAGCCATGTATTCATTTGAAATTTTATTTGTCAGATCCGGTCTACTTGCCGGAGCCGTTTTCCGGGCCTCAATAAATTTTTTGATATTTTGTGCGGTCAGTTCCATGCCGCTGTTTATAATCTCCCTCCAGATACGGCGTTGTTCTATGGAGTCCATTTGAGTCAGGGGACGGACCTGGGATTCGTTGGCAGGTAGCTTGTCGCCAATTGGCGACAAATTGTAGATCACTTCATAGGCTCTGATCAGGCGGTAGGCATAAGCCTTGCCCATATCCCATCGCTGCCTGGTATATGTTTCAAATGACTCAAACAAAGCCTGTTTGTACAAACGGTTATCTCGAATTTCCTTCAAGGCCCGGCCGATTTTGTAAAAACATTCCTGGTTGCGACCAATCAGGGTTTCAAGCTCAAGCAACCGTTCCATATTCACTGCCCTGCCGGCATGGGTCTGCCGACCATAGCAGCAAGAGCCGTCAATTTTGCGGTCTGAACCTGGGGGGCCGTATTTATTTGTTTCAAAAACAAAACACTATCCCGGAAGCCATAACCCTTGATTTTCATGACAAGGTCGATGGTATTAAAATTCTTTTCGCATCTGAAGCACCTGGCCAGGTTCGTGGCTGGATTTACAGCGGTTTGAAATTCATTGCACAAAGGGCATAGAAAACGAAAGTAGCCATCCCTGATCTTGGATGGAATCTGTAAATGATCCCTGATCAGCATATCCACAGGGATATTGTTCCTCAGTTCAAATAATTCCCGGGATGAAAACCTGTTTGCCATGAGACATCTCCTTATTTTTAGAATTTCAGATGCCTTTTTATATCACCGGCCAGGGTCGGCTGTCAGTTGCCTCTTGAACTGGAATACTGATTACTCTGTTTGTATCTATATATATTATCAACAACTTATGCGCATGATGTCTCTTAGAATCA
The DNA here is from genome assembly GCA_963663165.1 of uncultured Desulfospira sp. Lineage (GTDB taxonomy): Bacteria > Desulfobacterota > Desulfobacteria > Desulfobacterales > Desulfobacteraceae > Desulfospira. The sequence continues at coordinate 6,324,683 of OY760175.1, read as the reverse complement.
AAATTCGATTACTCTGTTTGTATATCTTAATATTACAAGAGGTTAACATAACCTTGTCTCTTGAAATCAATATTCGATTAGTCAGAGGTGTTTATGGGAATTCTCGAATTTTTTCTTTGGTATGACAGATAACCTGGGCAACCAGATATTCGACGATAATTGCCGGCTTGATACCGTATTCTGTTTCAATAACTTCCAGCGGCAAAACAGGCAATTTCCCGGATGTTTGAAGGTTTTGAGCCTTTTCAATTTTCTTTGCCAGGTAATTATTTATGGAGACCGCTTTGTTTTTCCTGTTCCAGTTTTCACATTGCCTTCGATGAAGCTCATTTTGGCAAACCGGACTGCATGTTCTCTGTCGGCCTTTTTGTCTTACATCAGGAGCAAACCATTTTCGGCAAATAGAGCAAGGGCGTTTTCCACGAGAATTCTTTGCCATCATTTTTCTCCAAGATTCGAATCACGGAGATTATATGTAGCAAATTTTGAATAAGTCAGCGGCGGGGTCTACCGGCGGGGTCGGCATGCGGGGTATGATTTTTATAATTTTTTAGCAGGGTGTGGCAGCGGGGTATCTGGTCGTTACATTATTTCGTTATGAATATAGGGGATAGGCGTTACACTTTTAAAAGCTGGCCATCGGATTCAAGGCGGGGCCATGCGCACATAACGGACTGTAGCAGCTTTGCCCCGACAAAGGATCCGGATAAAAGGGCAGGCAAGAAATCACCAGGCCTGTCTCTTACACCGGAAAAGGCGATTAAGAGAGCTTGCTGAAAGCCGTATGCGTCGTTGCGGCAAAAATCAATGAGGCTAACTTTTTTTATATTTTTTTTGAAATATTGTTTGCAAAAAACTGTTGTATAATATAAAAAAATTGAGTCTTAAAAGGCACCTGATTTCCAGCTATGCCCGGACGGGTGGCAATATTTTGCAGCCCAATAAACCGAACCCTTTGTTTTGGAGGAGCCCTATGAAGAAAATATGCCTTTTTGTTGCAGTGTTAAGTGCTTTTTTTACGGTTTCGGCTGGTTCAGCCGGCGCCTCAACCTACTATTTATGGGAGAACTACGGCGGCACCTGGTCTGATGCAGACAAAACCAAGTTAAACGAAGACGATGATTCAATGTGCTGGGCAGCGGCAGCCGCTAATATTCTTGCCTGGAGCGGCTGGGGAAACAATATTGGCGACGCCGATCAAATATTCTCCTATTTTCAAGACTACTGGACTGATGAGGGAGGAAAATCACAATACGGATGGGAATGGTGGTTTTATGGAGTGAATCAGGCACAGGGAGTAGATGGGTGGTCCCAACTTGAAGCGGGTTTATCCGGTGGAGATTTTTATACCTATAACGATTTTTCTTCATCCTTTTACGACGGTTCCGGGGGCACTGATGCGTTGAACAGTATTGAATATTCCCTGACACATGGTTATGGTACCGTCCTTAGTATAGGATTTTATCTTGGTGAAAATTGGTTCGGCCATGCGATTACGTGTTGGGGGTTTGAAACGGATGATCAAGGTGAGATTACGGGTATCTATATCACGGATTCCGATGATTATTCGGGATCGGACAGTTTGGACTATTATGAGGTTTTCCTTTCAGATGATGATAACTGGCACCTGAAAGATTATGGGGTTTATGACGTTTATTATGTTGTTGACGTTACTGGCCTTGCCGCCGTCCCCATCCCCGGCGCATTCTGGTTTCTATCGACCGGCCTGGCAAGCCTGGCGGTATTCCGCAAAAAAAGGTTGTTTTAGGCATACCACGGATCAACTTATCTGAATTCCATTCTGGTCAATACCGGGGACAAGAGACAAAATTAAAATTGGCTTGCCAATATTTTTATTTCGTGTCCCCGGAATTAGAAAACCTGAGTTACGGGGTACGCCAGCAAAGCATATTCCTGTTCGGGTGTGGACAGGTTGGTCACCACCTCACGACCGAAATCGGTACGAATTATCCGATCCTCCGGCACGCCCAAAATTGCCTCTTCGCGGTCTATACCCGGGTCTATAGCCTTACGGATATCGATATAAAACTAGCGTTTCACCTTCTTTTTTTTCGGCGTCACCGTCTCGACTACCTTTCCGCGTAGTGTCACTTGATACAGCGAAGTCATACGCTGCTGACCATCCAGCAACAGCGAATGCGGTGAAACGTGATTTGCCTCAGTAGGCGCGCCCTCAACCGGACGTGGTTTGAAGTTTACCTCCCCACCCGAGTCAAGCGACATCAGTGCACCCACAGGAAAAGCGCGTGACACTGAGGAAATCAGACTTTTGATCCGATCTTCTTCCCACACCCAGCTTCTCTGAAAATCTGGCAGTTGCAACTCCCCGCGATGGCAATCCTCCAATAATTTATATAGATCATAAGGATTAGTCTGAAAGGTTGATCCGGCCATAAATTTATTCCTCATTTAATGGTAGATGTCATATTAGATCTGTGGATCTGGGTCGGACTCACGTAATTGCCTGTTAACATACTATAAAGCATCAAAATCATAGATGCTTTCAGCCTTAGCCCGTCATTTTCGACACCGAAAATATCCGTTTAAAGGGGCTGTCACCAGAACTTAAAATCAAGAACAACGAAGCCTTTTCAGCTTTTTCTTTGCATTTACATAAACGATTTTTCCATTTTGCCACTCAGGTATTTCCAAGTCCAGATCTGCTGCTTTTTCAATTGCTTTGATTGCGGCTCTGCGCATTGCGTCAAGTGCAGATTTTGAATTAGATTCATTTTTCATTGTTTTTCCTCCATGATCAAAGGCTGATCTCCGGAATTATCGAAAACAATCCAGTCATCGACGAGCTGTTTATAATGCTTTTGAAAATTATCCCAGCCTCTGCTATACCTTCGGATAATCACATCTTCCGGCACACTATGCCCTCCTTGGGCTACTCGGAGTCTTACACGTCTCACCGCCAGTTCGGCATCAGGCAAATATAAAAAATACAATATGACTTCATAACCAACTGCCCGCCATTTTTTAATCCGACCAATGAAATTCAATCCACTTAGCGTTGTCTCAAATGCAAATGAAACTTTGTTTAAGGTCAATGTTTCGATCCGTTTTAAAAATATTTTTCCCGCTTCTATAGCAACGCTTTCCGGGTTGAAAGGAGAAAGCCCTTTTGCAATCATATCAGCGTTTATAAAATTTAAGCACTCAGCTTCCCCTGGGAGATAGTTCTCTGCAAACGTAGTTTTTCCCGCCCCGTTAGGTCCTGCAATAATGTAGCATTTTAAGCTTTTATGTCCCAACATCATGATCTCTTCTGATTTCAGCCAACTTATGGTGCAAAATATACCGGTTAAACCATGATTGAACAAGGATGAACTTCATGAGAATGTTGATACCGAAAACTCAATAACACTTGCATCAACCCAAATTCCCCGGGCACTCAGATATTGGGAAGGATATCCATAATACGATCAAGTAATACCAGGGACCACAATGATGGTATTTATAGTCGCCCGAGCCGATTTAGAATCAGCGTTCAATGACAGAAGCATTGCAGGGGGGTATTAAAAATTCCTGATGGGGGACTACGTTAAAAAAATGCAGTGAGGCTTGATTCAAAACCCCGGACTATTATTTATTATGTTGAGGCGTTGCCCCGCTGTGAACGCTGTATCAGACCCTAAGATTTAATCTTTGCCAGCCGTCTTGAGATATCCGGTTCAAGCCTCAGGATATCGGTTTCAGGAACACCTATTTCCTGGAAAACGGTCTCCCATTCAGATGCGGCGTTATACACCTGGTCAAGGACCTCTCCCGGATCAGGGATATGCAATTCCTGCCCGATTTTTTCATAAAGTTGCCGGTCCGGCTGCAGGGTGCCGGAGTAGGGAAAGGACAATTGGTGTTCCCGGTTGGAAAAAATATCCGGCAGCAGGTCGTATACCACGGATCACTTTTGGCATTCTGTTTTTGGGCTGTAAAAGACAATGCCCCTAAGCCGTTTGCCCCTAAGGCTTCAAGAAGTCTTGGAACGGTTTGCTCCGATCTTGTCAGGGCCGCTTTTCCGGCCAGAAGCTTTCTGCCCCAATCGTCGGGAAGGGCGTCTTCAAACACGGCATGAACCCCTTGGGGACGGTCCGCCGAATTGACCTGAAGGGTTAACGGCAAATTTTCAGGATCCAGGGCAAATGCCAGAGGATGCTCCAGAAATGGTTTGGCATACTGAAACGTTCCTTGAATTTTTCCCCGTTTATCCGGCCGGGTAGTGATCAACTCGCCGCATGGACATAACTTTCCGTCAGGAAAGGTGATGGTGACGTCAAGCTTAATCATGGGCGGCCTTTTTCCCCTTGATTTTTTTTGCGGACCCGCCGGCGGCCTTTTAATTTTTGCTCGGTTTCATATTGTTCGGCCAGGGAGCCTGAAGGGGCAAGCAGCTTTTCCAGGTCATCCAGCCGGCTTAAGATGAACAAGGCCTTTACCCAGGTGCCCACGGCAATGCTCGGGTGACCTTTTTCCATCTTTTGAAGGGTGGGGATAGAGACAAACATCCGGGCTGAAAACTCTTTCTGGGTTTCGTTCCTTGCCATCCGGGCGGCTTTAAGTCTCAATCCCAGGGAAATCAAAGCCTGCTTTTCTTCGTCAAATATCATGGGTTCATATCAAGCGTTAATATAAATTATCTTTTATATAATACTCGCATATTTCGCCTAATACAAACAATATTTTTCTTTATGGAAGATTAACAGAATGGCCGGCCCAATAATTCAGCGCAAATACATCAATACCTGATCTTGCTCTTAATTTCTGCTCCTGCTCTAAATAATGGTTTGAGCAAGAGCAAAATTAAGAACAAACGCAAAAAAAATAGAATCACTTGATACAGGACCTGACAGTCTTCAGCCTAAACCCCTTCAGCCTCTCTTACAACAACCCGGGCAAAAAGGTAATGATCCAGGGGAAAGCCATGAGCAGGGCGATGCAGATCACATAGGCGGGCAGAAAATAGCTCACCCCTTTAAACACCTCTTCTAAGGAGCTTCCCTTGGCCATGCCGGCCACCACATAGGTGGTTGCCCCCACCGGCGGGGTGACGGCCCCGGCTGTGGTGACCACGGTGATCAGAACAGCGAACCAGACCGGATCGCAGCCCATCTCCCTGGCCACGGGAAAAAAGATGGGAATGGTGATCAGCAGCAGGGCCAAGGCATCCATGATGGCCCCGCCAAAGGCGTAGATGGCAAAAATCACCGTGAGGACCACGGGTCCGGGAACCGACAGTCCCGCCACCCAGGAGGCGATGTCATAAGGGATCCTTGTGAGGGTTAAGAATTTGCCCAGAATCATGGCCCCGGCCACCAGCAAGATTACCATGCAGGAGACCCGCAGGGTATCTTGTATAGCGTTGACAAAATTCTTCCAGGACAGGGAGCGCTGGACCAGACTGATGACCACGGCAAAAAATGCCCCGGCCCCGCCGGCCTCTGAGGGGGTAAAATATCCGGCATAAAGGCCGGTCATGATCAAAAAGAAGAGGACCAGCATCTCAATACCGCCGGAAAGGGAGCGGAACCGTTCGGCCATACCGGCTTTGGGTCCTGCAGGCCCCCATTCAGGGTTCAGCCGGCAGGCCACGTAAACCGTGAGCAGCAGCAGGATGCACAAGAGAAGCCCGGCCCCGATGCCGCCGTAAAAAAGGCGGGCAATGGACTGTTCCGTGGAAAGGCCGATAATGATCAGCACTACCGACGGCGGGATAACAACGCCCAAGGTTGACCCGCAGGAGATGGCCCCGGTGGAAAGGGAGGGCTTGTACCGGAACCCGGTCATCTGAGGAAAGGCCACCGTGGTCATGGTGGCGGCCGTGGCCGTGTTGGAGCCGCAGATGGCGGCAAAGGCGGCGCAGGCCATGATGGTGGCCATGGCGATCCCGCCCCGGATATGGCCCACCCACTTATAGGCGGCCTTGTAGAGCCGCTCGTTAACCCCGGAATAAAAGGCGATCTGGCCCATGAACACAAACAAGGGGATAACGGTAAGGCCGTAACTGGAAAACACGGACCAGAGTTCCTGGCTCACCATGTTGACCCCGGCGTTAAAATTAAGAATATAGGAGAAACCGGCAAACCCCACCAGGGCCATGGCAAAGCTTACGGGCATACCAAATACGAACAGCAGCAGCATCAGGGCAACAATCCCCAGGATACCCACCAGGGTCAAACTCATGAATCGCTATCCTTTATAAACAGTTTGATCATATCCAAAACAAGCATGGCCGCCAGCAGTAAACAGCCCAGGGCCACCACAACGGCAAAGGGGTAGTAGACTATTCTCAGGGTTTCAGACACCTCCCCGGTTTCAAACAACGTCATTGCCCGCTGTCCCACAAACCAGGCGGCCACAAGAAAAAAGGCCCCGCACAGGCCGTTATTGATGACGGACAGCACCCGCTTGACAGCGGCCGGGAACCGGTTAAAAAGGATATCCACATAAAGGTGTTCCCTTTTTTTCTGGGTGATCCCCATGGCCAGGGCCGTGATCACGGCCCCGGCAAATCCCATGATTTCGTAGGTCCCCCGGATGGGCACAAAGACCCGCCTTAGGACAATATTGCCCATGGTCAGCAGGATCATAAACACCAGGATGGCCCCGGCGATCATGCCGGCCCACCGGTTGAGCCGTTCAATGGTTTTCTCAATGGCTTCCATAGGTATCCATCAGTTCCCGGCCCGCTGGGCGATAAACGTTTTGATATCCTGGACAATCTGTTCGCCGGGCAGTCCTTTTTCAGTGGCATCCTTGATCCAGTTTTCCGTAATGGGGGCGGTCTTGGCATCCCACTGGGCCTTTTTCTCACCGGTGATTTCAATCACCTCAACCTGATGGTTCTCTTTTGACCAGGCAATGGATTCCTTTACATGGTTGTCCATGTATTCACCGGTCCAGGCCGCCTGTTCTTCGATCATACCGTCCATGACGGTTTTGACCTCTTCGGGCAGTTTGTCCCAGGATTTTTTGTTCATAACAACGGCAAAGGGATAGATCACGGTATTGGTCAGGGTGATGTACTTGCAGGTTTCAGCAAAAGTAAAATCTTTCATGACCTCAAGGGAGGAGAAAACCCCCTTGACCACACCTTTTTGAAGGGCTTCCGGAGTGGCGGACATGGGCATGCCCACCTGGTTGGCCCCCCAGGCCTTGAGAATCTGTGCCGCACCGCCCGATGCCCTCAAATCCATCCCTTTCAGATCGGAGAGATCGGCCACCGGAGACTTGGACATGATATTGGCCGGGGCCGTAACAAACATGGTCAGCACCTTGACCTTGTCAAAGGTTTTGGGCTGGTACTTGTTGTAAAGGTCCAGCAGAACCAGGCTGCCGGTTCTGGCATCCGGGATGTTCAAGGGCAGACTGGTGGCATTGGTCAGGGTAAACCGGCCGGGCTGGTAGGCCATGCACAGGCAGCCGATATCGGCCTGACCGTTGATAACCCCGTCCATCATGTCTTTGGGTCCCAAAAGGGTGCCGCCGGGAAAGGTGTTAATGGCCACAGCCCCGTTGGTCCGTTTTTCAATTTCCGTTTTCCAGCGTTCCATCTGCACACAGGGGAAGGTGGGGGCCGGGGGGAAGTTGGCATAGTTCAGGCTCACGGTTTTGGCCTGAACCGGAAGGACGGATGCGCCGAAGACAACAGCGGCAACTGCCAGTAAGCAAACAAGTAAACCAAGTCGTTTCATTTGAACTCCTTTTTAGTATAGGGGTTTGGGCTGAAGGTAGATAGACTGAAGGAGATTGCTTCCTTCAGTCTATCTACCTTCAGTCTTCAGTCTTTCTTTAATTTCCGGTGCGGCTGTCAAACACCCGCCGGCTCTTTTTTTCGGTCCGGGGCAGGGTCTTGTAATCCTCAATTTTCACCCGGGATCTGACCAGCAGTTTTTTACGGATAAGGCCGGAGACTTGATCGCCTAAGCCCTGGTCATCGTCAGACCCGGCATCCAGGCCGCGCTCCACCCGGATGGTCATGTAGTCCCTGCCGTCGGGGTCCTGGTCCAGGAGAATCTGGTACTCGCTGCCCACACCTGGAACCGCGCTTAAGATATGGTCAATCTGGCTGGGATAAATATTGACGGCCCTGAAAATAAACATGTCGTCGGTCCTGCCGGAAATCCTTGCATGCCGGGGAAAGGGATTGCCGCAGGCACAGGGTTCCGGGATCAGCCTTGTCACATCATGGGTCCGGTACCGGATCAGGGGGGTGCCTTGTTTTTTCAAGGTGGTGACCACCAGTTCGCCTTCCTGGCCGGCCGGAACGGGTTTTAAGGAAACCGGATCAATGACCTCAAATATGAAATGGTCAGCCCAGTAATGAAGGCCGGCATGTTCGGCACAATCCAGGCCGGTGCCCGGGCCGTAAAGCTCGGTCATGCCGTAAATGTCATGGATATGATCCACGCCGGTGATCTGCTGGATTCTTTCGCGCATGGCCTGGCTGTGCCGTTCCGCGCCCAGGATAATGGTCTTTAGCTTGACCTTGGATGACAACTTGCGTTTTTCAAGCTCCTCGGCCATGAGCAGGGCCATGGAAGCCGTGGCACAGAACACCGTGGATTCAAGGTCCAGGAGCATATCAATATGCATGTCCACATTGGCAGGGCCAAGAGGAACCGCCATGGCCCCGAGCCGCTCGCACCCGTTCTGGAATCCCACGCCGGCGGTCCAGAGTCCGTATCCTACCGCGATCTGGACCCGGTCCTCCGCCGTGACCCCGGCCAGTTCATAACACCGGGCAAAAATATTGGCCCAGTTGTCCACGTCCTCTCTGGTATAGCACAGGATCTTTCGTTTTCCCGTGGTGCCTGATGATCCGTGAATCCGGACAATCTCGGACATGGGAACCGACCGGAGGGGAAAGGGATAGTCGTTCAAAAAATCTTCTTTATCGGTAAAGGGCAGTTTTTCAAGGTCGTCAAGGCTGTTGATATCATCGGGCGTACAGCCGGCCTTCAACAGTTTTTCCCGGTAATAGGGGCTGTTGCCGAAGGCGTGGGAAACCGTCCACTCAAGGCCTTTTTCCTGAATATCGGTAATCTTTTCAGGGGTTAACTCTTTTGGGATGAAACGCATTACTTTTCCTTTTTTTAGCTATTGGCTTTTAGCTATTAGCTGTTAGCTCTTAGCTGTTAGCAGTCAGTACAAAGCATCAGCCCAAAGGCTAATGGCTAACGGCTAATGGCTCTTAATCTCATATCCGGCCTTAAGCAGGGTAATAATACCGGCAGCCACTTCGGGCTTTGCCTTAAATTTTTCATTAACCGCGCGGCTTAAGCTTTCCAGGCTCAGTTCCGGCACGGTATCGGCAATGGCGGCCAGGAAAAACCCCAGCATCGCCACATTCTCAGATTTAACGTTGCCCGCTTTTTCGGCCAGGGCCTGGGCATCGGCTGAAAAAACCCGGTAGGATGAAGATGCCACCGGTTTGGGGCTGTTCACCACGGCAAGGCCGCCGGGTTTTAAAAAATACGAGTGATGGTCAAAACTTTCCGCTTTCAGGGCAATGAGAGCATCGGCCCGGGCCGGGCGGATCAGGGGGCCTGAAAACTGTCCTATTTTAAGATAGGAGATCACATTGCCGCCCCGCTGGGCCATGCCGTGGGTTTCCGACGTCAAAACCTCAAGGTTGTCGGCCATGGCCGCACCGGCCAGAAGTTTGGTGATAAACAGGACGCCCTGCCCTCCTAAGCCTGAGATAATAATCTGCTGATTGATGGACATGATGATTTACTCCTGGTTTTCAAGTACAAGTGCGCCTTTGGGGCAGACAAACGAACAGACCGCGCATCCGGTGCAAAGGCCCGGATCAATGGCCGCCTGGCTTTGTTCCTCATTCAGGCCGATGGCCGGGCATTCAAAGTGGCTCATGCAGTAGCCGCAGCCGTCACAGACATCCGTATCCACAACCACCTTCTTAAACGACGCCTTTAAAGCCGCCTTATCCATATCCAGCAGACAGGGATGCTCGGCAATGACCACGGCAGGGCCGTTCTCTTTGCAGTAGGTTTGAGCCTCCTTGAGCAGGGCAATAAATCCGGGCAGATCATAGGGGTCCGCGGTTTTGATAAATTCAACCCCGCAGCCTTTAACAATGGCCGGGATATCCACGGCAACACAAGCCTCGCCTGCCGCATCCCGCCCTGAAGCAGGGGTGGGCTGGTGGCCGGTCATGGCCGTGGTCCGGTTATCCAGGATCACCAGCACATAGGGAATCTTCTTGACCACGGTCTCAATCAGCCCGGGAATGCCGGAATGGAAAAAGGTGGAATCCCCGATGGTGGAAAAAATGGCCGGCGGTTTTTCATTTTTGGCATAGGCAATACTGAAGCCTGCGGCCTGGCTGATCCCGGCCCCCATACAAGTGACCGTGTCCACGGCCCCGAGGTTGGCGCCCAAAGTATAGCAGCCGATATCACTGGTAAAGATCCCTTTGGGTGCGGCTTTTTTTATGGCAAAGAAGCTGGCCCTGTGGGGACAGCCGGCGCACAGGGTGGGACGGCGGCCCGGCAGGCTGGTGACCTGGGGCTCATCGTAGGAAATCCCTGCAAAGGCACAGATCCGTTCCTCCACATTTTCGGGCAGCAGCTCTCCTGTGGGCGAAATAAATCCTGAATTTTTTCCCTTGACCCGGTGCCTTTCCCCGAGCTGCATTTCAATGACGCCCCAGGTCTCTTCGAGTACCAGGACATCCTCGTATGCGTCCATTTCTGTTATAAATTCCCGGTGAAGGGGAAAGGGCTGGACCACCTGGTACACCGGCATATCAAGCGCAAGCTCGGCAACAATGTCCCGGGCATTGGCCGCGGCCACGCCGGAGACCACAATGGCCTTTCCCGCGCCTTTGGCCGTGCCCGACACCAGCCGGGGACGGGTGGGCTCATAATCGGCAATTTTGGAAAGTTTGTCTTCCAGCTGCCGGTGAAGCTCAAGCCGGAATTTCGGGGTGGCCGCCCATCTTCCCGGATTTTTTTCAAAATCGGCCTTTCGCTGGTCTGTTTTGATGACGGACAGGGCCATGCTCTGGCGGGAGTGGCAGACCCGGGTGGTGGGCCTTATCATCACGGGAATCTCAAAGGTTTCAGACAGCTCAAAGGCGGTTCCGGCCAATTCGGCGGCCTGGCCCGGAGAGTCCGGATCCAGGACGGGCAGTTTGGCCATGACGGCCATGAGCCTGGAGTCCTGCTCGGTCTGGGAGGAATGGGGGCCGGGATCATCGGCGCTGATCACCACAAAACCGCCCTTGACCCCGAGGTAGACCGAACTCATCAGCGGGTCTGCCGCCACGTTCAATCCAACCTGTTTCATGGTCACGGCGGTTCTAAGACCGGCCTGGGCCCCGGCATAAGCGGTTTCAAAGGCCACTTTTTCGTTCACGGCCCATTGGACGTGAACGGGAAGATTCATCTCTTTTTTAAGGGAAACCATGGCGGGCAGTATTTCCGAAGAAGGGGTGCCCGGGTAAGCCGTTGCCATCTGGCAGCCGTTCTTAAGCAGGCCGTAAGCCAGAGCCTCGTTTCCCAGCATCAGTCGTTTTAAATTCATTTTATTTATCTGCAACCTTACAATTTAGGGTCATCTTTTGTTTCTGCGCACAGTAACATGCCAAAAAATCGAACAAAAATCAATGCATTTGTGAATGGCGCTTCAGAAAAAATAGGGGCCAAAGGAAGGGAGACCGAAAGAAAGGAGACCGGATGCGCCCTCCAAGAAAACCCGGCATCCGGCATCTATCGCTCCATTTGGGGTCAATGCAAGGTAGAAGCGGGCCATGCCCGCGATCGAATCGCGGGCATGGCCCGTTCCTACCCTACCGCTCAAACCAGGGAACTTGACGGTTTCGGTCTCCCGTCTCCCTTCCTCCGGTCTCCTGTTTTATTGTAAGTTTTCCCCCAAATTGATATGGTAACACATCTTAATAACCCTTTGCCGGGAACCAAAAAAATGCAGCTATTTACCGATTTTGAAAAGATGACCCGGGTATTTGCCCGGGCTAATGAAGAAAACCGGACCCAGCTTTTTGAACATGAGACCTATGAACTGCTGTCGGCCATCGGCAGCGAGTCCGTTCCTGAATACCTGCTGTTTTCACGGGGGACCCGCCTGACCTCGGATATGCTGGTCAACTTTCTCGGGGAAAAGGTGGTCATCAAGGTGGTCAGCCCGGATGTGGTCCATAAATCCGATGTGGGCGGGGTCAAAGTGGTGCCAAGAATGGCCGGCAAAGTCAGAAGCGAAAGCCGCCGCATGGTGGACACGGTATCCAGACGGTTTGCCCTCATGGTTGAACAGACCCCGGACCTTTGCCTTCCCCCTTACCAGGGCCTGTCGGGTCAGGCGCTTCAGGAGGCCGTGAACCGGCGCATCCAGGGGGTGCTGGTCACCCAGTACCTGCCCCCGGATTCAGACGCTTTGGGCAACGAGCTTCTGGTCAGCCTCCGGTGGACAAGGGAGTTTGGCATGGTGATTACAGCAGGGCTTGGCGGCATTGACACCGAGCTGTATGCCGAACGCTTCCACTTAGGCCAGGCCGTAGTGTCAGCCTCCACGGCCCATGTGTCGGGAGAGGCCTTTTTTGACCTGTTCCGGCAGACCATTGCCTATCAAAAACTTTCCGGCCAGACCCGGGGCCAGGAACGGCTGGTCTCTGACGAGCAGCTCATGGAGTGCTTTGGCTCTTTCATTGCCGTGGGCAACTACTTCTCCCCTTTAAATCCCAAAGCCCCTTATGTAATTGAGGAATTCGAGGTCAACCCCTTTGCCCTGGTGGATTATGAAATGGTCCCCTTAGACGGGCTCTGCCGCTTTTCAAAACCCTTTGGTCCGCCGGTTGCCCGGCAGATTGCCCCCATCACCAGCCTGCTTCTCCCCCAAAGCATTGCCATTCTCGGGGTCAGCGCCACCAAGATCAATTTTGGCCGAAATATTCTGCAAAACGTCATCACCGCGGGCTTTCCCAAAACAGATATCTGCCTGGTATCGCCCAGCGCCATGGAAATAGACGGGGTGGCCTGTGTGCCCGACATCCTTGATATCGGCTGCGTAGATCTGCTCATCGTGGCCGTGGGGGCGGCCGCAGTGCCGGCCATTGTGGATCAGGTCATTGACCGCGGCCTTGCCAAAGCGGTAATTCTCATCCCCGGGGCCATGGGAGAAACCCAAAGCTCCCGGGAACGGGCCCGAAAAGTGACGGACAAAATCAAGGCCGCCCATGAAAGGCCTGAGGGCGGCCCGGTATTTTTAGGCGGGAACTGCATGGGCATGATCAGCCGGCCCGGACGCCTGGACACCTTTTTTGATTCCGGCACCGCCTCTCCCAAACGCCGGGACCTTCCCCCCTCTCCCCTGGCCCTGGTCAGCCAGAGCGGCGGCTTTGCCCTGGTCCGCATGGAAGGGATCGTTTCCGGTGATCCCACCTATAACATCACCGTGGGCAACCAGGTGGACCTGACCATCGGGGACTTTATCACCTATCTGGCCGATGATGGCAAAATTGGGATTATCTGTGTTTATGCCGAAGGGTTCAAGGACCTGGACGGGCTGAACGCCTGTGCCGGGATCAGAAAAGCCGTGAAAAACGGCAAACAGGTCATTGTCTACAAGGCCGGCCGCACCCCGGAGGGCAAAAAGGCCAGCTCCGGGCACACGGCATCGGTGGCCGGAGACTATATGGTCTGCACCTCATGCCTGGATCAGGCCGGGGCACTGGTGGCCGATACCCTGGATGAATTTGAAGGGCTGATGACCCTGGCCGCTTATCTTCACGGCAAATCCGTTTCCGGATACCGGATCGGTGCCTTAAGTCCGGCCGGTTTTGAAACCGTGGGCATTGCCGACTCCCTGGAGTCCAGGGACAGTCTGTTAACCCTTCCCGGATTCTCTAAACCAACCCGGCAAGCCATTGCCCTGTTGTTTGAACAGGCCGGGTTGTCCCAGATCATGGATGTTAAAAACCCCCTGGACCTGACCCCGGCGGCCCCGGACCAGGTCTACCTTGGCAGCATCCGGGCCATGCTGGCCGACGAAAATATTGATGCCGTGGTGACTTCTTTGGGAACCCTTGCCCCGGCCAGATTGGACAGCCCCTGCCCTGATGATCCCAACGGGTATACCACCCATGAGGAGAGTCTGGTATCGCAGCTGCCGGACCTTGTATCGGCGGCCCCAAAGCCTGTCATCGTGTTCAATGATGCGGGCCGGGCCCACGAGGCCATCAACAACCGGCTCCGGGATCAGGGGATTCCGGTATTCCGGTCATGCAACCAGGCCATGGCCCTGGTGGCCCGGTATACGGCCTACCGGATCCGGCTGGCCCAGACGGCCGGGGAAATCCCCGGCGGATGATTACCTGCCCTGAGGGCCGGCCGGATATTTGATTTAAGATTACTCGGACACCTGTAGCAGGTTGTTGTAGGTGCCAAATACATTCAGGCAGGACTTGTCTTTGGGTTGTTCAATCCATTGGCCGTCAACAATGAATTTATACTCATAGGTCCCGGGGGACAGCATGAGATCCTTTTGCCAGACCCCCATTTGGGTTTTCTTCATTTTGTCTTTATGGGGATCCCAGTTGTTAAAATCGCCTGATACCTGGACACTCTCAGCATCAGGGGCGAGAATGGAAAGTTCAATTTTTTGTTTGGTTTCTTTGGCGGTGGTATTTTTTTTGCTCATGACGCAGACCTCCTTTCAAAAATACAGTTTTAAAAAAGACGACCTTGTGCATTGGAAAAAAACCGTTCCCTTCATGGGAAACCGGCCAGTTGACAACCCGGCCTAAGTTAACCATATGAAATAGCAAGAAATATACCAACCGTTCTTGTAAGACAAAACAAATTCCGTCAGGGCCCGTCAGCCCTGATCTGGCGGTGCCTGACGTTAATTTGAACGGGATTGAAACCGCAATGAAGCCCTGGTAGTTATCAAAAAAGTGTCCGGTTATTTTGCAGGGTGTAACAAAAAATGTCCTAAAAAATTCAAAACCTCCCCCGTTTGGGGGATGTTTTTGTTTAATCGGCATCATATGGTGCAGTGGCACATCGTATTTTTCCGCTTTGAATAAGGAGTTAACAATTGTCTCAACCATCTGAAATTTTCAAACAGCATTATCAGGATTACCTGAATCAAATCGGCAGGGTAACCCCGGCTGCCGTCACGGATATTTTAGGGATACAAGTTGAACAGGACCGGTATCTGGTCCCGTTCCTGGACACGGTCTACCGCGTATCGCAAAAGGGAATCACTGACCCTGAAGGGCAACGGCCAAGCTATGGTCTTTGCGTGATCCTGGCCCGGTATGTCCTGAACTGTCCCCCAAAGGTTTACACCGATCCCCAGTGGACGGCATTCCGGGATTTCAAGCAGACCTCCCACTTTACCAATGTCAATTATTTTGCCAGTGACACGGAACAGGCCATTGTAAAGCATTTTTCCGAAAATTTGCCGCTACTTTCCCAGGCCTGTGAAAAAGCCTACGGCCACCCGGATACCACTGAAGTTTCCTATGACCTGGCCGTTTCTTTTCAAGCCCTGCCCCGGATCGGCCTGCGCCTGCTGTTCAATGACAAGGATGAAGAGTTTGATGCCCAGTGCAAGGTCCTTTTTCACCGGCATTCGGAATTCTACCTGGACCCGGAATCCCTGGCCATGACCGGTGCGGCCCTGGCCGCCACATTAAAAAAATTATCCTGAGGATGGATAAGGTCAATGCCCCTGGCCGTCTTAAAAAAGTGTCAGGTTATTTTACAGGGTAAAAAAATTAAGTCACAAGCCTATTTTAACCGGCGGGGTGGAAACCGGGCGTTTGGTAACGGGATCCACCTCAATCATAAAAATTGCCGGCGCATGGGATGTCATGGTATGGATTCTTTTTCCATGGCAGATAACAACGCTTTCTGCGTCTTTAAAATCAAGGGTTTTATCCATGCCGGTACGATTGCAGACAATCATTGTCAAGCCCGTATCTTTGCTGCACCGCTCCCATTCGCCGGCAGGGCCAAAGGGGGCCTTGCACCATGAAGCCGATGAAATCAGAATATCGGCCCCATCCTTTTTTAGCTGTTGAGCAATCCAGGCCGGATACGCATCAGCACAGATCAAAAGCCCGACATTGCCCACCGGGGCAACCGGGAAAGAAGCCGGTACTACCCCTGGGCTGGACCAGGACTCTGCCCCTTTTTTAATGGTCCTGATCTTACGGTGTTTTCCCTGTATACGGCCATCGGGCCCGATGACCAGAACCGTATTGTGCAATCTGCCGGTCACGGGATCTTTTTCCGGTGTCCCTAAAAACAGCGTGACCCCCAAATCTGCTATTTGTTTTGAGAGCCGTTGAACCCACTGGTCCGGCAAGGGTTCAATCCAGTCTGTCCCGATGCGGCCGGTAAAATCATATCCGCTGACACACAATTCCGGGGTAACGATCCACCGGGCCTTATGAACCCATGCGGCGTCAATGGCATTTTCGATCATCAACCGGTTACCGGCAAGGTCCCCGGGAACCGGGGCCATGTGCAGCAAGGCGATGCGAAGAAGCGGCCGGTCTGACGCCGCAGCACCCAAATGCAGCATCCCAAGGCTGCCCCCCAATAAGATGTATTTTAAAAATCTGCGCCGGTTCATCATGGGTTGGCCGTATTTAATTGGTTATGTGTCATTTCAATGCCGGGCTATAAACGTTTTTTCAGCCTACCTGGACTTTAACCCCTGCTTAATCCACGCCAGTACCGTACCTGTCCAGGCGGCCAGCATCTCAGCCAGAAGGACGCCAAAGCCGCCCAGCACGCCGGCCGCCACCAGGCAGCCCGAAGACGCCGCCGGAAAATACATCACCCACCGGTACAGATAACAGCCCGGGGCAGCCCAGATCATGACCACCAAAGCCATGTTGGCCCCAGCCCCCCAGAGAACCGGCCGCCACCCGCTTTCCTGGCCGCCCCGGCCCATTAAAAATGCCGCCGTCATGATGGAAAGGTAGAGCCACAGGTTGAACCCGATGGGCGAAACAATGCCGTAGATCATCACCCCGTAGCCAGGGGCCAGAATCCAGCCCATAGAGGCCAGGAATATGCCCTGGGCCAGTTCACTGTAAGGCAGCGTTACAAAAACCCGGGCCAGCCGCAGCCAGAGAATAATCACCAGCCAGCCCTTAAAAGCAAAGGCGCTGGCCGGCAGATGGGCCTGGTTAACCAGGATATCCTCAAAAGGCGTATAAGCCCTGAGGCAAGCGCCGGCCACACCCATGGCCATCATTAAAAGCATCTGCTGCCAGGAAAAATAAGATGGGGGTGCCATGTTAAAAAGGACACGCCCTGCAGACCGGATGTTGCGCCACGCCGGTCATAAACTGTTTGGCCATGGGGGATTTCATTGCCGCCGGAACGCCGGATGAAAGAGCGCTGCCCAGGGGGACCCGGGGCTGGAAACAGCAGGGGCAGACGTCTCCTTTCACGTTGACAAACCGGCTGTGCCGGCTGACCAGGCAGGGCCGCTGCCGGGCTAAGGGCGGATAAAATGCCAGGCCCAGCCGGGCGGCCCGGTCTTTGGCCCGGGAAAGAACGGCCGCTTCTGCCTTATCCGGAAGCCGTTTATAAGGGCTGTGGGTTAAATGCCGGTCAAAAAGGCGGTGCAGGATCACCGCCTCTATCCCAAGGCTTGCGGCAAGGTCCAGCAGGGCATCCATCTGGTCCTGGTTTTGGCTGGTGAGGGTTACGTCCAGATACGCCTTGGGTCTTTTAGCGCGGCCCCGTGCCGACAGGAAATCATTAATGGAAGAGGACAGGCTTTTGAGCCGGTCCAGCTCGTATACGCCAAAGGCAATTTCATTGAGGGGACTTGCCAGAAGTTCTTCTTGTTTTGCCTTAAGCAAGGTGGCATTGGTGGTCAGCTGGGTGATCAACTTTTGGTCATGGGCCAGGCCGATCATCTCTTTGATTTGGGGGTGCAAAAGGGGTTCCCCCCAGCCGTGAAGGCTTACAAAATCAAAACGGCCCGAGACGAGAATCCGTTTGAAATCCTCAAGAGACATGAATCCTTCCTCAAAACCGACATGGGACCTCAGGCAAATGGGGCACGAAAGGTTACAGGCGCAGACCACTTCAACCTGCAGGGCCGTAAATCCAGAAATCCGGGTCATTTATCCCGCCTCAACCAGGCAAATGTAATCAAAGCCATAATTCGGTAAAATTTATGATGAAACAGACCGTTTACGGGCAAGCCAGCCTCGCAGTTGCTGAAACCGGTGGGGGATACTGCGCCTAAAGTTCCAGATCACCAGCGCGTACATGGGCAGCATGGATGCCAGCAGAGACCAGCGGGCATGGCTTGAGATTTCATCGCCCATAAAGCAACCCGATACCAGGCCACCGGTTGCTACGGCTATGGGAATGCACATAAAGGCGTTTCCTTTTTAATTACGGGAGGTCCAGGGAATCTTCCATCAAAAGTTTATATGCATCAGCAATATTAGCTTTGAGTTCTTCGAGGGTTTCCCCTTGGCTGATGACACCAGGGACTTCCAACAGCCGCCCGACAAACCAGCCGTCATCTTTGCCGTACACCAATGTAAATTTCATGTCTGTTGTCTCCATTAATTTTCTATCAGTGTAAAGGCAAAGCCGATACGTGTCAACGGACAACCGTAAGCCCCGGTCTCCTGTTTCCGGTATCCGCAAACTTCGGTATTGATCCCTGAGGCGTTTCGGTGCTAACAATTTGGTTAAAGCAGAATACAAAGCAAAAGGATTGAACGCCATCATGCCCCAGGCACCGGATCTAATTTTTTATAACGGTTGGTTTTATACCCTGGACGACCGGATTCCCCAGGCCACGGCAGCAGCCGTTGCAGGCAGCCGGATCCTGGCCGTAGGCAGTGACAAAGAGGTGTTAAACCTTGGGGGCGTTGCCACCCGGAAGATTGACCTTGAAAACCATCTGGTGCTGCCGGGATTCTGGGATACCCATTTTCATTTTTACGAATGGGCCCTGAACTTAGGGGGCATTGATCTTTCGGGCCTGACCGATTTCGGGGCCATGGAAGGGGCTGTCCGGAAGAACGCCCTGGCCCTTGGGCCGGGGTGCTGGGTAACGGGCCAGGGCTTTAACGAGACCCAATGGCCGGAGAACCGCATCCCGGACCGGCATGACCTGGACCGGGCGGCACCGGACAACCCGGTGTTTATCATAAGGACCGACTGCCACCTGGGCGTTGCCAATTCCCGGGCCCTGGAGATGGCCGGAATTTATCAGCACACCCCTGACCCCAAAGAGGGGGTGATTGAAAAAGACGGGGCCGGAACCCCCACCGGGATCCTCAAGGAGCTGGCCCTTAACCTGGTCCGAAAGGTCATTCCCCCCTTGTCGGAATCCGGCCTCATGGCGCAGATGGAAAAGGCCCAGGCGGCGGCCCACAGCCTGGGGCTGACCGGAATTCATGATATCCGGCTCATGGGGGGCATAGAAGGCGCCCATGCCCTGAAAACCTTTCAGGCTTTTCACCAAAAAGGCCGGTTGAAGCTGCGGACCCATGTGGCCCTGGCCGGGGAACGCACGGATCAGGCCGTGGCCCTGGGATTGCAGACCGGATTCGGGGATGACATGCTCAGGATCGGCCATCTCAAATTTTTTGCCGACGGCGGCATGGGGGCAAGGACCGCCTGGATGACCCAGGCGTATCTGGACGGGGGCTGCGGCATGCCCTTAACCCCCATGGCAGACATAGAGGCGGCCGTGACCAACGCCGACCGGGCCGGGCTGTCCTGTATGGTCCATGCCATCGGCGACCGGGCCTGCCGGGAGGTGATTGCCATGTTTGCCCGGGTGGAAAACAGAGGTCAGAGCCAATGCCGGATTCCCCACAGGATCGAGCATGTCCAGATGATTCTGCCTGAAGACTTAAAACAGCTTGGCCGGCTGAAAAACCTGGCGGTATCCCTTCAGCCCGCCAACTTAGGGCTGGACATTGAAATGATTGACCAGTGCGTGGGACAAAGAGCAAAACATGCCTATACCTTTAAACGCATTCTCGAACAGGGGCTGCCCGTCCTGTTCAGTTCCGATGCACCGGTGACCGACCCCAACCCCCTGGTGGGCATCTACACGGCAGTGACCCGGAAACGGATGGACCAGACTCCGGAACAGGGGTGGTACCCGGACCAGGGCCTTGGGGTGACGGAGGTGGTCAGAGGCTATACCCGGACCCCGGTTGAGGTATCGGGTCAGGCCCACGATTTAGGGTCTGTCAGCCCCGGCAAATTAGCCGATTTGATCGTGTTGGACCGGAACATCTTCACGGTTGACCCTGATGATATCCCAAAATCCAGGGTGATCCTTACCCTGGTGAACGGGAAAATCGTTTATGAAGCCTGAAGAACAAAGCCCAAGCCTTTATTATCGCGCGTGGTTAAACCAGTCTGTATTGTTAAACCATTTCCGGACCAGTTGATCAAACCGCCCGTCCTGTTTGATCTCCTTGAGAAAATGATTCAACCAGGCCAGAAACTGAGGGTCATTTTTCCGGATGGCCCAGGCCAGGGGCTCTGTGGTAAAGGGCTTGTCCAGAAAGATCAGGTTGGCTGACGGGTTCATGGCTTTGAAGACCGCATTAAAGGGAAAGTCATAGACAAAGGCATCGGCCAGGCCTTCGGCCACGCGGGAGGCACCGTCCATCTCGGTTCCGGCCGTCACATAGACGGCTTTGGGCAGATAGGCCTTGACAGCGGCTTCGCCGGTTGTTCCGGGCTTGGACACCACTGTAAAGGACAGATCATTTAAATCCAGGTAAGATTTTACATTATCCTTGTGTTTCCCATTGACCAGCACGGTCTGGCCGATCACCATGAAGGGGTCGGCAAAATCGACCTTGGCCTTGCGCTCTTCAGTCACCGACATGCCGCCGAAAATCACATCAAACTGTTCCAGGTTAAGGGCCGGGATAATACTGGGCCAGAGGGTGTCAAAAAAAACCGCCTTGACCCCTAAGGCCTTTGCCATTTCAATGCCCATATCAATGTCAAAGCCCATGAGGCTGAGCTGGCGGCCCTTGCGCCGGGTTCCCCCGTGGCGGATGTCCATCTGGCGGACACCGCTTCGTTTGTCGATCATCTCAAAGGGCATGTAACCGGCTTCCACGCCGATCCGAAGCTCTTTGCGCGCTTTAATCTCATCGAGAACAGACGGGGTGTTGCTGCCCGCCGCCCATACCGGGGCAAGGCTCAGGCCCGAAAGAACCCCGATCAACAGGCATCTTGCCAGTGTGGTTATAAAATTATGGTAACCCATGTTGTTTTCTCCTTAGCGTTAACGCCGTTCATCCAGGGCCAAAACAGGACAATTCGTCCGGATCAGTCCTCCGGCGTTTCCAGGTCATCGTCCAGAGGATGAATGGTGATGTTGAACCAGCCGTAAGCCATGGAGACCAGGGGTGAAATCCAGCAAAAAAAATTAAAGGGCAGATAGGCCAGGGTGGGCACCCCCAGAGTAGCTGCCTGATAGGCTCCGCCGGAGTTCCAGGGCACCAGGTTGGCCGTTACCGTGGCGCTGTCCTCAATGGCCCGGGACAGATTTTTCGGGGCAAGCCCCATGTCCCGGTAGGACTGGGCATACATTTTTCCCGTCATCACAATGGACATGTACTGGTCGCACAGGATCAGGTTGGACCCAATGGCGGTGAGGATGGTGGCCGTAACCAGAGACCCGGTGGACCGGGCTTTTTTGAGAATAACCCCCACCACCACCCGCAGCTGGTTGGTTTTTTCCATGATGCCGCCGTACATCATGGCGCAGATGACCAGGGACACGGTGTACATCATGGATTCAAACCCGCCTTTGGTCAGAAGGTTGTCCACGGCTTCCACACCGGTATTGCTGGTATACCCGCCATAGGCAGCGGACAGCAGATCCCCGAAGGAGCTGCCCTGGAAAATCCACCCTAAAAGACCGGCGGACAAAATGCCGAAGGTGATCCCCGGAATGGCCGCCACCTTCTTAAAGGCCAGGGCCATGACAATGGCCGGGGGCAGCAGCAGCAGCGGGTTGATGCTGAACTGGGACTCAATACCGGACAGGATCTGAGTCACGCTCTCCATGTCGGCCTGTCCGCCCCCGTAACAAAAGCCCAGCACAATTTCAATCACAAGGGTGAGCAGGTAACTGACACCGGTGGTATACATCATGTGTTTGATATGGGTGTAAAGATCGGTGCCCACCATGGCCGGCGCCAGGTTGGTGGTGTCGGACAGCGGCGACATTTTATCGCCGAAATAGGCCCCGGAAAGCACGGCCCCGGCCACCACTGGCAAAGGGAACCCCAGCCCGTTGCCGATACCGATCAGGGCGATACCAATGGTGCCCGAGGTGCCCCAGGAAGACCCGGTGGCAAGGGAGGCGATGGAACAGATAATCAAGGTGGCCGGCAAAAAGATCATGGGGTGCAGGATTTTAAGGCCGTAAGTCAGCAATGTAGGCACCACGCCGGCGGTGATCCAGACACCGATGAGAATACCGATGACGGCCAGGATCACAATGGCCTGCAGCGAATTGGTGATGCCGTTGAGCATCCCGGTTTCAATATCCTTCCAGGTATACCCGGCCCGCAGCCCCACCATGGCAGCCACAAAGACCCCAAGCAGAATGGGCACCTGGGGGTCGGTTTCATAGCGCAGCACCGCAAGGCTGATAAAGACAATCAGACCAAGGATGGATATCAGCGCTTCCCATAGATAAGGGTCTCGTTTTTTGTTCTGGTTTTCCATATCATCTCTCCAAAGAATACAATTTACCGTTGGGTCATTTTAAACTTACGAACATTTGATCAGCATCACCGGGACCGGTGAGAGCTTGGACACTTTGTCGGCCACCGAGCCAAAGACCATGTTCTGTATGCGGGTGCCGGTTCCCATGACAATAAGGTCCACGCCATTGGCCTCGGCATAACTTAAAATTTCTTTATAATGGGTGCCGGAGACCACCGTGGACCGGGCCACGGGTGTCCCGCTTAAATATTTTTTCTCAAAGGCCGACAGCCTGGCCCGGGCCTGGGCAGATATGTGGCTGTCAAAATCGCTGGCAATCTGTTTGAAGTCAGGCTTTGGCGGGTCCAGGACATAGGTGTCCACCAGCATATCCAACGGCCGCAGCACATGCAGCAAATGAACCGTTGCATCCAGCTGCCGGGCAAGGGTCACCACATAGGGGGCCACCTTGGGCGAAATTTCCGTGAGTGACACCGGGTATAAAATCTGTTTAAACTCTTCCATGCTTGCATCCTTTTTATGGGTTGCGTTATCAGGTCTTCCTTAATTCATGTCCTGGTGCTATAGCCCTGCCCGCCGCTTCTTGTCAAGGGGATTAGATTTTGGTTAGATACCCGACTGACAGTAAGGTCAGACCATCATACAAAACAGCAAAGGGGGCGTATGCTGCAAAAGCATACGCCCCCTTTTTTTAATAATTATAAAATGACGCCGAAGAAATTAACGCGTACGGCAGGTGCCGGCAAGTGCGATCATGCCGCTGAGAAGCAGAACGGCCGCGCCTGGCACAGGGACAGTGGTAGTGGTTTCCCCGGTCAGGATACTGGTGGTCCCGTCTGAAAGTGACCGCAGGGCAACATAGGCAGAATCTTCACCGTAAACTTTACCAACAAACCCGGAAAAAGTAACATCAGCCTTAAGTGCCGTGGTGCCGTAATATAAAAATGCGCTGGTATATTCGCTGTCTAAAGCATTCATAAGATCCAGAATGGTGCCGGTCAGCTGGGTTGTGACAACCTCAATTCCCAATGTTTCAAAATTGTAAACGTATTCAACACTCTGCCACCCGTTATTTTGATCTTTAACAACCGCCAGGGCTTGCCAGTCAGATGGAATTTCGCACCCGTCTACAATTTCAATTTTGGCACCGAAATTATAAGAATAGTTCGTCCCCACTGCAAAAGCGGTTATATCATCGTAACTGCTTGTTATTGTAAAATTGACATCATACAGGCCACTCCAGTCTTCAGTGACACTGATATAATCAGCAGCCATTATGGCATATGCCGATGTCATGCACGCCCCTAACAGCAGAATAGACGCCAGTAGAAAAACCTTAATTGTTTTCATTTTCATAATCTCCTTAAATCTTATTCGTTTCTTTCGTTTATATGGCTCAACAGCCATTCATTGTTTTACCAGGCTGAACAACACCGGCGGCTTAAGGGTACACGAACTTAAGCCGCTGTTTGTTATATGCTCAGCAATTTTCATGTCTGTTTTTCCGTCTTTTCAGGCCCGCCAGCGCCAGAATGCCTGAGCCTAAGAGAAAGACAGCTCCCGGAACGGGCACGGCGGATGTGACGGCGCTTACCGCGTAAGTGCCAAGTTCAGTGACGGCGAAGCTGGCATAGGTGTTGTCAAAAGCCAGGTCTGCAGCGTCGTATTCAACCCATCCATCCTCATCGGAAAGATACCAGATGATCAGATCAAGGACGTCGGTTGCCCCTTCAGCAAACAGGGACAGATAAACCGCATCGTCATAATCATCCCCTTCTCCCAATGAAAATTGCCAGGCTGACAGAACCGTTGCGGCTTCGTCAGTTTCAGCAACAAGGGTCTCAAGGGAGTCAAGATCAGCTTCGCCCAGAAGGGTGGCGGTCAGGCTGATGGTTGTGTCAGCGGCCAGGAAAGCGGCACCGGCAGATTTCCCGGTACTGGTGTCGGTAACCAGAACCCGCTGGGATTCGGACAGCGTCACGGAGGCTTCTTCACCATTGCCTGCCGCAACCGCATCAGAGACCTTGACGGTCTTTGTACCAGCATCCCATACACCGCCCAGAACCTCAAAACTGCCGTAGTTACTTAACGTCCCATAGGACAAAGGGGTATAGGTATCGGAAGCCGCTGCGCCTGCCCCCGCCACCAGGCGGATGGTTCCTCTGTTATAAAGGGTGCCGCTCCAGTCATTATCCGCTGTCCCCGCTTTAAGAGAGCTGTTCACATCCACGGTTGCGGTCGATCCGCTATAGATATAGACTCTGTTGGCACTCACCTGACCGCCGTCGCTGATGGAAAGGGTGCCGCTGTACAAATTCAGGTAGCCGCTGTTAACCCAGGTAGAACCAGCGCCGTTAACGGTAGCCGCACCCTTGGAACCGTATTGGTACCCGATCGCAGAAATATCATATTGGGATAATCCGGATACGACCGACCCGCCATTTGTGATGGAAAGGCTTCCTTCACCTGCGTAGCCTACAAAAAAATAGTCGCTGTTGACCAGGATGGAACCGGCCCCGTTAACAGAGGCCATCCCCTTTGACCCGGAAGAGTACCCCAGATAAACGTCATCCGAAGCAACAGACACGCCGCCCGTAACGGTAAGCGAGCCCTCTCCCTTGTATCCGACACCAAGGATGCTGGAATCATCCAGGCTCAAGTTGATGGTGATGCCATCTGAGGTAAAAGACTGGGTGATACCGTCATAGCTGCTGTCAAAAACAAGGTCTATATCGGAAATGATCCCTGACGTATTGATTGTGCCGGTGCCTGACAACTGGGATGTCGCGGCGTACAGGGTGCCGGTGGTCAACGTTCCCCCGTTTTCCCCGAAATTGATACTTCCCTGATCGCCCAGGACGGTTTCCTTGGAAACCGTTACCATTGCGCCATTTAAAATATTCAGGACCCCTTCACCCTCATAACCCACATAAAGGTAATTGGTAGTCCAGGAGGAATCCTCCCCGTCAACATCAGCCGTACCGCTTGAACCGCTAAAATAGCCAAGATAGCCGTTGTCCGAAACAATGTCCAAGCCGTCTATAGTAAGGGTGGCATTCCCCAAATAGCCAGCCCCGAGATCGCCGGAAGCGTCCTGGGTAAGGTTGATGGTTACGTCATCAGACTTGAAGGACTGTGTCGTGCCATGAGTACTGTCAAAGGTGAGGTCAATATCGGAAACAATTCCTGAAGTATTGATTGTGCCGGTGCCCGACAACTGGGATGTTCCGGCGTACAGGGTACCGGTGGTCAACGTACCGCCGCTGTCCCCAAAATTGATGTTTCCTTTCTCAGACACCATGGTTTCCTCGGAGACCGAGACCTCTGCACCACTGAGAATATTAAGGGTTCCGTAATTGCCGACATCAAGATTGGTGGCCTTCAATTTAGATCCGGCATCTTTAACCGTCACGGCTCCGCTGGTATTCTCATATTCTTCATATTCATCGCCTATGGAAACATACATGCTTGACACATACCCGCCATTTTGAATGGTCAGCGTGCCGGTGCCGTCGTTGAAGCCCGCGGCAAGATAAAAGCTCTCCAATGTTGCATCATCGACTGTCAGTATTCCGGTAGAGCCATTGCCGACATACATATAGTCAGTTGTCACCGAGCCACTGTCACGAATGTCAAGGGTTCCCGTGCCGCCTTCATTGCCCAGATAGATGTAATCGCTGACCCAGGAAGAATTATCACCCGTGACGGTGACACTGCTGACTTGGTCATCGGCTGACCAATCGACATAAGCATATCCACTCGTTAGTGACCCGCCATTTTGAACGGTCAGGGATCCGGTGCCGTTTGACCCCACCGTCAGTTCATACCCAACGGTCCAGCTCGAACCTTCACCCGTAATTACAGCCACACCGTTGGCGCCTTCACCATATCCCAGGTAGCCATAATCCGAAGTCACGGCCACGCCCTCCGAAATGGTCAGGCTGCCATCTCCAAGGTAACCGACCCCAAGGGCAATGGAATTTACTAAATCACCTAACTCAACAGAATCACCGGAATCAACCAGACTCAAGTTGATGGTCACATCACCTATCGTGAAGGTTTGTGTCGTGCCATGGTCCCTGTCAAAAACAAGGGCAGCGTCGGTAAGGATGCCGGCGGCATTGATGGTTCCGCTGCCTGACAATTGGGATGCGCCGGCGTACAGGGTGCCGGTGGTTAATGTGCCGCCCTCAGAGTCCCCGAAATTGATACTGCCATCTTCATAGACCGTTGTAGAACCTGAAACTTCAACTGTTGCGTTGTCCCATATATTGAGTATTCCGCCGTCTATTGTAAGATAACTGGTGTTGGTCCAGGAGGAACCGGTGCCGCTGACGGTTACCGTTGCGGCATAGCTGCTGGTGGCTTTTCTGATACTGGCATATTGACTTTCCAATGAAGCCCCGCCTGTGATGGATAACGTTCCTTTAATCACTTCAAGATATTCACTGACACTCAAAATTGAGCCAGCGCCGTCAACGGTCACGGTTCCTTCTGAGTCGTATCCCACATTAAGGTTACAGGCAGCTAACGAATCGTCCCCGGTAATGGACAGTGACCCGCTGCCATACCAACCGATATAAGCATCAGTTGAAGCGTTCCAATCAGCGAGATTGCTCGGAGATATGCCTCCGCTGGTTGTTATACCTGCCTGTGCGGTAGAAATCATCAACAGCCCTGCGGCGACCACCGCCGGCAGGGTGCGCAAAAAATTAAATAATAACAGATGGGGTTTCATTCCATGTCCCTCCTTGAGCTTTGAGGGCATGGCCGCACCCGGCATGTCCTCCATGATCATAAATGACTTATTCAACGTTTCAATTTTTACACAACTTTCCGGGTTCAGATGGGCCAAACCATGAATGACAGTCCGGTCGTCCGTGCGGATACATTGCAAACCGGTTGGAACAGGCACGCCTGTTCCGGTATAATAGAGCAAGCAAAATTTATTCCTGATACTTTATGGGCGATTGTGTTTCTCATAGATATTTTTTGATCATACTG
Source organism: uncultured Desulfospira sp. (assembly GCA_963663165.1). Taxonomy (GTDB): domain Bacteria; phylum Desulfobacterota; class Desulfobacteria; order Desulfobacterales; family Desulfobacteraceae; genus Desulfospira. The sequence goes on along the minus strand of OY760175.1, from coordinate 6,296,904 downwards.
GTATTAAAACATTTTCCGATAAAAATAATCCCAAATCATTGACTGAATATCATTTGGCGTGGCATTTCCCATGGTTCATTGGGTAATTAATGTTATAATTTTTGGAAAACTTTTTCCTAATGTTATGAAAACATTTTCCTAACCGGCCAGGCCATACAAAGCGGGCTGCTGGATAAAAAGGCCATTATCCTCCATACTAGGGGGAAGAACCCCGGTGTATCAACCGCTGGGTGAAACTGGTTTTTTCCAAACCCAATGACAATTTGAAGATTGTCCGATGATTTTTAACGGGGGATCTCTGGAATACCTGAATTTATAATAATCTTTTATATGAAAGACTCAGCAACCTTTTGAGTTCTTTCAATATTTGTTGTGGGCGGTTCTTGGTTGGATAACCAAGAACCGCCCATGGCCGTTAATCGAATATAATTGAATTCGCCGGGTGCCGGTTTAAACAGGGGTATGAAACATCGCCGTGTTGGAGCGGGCCATGTCCGCGAATCGCGGGCATGGCCCGCTCCAACCCAAAATCAAAGTTGGTTTCAAGATTCCCTCGATTTCGATAACGATTTCGATTTCGACTATCCAGGCCGGAATATTATAAATTTTACGCCCCCCAGTACCATACCGAATTATAAATAACGGTTGCCCAAGCAGCCCCTTAAAAACACCTTGACAAAAGGCCCTGCAGCAATTATTATACTTGAAAGTCAATTTTTTGACCGTTGAGTCAATTTTTTAGTTTCAATGGTCAAAAAATTTTTTTTTATTGGGGTTTCCAGTTAAAACGGCCAAGACATTTACGACGGGTTAAACAAAAAGGGAGTGGCCATGAAAACGCCCACAAAAAGAAAAGAACTGATGGACCGGCTGATCAAAGAGGAAGTGGTGAAAACCGTTTTGTCCATGATCCATGAGGACCAGCCCTTGACCATGGATGACGTCGCCGCACAGTGCGGGGTATCAAAAGGCACATTGTACAACTATTTTAAGAATAAAAAAGCCCTGCTCTCCTTTGTCCATGAAGCGGTGATCTTTCCCATCAAAAACGGGGCCGACCAGTTGTTCGGACAATCCATCCGTCCCATGGAAAAACTTTACACCTTTGTGGAGAATGTGTTTAACTTCCATAAGGAGTACCCCCTTTATTTTAAATTTATCCAAAGCCAGCGGTCTGCAGCCGAAGCCACCGATGAAAAGATGTCGCTGACCATCCTGCCTTTGGTAAAGGTCTGCAAAAAAGGCATGGTTTCAGGCGATTTCGTCAATATGGACCCCTATGTCATGGCGGCCATGATCTTTGGCGCCGTGATCGGCCCCATGGAGTCCTTAGGGTACCGGGAGGAACCCATTACGGACATCGAAGCCTTTAAAAAAGATATCATCTGTCTTTTAGACAGGAGCATACTCAAGAAACAGGAGAAATGAAGATGAAGCGTTTTTTGCTTGGATTTGCCGCAGCCCTGCTTGTGGGCGGTGCTTATTTGCATTATGCAGGTGAACTGCCTGACATTCAGCTGGTTCAAAAATCAGCCACAGCCGGCGATCAAAAGGCCGAGCCCGGGAACCAAGCCCCCGCGCAGGCAGCCGCCCCTGCCCGTCCCCCGGTAGAGGTGTCCGTCTACACGGTTGTTCCCCAGGAGGCGATTTTCACCAAAGACCTTGCCGGAAGGACCGCAGCATACCAGGTGGCGGAGATCAGGCCCCAGGTCTCGGGCATTATCCTTGAGCGGCTGTTTACCCAGGGAAGCCTGGTTAAAAAAGGACAGCAGCTTTACCAGATTGATCCGGCCACTTACAAGGCGGCCTATGATTCGGCTGCGGCCGGTCTTGAAAGGGCCAAAGCCGATGTAACGGCCGTGGAACCCAAATTAAAACGGTACGAAAACCTGGTAAAAATCGGCGGGGTCAGCCGCCAGGTCTACGACGATACCGTGGCCGCCCTGGCCCAGGCCAGGGCCGATGTGGCCGTGGCAAAGGCGAATCTGGCAGCCGCGAAAATCAATCTGGACTATACCAAGGTGTTCTCCCCTATTTCCGGCAGGATCGGTAAATCCTCGGTCACCGAAGGGGCCCTGGTGACGGCCAACCAGATAACGGCCTTAGCGGTAGTCCAGAACCTGGATCAGATTTATGTGGATGTCAACCAGTCCAGCGAAGAGCTGATGGCCCTGAAAAAAGGGCTGAACAACCCTGAAGAACAGTCCATGGTCAGCCTGTTTGTGGGCAAAGAGGGGACCCCCTATGACCTTCCGGGCAAACTGCTGTTCTCCGATGCCACCGTGGACCAGAGCACCGGCATGGTCCAGCTGCGCATCCTGTTTCCCAATCCGGACAACGACCTTTTACCCGGCCTGTTTGTCAGGGCCCGGGTGGAACAGTCCCGCCAGGATCAGGCCATTGTGATCCCCCAGCAATGCATCACCCGAAAGGCCGACGGCTCCACATCGGTATGGGTGGTGGACGATGCCAATACGGTCAACACCAAACCGGTAACCGTTGCCCAGGCCGTCAAGGACCAGTGGGTAATCTCTTCGGGCCTTGCCCCCGGCGACCGGGTGGTGGTGGAAGGCCATCTGAAAATCAGCCCCCAGGCCAAGGTCACCCCCGTGGAATTCGCCCCTTCCGCCAACTCATGATACCAGGATAGAACCATGTCACGTTTTTTTATAGATCGTCCCATATTTGCATGGGTTATCGCCATTGTCATCATGCTGTCCGGGCTCTTTGCCGTTCTCACTCTCCCGGTGGAACAATATCCGGAAATCGCCCCGCCCAGCATTACCATCTCCACCATGTATCCCGGGGCCTCGGCCCAGGTGGTGGAAGACAGTGTGGCACAGGTCATTGAACAGTCTTTGACCGGTATTGATTATTTGCGGTATTTCAGCTCGGCCAGCGACTCCAGCGGTTCGCTGTCCATCACCCTGACCTTTGAGCCCGAAGCAGACCCGGATATTGCCCAGGTCCAGGTGCAGAACAAGATATCAAAAATTGAAAGCCTTCTGCCCCAGGAAGTGCAACAGCAGGGCCTGACCGTCCAGAAAGCCTCTGACAGTTTCCTGCTGCTGGTAGGGCTCTACTCCGATAACGGTACCATGAGCGATGATGATATCTCCGATTATCTTAAATCCAACATGGCCGACCCGGTCTCCCGGGTCCAGGGGGTGGGGGACCTGACGGTGTTCGGTTCCCAGTACGCCATGAGAATCTGGGTCAACCCGGAAAAACTCAACGCCTTTAACCTCATGCCCTCGGATGTCATGACCGCCGTCAAGGCCCGGAACGCCGATGTCTCATCAGGCCAGCTCGGCGGCGCCCCGGCCATTGAAGGCCAGCAGCTCAATGCCGTTGTGACGGCCCAGTCCAAACTCCAGACCGTTGAAGACTTTGAAAAAATCCTGGTCAAGGTCAACCCGGACGGTTCCCAGATCCGGGTCAAGGATGTGGCCCAAGTGGAAAAGGGACCGGAGACCTATGGGTTCAACACCCGGTATAACCGCAAGCCTGCCGCGGCCATGGCCATCAGCCTGGCCACCGGCGCCAACGCCCTGGATACCGCCAAACGGGTCAAAGATAAAGTCGGGGAGCTCAGCGAATTTCTGCCCGAGGGGCTCAAAGTGATCTTCCCCTACGATACCACCCCCTTTGTCCGGCTCTCCATTGAAGAGGTGCTCAAAACCCTGATCGAGGCCATTGTCCTGGTCTTTTTGGTCATGTACCTGTTCCTGCAAAGCTTTCGGGCCACACTGATCCCCACCATTGCGGTACCTGTGGTCCTTCTCGGGACCTTCGGGGTGCTGTCGGCATTTGGATTCAGTATCAACACCCTGTCCATGTTTGCCATGGTCCTGGCCATCGGTCTTTTGGTGGATGACGCCATTGTTGTGGTGGAAAATGTGGAACGGGTAATGTCTGAAACCGGCAAGCCGCCCAAGGAAGCCACCCGGGAATCCATGGACCAGATTACCGGCGCCCTGGTGGGCATTGCCATGGTGCTGTCGGCGGTATTCATCCCCATGGCCTTTTTCTCCGGGTCCACCGGGGCCATTTACCGGCAGTTCTCCTTGACCCTGGTATCGGCCATGGCCCTGTCCGTTCTCGTGGCCCTGATCCTGACCCCGGCCCTGTGCGCCACCCTGCTCAAACCGGTTCAAAAGGGACACCATGAAAACAAGCGCGGTTTTTTCGCCTGGTTCAACAAAGGCTTTAATTTAACCAAAACCGCCTATAAGTCCAGTGTCCGGTATGCGGCCACCCGGGCCTTGCGGTTTCTGTTGATCTATGCCCTGATCATTGCGGGCCTGGTCTATATTTTCAAGGGAATACCCACAGGGTTCCTGCCCGACGAAGACCAGGGCATGATGATGACCATGATTTCAGCCCCCCCGGGCGCCACCATGGAACGGACCCAGAAATCCGTCAACCAGGTGGAAGACTATTTTCTGGAACAGGAAAAAGAGAATGTCCAAAGCCTGTTCACGGTTGTGGGATACAGCCATTCGGGCCGGGGCCAGAATGTGGCCATGGGCTTTCTCAACCTCACGGACTGGGACGAACGCCATCGGCCCGATCAAAAGGCCGCCGCCGTTGCCGGCCGCGCCATGGCCCGCATGTACGGCATCAAGGATGCCTCGGTCTATGCCTTTATCCCGCCGGCCATTCTGGCCTTGGGAGACGCCACCGGGTTTGACTTTGAGCTGGTGGACCAGGCGGGTTTGGGCCATACCGCCCTGATGAACGCCAGAAACCAGATGCTGGGCATGGCCACCCAGAACCCCAAACTGGTGGGGGTCCGGCCCAACGGGCTGTCCGATGTGCCCCAGTACAAACTGACCATCGACTATGAAAAAGCCGAGGCGTTGGGCGTCACCACGGCCAACATTTCCAGTGTCCTGCAAACCGCCTGGGGCTCCTCCTATGTCAATGACTTCATGGACGGGAACCGCCTAAAAAAGGTCTATATCCAGGGCGATGCCGGATCGCGCATGCTGCCCGAAGACATTAACCGGTGGCATGTGCGCAACACCCAAGGCGATATGGTGCCGTTTTCCTCATTCTCCTATGGGCAGTGGTCCTATGGCTCTCCCCGGCTGGAACGGTATAACGGCTCTTCCTCGGTGGAGATCCTGGGCGCGCCGGCCCCGGGGGTCTCCTCGGGCGAGGCCATGGCCATTATCGAGGATCTGGCCCAGAAGCTGCCCCGGGGAATCTCCCTGGAGTGGACCGGGCTCTCCTATGAAGAGCGCATGGCCGGCTCCCAGAGCGGCATGCTGTATGCCATCTCCCTTTTATTTGTGTTCCTGTGCCTGGCCGCCCTTTACGAATCCTGGTCCATCCCGTTTTCGGTCATGCTGATTGTGCCCTTGGGCATTATCGGCTCGGTTGCGGCCACCAAATGGGCGGGATTAAGCAATGACGTCTATTTTCAGATCGCCCTGCTCACCACGGTGGGCCTGGCATCCAAAAATGCCATCCTGATTGTCGAATTTGCCAAAAGCCTTTACGAAAGCGGGACTGAACTGGTGCAGTCGGCGGTCATGGCGGCAGAGCTGAGGCTTCGCCCCATTTTGATGACTTCCTTTGCATTTATCCTGGGGGTAACGCCCCTGGCCATATCCGACGGGGCAGGCTCCGCCTCCCAGAACGCCATCGGCATCGGGGTCATCGGCGGGATGGTGGCGGCCACATCCCTGGCCATTATTTACGTCCCCCTGTTCTTTGTCCTCATCGAACGGCGCAGTGAAAAGAAAAAACAGGCCCCAACCAGTCAAGGAGAATTAATCAATGTCCAATAACCATTACAGGCCCCGGCACCTGCCGGTGCTTCCCATCAGGGTCCTTTCGACTGTTTTTGCCGGTATGCTTCTCTTTACCGCCGGCTGCTCCTTTATCCCGGAATATCAGCGGCCGGAACTGCCCGTTGAGGAGGCCTGGCCTTCAAATGCCCAAGGAAGCGCCACAGCGGCTTCCGGTCAAAATGCCGCGGATACGGCATGGCAGGACTATTTTTTGTCCGAGACCCTCTGCCGCATCATCGGCCTTGCCCTTGAAAACAACCGGGATCTTCGGGTGGCCCTGCTCAATATTGAACGGGCAAAGGCCGCTTACCGGATCCAGGAGGCCGGTAAACTGCCGGTGGTCACCGGCAGCGCCGGTGTCAACCGCCAGGGGATTGCCAAGGACAACAGCAGCATGGGGACGGCTTATACCACGGACGCCATCATGAGCGTGGGCCTTGGCATCACCGCCTATGAACTGGATTTTTTCGGCCGGATCAAAAGCTTGAGCCAGAGTGCTCTAGAAACCTATCTGGCCACCCGGGATGCCGCAGCAAGCACCCGCATCGCCCTCATCGCCCAGACCGCTGATGCCTATGTGGCCCTTTTGACCCAGCAAAAACTGCTGGAACTGGCAAAGGACACCTACGAGGCCCAGAAAAAGACCTATGATATGGTGCAGCGGGAGGTCGAGGCCGGCACCTCGGACCAGATCTCCCTGGCCCAGGCCGCCACCTCCACCCAGAGCGCTTTGGCATCCATCTATCAGTACAAACGGCTGGCGGCCCAGGCGGAAAACGCCCTGGTCCTCCTGGCCGGATCACAGGTCCGGGATCTGATCCATTCACCGGCCACCATTGAAGACATTGCTTTTCTGGAAGACCTGCCCGCAGGCCTGCCCTCCCGGATTCTTCTGGCCAGGCCCGATGTCATGGCTGCCGAACACCGTCTCAAGGCCGCCAATGCCGATATCGGGGCGGCCCGGGCAGCCCTGTATCCCACCATCAGCCTGACCGGCTCCCTAGGGCTTGCCAGCCAGAGTCTTTCGGGTTTGTTCAATGTGTCCGAGAGCCGCTCCTGGGCCTTTTCCCCGGCCCTGTCCATTCCCATTTTCAACCGGGAAGGGCTCAATGCCGCCCTGGATGCCGCCACCGTGGATGAAAAAATCGCTGCGGCCCAGTATGAAGGCACCCTCCAGACCGCCTTTAAGGAGGTGGCCGATGAACTGGCAGCCCGCAAGACCTACAAGGATCAGCTCAATGCCCAGAAGGCCCTGGTGGATGCCGCCCGAAAGGCCTACACCCTGTCCAGGGCCCGGTACGACAACGGGGTGGATGATTTTTTAGCGGTCCTTGATGCCCAGCGGTCCCTGTTCTCCGCCCAGCAAGGGGAGATCGTTTTAAAGCAGGCGTTTTCAAGCAACCTGATCAACCTGTACAAAACCATGGGCGGAGGCCAGATCAGTAAATAGACGGAAACGGAAAAAAGGAGACCGCAGACCGGATATTACGCATCCCTAAGGGGTACACATTTCCGTCTCCTGTTTCCCGTTTTCCGCCCAGGGTGATCGCATGTAACTCGCCTGCCGGTGATGTCAATTATGATGATAAGGATAATGTAGAATCCTTACTGTTTTGCCCTGCCCCTCGCTATCGCTATCGGAATCGCTATCGAAGGGGACTTGAGGTCGATTTCGATTTCGGTTTGCACGTCATTACCTTTGGCCCTAAATGGCAGAGCCCCAAAAAATAGGGTTCAAAATCTGATCCCTGAATACGGGGCATTTCCATAGCTTATGGCAAGGCGGTAAAAATCAAAAATTTTGTTTAGGACATCACTAGCGGCCACGGGCCGTCTTGGTTATCCAACCGAGCATGGGGCCACAACAAATAATGAATGTCTTCTCAGGATGTTAGTGAGACTTTCATATAAATATTTTCCGATAGCGATCCCGATAGCGATAGCGATAGCGAGCGGTCCGCCTGTTTGAACCGGCAGTCGGGAGATTCAATATTTCCCATTCCAGGATGGATTGTTTTTTTACATCCGATTGCCCTGGTTTTCCGCCCTCGGTCCCTTGTTTCTTATTTAAATTACTGATATATCTTCACGCTTATTAGAAGATGGAAACAGGATTCCGTATTGTTAACAGGCCCTGTTTTAACATAGGAACCAAGGACAGTGTTTAAAAAAAAACTCATTAAAGGCTGTCTGCAATAAATTTAAGGAAACGGGATCTGGGATCTGGCACCCAATGTCATAAACTTAAGCGGTAATACGAGAAACTGGAAACAAGAGGGGGAAGCGCCGTTGGCGCCCATTTTATACCCCTGTATGCGTTGTCAAGTTTCTTTAGTTAATGGCATTGATCTGGCACTTGATATTTTTAAAAAAGCGGTCAGGCCGCCTCAAGTCCCCCATCTCATATCCCAAATCCCTGACGGATAAATAATTATGGGAAGCTCTCTTCTGGACAATCTCTGGGTCATTGTTTCGGCCGTTCTGGTTTTTTTGATGCAGCCCGGGTTCATGTGCCTTGAATCCGGCCTGACAAGGCCCAAAAACAGCATCAACGTGGCCATTAAAAACTTGGCGGACTTTGTTCTCTCCGTCATTGGGTTCTGGCTGGTGGGATTCGGCATCATGTTCGGCCTTTCAAACTCAGGCATTGTCGGCACTACCCATTTTCTGCCGGAATTCGGCCATAATTTTCACCTCATCTCGTTTTTTCTGTTCCAGACCATGTTCTGCGGCACCGCCACCACCATTTTTTCCGGGGCCGTTGCTGAGCGGATCAAATTTTCATCTTATCTGCAGGTGGCTGTTCTGCTCTCCTTCTTTATCTATCCCTTTTTCGGCCACTGGGCCTGGAACGGCATTGAGACCGGGAATCCGGCCGGCTGGCTGGGGGCTGCCGGGTTTATTGATTTTGCCGGTTCCACGGTGGTCCACAGTGTGGGGGGCTGGACCGCCCTGGCCGTGCTGATTGTCATTGGCCCGAGACAGGGGCGGTTCCTGCCTGACGGCAAGCCCATTGATATCTGCGGGAGCAACCTGCCCCTTTCGGTTCTCGGGACCCTGCTGCTCTGGATCGGCTGGATCGGGTTTAACGGAGGCTCCACCCTGGCCATGAACGAACAGGTGCCGGCCATTATTATCAATACCATCATCGCGTCAGCCTTTGGGGCAGCCCTATGCCTTTTGCTGGGATACCTGATATTCCGGATATTCAGAATATCATTTCTGATTAACGGGACCCTGGGCGGCCTTGTGGCCATCACGGCCTGCTGCCACTGTGTAACCACCTTTGAGGCCGCATTGATCGGCATGGTTGCCGGCGGCATCTGCCTGGCCGTGGACGAACTGCTCCTTTACTTTAAAATTGATGACGCGGTCAGTGCCGTTCCGGTGCATCTGGCCTGCGGCATCTGGGGCACCCTGGCCGTTGCCCTGTTTGGCGATCCCAAGGTCCTGGGAACCGGCCTGACCTTTACCGGTCAGCTGACCATCCAGGCCACCGGTATTTTTGCCGCCTTTGTGACGGCCTTTGTCATTCCCTTTTTCATTATCCGGCAGATCAACCGGATGACCCCATTACGGGTATCCAGCGAGGAGGAGGAGATCGGGCTGAACATTTCCGAGCACGGTGCCAGAACGGAATCTGCTGACTTTTTTCATGTCATGCAGCTTCAGGAAAAAACCGGGGACCTTTCCCTGCGGGTACCGGTGGATCCGTTTACGGAAACCGGGGTCATCGCGGCCCGGTACAACAAAATGATGGAGGCCTTACAGCAAATGGGGGGACGGTTCCAGCAACTGTTTGACGGCTCTCCCCAGGCCGTGATTCTAACGGACGGTGACGGCCTGATCACCCGGGCCAACAAGGGGTTTGAAACCCTGTTCGGCTATTGCGCCGAAGACGCAACCGGAATCTGTCCTGAGGACATCATTGTGCCGGACAACCTCAGCTTTGAAACAGCCACCATAAAAGAGGCCATTCTCTCAGGCCAGACAGTGGAAAAAGAAACCCGGCGTCAACACAAATCCGGGAAACTGATCCCGGTTTCCCTGTTGGCGTTCCCGATTTTTGTCAACAACCTGATTGAGGGCATTTTTTATGTGTATCAGGACGTGACCAAGCGAAAGGCCCTTGAAAATCAGCTCTACCGAAAGGCTTTTTACGACAGCATGACCGGACTTCCCAACCGGATCCTTTTTCTGGACCGGCTCCGGCACACCCTTAAACGGCAGCGGCGAAATGAGACGCTCCAGTCGTCTGTATTTCTCATTGACCTTGACCGGTTCAAGTGGGTCAATGATACCTTAGGGCATCCGGCAGGCGACGACCTTCTGATCAAAGCGGCCCAGCGGTTCCTTGGCTGCGTCCGGTCGGTGGACACGGTGGCCAGGCTTGGCGGGGACGAGTTTGCCGTTCTTTTAGAGGATATTGACAGTGCCAAGGAGATTGTGACCATTGCCAGGCGGATCCGGGACGAAACCGCCAGGGCCTTTACCCTTGAAGGCAATGAGGTCAAGGTCAGCGCCAGTATCGGCATTGTGATGAACACCTCCAGATACAGCCGGTCCCAGGATATTCTCAGGGATGCGGACATCGCCATGTACCGGGCCAAAACCACGGGCAAATCCCGGTATAAAGTGTTCAGTAAAAAACTCGACCAGATGACCCGGGATGCCCTGCTGCTGGAAAACGATCTGAAATCGGCCCTGGAACGGGACCAGTTTACCCTCTATTACCAGCCCGTTGTCTGCGCCAAAACCCAGATTATTAAAAGTTTTGAAGCCCTGATCCGGTGGGAACATCCCGTAAAGGGACTGATCCCGCCGTCTGAATTTATTCCCATAGCCGAAGACACGGGCATGATCCTGCCCATTGGCCAGTGGGTAATCGAGACCGCCTGCCGAAAATTAAAACAATGGCAGACACAAATCCCGGGCGCGGAGCAGCTGAGTGTAAGCGTCAATATCTCCGTCCAGCAGTTTGCCACCTATAACAACCTTGAAAATACCATTGAAAATGCCCTGAAAGAATCCGGGCTTGATCCCCAGTACCTGACGGCTGAACTCACGGAAAGTGCGGTCATTGAAAAACCCGAGTCGGTGATTGGCCACCTGAACCGGCTTAAAAAAATCGGCATCAAGATCTCCATTGATGATTTTGGAACCGGATATTTTTCACTGGCCTATCTGAAGAATTTTCCTTTAGATAACCTGAAAATGGATAAATCCTTTGTTAACGGCATCAATGACGAACATGAGAATTTTGAAATTGCCAGAACCATTATCACCTTAGCCCGTCACCTGGACCTTAACGTCATTGCCGAAGGCATTGAAACCGCCGAGCAGCTTGAAGTTCTCAAATCCATGAACTGCGGCCTGATCCAGGGCTACTACTATTCCAAACCCCTTGCCGCTGATGAAATGGCAACCCAGCTCAAAAAAGACCGGCAGATGAATGCCGTGAAATGTTTCAAAACAGATTAAGGGAAACGGCCATGGGCCGTTAGTGAGACTTTCATAAAAAGGGGCATTAAGGCGGCACACCCCGTCTAATCACCATTTTCCCAGACATTTCAAACCATTAGCGTGGCCCAACCGTAAACATTATGAAAAAACAGTATCCCAATCGCATCAAACAGCGGGGAAAAGGAACGTTGGACCGGATTTCAGCCAAGGTCTTTCACCGCCCCGTCAAAATACCGGCCAAGGGTGTCCGGGGAGTGGGAATCTGATCCTAACACCATGGGGATGCCCATCTGTTCCGCCTGGCGGATAATCCAGGGGCTTGGGTAAGCGGCTTCAGGAGACTGGTCCAGGCCCGACGTATTGATCTCCATTTTCATGTCCTGCCGCTGCAGCACCTTGAGGGTCTCCAGCACCTGGTCCCGGTACCAGGGCTCGTTTTCGGCAAACAGGCCGTTGGTGTGCTTTTTAACGACATCCAGGTGGGCGGCGGTCTGGAACCACCCGGTTTCAAACGCCTGGTGAAGATAAAAAAAATACTGCCGGCATACCGCCCTGATATCATTGTTGAAGGGGCCATGAAGGGATTTGGCAAACTCCTGACGGTTGCCGTTGACAAGGCAGGGTTTGCCGCGCTTAAACAGGCTGTGAACCGATACTATCAGATACTCCCAGCCCATGTCCACAATGGATTTAACCCAGGCTTTAAGCTCAGGGGAAAATTCAATTTCCATCCCGGCAAGGACCTGAATCCGGTCCCTGTATTTTTCTTTGGCATCACGGATTTCTTTTTTGTATTCAGCGACCTGATTGATGTCCATGGCGTACCGGGTTGAATAGGGCAAGGGCATATGGTCGGTGATGGCAACCGTGGCAAGGCCCTTTTTGATTGAGGCCTGCACCATCTCATCAACAGAAGACGAACCGTCGGAAAACCGGGTGTGCGTGTGAAGGTCAGCATGGATGTCCATGGTTTTTGAAATGCCCCTTTTTTAAAAATATGTCATACCATTGAGGATACTCTACCAAAAGAATGTGACATAAATATTAGAAGGTCGTAAAAAAAATTCAAGACAAAATTGGCTGCCAGGTTAATCTCATTTATGCTAATATATTTGATCTCCAAAAAACATAGGGAGACCGGAGGAAAGGAGACCGCAGACCGGAATGCGAAGCCCCTAAAGATGAGCGATCCGGTCTCCCGCCTCCCTTCCTCCGGTCTGCGTTTTTTATTTAATTTACAACCGATAACCAATTACTGTGCCGGATTATCAACAGGGTTTCCTTAGGGCGGCGGCCCCGGATCAAAGACCCCTGGCCAGGATTTCAACCGGATGAAAAACAGGTTTATCTGAAAAGGACTCCATCTGCATGCGGCAGGTGGGACAGTCCGTAGCCCCGGCCAAGGCTTCGGAATTGTTCAGGCATTCTTTCAGGTCTGACCCGATCCGGCTGCTCAAATCATAGTTTTCGGCCATCATGCCCCAGGTGCCGGCCATGCCGCAGCAATGGCAGGTCATGTTGTCCAGGACAAGTCCCGGGATGGCCTCAAGGAGCCGGACAGAGGATGCGACATGGGGGCCGGCCTTAAGATGGCAGGGGGTGTGGTAGGCCACAGACAGGGTGATGGGGTTCAGGTTCAGGGAGGCGTTGTGATCCAGCAGCAGGGTTGAGATGTGAACGGTCTTTTCCTGAATAACCTTCAGGGCTCTGGCTTTTCGGCTATCCGGATGAATCTGCCCTGAATCCATAAACCAGGGCCAGTACCGGGTTAATGACAGCAGGCAGGACGAACAGGTGGTGACGATGTGGTCCACGGCCAATGCCTGGTCCAGCCAAAGGGACAGGTTCTTTTCAATGGTCTTAAGGGCTTTGTTTCCCATGCCTTTGGAGATCATGGGCAGGCCGCAGCAGTGCTGCTGGGGAAACACCAGGCTGAATCCTGCGGCATTGAGCACCTTGGCCGCAGCTTCCCCGATTTCCGGCCGGATCAGGGATGCATAACATCCGGCAAAGTAGAGAACCCGGGGGCCTGGTTTACCATCATTCAAGGGCAGTCTTTTTTCCAAGGGCTTTGGGTCAAAGGGATTGATGATTCGCCGGGCACTGATGCCGGCCACCTTCTCGCCCAGACGCCTTAAGCCAGGATTCTCCATGGCAATGGCAGCAAGACCGGAAAAGGGCCGGGAAAGCCTTGCCCCCTGCCTGGCCGATGTCAGTATCCGGTCGGCAAGGGTTACGCCGAACCGTTTTTTGTAGGCCGCCCTGGCCTCCAGGACCATTTTGGGGATGTCCACCTCTGAAGGGCATTCATGGCTGCATGAGCCGCAGTTGATGCAGTGGTCCAGCACATGGAACAGTGCCCGGGCATACACATGCCGGTCCATGGCCCCCATTCTTCCGGAAATAAGGCTTCGCAGGATATTGGCCTTGGCCTTGGGGGCGGCGGACTCATCCCTTAACACTTTATATACCGGGCACATTCGCGTGGCATGGGTGACGGTGGTACATTTGGAACAGCCATGGCATTTTTCAATTTCCAGAACCAGGTCCCCGGGGGGAAACAACGCCTGCCCGTAAGGGTTCTGGGCCCGGTATGCGTCCCCGTACCTTAAGGGCAAAAACCGATAATTTTCTGATTTCTCCCCGGCCGGGGGGTCCGGTTCAGCACCAGTGATAATGTCCGGGTTGAACCGTCCTAGCGGGTCCAGGGTATCTTTTACCCGTTCAAACAAAGGGAAAATATCCGGATACTGGTCCCGGATATAAACGCTTCTGATCCTTCCGTCCCCGTGTTCCCCGGATATGGCCCCGCCAAGGGAATAGACCAGCTCAAATATCCGGTCTGAAATGGTCTTTAATAAAAGCGTATCTTCCCGGGTTTTCAAATTCAGCAGAGGCCTTGTATGAAGCAGTCCCTTGGCAATATGGCCAAACACCACAAACTGAACCTTGAGCTCCCCTAAAATCCGATAGATCCCCTCAAAATAAGGAACCAGCCGGTCCGTGGGCACCACGGCATCTTCAATCAGGGGCAGGACCTTTTTTCCCCCCTTCATCTTATAAAGGATGGGAACGGCGGCCTTTCGGATGCTCCAGAATCCAGCCTTTTCCTGCTCTGAAAAGGCAATATGGATATCCCCGAGGGTCTGCTCGTTGTCTAAAATCTGTTTAACGGCATGGGCCTTGTCCCGGCAGGTCTCCTGAAGGGGTTCGTCAAAGGCAATGAGCAGCAGGTTCTCAACCCCGTCGGGCAGCAGCCGGTCCAGGTTATGGTCCCGCTGCCGGGCCAGATCCAGCAGCGACCGGTCCATGATCTCGATCCCGCACGGGCCCAGGGGAAGGATCTGCTGGGTGGCCCGGGCCGAAGGGACAATGTCCTTAAAATAGGCCACGATCAGGATGTCATGCTTGTTTTTTTGTTTAAGGGCAAACTTAAGGCCCGTGACGATCCCAAGGGTTCCCTCGGCACCGCTGAAAAGCAGGGAAAGGTCCAGGTGGCCTTTTTCATCCACCATGTGCCGCAGGTTATACCCGGTTGAATTGTGCCTTACCGGGGGGTAGGCCGACTGAATTTTTTCAGCATTTTCAACATACAGATCATAAAGGGCCTGAAACTTAGGGGACAGGTCCGCCCGTTCAACGGCCTTCACTTGGGACAGGGTCACCGCCTGCCCGTCTGCCGTCACAATGGTGGCATCCAGGCAGTAATCGCCCACATTCCCGTACTTCACCGAATGGGCCCCTGAGGCGTTGGTGGCAAACATCCCCCCAAAAGAGGCATACTCCCCGGATGACGGATCCGGCGGAAAAAACAGGTCTGTTCCATTTAAGGCGGCCAGAAGCTCGCCCATGCGGTACCCGGGCTCGCATTCAAACCAGCGGTTTTCCACATCCAGGTGGTTGAGCCGGTTCATGTATTTGGTAAAATCAACCACAATCCCCCGGCCCAGGGATGCCCCGCACACCCCGGATCCTGCCCCCCTGGCATGGACGGCAAGGCCGTGGTCTTTGGCAAACAGAACAATGGCCTGAACATCTTGGGTACTTTTAGGGTATGCCACGGCCGCCGGAATCTGTTCAAAAATACTGCCGTCCGTGGCCAGAAGCCTTCGCCTGTAAAGGTCCAGGTAAAGGTCTCCCTTAAGGCCGTTCTTTAACTCATCAAATGGAATCATGGCAAAAGCCCGGTGTCTATCCTGAATGAACCCGATTTAAAGTTCATATAATTTTTTTAACCTTCAATGAAATGCAGGGGCTTAGGCTGAAGACTGAAGGCGTTTAGGGTTACGCATCCCTTCAGCCTACCACCTTCTTTCCTGTTTCCTGTCTCTTGTCTCTTGTTTCTTGTCTCTTGTCTCTTGTTTCTTGTTTCTTGTTTCTTGTCTCTTGTTTCTTGTTTCTTGTCTCTTGTCTCTTGTCTCTTGTTTCTTGTTTCTTGTTTCTTGTCCTGGTCCGGCCGCCTGTGGTATAGAACCCCAAAGGCCGTCAGATGTCAAACATCTTCTGCCGATATTTTATAGATTCTGGTGTAATCCTCTTTTTTAATGGTGGAGACAGCCGGAATCAGAACAACGTTAAGGAACCCCCATGCGGTACCCTGAATACCTGGAGCAAAAATTTTATTTTCCCCCGTTTTACCAGGTTGACCTCAACCCGCCGGACAACGCCCTTTCCGATCCGGTGGGAGAGCTCGAAGCCAAACTTTGCCCGGCCCTTGACCGGGCGGGCATCCGGGCCGGCCAGACCGTGGCCATAGGCGTGGGTTCCCGGGGGATTGCCCATATTGACGAATTTGTTGCCTGTATCTGCCGGTGCATTAAACAAAAAGGGGCCCGCCCCTTTATCATCCCGGCCATGGGCAGCCATGGCAGCGCTACCCCGGAAGGCCAGGTGAACGTTCTTGAAAAGCTCAACATTACCCCTGGCACCTGTGATGCCCCCATTTGCCCGGAAATGGAGGCGGTAAAGGTCGGGCAGGTCTTTGGGGATGTACCGGTCTTTTTCTCTTCAAGGGCACTTAAAGCCGACCATGCCCTGTGCATCAACCGGATCAAACCCCATACCAAATTCAAAGGGCCCATGGAAAGCGGCCTTTATAAAATGATGGTGGTGGGCATGGGCAAGCATGAGGGGGCACTGGCCTATCACCACATGGCTTTAAAATACGGATTTTACAAACTGTTAAAGCCCATGGGCGACACTATCCTGGAAAAGACCAATCTGTGTTTGGGCATCGGGATAGTGGAAAACGCCCATGACCGGACCATGGCCGTGGAGATCCTTTCAGCCCGGGACATGGCCAAAGGCGAGGCCCGGCTCCTTGAACAGGCCAAAAAGGAATTCCCTGCCCTACCCTTTGACGAAATTGATGTCCTGGTCATCAGGCAGATCGGCAAGGAAATCAGCGGTTCCGGCATGGACCCCAATGTCACGGGCCGGACTTACGATTTAATGGAGGACGATTTTTCCCAGAGCCTTGACGCCAAACGGGTGGCGGTGCTGAACCTGTCGAAGCAAACCGCCGGCAACGCTATTGGGCTTGGCAATGCCGACATCATTACGGAAAAGGTCTTTCAATCCATGGATTACGAGGCCACCCTGATGAACGCACTCACCTCCATGTCCCTGCGCAAAGCCTTTATTCCGGTGAGGCTTCCCTCCGAGGAAAAGGCGATCCAGGCGGCCTTTCAGACCATTGGCCCCCTTGATCCGTCCCGGGCCAGGGCCGTGATCATCAAAGACACCATGCACACCACCCGTTTTCTGGTCAGCCAGGCCCTGGCCGGCGAAATAAAAAAAATCCCCCATGCCCGGATTCAACTTTTCGGCGAACTTGAATTTACGAACTCAGGAGACTTGAAATTTTAAGGGCCTGTTTCTATTTCCAGTCCCCAAGGCAATCGCAGGTAAAAAAGCAATCCATTCCAAAATGGAAAATAAGGACTATCTTCAAACGCAGGGAGACCGGAGGAAAGGAGACCGCAGACCGGGATGCGAAACCCCTAAGGATGCGCGATCCGGTCTCCGGTCTCCTTTTTCCCGGTTTCCGTTTTTTACATTTATTATCATCAAAATCGACATCACCAGGATGCAAGTTACATGCGATCCCCCTGATCACCCTGTTGCCGTCCCTTGACACGATCCCGCCATTTGTTTATATCTATAAGAACCGCGGCTTTTTACCCTTATTTAAAATTACCGGTCATGGCCCATTCAACAAGCCCAGCCCCCCCATGCTGCCCTCCAGGGCGGGCCGGTGGTTTTTTTGACCGGGATCGTACATTTCGCCTGCCGCCAATTTGTTGTAAATTACGGAGGTAACAGATGGTTCGATTGATAAGTCGGTTTAAATTATTCGTTGCCGTGACGCCGGCGATTTTTATGCCGGTATTTGCCCTGCCCTTGGCCTGTGCCCAAACGCCCCTGGTTCTGATCGTCCACAGTTACGAAAAAGACCATGTCTGCGGCCAGCCCCAGGCTGACGGGGTTATCGAGGCCCTGACGGAATCCGGCCTGTATCCGGGAAGGGTAAATGTTAAAGAATTTTACATGGACACCAAGAAAACCTATACCACCCCCAAAGCCGTGGCTGAACGGGGCCGATTGGCATTAAAAGAAGTGGAAAAGCGCCACCCCCGGATAGTCGTTGCCCTCGACGATAACGCCTTTCGCGAAGTCGGCATGGAACTTATCAACCGGCCGGGGATCGCGGTGGTTTTCTGCGGCCTGAACGGCCAGCCCGAGGACTATGACCGGAAAAAAGAGTTCATGGACACCCGGGAACACCCGGGGGGCAATGTCACCGGGGTGTATGAAAAGCTTCACCTGAAACGGGCCCTGACCGTCCTGCACAATGCCCTGTCCGGTATCAAAAAAGTCGTGGGGATCACGGATTATTCGCCAACGGGCAACGCCATTACCAAACAGTTCGAGCTTGAAGCCGCCGAAGGGCTGCCCGTGGACTGGGAGGTGCGACGGGTCAAGACCTTTGATGAGTATAAAACCCTGATTAAGGCGCTGAACCAGGATAACGCCGTCCAGGCCCTGTACCCGGTGGCCTTAACCCTGCCCACATCCGACGGAACACGGGTAACGGCACCGGGCATTTTCCGGTGGACCCTGGCGAACTCCAGAAAACCTGAAATCCCGCTCAATTACTTTTTCTGCAAGTTAGGGCTGTTTGGCGGCGCCTCGGTGGACTTCAAGAGTATGGGCAAACATGCCGGGGTTCAGGCCGCTGCCATCCTGGAAGGGGCACAGCCCGGTGATTTGGCCATTATAGAGGCCCCTGATTATGCCATTGTCTTCAACCTTGAACGCGCCAATGAACTGGGACTCTTTATCCCGGAAAATATCCTTCTGGCATCGGATTCCGTGTTCAAGCACATTGAACTCAAGGGCGAACCCGAAAAATAATAACTTAAGCACAATGAACCTTTTCCAACAGTCTCCATCTGAAGGGATGCGGCACCGGTCACTGAAATTTAAGCTGATGGCCAGTCTGGGGCTAGCCGTATGTGTGGGCGCCCTCGGACTGATCATTGTCTATTTTACCGGCACCCACATGATCCGCCATGCCATGCTCAACAACCTGCGCCAGACCGCCAGGCTCATGGAAAGCATGATGACCCGGGACCTGCTTTTCCTCCAGCACCAGACCCGGAACCTGGCGGAGCAGAACGCCCTGCGGGTGGTCATCCACCTGGATCTGCCGGCCCAGGCCAACCGGATCTTAAGAAAAAACATGGGCTATGAGGGCGGGTTTGACCGGATCTGGCTGTTGAATGCAAAGGGAAATATCGTAACCCATATTCCCAAGGATGAGACCCTTTACCCCCCTGCCCTGGCCGCTGAAAGAAACCATACCATGTACACCACCTACCAGGGGCGGCTGGCCGTGGTCAATGCCGTTCCCATAATGGACAAAACGGCCAGAATCGGGACCCTGATCACCCTTGCCGCCTTTCCGCCGGCCGGCACCATAGAGGAAATGAGCAAAACCGGCCTCACCGGCCTGACCATCTACAATGCTGACGGCCCTGTGGCTGAATCGGAATGGCTTTCACAGGTTGAATATTCACACCATCTACACCAGAGCCAGGCCATTGAAGAAATGACCATTGCGCACCAGGGCAAAGAAGAAGTATTCATTGCCGCCGACATCAGCCTGCCAAGGGCTTTGGAACGAAACCGGTTCAACTGCCTTGTGCTGTCAAGCCTTGCCGCAGCCAAAAAGCCTTTCCAATTTTTCCTGATGGTCTTTGTCACCGGTATCACCTTCTGCATTCTGGCCACCCTGATCTTTGCCCGCCATGTAAACACCGGCCTGGTTCAACCCATTCTCAGACTGGCCCAGGTGGCCAACGAAATCCGCAATAACCCGGCGGTGGATAAAAATGCCGGCGGGCCCGGCACCAATGTGGGCCAGGAAATCCGGCTGCTGTACAAATCATTCTTTGATATGGTCGAATTCCAGGAAAAGGCGTTGACCCAGTCCCGGCGGGCGGAAGAAAAATACCGGTCTTTGTTTGAAAACGCGATTGAAGGGGTTTTCCAGGTCACCGAGAAAGGGGCCTATTTAGAGATAAACCCGGCCATGGCCAGGATATTCGGATACGGGTCAACCCAGGAACTGCTGGAGATCAGCCCGGACATCAGCGCAGAGCTCTTCGAAGATATCAAGGACCGGCAGCGGTTTGTGGACAAAATCATTGAGAACGGCACCGTGACCGACTTCAGGGCCCGCATGAAGCATAAGAACGGAACCCTGCTCTGGGTTTCCCTGTCCGGTCGGGCTCTGGTGAGCCCGAGCGGCCGAATGTACGGCATCACCGGCCACCTCATGGACATTACCGCCCGGATGAAACGGGCCCAGGCAGAACGGCAGCGCCAGGCCGCCGAAGCCGCCAATAAGGCCAAAAGCGCATTCCTGGCCAACATGAGCCATGAAATCAGAACCCCCATGAACGCCATTACCGGCATGCTTTACCTGTTGAAGGAAACCGAATTCACCCCGGCCCAGCAAGGGTTTATCGAAAAAATAGAGGTATCAGCCAACGCCCTTCTGGGCATTATCAACGATATTCTCGACATCTCAAAAATCGAGGCCGGCAAGCTTCAGCTGGAAAACATTGATTTTGACTTGAGTACTGTAATCGGCAATGTGGCCACCATCGTGGAAGCCAAGGCCGCTGAAAGAAATATTGATTTTATTGTATCCTACGACAACATCACTGCCATGAACCTGCACGGAGACCCCTTAAGGTTAGGCCAGGTCTTAACCAACCTGGTCAACAACGCCGTCAAGTTCACTGAAAACGGGGAAGTCGGGGTATACGTTCAAAAACTTGAAAAAAACCGGTTCCTGTTTGAGGTCAAAGATACCGGTATCGGCCTGACGCCGGAGCAGCAGGGCAAGCTGTTTCAATCCTTTTCCCAGGCCGACGTATCCACCACCCGCAAATACGGGGGCACGGGCCTTGGCTTGACCATTTCCAAACGCTTAGTGGAAATGATGGGCGGCCACATATGGGTGGAAAGCGAATACGAGAAAGGCAGTACCTTTGCCTTTGAGGTGACCATTCTTGAACAGCCGGAGAAACCGGTGGGGTTAAAACAGTTCAAGGATAAAA
The DNA here is from genome assembly GCA_963663165.1 of uncultured Desulfospira sp. Classification (GTDB taxonomy): domain Bacteria; phylum Desulfobacterota; class Desulfobacteria; order Desulfobacterales; family Desulfobacteraceae; genus Desulfospira. Next base: position 6,276,008 of record OY760175.1, on the reverse strand, counting down.
AAGCCCTTGTTGTGGATGATACTTCCTCTTGGCGGGAAATCCTTGAAAAAATGCTCAGCCATTACCATATCGATACCCGGACGGCGGTCAGCGGCCGGGAAGCCCTTTCCATTATCTGCGAGAGGGAAACAGAATTTGACCTGATCCTGATGGACTGGCACATGCCCGAGATGAGCGGTATTGAAACGGTGCGGCAGATCAAAGAATGCGGCAGATCCACCGGCAAAGTCATCATGATGGTTTCAGCCTACCACCAGGAATCCGTGGTTGAAGAGGCAGAACAAGAAGGCATCAAAACATTTTTATTTAAGCCCATCAACCCATCCCACCTTTACGAGGTTATTTTAGAAACCTTTACCGGTGAGGCCGTTAAACGCGAATATCAGCAAAATACCAATGCCGCACAGCTCAAAAAAGAGCTGACCACCCTCAAGGGCAGCTCTGTCCTGCTCGTGGAGGACAACAAGCTGAACCGTGAAATTGTTCTGGGCATGCTGTCCCACAGCGGGATCATCATCACCGAGGCGGAAAACGGGCAAATTGCCCTGGATACCTACCGGCAGGCCCCGGAAAAATACGAACTGATTCTCATGGACATCCAGATGCCCGTCATGGACGGGTATGAGGCCACCGGGCAAATCCGGGAATTTGATCCGGATGTTCCCATTATTGCGCTGACGGCCAATGCCATGGCCAGTGATGTGCAAAAGGCCCTGGATCACGGGGCCACCGAACATATTGTCAAGCCCATCAACGTGGACCAGCTTTTTGCCGCCCTGCTCCGGCTCATTCCTAAAAAATGCGCGGCCTTTGATCCGGATATGGCGAAAGCCCCTGAAGACACAGCTTCAGAACCCCAAGGCCTGCCGGATTTCACCACCATTGACGCCGAAACCGGACTGAGCCGCATGATGGGAGACAAGGCGCTTTACGCCAAAATCATCAAAAATTTTATTGCCGATTACCAGAACATCTCCCCCAGGCTGAAAGCCCTGATAACGGAAAACAAAAAAGAGGCCGTAAGAATTGCCCATACCATTAAAGGGCTGTCAGGCAATATCGGGGCATCTGCCCTGCAGGAGGTTGCCGGAAAAATAGAAGACACCCTGGACGAGTCTTTGCTGCCGGATCTTGAAAAAGAAATGACCCGGATGATTGACGAGGTCAACGCCAGCAGCCTCCTTAAAACCCAGGATGCCCCCCCCCCTGCCCCTGCTGTTTTAGAGGAGCCCCAGGGCGATTTATGGGAACAATTGATCCAGGCGGTTGAAAAACGGCGCCCCAAGCAGATCCAGCCGGTACTTGCCCGGCTCAAATCCACTGCCCTGAACACGGAAGAGCGAAAGCTCATGGAAACGGTCAATTTCCTTATCGGCAAATACCGGTTCAACGAGGCCTTAGACGAGATCAAACAGCATAGGGAACATCAGCCCCAGTGACCCGGATCGGGCCGCCCCATTTATAGTTGGAATAAACATCGGCAAAAGCAGAGCCTTACCATCAGATCAACCATGGATTAACACAGGTATTCTTATGGAAAGATTATTCCCGTTTAGCCATGATTACGACGTCCTCTGTTTTTGCCATTGAAATCATGCAGATATTCCTGGACGGCAGAACGCCGGAAATCACGGACCCCGTTATTGTACTGCTCATGGCTCTCTGGGTTAAGCAATTCAGACAGACAAAACATATACCCCCAAGGACAAGGCATGAAAAGGAGTGGTCCGTTCAGGAACGGGGACATTATATCAGACAATGACCGGTGAATCAGATATTCTGGAATTACCCCCCACTGACCGGCCCCGGGGAGATCAGGGTGACCGTATTTATTATCCGGCATAATCTCTGGATACCGGTCATCATTTCTGTGATGGTGTCCCGGTCAGGGGCAGCGAAAGTAGAGGACCAGGCTTTTGCCCAGCAGGGGGTTAAGCAGCCGGTCGGCAAAACCGGATATCCAGGGCCTTTTCATTAAATCCCAGACCAGAAAGCGGTGGTAAAGGTTGACCAAAACCGAATCGGGCCGGTTGACCCCCACCAGGCATTTGAGCCACCAGTACGGGGCATGGATGGCATGGGAGCGGTGGGCGCCGGTGAATATCAGCCCCCTTGAGGTGAACTGTTTAATAAGTTGGTTTTTTTTGTAAATCCTGACATGGCCCATGTCGGCCCGGGTATATTCTTTTGACAGCAACCAGCAGATTTTTTCCGGCCAGAAGCTGGGCACGCTGACCGCCAGGATTTTGCCGGGTTTGACAATCCGGATCAGTTCCGCCACGGCGGTTTCATGATCCGGGATATGTTCCAAAACCTCGGAGCAGATAACCAGATCAAAGGTGTGGTCACCAAAGGGCAGCCGGGTCACATCCATGGCCGACAGGTTCCAGTCCCGGCATTTGAGATCGTTGACGGCCTGGTGAAAGTTAAGCTTGTTCCGGCTTGTCAAAAGATTGTCAAACACATAATCCGCACCGGTGCAGATGGTCCCCTGTTCCTGACAGGCCCGGACAATGTGCCGCCCTTCCCCGCAGCCGATATCCAGAAACCGATGGCCCGGCTCCAGGCCAAACCGGTTAAAGTTAAAGGTGAGCACGGATGACCTCCCTGTAGACCTGGGCGGTTTTAATGGCGGTCTGTTCCCAGGTGAAGCTTGAAAGAATCCGGTCATACCCCTTTTGGGCCAAATCTTCGCTGAGTTTGGGATCATCCATCAGCCTTATAATGGCTTTTTCAAGGGCTTTGGCATCTCCGGGAGGGACCAGAAGCGCCGCATCCCCGGCCACCTCAGGCAGGGCCCCGCCGGTGGTGGAAATCACCGGCACCCTTGCGGCCATGGCCTCACCTACGGGCAGGCCGAACCCTTCATAAAGGGAGGGAACCACGGCCATGGAGGCCTTTGCATATTCTTTGACAAACCGGTCGTGGTCGATCCGGCCGGTAAATTCAATGTGACGGCCAAGGTCCAGGGTTTTGATCAGTTTTTCAATGCCGCCGTTTTTCTTGGGCGACCCGATGACCACCAGAAAGGCGTTCCTTTTCCGGATAATATTTTTTAAGGCGTAAAGCAGGTGGTAAAGCCCCTTTAAGGGGGTATCCGCACTGTTGGTGACAATGATCCGGCCCGGGATTCGTTTAATATGGTCCAGGGGGTAAAAGTGGTCGGTATCAATGCCGATGGGAATGGTGGCAAACCGGGATTCTCTGATTTTAAATTCTCTGGAGATGTCCTTTTTGGAACTGTCCGATACCGTGATCAGCCGGGGCAGCCTTCGGGCTACCCGTTTTTGCATGCCAATAAAGGAATACCAGCGCAGGGCCTTTAATTTTTTATAAAAAGAGCGGGTGCTTTTAACGGCCAGGCGCCGGTCCACGGTCATGGGATGGTGAATGGTGGCCGTTACGGGCAGTCTGCGGGCAAGGGATAAAATCCCATAGGACAGGCTCTGGTTGTCATGGATAATGTCGTATCGGCTTTCTTTTCCCCTAAGGTACCGCTTTGCCCGCATGCCAAAGGTCAAGGGCTCGGGGTATCCCATGGCGCAGACATCAAGCCATTCAATGAGGTTGACCGGATCTTTGAGTTCGTCCAGACCCGGGGTCCGGAACAGGTCGGCCGGGTTGTAAAGGTCCAGGGTAGTAAGCATGGTCAGCCGGGTGTTGGGGGCAAGTTCAGGGTCCGGGGGGCCTGCAATCACCTCAACCTGGTGGCCGAGATCGGACAGGGCACGGCCTAAATGACGGACATAAACCCCCTGACCGCCGGAATGGGGGTTGCTTCTGTAGGAGATCAGGCCGATTCTCAGCCGGGATTCATGTCCTGGGTTCATAACTTTAAAGTGCAGTTTATGTTTATGGAAACCGGGGAATGATGAGGTGGTGCGCCCGGCTGGATTCGAACCAGCGATCTTCAGCTTCGGAGGCTGACGTGCTATCCCCTGCACTACGGGCGCTTGGAATTTAATCTTTTACACCATGTGACCGGAAAAATCCATATCTAATTTTTGTTTTGCCTCACCCACCACATAAAGTGATCCGGCGATGCAGACCGCTTCCGTGTCTGATGCCGAGGCAATGGCGTGGGCGGTGGCTTCTTTGACATCCTGGATTTCCAATATCGGTCCTGAAAAATATGCTTGGGCGGCTTTCTTTAAGATGCCGGTGTCCATGCTCCGGTTGATTTTCGGCCGGGTGATGATGATCCGGGATGCACAGGGGGCCAGGTGCTTGAGCATATCTTCATAGGGCTTGTCGTCCAGAATGCCGATCACCAGGGTCAGGGGTCTGTTGTTCAGGCCCGACGCCAGATATTTGGCCAGAAGCCGGGCAGCTTTAAGGTTGTGGGCACCGTCCAGGATGACCAGCGGCTTTTCCTTAACGACTTCCAGGCGGCCGGGCCATTTGACATGGGAAAGCCCCTGCTTAACCAGGTCCGGGGTCAGGGCATACCGGGGATCATGGGACGCCAGCGGCTTGAAAATCAATTCGCAGGCCGCGATCCCCAGGCTTAAGTTTTCTTTCTGGTGGTCCCCGGGAAGGGGCATGTCAAGGCCTTTGAAATTGTTGAAAATCCCCTGGTAGTCCAGGACCTGTGCCTCCCGTTGTTTCCTGGCGGAAAACGCCTGTTTGAACCGGTACAGGCCCGCATCCTGGTCTTTGGCCCTGGCCTGGATCACCTGAATGCCCGAAGGCTGGGATACTGCCGTGACCACCGGGGTATTTTTTTTGATAATCCCTGCTTTTTCCCGGGCCAGGTCTTTAATGGTGGATCCCAGGTAATCGGTATGCTCAATGGACAGGTTGGTAATGACGCAAACCTTGGGGTCAATGATGTTGGTGGCATCAAACCGTCCCCCCATGCCGGTTTCAATCACAGCCCATTCCACCTTTTCCAGGGCAAAGTGGTAAAAGGCCATGGCCGTTGCAATTTCAAAAAACGTGGCCCTCCGGTCTCCCACATCGGTCCGGTTAACCGCCTCATAGGCCTTGACCACCTGGTCATCAGAGATATCAACGCCGTTGACACTGATCCGTTCATTGAAACGGACCAGGTGAGGAGAGGTGTAGATGCCTGTTCTGAAACCGGCCTGCCTTAGAATGGAATAAATATAGGTGGCCGTGGAGCCTTTGCCGTTGGTGCCGGCCACATGGACAGTGTTGTAGTTTTTCTGGGGGTTGTTCAGAAGGCCTAGAATATTCTGGATGGTCTCAAGTTCGAGCTTGATGCCGAAACGGCCGAGTTGGTAAATTTTATCAAGGCATTCCTGATAGGCGGTATGTGTCATTATCGGTTGAACTTTTTAAAGACGTAAAAAACCCGGCATCCATTCCCTGATGGGTATTAAGGGGCCGGTCTGCCGGGGTTTTTATCGGTCGGTGGTTATTTTTGTCTTCTGCGAGATCTGGAGGCAGCAATCCGTTGTCTTCTCATTGCTTCTCTCATCTTACGTCGTCTGTACTGGCATGGCTTCTCATAGTGCTTTTTCACTTTAAGACGTTTGAAGAGGCCGTCATTCTGGATTTTTTTCTTCAAAATCCGTAAAGCCTTTTCCACATCGTTGTCAATAACCGTGACTGTAATCTCTTTCAAAAAACATCGCCCCTTTCATAGTGTATTTAAATATAACTGTCACGAGCGGATTGGGTTTTGGAACCGGCTTTCGTCCGCAACATAAATAGAAATATTTATAACCCGCTTAAATAACAAACGCCGTGATTAAAAGCAAGGAAAAAAGGAGATCGGAAACCGGAAGCCAACCTCGGGGATCAGCATCATTCTCTTAATCTTGATCATGCTCTTGCTCTAAACGATTTGAGTAAGAGCATGATTATGAAGCAAGAAGGATCAAATATCAAACCGGTCAAGGGTCATGACCTTGTCCCAGGCCGCGATAAAGTCGGTGATAAATTTATCTTTGGCATCCTCACAGGCGTAGACCTCGGCTAAGGCCCGAAGCTGGGAATTTGAACCAAAAACCAGATCCACACGGGTGCCGGTCCACTTGAGCTCACCGGTTGCCCGGTCCCGGCCTTCAAAAACGGCTTCATCTTCAGGGCGGGGCGTCCAGACCGTATCCATGTCCAGGAGGTTGACAAAAAAGTCGTTGGTCAGGGTTTCGGGCTGCCGGGTAAAGACACCGTGCGTGGTCTGGTTAAAGTTGGCGTTTAACACCCGCAGGCCGCCGATGAGAACCGTCATTTCAGGGGCTGTCAGCGTGAGCAGCTGGGCCCGGTCCACCAGCAGTTCCTCTGCGGATATGGTAAATCTGGCTTTGGTATAGTTGCGGAACCCGTCGGCCGCAGGTTCCATCACGGCAAAGGATTCAGGGTCGGTCTGTTCCTGGGTGGCATCGGTTCGTCCCGGCGCAAAAGGGACCTCCACCGTCTGGCCGGCATTGGCTGCGGCTTTTTCTATGGCCGCACACCCGCCGAGCACAATGAGGTCGGCCAGGGACACTTTTTTGCCGGACTGGCCGGCATTGAAGCCCTGCCGGACTTCCTCAAGGGTATTCAGAACAGACGCCAACCGGTCGGGCTGGTTGACTTGCCAGTCTTTCTGGGGCAGCAGGCGGATCCTCGCCCCGTTGGCCCCGCCCCGTTTGTCCGATCCCCGGAAAGTGGATGCCGATGCCCAGGCCGTGGACACCAGTTCGGGAATGGACAACCCGGTGTCCAGGATGGTTTTCTTTAATTGGTCAATATCACCGGCATTGGCCAGGTCATGGTTCACCACCGGAACCGGGTCCTGCCAGATCAAATCCTCTTTGGGGACCTCCGGGCCAAGGTACCGGACCTTGGGGCCCATGTCCCTGTGGGTCAGTTTGAACCAGGCCCTGGCAAAGGCATCGGCAAAAACTTCGGGGTTTTCCAGATACCGCCGGGCAATGGGCTCATAGATGGGATCAAACTTAAGGGACAGATCGGCCGTGGTCATCATGGGCCGGTGTTTTTTGGACGGGTCGTGGGCATCCACCACCAGGTCTTCTTCAGCCACATCTTTGGCCAGCCACTGGTTGGCCCCGGCCGGGCTCTTGACCAGTTCCCAGTCATATTTAAAGAGCACTTTCAGATAGCCCATGTCCCATTTTGTGGGATTGGGCTTCCAGGCCCCTTCAATGCCGCTGCCAATGGTGTCACCGGCCTTGCCCGTGCCATGGCTGCTCTTCCAGCCAAGCCCCATTTCTTCCAGGGGGGCAGCTTCCGGTTCCGGACCGACCAGGGCCGCATCGCCGGCACCGTGGCATTTGCCGAAGGTATGGCCCCCGGCCACCAAGGCCACGGTTTCTTCGTCGTTCATGGCCATGCGGGCAAAGGTTTCTCTCACGTCCTTTCCCGATGCAATGGGATCCGGGTTGCCGTCCGGCCCTTCCGGGTTTACATAGATCAGGCCCATCTGCACGGCGGCCAGGGGATTTTCCAGGTCCCGTTCTCCGGAATACCGGCTTTTGGGCTTGTCGCTGGTGGCCAGCCATTCTTCTTCCGAACCCCAGTAAATATCTTCTTCCGGTTCCCAGACATCTTCCCGGCCCCCGGCAAACCCGAAGGTCTTAAGTCCCATGGATTCAATGGCGCAGTTTCCGGCCAGGACCATGAGATCGGCCCAGGAAATTTTGCGCCCGTATTTTTTCTTGATGGGCCACAGAAGCCTGCGGGCCTTGTCCAGGTTAACATTGTCCGGCCAGCTGTTCAGGGGAGCAAACCGCTGGGTTCCGGAACCCGCCCCGCCCCGGCCGTCTCCCGTACGGTAGGTGCCGGCGCTGTGCCAGGCCATGCGGATAAAGAGGGGGCCGTAATGGCCGTAATCCGCCGGCCACCAGTCCTTGGAATCGGTCATGAGGGCATAAAGATCTTTTTTTACGGCCACCAGATCAAGTGACCTGAACTCTTTGGCATAATTAAAATCCTCTCCCATGGGGTTTCCCTTGGGGGGATTCTGGTGCAGCATCTTAAGGTTTAACTGATTGGGCCACCAGTCCTGGTTGGACCTTCCTTGATGGCCGGCCTGTCCGCCTGTTTTTCCCGTTACCGGGCATTTGCTTTCCTGGCTGGTCATGGATGCCTCCTTGATAAATATAGATGTATACCGTTTCACTGCAATGACTTACAGTGGAGTGACAGGGATTTTCCTATTTAGGGAAATTTTTATCAAATGATAACAGTTATTATTTATCTGTCAAGAAAAATTTTGAACAAAGACAGGAGACTCGAAACCGGAGGAGGGGATTACTCCTTGGCCTTGCAGCTGTTGCATATCCCAAAAAAATCCAGCCGGTGATTTAATATGGTATAGCCGGTTTCATTGGAAACTTCTTTTTGCATGGCATCCAGGCTGTCCAGATCAGGATCAACGATTTGTTTACATTTGATACAGATCACATGGGGATGGGGAAAGGGTTTCTGCCCGTCATACCGGTTGCTCCCGTCGGGAAATCCGAGTTCAAGGACCTCTCCAAGGGATTTGATCAATAAAATATTCCGGTAGACCGTGGCCAGGCTCATGGTGGGAAAATCGGCTTTGACCTTTGTATATATATCTTCTACACTGGGATGAGTCTGGCTTTCGGCCAGAATTCTGACAATGGCCATTCGCTGGGGCGTTATTTTATGGCCGTTTTCTTTGAGCGTTTTGATGATAGTTTTAAATCTTTTTTGAGCAGTTTTCAACGGGAACCCTTCTCTTTAGATAATAATTATTTCCAAATAACATTTATTTTCTTTTAAGTCAATGTCCCAAAGGGGCAGCAGCAAGGTATGAAGGGGATTAGGCTGAAGACTGAAGGGGCGTAGGGTTGTGCATCCCTTCAGCCCAACCCCCTTCAGCCTGATTCCCTTAAGATTTTTCCAGGGTGAACTGGGAAATCAACTGGTTAAGGTTTTCGGCAAGCCGTGAGAGCTCGCCGGCGCTCTCATTAACCTGGAGACTGCCGTTTTTCATTTCGTCGGCTGCCCGGCTGACCTGGTGGATATCCTGGCTGACCTCCCCGGATACCACGGACGCCTGGTTGACGTTTTCATTGACATCCTGAACCCCGGTTCCGGCCTGGCTCACATTGTGGGAGATCTCCTGGGTGGTGGCGGTCTGTTCTTCAATGGCCGCGGCCACAGACGTCACGATGGTGTTCACCTCATTGATAACATCAACGATTTCATTAATGGCGGTGACGGATTCATTGGTGCTTTTCTGCACCTCGCCGATCCGGGTCCCGATTTCATCGGTGGCCTGAGCTGTCTGATGGGCCAGGGCCTTGATTTCTGCGGCCACAACGGCAAACCCTTTGCCGGCTTCACCGGCCCGTGCCGCTTCAATGGTGGCATTAAGGGCCAGAAGGTTGGTCTGCTCGGAGATATCGGCTATGGTTTCGGTCACTTTACTGATCTGGGAGGCCGCCGCCCCGAGTTCATTGACTTTCCCGGAGACTTCTTCAGCCTTTTTGACGGCATCAATGGTGGTCTGGCTGCCTTTGGCCGTATTGGACGCAATTTCAGAAATGGTGGAGGACATCTCCTCAGCCGCGGCAATGATCATGTGAATATTGGCAGAGGTCTGTTCGGTCGCCGCAGCCACTGAATTCATGTTGGCGCTCATTTCTTCCGCAGCGGCAGCCACGCTGTTGGCTTTTGCCGAGGTGTCTTCGGAATTGGATGCCATTTGTTCTGAAATGGCGGATAACTCTGTTGAGGAGGTGGTCAGGGTCTGGACCCCGCCGGTAACCTCTCTGAGCATATGGGTCAGGTTTTCCGACATTTTCTTCATGGCCGCATAAACGCCGGTGAGTTTTCCGGTATCTCCTTTAAACTGAGTGGTCAGATCCCCGCTGGCAATGGTGTTGGCGATACCGGCTATATCCTCAGGTTCCCCGCCCAATTGGGTCATGATACCTTTGACAAAAAAGAGGACGCCGGCAAAAATGATAATAAGGGAGACCGCGCCGATGATAAACACCACCTTCTGAATGGACCTGGCTGCGGCCAGGAACTCGTGTTCATCCTGGGTAACACAGACACTCCAGCCCGCCGACTTGATGGGCGCAAAGCCCGCGATTCTATCAATGCCTTTGAATGTATAATACTGCACCCCGGTTTCCTGGCCGGTCATACTGGCGGCCACCGCTTCCATCCCGGCGGATTTGGAAATATCGGTTTTAAATATGTTTTCAGGTTTGGGGTGGGCAATGACCATTCCTTTTCCGTTGATAACAAAGGGATAACCGGTTTCCCCTATTTTTACCTTAGTGACGGTATGGCTTAGCTCGTTCATGGTAATGATGGTGACAAAGACGCCGGTAAATGTTCCATCGTTTTTTTTCACCGGTGCCGCAATAACAAAAATGGGAAGTCCGCTGGCTTTGGATAGAATAGGGTCGCCCAAACAGACATTTCCTTTTTTGGCGTCAATAAAATACTGCCGTTCTGCCAGGGAAAAAATTTTGGTCCCTTCTTTTCGGCTGTCGGCAACCACCGTTCCGGTCTTATCCAATACAAGAAGTGTCTCATATTTGCCATTGGTTTGACCATAAGTGTCAATTAGAAACTGTTTTAATTCGCCGATCTCCCGGCTCGAATTATAGATTTCATTGTCATATATGGCTGAGGCGGTTTCCCTTATGACAGGAACCTGAGCCATGGCCCGGGCAAAGGCTTTTTCCTGTTTGATGACCTCTTCGGACAGGGCGGCCAGATCATTTGCAATCTGAACAGACTGGGATTTGGCGCTTTTGACCAGGGCATGAGTGGATTTGGTTACCGAAAAGTAACCGGTGACGGCCAGCGGGAGCATGGAGGCCAGGATGCCCCCGATGAGCAACTTGGATTTTAATGACATCTTCATCCTAAAGTTTTCCTTTCTTAGCTTAGGTTAAAAAACAGTTTGTGTGGTTTAAACTAAAATAAAACTAAGCAAAAAATGTGCCGGGAAAGGATATCGCCGAAATCCATAAACCAGTGCGATTTCAGCTGATTAAAACGGCAGCTCAATGGGGATGGGAGGGGGGCAAAATTTCCCATAAACAGGAAGTGTTTGGTTCCTGCTTATGGGAAACTGTCCTGTTTTTGAACAGGTCCAAACCTTATTTGAATTGCGGGAGGGCATACTTATCCAGCAATCCATACAGCCTTTAGCGGGACATGCCCGAGATCCAGAAGAACCAGATCGTATGCCTGGGCCGCGATCAGGGATCTGGCCTGGAAAAAAATTGTGGGCAATGCTGTGCTCAGCCCCCATGGTGTCCAGTAAAGCGGCTAAAAATTGAGAAACGCCCGGATCATCATCAATAACCAGTATGTTGATCATCCTTTGGCTTCCTCCAATGCGGTTTCGATGGCCCCGGCCAGTTCCCCTGCGATGACGGGTTTCATGATAATACCTGAAATGCAGGTGTTTGCAATTATTTCCTGGGTTTTTCCTTCAAGCATTCCCGTACACAAAAGGATGGGAATGCCGGGCCTTAAGGCATTTATTTGTTTAGACAGCGAAATGCCGTCCATTCCCGGCATGGACAGGTCGGTCAGCAACAGGTCAAACCGGTCCGGGTGGGCATTGAATTGTTTTAACGCTTCTTCGGCGGTCGAGGCGGTTGAAATTTGATAGCCGTGGGCGGAGAGCATTTGTGATGTCCAGTCCAGGATGTCGGCTTCATCATCCACGATGAGCAGATGGCTGTTTCCCCGGGTTATCATTGGGATGCTGCGTTCATCCGGGATCTCTATGGTTTCGCTGGTATGTTCCGGGATGAGAAGGTTAAAGCGTGTCCCCTTGTCCGGCCGGCTGTGAACCAGAATTTTTCCTTTCAACGAACTCACAATGCCATAGGCGGTGGAAAGGCCTAACCCGGTTCCCTCTCCCCGTTTTTTAGTGGTAAAAAAAGGATCAAATATTTTATCCAGTAAATGGCGGGGGATGCCGTACCCGGTATCGCTGACAGATATCTCAACATAACGGCCCGGAAAAATTTCCTTGCACAGGACATCCCTGTGGTCAAGACGGATGGTTTTTAAAGAAACTTCAAGACATCCGCCGTTCTCCTTCATGGCATGGACGGAATTGGTCAACAGGTTCAGGAGCACCTGGTGGATCTGGGTGGGATCGGCAAAAACCATGCAGCCATGATCCGCGATCCGGCTTTTAATTTCGATATTCTTGGGGACAGAGGCTTTCAGGAACTTAAGGCTTTCTTTGATCATAATGGCCGGTTTTACGGCGATTTGCTGGGCGTCTGTTTTCCGGCTGAAGGTAAGGATCTGTTTGACCAGCTCCCTTGCCCGGATCCCGCCGGCCATAACATGGTCCAGGGTCTTGAGGACTTCAGGGCGGTCTTCCAAATCCAGCCTGGCAAGCTCCGTGAACCCCATGATGGATGAAAGGATGTTGTTAAAATCATGGGCAATACCGCCGGCAAGGGTTCCCATTGCCTCTAATCTCTGGCTTTGCCTTATTTGACGTTCCATGTCTTTTCTCTGGGAAATGTCCTGGGTGGTACCGCTCAGAGAATATCCTTTGGGGCCCGGCTTTTCCTGGGGATTGCAAATAATATGAACCCACTTTTCTTTTTTTGACGGCAGGGTTAACAGGGTTTCAATTTCAAAGGGAATGCCTTGGGTAACCGCCTTCTTTAACGCCGTCTCCAATTTGTCCCTGCCCCGGTAAGAAAAAATTTTAAAATGTTTTTCCAGAGAGTAGGGCTTTTCATCAAGGGCTTTTTCATATATTCGGAAGCACTCCTTTGAATACCTCCAGGTGCCGGACTCAGGGTCAAAAGACCAGGAGCCTATTTGGGATATTTTTTGGGCAAGCTCAAGGGTCCTGTGGCTTTGAATCAGTTCATTTTCCAAAGCCTTTCGCTGGGTGATGTCCCTGAACACAACCACCATCTTGTCGGGTTCGCGTTGGTTTCCCATGACCGGGCGTATCGTATGTTCCGTCCAGATCACAGAACCGTCTTTTTTTACCATTTCCAGTTCAATTACCATGGACCGGGGCTTACCGGTCAAAGATGAGAAAAAATGTTCCGGGTTGTGATGCAAGGTCTGGCGCAGCGCTTTCAATGATGAATCGGTAAAAATCGCCTCGGGTGGAAGCTTAACCGCTTCTTTAAAGTGATACCCCAGTAATTGTTCAATGGATTGGCTAATATATAAGGCCTGTAATTTCCGAAAGTCAATAATGCCGATGACATCATTGGCGTTTTCAGCCAGCAGCCGGTATTTGCGCTCACTTTTTTCCAGTTTTTCCCGGGCTTTTATGGTTTCAAGGACTTTCCACATGCCTTCGGCCATCAGCTGAAGCAACCGGACATCTAAGCTGTCATAGGCCTGCTTCTTATTGGCCACGCCGGCCAGAACGGCAATATGCGCCTGATCAAACACCGGCACCCCTAAAAACCGGGTGATCCCTGTATGGCGGCCGGGCCATTTTTCGGAGGCAAGACGGGCGTGGCCGGGACACCCGTTGATGATGGTGCTTTGCCTGTCCTTTAGCGGTGTTGCCCACAGGTCTATGGTGTCAGGGGTATATTCAACCTGGCGGCATTCCGGTTCCAGATCCTGTCCCTGCCATATGTAGAGGTCCATTCGCTGACAGGGTTCATCCACTATGGCCAGATACCCTAAGTCACTCTGGGTTAAGTCGATGATCTGCCTGAGGGTAAATCCGATAATGGAATTCCGGGTTTTGGGTTCGAGCTGAACCAGCTGAAGCAGTTTTTTGGTCCCTTGTTCTTCAAGGGCCTTGGCCTGCTCCGCCCGGTTTTTCTTCTGGTTGATGTGGATAATCTGCCAGGTGATATACCCCGATAAAATGATTAAGAAAATAAAAATTGCCTTAAAAATTTTAACAAACTTATGGGTGATCAACCCGATTTCATGGTCTATCTCATGCTGGTAAATCCCGGTCCCCAGAATCCAGTGCCATGGGGGAAAACCTTTTACAAATGAGAGTTTGGAAGCGGATGGGGAAATTTTTCCATCTTTCATCCAGGGATAGGTAATGTACCCCTGGCCGTTTTTTTCCACGATTCCCCGTATGGTGTCCGTAAGGCTTTTTTGATCCGGCAGTTTAATTTGCCCAAGTTCTTTCCATCTGGACCGGTCTATATGCGGGTGCATTATAATTTTTCCGGACATGTCGCCGATCCAGAAATACCCTTTTCCATTGGTGCTGTATGCAATGTTTTTTAAGAGGTCTCTGGCCTCTTTTTGGGCTGCTGACAGGGAAATCTCATTTCGTTCAACCCGTGCGTTGTACTCTGCAATCAGGCTTACCCCAACTTCCGCGAGTTTTAGGATGACCAGCTTTTTTTGATTTAAGACCTGCTGTTTTTGCTGGGGAATAAAAATAAAAAAAATACTTAACAGGAAAATAAAGTAGGTTAGATACAGGGGAACAAGAACCCTTAATGAGTTTTCCAATATGGTGTTAGGGGTTTTGTGGCAGGTGTTGCTGCGTGGGGTATCTTTGCTTTTGAACATGGTGTTGCCTTTGTCCTGATCCTGACCTTACGGAAGCCTTATTCCGGCATTGCAATATTCGATTTCTGTTTCTTGGAACAGGAAGATGATCTAAGACAATCCATACCGAAAAAGGCATAATAAAAAGGCAGGACAGCCCGAAGGGATCAGAACATTGAGGCGGCATAATCCCCTGGGAAAAATAGACAACATCATAACACCAAACAACATCTTAAAAACTTTATCAACCGGTTAAACTGTTCTGTCATAATTTTTATAAGAAAATCTCCCTAACGTCCTGAGAAGACTTTCAATATTTGTTGTGGGCGGCTCTTGGTTGGATAACCAAGGCGGCCCGTGACCATTATTAAAACCAGAGTGATATAGACCATCATATGGGTTCTTGTCAAAGAAATTTTATGAGAAAATCAGCTGATTACCTCCAGCAGACGGCTTTCTCAACCGCTCGAATCAGCCGATTTATGTCCTGGTGACCGTTCCGTGGCCGGCCATCAATCTGTTGTGCCAAAATTAAAAAAGTTTGCTCCTGAAAATGAAAAACACCGCGCCCATCAGGCAAAATCCTGCCCATACGTAATCGAGTTTGAACGGTTCTTTCAAGTAACACACTGAAAAAGGGACAAAAACAGATAGTGTAATGACTTCCTGAATGATTTTTAACTGGCCGACGGACAGCACGGTATGCCCGATCCGGTTGGCCGGCACCTGCAGCAGATATTCAAACAATGCAATGCCCCAGCTGATCAGCGCCGCAGTGATCCAAAGGCTGTGATTCAGTTCTTTAAGATGGGCATACCAGGCAAATGTCATAAAAACATTGCTGCAGATCAAAAGGGCTACAGCGGCCAGTACGGGATTCAAAGGACCTTCCTTTTTTTAAATCATTACAGGGTGAACCGCATATAAAAATTTGATTAAACCGCTGTTCATTAAAAAGGTCAAGCCATATCAATTACCACACCAGGGCAATCGCATGTAACTTGCCTGCGGGCGATGTCAGTTTTGATGATAAGGATAAAAAACGGAAACCGGAGAAAAGGAGACGGGAGACCGAAACCGTCAAGTTCCCTGGTTTGAGCGGTAGGGTTGGAGCGGGCCATGCCATCACTTGCCCATAAAAAACATCTGTCTGTTCTATTGATCCTGATTTTAGCATTTTCCCTGGCCGGTGCTTCCTGTACCCGGTTAACGCCACCCCCCTGGAAATTTGCAGTGGTCACGGACACCCAGGGATCTAACCGGGCACCTGAAGGCCATTCCTGTGTCAATGACAGGGTTGTCCAGGCCATTGCCAATGACATTGTGCTTGAAAAACCTGATCTTGTGCTGGTTTCCGGCGACCTTATCAACGGCTGGTTCAGGAACGGCGGCACACCATACCCGGTCCAATATCAAAACTGGAAAAAGGCCATGGCCCCGGTCTACCGATCCGGCATTAAGGTGTATCCCATCCGGGGCAACCACGATGATGGGCCGGAGCGCCTGGTGCTGCCGCCGCTGCCGGCGCACCTTGAACCGCCTCCCGGTTCGGCCGCCCGGCTGAAAAAGACCTTTCAGGAGGCGTTGGGTGAATGGTGGCGGCCGGAGAGGCCAGCGGCACCCTCGGGGTGATGCTCACACGGATCGCCGACCACATTGAAGAGGACGCCAATTTCAGGAGCCACCTGATTACCGGGGCCATTTACCCCATCATTGTCACCATTGTGGTGGTGGTCGTCGTCGTTTTTCTGGTCTCCTTTGTCATCCCGAGGATCACACCCCTGCTCCGCTTGAGAACCCATAGGCTTCCCTGGAACACCCAGCTGATCATTGATGTGAGTGAATGGTTCAAAGTGTACTGGCGGTACCTGCTGGCCGGTCTCTGCTCAGGCGGGGTGTCCTTTTATCTTCTGTACCGCTGGAATTCACGGGTCCGGTATGGGATCGATATTCTCAAGACCCGGATACCCGTTATCGGGCCGGTCTTTTATTATTCCCTTATCGTCCAGTTTACACGGAACCTGTCCACCCTGATCGGCAGCGGCATCAGCATCCTGGAATCCTTGAAGATTGTTAAGGGGATCATTGGCAACCGGGCCGCCAGGCGGGTGATGGAAACAATGGAAGAGCATATCCTGCGCGGAGAGAGCCTGTCCGCCCCCATCAAGGCGGCCGGCCATATTTTCCCGCCCATGGTGGCCAGCATGGTGGCTGTCGGAGAAGAGACGGGCAGTGTGGAGACCAGCCTTTCCATTGCCGCTGATATTCATGAAAAAATGTTAAAGACCTATGTCCAGCGGATGAACGCCATGGTCGAACCGGTTCTGATTCTGTTTTTAGGCACCCTTGTGGGATTTGTGGCCTTTGCCATGATTTCGGGTATTCTTACCATGTACAAAATATAATTGTTTTCAAACCGGACAGGGGATTTTCTTTTACAAGGGGTTGTGGTAAATAGGATGGCATGAATGCTGATAATCCGTTTACCATAAGGTCCAAAATCTGGATAGAAGATGATGCCGGCAAAGTCATTTTCGGCCTGGGCCGGTATAAAATCCTGTCAGCCATAGAGCAAAGCGGTTCCATCAATTCTGCCGCCAAGGAATTGAAAATGGGATACCGGGCGGTATGGGGAAAGATCAAAGCCACGGAAGAGGGGCTTGGACGCCCTTTGCTGGTCAGAAAATCAGGGGGAAGCAGCGGCGGCGGTTCCACCCTCACCCCCCTGGCCAAAAAGCTTTTAGAAGAATTCCGGCATATCCATTCCCATGTCCTGACGGAATCGGATACGTTTTTTGAAAAGGTGTTCCAAGAGGAAATCAAAAAAGAAATCTGATCTAAAGAAGGGGTTTAAATGAAAATTCTGGTGGGGTACAAATATGGGTCAAATTTATCAGAAGATCTATTAGAACTTGCCCTGGCCCATGCCATTGCCTTTAAGGGCAGCGTTATGATTGTCACCTCTCTGGAAGAGGGGCATGAGGATGACCAGAAGCTGATCAACGAAACAGAGGCTGCCCTGGAAAAAACCAAAACCCGGTTTGACCAGAAAGGGATTCCCTGTGAGACCCATCTGCTGATCCGGGGACTGTCCGCAGGAGAGGACCTTCTGGCCTTTGCCGAAGAAAAAAAAGCCGGCGAAATCATCATTGGGATCAAAGGCCGCTCCAATGTCAGTAAAATGCTCTTTGGATCCACGGCCCGGTTTCTGATCCTCCAGGCTGAGTGCCCCGTGGTGACCATGAGGTAAAGGCCGGGAGACTTTTTTTCAGTTAAGGCTTTTCTGTATCCCCGGGTCTTCCTGTATCCCGGGGTCTTCGCCCCTGTTGTCCCTGTGGTTAAAAATAATCCGGGCCCTTGAGAACCTGCCGGGGCTTGACCCCGTCCGACGGGGAAACCACCCCGTTTTTTTCCATGATATCAATAATCCTTGCGGCCCGGTTGTAGCCGATTCTCAATGCCCGCTGGACACCGGATATGGAGGCCTGCCGGGTGGACATGACATGGTCTATAGCCTGCTGGTATTTTTCATCATATTCATCATCACTGATGTCAACGACTTCCATGACGTCGTCTTTCTCCGTGGTGATGTCCAGAACGTATTCGGGGGCTCCCTGGGCTTTGACAAAATCGGTGATGGTGACAAGCTCTTTTTCAGACAGGTAGGTGCCGTGGACCCGTTGGAGCCGGGCTGTTCCCGGCGGCACAAAGAGCATATCCCCCCTGCCCAGAAGGGTTTCCGCCCCGTTGGCGTCAATAATCGTTCTGGAGTCGGTCTTTGAAGAGACCTGAAAGGATATCCGGGTGGGGAAATTGGCCTTGATAATGCCGGTTAAGACATCCACTGACGGGCGCTGGGTGGCCAGAATCAGGTGAATGCCGGCCGCCCTGGCCATCTGGGCGATGCGGGTAAGGGAAAATTCAATATCCTTGCTGGCCGTCATCATCAGGTCTGCCAGCTCGTCAATGATCACGATAATGTAGGGAAAGGGCTCAGGGCTTTCCACATCCTTTGACAGCTCCTTTTTCCTGATTTTCCGGTTGTACTGCTCGATATTTCTGACCTTGTGCTTTGCCAGCTGTTCGTACCGATGTTCCATCTCCCGGACCACCCACTGAAGGGCAATGGTGGCCTTTTTCATATCCGTGATCACCGGGGTGAGCAGATGGGGGATGTCGTTGAACAGGGAAAGCTCGATCCGCTTGGGATCAATCATGATGAATTTCACCCGGTCCGGGGTAGATTTGTACAGGATACTGGCAATCATGGCATTCAAGGCCACGCTTTTACCGGTTCCCGTGGCCCCGGCGATGAGCAGATGGGGCATTTTCTCAAGCCCCACCACCACCGGGTTGCCGATGATGTCCTTGCCCAGGCAGATGGGGGTGGGAGAATGGATCTGTTCAAACGCTTTGGAACTGACAATATCCCGGAATGGAACAATGCTCATGCTCGGGTTGGGGATTTCAACGCCGATGACGTCTTTCCCTGGTATGGGGGCCACCAGGCGGATGCTCAACGCGCTCAAGGCCAGGGCCAGATCATCGGCCAGGTTAACGATTTTACTGATTTTAATCCCCGGGGCCGGCTTGTATTCAAAGGTGGTGATCACAGGGCCGGGAGAGACTTCCATGACCTCTCCCTTGATGCCGAAATACCCCAGTTTCTGCTCAAGCAGTTCCGCATCCCGCCGGATGACCTCATGGTCAACGGCGGCTTCCTGTTTTCCCTGTTCAAGAAAATCCAGGGACGGCAGGGTAAACTTTCCGGTCTCCGGGGGCATGGGGCGGGACAGGGCCGGCGGTTGTCCGGCCGGTTCAGGTTCAGTCCGGCTGCCGGATGGCCGGGTGTCTTTCCCGCCGTCAGATGACGGTTCTTCAAGGGCCGGGGAGGCGGCCAGATTGCCAAGAATCTGGCGGATCAGGGGACCCGGCTTTTGGGGGGCTGAAACGGCCGTATCATTATGAACGGCTTCCGGGGCCGGGGCCGCCAGGGGGGTGTCCGGTTCTCGTGAAACCGTTTGGCCGGGATTTTCCGAATCATGGACCCGGGCCGACCGGTCCTTTAAATCTTCGTAAGCCCGGGCAAGCGCTTCATACTTGTTTTCAAGGCGGACAAACCGGTCTGAAATGTTCAGGTTGGCAAGCAACAGTTTGGCATAGGGGCTTGATTTCATCTGGCCCTGATCAAAGACCTGGTCTGCTTTTTCCATTTCACCGGTCATGATCCCGGCAATCTTTTCGGCGTCGGCCTGTCCGGTCTCCCCACTGATCTGGAATTTATATTCACCGCATTCGGTTTCCAGAACCAGGAAGTTATTATCAAACCTGTATTTTTTCTTTTCCACGCTGACCATTTCCTGCAAATCATTCATAGTTACGGCAGGGGTTTATAGCACAACTTTCAGAAAGATACCAGACAGGCAAATCCGGGAATCAGGGCAAAGGTGTATCTCCGGTTTTGGGTTTGGTGTTCTTTGGGAAGGATTATAATGTATATTGTTGAGACTTGGGATATGGGATATGGGACTTGGGGAGGCCGTGGATGCCGCAATCCCCAGGTCCCATATCCCAAGTCCCAAGTCCAATTTTTTGAAGATAAACCCCATTTCCAGCCTAAAATTGCCATAGCCCGGACACCGGGGATATGACAACGAATTTAAAAACTGCCCCACCGTATGAACATCGATGCCGCGGTCAAAACGGAAAGTCTTTCCCGGTATCGGCATCAAGTTTTTGTTCTAACGGTTTATCCGCCACACGGTGAACCGGGTTGCCGTCCACATAAATGGCTTTGTAAGGCCGGGTGGGGCAGGCATGTTCACACCCGCCGCAACCCACGCAAATGGCTTCGTTTACCTGGGGAATCACCAGCTTCCGGCCGTCAACATTGAGGTAGGGCACCATGTGAACCGCCTTGGTGGGGCAGTGTTCCGAGCAGGCGCCGCAGTTGGTCTGGTCCGTATAGACCACACAGTTTTCTTTGATGAATTTGGCTGTGCCCACCTGGGTCTGTCGTTTTTTTTGCGTTGACAGGGGCTGGATGGCATTGGTGGGGCAGACCTGTGAACAGACCGTGCAGTCATAGTTGCAGTGGCCAGAAGAAAAATCCATTTTCGGCTGCATGACCCCGGACAGCCCGAAAGAAAACATCGAGGGCACCAGCACCCGGGACGGGCAGGCACAGACGCACAGATGGCAGGCCGTGCAGATGCCGGTGTATCGGTCAATACCCACAGAGCCAGGCGGGGATATGGGGCAGGTTCTTTTTTCAGGAATGGTGGTGGGCCTGGCCTGAGCCGGCAAAGGGTTGGGCTGGGCACAAAGCCTTGTCGACGCCATGCCGGCAGCACCCGCCGCAAGGGCAAGCATGAATCCCCTTCGGCCAGCCGGAACATTGACGTTCATTTTTGCAGGCTGTCGCCCCGGCTTGTAGGTCATGGCCTGGCCAGGACAGGCGGAAAGGCAGTTAAAGCAAGCAACGCACCGGCTGATATCCACCTGTTTGGTCTTTACATCAATACAGCCGGCCTTGCATACGCTCATGCATTGGCCGCAGGACTTGCAGGCCCCCGTGTCAATGCCGATTCTGACCAGAGACACCTTTGAAACCAGGCCAAGCAGGGTTCCCACAGGGCAGATGGTGTTGCAGCAAAGGCGGCCGTGCCGGGCACTCATCCATCCCAAAAGGCCCAGGGCTGCCAGGGCAACACCTAAGGACACCGGGGCCAGCACCGGCCACTGGACAAGGAAAAGAGCCGGGACGCCCAGAACGTCAGTCAAGGGCACTGCAAGGTTGTTTACCGCGACGGCAATGGGGCGGAAAACATGGGCCAGAATCCGGCCAAAACTGCTGAACGGATCCAGAAGGTTCAGTATCAGTCCGCTGCCCAGCATAAAGGTGAGAATTGTCAGGCACAGGATGGTATACCGCAGGACGGTGAAAGGCGGTGAAAAGGCATACCGGTACCGTTGTTTGCCCGGGGGCGTTTTTTTTGAAAACAGCCGGGCAATCATATCCTGGAATATCCCCAAGGGGCAAATCGCCGAACAGTAAATCCTGCCGAACACCAGGGTGATCAAAAGAACAATCATAAACCCTGCGCCCTCAACGGCCCCATGGTTCAGGAAGTTGAGCAGTGACGGGACGACCTGCAAAAAAAGCAATTCCCCGGCAACGGTACTGACCCCGGTGTCCCAAAGATCCAGGAAAAGAACGGCGGTGGACACCCAAAAAACAATGGCCATGGACACCCGGAACCGCTTGATATGGGAAAGCTTCATTTACAGTTTGATGCGGTTGATGGACAGGGCTTCAAGGTTCATGGTTCCCAGGTTCATTTCAGACGCGATCCTTATGTGGCGGATATCGCCGGGCTCTTCCCCAAAGAGTCTGGCCCCTGCCGCATCGGCCGCCACCGGGTCTGTGGAAAGGACCTGGGCTTTCAATAAGACCACATCACTGACCGACACCCCTCTCGGGCCGTTGCGTTTCATCACATTATAGGCGTCCACCACCGTGAGGTCGGGTTTTCTAAAGGACGCAAAATCCGCAATGCACTGGTGAAGGTCGTTGCGGTGCCAGGACCAGCGGTCCCAGACCACCCCCATCAGGTTTTTCATGCCGATGGTCACCATGGAAGAACTGTGGTGCTTGAGTACCGGCACATTGATGAACACATCCGCATTAAGGAGGGCCTCATGGACTTTGGCTTCTTTGAGCCGCACCCCTCTGGGCACGGGAACGCTTTTGTAATACCCCTCATTATCGCCGGATACCATTTTCCCGCCGGCAGCATTTACCGCATCTTCTATGCCGCTGTTTTTATAGCAGCGCCGCCAGTTGTCACAGGTGTGGTCAAATACCGTCACCTCTTTTGCCCCGGCCAGAAGGCATTGTCCGATAATGTGACCCACCAGGGCCGGATGGGTGTTGCCGGCCCGTTCAGGCGGGGCATCCCAGCCGATATTCGGCTTGACCAGGACCCGGCTGCCCCTGGGCACGAAAGCGTTAATCCCGCCCAGAGAAGGGATGGCTGCATCAAACATCTCGTCCGGTTCCCCTCCCCTGACCGCCACCAGGTCAACCACTTCCCCCGGGCTTTTTTGGGGCGAAGCCCAGAGCCTGCCGGCCCCTGTGAGGGCAAGGGCGGACCCGGCCGCAATCCCGCCGCCAATAGCCTTTTTTAAAAAATCCCGTCGATCCATGGTGTTTCTCCTTGTTAAGGAATCCCCTTTTGGGCAAGGCTCTTGTTTTTGTACCGGCTGTCCTGGGTCACATCGGTGCCAAACCACCAGGGGGGAGTAAATTGTTCAGCCTGGTCCGGGTCTTTGAACTCCACCTCACAAAGCATCAGGCCCTCAAGATCCCCTGAAAAGACATCGATTTCCGCGACCAGTCCGTTTCCTAAATCAGATTTGGACCGGGTCTTTTCCACCTGTCTTCCCCGGGTCATGGGCCACAGCCGGTTAAAATCTTCTGGTGTAATGCTGATTTCCCCCTCTTCCCGGACAAGGCCCTGGCCCTTTTTAACGGTCATAAAAAAGCGGTCCCCTTTCTGGCGCAGCCGGACCTCCACAGAGTCCTCAGATTCGGTAATATAGCCCTGCCGGACCGACACGGTGGATTGCAAAGGAATGTCCGGCATCTGGGACAGCAAAAATTTTCGTTCAATCTCTTTCATGATAAATGGGACCTTGTCTTAGAGCCTTTAGCTTTCAGCTGTTAGCCTTTAGCTGTGTGGCCGTTAATTTTGAATTTCTTTCCACAAGTCCATATAGGCGGCCACAGCGGTCTCCTTTCCGGCATAGCTTAAGGCCGGGGCCCGGTAGATGCCCATCCGTTCAATATGGGTGGAAAAGGGAATACTGGTGTTCATTACTTTTTTATGGCCGGCCCGGATCTGTTCCATGGTGGTTATATGAAGTGACTTGCTTTGCTGGACCATGGAGAAAAACGGCTGTATTTTACCCGTCTTATACCCATTGTCCTTGAAAAAATCGTACAGATGCTCAAGGCTTCGCTGGGAAAGGGTGGTGGGAATCACCGGTACCACAATCTGATCGGCCACCTTAAAGACATTTTCAGACAAAAGGGAGATGTTGGGGGGGCAGTCCAAAATAATCACATCATATTCCCCGTCCACGGATTTTAAGGGTTTATCGAGCCGGGTCCGGCTTTTTTTCATCCTTGACAGCAGAATGTCAAAATCCCTGAAACTTAAATTGGCCGGCAGCAGATCCAGGTTTTCATAGTCACTGGCCCGGATGGCGTCTGCAAATTTCCGGGTATCCTTGAAAAAGGTCTGGTCCGTAAGCTTTTTGGACGGCTTTACTCGAAAGTAAAATCCCGAAGCCCCCTGGGGGTCCAGGTCGCACAACAGGGTTTTGTTGCCCCAAAGGGCGCTGGCATAGGACAGGTTGACCGAGGCCGCAGTTTTGCCGACCCCGCCCTTGTTGGAATAGCAGGCAATGAGTTTCACGGATTTAAGCCTCCTTTGGGTCAAAAAGCTGGTTAACGGCGTCCCGGGTCTCGGGGCTGTAAAACTGGGAAAGGTTGTCAATAATCAACTGACGTTCGGCAAGCTGCCTGGTGTAAAGCATGGCGGTCAGGGCACCGATGCTTTCGGCCAGGGCCTTTTGGGTCTCATCTTTGCCGGCATACCGGTCAAGGCACTGGGCTAAGGTCACCTGCTGGACCGACTGGTCGTTAAAATTCCCTAAGTGTTCCTGAAGGCCTTTAAGGGTTTTGAGCAGGTCCTTTCCCTTCTGGGGGTCGAACAGGGGGGCGGACGATTCAATAAGGTAGCGCAGTTTTTTGCACTGAATCCTCAAGTCATGGATGGTCTCATCCGGGGTCTGGGCCGTAATGGCCTTTGCCAGTTTGCACACCTTTTTATACCGTTTGAGAATAAGTTCTGCGGCAAACTCCCGGGACGGGGCATCCGCCTTTGGCCCCGCCGGCAGGGTTTTGGGGGCGTTGAACAGGTCCTGAAGGGCTTTGAACTGTTTTTTGTAGGCCTTGGACCTGAGCATGGCCTTAACCTTTTCAAAGGCCTGGTTTCTCTCCTGCCCGAGCAGGTCAAAGAGGATTTCAAGGCCGGGATGTGCCTTAGGGGGCACCATGGCCATGTAGTCTTCCCGGGATAAAAGGTAAACGTCCCGGTCCCGCATCAGGTTGGTGTCCTGCATAATGGTTTTGAAATCCTGGTTCAGCCTGTCAAGGGTTTGGGCTTCAACCACCCCCTTGAACAGGGTCAGCACGGACCGCACTTTCCGCAGGCTGACCCGCCACTGGTGTAAAAATTCAGTGTCAATGTCATTGGCAAGGCCGGTTTCGTTAAGGCGGGTGACATTAAGATAGGCACTGACAATAGCACACAGGCTGGTCTTGATGGGCACTTTGGGGGAAAGGCGGATCTCCGGCTTGGCGGTATAGTTTGAAATGGGCAGGTTCAAAACTTCTGCCGGAGAAGCCGGGAAAGCATCCTTATTGAGAAGGTCGCAAATCAGGTCATGGGCAGCGTTATAACCACGCATGGGAAGGGTTCGCATAAAGGTCCAGGAAAGCGCCTCCCGGGTGATGCAGACCACCTCAATTCGGCAGCGGGTTTTCTTCTCGTCATCCAGGAGCCGCAGTGTGTCCAGGGTCAGCTTAATTTTCCCCTCGGACATGAGGGCACGCAAGGGGCACAGGGACACTAAAAAAGTTTTTATCTCCCCGTCGGGAAGGTCTTTGGCGAATTTCCAGCTGCCTTTGGGGGCCGGCTGAACCGTGGGGCCGGCTTTATAACAGATCCGGATCAGACGGCCGTCGGTTTGCAACAGGATGCTGTGTGAATGGTAAACGGCCGAATCAAAGGTATCCAGAACGATTCCGTCCTCCGGTTCCACTGGATTTGCCTCAAGGATCATCCCGGAATCTTTGAGTCCGGCGTTAAGGCTTTTTAATTTGATGGCGGCCGGAAACGTAAACGTTCCGGGATCGGGTAGATTCATGGGTCCGTTTTTTCCTTATTTTTTTGAATATATTCGTGGATGAGTCTTTCCATGATGGCCTGAACACTGGTCTCTTTTTCAATGGCCAGGATTTTAAGCTCTTTTAAAACCTTTTTTTCCAGCCGAAGAGAGGTGTTCACCTTTTTGGATTTAGCCATGTGAGATCCTTGTTAGCATGATTTTTCTGTCTTGATATAATGACGTCATTATACTAAGATGTCAAGCATTATGGATTCAATGACTAAATACGCGGCCATCGACATCGGTTCCAATGCGGTACGCCTGCTGTTGTCCATGGTTTCGCAAACAGAAGCCGATCTTCGGGTCAAAAAGATTTCCTGGATGAGGATGCCCATCCGCCTGGGCGAAGATGCCTTTTTAACCGGGCGGATCTCTGATGAACGGGCCGAAAAACTTCAAAAGACCATGACTGGGTTTTCAAACCTGATTGACGCGTTTCAGCCCGTGGCCTTCAAGGCCTGCGCCACATCCGCCATGAGAACGGCTGAGAACGGGGATGACGTCTGCCGGCGGATTAAAGAAAAGACCGGTATTGACATTGAGATCATCAACGGCAAGCAGGAGGCCCGGTATCTGTTTCAAAACCGCCACAGGATCATGACCTCGCCCCAAAAGGCGGCCCTGTTCGTGGATGTGGGCGGCGGCAGCACGGAGATTACCCTGTTCTGCGACGGCCGGGTCAGGGCCAGCCGGTCTTTTAATATCGGGACCATCCGGCTGCTCAACGACCGGGTCCAGGACAAGGACTGGAAACATATGAAGTCCTGGCTGAAAAAAATAACCCGGGGCCATGACCCGGTAGAGGCCATCGGCAGCGGCGGCAATATCAACAAGCTGTTCAAGCTGGCCAAGGGCCGGCCGGGGTCCTGGGTGACCCGGGATAAAATCAAAAAGGTCCGGGCCGATCTGGCCGCTTATTCTTTAGAAGAGCGGATGATGCGCTTTTACCTTAAACCGGACCGGGCCGATGTCATCATCCCCGGCGCGAAAATTTACCTTAAGGCCATGGACTGGGGCCGGTGCGAAAAGATCCACGTCCCCATGCAGGGACTTGCCGACGGGATTGTCCGGGTACTGCATACCAATCAGGGTTGAGTGGTTTGTAACTGTTCAGCAGTGCCCCATCTTCGCTCATTCAGGCCTTCTCACATAGCAACAGTATGCTACGAAGGTCTGACTAAACAAATATGAAGCACTGATGAACAGTTACGGACCCTTGTTTTGCTTAGTTTTCAGCATTAGCTGAATAGTTACAGTGGTTTTTAAATATGGAAAAAATTCTTATATCAGCTTGTCTTGCCGGGGAGAGGGTCCGGTACGACGGAAAGCTTGCCCCCCTGGACCATCCCGTGATCCGGCAGCTTGAACTTCAGGGCCGGCTGGTGAAATTCTGTCCTGAAATGGCCGGCGGCCTTCCCCTGCCCCGGCCGCCGGCGGAAATCATCAGCGGGTCCGGCGATGATGTCTTAAAAGGCGGTGCCCCGGTAAAAAATATCCAGGGAGAGGACGTCTCCCGGGCCTTTATCAGCGGGGCCGAACAGGCCCTTGCTTTGGCCGTAAAAGAAGGGGTGAAAGCGGCCATTTTAAAACAGCGAAGCCCTTCCTGCGGGAAATCAGAAATCTACGACGGCACCTTTTCCGGCACCCTGATTCCGGGAATGGGGGTCACGGCCGCCCTGATGCGGCAGCAGGGTATTCTCGTTTTTTGTGAAGACGATATGGCCGAACTTGACACTTATTTGAACATGCCTTAGAACCGAACAGGATTTCACTGTGCTATTCAACTCCAAAAGTTTAAAAATTTTTTTTGTTTTTTTTTCGTATTTTTGATACCCTATTTAAATATTTGATTTAATAACATTATTAACAAATCTTCAGGGGGAACCATCATGAGAATTCTAATAGCTGAAGACGATCCCATAAGTCAGAGGTTGATGAAAACCACACTTGATCCCCATGGTGCCTGCGATATTGTGAGTACCGGCAAAGATGCGGTCGAGTCCTTTGAAATGGCTATTATTGGCAGAATTCCATATGACCTGGTCTGTCTTGATATTATGATGCCGCAAATGGATGGGCAGGAAGCCTTAAAATTGATCCGCGAAATAGAGCAGCACAATGGTATAGATCCATCCAACGAAGTTAAGATCATCATGACAACAGCCCTTGATAATCCCCAAAACGTATTTGAAGCATACTATCAGGGCGGTGCCACTTCTTATCTTCCCAAACCTGTCAGGCCAAAAAAACTTATCTCCCTGCTTGTCGAAATGGGGCTTATTGAGGGGAACAAAGACGGATAACCGGTTCAGCAGCCGGGTACAATTCCCGGACATGAGACAAAATTAATCAAATTCAAAATCCACCGGTATTTATGTTGACGGATTTCTTTTCTGCATCGTTCCCAGATAAATGGCGGCCAGGGCGATGAACACCCCGGTCCAGTTGAGCAGACCCGTGGGCCGAGAGAAAAACAGGACGTCCCAGACAAAGGCCAGGGCCGGCTGGAGCAGCAGCACCAGGCCGGTGTGGGAAGCCCTGATATGGGGCATGGCATTGGCGATCAGTACCCATCCAGCAAACTGGCTTAAAAACCCCAGGGCGGCAAGAGAAAAAAACGACTGAAGATCCGGGATGACAACACTGTCCCCGGATGCGGCCATAATGCCGCCTAAGAACAGGCTGCTCATCAATGAGACCAGCATCATGAAAAAGAAATGGGAGTGCTCCTTTTGCCCGGACTGGAGCATTCTCAAGGTCAACAAATAGCCAAGGTAGCAGGCGGCTGTGGCAAACCCAAACAACAGGCCTGCCCCGTATCCGGGTTCCAGGGTTTTCCAGTTGACGCCGATGATCAGGTAAAGCCCGGCCATGGCCAGGGGAAGGGAAATGACAAAGGCCGACCGAAGCTTTTCCTTAAAAAACAGGATCCCCACCAGGGCCATGCCAAAGACCTGAAAGTTGCTCACAATGGTGGCAAGCCCCGGCCCGATATACAGAATGCTTTTATGCCAGAAGAACAGGTCCAGGGCAAAAAAGGCGGCAGACAAGGCCGCTATCCCGTATTGCTTCAGGGATTTTCGGGACAGCTCCCCTTTTAAAAAAGCAGCCGGGAACAAAAACAGGCTGCCGAAAAAAACCCGGTAAAAGGCGGAAGCCGTCGGGGAAACATGGGCAAGCTTTACCCATACCCCTGAAAAACTGATCATGACCGCTCCCGCCAATATGGCCGGCAACGCCTGCTTTGCACTCAATCCAGGCATTTTTCGTTACGGCATCTTTAATGACATCTGTTGCACTGGCAAATGACTCAATCAGCCCTTTTTGACGACCAGCATGGTGGTCTGGTATTCAATGACCTGCTCGTCTCTCTGGTTATAGGCCTTGTTTTCATAGATAAACAAAAACCGTTCCGGGTTCTTGGTCGGGCGAAGCGCCACCACCTTGGCATCGGCGCGCAGGGTGTCCCCGAACAGGACCGGAGAAGTGATTTTCATGTTGTCCACCCCGATATAGGCATAAATTTCATACCCGTCTTTGGCCAAAAGTTCGGCAATGTTATCGGCATGGTGAACCAGGCCGTCGGACACGGTAAAAATCACGGGCCCGGCCAGGGAGCGTTCCTTGAACCAGGTGCCCTTGGCATATTCGGCATCTGAGTGAACCGCCATATTAAACCAGGTCAGCTGGTGAAGGATGGAAAAATCCCCCTTGTCCAGGGTTCTTCTCACACGGCAGGGGATGGGGGTGCCTGGGGCGATGGTCGTCATAAATCGTCTCCTAAATGGGGTTAAAATTCTTTATTTACATTAATGATGATATGGCCCACAATCTCGCCTTTTAAGATTTTTTTGGCATATTCCGGCACCTGTTCCAGGCAGATTTCATTGTTGATGTGGTTTAAGGCTGCATCCGGAAAATCCGTGACCAGCCGGTCCCAGGCCTTGATTCTTCTCTCATTGGGGCACCAGACCGAATCCACCCCCCTTAAGCTGACGCCCCTTAAGATAAAGGGCATCACCGTGGTGGACAGGTCAAAGCCTCCGGCAAGGCCGCAGGCGGCCACACATCCGCCGTAATTCATCTGGGAAAGAACCCTTGCCAGCACTTTGGTGCCCACCGTGTCCACGCCCCCGGCCCATTTCTGGTTTTCCAGGGGGGCCGGGTCTTTGGACCATTCTTCTCCGAATTCAAAATTTTTTGCCCCAATGCTGCGCAGAAAATCATGGGTGGATGCCTGGTCTGCCCGGGTCAGTGCCGTGACCTCATACCCTAAGCCTGAAAGGATGGCCACCGCGCTGGAGCCGACTCCGCCGGCCGCCCCGGTGACAATGACCGGGCCGCTGTCCGGTTTGACCCCGGCCTCTTCCAGGGTCATGGTCAGGAGCATGGCCGTATATCCGGCCGTGCCGATGGCCATGGCCTTTCTAGTATCCATTCCCGACGGCAAAGGGATGAGAAAATCAGATTTTATCCGGGCCATCTGGGCGTAACCGCCCCAGTACCGTTCCCCCACGCTCCAGCCGTTTAACACCACCTGGTCCCCCGGGGAAAATTTAGGGGAATCCGACTCAACCACGGTGCCGGCAAGGTCCAGGCCCGGGACCATGGGAAACACACGGAAAATCTTGTTCCGGTCGGCAAACCCCAACCCTTCCTTATAATTTAAGGTGGAATAATCCACCCGGATGAGAACATCCTCATCGGGCAGATCCGAAAGTTCCAGTTGTTTGATCTGAGCGGTTACGCCTTTGTTATCCCTGTCTACCACCAGGGCCTTGAACGGTTCCTGCGGGGTCATGGGGCAGCCTCCTTAACGAATTTAAGGTTTACAATCTCATGACAGACCCATATCAATAATCCGGAACGGTGTAAAGCGATATGAAGCATCTAAAGTTTTTGCATTATCCCCCCCTTCTATCTAAAAACAATTCGTAACGATTCAGCCAATGCTGAAAACTAACGGCCATGGGCCGCGTGGATTATTAATCCCATTCGGCCCACAACAAATCATGAAACTGAAGATACCGGCAACGGCAGGCTATAAACTGGGCACCGCAGGTGCTTCGCCCTCTTGTCTCTTGTTTCTTGTCTCCAGTTTCTTATAACGGCCACGGGCCGCCTTGGTTATCCAACCAAGAACCGCCCACAACGAATAATGAAAGTCTTATCAGGATGTTAGTGAGACTTTCATATAAAAAGGTCCGTAACTGTTCAATCATTTGACATTCATTAATCAAAGGCATACATTGGCCGGCAACCTTTGGTGACGGCCGAAGGGGAATATTATGTTTACAGTTTGCCCATGGCCCCCCGGCATTGGATGGGAAAACCAATGGGCGAACCAAAAGGAATCGATAGAAAGCAGTGCAAAAATCATGTTTACAAGACCCTTGAGCAGCAACTTACCCACAACCATTGACGAGGCCGTCAGCATCCTTATCGCTGATCTGCCATTGATAGATCGAACCCGGCTGGGTTCCATGAAAACCGAACAGTTACATTTAGTCCATAAAGTCGTTGGACTTCAAATAGCCAGAGATTTCAGATTGTGGAGCGGCAATGACCTGCTGCTCCATGAATGCCTCCAAGCCATTGAAGAGACAGGGACCGGGGACGATGACCCAACCATGGTCATTGTTCACGCCATGTGGAAGAAACTACAGGAAACCCACGTGCTTAGATTGATCAAGTCTTGAGTCAAGGTCTGGCCTGATCGATAACCCGTGTTTGGGTGAAAACTTGCCCAGATGCAAGGCGCAACAGATGGGTGAGTTTTCGCCCAAACACCGTTACCAGGAGACTGGTACCCTTACTTCGTTCCCGGCCTTGTTTTTGAACAACAGGTACTGATGGTCTTTGCCGAACCGGTAAAGATCCCGTGTTACCCGTACGTCCTGGCGGCAGTATTGGATGATCTCATCCATTTTCCCCTGTTTCCACCACTTTAGCGCCATGAGTCCGTCTGCGCTCTTTTTTTCCCCCAGGGTCTGCTGGGCCAAATGATCCAGAGACAGCCGGTATCCCAGGACTTCATGAACCTTTGACAGGATGTCCAGGGTGGGCAGCCGGTGAAAATTATAGTCGTTTAGACCGGATAGGACCTTGTAATCAAACCGGATGATGTTAAACCCGATGACCAGGTCCAGTTGCTTTAGATGATCCACCAGTCGGGGCACCTCATCCTGGTGAAAATCATAAAAGGTGTCGGAGCCGGAATCATAAAGAACGGCTATACTAACCCCCATTCTTTCGGCCTTGTTCCACCCCCCGACCTCGGCGGCCGACCGCCGGGTTTCAATGTCCAGGACCCCGTACCGGCGGACCTCTTTTTTATGATCAGAACAACTTTCAGCAGCCTTTTCCAGCCCCAAAGGGATCCCTGTGTAAACGGGTGTTTCATCCCCATCGGCCCTGCCCTGGCCCTGCCCGTCCTCGCGGATCAACTCAAGAATGGCCATGGCCGCTGCCTTGTCAATGGGCCGGTTGCCGGAGCCGCATTTGGGGGAATGGACACAGGCCGGACACCCGTTATCGCAGGAACAGGACCTGATGGCATCAAAAGTCCTGTTAAAGAGCGCCTGGGCCTGAGTAAAGGCCTGACCGGACAGCCCGAGGCCGCCGGGAACCCCGTCATAAATAAACACTGCGGCCTTTTCCACCTGGGGATGAAATGGAATGGAGATGCCGCCTAAATCGTTTCTGTCCGTCATGACCAGCAACGGCATGATACCGATGGCCGCATGCTCCAGGGCATGGATTCCGCCCATGAAATGAAGGCGCCGGTATTCAATTTCATCCCTGACCTCATCCGGGATCTCGATCCATAGCCCCTGGGTTTCAAAAGTTAACTCGGGCAAGTCCAGAGGAACGATCCCAAGGGATTTTTGCCCGGCCACGGTCTTTTTTTCAAACCCGGTGACCTGCTCCACAATTTTTAAATTCCCCAGGCAGACCCGGGTGGCGCCAACCCTTTTGGAATCCAGGACTTCCATAATGTGGGTGGTCTTGGAAGACCTTGCCCGGGTATAGTAAGACACGGTCTCCTGCTCGGCCTCAACCGCCCCTTTTTCATAATCCAGCCGGGTCACCACATAGGTCTTGCCCCGGTGAAGGTAAACCGCCCCCTCATGGGTCTCAAAAAAGGCCCTGTGCCGGTCAATCTCGCCTAAGCTTTCCCGGGTTTGGGCATTGAAAATGGGAATGGATTTTCCGGTTCCCCTGAGGCTGACCTCCCGGTGGGGGGCTTTCCTGGCCCCGTACCAGAGGGTTCCCTCACGGCTTTTGAGCAGCCTTCCCTGCTGTTCCAGCCCCTTGATGCAGGACAGGACCCCGGGGTCATTCAAAAGAAGTTCATCGTGGCGCAAGGTTAGTTCAACGGCGGCACACTCCAGGTGGTTTTCCATGATCATGGGGTTGCCTGGATTGATCATGGCGGTTTCCGGGGGCATTGAAAAAAAATCGTCGGGATGATTGATAAAGTACTGGTCCAGGGCATCCTCGTGGGCAATGAGAATCATGGCCGATTCCCGTCCGGCCCGCCCTACCCGTCCGGCCCGCTGCCAGGTGGACATCATGGTGCCCGGGTACCCCACCAGAATGCACAGGTCAAGGGCCCCGATATCAATGCCCAGTTCCAGGGCTGACGTGGACACAACGGCCAGCAGGTCGCCGCTGGCCATTTTCTGTTCAATCTCCCGGCGTTCCTCGGGAAGAAACCCGGCCCGGTAGGCCGATATTTTGTCCCGCATCCCTTTGGCCCGCTGGGAGGCCCATAGGGCGATCAGTTCCGTTATTTTTCTGGACTGGGTATAGACAATGGTTCTCAACTGCCGGTGAACCGCTGCATGGATCAGTGCAATGGCCGTCTGGGCAGCCCCTTCAAGGCCGCGCATGAGCAGGACATCCTTTTGCCCCGACGGGGCGCCGGATGTATCCACGACCTTTACATCAAGGCCGGTAAGGCGGCCGCAAAGCGCTGCGGGATTGGCAATGGTGGCCGAGCAGAAAACAAAGACAGGATCTGACCCGTAATGGCGGCAGATGCGGATCAGCCGCCTAAACACCCAGGCCATGTTGGAACCCATGACCCCCCGGTAGGTATGGACCTCATCAATGACCACATAGGAGAGATGGGCAAAAAAATCCGCCCAGAGATGGTGGTGGGCCAGCATGGCCAGATGGAGCATCTCAGGGTTGGTGAGCAGCACCTGGGGCGGGTCCCGCCGGATTTTGGCCTTTTTATAGGCGGAAATATCTCCGTCATACACCTCGGCCGTTAGTTTCATCTTTTCGGGTGTCAGGGCCCGGGCGGTCTTTAACAGCTGCCGGACAGTGTCCAGCTGGTCTCTTGCCAGGGCCTTGAGGGGAAACAGATACAATGCCCTGGCATCCGGGTTATCCAGCACGGCATCAATGACGGGAAGGTTGTAAACCAGACTTTTTCCCGAGGCCGTCGGGGTGGCAATAACCGTATGGGTGCCCTTGCGGATCATGTCCACGGCCTCTTGCTGATGGGCGTACAGCCGCTCAATGCCGAGGGTTTTCAGCAAAGCCTCCGGGTCATGGGAAAGCCTGGGCGTTTTGTTAGAAAAACAAGGCGTTGTCCGGTCCAGGGTCCGGTGGCAGACAATGTCCCCCCGAAACCCTTTGTAGTTTTTTAGAGAGGCAATATACTCGGACAGAATCACAAAATGCTTTTCCCAAGGACGGAAAGGGCCAGTTCCACGGCAAGGCCGGCGGTTTTATTGGCCACATCCAGAATGGGGTTGATCTCCACAAGGTCCATGGAACAAATTTTGCCGGAATCAGACAGGGTTTCCATAAGCAGATGGGCCTCCCGGTAGGTGATGCCGCCGGGTACCGGCGTGCCCACACCCGGGGCCTCCACGGGGTCTAAGGCGTCCATGTCCAGGGTCAGGTGAACCCGTTTTAAATGGGACAACCTGGCAAGGGTATTTTCCGCAACCGCTGAAATTCCCTGTTCGTCAATGTTCCTCATGGTAAATACGGTCATTCCCAGGGCCCTGAGCCGTTTTTTTTCTCCGGGGTCCAGGTCCCGCTGGCCGATGAGCACCACATTTTCAGGCTTGATTTTGGGGCCGGGCCGTCCCACATTGACCAGGTCCGGGTACCCCTCCCCCATCAAAACCGCCAGGGGCATACCATGGATATTTCCTGACGGTGAGGTGTCCGGGGTGTTAAAGTCGGCATGGGCATCCACCCAGATCAGCCCCACAGGGCCATCGGCCGCAACACTGGCCACGGTTCCGATGGCAACGGAATGGTCCCCGCCGATGAACAACGGAAAATCTCCCTGATCCACCGCCTTCCGGCCAAGGGTATATACCGCATTGCAGATCTGGATGATTTCTTTAAGGTACTTGTCCCTGCCCTGTTTGGTTTCCGGTTCGGCATCCCGGATGGGAACCGGCACATCGCCCCGGTCCCGGACAACATGGCCCAGCTGCCTTAACCGCCTGGCAAGTTCCGTATACCTTACCGCCGCAGGCCCCATGTCAACCCCTCTGAGAAGCTGGCCGAAGTCCATGGGAATACCGATGATGCTGATCTGTTGTGCCATACGCTTTTTTACCTTAACGGCTTTAAACCATCAGGCTCCACAAGACCCCGGCCGCAATGGCCGAGCCGATGACCCCGGATACATTGGGGGCCATGGCGTGCATGAGCAAAAAGTTGGTGGGATCTTCCCGCTGTCCGACGATCTGGACCACCCGGGCCGAATCCGGAACAGCAGACACCCCGGCCGCGCCCAGCAACGGATTGATTTTGGTCTTTAAGAACAGGTTCATGAATTTGGCAAAAATCAACCCTGAGGCTGTGGCAATACCAAAGGACAGGGCCCCCAGGATAAAAATTCTCACAGAGCTTGAGGTCAGGAACACATCCCCCTGGGTGGACGCCCCAACGGTCAGGCCCAGAAGAATGGTGGCCGTATCAATGATGGCGTTCCTGGCGGTAACGGCCAGCCGTTCGGTCACCACGGCCTCTTTCAAGACATTGCCAAAACAGAGCATGCCTAACAGCGGCAGGGCCGCCGGGGCCAGAAAACAGCAGAGCAAAAAGGCCACCACAGGGAAGATCATCTTTTCTCTTTTGGTTACCTGCCGGGGTTCTTCCATGCGGATGAGCCGCTCTTTTCTAGTGGTTAACAGTTTCATGATGGGCGGCTGGATCACGGGCACCAGGGCCATATAGGAGTAGGCGGCCACGGCAATAGGGCCGATCAGGTTGGGCGCAAGCTTGGCCGTTAAAAAGATGGCGGTAGGACCGTCCGCCCCGCCGATAATCCCGATGGAAGCGGCTTCATTGGGGGCAAATCCCAAGGCTAAGGCCCCTAAAAATGTGATAAATATGCCGGTCTGGGCTGCGGCCCCCAACAGCATGAGGATCGGGCGGGCCAGCAGGGTTGAAAAGTCGGTCATGGCCCCGATGCCCAGAAAAATCAACGGCGGATAAATCCCCTGGGTCACCCCGAAATACAGGTAATGGAGAACCGAATTGTTCTCATAAATCCCTAACCCCAGGCCTTTAAAGATGGGGATATTGCCCACCAGCATGCCAAACCCGATGGGGACCAGGAGCAAGGGCTCGTAATCCTTGGCAATGCCAAGATAAATAAACACCATCCCGATAATGATCATGATGATGTTCCGGTAATCGCATAAATAGAATCCTGTG
This sequence comes from uncultured Desulfospira sp., assembly GCA_963663165.1. Taxonomy (GTDB): domain Bacteria; phylum Desulfobacterota; class Desulfobacteria; order Desulfobacterales; family Desulfobacteraceae; genus Desulfospira. The sequence goes on along the minus strand of OY760175.1, from coordinate 6,239,846 downwards.
TTTTGAAAAAATTCTAAAAATAGGGCGTCCATGTCATATCCTTTTTCTGTATGAAGACCGGATTCAATGTGGGCCGGTTAAACGGCCTGTTCAAATAGGTCCTGATTCCAGCAGAAATATCCCTTCTGGTCGGCAGCGATAATGCCAAGTTCAAGCAGAAGGTTCAAATGGGAATGGGGGTCTGTTAACCCGCTGATCCGTGCTAAATGAAGCAGCCGTGGAAGGGAAAAATGATCCTCCATGGTCCGGACAAGCAGGGCAATCTGTTTAAAGGTTTCCTTCTGCTCCAGGGTCAGGGTTTCGATTAATGCGGCCCGGTCGGGCATCTGATTCTCGGAATGTTTTTTCTGCTGCCGGAACAAGGCGTTGAGTTTCTCAGGGTTGTCATAAAACTCAAGGACCTTGTACAGCTGGGAAATCAACAGAGAAAGCATGACCAGCCCTGAAAACACAATGGTGATGCCCACGACTGATATGGCCCAGCCGTTATTGGCATTGATGGCTTCTAATCCGTACACGATCGGTGTCTCCTTTAGCTTTTAGCTTTTTAGGCTGAGGGGGTTTAGGCTGAAGTATCTGAACTGATTTTGTCCTATTACCCTTCAGTCTATCCACCTTCAGTCTTCAGTCTCTTTAGCTGTTAGCCTTTAGCTGTTAACCCACTGATGGGAACAGGGATAGTTCATGAATTTCTGGCAAATCCGGCCGTCTGTTCAAGAACGGTCTGCCAGGCAGACATCACGGCGGCGGCCGCCGGTGTGACCCCTTGAATAAACTCGTAAAAATTTTGTCTCAAAACCGTATACACCCGTCCCGGTGCAAGGGCCGTGGCCGTGGCTTTGTAAATCCCGCGGGCGGCCATCAGTTCCAGTCCGGCAAAGTCCCCGCATTTGTCCAGGACAACGGCCTTTCCCTGGTCCAGCTCCAGCATCAGGGTTCCTTTTTCCAACAGGAAAAAATACTGGGCCGGATCTCCCCGGCTGCTCAGGACATCTGCCGTACATAAGGTCCGTTGATCAAACCATGGAATCATGATGTCAAGGTCATTATCATCCAGGCAGCCAAATACGGGCGATTGTTTTAGAACTTCTTTCAAGTTTGACATGAATTCCCCAACTGCACTTTTCATTGGTTGATACGCAAAAATTTATACAACCATATTTTAAATGTTCTGTCGAGAAAAAATATCAGCCCCGCCAACGGCCCGGCAGACCTGAAACCGGCCTTGAAACTCATCTTTCAAAAGCGCGGTTCAGTGAAAATAACTTTAAGTTGAGGATGACCTTTTCTTGACGGTAAACAAAGAAATATCGTATGATCCCGGGATATTTTTAACCTGTAATGATAAGGAGAAACAATAGATGAAAAAATGGACTTCGCTTTTTCTGGCTTGCTCGCTTTTGTTCCTGTGCGTTACGGCAGGGGCATGGGCCCAGGATAAAAAACTTAAAGTCGGGCTGGTATATATCGGATCAGCCGGGGATTACGGCTGGACCTATGCCCATGACCAGGCCAGAAAGACCCTTGAGGAAAAGTACCCCTGGGTTGAGTTTATCTATGTTGAATCCATTGGTGAATCCGACAGCGCGAGGATTATTGACCGCCTTGTCCAGCAGCAGAAGTGCGATGTGGTATTCACCACCAGCTTTGGATATATGGAAGACACCGTAAAGGCCGCCAAACGGTATCCCGATAAAATTTTCATGCACTGTTCCGGGTTTAAACGGGCCGAAAACCTAGGCACCTATTTCGGTGACCTGTACCAGATATACTATCTGAACGGCATCATGGCCGGGGCTTTGACCAAAACCAATAAAATCGGTTATGTGGGCGCCTTCCCCATTCCTGAAGTCATCCGCCATATTGATGCCTATGCCTTAGGGGTTAAAGCCGCCAATCCCAAAGCCAAAGTCCATGTCAAGTGGATCAACGCCTGGGTCGGACCGGACAAGGCCAAAGAAGCGGCTGAAGCACTGATAACGGAAGGGTGCGATGCCTTAGCCTTTACCGAAGATACCCCCGCCGTTATCGAAGTCGGCCAGGATCATTGTGAAAAAGGGCAGCAGATTTATACCTTTTCCCATTATTCCCCCATGCAGGCCTATGGAGAAGACTCTGTGGTGTCTGGCCAGCTCATGGACTGGACCGGCATGTATGCCAAAGTCCTGGAAGACATCCATAACGGCACATGGAAAAGTGAAGATATCTGGTGGCTGGCAAAGGAAAAGGCCGCCCTTTTGGGAGGGTCTACCACAGACCCCATCAACCCCAAGTTTGTCCCTGCGTTAAAGCAGGCCATGGTGGAATGCCCGGTATTCGGACATACCACGGCATATAACCTGGTCATGAAAATATATGGCAAAATGAAAGAAGGGTCTGAAGAATTTGAGCCGTTCACCGGCCCCATTGTGGACAACAAAGGCAATGTTCAGATCAAGGAAGGGGAAACGGCTACCAAGGAACAGCTGTTGAGTATTATGTACTATGTAGACAACATAGTGGGCGACATCCCTAAGTAGTGTTTGAACGAAAAGTCACCCATCTGCTGCGTTACAGAAAAATCTGCAATCCTCACAACCCCAAAGGTTGCTCCGGTTGCAAATTTTTCTGTGCCTTGCATCTGGGCAACTTTTCGCCCAAACACGGGGTTTCCTTCAGGCAATAGATTGATTATGAGCAAAATTCAGCGCCTTGAAATGAAGGGGATATCCAAATCATTTCATGGGATTCACGCCAACCAGGATATCAACCTTCATGTGGAGTCCGGGGAAATCCTCGGGCTCTTAGGGGAAAACGGGGCCGGCAAAACCACGCTGATGAATATCCTGTACGGGATTTATCAGCCCGATGCCGGTGCCATTGAAATCAACGGCAAGCCGGTGGTGATCCGGAACCCGGTGGAGTCCATCAACCACGGCATCGGCATGGTCCACCAGCATTTCATGCTGATTCAGAACCATTCGGTCATTGAAAATATTGCCTTAGGGTACAAGGATACCCCCTTTTTCCTTCCCAAGGTCAAGATCCGGGAAAAGGTAAATGACTTTTCCCGGCAGTTTAACCTTAATGTGGATTTACGCCAGAAAGTCTGGCAGCTTTCCGCCGGCGAGCAGCAGCGCATTGAAATCATCAAGGCCCTGATGAACGGTGCGGACCTGTTGATTTTGGACGAGCCCACCTCGGTGCTGACCCCCCAGGAAGTCGGGGAATTTATCGATATCTTACGGCAGATGAAGGCCCAGGGCCATCTGGTGATCTTTATTTCCCACAAGCTCGATGAAATTATGGACATCTGTGACCGGGTAACAGTCCTGCAAAAGGGAAAAATCGTGGGCCATGCCAAGACGTCTGACACCGACAAAACCGCCCTTGCCCGGATGATGGTGGGCCGGGACGTGGTCTTCAATATTGCCAAAGAAAAACTGGATCAGGGCAAACTGATTCTGGATGTGGACCATATTCATGTGACCGGAGACAAGGGGCTGCCGGCGGTCAGGGGCGTGAATTTCCAGCTGTACGGCAATGAAATTTTCGGCATTGCCGGGGTGTCCGGAAACGGCCAGAGGGAACTGGCCGAAGCCATCACCGGAATCCGAAAGGTGGATTCGGGAAACATAAAGGTCTGCGGCCGGGACATCACCAACAAGACCGCCCGGCAGATCTATGACAACGGGGTCTCCCATGTGCCTGAAGAAAGAATCCGTTTCGGTATTGCCCCCGGGCTGTTCCTATATGACAATGCCATTTTAAAGCAGCACCACTTGAAAAAGTTCTCCAAACGGTATTTTTTAAAGTACAGCCAGGTGAAGGAACATGCCAGGAACCTGATCCATGAGTTTCATGTGTCCACCCATTCCATTCACAACCAGATCAGAAACCTTTCCGGCGGCAATATCCAGAAATTGATATTAGGCCGGGAAATCAGTGAACAGCCCCAGCTTCTGGTGGCCTCCCATCCCACCTACGGCCTTGATGTGGGCGCCACCCAGTTTTTAAGGGAGCACCTCATTGATCTTCGCAAAAAAGGGACCTGTGTCCTGCTGTTTTCAGAAGACCTTGAAGAAATTTTTGAACTGTGCGACCGGATAGCGGTGATGTTTGAAGGGCAGTTTATGGGGATTTTAGAAGCGGATGACCCCAAGCTTGACGATATCGGCCTGATGATGGCCGGTTCCAGAAAGATGGAATCTTAACATAAAATTTTTATATCATGATCAAAATCACTACCACCGACCGTTACCATATTTCCGGCACCAGATCTTTGATGACCAATGTGGCCAGCCTCGGGGCCGGGCTTCTGGTTATCAGCATGGTCTTTTTTCTTTCCGGGGTTAACCCGTGGTTTGCCATCAAAGAGATCTTCATGGGCTCTTTTGGCTCGGTTTACGGATTTAAAGAAACCGTTACCAAAGCCATCCCGTTGATCCTTATCGGGGCCGGGCTGACCCTGGCATTCCGGGCCAAGTTCTGGAATATCGGTGCCGAAGGCCAGCTGCTCATGGGCGCTGTTTTCGGCAGCTGGGCCGCCCTGACCTTTGGAGACACCCTGCCCTCTGTAGTTATAATTCCGGTCATGTTTGCCGCAGGGTTTCTGGGCGGGGCTTTATGGGGCATTATCCCGGCTTTCTTGAAAATCAAATACGCCATCAATGAAGTCATTTCCACCCTCATGCTCAACTATATCTGTGCCGAGTTTTTAACCATGCTCATTGTGGGGCCGTGGAAAGGCAAATCCCGGTTCGGGTATCCCGGAACGGAAAACCTGCCGGGCTCCGCCCTGCTCGGGGTGATCCCCGGTTCCCGGATCCATTATGCGACCCTGATTCTGGCCCTGGTATCGGCCCTGATCCTGTGCGTGCTGATTTATAAAACACGGTTCGGCTACGAGGCCCGGGTGGTGGGGGAAAACCCCGATGCCGGAAAGTATGCCGGCATCAACTTCATGAAGACCAGCCTGATCCTCATGGCCATTTCCGGGGGGCTGGCCGGGATGGCCGGCATCGGAGAAGTGGCCGGCATCCATGAATACTTAGGCTATCCGGCGGCGGTCTCCTCAGGGTACGGGTTTACGGCCATTATCGTGGCATGGCTGGCCAAGCTCAACCCGCTTTATGCCATTGTTTCGGGCCTGTTTTTTGCCGGGATCCTGGTGGGCGGAGACGCCATCCAGGTTTCTCTGGGCCTGCCCGCGGCCACGGTGAACATCGTTAACGGGGTGATCCTGGTCTTTTTGATCATGGGGGACTATTTTCTTCACAACAAAGTAACCATAAGGGTTTCAAGGGTTTCAGAAAGTTAACGTTATGGAAGATGTAATTATATCAATACTGCAGCGGACCATGGTGGCGGGCACCCCGCTGCTGCTGGCCACCACCGGGGAAGTCATCTGCGAGAGAAGCGGTATCCTGAATCTCGGGGTGGAAGGGGTCATGGCCATCGGGGCCTTTACCGCCTTTGTGGTCACCATGATTACGGGCCATCCCTGGCTCGGGGTCCTGGCGGCCGTTGCCGGGGGCATGGCCATTTCCCTGATTCATGCCTTTGCCTCTATTTCCCTTCAGGCCAATCAGGTGGTCTCGGGCCTTGCCCTGACCATGCTGGGCTTAGGGCTGTCCGGCATGTTGGGAAAGCCCTATGTGGGCCAGCCCTTATCCGCTAAAATGACCGACATATCCATTCCAGTGTTATCGGACATCCCCTATCTGGGCAAGGTGCTGTTCAGCCAGAGCCCGTTTTTTTACCTGGCCATTGTCCTGGCCCTGGTGGCCTGGTTTTTCCTTGAAAGAACCAGACTCGGCATCCAGGTGAGATCCACGGGAGAAAACCCTAAAGCCACGGAAACCCAGGGGGTCAATGTGTTTTTCATCCGGTATCTGTCCGTTATCATCGGCGGCGGTTTTTCAGCCCTTGCCGGGGCCCATCTGTCCATTTCCTACTCAAAATCCTGGATCGAGGGCATGACCGCCGGACGGGGCTGGATTGCCATTGCCCTGACCATTTTTGCCCTGTGGAACCCGGGACGGGCCATCTGGGCCTCGTTTCTGTTTGGCGGTATTTTTGTGGCCCAGTATCTGATGCAGCCTTTGGGGATTTCCCCTAATTTTCTGGCCATGCTTCCCTATATCGCCACCCTGGTGATTTTACTGGCCATCAGTTTCAGGGACCCCAGAAAACTCAATGCCCCGGCCATGCTGTCGGCCCCTTACAAAAGGGGCGAGCGATAGGTCCGGGTTTTTCGCCCCAATTTTAGAAATTTTTTGACTTTTTCTTTGAATTCATTGATAAAAAGAAAGATTTAAGATCATCCAATTCAATGGGAAATGGGATTTGGGACTTGAGATATGGAGTATGTACCCCAGAACAGTCCCAAATCCCAAGCCCCATGTTCCAGATAAAAAGGAGTTTCCATGGAAAATTCATTATCGTCCACCCAGTGTGCCGGAAAAAATGCCACCGCATCCATCGATGAGATATCCAAGATTTTTTTGAAAACCGCTCAAAAAATGTTTGAAACCAGCACCTTACAGGAAGTGTCATATGCGTCTGTGATCCAGGCCATCCCCAAGGTGGCCATGCGGCCGGATCTGACCAGCTTTGTCCAGTTTGACGGGGATTATGCCGGACTGGTAATCCTGAACTTTACAGCCGGGGCTGCCATTGAAATTTATAAAACCTATATGACGGCCATGGGAATGCCTGAAGATGAGCTTGACGTGAGCATTTTATCCCCTGAGGTGGCTGATACCATTGGGGAGTTGACCAACCAGCTCATGGGACACCTGGTTAAAGAAGTGGAAGATGCCTTTGATTTAAACGCCAGTTTTGGACAGCCCAAAGCCCTGACCATGAACCGGGCCATCACCCTGGTCATTGACGGGCTTTCTGCCCAGAACCGGCGGCTTTCCATGAAAATCGGAACCTACAGCTTCATGATTGAACTGGCCATGGAGCATACCGAGTTTATCCGCATATAACTGTTTTTTGTTTTACCGCCATTAAAGTACCGGTTCAGGCGCCCCTTGTGCCAGAACCGGATGGCCTGGTTAAACCCGCCACCTTTCAAAAAAGCATTGTTCATGACCCCTTTTAAAATAACCGCCGTTATTGCTGTTGCCCTGATCATCATCCCGTTGGCCCCCGGGACCGGGAAAGCCATCTCCATTCCCGATGAAAAAAAGCTGGCCAAAGAATTCATGGCAATGATTGAAAAGCGCAATATTCTGTCAAAAGATCCCGTGGCCAACCACATGATCAATACCGTGGGCAAAAACATTCTTTCCAATCTGCCCCCCCAGCCCTTTGACTATTCATTTTATTTGATCAACGACAACACGTTTAACGCGTTTGCAAGTCCTGCGGCCAATATTTTTATCCACCGGGGGCTGATCACGGCCCTGGACAACATTGATGAGCTTGCCGGCATTATGGCCCATGAAATTGCCCATGTGGTCAGCCGCCATGTGTCCCAGTCCATTGACCGGTCCAAGCTGGTCAGCATCGGCTCCCTGGCCGGCATGCTGGCCGGGGTCATTGCCGGGTCCGCCGGCAGTTCAGAAGCGGCACAGGCACTGACCATCGGGTCTGTGGCCGCAGGCCAGTCCGCCATGCTGGCCTATACCCGGGAAAATGAAACCGAAGCAGACCAGAAAGGCATACTGTTCTTAAAATCGTCCTGTTATGATCCCAAAGGGCTTCTGGACAGCCTTTTAAAGATCAGGGACGCTGACTACCAGGGCATTGAGGGAATCCCGGATTATTTTAAGACCCATCCGGGAACCAGCACGCGGGTCGCCCATATCTCCTCTCTTTTATCCGGCTGTGTCCGGCCCGATCCCCTGCCGGAATGCCCTAAGACTTATGATTACAACATGGTGAAATACCGGCTCATAGGCCTTTATGATGAGCCGGACAAAAGCATGGCCCAAATCGCCATTGACCTTGAAAAAGCCCCTGACAACCCGGCGCTGAACTACGGCATGGGGCTGTTGCAAAGCCGGAAACACCGGCGGCAGAAGGCAGAAGAATATTTTGAAAAAGCCTTGTCCCAACGACTGTTCGACCCCCTGATCCTGCTGGAGTTAGGCCGGGTCTATATCGCTGAAGGCAAATTCCGGCAGGCCCTGGAAGTACTGGCCTTTATTCAGGACGAGCCGGTCATGGGAATCCAGGCCCGATACCAGTATGCCGTTGCCCAGCTGGAATCAGGAGACCTTCCCGGAGCCCAGAAAAACCTGTCCAAGGTCATTGAAACCCTGCCCGACACCTTTCCCAAAGCCTATTATTACATGGCTCAGATCATGTCCCGGCACAACGAAACCGCCCTGTCCGATTATTATCTCGGGGTATACTACGCCCAGATCAAGGATGAAAAAAACGCCTCCCTGCTGTTAAGAAAGGCGTTGGAAGATTTAAAAGATCCCAAGCTAAGAAAAGATGCCCAGAAACGGCTTGAAAAGAAATCCGACCGCAAGAAAAATTCTTAATCTTCAAAATTTTATAAAAAAGTCTCACTAACGTCCTGAGAAGACTTTCATTATTCGTTGTGGGCGGTGCTTGGTTGGATAACCAGGGCGGCCCGTGGCCGTTAGTGTCTAAATAGCCCCCGTGTTTAGGCCAAAAGTTGCCCAGATGCAAGGCGTAACCAAAGGTCAGAAATCAGAAAAATTTGTAACCGAAGCAACCATTAGGGTTGTGAGGATTGCAAATTTTTTTGCAACACAGCAGATGGGTGACTTTTGGTTCAAACACCAAATTATACTCTGTCAAAGGCTGAGAATTGCATGGTAAACGTCCCGCGCCCCTGGGTGGCGGAGCGCAGGGCCGTGGAATAGCCGAACATCCTGGCCAGGGGAACCACGGCCTTGACAATCTGTATCCCGGCATCCGGCGTAATGGCCTCGACTTTTCCGCCCCTGGCATTTAAATCGGCAATGGCATCCCCCATATAGGCATCGGGTACAAACACCTCAACATCCATGATGGGTTCAAGCAGCGCCAGGGAAGCTGATTCCAGGGCGTCCTTGCTGGCCATGGCCCCGCACACGGAAAAGGCAAGCTCGGAGCTTTTGCCCTCTTCCTGCCGTCCGCTTTCAAGGATAATGCCCACATCCACCAGGGGGTACCCTTTGAGGAACCCGCCCTCAAGGCTTTCCCTGATGCCGGTTTCAATGGCCGCCACATAATTTTCCGGGACCTGATCCGGGGAAGCCTGGTTGGTAAAGGTAATGCCCTCTCCCCGGCCAAGGGGTTCCAGCCGGATTTTGAGTTCGGCAAAATGGGCTTTGCCTGAGATTTCCCGTTCAAATACAGCGGTGCCCGTGGCCGGCGCCGTGATGACTTCCCGGTATACCACCTGGGGATTGCCCACATTCACGTTGGTGTTAAACTCTTTGAGCATCCGTGAGATGATGATTTCAAGATGAAGCTCTCCCATGCCCGACAAAATGGTCTGGCCGGTTTCCTCGTCTGTGGACACCTTAAGGGTGGGGTCTTCAATGGTGAATTTTTCCAGAACGTCGTTGAGTTTTTCCTGGTCGGCATGGGTTTTGGGTTCAATGGCAATGGAGATCACGGGCTGGGCGTACTCCATTTTTTCAAGAAATACGGGATGATCCTGGCTGCACAGGGTGTCTCCGGTGCCGGTATCTTTTAATCCCACAATGCCGATGATATCCCCGGCTGAGGCTTCCTGAAGCCGCTCTTTTTTGTTGGCGTGCATCATGAGTATCCGGGACAGCTTTTCTTTTTTCTGCAGAAAGGGATTGTACGCATCGGCGCCGGCCTCTATGGCACCGGAATAAATCCGGGCAAAGGAAAGTTTGCGCCCTTCGATCATGGATACCTTGAATATCAGGGCCGCCAGCGGTGCGCTTTTTCTCGGGGGGAATTCAAGCTCCTCACCGGTTTCAGGATGAATCCCCTTTACCGGCGGGATATCCAAAGGACTGGGCAGGTAGCTTTCAATGGCGTCCAGAAGGGGCTGGATACCCTTGTTTTTCAGGGCGGAACCGCAAAGCACCGGTACTATTTGCCGGGCAATGGTCGCCTTTCTGATGGCCGCCTTGAGTTCTGGTTCTGAAATGGGCTCTTCGGAGAGGTATTTTTCCATGATCTCGTCATCAAGCTCGCAAACCGCCTCAAGAAGCTTTTCCCGGTATTCCACGGCAAGGTCCAAAAGGGGGCCCTCATCCAAATCGGAATCGGTATATTCCGCCCCTTTGGTCTCATCATCCCACTGGATCTGCCGCATGGAAATCAGGTCAATGACCGCACTGAAGTTTTCCTCGGCCCCCACCGGAAGCTGGACCACCACGGGATTGGCGTTAAGCTTTGTCTGAATGGCCTTTACCACCTTGAAAAAATCAGCACCGGTCCGGTCCATTTTATTGATAAAGGCAAGCCGCGGCACCGAATACCGGTCTGCCTGGCGCCAGACCGTTTCCGACTGGGGCTCCACCCCGCCCACAGCACAGAACACGCCAATGGCCCCGTCCAGAACCCTTAAGGCCCGCTCCACCTCAACGGTGAAATCCACATGGCCCGGCGTATCAATGATCTGGATCACCGACTGTTTCCACTGGCAGGTGGTGACGGCCGAGGTAATGGTAATCCCCCGGTCCTGTTCATCCTGCATCCAGTCCATGACCGCCTCGCCGTCATGGACTTCCCCGATTTTATGGGATTTTCCCGTATAGTACAGGATTCTTTCGGTGACCGTGGTTTTTCCCGCATCAATGTGGGCCATAATCCCGATATTTCTTAATTTGGAAATATCTTTTTTCTGTGTGGAACTTTTTTTCTGACTCATTTTACCAACACTAAATTAGATTTAAAAAAAACATCCAGGCTGACATGTCCGCCCAAGCTTTTGGCATCAGAACCGTTGATCAGTATTTTGACCTCCTGGATCTGAGAAATATTCAGGGTCAGGGAGTTGACAATGGCGTAAACCGATAGAAGCTCTGATATGGTGTCTGTATTCTCAATTCCCGCCTCTCCCGACTTAAAGCCCTTAACGGCCAGATCCACATAGGCCCTGCCGTCCTGCCCCATAAAAAAGGCCCTGACCGATGTCCCGGGAGGCCAGAAGGGCTTAACCCCTGAAAGGGCGGCGGGTTCAAAAAGCCCATTTAAAATGTTCATGCCCAGTTCCCGGGGGCCAATGCCCGGGGAAAACAGCCTTTCCCGAGCCGTTAACCGGGCCTGGTCCGGATCGGCAAAATACAGCAGGGCACTGGTCAATGCCTTTGGCCTGCTTTCGGCATGATCTGCGGCCCATGAACTGTCTGTCTGAACCCGGCCGCCTTGCAGCAGGCTGAAAATCAAAATCAGCCACACCCATTTTGCCGTTTTTTTTTTCATGGTTTATCTGGTCTGTGGTCATGCTGCCCTTAGGGCTGTCATCCCCATTTTTAAGCTCATATTTGATACAGTATTGCCTAAGGACTGTCAAGAAATATACCTTGCAAAACCGGTCGGGATTTAATAGAATTCTACCCCTATATTAGGCGTGTTTATTCTTTTGTAAAAATCCCTTTGCCAACCATGATTTACCATTGAGGAGCAGCCGTTTTTATTATGATCCCCGGGTTTCAAGCTATTGTGGAAGAAAGAATAAAAAAAGCCCAGCAGGAAGGGGCCTTTGATAATCTTGAAGGGAACGGCAAGCCCCTGAACCTTGAAGACCTTAATCTGCCCGAAGAATGCCGGATGGCCTATAAGATACTGAAGAATGCAGGCTTTCTGCCGCCGGAACTGGAATTAAAAAAAGATATCCAGAACACCCGGAATCTGTTGAGCGCATGCAGTCTTGACTCAGCGCAGCGGCCTGAAATTCAGAAGAAACTCAACTATCTGTTGACCAAACTTAGCACCCTGAGGGGTGGGCGAACCCTTTCCTTTTCGGCCCTGGAGGCCTACAGGGAAAATGTAATAAAGAAAATATCATGAAGTTAAAGAAAAAAGATAAAGACGGGCTTTTTAAAAGCGTATTTGTGGCATATTTCATCCTTCTCCTCCATGTGTTTCTCCTGGCAGGGGTCGGGCTTTCCGTTGTCCTTTTCAGGGGCGTTTACCATTATCTGCCCTGGATCATGGGCACCATCGGAATCCTGGTCCTGTCCATTGCCTGGCTGTTTTACCGCAGGATGAGAAACAGCACCTCCCAGCTAAGAGACATCCTGTCCGTTCCCGAATTTCAGGACCGGACAGTGGAAGTCAGGCTCTTGGGGGGGCTTGCATCGTTTACGGTCAAGGCCCGGGAAAACACCCCCATGCTCCTTGACCATGATACCAACTACCCCAACGCCCATCTGATTGAAAGTGCCGTGGACCGTGCAGAACGAAAAATGCTGGAAATCAATACCCTGTATGAAAAGAATCTGATTTCCAGGGAAGAACTCGAGCAGGCTCGGCAGTCCATTATCCAGGGGTAGGCCTTTTAAGCTCCCCGGCTGGCCCGGCCGCGGGAGTATTATCTTAACTTAAGGGCAGGTCATAACGCCAACCCAAACCAACAAGGAGCAGACCATGGGAAAAATCAGGCTGGCCCTGTTATCCGGCGGCATATCTTCTGAACGGGAGGTTTCCCTTAACAGCGGCAGTCAGGTATATGAGGCCCTGGATAAGGAAAAATACGACATTACCCGGTATGATCCCAAAACTGATCTGGGAAAACTGGTCAATGACGCATCCCAAATTGATGCGGCACTGATCATCCTCCACGGTCCTTTTGGAGAAGACGGGACCGTCCAGGGGCTTTTGGACCTGTTGGACATCCCCTACCAGGGGGCCGGTGTCTTGGGCTCTGCCGCCGCCATGAACAAACTGACAGCCAAGCGGCTTTACCGGGGAGCCGGGATCCCCACCCCGGATTTTAGTTCTTTCACCCTTCAGGACAAGGTGGATACCGCCCGGGTGGTCCGTGACATCGGGCTGCCCCTGGTGGTCAAACCCGCCAATGCCGGCTCCAGTGTGGGCATGACCATTGTCAAAGACCCCAAAGATCTGGATGCGGCCATCAAACTAGGGTTCGAAAACGATGACACCATTCTTCTGGAAGCCTATGTCAAGGGGATTGAACTGACCTGCGGCGTGCTGGGCAATGATGACCTTGAAGCCCTGCCCATTATTGAGATTGTCCCGGGCCAGGGCCATGAGTTTTTTGATTATAAAGCCAAGTATGTGGTCGGTGAAACCGAGGAGATCTGCCCTGCCCGGGTGGACGAGACCATTACCCGGCAGGCCATGGAACTGGCCGTCCAGTCCCACAAAGCCTTGTTTTTAAAAGGGTATTCCAGAACCGACATGATCTTAAAGGACAATGAGCTGACTGTTCTTGAAACCAACACCATTCCCGGCATGACCGCCACCAGCCTGTTTCCCCAGTCAGCCAGCGTGGCGGGATACTCTTTTTCACAACTTTTGGATAAACTGATTGATCTGGCCATTGAAGAACATAAACGGACAAACTTAAGGAGGGCAACATGAAAATTCTCGTTGTCGGCAGCGGCGGCCGCGAACACACCCTGACCTGGAAAATTTCCCAAAGCCCGTTGGTTGAAAAAATTTACTGTGCTCCGGGCAATGCCGGCACCCGAAGCCTGGCGGAACCGGTCCCCATTGATGCCGAAGACATCGAATCCCTGGCAGCCTTTGCCCTGGACAAACAGATTGACCTCACCGTTGTAGGACCTGAAGCGCCCCTGGTCAAAGGCATCGTTGATTTGTTTGAACAAAAGGGGCTCAAGGTATTCGGCCCTGCAGGGGCAGGCGCCATGCTGGAAGGCTCCAAGGTCTTTTCAAAAAACCATATGATCAAATACAATATCCCCTGCGCCATGGGCAAAGCCTTTACCAATCCTGAACGGGCCAAAGCATATGCCAGGGCCCTTGGGGCTCCCTGCGTGGTCAAGGCCGACGGCCTGGCTGCCGGCAAAGGGGTGGTGGTCTGTGAGAGCCTTGAACAGGCCGAACAGGCCATTGACGCCATGCTGGTGGACAAAGTGTTCCAGGATGCGGGACAGACCATCGTGGTAGAGGAATGCCTTGAAGGCGAAGAGGCCTCTTTTATCGTTTTTACCGACGGAAAAACCGTTCTGGCCCTGCCCGAATCCCAGGACCACAAACGGGCATATGATAATGATGAAGGGCCTAACACCGGCGGCATGGGCGCCTATTCACCGGCCCCGGTCCTGGACCACATGATGCGCCTTAAGGCCATGGAAGAGGTCATGATTCCGGCGGTCAAGGGCATGGCAAAAGAGGGCTCCCCGTTTAAAGGGGTGCTGTATGCCGGGCTCATGGTCAAAAAAGATAAAATCAAGGTCCTGGAATTCAATGTCCGGTTGGGAGATCCTGAAACCCAGCCCATTCTCATGCGGGTTAAAAATGACCTGGTGCCCCTCATGGAAGCCTGCTGCGACGGCACCCTGCACCGGCACACCATTGATATTGATCCGAGAGCCGCCGTCTGCGTTGTGATTTCAGCCGGCGGGTATCCCGGCTCCTATGAAAAAGGAAATCCCATTGACGGCCTTGATGCGGCTGCAGGGGAAGACACGGTTGTCTTCCACGCCGGCACAGCCATGGATGGGGACAAAGTGGTGGCATCCGGCGGCCGGGTCCTGGGGGTGACTGCCCTTGGGGATTCGGTTGAAAAGGCCATTGAAACTGCCTACCAGGCCTGCGCCAAAATTTCCTTTAAAGACCATTTTTACCGGAAAGATATCGGCAGCAAGGCCCTTAAACGGTTCGCCATCCCCCCCAAGGTCGGGGTGATCATGGGCAGCGACTCAGACTTTCCCGTGATGGCAAAGACCTTGTCCATGCTCAAGCAATTTGACATCCCTTATTATGTAACCGTGGCATCGGCCCACCGGACCCCGGACCAGGCGGCCAAACTGGCCATAGAGGCCCGGGACAAGGGGATAAAGGTATTAATTTGCGGGGCCGGACACGCCGCCCATCTGGCCGGGGTTATGGCCGCCCACACCACCTTGCCGGTGTTAGGGGTCCCCATTCCGTCGTCTGCCCTTCAGGGCATGGATGCCCTGCTGGCAACAGTCCAGATGCCCCCGGGCATTCCGGTATCCACCATGGCCATCGGCAAATCCGGGGCACAGAACGCCGGTATTACCGCCGCCCAGATCCTGAGTGTGTCTGATCCGGAAATGGCTGAAAAACTGGCCCAATTTAAAAAAGATATGGCAGCCAAGGTTCAGAAAAAGGCCCTGTCCATTGCCTGATGAAACAAAATGGGTCCGGGTAGATCCCAACTGCCCGGACCCGGAACCCATCCAAAAAGCCGGAAAAATTATCAACCACCAGGGCCTGGTCATTTTCCCGACCCAGACCCTTTACGGCCTGGCCGCAGACGCCTTAAACCCCGGGGCTGTCAAACAAATATTTTCCCTCAAACAAAGACCGGCCGAAAAGCCCCTTTTGATCCTGGTAAACAGCCGAGACGACATCCCGCCCCTGGTCCGGCATATCCCCCAGACCGCTGAAATTCTCATGGACAACTTCTGGCCCGGCAGCCTCACCCTGGTGTTTGAGGCATCCCCTGCCCTGCCTTCAGTGTTAACCGGCAAAACCGGAAAGATCGGCATCCGCTTGCCGGCCCATCCTGTGGCCCGAGCCCTGGTCCTGGCCGCCGGCACCCCGGTTACCGGCACCAGCGCCAACCTTTCCGGGCAGCCGGGCTGCAAAAACCCGTCCTGGCTTTGCAAGGCCCTGATTGACGGTGTCCATCTTATCCTGGACGCGGGCCCCCTCAAAGGCGGTGCCGGCTCTACAGTTCTTGATCTTACCACTGACCCGCCCGCCCTTTTAAGAGAAGGAACCATTCCCATCCTGGAAATTCACAATACCCTGAAACCACCCTGGTGAACTTCATCCTTTCATACCGGCTGGATGCTGTTCTGCGGCCGGCCGAAGCGATACCTTAATGGAGATTCCACGGTCATTGCCCTGTGATCCGGTTAATGGTTCCGTCATCCTTCATCTTTTGGATCACCTGATTGATCTGCGGCAGCATCTTTGCAAAGGTTGATTTTTTTGAAATACCGATCCGGAACTCATCCTTGGCGACCACTGTGGGTGCGTGGATGATCTGTTGGCGCCATTCCGGATTCTTCTTAAAAAAGCTCAACACAACGGATTCACTCTCAAGCACGGCATCAAACCGCTTCCCTATAAGCTTTATAAAATTGGGTTCAGCAGAGAACGACTGCTCAGACCGGATAATTCGTTTTTCCAGGGCCTCATCCATTTGTGCCTGGTAGGTATAGCCTGAGACAATCCCGAATTTATACGGTTTCAAATCGTCAATGGTCTGCCAGTTGACCAGATCGTCTTGCCGGTCTTTGAGCAGCCACACAAAAACGCGGTCCTCAAGCACCACATCACTGAAAACCATAAACCTTTCGCGGTCAGGTTTGTATTGGACCGGAAATGTTATATCGTAATTCCCCTTTTCCATATACAGCAGAACCCGTCTCCATGGAAAAAGATCTGCTTTGAAATCACAATTCAAATGCCGGCTCAGTGCTGTTCCCACCTCGAGGGCATACCCCCCTTGGAGCTTGCCGCCCGAGAACCCGATAGAATAAGGGGGCCAGGGATCGGTGGCCAGTCGCAGAGTTTGTTCTTCGGCCACCCCGCTGCCCAGGGAGGCACCCCAAAGGCCCAAAGCCAGAACCAATATCCGGAAGGTGAATTTCATACCCCCATCCTTTCATGAAATGAGTTGGTCAAGCATACGATCGTGGGTCGAAAAAAAACTGTTGCCCCGGGTTTTAAGTTTTGACTGAATTCAAAAAAATGCTGAAAAGTAGAACGCTGTCTTAACTATATACAATTTAAGCCCTGATTTCAAAACCAATCTTGCATAAACCAATTGACAAATTCCAGATTTTCCATTATTAAAAGACCCTCATGCCGGAGTGGTGGAATTGGTAGACGCAGAGGACTCAAAATCCTCCGGGCGCAAGCCCTTGTCGGTTCAAGTCCGACCTCCGGTACCAAGTAAAAACAAGGAGTTAGCCATCAAACGGCGCTCCTTTTTTTATTTGAGAATTGTTCCAGGAAGCAAATAGGAAGCAAGCGGCTGATATTTTATTTTTTAAGGAATTGCTCCGGTTTTTATAATTCATGACGCCTTCGTCTCTTTTTTTAGGGAATATACCGTATCGTTCTGAGACTCGCGCCTTCATCATATGGCTTTATACAGCCGGCCTCCACAGCCTTTTTGATGATACTGCTCACCGCTGAAACGATCTCTAAGCGTTGCGTTGCTACCGTTCTTCAATCTTCATACATCTTTCGGAACCGTTTTAAACTCCTCATCAAAATTTCAGGAACCTGAGTGGCCAATAAAAAGACCGTGTTAAAAATCCTTCCCCCCTCTTTTTCCACCATAGAAGGCTATGTATGACTGTTCGATTGTAGAGACTGAATATATGCCATAGTATTTCAGGTGTTCACAGGTGTTCATTTTTCGACACAACTTGAAAAAAGAATAAAGGATCTTAAATGGAAAGCATCACGAATGAAAATCAGAATTGTCAGGAACCTTGGGGTATCGAGACGATTTTGAAGGCTTTTGAGAAAAAATTAACTGAGAAGTTCCCAGGTGGTATCCCTCGTCAACAACTTGCAGAGGCAACTGGCGGTTGGGTGCATTCCCATTTAGTGGCCTAAGCAAAGTGACCGAATTTGTATGAAGATATTGTCAGTCAAGATGTTCCACCTCCCGGAAAGGAGCTGACTCCTTAAGAACAACATTGATTCGGATGTTTCCGGTTTCCAGAATATACCCGGTGATTTCATTCTGAGATTTATAACCCGACGTATTGCACTTTCAACACAGCCGCTGCCAGTAGGTATTTTCAGGCTGCGGAACTGGCGATACTGCATTCTGTTTCGATTTTTCACGAAGTAACTTTTAAATTTGGATAGTGCTTCTATGCGCCTTTTAGGGTACGTAATGTGTTTTACAATTTCTTTTCTAAGGTCTTTGAATCTGCCATCCCAAAGGAGGTTCTTCCAAGATTCTGCTATCCGGTTTCTTTCTTTTATAGGGATTCTCTTTGGCAATTTGTCCACGATTTCATGTAAATTCTGTTTTGCATGGGTGTAGTCGATTACCTCATAATAGGATTCGATTTCAAGCCGTTTGGCCAGCGGGCCTGTTCGCTTCCAATAGCTACGTGCACCGTCACAGCAGAAAACAACACGCTTGGCTTTGGGAATATCTAATTCACGCAAGTAGATCTCAAGAATATCAAAAGCGGCATCAATACCGCCCATTGTGGCATCATAAACCGGCAAGTGTTTTTTGGATATTGTGCCGTCCGGATCGACAATATGTATGACAAACTGAATGGGTTCTTTCCATTCAGCATGATATCCCTGCCGCTTTTGGCCTTTTGATTTACGTCCCCGTTTTGGCCTCCGTTCTCGAAGGCGACCGCCGTCGATACAAACCAGAACCGTTTTGCCACCAACGCGATCAGTATCTCCAAAAGATACCCGGCCACGCAGGGGCATAGCTTCCTGTGCAAGATTCATTGTTATGCGGCGTATGGTTTTGACATTTAAGTTGATTGCATGGTTTTCCAGGGATCTTCGGGCAATTTCAAAAGAGGGACAGAGCAATGCTGCATGGACCACCGACGAAGCGAACAGCGTTGAACACCTGCCGATAAAACCAAGGTAATCAAGCCCAAAATGGCGGCCTGTCCCCTTTTGTCGTTTTTTTGTTTTAGGGCCTGGCCGTTGTTTGGAAACAACTTTTGAAAAGTAAGGGGATCGGATGCTCAGGGTAGTTCCTGTCAATAATCGAATGCTGCTGGGGCGGTATCCGTTGAAACGCAGTCCCTTTTTACCGGCACCAATTTTCAGTTCAGATAAAAGATCCGGGTCAGACAGTGCCTTTTCAATGACGGGAACCAGAAATGCTTCCACAATAATGAAGAGGCCGTTCCGTACCTGCTCACACAGGATATTAGCATTTTGATGGTTTTGGAAATCAGCTACGGCTTTTGTTAGAAGGGTTCGAATATCCCTTATAGTGGAAGCAAGTTTCATGATCAGTCCTCGAATTGCAGGTTGAAAAATTACCTGTCATTTCGATGACTGAAACCCTCAAGGTTGTGTGCATAGCTGCTTTTTATAATTGGAAGTCAACGGGTATACATAGATGTCTTTTATCGGCACCTGAAGTCTGTGGTGCCTGTCTTGACGGCTTCGCCCTTTGCTTTGACCAATTTTTTGCCAATTTGCCGCCTGGTAGCAAGTTCCGGCAAAGCGTGATCGATCCACGAAAGTTTCTACCAGACAGATATCGTGACCATATTTAGCTGTCCAGTCCCGGCTCAGCCGCCTAAGACATGAACCCAGAATATGACTGGCAAGATGGGGAATTCGAATCCATGGCAAAATCAAAAATCGGGTATTGTTGGTCGTCATATGCAGGTTCCTGCGACGAGCCGACCTATCCCAACCGATGAATCGGTCACGAGGGGCCGTTTTCCATGCTGCTGAGCCAAAAAGCAGGCAGGCAACCGGACGAGAATTGCGATCAAAAGCCATATACTTCATATGTTCTCCGACATACCCTTTACACCCAAGGTAATGATATCGATCCATAAGGCAATGGACTAAACAACCACCGGCTTAAAGCCGGTGGGTTTAAGAGCGCGGACTGAAAGTCCAGCGATACCGGCAATAGCCGGTTGAAATGCGTCACTCTACATCAAAATGGTCATTAGGGTCTTTTTCAAAATGATGTTCGAGATATTCCTGAATCATTTCCTTTGTCAACTCACCAACGGTCACACAAAAATACCCACGGGCCCAAAAATGCTTGCCCCAATACCGTTTCTTCAAATGAGGAAATTCCTCAAACACTTTTCGAGACACTCGGCCTTTGATCCGACGCATTATATCCGAAGGAGAAATGTTCGGTGGTGCCGAAACCAGGATGTGAACGTGATCTTTGCTTACAACTCCACGCAAAATGTGGATTTCGAACCTTTCACAAGTTTGGCGTACGAGTTCTCTGACTCGCAATGCAACATCCCCCTGCAATACGTGATATCGGTATTTGGTTACCCAAACAAAGTGATACTCTATTTTGAACTTCGTATGACTGTTTTGCCGATAGCTCATGTAAAGCACTATAAAACAACTACTGGCAAAATGCTACCCGCCTAAAGGCGGGGGTTTTAACCTTTTACAGAAACAATAAATCATCAATATCTCCACGGCCCGATACCGGTATCAATTGTATCGGGCGGATCTTACGCAAAGTGGTTTCTATCGGCTTACAATCATGGGGGACATCGGGAATACGCCGCTGACGGTTACCGCTATGACGGGCAACGGGAAGTGTGACCATCCCTTTTTGCTCAAGTTTTCTCAGCATGCTTCGACAGGCCATGTCCTTGAGCAGACCTTTTTCCGTGCGCCAATCCCAGCGAGCACACAATTCTTTGGATAAACGAGTGCGGTGCCAGGCGGGATTGTCGTTAATCAAATGGCGTATCGTTTGTATATCAACTTCTGAAAATTCACGTCCTTGAATGGTTAAAGTCCTGCTCATGCAAATCTATATAACCTTTCATGAGCCAGGAGTCCAGCTTTTTTTGGGAGGGCAGAGTATTCAATGCAGCATGAAAAACGGAAAAATTGGATACATGTCAGTTCATGCCACTAAATGGGATTGCACCCGCAGGGGGGGGAAATGAAGAGATACCTCTCGATGAATTTTATCTGTCTGCTATTTGTGGCCGGTTTTGATTCGTCGTATTCAAAGCCTCTTCCCGGGAAAAACGGTTCAGGAAGACCGCCATTCAAAACCAGTGATCAGCCAGTTTCTATCCCGGGGAAGGGGTTATACTGTTTCAAGATTTGAAGATATAACATTCCCTTTGGAGATAAGAGGAAACCGCTCCGGATGCTCAATGGACTCAAGCCCCAAATCAACATCAAGATCCGGCCAATAAAAATGGCCAGGGCTGGGTTCTTCAACATTGATTATTTTCCCAATTGAAACGTCCTTGAACCAGGGGAAATGGTCATAAGCAAGAAATAACTCTTTATCTCCTGATAACAGCCAGATTCCATGGGTGGAGATGTTGGTAACCTCAACCCCCGAAATGTTTTTGCCAAGCGGTTTTGAACTGCTCATGATAACCCTCTATTATATTTTCGATTTGTTTTAATTCCAACCTGGATAACCCATGGTTCCTGGCTAATTCGATTTCAGGTTCCAGCCAGAATTTTGCCTCGCCGTTTCCACCATAAATGTGGACATGCATTCGCGTTTCTTCTCTTGAAAAGAAAAAGAAACGGTAACCCTTTTCCCGTAATATTGTAGGGCTCATATTTTCCTTTTAGTATATATTAAATCCCGTTAATTTGTAATAACTTTCACTTAGGCCCGCTGCCTTTCTACCATGGAAATAACATTATCCGTTTTAGCAATCCCGGCCTGTTCCTCCACCCAATCAGCGATGATGTTCACCTCCTGCCGGAAATATTGCAGGTCTGAGGTTTCTACATAATGTTTGATCGCCACCCCGGATTCCTGATGGTTTGTCAACAGGTTCGCTTTCCATAATTCAATCTGGTTCTCAATGGCCATGGCCTTAAACGTCCGGCGCAGGTCATGAGCGGTTACCTTCACCCCGATGGCCTCTGATATTTTTTTCATAGGAGTCCGGATCTCGGTGATATGCCCGTATTTTCCTTTGGAGCCGAAAACATATTCATTAACCCGTGGACGGCTTTCAATGATTTCACAGGCGACTTTTGAAAGGGGAAAAGTAACGGCCCGGTGATTCTTCGGGTCATCCAGATGCCACCACCCCTCCTCTGTGTTTACCCGGCCCCAGGTCAAGGCCGTGGCTTCATCCAGTCGGCCACCGGTCAGAAGGATAAAAATTGCGGCATCCACCATGGTCCTGCTTGCCGGAGACTGCACAGGGGATCTGTTCAAATCCTTAAGTGTATTCCAGGCAATTCCCACCTTGTTGACTGGGATCTTTCCATCCCGGGGTTTTACCTGGTTCCATATCTTTTGTTCAGACAGGATGTTGACCGGATTTTCACCGAACACGGGGGTATCATTCGGGTACCGGTATTCGGCAATGGCATAGTTCCACCAGGCCCGGAAATTCCTAAATGCCTGGTTCGCCTGAGCTGGAGATCTCTTGGTTATCTCCATAAACTTCTTTTTCACATCCTCCCGGTTTATCTGTGATAAAGGCTTATTTTTCCAGGCTTTGAAATTGAAATCCCTATGGGTTTTGATGTCTTTAATGGAGAGGGGTTTTAATGTCTTTGATTTAAGATAAGAGCCCACCACCTGGTCAAGGGTCACGTTTTCAGCCTTCTTTTTCTTTCTTTCTGCTGATGGGTCGCCACCTATAGCCATTTCCCCAAGTGTTTTCTTGGCGGCCTCTTCGGCTTGCTTGAGGGTCAACGCCCCATAGGAACCGAGAGTAACCCGGCGCCTTTTACCAAGATTTTTAACATATGCTTGAGCCAGGAAAATCTTTTTCTGTGATGTGACTTTAAGCCCAAGTCCATTGAGCTTAGTATCCCAGTAAAATAACGGTTTACCGGCAGGCGCAAATTCCAATCCGTCAATGAACTTCTTTGTTAATGGGGCTTTCGGCATTTTATTCAAACCTCCTCAGGTTAAAATCCAGCATCCAAATAGCATCCAAACTACATTAAAAACGGCTAAATTTCATAATATTTGATTAAACTCAATATCACACGAAAAGCCTTTACAGTCAACGGTTATAAACGCTTATTAAGGCAGATTAAGAAAAGTAAAAAAGACTATCTGAGGACTCAAAATCCTCCGGGCGCAAGCCCTTGTCGGTTCAAGTCCGACCTCCGGTACCACGAAGATCAGGGGTTTTGGCCGATCGGCCAAAACCCTTTTTTGTTGATCAAAACTCCCATCATCTGTTTTTTGTTGCTGTCATGCTTTCTGATACGGCTTGGTGGCGTAATTTGTTCAGCCGGCCGGTGCGGCTTGCCATCAAGGCCAGCTCAGCCGGTACGATGGCTTTACACATTTCTTCAATACCCGGATGCTGCCAGCCCAGCTCGCGCCGGGCCTTTGCCGCACTATAGCTCAGGTGCACCCGTGTCACATTCACCGCATCGCGACAGAGAAATGCAGGCAGACCCAACCGGCGCTCTATCGGTTCGAGAAGTGCCATTGTGGCGCCCATGAACCACCTGGGCAGCCACAGGCGGGGGGCCATTCCGCCAGGATAGCGCCCCCACTGTTCAAACAGGCCGCCCAAAGTTATGGGGGGGGCCGCAGAATACGTAATCCTCTCCAACCGGTGCTTTTTCCGCTGCCAGGCAAAGTCCTTGGGCCAGAGCATTTACTTCGACAAGCGAATATACAACATTTCGTCCCCAGGCAACCGGCGGCATTTTGTGCAATAAGTACAGTCGAAGAAAGTAGCCGAAAGTGGCATGATCGTTAATGCCGACGACACCGTTAGGCATCCCGATTACCATGGGCAGGCCTTTTTTGCGCCAATCCAATGCCACCAGATGAGCCTCGGCCTTGCTGCGCTCATAGGAAGAAAGGTAGACACCGCTATGCCGGGCGTTTTCATCAAGCATGCTCACCGGTTTCTCAGATAGCTTCGATCCCCCCAATGCCCAGACAGTGGAGACATACACGGTTCGAGGGACGCCCGCCTCCAGCGCGGCGCCCAGCACATGGGAGGTCCCCTGCACATTTACCTGCTGCATTCTGAGTTCTGCAGCGCGCGTTACCCCCAGTTCGTAGATGCCTGCGTTGTGCAGCAAAACGTCAATGCCGGCCATGGCCTGAGACAGGCCTTTGGGCTGGAGAACGTCGCCGTGTACCAGTTGGCACCCCTGTGCCTTCAACCAATGTGACGCAGGACTGTCAAGATCCCTGACCAAGGTACGGACCTGCCAGTTGCGTTGGCGCATGATGCGTACCAGAGCCTGGCCGATGAAGCCGGTTGCACCGGTTAAAAATACCTGCATAAAACGCCTCCAAAACAGGTTTGTAGAAAACCGCTCAATTTCTTCAGGTTCAGGGCAGATAACAATCAGACAAAAATGGCCGGTTTTATCTGCCCCCCCCCGGGTTAGAGCAGAAGCACAGATTATTTTCCCAATTGAAACGTCCTTGAACCGGGGGAAATGGTCATAAGCAAGAAATAACTCTTTATCTCCTGATAACAGCCAGATTCCATGGGTGGAGATGTTGGTAACCTCAACCCCTGAAATGTTTTTGCCAATCGGCTTTGAATTGCCCATGATAATTCTCTAGTAACTGTTCAGCAGTGCCACATCTTCGCTCATTCAGGCCGTCTCACATAGCAAAAGTATGCTACGAAGTCCTGACTAAACAAATATGAAGCACTGATGAACAGTTACGGACCCTGGTTTTGCTTAGTTTTCAGCATTAGCTGAATAGTTACATTCTCTATTATATTTTCGCGTTGTTTTAATTCCAACCTGGATTACCCATGGTTCCTGGCCAATTCGATTTCAGGTTCCAGCCAGAATTTTGCCTCGCCGTTTCCACTTACCTGGTTAATTATTATTGACCAATATTTTTAAGACGAATATTTGAATAGCGGTTTTTGGCAATCTGTGTCGGGGCTTTGTCCACGTTGCGGGAGTAATACACATTTTTACTTAAACCGGTATACCCATCAGGGGCCTGTCCTCCCATTTGATAGAAAACCAGGTCATTTTTTTTGTTGCCAGGCATTTCCCAATGCCATTAACTTAAGAAATTTGGCATAGCGCGCAGGGGTTATAAAATGGGCGCCAACGGCGCTTCACCCTCTTGTCTCTTGTTTCCAGTTTCTTGTATTAACGCTTAAGTTAATGACATTGAGGCATTTCCCACAAAAATTGAATCACTCTGGGATCTAAATGTCCATGGCCTCCTATTACCTTTAGAAGTTAGGATAGAACCTTGTTTTTTGTCAACCCAACGTATTAAAAACAAAAAACCATCCCACCAAATTCAGGGGACATCTTTATCGGCGTTTGAAATCCGCGCATGTTCAACACCCTCTTTTTATGTTTTTCCTTGAATTTCCCATGGATAACGGTATATTTTTCTATTCGGTTTGACCGACTGCTAACTGCTGATAGCCGGCAGAAAACACTGCTGACAGCTACCAGCTTTCACATACAGGAGACAATATGAGCAAAAAAGTGGTGATTATCGGCGCCGTGGCCCTTGGCCCCAAAGTGGCCTGCCGGCTCAGGCGCCTGGATCCGGAAGTGGAAATAACGGTAATTGACCGGGACAACCTTATCTCGTACGGCGGGTGCGGCATTCCCTATTATGTGGGGGGAGATATTGCAGACCTTGAAGGCCTTTGTTCCACCTCCTCCCATGTCGTTCGGGACCCTGGATTTTTCAATTCCAACAAAGGGGTAACGGTCCTGCCGCGGGTCGAGGCCATCAGTATTGACCGGAAGGAAAAGACCGTTCTGGTCCGCCACCTGGACGACGGCAAAGAAGAGGCCATGGCCTATGACAAGCTGGTCATTGCCTCAGGGGCCAGCCCCATTACCCCCCCGATTCCCGGGGCAGACCTTCCCATGGTGTTTACCGTATCCAACCTTCATTCGGCAAAGGCCATCAAGGACAAAATCTCCCAGGGCAGCGTGGAACGGGCCGTAGTGG
Source organism: uncultured Desulfospira sp. (assembly GCA_963663165.1). GTDB lineage: Bacteria > Desulfobacterota > Desulfobacteria > Desulfobacterales > Desulfobacteraceae > Desulfospira. Next base: position 6,214,120 of record OY760175.1, on the reverse strand, counting down.
TGGGTGCCGGGGCCATTGGCATTGAAATGGCCGAGGCCCTGACTGATCTGTGGGGGGTGGAAACCACCCTGGTTGAAATGGCGGATCAGATTTTGCCCACGGCCTTAGGTAAAACCCTTTCCAGAATCCTTGAAAACCATCTGGAGGAAAGCGGCGTATCCCTGATGATCTCCCAGCGGCTGAACAAAATCAACGGGGATGCCGAGACCGGCGTGACCTCTGTTGAAGTCGGCGGCCAGACCATTGAATGCGATATGGTGATCCTTTCGGCAGGGGTAAGGCCCAACACTGAATTTGCCCGGGAAGCCGGCCTTGCCGTGGGCAGAACCGGCGGCCTTCTGGTCGACCGGTGCATGCGGACCACGGATCCGGATATCTATGCCGGCGGGGACTGTGTCGAGGTCCGAAACCTGGTCAGCGGGGATAACATGCCCATGCCTTTGGGCTCTCTGGCCAACCGCCAGGGAAGAATTATTGCCAACAATATCCATGGCCGGGCCTCAAAATTCGACGGCACGGTGGGCACTTTCTGCATCAAGGTATTTGAAATGGCCGGGGCAACCGCCGGCCTTACCGCTGTCCAGGCCAAGGCAGCCGGATATGATCCGGTCCATGCCCTGGTCTCCCAGCCGGACAGGGCCCATTTTTACCCGTCTGCCAAACAGATGTACATTGACCTTATTGCCGATCGCAACAGCCGGAAAATTTTAGGGATTGAAGCGGTGGGGTCCCAGGGGGATGCGGTCAAGGCCCGGGTGGATGCCGTGGCGGCCCTTCTGCCTGCCGGAATTGATGCCGACGACATCTGCACCCTTGAGGTGGCCTATGCCCCGCCCTTTGCCTCAGCCATGGATGTGCTCAACAACGCGGGCAACGTCATGGACAATATCCTGGAAGGCCGGAACGCGCCCATGGATCCCCTTGACTTTATTGAAGCCTTTAAAAATGATGGCATCAAGGTCCTGGACGTCAGGGAAACCAAAGAAGCCGAAGAGTTCCTGGACAAATACAAGGATAAGTGGAAAAACATCCCGCCGGCCCAGCTTCTGGACCGTTTGGATGAAATCCCCAAGGACGGCCCGGTCTGCCTGGTCTGCGGAACCGGGGCCAGGTCCTATGAAACCCAGGTGCTGCTCAACCAGAAAGGATTTGACAACATTACCAATGTTCAGGGTGGGCATGCGATGTTGATTGTAGTTGATCCGGACATTCTCTGATTAAAGCTGTTAGCTTTTAGCCTTTAGCTGTTAGCCTTTAGCCTTTAACTGTTCGCATTGCACTGCAGGCAGTTAAAGGCTGAGGGCCGGCAGCTTTTGTTTTTCTGTAAAAAAAGCAACTTCCTGAAGGTAGCTTTTGGCTACATCCCAAACCGGCCGACCCACGGCCGTTTAAGCGTTTTTCTTTAAATAACCGATAAAAACTGTAGCTTTTTGTATCATTTCCCCGGCTGCCCCCCAGACCGCGCATCTAAATCCGCCAAGCATAAAGAAACTATAACCTGTTGTTTTTTAAATAAATACAAACCTTTTCCCCTCTAATAACCCCGCCTGGTCCCGGATTTGCAATTTCAATAGGCAACCACAACAAACACCAAATCAGGAGGGCTTTATGGCGCAAAAAAAACAAAAAACCAGGGTTAAAGGCTTCCAGGTGGTTGAGGACCAGTGCATCTGGATGAAAGCGGGTATTGTCAACTTCAGGCTGTGCGACAATGTCTACGACTGCATGACCTGCCCCTTTGACAAGGCCATGCAGCGGACGGTCAGGCAGGCCCCGGCAAAGGAGGCGGACGTCCTGGGCGGTTCCGCGCGCGGTTCCGTGGGCGGTTCCGGATGGGCCCGCCACTTAAAACACATGTACACATGGACCAACAACCCCTGCCGCCATGTGCTGACCGGCCGGGTGGATGCGCCGAAGACCTGCACCATGAATTATGAATGTTATCATTGTGAGTATGACCAGATGCTTGATGAAGAGGATATGGCCCTTCCCGGTGCCAGACCGGCCTGTTCAAAAGCATCCGGGTACCTTCTGGCCGACGGGTATTACTATCACATGGGACATACCTGGGCCCGGTTTGAACACGGGGGCCGGGTCAGGATCGGTTTTGATGATTTTCTGGTCCGGCTTTTCGGTGTTCCCACCCAAATTGGCCTTCCCCCCTTGGGCGCAGAGCTGAAAAAAGATCATGCCGGGATCCTGTTCTCCCGGGAAGACCAGGAAGCCGCCGCATTTTCACCCATTACGGGGTCAGTGGTGGCCGTCAACACCAAAGCTTCCGACACCCCTGAAATCATCCATGAAGATCCATACCAAGACGGCTGGCTGTGCATCCTTGAGCCCGACAGCCCCAAAAAAAACGTCAAGGGGTTGTTTTACGGAAAAGACAGCCTTGCGTGGACGGACCGGGAAAGCCAGAAACTGCTGCGCCTGATTGAGCCTGAATACCATAACCTGGCCGCCACAGGCGGAGAGCCCATAGATGATGTCTTCACCCGGTTTCCCGAAATCGGATGGGACGTTCTGGCCAGGACCTTTTTGAGAAGTCAAAAAAGGTAAGGACAACCCATTAAAATCTTAACCGCCTTTCACAGTCCGGGCAAAGGTAAAACGGAATGTTGTCCAGATCCTCTATGGCCCCTGAAAAGTGCATCAGACAACGGTTTTCATTGCAGTGGAACAAATCAAACAGATGGCCGAGTTCATGGAGGGCGACCTTGGCCGCCCTCTCGTAAAAAAGGGACGGCGCCGGGGTTGACCCGTTGGCATTCCGGTTTAACCTGAAAAGGGAAACCAGGGCCAGGCGGCCGCCCTGAATTGCCTGGCCGTAAACATGGTTAAAGATGGGGATAAACATATCAGGGGACATGACGGCAACAATTTTGGCATACCCGGTAAAATCGGAGGTTTCAAGGTGGTTAAGGATACGGCCGGCATCATATTTAAGCCTTGCCGGGTCAAAAGCGGATTCGGGAACAGGCTGCATGGGCAGAATATCCACCGGCCATTGGTAATAGGCCGTGATATTGGCCGCAATCACCTTTACGGCAAAGGCCGGCACCTCCCCTAGGGGCACTACCCCGAGCGGAACCACCCCGGTCAACCGTTTCATGAGCGTTTTGTTAACTTGTCCCGTTTAATGATTTTATGGAGGGTCACGCGGTTGATGCCAAGGATTTGGGCGGAACGGGTGATCTGCCAGTCCTGTTCATCAAGGACCTTAAGGATATGGTCTTTTTGTACGGCCTTTAATGTCCGGGCAGCCGGTGACGATGCCGGTACCGGATTTAAAAATGAAAAATCATCCCGGGTGAGGGTCCGGGACTTGCTCAGCACCACAGCCCGCTCAATGGCGTTTTCAAGTTCCCTGACATTGCCCGGCCAGTCATAGGATTTTAACAGGGCCACCGCATCCGGCGTGATCCGGTCCACATGTTTGGTGGTTTCGTGGCTGTATTTTTCCATAAAATGATCCGCCAACGCTGCGATGTCGCTTTTCCGGTCCCGCAGGGGCGGCAGGTGAACCCGGATGACATTGATCCGGTAATAAAAATCCTCCCTGAAGGCTCCGGCTGAGATCCGTTTTTCAAGATTCTGACGGGTGGCTGAAATCAGGCGAAAGTCCACCTCTACCGGGGTGTTGCTGCCCACACTGTAAATTTTTTTGTCTTCCAGGACCCTAAGCAGGTCCACCTGCATTTTGGTGCTGGTATCCCCGATCTCATCCAGAAACAGGGTCCCGCCGCAGACCACTTCTAAAAAGCCTTTTCTGGAGTGGTTCGCCCCGGTAAACGCCCCTTTCTTATATCCGAACAATTCGCTTTCCATGAGCGCATCGGGAAAGGACCCGCAGTTGATGGCAATAAAGGGGCTTTGGGCCCGTTGGCTTTTGGCATGAATGGCTTTGGCCACCAGTTCTTTTCCGGTGCCGGTCTCTCCGGTGATGAGAACCGATGAATCGCTTTGGGCCACTTCAGGGATCAGGGCATATAACTTCTGCATGGGGCCGGACTCGCCAATGATGTTGTCAAACCGGGTGATCTGTTCGAGATGCCCCTTTAAATACTGATAATCCCATGCCATTTTCTGCTGGGAAAGCACCCGCTCCATGACCAGTGACAGCTGATCCGGCTTAAAGGGTTTGAGCAGGTAGTCGCTGGCACCGGCCCGCATGGCCTTGACCGCACTTTCAATAGACCCGTAGGCCGTGATGATCACCACCATGGTGTCCGGATAAAGGTCTTTTACCCGTTCGAGCAGTTCAATGCCGTCCATGCCCGGCATTTTAATATCCACGAACAACAGCTGATACGGCTTTTGCTCAAGCTTTTCCAACGCCTGCAGGCCGGATGCGGCCGTATCCACCTCATGGCCGTATTTGTCAAACCAGATCAAAAGGGCTTCACGGACAATCTGCTCGTCATCCACGATCATGAGTCTCATTTTAGATTCCATGCCTGTCCTCTCGTATTTTTTTTCAAATCATGGAAGGGACCACTGGGAAAGTCAGTGTGAATGCCGCCCCTTCATTTTCGTGGCTGTCAATCTTGATGGTTCCCCGGTGATTTTTGACCACCCCGTAGACAATGGACAGGCCAAGCCCCGTGCCCTGCCCCACATCTTTTGTGGTAAAAAAAGGATCAAACAGGTTTCCTTTTAACTTTTCCGGAATCCCGTACCCGGTATCCCGGATGATGACCTTTGCCTTTTTGCCGGCCTTATCCATGCGGGAGGTCACTGTCAGAGACCCGCCGTCGGGCATGGATTCAATGGCATTGAAAATCAGGTTTAAAAAACATTGCTGAAGCTGGTTGATATCCCCTTCGAGCATGATCGGCGCCGGGTACAGCTTGATTTCAGGTATAATGTCCCCCAACTCAAGTTTGTGGCGCGTCAGGCTCAGAACCGCATTTAACGCCTCATTTAAGTCCACATGGGCATGTGCTGCGCCGGACTCCCGGGAAAAGGAGAGCAGTCCGGAAACAATATTTCCCAACCGTTGAAGCTCCCTTGACATGAGCTTCAGATGGTCTTTGAATTTTACCAAATGATCCGGGTCCGGTTGTCCGTCCTTTAGCATCTCCAGCATATAGTCGCAGAAGGTCAAAAGGCCCTGGATGGGGTTGTTGATTTCATGGGCGCAGCTTGCGGCAAGTTTCCCCAAAGAAATCATCCGGTCTTCCTGAATCATTTTCTGGATATTGGATTCAAGCTCTTTTACCCGCTTGTTCCACTGGTCTGAAACCTCATCGGTAATATCCCGCCAGAATTCGATCACCTGGGTGATTTCACCGGCGTCGTTTTTCACGGGATAGGTGGTCAGGTTACAATACCGGCGCTGTCCGTCGGGCCCCGGGTGTTCATGGATGACGTGCACATTTTTACCGGTTCTCAAGGTCTCAAGCATGGGGCATTTCACCCCGGGAAACGCACTGGAGCAAGGGGCCTTTATCCCGTGGGAAATTTCATAGCAGCGGGCGCCAATGACCTGGTCCTTTGTCTTTTTCACCGTTTTAAGATAGGCCTCATTGGCATCGGCAATGGTGAAATCCGCCTGGATAAAGACAATGGCCGCCGTACTCTGGTGAATCAGCAGGTTGGAAAAATCTTTTTCAGCCGAAAGCCGCTGCTCGGCTGATTCAAGCCGCCGGCGGGTTTTGAGAAGGTTGCGCAAAACCCGGCTGATATTGTACTCAAGGACCCCGACGCCCCGGGGTTTTAGCCGGATAATTTCAAGAAGGACACTTTGCTTTCCCGTCAGCTCAAGAACACTGTCAAGATGTTCAATATTCAACAGGTCATCGAGGCTGTCCGTTGTGCATATGCCCATTTTCCGGGCCAGCAGAATCCCCTCGGCCCGGGTATTTTTATCACACACCCCCAGTATTTTGATATCAAAAAAAGGCAGGGGATCATCATGGATCAGCTCAAGGAAAAACCGGCAGGTCCGGCCCCCGCCCACAATGGCGATATTCAGCGGAAAGGTCTCGTTGACAAGATTTGCTGGAATGTTATTTTTTTCCATCCGGCACCCACCTGTATGATTTAAAAAAGAGTAGCATTTAAAAAATGTTTAGTAAAGGCATCTCAGCCCCCCGGCCTTGTCCCCGTTTAGGGGCAGCCTGAACCCTGAATGTTGTTTTTTTCCACACAATACCATGGCCTTCATGATTTACGGGTTTTCCTTAAAATTATAGATTGATTGTAACTATTCAGCTAATGCTGAAAACTAAGCAAAATCAGGGTCCGTAACTGTTCATCAGTGCTTCATATTTGTTTAGTCAGGACTTCGTAGCATACTTTTGCTATGTGAGAAGGCCTGAATGAGCGAAGATGGGGCACTGCTGAACAGTTACGATTGATTTTACATGGCCACCTGTGAATATATTTAAAAAACAGCATCACCGTTTCCAGCCCCAAAGGCTGAAATGACATACATAAATTCGCACTGTGTGAATCTTTTTTTTGTGATACCGACAGTGTGATAACGTGTTCATTTAAAACCGTTTTGTGTATAGAACAATGAGCTGCCCTGAAATTGATGCCCTGTTTGCACTTTTCAAATCAGAACACTGTGTTACGGCAAAGGCCGGTGAGTTTGAAAAACGCCTATGCCAGGCGCTTATGGATGCGGCCAACGCCCGGGAAGCCTCCATCTGGCAGACCGGCCTCAATGGCCATTTAACCTTAAAGTACGCCACGAATCTGTCCAGAGACGATCTGGGCGACTTTTCCTTAAAACCGGGTGAAGGCATTTCAGGGGCCGCTGTGTTATCCCGGAAAACCATCCGTATCTCCGATGCCTGGAGCCATCACCAGCATGACCGTAACGTAGACCGGATCATTGAATTCAGAACCCGGTCCATGATCAGTGCGCCGATCATTTATAATGATAAAATCTATGGGGTCATCAACCTGATCAACCACGCCACCAAAGAGCAGTTCCCGGGCCTTTGGGAAGATATCATGACCGCCGTGGGGGTGCTGTATGCCGCATCCCTTGTTCAAGGTGCCGGACATGGCGAGTCCAAGCCGGTTAAAGCATTCCGGCCGGTTCCGGAAAAAGAGCAGACCGTGATCGTTGGGATCAGCCAGGCCATTCAAAAGGTGCTGAGCCTTTCGGTTAAGGCCGCCGCATCATCGGTACCGGTCCTGATTTACGGGGAAACCGGCACCGGAAAAGAGCTGTGCGCCAGAAGAATCCACGAAAACATGCACCACAGAAACGGCCCCTTTTTAAGCATCAACTGTGCGGCCATCAATGAAACCATCCTTGAAAGCGAGCTGTTCGGCCATGTTAAAGGGGCTTTCAGCGGGGCCTCAACCAGCCGTGAAGGCAAATTTATGGCCGCCTCAGGCGGGACCCTGTTGCTGGATGAAATCGGAGAGATGAGCCTGCCCTGCCAGGCCAAAATTCTTCGGGCGCTTCAGGAAAAAAAGGTCATGCCCGTGGGCTCGGACAGGGAGACGGCATATGATGCCAGAATTATTGCGGCCACCAATACAGACCTTGAACGGCTCATTGCACAGGGAAAGTTTCGCCGGGATCTATATTTCAGATTGTGCGGCCTTGAGTTAAGGCTTCCCAGTTTAAGAGAACGAATCAATGATATCCCTTTGCTGGTTGATTATTTTCTCCAGCAGCAAATGACCGGGCAGCGCAGAACCCCAAAGGGACAAGGGCGTATTCGGATTTCAGAAAACGCCCTGAAAAAGCTGTCGACCTATCCCTGGCCGGGAAATGTGCGCCAACTCCATTAGACCGTGATGGCGGCCATGGTTGTCTGTGACGGGTTTATCATTGCGGTTTAAACAGGCCCTGGACATGCTTGAGCAGGCCCGGCGGCTTGACCCCAACGACCCCTGAAACCCACCACCTTGCCGGCATATTTCGGGATAAGCTGGTGTTTGTGGGGTTTTCCACAAAAAACACCGTCAGCCTGACATCCCTGCTGGCCGACCACCATTCAACCCCCCATGTCAGATTTGGGGCCGGGCAGATGTCCGGGGTTGAAATTCAGGCCAACGTGGCCGCAGGGTACCTGCATTCAGACAGGATTCATGAAATGGGCCGATTTCCCTATGCGGGCCTTGTGGCACTGTTTAGCCTCATGACCCCATGGCTGTTGTCGGGCTGCCGGCCCGGCACCGGTGTGATGGCGGCCCTGGTGTCTATGGCGGCCCTGTCCGGCCTGATCTTTCTTTCCTTCTCCTGGTACCGGATCTATATTCCGCCGGCCGGGATTGTGCTGCCGGTACTGGGGATCATCTTTGGCTGTCTTTTGATCCGGAACCTGGACCTGTGGAAAGCCAAAACATACATCAGACAAATTTTTTCCAGGTATACCTCCCCCCGGGGTGGTGGATTATCTGTTAAAGCATCCGGACCGGCTCAACCCGGGCGGGGAATTCTTTGAGGGTTCGGTCCTGTTCCTGGATATTCAGGATTTTACCGGTCTGGCCTCCCGGCTGCCGGCCCGGGAGCTGGTTGCCCTGCTCTCCCAGACCCTTGGCCGCTTTGCCGACATGGTCCTTTCCAATGGCGGCATGATGGACAAAATTGCCGGCGACGGCCTCATGGCGGTCTGGGGCGTGCCGGTCCCCTTCTTGGGTTCCTGTGGCCGGAACCACGGCCAATCTAATGGAACCAATCTGTCAAAAGCAAGCCTGTCAAGGCTCCTGAGCCAAATTTTCGTTGCTGATCTCCGCACCGGTTTGAATCTTTGTTCCCATGGCATGCAACTTGCCATATCAAAGTAAGAAAAGAAAATTAAATGACATGGTTCAAATTTTTTTCTATGCACAGCAAGCCGTACATTGTTTTCTATAACGGCCACACGGGCCGGACCGGATTGTTAATCCGGTCCGGCCCATTACAAAGATCGAAAGTCTTATTTTTTCGAAAGACTTTCACAAAAAGACAGGAATAAGAAAGGAGAAAGAAATGCTAAGGTTAATTAAAAAGATGGACTTACTTTTCAGTGCGTTTATTTTTGTTTTCGGCCTGAGCCGTGCTGAAGCATTGGTATTAACATTTGATAGTACTGGCCTGTTAAATGGCGCTATTGGGGTGAGCATAGATGGCGTGCTTTATGATGTGGAGTTTGTAGATAACCATGCATATGCCATCTTTTGGGATAATACTAATGGATACACGTTTACCTTCTCGACAGCCCGGGAAGCTGAGGCTGCATCACAAGCTTTATTGGAGCAGGTATTGGTATCCGATTACGATACAGATCCATCACTGGTCCTGGATGGAAAGAAAGCAGGTTATACCTATTCATTTAACGTTATAAACACACCATATGGTTACTATACCACCCAGTCTGGCAGTGATACACAATATAGTATCCAATATGTATCGGCGTCAAATTATGAAGAGGAGTCAGGGGATGGAACAGCGTCGGACACATTATGGTCGATATACAACCCGGCTCACTATGTTTACGCGGTTTGGACATTATCCGCAGTCCCAGTACCATCAACAATGTTTCTTTTGGGCTCCGGAATAATAGGCCTTACCGGTATAGCGCGCAGGAAAAAATAAATAGCGGGGTGTGGGGTCAGAATAAAATTAACGCAGGGTTGTTAACTTTATTCTGACCTTCTGTTTTCCCGGCCATATAAACTATATGGCCGGTATTCTTATCCCTTGAAGGTTGCCTTGAACTGAGCCAGGGCCCCGCCCAGTTTCAGGGTAGGGATCATGTCTTTGTCAAAAGCGGGCTCCAGGGGCAGTTTTTCGCCATTGACGTCAAGGAACAGATCGCCGGAAAGGTCTGCGGCATCAAAGGAGACCGTGTCGCCCTGGGTGATCTTGTCATAGTCGGCCGGATTCTTAAACGTCATGGGAACGATGCCGAAGTTAACCAGGTTGGCCACATGAATCCGGGCAAAGGATTTAACGATCACCGCCCGGATACCGAGCCATCTTGGACACAGGGCCGCATGTTCCCGGGAGCTTCCCTGACCGTAGTTTTCAGCACCGATAATGAACCCCTCCCTGCCGGCATCTCTATGGGCTGCCGCGCGCTTTGCAAAGGTGGGGTCCACCAGCTTGTAAGTGGCCTGCATGGCGTATTCTTTCACATTGGAGCGAAGCGGCAGGAAGGTACCGGCCGGCTGGATGTCATCGGCACTGATGTTATCGCCGGTCTTGAGCAGGACTTCGCCTGTCACAATGCCGGGCAGCGGCGAGAATTCAGGCAGGGTCATCTTGAACAACTTGAAGTTATCCGGGACGAGCTTGAATGATTGTCGGATGGGTTGATGAGGATCAAATTGAATTTTATCAAAAAGCCGCATCGGCTACCGTGATTCCCGGATCCAGTCCGGGAATCTATAAACGGATAATTGAAATAGAATAAGGCCTTTCTAAAGGCGCCATTTCGGGGGGAGATTAACGATTATTTGATTCCCGTTTAAGAATCTAATAATTGAATTACTTTTAACATTTCGTTAGAATCATAAACCGGCAATTCAGATCGTTTAAACCCTTTGGGATCTCTCGTAACAATAATTTCTGCCCCTGCATGGCGGCCAGCCTGGTAGATAACGGCATCTTCAAAATCTGTAAATCCGGAATCAAGTGCATCCTCAATCACAGCCCTGTTCACAGTAGCAATCTCGAATAGTGTTGTCAGATCTTTGATTTTATGTTGTGCATTGGCCGATCCCAAAACCTTGGTCGACAGGTAATGAATCGTTGTCACTGTTGTTGCACATAACAGTCCGGTAATTTGTCCACTTTCAGCAAGAGACATTAGCTGACTTGCGGGCTCTGCAAATGGGGCTCTATTCATCATTACATCAAGAACAACATTTGTATCAAAAAGAATCTTCACAGATATTTTTCTTCAAGATATTTTTTATAATCCGTTTCATTAAGATCAGGATTTCTCAAAGAGCCTTTTAACGATTTTACAATAGGCGTGATCTGTTGTCTCTTTTTCAAATTGGTTTTATCTAAAACGTAGAAGTAATCTGCAACCATTTGAGAAACAGATTTGCCGCTCATGCTTGCATATCTTTTGGCAGACTTGATCAGATCCTCTTCAAGCCGCAATGTAAGTTTTGTATTCATATCAAACCCCTTTTATTTGACGTATTGATTGATACTTATTGTACGTAATACCAGGTTTTGTGTCAAGCGACGGGGATCTTTTATCCGGTTCCGGCACCCGCCCGCCTGGTGCAGCTGGGCATCAGACTGACCGGCATTGGGAGGGGTAAAAAGGAACCTGAAAGAATAGGCTTTTTTTACCTTACACTTTGGCCGTGCAAATAATTGGGGCAGAGTAAAATTAAACGTTGCATCCTTAACTTTATTCTGCCCCCTCCAATATCTATCTTAATATATGCCGGGGAATGGTGTTTCCCCGGCAATATAAATTATACAGGGGGTATGATTACCCCTTGAAGGTTGCCTTGAACTGAGCCAGGGCCCCGCCCAGTTTCAGGGTAGGGATCATGTCTTTGTCAAAAGCGGGCTCCAGGGGCAGTTTTTCGCCATTGACGTCAAGGAACAGATCGCCGGAAAGGTCTGCGGCATCAAAGGAGACCGTGTCGCCCTGGGTGATCTTGTCATAGTCGGCCGGATTCTTAAACGTCATGGGAACGATGCCGAAGTTAACCAGGTTGGCCACATGAATCCGGGCAAAGGATTTAACGATCACCGCCCGGATACCGAGCCATCTTGGACACAGGGCCGCATGTTCCCGGGAGCTTCCCTGACCGTAGTTTTCAGCACCGATAATGAACCCCTCCCTGCCGGCATCTCTATGGGCTGCCGCGCGCTTTGCAAAGGTGGGGTCCACCAGCTTGTAAGTGGCCTGCATGGCGTATTCTTTCACATTGGAGCGAAGCGGCAGGAAGGTACCGGCCGGCTGGATGTCATCGGTACTGATGTTATCGCCGGTCTTGAGCAGGACTTCGCCTGTCACAATGCCGGGCAGCGGCGAGAATTCAGGCAGGGCCATGATGTTGGGACCGCGGACAACGCCTTCGGACTTGTCGGCTTTATCCGGCATGATGAAAGAGGCGGTGTCGATCACAGGCGGCACAACGGTAATGGGGATCTCTTTGGCTTCGGGAAGGGTAATCACGCCGGTCAGGGCACTGGCAGCGGCAACCAGGGGGCTGATCAGATGACATTTTGCATCATCGGTCCCGGACCGTTTGGGGAAGTTCCGGTTAAAGGTTCTCAACGTAATGCCCTGGCTTGGGGGGGAACCGCCCTGGCCGATGCAGGCACCGCAGCCGTTCTCCATGATTCTGACACCGGACTCGAACATCATTTTAATGTAACCGGCATCGGCCAGCTGCATGGCAACGGACCGGGAGCCGGGATAGAGCATGGTATCCACTTTGACCCGTTTGCCTTTAAGCGCTTCTGCAAAGGCGGCAATGTTTTCAAAGGAGCTGTTGGTGCAGGAACCGATACAGACCTGATGGATTTTGGTCCCTTCATGGTCTTTCACTTTTTCAACATTGCCCGGAGAGGGATAGATGGCGATCAAAGGTTCGATCTCAGACAGGTTAACATTAATTTCACCATCATAGGATGCCCCCTCATCGGCAGACAGTTCGGTGTAGTCTTGGCCCCGGCCCCGGCTTTCCAGATAGGCTCTGGTGTTGTCGTCACTGGGGAAGATTGAGGTGGTCGCCCCCATCTCGGCGCCCATGTTGGTGATGGTGGCCCGTTCGGTCAAAGACAGGGTGGCAACCCCGGGACCGGTGTATTCAAAGATAATGCCCTTGCCGCCTTTTACAGAGACAATCTCAAGCATCTTCAGGATGATATCCATGGCCATACAGTTCTTGGCCAGCCGGCCGGTCAGGTTGACTTTGGTCACCTTGGGCATGGGCATGGTGTACATGCCGGTGGCCATGGCCAGGGCCACGTCATATCCGCCGGCACCCATGAAGACTGCACCGCAGCCCCCGGCATTGACGGTATGGCTGTCCGCGCCCACACCGGTCATGCCCGGTTTAACAAAATTTTCCATATTGGTAAAATGACAGATACCGGTCCCCGGCGGTGAAAAGATGATGCCCAGTTTTGCGGCAACGGTTCTCAGGTACTGGTGGTCATCCGGGTTTCTGAAACCCGATTGAAGCATACTGTGGTCAACAAAGTTTACTGAAAGGGGTTTTACCTTGCCGACGCCCATGGCTTCAAGTTGAAGCATGCACATGGTGCCCGTGGCATCCTGGGTAAACGCCTCATCGATCCTGATCTTGATCAACTCCCCGGGTGCCGGCAGCCGGGCCGGTTCAACCAGGTGATTCTTAAGGATCTTATGTGTCAAACTTAACGCGCTCATGTTTCCTCTCTTTATCTGTGGTTATGGCATTCCCAATCCGATCCGAATGCAATTTTCTAAAAACTTTGAGACATGCTTTTACCCCATTTTGGCCAAGGACTCAAATTTTTTGCCTTTGTTGCCATAAAAATCCGGCCCTTATATCAGGGCAGGCGCATTTTTAATATTACACTTCAATAAAATGGAATTTTGGATTGCCATTATTACAGATGATGACGGTGTAGGGGCGATTCATGTAGGGGCGATTCATGAATCGCCCCTACGGGCGCCCAACACCACCGCAACATCCGGTATCCATCATCATATTTTCGGCAGATGATAGGTTGGAGCGGGCCATGCCCGCGATCGAATCGCGGGCATGGCCCGCTCCAACCCAAAATTGAAATTGGTTTCAAGATTCGTTTGATTCCGATAGCGATTCGGAGGCGGGTTCAAAGGATTATGCCATTAATCCGACTCCTTTCTTGTCTCTTGTTTCCAGTTTCTTGGTTATGCATTAAATTCAAAAAGGCTGCTTTTACGGCTACGGGTTTGCACATTGGCTCTGCCCGGCGTATAATCATTTCAACTGAAGGGCCCGCACATATAACGCCTTCAACGCATCGAAAACAATAGGACAACCATGCCGGATTTACTGATAAAATTATATGATCTGCCCTTGGGAACCTATCCCAAGGAACGGTTTGATGAAGGTTTCAAAATCGTCCGGCCCCTGGCTGTGGACAAAAGCAAGGTGACTGAATTTATCCGAAGAGAATTTAATGACCGATGGGCCAATGAATGTGACCGAAGTTTTTCAAAGGCCCCCATCTCCTGTTTCATCGGTGTAAAGGAAAACATCATTGTCGGGTTTGCCTGTTATGACGCAACCGCCAAAGGATACATCGGCCCCATTGGGATTAAACCCGGTCAACGAAAAAAAGGAATTGGTAAAAGGCTTCTTTTTTCCTGCCTGAGGGACATGTGGGACAATGAATACGGATACGCCATTGCCGGGTGGGTTGATGAGAATCAGATTGAATTTTATAAGAAAGCCGCATCAGCCACCGTGATTCCCGGGTCCAGCCCGGGAATCTATAAACGGATGGTTGACTTGTAAAAAATCAGGGTGTTCTCAAATTTTGAACCACCGCCACCAGCCGTGAGACCAGGTGGTCAAAATAGACCTTCCCTTTTTCGGCCGACGCCTTGGTGGGTTCGCCTGAGGTTCCGCCGGAAGCCTTGACCAGGGCCTTCATCTCTTTGGGGCTTGAGGGCACATAGCACAGGGTGTCCCCCTCAAAGGCCGGGTCCACGCTGTAGAGATCCGCCGGGGTGTGGGGGTGGTCCACGGCCCGGTCCATGTGAACCAGATCCGGCCGGCAGTGCATCATCTGGGAGGTTTCGATCTCTTCGGCATGCCCCACGCTGCCCCAGCCCATTTTTTTGACAATGGTTTTGGACATATAGGCCGGGTCAAAAATCACCGGGTTGACGGACAGTTCTCGTTTGGCCCTTTCAGCGGCGATCTGCATCCAGGTAATATTCACGATCCGGTGGCCGTTGATCAGGACAAAATTCTCAAACCCGTGGCGGGAAAGAGAGGATATGACGTCAAAGGCCAGCTCGGCCAGGATTTCCGGGCGGATGGTTATGGTTCCGGGCAGCACCATGTGATGGGGGCTCCACCCGAACCAGAGGGGCGGGGCCACGGGCACCCGGGCCTTTTGGGACGCTTTGGCGGCCAGATCAATGGCCACCATGGTATCGGTGCCCAGGGGCAGATGATATCCGTGCTGTTCCGTACTGCCCACGGGCAGCAGGATGGTCCTCCCACTCTCTTCAATAATCTGTTTTGCCTCCTGCCAGGTCATATCCTGGAGCCACAGCCCTTCTTTATTTTCCATTTTATCTCTCCATATTTTTCCTATAAGCCGGTGGCCTTTTCATCCTTCAGCCTTCAGCCTTCAGCCTTTAAGCCTTCCCCAACATCTGTTCTTCCAGAAAATGGGTGGTCATCTCCCCTTCCTGAAACGCCCGGTTCTCAAACACTTTTTTATAAAACTCAATGGTGGTGGCGATCCCGGTCACCTCGAATTCATCCAAAGCCCGCCTCATGCGGCCAATGGCCGAAGGCCGGTCCTTGGCATGGACAATGAGCTTGCCGATCAGAGAGTCGTAAAAGGGGCTGACCATGTACCGGTCATAAATATGGGTATCCAGGCGGACCCCCACCCCCCCGGGAAAACGGACCGACTCAATCTGCCCCGGTGAGGGCATGAAATTGTCATCCGGGTCACAGGCATTGATCCGGCACTCCATTGACCAGCCCTGGGGGGAAAGGTCTTCCTGGTTCAATTCAAGTTTTTCTCCCCTGGCCATGCGGATCTGCTGCTCTACAATATCCACCCCCGTAATATATTCGGTGACCGGATGCTCCACCTGGACCCTGGCATTGACCTCCATGAAGTAAAAATTCTTATCCTTATCCACTAAGAACTCCATGGTGCCGGCATTGACATAATTAATGGCCCGGGCCACTTTCAGGGCGGTCTGCCCCAGGGCCGTCCTTAAATCGTTGTCCACAAAGGGGGACGGGGCCTCTTCAATGAGTTTCTGGTACCGCATCTGGATGCTGCACTCCCGCTCGTTGAGGTGGACATAGTTGCCGTACTGATCCCCTAAAATCTGGATTTCAATGTGCCGGGGCTTTTCAATATATTTTTCAAGGTAGATGTCCGGGTTGCCGAAAGCCGCTGCCGCCTCCCCTGAGGCCATGGCAAAGGCAGAGACCAGTTCTTCTTTATTTTTTGCAATCCGCATCCCCCGGCCACCCCCGCCGCCGGATGCCTTGAGAATCACCGGGTAGCCGACCTTATCGGCGGTTTCACAGGCCATTTCGGCGCAAGACAGCACATCCCGGCTGCCCGGGATCACCGGAACCCCTAAATCCGTTAAGGTCTGGCGGGCAGCGGACTTATCCCCTGCCCGTTCAATGGTGTCGGCCAAGGGGCCGATAAAGGTCACCCCCTTTTCCTCACATGCCCTGGCAAAACCTGAATTTTCCGATAAAAACCCGTAGCCCGGATGGACCGCATCGGCATTGGATGTCTCCACCGCGGCCATGATCCGGTCCATATTCAAATAACTTTTATGGCTCAAGGCCGGCCCCACATGAACCGCCTCATGGGCGGCCTTGACATGAAGGCTGTCCTTGTCCGCATCCGAGTACACCGCAATGGTGTGAATGCCCATTTCCCGGCAGGTCCGGATCACCCTTAAGGCAATCTCCCCCCGGTTGGCAATTAAAATCCGCTTGATATCCATTTTATATTTTTCCCTGAACCCAACTTATTTTTTTTCGATAATCATGATGTCCTGATTCTTCATGACCGGCTCCTCGTTTTCCACCAGGATTTCTTTAACCACCCCGTTGGCCTCGCTTCGCAGTTCGGTGAAAATTTTCATGGATTCAATGACACAGAGGATATCGGACTCTTTGACCGCTTTGCCGACTTCGGCCAAAGGCGGCGCACCAGGGGCCGAAGCCCTGTAAAAAGTTCCCATCACCGGTGATTTCAATGTGTAAAGATTGTCCGCCATGATCCGTACCTCCCTTGTACTCTGTTAATCAAATATTTTTGAAAATATACTTGACATATATTTTTAATCTATGTCAAGTATATTTTTCAGACCATGAAGCAACCATAATCGTATTAAGGAACCTGTATTGAACAAACCCGCGGCCAAAATCCAGAAACTTCCCAAAAAGCCCCTGGCGGTCTGCGCCTATGAAGCCATTGTCAGAAAAATTATCAGCCTTGAATACCAGCCCAGCCAGCATCTGGAAGAGGGCCAGCTCATGGAGGAAACCGGTATCGGCCGGACCCCGGTCCGGGAGGCCCTGGTCCGGCTTCAGGGGGAAAAAATGGTGGAATCCCTTCCCAACAAAGGGATGATTGTCCGGCCCATTACCCTGCAAAACACCAAGGCCATGTTCGAAAGCATGCTGATCATTGAAAACGGGGTGGCTGAAACAGCGGTAAAAAAAGACTGCTCATCCCTGTTTAAAACCATGGAAGCCGCCAATCAGAAAGTCAGAAAGGCCATCAGTGAAAATCAGGTCTTCAAACTGGTGGAGGCTAACCATGAATTTCACATGGGGTTTGCCAAATGCTCCCAGAATGAATTTTTAATCCGGGCGGTCAGAGACGTCCGAAACGAGGCCAAACGGCTTTCCTACCTGTCTTATGGAAATCCCATTGACCCGGAACGGCCCCTGTCGGCCCACCATGAATCCGTGGTCACCGAACATGACCGGATTATCGAGTATCTTAAGGAAAAAAATTTAACAAAGCTGAAAGCATTGCTTGAGGACCATACCGAAACCTTCAGGCAGCGGATTATTTTGTTTATGACGACTTGAAGCTATAAGCTGTTAGCCATTAGCTGTTAGCTTTTGGGTCCCCTCGACCCGCTGACAGCTAAAAGCTAACGACTAATGGCTGACCGCACATATTTACCCCCGGCTTTGGCCGGAAGTCATTTAATTTATTAATTTAAGGAGGAAGAAAATGAAAAAAGCACTGATTCTGTTGACCGGCCTGGCATTTGCCCTGACCGGCCTGTCCAGCGCATGGGCCAAGACCAAATGGGACCTGCACTTAAACTATCCTGCCGGCAACTTTCATTCCAAGGGTGCCCAGGAGTTTGCCGACCGGGTGGCCAAAGCCACCAACGGGGAACTTGAAATCGTTCTTCACCCGGGATCTTCCCTGGGGTTCAAGGGGCCAGAGCTGCTCAAGGCCGTTGCCGAAGGCCAGCTGGCCATTGCCGAAATCCCCACGGGCATGGTTGAAGGGGATGCCCCGGTGCTGGCGTTGACCGCCCAGCCCTTTATCTCCACCAACGCCTTTGAACAGCGCCTTCTTTACCAGCTGGCCAAACCGGTTTATGCCCAGAAACTGGAAAAATTCAACCAGAAGACCCTTTACACCTCAGTATGGCCTTTTTCCGGCATCTATACCCAGCGGGCCATCAATTCCGAAGCCGATCTGTCCGGCCTTAAGATGAGGGTGTATGACGGCACCGGCCTGGCATTCGGTAATGCCACCGGCATCGCCGCAAGAAAAATGCCCTTTTCCGAAGTATATCCGGCCATGAAAGCCGGCCTTCTGGACTCCATGTACACCTCTTCGGTATCCGGCGTGGATGCCAAAGCCTGGGAAGTTCTCAAGTTCTTTACCCCCATCAACATTGTGGGGCCGGTGAACATGATCAACGTCAACAAGGCCGCCTGGGACAAACTCGATCCAAAGACCCAGGCCATTGTCCTTGAGATTGCGGCAGAGATGGAAGATGAAATGTGGAACCTGGCCGGGGACATGGACCGGAAAAGCCGGGCCACCCTGACCGAAAACGGAATGACCATCAACCCGGTATCCAAGGAATTCCGGGCCCAGCTCAATGCCGTGGGTGAAAAACTCAGGGCCGAATGGGCTCAGAAAGCCGGGGCCGATGCCCAGGCCATTTTGGATCAATACTATAAAATCACCGGCCGATAGATTTTCATAGGCTGAAGACTGAAGGCTGAGGGCAGTTAGGAGAGAAAGGATCAACCCCTTCGGCCTAAACAGCCTTCAGCCTAAACCCCTTCGGCCTTTTGTGGAGCCCCCAATGAACCGATTAGTTAAACTTTCTGATGCCTTAAGTGAGATCATGGCCAATATTTCCGCCGTGGTCTTAGGGCTTATGACCCTGCTTATCCTCGTGGAAATTTTTCTGTGGAACGCCTTTGAAAAAACCACCCTTATCAGCGACGAATACAGCGCCTACGGGCTTGCTGCCATTATATTCATGGGTGCCGGATACTGCCTGAAAGAAAAAGGGCATATAAGGATCACCCTGGTCCTGGGATTTCTGCCCCCAAAGGCGGCCCGGACCATTACCTTTCTGGCCACGCTTACCACCACCGCCTTTATGGGATACCTGTGGATCTACCTGTTAAAGATGGTCCAGTCTTCCCTGCGGTATGAATCCACCTCCGGAACCTTGACCCATACCCCTTTGTGGATCCCCCAGGCCATCATGCTGGCCGGAGCGGCCTGCTTCTTTTTTGAGCTTGCCGCCACCACCATCAAAACATTTGCGGCCATTCAAACCAAAGAGGAGGTGGTGTGATGGAATCTGAACTGCTGCTCATGTCCGTCATTGTTTTCGGATGCCTGTTTCTGACCCTGGCCGCCGGCATCTGGGTGGGATTTTCCCTGTTCATTGTCGGGTTTATCGGCATGGGATTGTTTTCCTCCCTGCCGGCCGGAAACAACATGGCCTCCTCGGTCTGGGCCACCATTGAAAAATGGGAATATGTGGCCCTGCCCCTCTTTATCTTAATGGGGGAAATCTTATACCGGTCCGGCATATCGGAACGGCTGTTCAAGTCCCTGGTTCCCTGGCTTTACCGGCTGCCCGGGGGGCTTTTGCTCATGAACATTGTCTCATGCACCCTGTTTGCCGCGGTTTCCGGCTCCAGTGCCGCCACCACTGCCACGGTGGGCAGAATCACCCTGGCGGAATTTGACAAGCTCGGGTATGACCGGAGCCTGTCCATGGGGTCCCTTGCCGGGGCCGGCACCTTGGGATTTCTGATTCCGCCGTCGCTGATCATGATCGTATATGCCATCCTGGCCGAGGTCTCCATCGGCAAGATGTTCATGGCCGGGGTTCTGCCGGGACTTTTGCTGGCGTCGGTCTATTCCGCCTATATTATTTTTTGCGGCATTAAAAACCCGGATATTGCCCCCCGGACCCAGGACACCTACACCTGGGCCGACCGGCTCATCGGGCTCAAGGACCTGGCCCCGACCCTGATGTTGATTCTCATGGTGCTCGGCTCCATCTACGGCGGGTTTGCCACACCGACAGAAGCCGCAGCCCTGGGGGTTTTCGGCGCCCTTGTCTTTGCCGTCCTCAACCGGCACATGACCTTTAAAATCTTTTTTGAATGCCTTAAAGGCGCGGTCAAGACCAATGCCATGATCATGCTCATTGTGGTGGGGGCCGGTTTCTTGTCCCGGGCCATGGGATTTTTAGGGATCCCTGCGGCCATTACCCAGGCCATTGCCGGGTTAAACCTCTCCCCGTACATGCTCATGATTTTGCTGGGGCTGTTTTATATTATCCTGGGCTGCCTGCTGGACGGGTTTTCCATTGTGGTCATGAGCCTGCCCATTGCCCTTCCCATGGTGACGGCGGCCGGTTTTGACCCCATCTGGTTCGGAATCTACCTGATCCTCATGGTGGAGGTCAGCCAGATCACCCCGCCGGTGGGATTTAATCTCTTTGTCATCCAGGGACTGACCGGGGAGCCCATTATGAAGATTGCCAAGCATGCGCTGCCCTTTTTCTTTCTCATGCTGATGACCACGGCCATTTTGACTATTTTTCCCAAGATTGCCCTGATACTGCCGCAGCTGATGACCGGACAATAGTGTTTGAACGAAAATTCACCCATCTGCTGCGTTGCAAGAAAATCTGCAATCCTCACAACCCTAAAGGTTGCTCCGGTTGCAAATTTTCATGCGCCTTGCACCTGGGCAAATTTTCGTCCAAACACGGGTTTACTCAAACACCGAATGGAAATTTTTAAATAGCAAAGATATATTCTGGAATATCTAAAAAAACAAGTGATCTGGAAAGGTTAATCAAATTCAAAATGAAACGAATCGATTTAAACTGTGATATGGGCGAAAGCTTTGGGGCTTACAGGATCGGCATGGATGAACAGGTCATGGCATCCATCTCTTCGGCCAACATTGCCTGCGGATTCCACGCCGGAGATCCCATGGTCATGGAAAAGACCGTAACGCTTGCCGTTGACAACCAGGTGGCCATCGGGGCCCATCCGGGATACCCGGACCTTCTCGGATTCGGCAGAAGAAGCATGGCGGCCACGGCCGATGAAGTTAAAAACTACCTGATCTACCAGATCGGGGCGCTCAAAGGATTCTGCATCGCCTGCCGGGCAAACCTCCAGCACGTCAAACCCCACGGGGCCCTATACCTGGATGCCGTGGAGGATGAAACCACGGCAAGGGCGGTGGCCCAAGGCATCCTGTCCCTTGACCCCGGGCTGATTTTTGTGGCCCTGGCCGGCAAAAAGGGGGAAACCATGAGGCAGGTGGGAAAGGATTTAGGCCTTAAAGTGGCCTATGAAGCCTTTCCGGACCGGGCCTATACCCCTGAAGGAACCCTGGTATCCAGAAAACAGCCCGGGGCGGTTATTTCAGATCCTGAAATTGTGGCCCAGCGGGCCCTGGACATGGCCAATGGCTTTGTTAAAGCCGTGGACGGCACCGTGATTGAACTGGAAGCCCAGACCCTTTGCGTCCACGGGGACAACAAAGCGGCCCTGGATCTGGTCAAAACCATTCGGGCGAAACTTGAAGAAAATGACTTCAAGGTGATGCCCATGGGAGAGGCATAATGGCGCAGCCCGACACCCTGCCCCCTTACGAAAAACCCCTGTTCAGGCCGGCCGGAGACCGGGGCCTTTTAGTGGAGTTAGGCCCGGGCATTGACCCTGAGGTCAACGGCCGGGTCAGGACCCTGGCCCGGGCACTGGAAAAGGATAAGCCCGTCGGCATAAGGGAGATTATCCCCACCTACCGGTCGGTTCTCATCAACTATGACCCTTTGGAAACCAGCCCGGAAGAGCTAGAAAAGAAAATCGAAACCGGACAATGGGATACCCATTCAAAACAGGTTTTCAGTGAAACCATTGTTAAGATTCCGGTCTGCTATGACGAGGACTTAGGGCCTGATATGAACCATGTCATGGCGTCCTCGGGCCTTTCCTGTGAAGAGGTTATCAAGATCCACACCCAAACCGCCTACTTGATTTACATGGTGGGATTCACCCCGGGGTTTCCCTTTCTTGGCGGCCTGGACCCGCGCCTGGCCACCCCGCGGCTCAAGACCCCGAGAATGAGCGTTCCCAAAGGCTCGGTGGGCATTGCCAACAACCAGACCGGGATCTATCCCATTACCTCGCCCGGGGGATGGCAGATCATCGGGCAGACCCCCCTGAACCTGTTTGCCCCTGAAAAACAAAACCCCTTTCGTTACCGGGCCGGCGACAAGATTCAATTTTTTTCCATTTCAAGGCCGGAGTTTGACCGCATCAAAAAAGAGGAGGGCCTGTCATGAGCGCCATTAAAATTCTGGCCCCCGGCGGATATACCACGGTCCAGGACTTAGGGAGAACCGGGTTCCAGCACATGGGGGTCCCGGTATCCGGGGCTCTTGACAAAACCGCCTTTGCCATGGCCAACCTTCTGGCGGGCAACCCCCAGACCGCCGCAGCCTTAGAGCTTACCGTCATGGGGCCGTCCTTTGAAATATTAAAAGAGATGGACATGGCCCTGACCGGTGCCCGGATGGGCATTAAGATCAATGATGAAGAAAAAGAGGCCTGGCAGACCCTCAGGGTGAGCCCCGGGGACAAGGTCACCCTGGGCCAGGTCAAGTCAGGCTGCCGGGCCTATCTGGCCTTTTCAGGGGGGATTGACGTGCCTAAAATCATGGGCAGCCGGTCCACTTACGCCGGTGGAAAGTTGGGTGGATTTCTGGGGCGCCCCCTGCAGGCCAACGATGTTCTGGACACGATAGACGCCCCGCTTTTGGCAAGCCCAAAGTCGATTCCGGACCAGTTTATCCCCCAATATCCGTCACAGGCAACCATCAGGGTCATCCCCGGCCCCCAGGACGACTACTTTGATAAAGGGCTTGATCTGCTGTTTAAGCAGCCTTACATGGTCACGCCCAAGGCCGACCGCATGGGGTACCGGCTCATGGGTGAGGCGGTGCCCATCAAAGAAGACATGCCCAAAAGCATTGTGTCCGAGCCCTCCATGCCCGGTTCCATCCAGATCCCGGCCGACGAACAGCCCATCATCCTCTTAGTGGAGCAGACCGTGGGCGGGTATGCCAAGATTGCCACGGTGATTTCCTCGGATATCTCCCGGGTGGTCCAGACAACGCCGGGAGATTTTATCCAGTTTGAAAAAGTTGATGTCAAAACGGCCCACGCCATTCTAAAAGAAGAACATGAGATGATGGCACGGCTTAAAAATTTGTAAATAGTTGAGCCCAGGGAGACCGAAAACCGGAAGAAGGGAGACCGGAAGGCACACCCCTTAAAAATGCACGAGATCCGGTCTCCCTTCTTCCGGTCTCCATTTTCTACAAATTTGAGTTCCCAAACCCCATATCCCAAGTCCAACAACGCCATGGTCCCCATCCTGACCAGCGACCCGTTCAAGTTTTTTCCATCACCACTTTTCCTTTCCTGCCCTATTCCTGAATCGTTCCCCATCATTTCGCTGAGTACAAATTCTGCCTGGCAGTAAAAAAACTTCAATCGTTTGATTTAATCACTTGACTCAATCAATCGATTGAATTATTCTGCATATAACGGCCATGGGCCACAAGCCCACAACGAATAATGAAACTGAAGACACCAGCAACGGTAGACTATAAATTGGGCACCGCAGGGGCTTCGCCCTCTTGTCTCTTGTTTCTTGTCTCCAGTTTCTTATAAAAACCCAACCCCAAAAAGGGAGACCTTATGACACCCGTTGAAGAACAGCCCTCTGCCGCAGCCCGGGACCGTTTGCTGGAAACGGCCATTGACATATTTGGCCGGCATGGATTTGAAGCGGCCACCACCCGGATGATCGTAAAAGAAGCCGGGGTCAACATTTCCGCCATCCCTTATTATTTCGGCGGGAAGCAAGGCCTATACCAGGCAGCCGTAGCCCACATCGTTGAACGGATCAAAAAAGAAAGCGGCGGACTTGTTGAAATGATTGCCAACACCCCCTCCTTTACCGGCGAATCCGGCCGGCAAAAAGCCAGGGAACTGACCCGGGCCCTGGTGGAACGGTTCATCGGCTTTATTGCCGGAACCGAACAGGGGCCACGGTTTGCTAAAATTATCCTTCGCGAACAAATGTATCCCAGCCAGGCATACCCCATGATTTTTGAAGGGTTTATGAAACCCATATTAAACTCATTTGCCACGTTGATCATGGCCGTTACGGGGGAACCTTCCCCAAGGCGGGCAAAGCTCCGGGCTGCGGCTGTCATGGGGCAGCTGGTTATCTTCCGGGTGGGCCGGGAAACCGTTGTCCGGGCCCTTGATCTTGAAGGATACAGCGCAAGCGAGGTGGAAGAAATCAAAGAGGTGGTGGTGGCCCACACCATGGCGATTCTTGGCATATCAGAAGAAACATCACGAACACAGGAGCTTTAACGAAATGAAAACACACACCCTGCCCCGGCGCCTGCCGGTATTGATCGTGATCATGGCCCAGGTCTTCTGTCTTTCCTCCTGTATGGTCGGGCCGGATTTCTCACCGCCAGACATGGCAGACAATCTGCCGGGAAAATGGGCGGCGGCAGACCTGAATGAAACAGCGTTTAACCGTTCCCGGGAACCGGAGAGCCAGTGGTGGCAGCAGTTCAACGACCCGGTGCTGTCCGGCCTGATCCAACAGTTGAACGGGTCCAGCATCCCCTTGTCCCAGGCCCGGGAACGGGTGGTTGAGGCGGCTGCCCGAAACGGTGTGACAGCGGCGGACAAACAATTGCAGCTGGCTGCGGCCTTGGGATACACCCGGGCGTCGGCCCAAGACAAAGTGGTTTCCCTTCAAGGCATACAGGCCGGAAAAACACTGGATGTTTATTCAGCCGGGCTCACCGCCGGATGGGAAGCGGACCTGTGGGGCCGGACGGCCCGGTTGCTGGAAGCCGGGGAAGAAGATATCCGGGCAAGCTATGCGGATTTCTACGGGATGTTTGTTTCCCTGTGCGCCGAACTCAGTCTGGCCTATATCGAGGCCCGGATTCTGGCGGCCCGGATTGACAATGTTAATGAAACCCTTGACCTGCAGATCAGAACCCGGGCCCTGGCCCGGTCAGATTTTGAAGCCGGCAACGGAACGGCCCTGACTGTGGCCCAAGCCGACCGTCTCATTGCCGGTACCAGGGCCCGTCTTCCCGAGCTGTCCAGTGCCCTTGCCGCGGCCCAAAACAGAATCAAGGTGATGTTAAGCCGCAAAGACCTGGTGATTCCCCCGGGGCCCCTGCCCCAGGTGCCGCCCCTGATGGGTACGGGCCTGCCGGCAGACCTTGTAAGCCGCAGGCCGGACATTGCCCTGGCCCTGCACCAGTACCACAGTGCCGTGGCCGGAATCGGGGCGGTCCAGGCGGAACAATACCCGGCCCTGGCCATTTCAGGCCGGCTTACCCTGTCCACGGATACGGCAGCCGGGCTGTTTGGCAAAGATGCCCTGGTGTATAGCCTGGGGCCGGGGGTTTCCTTTCCGCTGTTCACCGGAAACCGGATTGAATCGAAGATTGCCGTTCAGCAGTCCCGGGCCCAACAGGCCCGCCTGGCCCTGGAACAGCAGATCATTCAGGCCCTGGCCGAGGTGGAAACCGCCATGGTGGGGGTGAGTAAAAGCCGGCGCAAAGTCGAAGCGCTGATCCAGGCCCAAAAGGCCGCCGCCCATAGCGTGGCCTTAGCTGATGAACTGTACCGGGCAGGACTGGGCAATTTATTCCAGGTTCTTGACAATGAGCAGCAACTGGTCCTGATCCAGGAATCCTTATTAACGGCCCGTCAGCAGGCGCTTTCCCAGACCGTGTCCCTGTACCGGGCCCTGGGTGGCGGCTGGCAGGGTGTAATAACGGATACGGGCTGGCTGGATGCTGATTCCGGACTGGCCGTAACGAATGGGAAAAGACATTAGCTGTTAGCTTTAATAAAGGATACCATCATGAAAAAAATAATCCCTGTCATCATACTGATTCTTCTGGGTGCCGGCGCCTATACGTATTGGCCGTATCAAAAAAACCAACCGGGAGAGGATGCGCCGGAACTTAAGATATACGGCACCATTGACATCCGGGATGCCGCCCTTGCCTTTACCGAGCAGGAAATCGTTGCCGACATTCTGGTTGAAGAGGGCATGCCGGTAAAACAAGGGGATATTCTGGCCAGGCTGCGCGCCAGCCGGCTTGAAGCCGCCATAGCCGAGGCCAAAGCCAAAATCGCCGCCCAGAAGGAAACCGTGTGCCGCCTGGAGACCGGCAACCGGCCCCAGGAGATTGATCAGGCAAGGGCCCAGGTAGCGGCCGCCAAAGCCCGGGTGGACAATGTCAGGCAGACCCTCAAACGGCTGGAAAAAACATCCGGTTCCGGTGCCACCAGCCGCCAGGAACTGGATGATGCCCAATCCCGCCTCAAGGTGGAAAAGGCCCAGCTCAAGGTATGTGAAAAATCCTTAAGCCTTATGGTGGAAGGTCCTAGGAAAGAAGATATATCCGCCGCCCGCCACCAGCTCGAAGCATTAGAGGCCGCCCTTTCCCAATTGCAGATCCGGCTTTCGGACATGACCCTGACAGCACCCGCCCCGGGCATTATCCAGTCCAGGATCCTGGAAAAAGGGGAACTGGCCGGACCCGCCCGTCCCGCATTTGTCCTGGCCCTTACCGATCCCAAATGGGTCCGGGCCTATATCCCCGAGCCCATGCTGGGCAAGATCAATTTAGGGATGGGCGCCATGGTGTTCAGCGACTCTTTTCCCGGGCAGCCCGTTCCCGGCTGGGTGGGGTTCATCTCCCCTGTGGCCGAGTTTACGCCCCGTTCCGTGGCCACTGAGGACCTGCGAACCCAGCTGGTCTACGAGGCAAGGGTCTTTGTCAAGGACCCTGAGGACCGCCTGCGCCTGGGCATGCCGGTCACGGTCACGGTCAATGGACATGAGGCCGGAACAACGGCCCGGGCCCTGTCCGATAACTGCTCAACGGACAAATAAACACCATGGCCCCTTTACCCCATACCCCCAATGTGGTCCTGTGTGCCACAGCCTTGAACAAAACCTTTGCGGTCAAGGGCAGCCGGGAAATAAAGGCCCTGGATGACGTGAATTTCACAGTTGAGCCGGGCCTTATCACCGGCCTTGTAGGGGCGGACGGGGCTGGGAAGACCACCCTGATCCGCATTGCCGCAGGGCTTCTGGCGCCAAGTTCCGGAAAAATGACCCTGCTGGGTCTGGACAGTGTGGCCAACGCGCTTAAAATCCAGAGCCGGGTGGGGTATATGCCCCAGAAATTCGGCCTTTACCAGGACCTGACGGTTTTGGAAAACCTCAGGCTCTATGCCGATCTGCAAGGGGTTGCCTTAAACAAACGAAAGGCCCGGTTTGAAAGGCTGCTGTCCATGACCGATCTTTCCCGGTACACCCGGCGCCGGGCCGGGGCATTGTCCGGCGGCATGAAACAAAAGCTCGGCCTTGCCTGCGCCCTGGTCAAGTCTCCTGAACTGTTGCTCCTGGATGAACCCACCGTGGGCGTGGATCCCGTGTCTCGGCGCGAACTGTGGAAAATCGTCTATGAGCTGGTTGAAAACGACGGCATCGGCGTGCTGGCCGCCACCGCCTATATGGATGAAGCCCAAAGCTGCGGGAAAGTGCTGGTCATGGACCATGGCCGTCTGTTGGCCCAGGGACTGCCCCGGGAATTTACCGCCGCCATGGCACAACGGGTTTTTCTGGTGGAACCCGATGAACAGGCCCGGCCCCGGCAGATCTATACCCGCCTTGCCGGGGAAAACGGCATTGTGGATGCCACCATCCGGTCCGGCCGGGTCCGGGTGGTGACGGAACCTGTTGGCAAAACCGCCGGAAAGGAGCGGATTGCAGCAATTTTAAACGGCCGGGGCGGCAGAATTTTAACGGCATCTCCAGAATTTGAAGATGCCTTCATGGCCCTGATCCCCAACCAGGAGGCCCGTATAGAACCCGTGGCCGGCACAGGGCATCGAAATCCTGAAATTCCGGATCGAGATGCCCTTGTCCGTACGGATCACCTGTGCAAACGGTTTGGCAGCTTCACTGCGGTCAACGATCTGAGCTTTACGGTAAAGCAGGGGGAAATTTTCGGGCTTTTAGGCCCTAACGGGGCTGGCAAAAGCACCACCTTTCGCATGCTCTGCGGACTTTTACCGGCCAGCGCAGGAGACATCCGGGTGGCCGGACGGAACTTGAGAACATCCCGGGCAAAGGCCCGGGCCCGCTTGGGGTACATGGCCCAGCAGTTCTCCCTTTACGGCCAGCTCAGCGTAAGGGGAAACCTTGAATTTTTCGGCAAATCCTACGGCCTTTCAAGAAAACAACTATCGGCCCGGATCGGCTGGGCTTTTGAAGAATTCGGCCTTAACGCATGGGAAAAAAAGGCGGCCCAGGATCTTCCCGGCGGTTACAAACAGCGGCTTTCCATGGCTGCCGCCCTGCTCCATGAACCGGATATCCTGTTTTTGGACGAACCCACCTCAGGGGTGGACCCCTTTGCCCGCAGAGAGTTCTGGCTCAGGATCAACGGATTTGCCGAACAGGGGGTGACCGTGATCGTCACCACCCATTTCATGGAGGAAGCCGAATACTGTGACCGCATGCTCATCATGAGCAAGGGACAGACCCTGGCCATGGGCACGCCGGGGCAGATCCGGCGCCTGGCCCGGACCCCGGAAAACCCCCGGCCCACCATGGATGATGCGTTTATTGCCCTGGCCATGGGAACGGCTTTGGCTCAACACAGCGGTCCCGATGACAACCTCGAACCGGAAAAGGAATGCCTGCCATGAGACGTTTCATCATGCGCCTTTACGGGGTGCTGCGCAAAGAAACCCTTCAAATACTGAGGGATCCCAGTTCCATTATTCTGGCCATGGTCATGCCCCTGGTCCTGCTTATCATTTTTGGCTACGGCGTGAGCCTGGATGCGGAGCATGTGCCCCTGGCCCTGGTCAATGAGGACCGGGGGGCCATGTCCCGGGACCTTGCGGCCCGGTTTGCCCTGTCACCCAACTTCGAGATCCGCCCGGTCCGGAACATGGCACAGGCCAGGGTCATGATCCAAAACCGGGCTGCCGACGGGATCATCTTAATTCAAAACGATTTTACTTCCCGCCTTGAGACCGGCTCCCCATCACCGGTGCAGCTGATCCTGAACGGAATTGACGCCAACCGGGCGCGGCTCATTGAAGGGTACGGTAAAACCATTGGAAACCTGTGGGCGGCCCAGCGCCTGGCACAGGGGAAACCGGCCGCCGGGGCCATGGTAACCATATCCCCGCGCATCTGGTTTAATGAGGCGGCCGTAAGCCGGTATTTTTTGATTCCAGGGCTGATCACCCTGATCATGACCCTGATCGGCATCCTCTTAACCGCCCTGGTCATTGCCCGGGAATGGGAACGGGGAACCATGGAGGCCATGCTGGTCACCCCCTTGCGAAAGATAGACATCCTGCTGGGCAAAACCCTGCCCTATTATGTCCTGGGAATGCTGGGCATGGGCATGTCCGTAGCGGTGGGCACCGTCCTGTTTGACGTGCCCTTCAGGGGCTCTGTCGGAGCACTGATCCTGCTCAGTTCCCTTTTCATGCTGACCTGCCTGGGGTTCGGGCTGTTGTTATCCGCTGCCATCCGAATCCAGTTTGTGGCGGCCCAGATCTCCATTGTGGCCGGTTTTTTGCCGGCTTTTTTCCTTTCCGGCCTGATTTTTGATCTGGAATCCACCCCCAGGGTGATCCAGTATATCAGCTATATTTTCCCTGCCCGTTATTTTGTCACCATCAGCCATACCCTGTTTGCGGCCGGGGACGTCTGGCCGGTGCTGCTGCCCAATGCCCTGGTCCTGGCGTTGATGGCCGTGCTGTTTTTGACCCTTTCTTACCGGAAAATTTCCAAGAGGCTTTGATCCCCATGAAAACCATACGACGCTTAATTGCATTGGCGGCCAAAGAGTTTGCCATTATCATCAAGGACCCCAAAAGCCGGTTTGTCATCATCGTACCGCCCCTTATCCAGTTTTTTGTGTTTGGCTATGCCGCCACCTTTGACCTTGAAAATGTGCGGTATGCGGTATGGGATGAATCCCGATCCGTGCTTTCCAGGGCTTTTCTGGCTGATGTGGAAGGTTCCGGAAAGTTCAACCTGACCGGTTTCCTGTCAGGCAGCCAGCAGGCGGCCCAAACCATCAATAATGAAAAGGCCCGGTTGGTGATCCACATCGGCCCGCAGTTTGAAACAAACCTTTACAAGGCGCAGCCGGTGGACATCCAGGTCATCGCAGACGGCAGAACCCCCAATGTCTCCATGATTGCCTTAGGATACCTGGGATCCATTGTGGAAAATTTCAACCAAACGCTGTCAGACCAGGGCATTACCCGGCAAAACGGCCCGGCCCTCAGGCTGGTGGAGCGGGCATGGTTCAATCAGAACCTGAGCAGCCGGTGGTATATTGTATCGGCCCTTGGCGGGATCATCAGCATGGTGGTGGTAATGATTCTCACCAGCTTGTCCGTTGCCCGGGAACGGGAATTCGGCACCTTTGACCAGCTGCTGGTGGCCCCGTTCAGCCCATGGGAAATTCTGACGGGCAAAGCCCTGCCCGGCATTTTCTTTGGCATGGCCGATGCCCTTATCTTTGCCGCCGGTGCGGTGTTCTGGTTTGATATTCCCTTCAGGGGCACCCCGGCCGCCCTGGTCATTGCCCTGCTTAGTTTTATCATCTCCATTGTGGGGGTGGGCCTTCTGGTGTCATCCCTTTCCACCACCATGCAGCAGGGACTTCTGGGCGCATTTTTGTTTATGATGCCGGCCATCATCCTTTCGGGGATTGCCACCCCTGTGGAGAACATGCCACCCTGGCTCAGGCAGGCCGACGTGGTCAACCCGGTCTGCCATATTGTGGCGGCCCTGCGCAGCATCTTCCTGGAAGGCGCCAACCTTGCCATGGTCTGGCCCCGGATATGGCCGCTGCTGATCATGGCCGCCGTCACCCTGCCCCTGTCCGCCTGGATGTTCCGCCGGCGGTCAGTGTAACCCCCATCCCAATGCCATTAACTTAAGAAATTTGGCATAGCGCGCAGGGGTTATAAAATGGGCGCCAACGGCGCTTCACCCTCTTGTCTCTTGTTTCCAGTTTCTTGTATTAACGCTTAAGTTAATGACATTGACCCCCATCCCCTGAAAACCGGACCCTGACGTAAAAAAAACGGACAGACCGTTGGATTTTTTTGCGGCCTTATCCCATCCGGGCCGTAAGGCTTCAACCAAGGGCCGCTGAAAATCCTTGCCTGGAAAGGATCCCGCTACCCGGGTATTTGGCCTGCCATGGCCGGTTTGCTGGCATGGGAATTGCTGGTCCTATAGTTAAGGCATTCACTCATCAACAGGAGGGGCCATGGGATATCAGGGATCGGATCTGTCCGGCAGAATCCGGCAACTTACAGGAAGGGATATCCGCAGACCTCCCCGGGTTTTTGAAGATACCACACAGTTCATGTCCATTGCCCCGGGAGACGTGATGCGGCTGGGAAACAGCGACCACCTGGTTGTCCGGCATGCCAGGGAAGGCCGATTCGGCATTGACGACCAACCCAAGTTCTGGGTGAAAAAGACCCTGGACCTTGACAGCAATACCCGGAAAATCGTGAAGCTGGTGTTCAGGGAGACGTTTAAGGGGCGCATCGGCCCCCTGACATTTAACTGCATCCGCAGCCCGGAAAAAGAGGCCGCTGTTCTGGACGCCGTAACCGGGCATCCCAATTTCATGCAGGGGAAGTGGGTTAAGGACAGGGCCGGCAACGTGGTCCGGATTCTGGACCCTCTGCCCGGCCCGTCTCTTTACCAGTACCTGCGGGATCTTGACCTGTCCCACAGGGCGTATTTCGACACCCTGTTCCCCCAGGTCATGGCCCGGTTCCTGGAAAGTATGGCCGCCATCGCGAAACTCCATGAAACAGGCCTTCACCACGGGGATATCCGGGCCGATCACCTGATGTGGACGGAAAGGCTCTCTTCCCTTTCCTGGATCGATTTTGACTACGATATGAGCGGCCCTGACCTGGATGTGGTCTGCCTGGGCAATGTCTTGCAGCAGGTGGTGGGCAAGGGGCGGCACGCTTTGGACAATATCCGGAACACGCCCGAAGCATACCCGGATTTCACGTCCGCTTTAGAAGGGACGGACATGTCCCTGATGTATCCCCACCGGGTCATGAACCTTAAAAAACTGTTCCCCTACATTCCCGACGAACTTAACACCATCCTGCTGCGCTTTTCCGCTTCAGGGCCCGGCCTTATGACAGGCAGGCCCTACAGGGGGACAGTTGAATTGCTCAACGACCTGTCCGCTATTTTTTAATCCTGTTTGAACAAGTCCGGGGAAAATGATACAACCATAAAGTCAACATAGCATCTGGCTGTTTGTAAAGCGCGCAAACCCATGATAGACGTAACAGGGAGAAACCCCTTAACATTAACCGGCTGTATGGATTAAAGACAAGACTTTCTTTTGGAGACCCCCCACCATGAATGATCGCCTCATTCTTCCTTTGGCGGAAGATGTTGAGAAAGTGTTGAAATTTGACGTTAAGGAAGTCCCGAGCTTTCCCCCGGTAATGACCAAACTGCTGGCGCTTTGCAACAGCAACCAGACCAATATGGAAGACTTATCCAAACTGGTGGAAACGGACCCGGGCATCTCCACCAGGGTGTTAAGCATTGTCAATTCAGCGTTTTTCGGCCTTAAAAGAACCATTACCGATGTTACCGAAGCCATTATCTTCTTAGGGGTTGACGAGGTTAAAAATATTTCCCTGAAAGCCTCTGTGTTTGAAAAAATGATCCGGCCCGGAAAAATTAAAAGCTTTCACCGGGCCTTTTTCTGGCGCCACTGCCTGTGTGTGGCCTGCCTTGGCCGGGCCATTGCCGAGGAAGTCCAATACCCGGCCCTGGAAGAGGCCTATATGGCTGGGCTTTTGCACGATTTCGGCAAGATCATTTTTGACCTTCAAGGCTGCGTCAACTATGGTGAATTTGTAGCCAATGCCGCGGCCTGCCACGGGCAGGTCATTGATGAAGAACGGGACATCATGGGAATGGGCCATGACGACATCGGGGCTTATTACAGCCATGCCTGGCATCTGCCCGAAGCCCTGACCCTGGTGATCAACACCCATCACCGGCGGTTTGAGCATCTGGACCTGTCAGATGACGAGGCCATGCTCATCTCCATTGTCGCCCTGGCCAATTTTCTGGCATGGACCCAGGGAATCGGCTCCCTGGACATCAATCATCCCCCGGTCCTCCAGCCGGAAGTCACCCGGCACATCCCCCTTTTTGAAGTCAACTTTAAACGGATCATTCAGAAAATGGACCGGGAAATGGAGCGGACCGCACAGTTTTATAATTTTGTGTTCCCCTCTTCCAGCCAGTTCAGGGAAAACCTTCTCCAGGCCAACCTGAAATTAAGTGCCATCAGTTCCAAGGTCTATTTTAACGGTGCGGCACTGGCGGCCAACAGCCACAAATCCCAGGCCGTCATGGAAAGCATCACCGCCCCCCACCGAAGCCTTGACCCTGAAACGGTTATCCAGGAAACCCTGAAAGCCATTTATAATGATTTCAAGTTTGACCGGATCTACTTTTTAAAGCCGGTAATGCCCTCCCGGCAGTTAACCGTGGTCAACTGCCTTGAAAAAGGAGAACCGGCCCAAGGCCTTTTATCGGTTCAGGTCGCTTTGCATAAAAAGGCCAAAGGCTTAATCCAATGTCTTCGAAACAAAGAGCCGGTCCTGGTTAACGGGCAAACCGCCGGGGACCGGGACATTCTTGAGGCATTTAATGCCCATGAAATGCTGCTGGTTCCCTTTTGCAGCCGGAACAAGGTGGTGGGAATTCTGGGAATGGACCATGCCCGGTCCAAAAAATCCATCCCGTCCAATATCTTTTCCATTATCGGCATTGTGGGCAACGAGCTGGGCATGGCCCTTGAAAACGCCACCGCCTACAGCGAAGCCCGATCCATTTCCATGCGGGACGGCCTTACCGGCCTGCTCAACCGGATGACCATAGACAAGCTGTTGACTGAAGGGTTTAACAAGGCGGTTAAAGGGGAGCAGCCCCTTTCCCTGGTCATGATTGACGTGGATTTTTTCAAAAAATTCAACGACACCTTCGGGCACCAGGCCGGGGATGTCATCCTCAAGCTGATTTCCAAGACCTTGAAAAAAATCTCCAGGCCATCAGATCATGTGGGCCGGTACGGCGGGGAAGAATTCATTGTGGTTCTTAACGGCACCAGCCTTGACAAGGCCGCAGCCTATGCCGAAAGGGTCAGAAAAGAGGTCCGAAGGTTAGGGGACCTGTTGGCGGACCGGTTCCCGGGCCTGACCTTGTCGGTGAGTGCCGGGGTCAGTGAATATAAAAAGGGCATCAAAAACAAAGATGCCCTTGTGGCCGTGGCGGATAAGGCCCTGTATAAGGCCAAGGAAACCGGCAGAGACCGGGTGGTGACCGGTGTTTGAACGAAAAGTCACCCATCTGCTGCGTTGCAAAAAAAATTGCAATCCTCACAACCTTAAGGTTGCTCCGGTTGCAATTTTTTTTACGCCTTGCATCTGGGCCACTTTTCGCCCAAACACTAAATAAGGCTTATGCCTCTGATTCGGATTCGTCTTTGGACACTTTGAAAACGGAAATCATATCCTTTAGCTTGATGGACAAGTCGGCCAGGTTCCGGGCGTTCTCGTTCATCTGGCTGCTCTTTTGTGAGATGGCTTCGGATACGGAGTTCACACTGGAAATATCCGTTGCAATCTGGGATGACACTTCAGAGCTTGAGGTGATATTGGCACTGACCTCGCTGATACCGGCTGAAGCCTGCTCCATGTTCTGGGCCATTTGTGCGGCCGACGAAAACTGATCCTCCATGGCGTTCACAATGGTGGAGACGATTTCGTTCACCTTGAAAATAACACTGGATATTTTCTTGACGTCATCCACGGTATTGTCTGTTGAATTTTGAATTTCAATCACCTTGTCCCGGATGTCGTTGGTGGCCTGGGCCGTCTGTTCGGCCAGGCTTTTGATCTCCCCTGCCACAACGGCGAACCCTTTGCCGGCCTCTCCTGCCCTGGCCGATTCTATGGTGGCGTTCAGGGCCAGCAGGTTGGTCTGTTCCGCAATGTCGGTAATGGCCTCGGTCACCCTTGAAATATCCTTGGCTGAAACCCCAAGGTGTTCCACGCGCTCCGTGGCCTGATTGACCTGGGTAGCCGCCTCATCTGAAATTTGCTGGGCATGCTCGCAGTTTTTCACCACATCCTGGAACGTGGACTGCATCAGGGCCGCAGAATCGGCCACAGATCCCACATTGCTGGCCACCTGGTTTGAGGTGGCCGCCACTGAACTGATATTGGTGCTCATGGTTTCGGACGCCCCGGTAACCGTACCGGCCCGGCCAAGCAGGTCCTTTGCATCATCGGCCATATGGCTGGACACGGCCACCAGCTCTTCCGAGGCCTCGGTAACGGTTTCGGAATTGGCACCGATGTCAACGATAATGTTGTTCAAGCGCTGGATAAATGCATTGAACCAGTAGACCAGTTCGCCCAGTTCATCCTTGTTTTTGATCCGGATCCGCTGGGTTAAGTCACCCTCTCCGGAAGCAATGTTCTTTAACCCCTGAGAAATCTTTTTCACCGGGGCAATGACCAGGGTCTGAAGCAGCAGAAAGGCCAAAGCCAAAATGAGCACACAGCAGACCACCCCCATGACGGCCAGCCGGATTCTGGTCTGATTTTTGGCCTGGCGGCTGCATTCATCAATACTGGTGTTGGTCTTTGAGACCACGGCCCCATTGCTTTTGGCCACATCTTTGATGATACTGCTGATGCCGGAAACCACCACACGGGATTCTTGTTGAAGCACGGTCTGAATTTTTTGTGAATTGCCTGAAATAAGGGCCTCAAATTCAGTGGACATCTTTTTTATTTTGTTATTGATCCCGGTTTTATCAATACATAAAACGATGGTGCCCAGGGCTTTGCCTTCCAGTTTGATCTCCTTCTGGACGATATACACATCCGGATCTTTTGACGAGGCATCCAGAACTTTATCATGCTTTTTCTTTCCCTGACCGCTTTCAATATAGGATTTAACTTTCTCGTTTGCCATGTCAAAGTATTTGATGTAAGGTTTTCCGTTTTCTCTCAAATACAGGGTATATACCACGCTTGGATTGGAACAGGCGGATTTGACATAGCCCAGCAGGGCCGTGTAATCGTTGTTTAAAATGGCTGGCGGCGCAACATTGGCCAGCAGCTCTGCCTGGGCATTGGCATCCTCATCAACGGTTCCCATCCATGCTGTCTCAATGTCTGTTTTGATCCGGTTTAAGGATTCTTTACAGGACTTTGTCAGGTGGTCGGTTGCGGTCTGGGCCATTTGTCCCATTTCCATGGTCACACCCGACTCCATCTTCTTTAAGTCTTTATCAACGATATCGCCCGACTCAGTAAGCATTCCCTGAATCTTCAGTCCCATGTCGCTCAGGGAGTTGCTTTGGGTCGAAATAATGATCAAAGACAACCCTAAAAGTGCCACCGCAAGAATGGCCGTAAGCGGGATCAGAAGCTTTATCCAGAGACGGCCGCCTTGGGGGGGAGCTTTAGCGTCTGAATGTTGTGCTGTCATGGTCTTAACTTCTCCTTAGGATGAAATACAACGTTTAACCCGAAAACCATCAACGGCTGAACCTATTCCTGATACGCACCGATCTTAAGTGTCCGCTGAAGGTCTTCAACCCCCTGGTAATCCAGAGCATCGCTCCAGCCGACGATCTTGGCATCCTTTGCAGCCAGGTCTGTTTCTTTGATCTCCTTGAGGGCGGCTAAGACCTTGGCGGCCACATCATCGGATACGGCACTGATTTTGGCCAGGGGCCATTCCGGATACAGCGGTGTGCTGCATACAAAGGGGAACCCGCTATGGGACTGGGCGTTGAGAATTTTAAAATCTTCCATGTCGATAACGCCGGCAGCCTGCATCCGTTCCATGGTGTCTGTTCTCACGGTTCCGGCGTCTGCAGCACCATTCTGGATAGCCAGGACTACATTATCGTGTTTGCCGGCGAATTGGACTTCGGGAAAATCGCTGAATGGGTCAATGCCCTGGTTCAACAGTTCCATATAGGCCATCTGCCAGCCGCCAAAGGAGGATTTGGCAACCGCTGCAAACGTTTTGCCTTTCAGGTCCGCCAATGAGTTGATGTCCTCATTTTCATCACTGGTCAGAATAACGCCGCCAAAAGCTTTCAACGGCTTTCCCTGCCTTGAATTGATCATGGTGGCGATGGCTGATGCCCCGTATTTCGCCTTGGCCGTAACAAACATGGATGAATTCACCAGAAAAAATTCGACATTTCCCGCTTCTATGGCCGGGAACACCGCATTAAAATCCAACGGGACAATTTCAAAGGGCGTGCCGACTTTTTCCGTCAGATATTTCCCGGTGGCCCCCCACATCTTCAGGGCCTTTACCGGTCCGTTTTTGGCCAGGACCCCTATTTTAAGAGCGCCTGCTGCAAAGCCGGTCTGGGCAATAAAAAGAATAAAGACGATTACCAGAGGGAAAATACATTTTTTCATGATCATAGCTCCTTAAGTTATATTTTTAAAATATTAAAACCTCCTGCTGATCCAGGAGATAAACGGCCATGGGGTTGTGTTATTGACTTAAATTATTAAGATAAAAATCCACTTAGAGCCTGCATGTCGCTGGAGAATCGATAATTTATTCGTCAGATTAACTTTTCGTAAAAGTTACATAAATTTGCCGGATAAAACAAGTAAAAAATGATAAAACGCGACGAAAAATCATAAAAACCGTGAAGAAAGGATACTGGCGGCTGAAATGACGAATCGCCCCCATCCTGTCCAGTTGACCTGTGCCGGGTTTATTATGAATAAAGGAACCTGCCTGTTGAACCCAGGGCAATCACATGTAAAAAAGCAGTCCATCCCGGAATGAAAGATAAGGATAATCCAATAAAACGTAGGGAGACCGGAATGGAAAACCCCTAAGGATGCGCGATCCGGTCTCCCGTCTCCTTTTCTCCGGTTTCCTTTTTTTACATTATCCTTACCACCCCAAGTGCTATTAATTACAGGCGAGTTACATGCGATCACCCTGCTATTGAGCCATGGGCCTTGTCTTAACAAGGCCCATGGCCCGGGTCTGGTTGGAATGACAGCAGAGGCGATATTTGTGGCTCAGGCGCAACCGCATGGTACAGGAAGCGCGACAAAAATGCCGGCCACGCCATGCCCGATTACAGGGGCATTATATCTTAAACCGCTTTATCATGCCGTTTAATTCCTCAGCCAGCTTGGACAATTCTCTAGAACTTTCATTAACCTGCTGACCGCCGGTTTTCATTTCGTCCGAAGCCCGGCCGACCTGATGAATGTCCTGGCTGACTTCTTCAGCCACCACAGAGGCCTGGTTGACATTTTCGTTTACCTCCTGGACTCCGGCACCCGCCTGACTCACATTGTTGCTGATTTCCTGGGTCGTTGCCGTCTGTTCTTCAATGGCAACGGCAACAGAGGTTACAATGGTGTTAATCTCATTGATCACCCCGACAATTTCGTTAATGGCGGTTACAGATTCACCGGTACTTTTTTGCACCTCACCGATCCTTGCACCGATCTCATCCGTGGCCTCGGCTGTCTGCTGGGCAAGGGCCTTAATTTCTGCCGCAACGACGGCAAATCCTTTTCCGGCCTCTCCGGCCCTTGCCGCTTCAATGGTGGCATTGAGGGCCAGAAGGTTGGTCTGTTCGGAGATGTCGGCGATGGTTTCCGTTACCCGGCTGATCTGGGAAGCCGCGTCTCCGAGTTCGTTGACTTTTCCTGAAACCTCTTCTGCCTTGCTCACGGCGTCCAGGGTAGTTTGGCTGCCTTTGGATGTATTGGCCGCGATCTCTGAAATGGTAGAAGACATTTCTTCGGCAGCAGCCACAATCATTTGAATATTGGCAGCGGTCTGTTCGGTGGCAGCGGCCACCCCGTTCATGTTGGCGGTCATTTCTTCGGCAGCAGCGGCTACACTGTTGGCCTTTTCACTCGTTTCAGTGGCATTGGATGCCATTTGTTCAGAAATGGCGGACAATTCCGTGGAAGAAGAGGTTAATGTCTGGACACCGCCGGTGATCTCTTTGATCATATCCGCCAGGTTCCCGGCCATTTCTTTCATACTGGCATAAACACCGGTCGGCTTTTTGCCATCGTCCTTGAACTCAATTGTGAGATCTCCGGCGGCAATGCGGTCGGCAATCCCGGCAATCTGATCCGGCTCACCACCGAGCTGGGTCATGACCCCTTTCACAAACCAGAGGACACCAAACAGGATAACCACAAGGAAAATAACGGCGATCATGAAAACCAGGTTCCGGATATGTCTGGCCGCGGCCAGGAACTCTTCCTCATTCTGGGTAACGCAAAGGCTCCAGCCCGTGGATTTAACCGGGGCGAATCCGGCAATTTTGCGCACGCCTTCAAATTCATAATCGTGAACACCGGTTTGCTGGGCCAGCATTTTCTGGCTCACCTCTTTCATCCCGTCTATCTGGGTGATATTGGTATTAAAAATATTCTTTGGGTTGGGGTGGGCAATAAACGTTCCTTTTTTGTCCACTAAAAACGGATATCCGGTTTTTCCCACTTTAACCTGGGTAATGATGTGGCTTAGCTGATTAAGTTTAATTACCGATACCAATTCGCCGACAAACACCCCGTCCTCTTGGTTTAAGGGAACGGCAATGGTAAAAATCGGGTCCCCGGATACTTTTGACAAAATGGGGTCGCTTAAACTCAGCCCCCCTTTTTTTGCGTCTATAAAATATTGCCGCTTTGACAGATCAATCCCGTTTGTCTTTCCCCCAATGCTGTCAGCGATGACGATCCCTTTTTGATCTGTAACCACTAAATTTTCATGTTTATTTTTAACCTGAGCATAAACACCGGCCAAAAATTCTGTCAATAAATCCAACTCCGGTTTTGCATCGTCCGACCCCGCCCCTGAATTAAATACCTTTGAGACTGTCTTTGAAACGATTGGTGCCTGGGCGATGGACAAGACAAAGCTTTTTTCCTGGCTGATGAACTCTTCGCTCATGACCGCCAGGTCTTTGGCCACCTGAACGGAGTTGGACTTACTGCTATTTACCAGCGCATCTGAGGATTTGCTTACTGAAAAATAACCGCTAACGGCAAGGGGGAACATGGAGGCCAAAAATCCTCCGACCAACAACCTCGACTTCAAAGACATCTTCATTCTGGAATTTCCTTTCCTAATATTAATTGGGGTTAGACCCTGCTATCACAGGGCGTTGGGTTATTAGCAAGGTTACGGTCTGCCATAGCACCACCGGAGCAGCCTGTGATTACAGGGCATCAGGATTAAGGGCGGACCGGACCATCTCCACCAGTTCCCGGGCAATCAAGGGTTTCATCACTACGGCAGACACACCACTCTCCTCAGCGATAGCCTCTGCATCACTAAACCCGGTCGTCAAAATAATGGGGATGTCTTTGCGCAGTTTACGGATTTCACGCATCAGCTGAACACCAGTCATCCGGGGCATGGTCAGGTCAGACAGGACCAGGTCAAAGGCCAGGGGGTCTTTTTTAAAAATTTCAAATGCCTCCAGACTGTCGGTCACTGCGTTTACCTCATACCCCATGGTCTGCAGGATCAGACGGCCGGATATAACAATATTTTCTTCATCATCCACCATGAGAATCCGGCCGGTCTCCTTTGTCAGCGGCAACCCCGGAAAGACTTTTGATTCTTCTTTGCCGGTACCGGCCGGCAGGTATAGTTTAAAAACAGATCCCCTGCCCGGTTCGCTGTAGACCGAAATACCGCCGCCCATGTCCTTGACAATCCCGTGGACGATGGCAAGCCCCATTCCAGTTCCCTGGCCCGTGGGTTTGGTGGTGAAAAAGGGCTCGTAAATCCGTTCTTTCACCGATTCGGGGATTCCACATCCGGTATCGGCGACGGACAGCTCCAGATAATTGCCCGGTTCCAGTCCTTTGATCCGTATGGTTTCCCAGTTTTCAATCCGGACAGATTTGAGGCCGACTTCCAGGACACCGTTCTTTCCTTCCATGGCATGGGCGGCATTGGTACACAAGTTCATGATGATCTGATGGACTTGGGAGGCGTCGGCCACCACCGTGGTATCGGGAGCTTCCAGTTTCTGGATAATGTCGATATTCTTGGGAATGGATGCACGGATAAAATTGAGGCATTCCTTGACCAGGGGCTTGATGGCCAAAGGCTCCCGCCGAATTTCCTGCTGCCGGCTGAAGACCAGAATATGACGAACCAAATCCCGGGCCCTGATGCCGGCGGAAAAAATCCTGTCCAGACACCGGATCAGCTCAGGGTCCTCCTTGCACTCCAGCCGGGCCAGCTCGG
This sequence comes from uncultured Desulfospira sp., assembly GCA_963663165.1. Lineage (GTDB taxonomy): Bacteria > Desulfobacterota > Desulfobacteria > Desulfobacterales > Desulfobacteraceae > Desulfospira. The sequence continues at coordinate 6,172,410 of OY760175.1, read as the reverse complement.
TAAACCCCAGAATTGAGGAAAGAATATTATTAAAATCATGGGCAATGCCGCCGGCCAGGGTGCCGACCGCCTCCATTTTCTGGCTCTGCTGAAGCTGACGTTCCATCCGCCGGCGCTGGGTGATGTCCCGGGTGACCCCAAGAATCCGGTTCACCTGGCCGTCCTCATCCCTTAAAAAACTGGCTTTTATTTCAGTCCAGACAAAAGAGCCATCTTTTCGAACCTGTTGGAGCTGGGTTACCCAGGAGCGTCTGGGATTAACTTTTGGGTCTTCTTCCTTTATCAGTTCTTCGCTGATCATTCCGGTAAACCGGTCTAAAAATTCCGGTGCAATGATATCTTTCAATGCCATCTTCTGAAGCTGTTCCGGGGCATAGTTCAGGATGGTTTCAACTGACGGGCTCGCATAAAGAAAGTGCATATCCGGCAGCTGAAGGGTCCAGATAATATCGCCGGCGTTTTCCATTAACAGGCGGTATCGCTCCTCGCTTTGCCGCAGGGCCTCCTCCGAAGCCTTGCGCTGAATAATTTTCCACATGCCGTCCATGAGCAGGTTCATCTGCTGAATATCGGAATTATCATAATCTTCCCTTTTGTTCCCTACCCCGGCCACAGCCACGATCCGGCCGCGATCAAATACCGGAACATCCATGTGCCGGATGATGGGGATATGTCCGGCCGGGAGGCTGTTTTCTTCAGTTTCTTGCTGACAATCATTAACAATTACCGTTTTGCGCTCCTGGACCGCCCTGGCCCATAATTTATTCTTCTTTTGATGGCAACGGCCTCCCGGGCCCGTAATCTTACAATTTTGAATCGTATCATTTGACCAGGTATACTGCGTGATTCCCTTCTCATCTTCGGTTAAAAAAACCAGGTATCCGATGCGGCTCCGGGTGAGCAGAATGGCCTCTGACAAAGAGAATTCCATCAAATCAGAAAGTGAGGCTTCGGACATTTGGTTCAGCTCCCGAAGTTTTTTCAAACGCAGGATATCAAGTTGGTGGGCTTCCTCGGCCTGCCCCCATTTTTGTTCGCTCAGGATGGATTGGAAAGTAATGTAAAGACAAAGCACCAGGAATATGGCCAAAACCCCGATAAAAATCCGGAATATCCGCCCAGTAATGGCATCAATATGATCCTCGACATCGTCCACTTCAATGCCGGTACCGATGATCCACCCCCAGGGCTCGAACAATTTGACATAAGAAATCCGGGGAAAGGTCACGCCCGGTAACGCCCCCTGATAGTCAACATATCCGGAGCCCTGGGTATCAGCGATGCCCACACATTCTTCAATGAGCTGTTTGACATGGGGATCAATTGGGGAGGACGAGTCCTTTCCCTCCAGCCACGGCATCACCGGCTGAACGAGCACCCGAAGGTGTTGGTCGATGATCCAGAAAAACCCCTGGCCTTTCGGTCCGTACCTTAAATTGCGCATCCGTTTCATGGCACGGCCCTGGGCGTCTTCACGGGTCAGCTCCCCGGACAATACCCGCTGGTGGTATTCGGACAAAAGGCTGATGGTAATGTTGCAGTTGCTGTCATTGAGTTCAAGAACCATAACCTTTTTTTGTTCTATAAGATGCTGTTTCACCGAAGGGATAAAGATAAAGAAGATGCACAGGATAAACGAAATAAATGTTAAAAACAGCGGAACGACAATTCTCATAAAGGCTGCCTGGGTGGCTTGCCCGATCTTTTTATCAGGCTCAAATTGCTTTTCATGGGCTATTTTCAATAACAATTTCCTTTCACTAAAAAAGTATCCGCAACCGCTTGTAATACCCTGATGATATCCTTGGTCGAAAAAGGCTTGTATAAGACAGCATCAAACTCATCAAGATCAATAGGCCATGGGGTTTCGGATATGCCAATGATGGGAGTGTCTTTTTTGAGGACGTGCCGAAGAAAGGCGGCAATATGCTGCCCGGAAATCGGCTCCATCCGAATGCCGGTTATGATAACGTCGTAAGCCTTACCCTGAATTTTTTCGATTCCTTTGTCCCCGCTGTCTGCAATGTCTACCCGAAAACCATGCCTTGACAGGGAAAACTTTAAGAAAAACAGAATCCCGGGATCATCATCAATTACCAAAACAGGATCTTTCAATTTTTTAATTAAGGAGCGGGTATCCGCCAGCAATGGTCATCCTTTCTTTTTTAATTCAAACTGTCATTCGCCCATTTTTTAAGATTAACACCACTCAAGCCTGTTCCCGTTCCAAGGAACAGCCGCCATAGCAGCCATCTTATGCCTGAACACAACGCCACCCCTCTGCTGCGTTGTTTTCCACCCGTTCCCCGCCAGGGCTGAACTGGCACCCCAAAACGCCATAATTTACTAAATATTGCTAAAAACATGCCACAATCGGCGAAACAGCCGAATCAAAAAGCAACCTATTGATATTGTTTCGAATTCATATAAAATTGGCGTGCCGGCTTCAGATCAAAGGGGTGTCATATCCTGTAACATAAAATCACGGCCCATGGCGGATAAATCCTATGGGAAAGGGAAAGTCCCCGTCTGTTACAAAATAAACCAATGGGTTAAAACGGTACAGGCATGAAACCGGTGAAAAGTAAAAGATCAGGGAATGCGTTCCTTTAGATACCGTCCCAGCCGCTGTCGGGATATCCCCAGGAAGCGGGCTGCCATTGATTTATTGTTGCCGGACCGTCTCATGGCTTCAACGGCAAGGGAGTGGACGGCCGCTTTCAATGTCGGCAGGGGATTGTGCTGGCAATAGTATCCTTCTTTGGGCAAAGAGCCGGATAAAGGAACAGGGGGGGGCACAGATTGGCTAATGTGGGTTTTGAACCGTTCAAGGGACACGACCCCGGATTTATGGTCTGCTACAGCATCATAAATCATGGATTTGAGTTCCCGCACGTTTCCCGGAAAAGAATAGTTGGCCAGCAGCTGGAACAGCTCCGGCGGCGGGGCCGGTTTCTTCTTCCCCATTTCACGGGCGGCAGCCTCAAGGAAAAAATGCGATAACAGCGGCAGATCATCAAGCCGTTCGCGCAGGGGCGGGACCTCCAGATGGTGAACGCAGAGCCGGTAGTAAAGATCTTTGCGAAATTTCCCCGTTTCCTGCAATGCCGCCAGGTCTTTATTGGTCACCACGATAATCCTGATATCTGCGATCTTGGGCAAATCCGCGCCTAAAGGGAAGTATTCGCGCTCCTGAAGGAGCCGCAGCAGTTTAACCTGAGATCCGGGGCTCAAATCGCCGATTTCGTCCAGAAACAAAGTTCCGCCGGCGGCATGCTCCACCATTCCCAGCCGCTGTTTTTCCGCACCGGTGAACGCACCGCTGATATGGCCGAACAATGTATCTGAAAACGTATTGTCGTCAATCCCGGCGGCATTGACCGCTACCAGGCGCCCTTTACGGCGGCTCAGTTGGTGGACGGCCCTGGCGATCAACTCCTTTCCCGCACCGGTTTCTCCGGTGATCAGAACGGGTTGAAGGCTTGCGGCAATGGACTCGGCATACTGGAACAGGCCAATCATGGCGCGGTTTCGGGTGTTGATTTCCCGGAATGCCTCCGGATTCTTCAGCTGGCCGGACAGGATATGCTCTTTGAGCTCCCGGTTTTCTTTTTGCAGCCTTCGGATTTCAATGGCCCGCTTAACCCCCGAGACCAGCCGGCTCGGCTCCACCGGTTTGATCATATAGTCAAACGTCCCTTTTTTCATACACCTTACCGCGAGTTGCACATCGGTATCTCCGGTAATGACAATAATCGGAAGGCCGGGATCATTATCCGCAATCATGGCCAGGAGGTCTTCACCTGAAATCTTGGGCATGATCAGATCAAGAAGAACCACCTCAATCCGGTGTTCCTTCAACACAGGCATGACGGTTTGGGAGTCTTGGCACAGGATGAGATTGTTGATCCCCGCCTTTTCCAGAATCATTTCAAATCCCTTGAGGGTATCAGGATCGTCATCCACCAGCAGCACCGGATGTTGGGGGAAAAATGACGAGGGTATCATGGAACTGTCCCCGGGAAACCGAACCCAGCCCATTCCCCGGGCACCCGGCGGATACAAAGGCAATCCTTCGGCGATGCAGTCAAGGGTAAATTAACCGTGAATACTGATCCCTGACCCGGTTTGCTGGCCACCTCAATTTTCCCCCCGTGGGTTGTGACAATGTTCAGACAGACGGCAAGCCCCAGGCCGGTCCCGCCCTGCCCCCGCCGGGTAGTAAAAAAGGGATCCATTATCCGTTCCATCAGACTTTCCGGTATTCCATCGCCCTGGTCCTTGACCCGCACGCAAAGGCAATTGAGATCCGGCTCCGGGAATGTGGTGATTTCCAGGCCCTGGCCTCTTTCTGAAATCGCCTGGCAGGCGTTCTGGATCAGGTTGATGACCACCTGTTCCAGTTTCTGCCGGTTGCCCCGAATCTGCGGCATGCTGCGGCCATAGGCCAGACTGAAATGGTCCGTCCTTTCATGAATCAGGTTCCGGGTCATGCGCACGGCATTTTTGACCACATGGTTAAGGTCCACAGCCTGGTCCATATCCACATCTTCTTTTCTGGCGTAATCCTTTAGATCTCTGACGATCCGATGAATACGGGCGGATCCCTTGAGGATTCCCTCAAACAATTGGGGAATTTCTTCGCTCATCCGGCTGTAGGGAAGCCCGGCCAGGCTGAAATCGCCATTCTCCCGGCAATACCGGTCCAGCATTGGTACAATGCTTTTCCAGGCCTCAATTAATAAAGGCGTGTTGGACATGATCAGATGATTGGGGTTATTGATCTCATGGGCCACACCGGAAACCAGGATGCCAAGGGAAATCATTTTGTCGGCCTGAATCAGTTCCTTTTCCATCTGCCGCTCCAGGGTGATGTCGGAAACCCGGACAATGGCGGCCCATGCCTGATGGCCTTTTTCCACAATCGGATAAACAGTAACCCGTTCCAAAACGTCCGGATTCATGAGTCCGGCCCGCTCGTATTGTGCTTTTTCGCCGGACCCAAGGACTTGTTCCACGCCACAGCCCGTGCAAGGCTGTGGCGCTGACTTGAAAATCTGATGACATTTCTGGCCCAGGCATTGGCTGCCGGCTTTTTCTGTGCAAATCTCAGCCGCCCGGTTCATCATCAGTACCCCCATGTTCCGGTCTAATATAATCAGGGGCTCGCCGATGCCGTCCAGAATCATTATCAACAGGTGGTTGCTCTCCTTGAGTTGTTCCTGAGCCTTTTTCTGGGCGCTGATATTGGTGTACATGCACCGGATGCCAATGAGTTTTCCATGGTCATCCAAATCGGGTTTGGCCTGCAACAGAGTATGGATAATCTCCCCGCTGCGGCAAACCAGTTCCCGTTCTGCAACGGAAAACGTATTTTCCCTGATCTGCTTGAAATTCTTATCACCCCTCATTTTCATCAGGGAATCAGGGGTATAAAAATCCCCGATGAACCGGTCGATCACCTCTGTGCGGGGATATCCCAGGGTCTCCAGAAACAGGCGGTTGCAGTCCTTGAGTACGGCATCGTCCTGTTGTTTTTCAAGCACCACATACATCACGGGGGCGCTTTCAAACAGGTCATGGTATTTGGCCTCACTATTTTTCAGCGCTTCCCGGATCTGTTTTTTTTCCGTAATGTCCTGAACAAAACTGAAAAACATCCCGTTTCGCGCATCCGAGCACTGAAGGCTGATTTGCACATCCACCAGGCGTCCGGTTTTATGCCGGTGCCGGGTTTCCAGATAATGGCTGCCGGTTTGGGCCACAGACCGAAAAAATTGCACCATTTCCCCGAGGCGAATATCCTTGATATCCAGATCCGACACGTTCATGTGCAGCAACTCTTCCCTGGTATACCCCACCATCCGGCAATAGGCCTCATTGACATCCATCAGCCGCCCCTGTTCATCCAGCATGACAAATCCGTCAATGGCGGTCTGGATGATGGTCTGGTATTGTTTTCCGGCCTGGACGGATCGCCCCGTGACATCCTGAATGGTGGCAAACAGTCTCGCCGGGGCCCCGCCGGCATCGCCGATAACTTTGCCCTGCTCTATCACTGTACGGATTTCCCTGTCAGGCCGGATGATCCGGTATTTCCGGGTATACGCCAGGCCCGTTTTTATCACTTTCACTATCATGTCGCGGTAGGCATTACGGTCCTGGGGATGGATGAACTGAGAATATCCCCCATGATTCAGGACAAGGCCTTTATGGTCAACCCCCAGGATACGAAAAAATTCATTTGACCCCCAAAGCCGGTCATCCTTGATATCCCAGGTCCAATTGCCTATATGCGGAATCATCATCCGCCGGGCTTTGGGGAAATTGGCCGTTGATTCGACAGACGCCCCCCGGATTCCACTGGCCTGTGTCAGGTCATGGACCAGAATGGCCACCCGGTAAATGATGCCCTGATCTGCAATTGGGAAATAATGCAACTCCAGAAACCGCTCCTGGGCATCAGGCATTTTAGCCCAGGTGGTATGGTGAACAACCCGCCCTTCCAGAGCCTTTGCGAAACAGGGTTCAGCCACAGTGTGAAACGCCTGCGCATCCAGCACCTCGGCTGCCTTCTTTCCGATTATCTCTTCAGATTTTCGATGATAGGCATCAAGGTATCCCCGGCTGACGGCCTCAAAACGATGATCCCGGCTCAAAACAGCAAACCGGGAAGACGAAATATTGTCCATCCCGGATTTAAACAGCTGCAAATATTCATTTTCTTTTTCCAGCTCCCGGATCCTGGCTTCCAATGCCCGGCAACCGGCACAACCATCAGCCATAAAAAAATCCCCCTGCCGGAAACTCCTCACCCGGCTTTTTTAATTTGAACTTAATTTCCGTAACCCCCGTATCACAGATAAAATAAAAGGCTTCTCCGGCGTATTGATAAAAATTTTTTTTCAAAACACAAAACCAAGCTGTTTATGGAAGAACTTATAGGAAGCTTTTCCGGCCTAGTCAAGGGCTCGCCCGATTCATCCCCATGCTTTTCAAAGGCATCCCATTTGCCCCTGCCGGTAAAGGCAATGATTTGTTTTTACTGAACGTTAGGAAGGCTGATATGAATTACAAGCCGCGAGGGGGGAGGCGGTCTGTACAAAACCATAAATCAAAAACCTTACTTGCAACTTTTCCCAGTGGTATGATATCTATATCCACTTTAATTTTTAACACGTTAAGAAATTAAAAGGAGAGAGCATGCCCGGGTTTGAAATTTTTGGAGACGAAGAAAGACAACAGGTCCAGGAGGTACTGGAAACCGGGGTTCTTTTCAGATGATCACCGCCGCTATCCCATCCCGTTACGGGGCCAGCCGCCTTGAAGGCAAGCCGCTGGCCATGAACGCCGGGAAACCCATGATCCAGAGGGTGTATAAACAGGCCCTGCGCTCTACAGCTATCGCTGATATCTCAGGCCTTGGGCCCGAAGACATCAAACGGATTGAAGATAAAATCAAACACAACCTGATCCCATGAAATCATCTTTGTATAAAATCATCCATACCACCTGCCATACCGGGTGGGGACAGCTTGAAAAACGAATTTTGAACGAATCCTTGTGGATGGCGGATAAAGGCCATCAGATGATCATTGTTGCCCCGGAAGGCACCCCGTTGTTTAAACGGGCAAAAGGATTCGGATTCCGGCTCTACCCCATGACCTTCCGGCGGCTTGCCGCCATCGCCAATTACAAAAGCCTGATCCGCATTTTTGAAAACGAGCAGCCTCAAATCCTCAATACCCATGGAGATGCCGATTCAAAGATTGCCCTGGCCGCCGGCAGAAAAACCAACATCCCCTTAAGAATCCTGTCCCGGCACATCAGTGCCCATGTCAGAAATTCCTGGCACAACCGCCGGCTTCACAAAAAATTAAGCCACTATACCTTTACCACGGCAGATTATACCCGGCACCACCTTCAAAAAGTGTTCAAACTCTCAGACATGGAAATATTTTCCATTCCTTCGGGGATCATTGAACCGACCTATCTTCCCCCCAAAGAAGAGGCCAGGCAAACCCTTGCCAATGAACTTGGACTTGACTTGTCCACCCGGTTCATGGGATTTGCCGGCAAGGTCAGCCAGAACAAGGGCGTGGATATCCTGTTAAAGGGCTTTGCCAAAGCAATGCCCCACATTCCCCACCACCTGGCCATTGCCGGTAAAGGGGAGCCGGCCTTTCAAGAACACCTTTCTGGGCTTTCCCGGGACCTGGGCATAGACGGCAGGGTCCATTTTCTGGGGTTCAAAGAAGATATCTGGCCCTTTTACCCGGCCCTGGACTGTCACATCCTGGCTTCCAGGGACCACGACAGCATTGTTTTTGAAGGCATCCCCCAGGCCCTTCTTGAGGCCATGTACGCCGCCTGCCCGGTCATCGGGTCCCGAACCCAGGGGATCACCGATATCATCATCCCGGATGAAACCGGCCTGCTCTTTGAGGCAGGGGATGTGAACGGTCTGTGCGGCATGATCATCAGCACCCTTAATGATGAGGCCGCCACTCTGGAACGGGTCAAAACGGCCCGGGAAAATGTCAAGAAACACCACACCATTGACGCCATGGGCCGGGACATCTCCCGTATCTACCGTCTGCACCAGGTAAAGCTGGAAAAACAGTTTATCCGATATCCGGATTGAATAAGCTCAGGATAACCGGATTTAAAAATAATGCCCTTGCTCTCCACTAACGGCCACGGGCCGCCTTGGTTATCCAACCAAGGCGGCCCGTGGCCGTTATAAAAAACAAATATGAAGGACTGATGAACAGTTACAGACCCTGGTTTTGCTTAGTTTTCAGCATTAGCTGAATAGTTACCCTTTTTTTACATTAAATTTCCCGGCAAGGAACACATATTTTGGTTGCGGCTTTGCCGCGCTGTGCACCCGCCTGTCTTCCGCCTATCCTTTAACAACGCCTAAAGGGCGAAATCTTTGAAGGGGTGTGACCAGATCGCGCTGGGCCTCAATGACATCTTCAATATTTTTATAAGCCTGGGGGGCTTCACCAAGATCCGGCATCCCTTTTGTTTTCCCTTTCCTAACCTTGTTCCACCGGTCATAGACAATGCCCTGCATGGCCCGGTCACACGCTTCGGGGGTAAGGCTGCGGGTGGCCTGCATCCTTCCCATGACCCGTCCGGCACCATGGGAGCAGGACATAAAGGATTCCGGGTTTCCCAGACCTTCCACCCGGTAGGACGGGGCGCCCATGGAGCCGGGGATGATGCCGATTTCCCCTTTCTGGGCAGAGGTGGCCCCCTTCCGGTGAACCCAGACCTTCGTGTTGAAATGGGTTTCAAGGCAGGCATAATTGTGATGGATATTGACCTCATCTGAAAACCGGGTGTCCGGAAACACCTGGGAAAAAGCCGCCATAAACCCGGCCATGATTCGCTTCCGGTTTTCCCGGGCATAGGCGAGGGCAAAGTTCATATCTTTGATATAGGCCTGTCCTTCAGGCGTGTCCGTGGGCAGGAATGCCAGATCCTTAGGGGTGCCGGCCAACCATTTCTGGTTTATGCCCACCGCCCTATCGTTATAGTAACGGGCAATGACATTGCCAAGATGCCGTGATCCCGAATGGATCATCAGCCAGACATGGCCATCATCCCCGGCCTGGATTTCAATAAAATGGTTTCCGCCGCCAAGGGTTCCCAAGTTCTTCAAGGCCAGGTTTCTGACATGGGATGAAAACCAGCCTCTTTTTTCATAGGCGTCTATATCCTCCAGTCCTTCCCATGTCTGCCCATCTTTATGGGATTTTCCCTCGCCGCAGGGAACCCGTTTCTTTACCTGTTCGACAATCTGACGGATGGTTTCCCTGCTGATTTCAGAAACCTGGAGGCTTGTTTTCATAGATCCCATCCCGCATCCGATATCAACGCCCACGGCATTGGGAATCACCGCATCCTTTGCAGCGATCACCCCTCCGATGGGCATACCGTACCCCATATGGCAGTCCGGCATCAGGGCTACATGATGGAACATTACCGGGTGCCGGGCCAGATCCTCGGCCTGGCTCAAAGCCTTGCCTTCAAGGTCCCGGCACCAGGATTTGATGGGCACTTTATAGGTGTCTTCTTTTTTTACCCACTCCATTTTTTTCTCCTTTGCGGGGCAATTTTACAATATCTGCCAGGCCGGCACAATCGGGTACGCCGGTACTCGCGCGTCAGAAAATAAAGTTAATCTTCAAAATAGTTGAATCTTGGATTTTTACATTACATGTGATGACGGTGTAGGGGCAATTCATGAATTGCCCTCGTTTAAGGGCGATTCATGAATCGCCCCTACGGCCGATCCAACAGCACCGCCTCATCCGGTCTCCCGTCTCCTTTTCTCCGGTCTCCTTTTTTTATTCTCCCTATTGCCATCAAACCGCCGACAAGATCACCCATTTGCAAAACGGCAGCGGCAATGGTATCTTGCAAGCTGTCCACACATTGGCATGAGCATTTCCAGGATCAGCATACATCACCAAAGGAGAAAAACATGGGCCGGGCACTGTCTTTTATCGGCTTAAGCGCCATTATTCCTGTTCTGTTTCATGCCTGCGCCACGGCCCCCAAGCTTGGGATGCGGGATGATCCGCTGATCGGAAAAATTGTGGATACCAGAACCGCCGGGTTTATTTCCTTTTCAAGTCTTGTGGACCACCTGATGGACACGGATGTGGTCTACCTGTCTGAAAAACACGACAATCCCATGCACCATGCCATCCAGCACCGGATTATCCAGGAAATGATTGCCAAAGGGCTTGCCCCGGTGGTCGGGTTTGAATTTTTTGCCATGGACGATACCCCCCATCTGCTCAATTTTATGGAATCCGGCCGGGTCCCTCACACCACAGAACAGGAAGCATTTATTGAAAATCATTTGAGGAAACAGCTCGGGTGGGAGGACCAGTCCGATAAGATGTGGAACTACTACTTTGACCTGCTCAAACTCTGCAGGGACAACCACCTGACCGTGTCCGGCCTGGACCTGTCTTCGGCCCTGAAAAAACGGATCACCCGCAAAGGGCTTGCCGGACTTTCCGACATTGAAAAACAGCAGCTGTTTTCCACCCATTTAAAAAATCCGGTCTATCAGGCCCATATGGAAGCCTTATTCAAGGAAGTCCACTGCGGCATGGGCCATGGAAAAATGATCCAAAGGCTTTATGACACCTGGCTTGCCCGAAACGACAAGATGGCCCTGTCCATCACCCAGCTTTACCGCCACCAGGAAGCTTCAGGGCAAAAAGGGCCTGTGGTGGTCATCATGGGTGCCGGCCACACAGATTATGGCTTGGGCGTTGTTGACCGGGTAAGGGAACTGTCCAGCGCCCTTGACCAGAAAAATTTATCCATCGTGGAAATCACCCGGGAATGGTCAGACCTTGAGGAGTACCTGCCCCCCCTGGATCTTGAGGGGTTTGACCTGGTTCCCCAGGCCGATTTTTTCTGGTTCACCCAGCGGGTATCCTACAAAGACCCCTGTGAAGAATTCAAAAAAATGTTCGAAAAAATGAAACAGAACCGGAAACAAGAGTAAAAAAGCTGTCCCATTCTGCTTTTCCGACCTCCTGTCTCCGGCCTTCCGGTCTTCTTTTTAGCCTTGCGGCCCGCTGCTGCCGGACACGGAAACAAACTGTTCCATTACCCATCCAAAGGTTCTATCGGGAAGCAGGACATAATACCATTCAGGGGAACTGCCCTGGATAAACAGGATATTGCCTTTAGAAACCTGACCGATAACATTATGGTTTAATCCCGGACCGGACCGGACATTAAGGCTGTTGATGGTCACCACGGCCTGGGTTCCCGAAGCGACCGTATTGGCCGGCACCACGACAGTCGAGGTGACCGGTACCGTTGTCTGGACCGTCGTGGCCACACCCACCGGGGCCGTGACCACCTGGTACCCTGCCGGGACCCGCCTGTAGTAAACATTGTCATACAGATAATACGTTAAGCCGGCAACCATCATGGTAACAGCAGCAGCCGGAAGGCTGTACACCACCAGTCCCACCGGCGGACGGGCATAAATATATCCGGCCGGCGTCGGCCGGTAGCAATATCCCCGGTAAAACACGTAATTCATATCCCCAAACCAGAGCCGGTGGCCACCGGGGGGCACATGTTTAAAGGCAGGCCCGGGATAATGGGGACCGCCGTGATGATCGGGCCGACCGCCGTGAGGCGGTCTGGCCATGGCACCTGCCGGAAAAACCGCTGTAAGGATAAAACTTGAAAGAACAGCCAGAACTATTAATTTAAAAGGTTTGGTCTTCATATTTTCCTCCTGAATGAATTAAACCCAAAACGGTGCATCAACCTTTGCTTTTGGTCGCCGTCTACCGCATACGGCCACGATACAACACATTGACAAAGCAAAGGGCATGCCAACCTCCTAAAAGGAGCTGTTTCACTGAATATACATGATTTTTAAGAGATAAAACATGGGAAAAGTTGTAACCATATTACCCATACTACCCCCCCCACTGATTGGGTAATATTTACCCAGACACTTCCCGATTGGTGCCCGAACGGGTCTCTGTGTTTGGACGAAAAGTTGCCCAGATGCAAGGCGTAACCAAAGGTCAGAAACCAGGGAAAGTTGCAACCGGAGCAACCTTTAGGGTTGTGAGGATTGCAGCTTTCCCTGCAACGCAGCAGATGGGTGACTTTTCGTTCAAACACCACTGGGTCATCCGATCAGATAGGTTCCCGTGCCTGATGCAATCCGGTCATCAAGTTCGTTGTACAAGTCGATCTTAGCCACCACAATCCGTGAGCCCGCCTTAATAATCCGGCTTTGGCACAAAAAGTCTTCGCCTTTGCCCGGCTTTAAGTAATCCACCCGCATGTCCACGGTGGCCGATGACGTCAACTTGTTGAAAAGGGTCTCTTCCGGGGCATCGGCATTAAATTTGGCGCAGGAAATCAGGGCGGACAGCCCCCCGGTAAGGTCAATGACCGCTGCGGTGACCCCGCCGTGAAGAATGCCGGCCACTGAATTGCCGATAAGGTGGGGGGCCATGGGAAACCTTGTCACAGCCTCCCCGGTGTCATAGTCGAGAAGATCAATTCCTATCCCCAGGACCTTGTTAAAGGGCAGCATCTCAAGATAGTACGCTTTGATCTGATCCAGCAAATCGTTTTTCATCTTAAGGTTTCCTTTTTTACCCGCCCCTTGGGGCTTTTGCCATTACGCTTTTTCAAGAACCCCAAGGGTCTTGGTCATGTCAAGGGGATGATAATCCCCGGTGGCCAGGGCCTGTTCATACACCAGCCTCGGGGCCTGGCCGCCTTTGGCCGGGTCATGGAAAATATCGTGAATCACCAGCAGCCCTTTGGGCATCAAAAAGGGCGACCAGGTTAAGAAGTCTTCCCGCGCCGCCTCAAGGGAATGCCCCCCGTCAATAAAGACCATGGCCAAAGGGGTGTTCCACATTTTACCGGCCACGGCAGACGTGGTGACAATGGGGACCACGGTTTCCCCAAGTCCTGCGTTGGCAAGGGTTTCCAGGAAAAATGGAAAGGTGTTGACCCGGTGGGTCTTCTCATCAAACAACTCCGGGTCAAAGTATTCCTCCCCCTTTTGCTGTTCTTCAGACCCCCTGTGGTGGTCAATGGAAAAGAGGATAGCATCGTTTTCCCGGCAGGCCGTACCGATAATCACGGCAGACTTGCCGCAGTAGCTGCCGATCTCCAGCACCGGGCCTAGTTGGGATGCTTTTTGGGCCTCTTCATAAAGCCTTTGGGCCTCTGCATCATCCATAAACCCTTTAATGGTATTTAAAAAATTAAAATCAATCATTGGGTAAACAGTCCTTCAACCCGTCCGGGCCGATCTTTTTCAGGGGTGATCCTCAAAGGATTTCACCAGAATTTCCCGGGGTTTGGAACCGATCTGGGGGCCGACAATCCCCTCATGCTCCATGATCTCTATCAGTCGGGCTGCCCGGTTGTACCCGATCCTGAGCCGCCGCTGGACATAGGAGATGGACGCCTGTCCCGACTGGGTCACCACGGCCACGGCCTCATCGTATTTTTCATCGTACTCGGATTCATCAAACTCTTTAACCTCACCGTCTTCATCTCCGAGGGTGATCTGGGCATTATAATCCGGTTCACGCTGCTCTTTTAAAAAGGAGGTCACCTTTGCAATTTCCGTTTCAGAAATATAGGCCCCCTGGATCCGCATGAGTTTGCCGGTTCCCGGCGGGCAGAACAGCATGTCCCCGTTTCCAAGAAGGCTTTCGGCCCCGCCCTGGTCAATGATGATCCGCCCGTCGATTTTGGACGAAACCTGAAAGGAAATCCGCGTGGGGAAATTGGCCTTGATGGTTCCGGTCAGGACATCGGCCGAGGGGCGCTGGGTGGCCAGAATCAGATGAATGCCGGCGGCCCGGGCCATCTGGGCCAGGCGTGTCAGGGCAAATTCCACATCCTTTGACGCCACCATCATCAAATCCGAGAGTTCATCCACCACCACCACGATATAGGGCAGCACCTCAAGGGGCTCTTCAAAGTCTTCTTCAGGTGAGCGGTTTTTCTTTTTAAGCTGTTTTTTAACCATGTCATTGTACTGGGCCAGGTTCCGAAACCCGTTCATTTCCAGCAGTTCGTACCGGCGCTCCATTTCCCGGACCGCCCAGAACAACGCGTTGGTGGCCTTTTTCATATCCGTTACCACCGGGGAAATCAGGTGGGGAATATCATTGTACACGGACAGTTCGATCCGTTTGGGATCAATCATGATCAGCTTGACCTCGTCCGGGCTTGCCTTGTAAAGCAGGCTGATCACCATAGAGTTGAGCCCCACACTCTTGCCGGTGCCCGTAGCGCCGGCAATGAGCAAATGGGGCATCTTATCCATCTTGGTAACCACAGGCCGGCCCATGAGATCCTTTCCAAGCCCTAAGGTCAGCAAAGAATCGGAGTTCACAAAATCCTTTGAGGCCAGCATTTCCCTTAAAAACACCATTTCCCGCTCATCGTTGGGGATCTCGATGCCCACCACGTCCCGTCCCGGGATAGGGGCCACAATACGGATACTGATGGCGCTCAAGGCCAGGGCCAGGTCATCTGACAACCCGGTAATTTTGCTCACCTTGATGCCCGGGGCCGGCCGGTATTCAAAGGTGGTGATCACCGGGCCGGGCAAGATCTCAACCACCTCGCCGGACACGTTAAAGTCCTTTAGTTTGCCCTCCAGAATCCGGGCCTTTTCCTGAAGCAGGCCCGCATCAATGTCCCGTTTGATCTTAATTTTTTCATCTAAAAACGACAGGGGCGGCAGGTTAAAGTCGGCCTGTTCCCGGATATCTTCAATCACGGTTTCAGAAACATACTGAGTGTCATCTTCCTTGGGAGGGACAATCACAGGCTCGACCTTATCTTTGGCCGGACCATCATCCGGTGCGCTGTTTTTGGCCTTTACGGCCCTGCCAGTTTTTTCGGCATCTTCGGGGGGCATTGTGGTTTCCGGGATCCGGACCAGGTCCCGGGTTTTAACTTCGGGCATATCGGCCGGGACAGTCTCCAGGGGGTCTTGTTCTTCCCGTCTCCTTTGCCGGCTCTCCAGAAATTTTTGCCTGGCCTGAGAAAAAGAGCGGGCAATGATGTCAAGGCCCTCTTTAAAGTCATCCCGAATGGTGACAGCTAAATTCCAGAGCGCATCCCGGATAAGTTCGGCCAGGGCGGCCATGGAAATCCCGGTGGCCAGGATAACGCCCACCACCAGAAAAAAAATCAGGATAATGATGCAGCCGGCCATATTGGCATACTTGAGCAAAAACAAAGCCAGATGAGCGCCTAGAAATCCCCCGGCAGACACCAGGGTCCCTAAAAAGGGGTATGCCTCCTTATGAAGAAACAAAAGGGAACCGGTGCAAACCATGATGACCAGCCCCCCGCCCAATGTCAGCCAGATAATCCTGGGGGCCCTTGATTTGAGAAACCAGACGCTTGACAGGGAAAGGATCGCCGGAATCCAGAACGCCCCCAGCCCGAAAAGAAAGACCAGAAGCCCGGCCGTGTGTGCCCCGATCAGGCCGAAATAATTATGAATATGATCCGGGACGCTTAAGGCATGGTTCCCCACACAGGGGTCGGCCGCATCATAGGAAAACAGGCTCACCGCCGATAACACGATAAGAAACAACAGAAATATGCCGGCCAGTTCTTTTTTCATACTTCAATGATAATGGGAACAATCAGGGGCTTTCGATTGATGGCAAAGGCAAAATACTGCTTAAGGGCCTTTTGAAGTTTTTTGCGGATCAGTTCCACCCGGGATTCGATGCCGGCTTCAATCTCTTCAACAATCTCCAGGATCACACACTGGGCATCGTCCACCAGGTAGCCGGTGGCCGCATCAAATACAAACCCTTTGGACACCAGTTCCGGCCCGTACAGCACCACCCCGGTTTCCTCATCAATGATCATGGTCACCACCACAAGGCCGCCTTCAGACAGCTCCCGGCGCTCTTTTAACACGCTCCGGCCCACATCCCCGATGCCTTTCCCATCCACCAAAATTCTACCGGTATTCACCTGGCCTTCAAACCGGCCCCCGGTTTCGTCAAAGGCGATGACTTTGCCGTCCTCGGCCACCAGCACGTGATCCCGTGGCAGGCCCAGTTTTTCGGCAAGCCTGGCATGGACCACCAGATGGCGGTATTCCCCGTGAACCGGAATAAAGTATTTGGGCCTGGTCAGGTTGATCATCAGCTTAAGCTCTTCCTGGTGGGCATGGCCCGAGGCATGGATCTGGGCGATCTTGGAGTAAACCACATCCGCCCCCCTCCGGTACAGCTTGTTGATAATATTGGAAATAGCCTTTTCATTGCCCGGAATCCGTTTGGAGGACAGAATCACCGTGTCTTTTTTCTTGATATTAACCTGCTTGTGCAGCCCCGAGGCCATCCGGACCAGGGCGGACATGGGCTCTCCCTGGCTGCCCGTGGTGATAATGGCCACCTGGTCATCGGGAACCGTGTTGATCTGCTTGACATCAATCACCGTGTCGGGGGGATAATGAATATACCCTAGCTCATGGGCAATGGAGACAATCTGCTCCATGGACCGGCCGTTGAAAATCACCTTCCGGTTGTTGCTCACGGCAATGTCAATGACCTGCTGAATTCGGAACACGTTGGAGGAAAACAGGGCCACAATCACCCGGCCCGGGGCCGGGGCAATCACCTTGGCCAAGTTCTTGGCCACCTCCTGTTCGGACATGGTATACCCTTCCTCCTCCACATTGGTGGAGTCGGACAGCAGGGCCAGCACGCCTTCTTCTCCAAGCCGGGCAAAACTGGAGATATCGGTATTTTTCATGGGATCGGCATCATGGCTGATCCTGAAATCCCCGGTGTGGACCACGGTTCCCACCGGGGTTTTAATGGCCAGGGCCACCCCGTCAATGGTGGAGTGGCTCACCCGTATAAATTCGATTTCAAAGGGTTCAATGGAAAGGGTTTCCCCGGGATTGACCAGATTCAGGTCCACATACCGGTTGAGCTGAAATTCCACCAACTTGTTTCGGACAATCCCCAAGGTAAACCGGGTCCCATAAACTGGAATCCGGATTTCCTTTAATAAATAAGGAAGGGCACCGATATGGTCCTCATGGGCATGGGTCAGCACAATCCCCTGGACCCTGTCCCGGTTTTCCCGAAGATAATCCATGGCCGGAATCACCATGTCCACGCCGAGCATGTAATCTTCGGGAAACATGAGGCCGGCATCAATTATGAAAATGGTGTCTTCATATTCCACCACCATCATATTGAGCCCGATTTCACCAAGACCGCCAAGGGGAATAAGTTTGAGCATAATGAATGTCCTGAAAATTAAAATCAGATACGAATGGAAAGCTTTTCCAGCACAGCATCCACCTGGTCAATGAGCCAGGTGAACTGTTCTTTGGTGGCATAGCCCATGCAGTCGCACCTTATGTTTTTTTTAATCCTGACCAGAAGCTCGCACGAAAGGCAGGTCTCCTCCAGCATGAGTCCAAACACATGGGGAGCGCATTCTGTATGATCCGCCTGGATGGGCGTTAACAGGTCAGGATCAATCTCAAGCCAGTAAATTCCCTCTATGGAGGCAGGCGTAAGGTACCGGTCCAGGTAGTCTTTGAGCTTATGGTAGTCTTCCAGCCTCAGCCCGTCTATCTGATACTGTTTCATACCGCATCTAATTAGCACAGGTACTGGATATTGTGCAACCGGAATCGAATAGAGGAGACCGGAAACGGGAGACCGAAGACCGGATGTTGTGGTTCCTTCGGGTTATGAGGTGGGAGCAGAAGGCTTATGCAGGGCCAAAAAATTGCCGGCCACCACCAGGACCAGGCCGCAGATGGCCAGAGGGGTCCATGAATACCCTTCCATGACCGTTGAAACCAGCAGGGCCACCACCGGGACGACCATGATGGCGTAGGCGGCCTTGTCAGGCCCGATGTTGCCCACAAGGGTTAGAAAAGCCCCAAAGGCAAAGATGGACGCAAACAAGGCCAGATAAACCAAAGACCCGACATAAATGGGGGTCGGGGAAAAGGTAAACTCTTTTCCCATGAACAGGGCGACCAGAAAAAGGACCAGGGTCCCGTACAGCATGCCCAGGGCATTGGCCTGGATCACGGGAATGTTTTGTTTTGAATTGGAGGCAGACACAATGTTGCCAAAAGAACACAAAAAAACGGCGGTCATGCCGAAACAGATCCCCGTGAGCCCCCCATGGCCCGCATCAAAGGACCGGATCTCCGGCAGAAAGATCAGGATAATGCCGGCAATCCCGATCAGGCCGCCGGCAATCATTTTCCATTCCATGCGGGCCTTTAAAAACAAGGCCCCGTTAATCATGTTGATAAACACAAGGGAAGAAAACAGTACCGCCATTAATCCCGAGGTCAGGGTTTCTTCGGCCCGGTACATCAGCCAGTAATTGATGGAAAACAAACAAAGCCCCATACCACAGATGGATAAATGGGTTTTTAATGAAAATTTAAAGCGCATGCCCCGGAGCCGGCAGAACACCCCCAGCATTACCGTGGCCAGACCGAACCGGTAAACCACGGATACCATGGGGTCCACGACGCCCAACTGATATTTGATCCCAATCCAGGAGGTGCCCCAGATCATGATGGTGAGAAGGTAAAGCCCTATATTTTTCATCTTTAATTTCTTTTTATTGCCTGGTTGGTGTAAAACATCTTGATTTACAGGAAAGGATGGTCTAAATCAACAACAAAAACAGTTGCAGATAAAAAGACACCCAACCATAACAAAACATGAGTACGTCCCCCAATTTCAGGTACGTTACCCTGGCCGACCAGATCCAGGAAAACATTGCCGGCGGTATGTTCAGGCCCGGAGACCGGCTGCCGTCCCTGCGCAAACTCCACACCCGGCTCGGCCTGAGCATTACCACGGTCCACCAGGCCTATATTGAACTTGAAAAGCGGGGGCAGGTGGAGGCCAGGGAAAAATCTGGGTTTTATGTCCGGCCCTTGAGTGCCGCACCCCGGGCCCTTCCCCAACATGCCAAAACCCGTTCCGGCCCCAGTTCGGTGAACATCAACTCCCTGGCCCAGACCATTATTTCGGAACTTGAGCGTGAGGATATCCTTCAGCTTGGCGCGGCCGTCTATTCAAAGGAACTCATGCCCCTAAAGCAGCTCACCCGGATCATGAAGTCCATCCCGTCAGCCACACTGGGGGATTTTATGTCCAACTATGAAACCTGTGCCGGAAACCAGAGCCTGCGCCGGGCCATTGCCGGACGCATGGCCGGACAGGCCGGCAGCATCACCCATGACGATATCATCACCACCAACGGCTGCTTAGAGGCGGTCAGCCTCTGCCTTCGGGCGGTGGCCGGTCCCGGGGACGCCATCTTGGTGGAATCCCCGGTTTTTCACTGTTTTCTCCAGCTGATCGAAGACCTGAACATGCGGGTGATAGAGATTCCGGCATGCCCGGAAAAAGGAATTTTTCCCCAGGATTTTAAAAAGTCGGTTGACTCGGGTCAAGTGGCGGCCTGCCTGTTGAACTCCAACTTTCACAACCCCCTGGGATACCGGATGTCACGGGAAAATAAGCGGGCTATCCTGGAGATGGCCCTAAAACAGGATATCCCCATTATCGAAGATGATATCTACGGGGATTTATACTTTACCGGTCCCCGGCCGTCCACTTATAAAAGCATGGACCCCAAGGGCATGGTTCTTTACTGTTCGTCGGTTTCCAAGACCCTGGCCCCGGGCCTTCGAACCGGATGGGTTATTCCGGGAAAGTTCAGGGAGCGGGTGATCCGCTCCAAGACCGCCACCACGGTTTCAAATGCCGGCATCAACCAGGAAGTAACGGCCCGGTTCATCACCACCGGGGCCTATGACCGGCACCTGCGAACATTGCGCAACCATCTGAAAAACCAGGCATCTGCCCTTTCCATGGCCCTTCACAACCACTTTCCAAGGGACATCCGGATGACCTTTCCCAAAGGCGGCATGTTCCTTTGGGTGGTTCTTGACCCCGACATCAACACCATGGACATTTTCCATAAGGCCCATGAAAAAAACATATCCATCCTGCCGGGCCTGATCTGCTCGTCATCGAACCGGTACAAAAACTGCCTGAGGCTCAACTGCGGGATCAAGTGGGGCCCTAAAATGGAACAGGGGATTGCCTGCCTTGGCGACCTGGTGAAACAGGCGTATAAAGGGCAGAAAAAAACCTAATCCCGGGCGGCCTTAAGCGCGCCGGCCCACCACATCAGATCCGTTAACTGATCTTTAACATTGCCGAAAAGGTATCCGTCTTTAGGGGTGCCTGTTTCATCAAGGGCCTCCCACACGGCATTGATGGTAATATGGCCCCGGGTCGTTGCCACCCCAAAGGCATTGCAGATCTGAATGAGATGTTCAATGGACCGAATGGCACCGGTACCGCTGTATCCCACGAAAGCGGCCGCTTTGCGGCCCCACTCGGCAGCCACATAGTCCAGCAGATTTTTAAGACTGCCGGGAATGGAATGGTTATATTCGCCGGTGACAAACACGTAAGCGTCCGCAGATGCGATTTTTTCAGCCACGGTTTTTTGAATCGGTGAATAGTTGCCGGACAGGGGCGGCTCAGGTTCATTAAACAACGGCAGGTTCAGTTCACGGGGATCTAAAATTTCAAACTCGGTTTCAGGGGCAGCTTCTTTGGCCTGTTTAAGATACCAGTCGGCAATCTTGCGGCCCACCCGTCCTTCACGGACGGTGCCGACAATGACCAAAATTTTTAATTTATCATTCATGGTTCTCTCCTTTGTGCTTGGGTTGTTTGCATAAAAAACGGGGCCAAACCCTTGGCCGGGTTACGGCTGCCTGTCTCAAAAAAAGCAACACTGTACCTGTGAGACAAGACTGTCCATCTGTTTCGGGCAAAAATCCGGCCATTTTCCAATTACAGGCCGTTACACCAGGGGCAGATCTGCGTTGGACCAGGCAAATATCCCCCCTGCCAGGGATTTTACGTTGTCAAACCCATTTTCTTTAAAGAAACCGGCGGCAATATTGGAGCGGTATCCACTGCCGCACTGCAAAATAATTTCCCGGTCTTTATCGACCTTTGGCATGTTCTGGTCAAGGATGTCGCTCAGGGGACAGTGGACCGCCTGGGAAATATGGCCTGAATGCCACTCTGCCAGGGTGCGGACGTCAAGGATAAGGGGCGCTGCGGAGGGATCTTGACCTATTTTTCCATAAAGCTGCAACGGGGAAATCTGAGCCAGCTGATCCACTGGCCGGCCGCTCATCAGCCAGGCATTGATACCGCCGGAAAGATATCCCAAGACAGCGTCATATCCGATACGGTGCAGCTCTGTGAGCATCCGGTCATAGGCCTGCCGGTTGTCCACCACCAGCAGCAGTTCCCTGCCCGGATCAATCACCATTCCCACCCAGTTGGCCAGTTGCTTTTCAAAGCCGATATTGATGCTGCCGGGAATGTGGAATCCACCGTATGCCGCACTGTCCCGGGTGTCCATCACCAGGGTGTTTTCATCTTTCATCAGCTCTTCAAACAGCTTGGGCGTCAACCGTTTGTCCAGGGTGCAGGCATCCAGCAGATCAGCACCTTTCCGGTTGGTGGCAATAATGTAGGAAAAGCTCTTTGGCCGGGCCGGGAATGCCGATGTAATGTCATCTTTAAATGCCTCAAAGGAATCGAACTGAAGCATATGGTTGGCCTTTCGTTCATACCCGAGTGTGGAGCTTTTTTTAGCGCTCATGCCCCGGCCGCACAATGACCCCTCTCCATGGGCCGGATAGACCTCAAGGTAATCGGGATAGACCGCAAGGGTTTTGTACAGGCTGTTGTAAAGGTTTTCGATCTGCTCATCAAGGATCTCGGCACCGGGAAGGTCCGGCCGCCCCACATCGCCCACAAACAGCAGGTCCCCGGTCAGAATCATTTCAGGATTGCCGGAACGTCCCGTATCCGTTACCACCAGTGAAATTGAATTGGGCGTGTGGCCCGGGGTGTGCAGCGCTTCAATTTTGGCTGCGCCCAGTGTAAACACGTCCCCCTGGCCGATATTTTTATGGGGATAATGGATGTCCACACTGTCGTTGATGTAGATATCCGCACCGGTAGCGGCACTGAGTTCCTGGTCCCCGGATATATGATCCGCATGAAGATGGGTATTCACAATATGGGTGATGCGCATGCCTTCCTGATGGGCAATATCCAGGTAATCCTGGATGTCCCGTTTGGGGTCAACCACCATCATTTGCTTTGCGGCCGGACAACCGATGCAGTAAGACAGACATCCGAGGCCCTTGACCGCGATCTGATTAAAATACATGATATGATTCTCCTTTTAAGACGTAAACTGTATCATTTTATGCCACTCACAACAGGCGTTGGTGAATACAAATTTAAAGGTAGCAAATTTTGGGCCACAGTTGTTTGTTTGGGGGGCGGATTGAAAATGGAGATGGGGAGGCCGGATGTAGCGATTCTCTTGGATTATTCGGTTGGAGCGGGCCATGCCCGCGATTGAATCGCGGGCATGGCCCGCTCCAGCCGGATTATTTTTTCTCGAATTATTATTTATAGCAAGGTGCAGTTCGGATTCATTTGGATTGATGATGGGGGAATTCCCCCGGGTTTGACATCCGGTCTCCGGTCTCCCTTTTTCCGGTCTCCAGTTTTACCGATCCAGCACCTCCCGGATGGTTCTCACCATGGTATTGATGGTAAACGGTTTTTGCAGGTATGCCAGAATTTTATCGGTGGCGGTACGGCTCATCCCGTCACTGAAATATCCGCTGGCCAGAATCACCTTGATCATGGGATCCAGCACAAACAGTTCATCAAGGCACTTTTCCCCGCCCATGCCCGGCATACTGATATCCAGGATGACCAGATCAATCTCTTTGCCGCGTTCACGGTAAATCTGCAAGGCATCTTCCCCGCTGACAGCCTCTATCACCCGATATCCCTTGAAGGTCAGTATTTTCTCACCGATGTCCCGGATCAACCGTTCATCATCCACAATCAGTATGACTTCACCGTTTCCCTGTGCGTCTTCAAGCATGGGCATTTCAAACTGGTCTTCAGCGGGAGTCACGGCGGCCATGGCCGGCAGGTAAATCCTGAAAGTGGTCCCCTTTCCCGGTTCACTGTCACAAATGATATGACCGCCGTGGCTTTTGACAATGCCGTATACGGTGGACAGCCCCAGTCCGGTTCCCTTACCGATTTCTTTGCTGGTAAAGAACGGATCAAAGATATGCTCCATGGTGTCCTGGTCCATACCGGTGCCGGTATCGGTAACGCTTAAAAGAACAAAGTCCCCCGGCTCAATGCCGGTATGGCGGGCTGAAAAGTTCTCATCCAGGGTCACCCCGGCGGTTTTAATTTCTATTCGCCCCCCGTCAGGCATGGCGTCCTGGGCATTGGCGCAAAGGTTCATCAGCACCTGGGTCATATTGCCGGCATCGGCATTGATCATCGTCTTTTCCGGGGACAGTGAATAGGTGATGTCCGTCATTTTGGGGATGGTGCGGGCCAGCATTCTTTTGGTTTCCCCAACCACCTGATTCAGGTCCACGGGCGTAAGGACCGGGTCCATTTTCCGGCTAAAGGCCAGAATCTGGGTGATCAGGTCCCTGGCCTGTTTTCCGGCCTTGAGAATTTCCTCTGCGGCCTGGGGCCTTTCGATCAATTTGGGGTCATTGGCCAGAAGCAACCCGGAATATCCAATGATCACAGACAAAAGATTAAGGATTTTCTGAGCATTAAAGGCACCTTTCTGTCCAACTTAGATCATCAGTAACTGTTCAGCAGTGCCCCATCTTCGCTCATTCAGGCCTTCTCACATAGCAAAAGTATGCTACGAAGTCCTGACTAAACAAATATGAAGCACTGATGAACAGTTACGGACCCTGGTTTTGCTTAGTTTTCAGCATTAGCTGAATAGTTACGATCATCATAGATTGTCCATACCATTAGAATCAGGATTTTTTTGTTAAAGGCTGCCCCTCACAATGGAAAGAAATACAAAAGAGGGGGAAGCTGATTATTGATATCAACTGGCGGTTAAAAAGAAAAGATCTTTTTTGCAGCGATTCAGTATCGCTAATAACGGCCACGGACCGCCTGGGTTATCCAACCAAGCATCGCCACAACGGATAATGAAACTGAAGATACCAGCAACGGTAGACTATAAATTGGGCACCGCAGGTGCTTCGCCCTCTTGTCTCTTGTTTCTTGTCTCCAGTTTCTTATAAAAATCATCCACCAGGAGAAACCGGTTTTCTTAAACCGATTCAAACCAGACACATGAAATTCTCGGAAGGATATGGTGACCGATATTCAGAAAATAATTTCCATTCAGGCTGGATTTTTTCCCTTACAGATGGTATCGACTTTGTCAGTTAAGCAAAACGATATGTACCGTGGAGGTTGAATGAGAACCAAAAGCTTCAGCAGTTTGACCATAACCGGCAACCTTTTTTTTAAGTTGTCAAAGGAACCCTTCGCCGGACCAATCCGGTGGGAACAACCAACATACCACTTCTGGAATTTTCAGGTGAAACCCGTTGTGTAAAAACGGATTGTGGCCCCCTATAATGGTTTCACAACCGTCGGCTTGTTGTTTTACCCTTGCCCTAGTCAATCAGGAACCTGACAGACGAAAAACAGCTTTTTTTACACCCAGTAAGAAATGCTGACACCTGCTTCTTTCGCCATCAGAAAACCAGGCCCGTGCAGACCCTGTTGCATATGCGCAAACGCTTTGAACCAACGTCCCCGACGGGAGATCAAAACCATAGGGGTCAACTGGCATGTTTATTGCTGATGCCATTAACAGGATTGGGAAGCCGCCGTTTTGAGGCGGTACATAACTGCAATAGCCGGCACAAAAGATTTCACCATGAGCCAGACCCAAAAATTATGGTAACCAAGGAGGATAATGTTATGAAGTTCAAAGTAATACGTTCCGTTTTTCAGGTGTTCATGATGTTTGCCCTGACCTTTGCCCTCACCGCCTGCGGGTCGGATGAGCCGAGCAGTTCGGGCAGTAATACCCCGGCACCCCCGCCACCCAAAGCCGCTGCTGATTCAGCAGCCAAACCGGCAAAAGACCTGGGCACGTTTGAATTTTCTTTGTCCATGCACGACCCTGTAACCTCCAACAACGGAAAATTCTATCAGGCCTGGGCCGACAAAATCCATGAGGCCACTGACGGCCATGTGACCATCACCATTTACGGCTCCAGTTCCCTTGCCGCCGCTCCCGACGTAGGAGAGATGGTGGAAACCGGCGGCGTGGACATCGGCTGGCTGTTTACTTCTTTTTATGCCGGCCAGTTCCCCCTCACCGATGTCACTACCCTGCCCATGGTCGGGTTTGGTGATTCCGACACCAGCACCAAAGTGCTGTGGGATCTGTACGAAAAATACGAAGAACTTAGGGCCGAGTGGAAAAACTATAAGGTTCTCAATCTTTACGGCAACCCCGGGATGCTGTTTGCCAGCAACAGGGGCCCGGTGGAAACCCCCGAAGACCTTAAAGGGCTGACCATGCGGACACCTGCCGGCCCCATCACCACCCTGGTGACCAACTTGGGCGCAAGCCCTGTGGTAATGGCACCGCCCCATATGTATGAAGCCTTGCAGAAAAACAACATCAACGGGTATGTATTTGAGCCTGCCGGTATCACCAACTTCAAGCTCCAGGAAGTGACCAAGTATGTCACGGATATGCCGTTGTATGACGGTGCCTTTGGCCTGATCATGAATTGGGACAAGTGGAATTCACTGCCGCCCGAGTATCAGAAAGTATTTGAAGAGACCACCCAGAAAATGGGGTCACTGGCCGCTGCAAAGAATTTTTCCGACGCCGCAACTGCCTCTCATCAGGTCATGGCAGACGCCGGTGTTCAGTGGGTGACCGTAACCGACGAAGCCAAGGCAGAATTCCAGAAGGCTGCGGATGAAGTCATCGCGGGATGGCCCGCCACTGTAAAGGTGCCAAATTTTGATGCACAAGCTTATATGAAGGATGCCATTTCCCTGGCTGAAAAATACAGCCAGCAGTAAGCGGTTTGACATGACTTCCTGCCTGGATTGATTTATCATCCAGGCAGGAATATTGATGTCAGCGCCGCTGACAGTTGTTATTCAATTCATTGGGCACTTTATCATGGAAGTCTTACCAGCATCCTGAAAAGACTTTCATTTTTTATTGTAACTGTTCAGCAGTGCCCCATCTTCGCTCATTCAGGCCTTCTCACATAGCAACAGTATGCTACGAAGGCCTGACTAAACAAATATGAAGCACTGATGAACAACCCTTGTTTTGCTTAGTTTTCAGCATTAGCTGAATAGTTACTTTTTATTGTAAGCCGATACCTGGCTGGATAATTAAAGACGGTCTGGATTCTGCCCTTTAGGGTAAGATCGTTATTGAAAGGACTGTAGTATTTCTTATGTCTGCTGCAACCATTGGTGTTTTGGGCATTGTCGTTTTTCTTGTCCTGATATTCCTTGGCATGAACATTGGTCTTTCATTATTGCTCACGGGAGCGGTAGGGTATGCCGTCGTGATCAACCCGGCAGCCGCCATCGGCCTTTTGCGGAAGGTTCCGGCGACCCAGGCAAGTACCTATACCTTCATGGTCATTCCCTTGTTTATCCTCATGGGCAACTTTGCGTTCCGGGCCGGGTTGTCCGGTGCCCTGTACAAGGCGGGGAACCGATGGTTCTCATGGCTTCCCGGTAATATTGCCTGCGGCACGGTGGCTGCCAGCGCCGGGTTCGGCGCCATTTGCGGTTCATGTGCGGCCACCTGCGCCACCATGAGCACCATTGCCTTGCCTGAAATGCGCAAATATAATTATACGGACAGGCTTTCCACGGGCTCCATAGCCATGGGCGGCACCCTAGGCATTCTCATACCGCCGAGTACCCCCATGATCATCTACTGTATCATGGCAGAGGAGTCCATCGGCAAGATGTTTATTGCCGGCATACTCCCCGGAATCATGATGGCGGTGCTGAGTATTGCCACCATTGTCCTGTTGATCAAAATGGAACCGGGCAGCGCACCGCCCCCGACAACATGTTCCTGGAAGGAGCGGTTTTCCTCCCTCAAAGGGCTGATCGGCGTGGTGGTGCTGTTCGCTGCGGTACTTGGCGGCATGTTCTCCGGATTTTTCTCGGTCAACCAGTCGGCTGCGGTGGGCGCTTTTTTAGCACTGATCCTGATGGCCATAAAAGGCAACCTGACATGGGGCGAGTTTACAGGGGCCTTAAAGGACACCGTGGTCACCTTTTCCATGACATTTTTGATTATCATCGGGGCCAGCGTGTTCAGCAATTTTCTGACCGTCACCAAGATCCCCATGATGCTGGCCCACAGCCTTCAGGCCATGGATGTATCTTTTTTTGTCATCCTTATCTGCATGACGTTGATCTACATTGTCTTAGGGATGCTCATGGATGAACTGCCCATGATTCTGCTGACCGTCCCCATATTCCTGCCCATCGTTCAAAGCTACGGCATTGATTTTGTCTGGTTCGGCATTTATATCATCCTGGTGATGGAAATGGGGGCCATCCTTCCCCCTGTCGGGCTCAACTGCTTTATTATTCAAGGCGTGGCAAAGGATATCCCCTTGGGGACCATATACAAAGGCGCCTTTCCCTTTGTTATCACGCTGCTGGCAGGGGTGGGGATTATTTATGTGTTCCCCGAGATTGTAATGTATCTTCCGAACCACATGTAAGGGGATGATAAGCTTTGAAAAACATTGGAAAAATAATAAATAAAATAACGTTTATCGTAAGCCTTGTAAGTTACGGGGGGGTCATTGCCATCATGCTGCTCAATGTGATTGATGTGCTGATGACCAAAACCCTTAACCGGTCTTTTACCGGGGCTTATGAAATATCGGAAGTACTGCTGCTGTGTACGGTGATGGCTTCCTTTGCCTATGGCCAGTCCAAGAAAACCCATATCAACATCACCTTGATCGTCCGGGTTTTTCCCCGGTTTCTCAAGTATTTTATGTTCGGCTTAATGGAACTGCTGTCAGCGGCCACCGCCCTTGCCGTAGCTTACGCCGCAATTATCCAGGCACAGTCGGCCATGACCAAGGGAGCGGTTACCTGCGTTCTGCTCATTCCGCTGTATCCTTTCTATTATGTGGAAGCCCTGGCCATGTTTGTCTTCTGCTTGGTAATTTTATATGACACGGCCCTGCTGTTTTTATCCGCATTCAACAGCCGGTATGAGGAAATGGTCACCTACGATTTTACGAACTAACGGCCCGGTTTCTGCCCTTTAGGGTATGGCCGTTAGTGAGACTTTCATATAAATGGTTGAACGGAAAGCTACCCATCTGCTGCGTTGCACAAAAAATGGCAATCCCCACAACCGAGAGGTTGCTTAAGGCCGCCATTTTTTTGTGCACCTTGCATATGGGCAACTTTTGCCCCAAACATGGGGTACCGGTACCAGCATACTATGGAGCAGATTATGAACCGTTTAAACATGGCTGCCATCAGCCTGATCCTGTCGCTTATCTTAGGAACCGCATCAGGCTGCGCCCCGGTGATTTCAAATAACCTGATGCAGCAGATAGACCCGTCTGTCACATTTGAAAAGGCATTTGATGACCCTGAGCTGGTTAAAGGAATCACCATTCTCTGGGGAGGTGATATTGTGTCAACCAGGAACCTGAAAGAAGGGACCCTTATAGAGGTGGTTCAAAAACCCCTGGACAGGGGAAAAAAGCCGTGGCGGGGTGATCGTTCCGGCGGAAGGTTCCTGGCCCTTTATGATGGATTCCTGGATGGAGAGATTTACGCAAAGGGCCGGGCCGTTACCGTGGCAGGTGTAATAAAGGGCAGCCGGGCCCAGCCCCTGGACGAAATCGAGTACACCTATCCGCTCATTTCGATAAAAGAAATTCATCTGTGGCCGCCCCTTCAGGACCCCCCGTTTGGCCCTCCCCCGCACCATCCCCCGGGCCCCTGGCCATACCGGTACTGGTGGTAGCCGCCCTCACCGGCTCACCGGCTCACTTTCCCACTTTCCCACCGGCCCACTTTCCCACTTTCCCACTTCCTCACGCCCCAAGCACCTCACCAACCTTATCCAAAAGTTCCTGGGCATCAAAAGGCTTGGCAAAATAAGCCACGGATTTGGGAATGGCATATTTCCGGCCGGACAGTCCTGACACCACGATCACCGGGGTTGAATATCCTTTTTTGGACAGTTTCCTGAAAAACCGGGGACCCCACTCTTCGGGCATTTCAAGGTCAAGGGTAATCAGATCCGGTGAGTTGGCCTCATATACGTCCATGGCTTTTTTGCCGTCTTCGGCAATACAGGTCTCATATCCGTTGTCCCGGAACAAGGCGTCCAGGTATTTGGTAATGGAAGGATCGTCATCAACGATCATAATCTTTTTGGTCATCACAGGCCTCCTTATTCTTTCTTGTGGCACTGGCCGCAAAGCAGCGGCCCTTTGCCGGTCTCAACGTGGCAGTCCCGGCACCGTTGATGATACGCATTGACCAGTGACATCTTGTTGTCCGGTCCGGGGTTAACAGCGTGGCAGTCAGAACAGGGGCTGTCCTCACTGGATTCGTCCTCAACCAGCTTGCCGTTTTCATATACATGGTGGCAGACAGCGCAATTGTCTTCCAAGCCGGCAGCCTCATTATGGTCGTCGTGGCTGAACACGGCACCGGGCCGTCTTGGGTTTTCAAAGGCCGATGTGTTCATGCGTTCTATGTCCTCACCGGCGCAACAGACCGCCAAAGCCACGGCACAAATCCCGATCATGGTCAGCGAAATGAGTTTGAGTTTCATGTTATTCCCCCGGCTTATAGACTTTTTTTTCCATGGTTTCATAAATGATATCCCCGAGGAACTTGACTTCCATGCCAAGCCCGTAGTGGTGGACAATATCTTCCAGGCCGCTGTGGCAGTTGTGGCAGGGGGCAATCAGGACTTCGGCACCCGTTGCCTTGAGCTGTTCGGCCTTTACCCGGTTGTTGACCATCCGTTCGGTTTTATAGGGAGGGCCGCAGTTGATCACCCCGCCCCCGGCACCGCAGCAATAGTTATGCTCCCTGTTCGGGGTCATCTCGACAAAGTCTTCACAGACCATGTTGACCACCTCTCTGGCCTTTTCATGAAGTCCCCGGCCCCGGACCACGTTGCAGGGATCGTGAAGGGTGACCTTTGCCTTGTATTTTTCCTTGATTTTGATCCTTCCGGATGTGATCAGTTCATTGTAGAACTCCAGGGCATGGACCACCTCAAAGGGCGGCATGGCCCAGGAAATCCACCGGTTTCCCATATCATAGATGGAGCGGAAGGCATGGCCGCATTCTCCCATGACAATCCGGTTGACCTTTAATTTGGCCGCCGCCTCGTAAAAGGCCCGGGCAATCCGTCCTGAAATTTCGTTGTCCCCGGTATACATGGCCATGTTGGAGTTGTCCCACCCCGGCAGGCTCGGCATGGTCCAGTTGACCCCGGCCGCATGCATCATGATGGCCGCCTGGTAGATAAGGCCCGCCTGGAACTTGGGTTCCGGTGCAATCACCGAGTACATGATGTCCGCCCCTTCTTTGTCCAAAGGGATTCTTAAATCCTCAAATTCCTCTCTGGCGTCTTCCTCCTGCCACTGAAGGGTGTCAATCCACTCGTCCTCCTTGACCCACATCTGGTTCATGGTGGCGGAGTGGGAGTTCACCGTATCCTGGATATAAAGGGGGGTAATCTCAAGCTTATGGCAGATCCGGCGGACCAGCAGCATCATATAGGCCACATCAATGCCAAAGGGACAATACATGGAACATCGCTTGCAGACATTGCACTCCAGATGGCAGATGCGAACGGCCCGCCTTAAAAAGTCCTTTGACACCTTTCCCTTTTTCTCCAGCATCTCCCAGACCGTGTCTTTGACCTTGGCGGCCGGGGAAAACCTGGGATTTCGGTCGTTGGACAGAAAATAAGCACAGGCATCGCTGCAAAGGCCGCACCGCATGCAGGTGTCCACATAGGCCTTGAACCGTGGGCCGGTTTCCTTGTTCAGGACCTGGTTAATCACGGATTCGATTCTTTCAGGGGTCAGTTTTTCAAGACCGCTTTCAATGGCCTGATCTGTATTTTTTTCAACTTCAGTTACTGCTTGAACACTCTCCATTTTCATCTCCTTTACCGTCTACCAGTCCCTTGCATGCCTGACGTTGCCGAATTCCGATCCGGTATAGGCCCGGGTCAGGGGGGCGGTCAGCATGTGGGAAAACCGTGAAAAAGGAATCACAATGAGCATGAGTTCCCCGGACAAAATATGGACAATGACCATCCACTGGTATGCAAATGCCTGGTGATAGGCTATAAATCCGGTTAAAAAGGGAAGCAGGACAATGGCCAGCAGCAGATAATCCTTATATGAAGTCAGGTATTTGACTTCAGGCACCACCATTCTTCTAATCCCTAAAAAAATCAGGGCCAGGATAACCAGCACCGTACACAGGTCGGCCAGGCTGTCATTCAACGCCGGCCATGGGATTTCAAAGGCCTCGTCAAAAAGGACGGCATGGGCCGATAAAAACAGGGGCACCAGAAACAGCAGGATGTGAAAGCCGTAGGTGACCCCCCAGAAAACCGGCTGGTTCCGGGTGCTTTTGGGAAAAAACGGGATCAGCCAGGCCCCGATGGACCGAAGGCTGTACTTCAATGACAGATAGGAAAACACAAAGTTTTCCTTTTGTTTCATCTGGGCATAAATTCTGAAAAATTTAAATGCCAGCCCAAACAGAAAAACCAGTACCGATATCCAGACCATAGGCCCCATGATAAAATCAATAAAAGCGTTCATCAGCGGCTCCTCTTATCCTTTTTCTTTATGTGTATTGTCTAAACCTGCCGGCTGTCAGCTGTGAGCTATCAGCTTGCTAAAGGGCAATCACCCGGCGTTTATAAACGCCCTTTTCAATTCCCTTGACCAGTATTTTTGTGCCGTCAGGGCTGATCACCGGATCAGACATAATGTCATAGGGCCCGGTCAACAGCTCGCCGTTAACCGCCGTGAAAAAATGGCCTTTCTGTTCAACCACGGCTGCGGCCACAGAACCGTCGGCGCTTAAAACAGGGTTAAAGACCTTGTCACAGGGAAGATGCCATTTTTTCCCATCCCTGGCCAGGGTCCAGTATCCATTGTCCTTGACCACGGCCACCAGGGATGACCCGTCAGCAGAATACCGGATCTCCCGGATCATGGTATCAATGGAAAGGGGCCAGACCGAATCGTTTTCCGCCACGCTCCACTTTCCGTAAACCGGGGCCACGATGGCGGCAATTTTTTCTTTGTCAGGACAAAGGCAAAGGTGCCAGAGCTGTTCGTATCCGGTTTTCCAAAACAGGGCGTCATCCTTGAACAGCCGCCATTTCCCCTCATGCCTTACCGGGGCCA
This sequence comes from uncultured Desulfospira sp., assembly GCA_963663165.1. Taxonomy (GTDB): domain Bacteria; phylum Desulfobacterota; class Desulfobacteria; order Desulfobacterales; family Desulfobacteraceae; genus Desulfospira. The sequence goes on along the minus strand of OY760175.1, from coordinate 6,139,409 downwards.
GCACCGCGCCTTCAGGGGAGAACACCGGCCGCCAGACCGACCCGAACCGGCTGGACCAGAGCTGATCGTTGACCGCAATGGAATAGGTTTCCCTGTCCAGCCGGACCCCCCAGCAAAGGTGCTGGTTCTCCGGATCAAAACTTAAATCCCAGATATTCAGATACTTATTTTCAAAGGACTGGCCATTAAGGGCAACGGAAAAAATGCCTTTTTTAAAGGTTTCCACGTCAGCTGCGGCCATGGATTCCACCTGGACAACCCCGGCAGTAGCCCCTTTTTCTCCCATGACCATGCCGGTGATATTTTCATACAGGTCATCCCAGGGTTCGTCATTGACCACCATGCCGTATTCCGAGTCGGTCTGCACCGCCGCACCGATAAAGGATCCGTCCAGGCTCACCTGAAGGTCCCAGATAAAATCAAATTTATTCTCCCACTCCTGGCCGTTTACCGCCAGGGTCCATTCATCATCCTGACAGACACAGGCCGCAAATCCATTGGAAGGAAGCGGTTTCAGGTTCCAGATTTTTTCATATTCCAGGTCCCAGAGTTCACCATTTTCACAAATGCTGAAACCCATGTCATCCACATTAGCAATGACGGCAACCCGCTCTCCGTCAGGACTGATCATATGATCCTGTGCCCAGTTATACTGAGATTCCCACTCTTTAACCGGGATTTCTTTGAGATCCGTATGCCAGTCCCACGATTGTTTGTCTTCCATATTTTTCTCCGAATGAATATAGAAAAATTAATTGATGCCCCGCATCCTGTCCGGCCTTATTAAAAATTGAAATATTTATATGTAATAACAAATGGTTAGCTAAAATACAGTTTGTTTTCCCATACCCTACCATTTTTTTAATAAACATTCAAATTCTAAAACAGATTCATCACCGGCAGGCAAACCGTATACCGCCGGTTCCAGGTCCTGTTGTTGAATGCCTGCCGGCCATGGCCGGTGACGCATTCCGGCCGCCGTTGCCCTGGCATCGACAGACACCGATTGGTGACCGGTTGGTAAAGAACAGCAAGGAACATGCCACACCATTTTGAGCAGAACAGACATTTATATATGTTTTTATTCTGGATAGTTATAAAACCAGAGAAAGCAGCAACCCCAAGGGGGCCGTGTCGGGCGGGGTATTTCCAAGACCCTGCAGAGGCACAAATGCAACCTTGACTTTGCAAAAGAAGGGTTGCAGGAAAACCCCGGGCGGTTTGTCAGGGATCAGTCCTTTATCCTGAAAAATTTGGTATCCGAATGGAGCATGATATGGGTTTCCGTAGAGGTGATGTTTTCGATCTCGCTCAGCCCGCCGTTGAAAATAAAATCATTTAAGTCGTTGATGGAATCGGCCAGGACTTCCACAAAGATATCGTATTTGCCTGTGGTCACCCAGACCGCATTGACATTGGGCAGCTTTTGTATTTCCTTGAGGGTCTGGTTATGGGAGCGGCGGTCCAGGGTAAGCCCTAGAAGGGCGGCAATCTTATTGGTCAGGTTAAAGGGATTGATTCTGGCCTCAAGCTTGAGGATGTCCTTTTGTATCAGTCGGTTGACCCGGTTGCTGATGGTGCCTTCAGACACATTGAGATCTGCGGCAATGCTTTTAAAAGATTTCCGGGCGTCTTTTTGCAGGGCCTGGACAATTTTTACTTCCAGGTCGTCCAGGTTGCTGTCCATGAGTGTCATACGGCATATTCCAAAGCCAAAGGGTTGTAAATGTGGGCCCCAAGGGGGTCAGGCTTTCCCCCGTCGTAAACCGGGCCGCCGGCGGCAGCCCCTTCACAATCTATTCAAAGAAGCAGGATTATAAATCAACGGCCTTCAAGTTGCAAGTTGTGCAACCAATAGAATTAAATCGGCACGGTTCATGCAACAATCCTCTTTTAAAGGAAAAACCAGGAAAAAATTTCCCCGGTGGAAAAACTTTAATTAACCTTTGATTTGAGCCGCCGGAATCCATGGAGAGGATGACCATGAAAAGAATCTGTATCGCCCCGGCCAATACCGATGAATTAAACACTTTAACCCCGTTGATTGATGACATCCGGGAAGACGGATTCCTTGACCTGACCGTCCTGTCCGGTACCCGGGTATGGGACGGCGGGCTTGATTTTTCCTGCCGGTTTATGGAACAGGCCCCGATTCACTTAACACCATCGGTCTGCATTTCCCCGTCCCTGAGTTCCGGAAAGGACCATTCCCTGAGCACCCGGTACCTGGCATACAGTGAACTTCTAAGGCAGATCCAACCGGACATCCTTCTGGTTTCCGGCATTTCCTGCGATACCTTTGCCGCCGCCATGGCCGGTTCCCTGGTCCTGGATATCCCGGTGGCCCATATCCGGACCGGCAACCCGCCGGAACGGCTTTTTGAACAGACCTTCACCTATGGGATCAGCAAGTTGTGCAACCTTCACTTTACCCCATCGGAAATGGACCGGCAGCGGGTGATTGACTTTGGGGAACATCCGGACCGGGTCTACAATGTCGGTGCGCTATCGGTTGAGGCCTTTCAACGGCAGGCGGTTTTGCCCAAAGAGGTATTCTGCGCCCAGATGGGGCTTGATCCCCGGGACCGGTTTATGCTGGTCAACCTGTCGCCGGACCAGGCCTTGGGGTCCCGGAATGACGCCCTGGTGAACTCAATATTTGAGGCCTTGTCCGACACCAGCCTTGAGGCATATAAATATATCATCCCCAAAGCCCCGGACCGGGGAATCGGCAGGCTGATCAATCAAAAAATTGATGCCTTTGCCCCCAAAATCCCCGGAAGGGTCATTAAACCGGCCCAAATGAGCCCCATGGATACCAAGGGAGCTATTATCTATTGTTCCGCCATGGCGGGGAACAGTGCTTCGGCCTTTATTGAAGGTGCCAGCGCCGGAACACCGGCCGTCAATATCGGGACCCGTTTAAAGGAACTTTCCCATCCCCTGAGCGTCATCAACTGTGCCATGGAAGCATCCGGGATCCTGTCGGCTGTATTAAAGGCATTGTCCCCTGAATTTTCCCGGTCCATTCAGGAAATGACCCCCCCCTTTGAAAAAAGGGGGACCGCCGCCGCCATCAAGGAGATGATCCAGGCATTTACCCGGTTTGACATTGTCCCAAAGTCGTATTATCCGGATTAACCCTTGTGCCGGCCTGGAAAAAGGACGGCAAAAATAATGTAAAACGCAATTTTTAGCTATTGTTTATGTGTTTTCCATATCAAAATACAATTATTATCCATTAATCGTAATCCCCCCTTGACTCAGAGCCATTGTTGCTATATCAGATATGGTTAGGACGAATGCCGTATCCGGGCCGGGCCCGGGCACCAAACGGCACTCACCAATAAAGGAAGGACATAAAATGGACACCTATTATATTGACGGAGAATTTGTACCTGAAGACAAGGCCGCACTTTCGGTAAAAGATATCACGGTATTGAGAGGGTATGGCGTGTTTGACTTTCTGCTCACCTATAACAGGCGTCCGTTCCGTCTCAAACAGCACGTGGCCCGGCTGGAAAACTCGGCCCGGGAAATCGGGCTGACCCTGAACCATTCCAACAGCCAGATCTGTGACATTGTCATGGAGACCCTTGACAAAAACCCCCATCACAGGGAATCCAATGTCCGCATGGTTTACACCGGCGGCATCAGCCCGGACGGGGTCACCCCCCAGGGCAACGGGATTCTCATGGTCCTTGTCACGCCAAAGCATGAGCTGCCCGAATGGTGGTATACCGACGGCGTCAAGCTCATCACCGTTGACATGGACCGGTTCATCCCCACAGCCAAAAGCCTCAACTACCTGTCAGCGGTTTTTGCCCAGCAGAAAGCCCGCAAGGAGGGGGCTGTGGAAGCCATTTACAAAAACCAGGCCGGGCAACTTCTTGAAGGCACCACCACCAATATCTTCTGCTTTAAGGGAAACACCGTCATCACGCCGCCGGACCGGATCCTGCCCGGGGTCACCAGGGGCGCTGTCATCGAACTGCTCGAGGGCACCTATGATATTGCCCTGGACCACATTCCGCTGACAGAATTACACCACATGGATGAGGTATTCATCACCGCATCCAACAAGGAAATCGTCCCCGTCATCCAGGTGGACGACCTGGTTATCCGGGACAAAAAACCCGGAGATAAAACCAAAGCCCTCCTGGCGGCCTGGAAAGCATACACCACGGACTATGGCCTTGGAAAAGCCGAATAGCCTGGTTCTCCACTTTGGCAAATACGGCTTTTTGATAGGAATTATTTTCCCTACTAACGGCCACGGGCCGTCTTGGTTATCCAACCAAGAACAGCCCACAACGAATAATGAAACTGAAGATACCAGCAACGGTAGCCTATAAATTGGGCACCGCAGGTGCTTCGCCCTCTTGTCTCTTGTTTCTTGTCTCCAGTTTCTTATAAAAAACCAGGCCCATATGATAACCATCCGGCCAAAACAGGCGCTTTAAGCGGCAAGGGCCCTGAGCGCAGTCAAATTTTTCATCCGCTGCCAGGTGGCCCCGGAACGGACCCATAGTGAAGGATAGTCCCCTATGCCCGTTTTATCCGGGCAATGCCGAGCAAAGAAATCCCAAAGAGTAAAATCGTTCCGGGCACGGGTACCGGGGCAACCCTTCCATAATTGGTGTAAGCTCCTCCTGCATAATTATTCACAATGGTTGAGGCCCAGGAACTGGCCTGCGCCGCGTCAGCCCTGTAAATTTTGACAACGTCCACCGTATCACCAGTATCATTGCGATGATAGTTATACCCGATCAGAAGAAAACTGCTTGTGGTCCCGGTACCGGCGCCGACGGATGAGTCGTCATAACTGTAAACCATTGCATTGGAATTGAGCTCATTCACAAGTGCGCTGGCAATAGCCAAAGCCACCGTTTCATTAACATCAACGCTCCCGCCATAGTCCCTGCCGATCATATAACTTATTTCTATATTATAAGTCCCCACGGTGGTTTCTAACCCGAGAACAGCGTTAAACCAATAATCGCTGTCCCCAGATGTCAAAAATGTAGCTGCCCCGGCTTGATTTACTGTTACCACAAGAAGAAAAAGTAAAGAAACCGTCCAAAACCTGATTTTCATGATTTCCTCCATTATGATTATATGGTTACACAAGGCGAACCTTCCGCCCTGTTGCATGAACACCTGAGACACAATATGAAAAGCGATCTTAAAGCTCGTTCCAAATACAGCGTTTTTTAAATTTCTTCATTCATGTTCTTCTATGACCGGCCTGTAAAAAAAGCAAATTTACCATAGACCGGAAACCATTTTTTGGGATAATCAATGGATAAATATGCAAAAATCAGACCAAATCTCAAAAAGTTTATTCCCCTTTACAGAAGGGATTTAAGCATTTTTTATGAACTTTTTTATAGAGAAAAAATTTGGACACTTTGGGTAAAAAAGGTAATAACCTGTGAAAAATATTTCACATTCAGTTCAAATAACCGGCATCTGAATATGACTTCAGTTATCTCATTTATCTTGATCGCGGGCATACCTGAAGGACAGGGGAATTAACCCGTATACCGCCCATCCTGTACTTTTCCATGCGGTGCCGCCATGGCCGGAATCAACGGTTAACGTTGAGAACACAAATATGTTTTGACCATTACCAACTCTTCATGTATACTTTTTATATTCTTGAATTTCCTAATTAAACCAGCTTCTCTTCGTTCGCGTCCTGAAGTTGAAGATCTACCCATTTAAACGTTTTTTTTCGCCGGTTATAACGGCACCCCGACATTTATCTTTACACCAAAGGAGCAGGTATGAAAGAACAGCAACCTGAAGTTTTTCTGCAGCGGGCCCGGGTTTTCACCATGGTGAGAAGACTCGCTTTTTTACTGGTCAGCCTTGCCCTGATTTATTCCATGGCCGCCGTGGTGTATTCCACCCAGGTGATCTATAAAGTCAAGTTCAACTACGCGGTGATCCTTGAACAGTTTGGGGGGAAACGGCAGGCGGTCACCGATGTGGGCTGGCATTTCAGGCTTCCGTTTTTTACCCGGCTGGAAAAAGAGGTCCCCTTGATGAACCAGAACATGTACATTGGCGGTGCCACTGACCCCATTAAGATCATTTCCCGGGAAAATGTGGCCCTGTGGACCTCTGCGCTGATGACTTTCCGGATCAAGGACCTTAAGGTCTGGGGCATTGAGAATCTATCCCCTGAGATCCTTCTCCAGGGCGATTACGACGGCATTGCCAAGGATATTTTACAGGGCAAAGAGGTCAACCGGCTGATCTCGGACAGGGAAACCATTAAAGAAGAAATCTTCCATGCCCTGAAAAACCGGCCCATCAACCAGAACGGCCCCACCCTTGAGGGAAAGTACGGCATTGAGGTGGTCAGTTTTGTACTCAACGAAACACGGTTCGGCGATAAGTTAGTGGAAGCCACGGAAGAGAAAAAACGGCGCCAGCTCATCGCAGAGGCGGATAACTATGCGGCGGACCAGGAAGCCCAGCGAATCAAAAAACTATACAAGGCCTACCTTGACGGCATCCAGGCCCTCCACCTGGCCTTAGGCGGACAACAAGGCCGTCAGGTCAACCCGAATCTGTTTGAATTTTTATCCCAGCAAAAATGGGCCACCGCCTATGAGAAGACCGAATCAAACCAGAAAACCTTTGTCCTCCATGACAGCGGGAAGTCACCGGCACTCACCCTGCCCTCCCCGGCCACCGGCACTCCCGGCGTTACCGCTTCCGGGACCGAACAACAGGCCGGCAATTAAAAACGCCCCGGATATCATTTCCTTAAGGACGCAAAAACGCGTTTCATGAAGGGGCCGGAACCGATTCGGAAGAACTTCTAACCCATGCTTGAAGGAAAGACAGATGGCCAAACGACCCACAAAGGAAAAAAGATACATTACCCTGCCTGAAGAGGCCATTGCAAAAATTGAATCCATGGTGGAAACCTGGACCTATGACACCAAGGCCTTTGTCAGGTCCCGCCTGAACCAGTATAAACCGCCCAACCGGTTCATTGCCTGGGTGAAAAATCTTTTCTTCGTCGTTTTTTTCATGAAAAAACGGCAAAAGCAGATGAATGTTCTCAACAACCCCCAGATCTTAACCGACTGGAAAAAACGATTTTTATATTCAGGGGAAATTAACCCGGCCGCCTCCTGGAACCGGATCATTGAAAAAGAACTGACCAAGGCGGAATACCTCTACCTTATCGCGGTACTGGACAGGGAACTGACCGACCTTCACGTGCCCATGGAGCTAGAGGAGATTTTTGAAAAAATTTACCGGGTTCATATCCGAAAAGAGCATTTGGAAGACCCCAACGTTCCCAAAGCCCCCATCGTCCTCATTGAAGGGACTTCGGGCTCGGGGAAAAGCGCCACGGCAAGGGAAGCCCTTGAAAAGGTGGTGTTCAGAAACGAGGTGATCCCCACAGTGGACTGGCGCAAAAAACGGGACGAAATTTTAGGGGGCCACAGCCTGCTCACCCAGCTTGAAGATGTGGACCCGGAATTTGCCATGCAGATCGCCAAAAAAAAGAAAACCGACTTTTACCGGCGCCTGGCCAAAATTCCCATCCTTAAACGGATCTTCAGAAAACGGATCATGAGCAACCTGACGGATTTTGAAGATTTAGGGCTTTCCGTAGACATGTCCGTCATCACCCCCAACGATTACCAGACCGCCCTGTCCGGAGAGCCGGGCAACTATTTTAAACGGGCCATGGGCCACCCCAAGGTCACGTCCATCCGCCACATTGAAGAGGCCCACTCGGCCTTTGGAAAATCTGAATCCGGGGCCGGCAGCGGGGGAACGGAAAAACAGCAGCGAACCCTCATCGACACCTCCAATATTGTCTTAGATGAGATCATCGACGGCCGGCGGGACTGCTTTGTGATTGCCACCAGCGACCAGACCCACCGATTTGACTCTGCCATTTACCGGCGGTTCGTGGAAAAAGGCGTGATCATCGACATCTCCAAATACTGGATGAACCGGGAAAACCTAAAAAAAATCATTATCCTTGAAACCCGGCGCCACCAGATCCCCACCCGGTTTAAGCCTGACTCGGAAAAGCTCGACCAGGCCGCCGATAAAATCTATGCTGTTTTTAAAGAAAGAAGCCTGAAGATCAGCCCGGCCTATGTACGAAAACTCATTGAATCGGTCATCACCATCCAGGGGGATTTTGTCCTTGAGTTTTTAGATGATCCCGTCCTGATCAGAAACGCCTTCCAGTTAGTGGCCAAAAACGTATACGGAGAATTGTACGACAAGGTGGTGGACCGGATGGACCGGAAACTGAACTGGGAGGAGTATGTGGGCGATATCAAGGACAAGTTCTCCGAGATGGCCAACAACTGCTTCCACTACGGGGTCAGTGAAGACAAGGGCGTGGTACTGACCGGTCCCCCGGGATCAGGCAAGACCTATCTGGTCAGGACCTGGCTCTCCTCTAATACCAAGGTCCATGATATCGCCACCAGCCCCTCGGCCCTTCAGGACCCGTCAAGTCCGGTTCACGGCGCCGTCTCCAATCTTGAAAAGGTGTATGACATTGCCAAAATGATCGCCCCCACGGTGATCTTCTTTGACGAGGGGGATGCCTTGGCCCCCAAACGAAGCGGCACCGGGGGCCAGCCGTCAGACGCCCTGACCAACAAATTTTTAAACATCATTGACGGCGAGATCCCGTTAAACAAGGTCTTTACCGTGCTGACCACCAACCGCCTGGATATCCTGGACCCGGCCCTGATCCGGTCAAAGCGGCTGAAAACCCTTGAAATATCAGGGCATATGCGACAAAAAGATATTTTTGAAATTATCAAAAAACAATTCAAAAATGTTCCCCACAATCGGGAATTCGAAGTTGAAAAAATCATTGAAACCGCCCAGGGAATCTGCAACACCCCGGCCGACTATACCTCGTTTACGGAAAAGGCCATTGCCCTTTGCAGCACGGAATTTAAAGTCCTGCTCAAGCTTCGGGACCTTAAATCCTCAACCCGGGATGAAAAGTACAACTTTGTCAAGCTTAACTTTAAAACCGTCCTGGGCATTCTCGACGCCCTTAAAGCCCCGCCCCTGATCAAATCCAAAATCAAAAACGACCTGAAAAACTTTGTGGAGCATTATGACCGGATACTGGAGAGTGTGGATCACATCACCCGGGAGGAAGAGTATCCCATTGTGGTGGACCATCTGGAATCGGCCCGGAGGGAGATCTCCCAGAGTCCGGTGCGCAAGGGATCTGTCCAGCTCAACGAATTTTTGGAAACCGAGCTGAGCAAGGAGCCCCAGGTGGGATTTATCATTGGCGTGGGGGCCAACGACATGACCGGCATGCTTATGCCCATTGCCACCAGCCTCACCGGCCGGGTTGAGAATGCCCCCATCATTGTCACCGGGGCAGTGGCCACGGCCTCGGCCCAGACCGCCCAGATGGACATGGCCGTCCAAATGACCAAGCAGTCGGCCCAGGAGGCCCTGACCATGGTGAAAAACTATATCCAGGGCCTGTGCCCGGATGTCAGCATTCCCTGGCTGTTCGGGGATTTTCTTAAGCGGTATTCCATCCACCACCAGCTGCTGTCCGCATCATACAATGTCGGCGGCCCCTCTGCCGGATATGCCCTGGCCCTGAATACCATGTCGGCCCTGTTGCAGATTCCCCTTTGCATTGATTTCGGCATTACCGGCGCCCCCTGGACCAAAGGGGTTAGAAAAGATGAAATCGGCGGGTCGGTCATCATCGGCGGGCACCGGAAAAAAACTGAAAAAGTGCTGCTCTATCTGCGGCGGATGTACATGCCCTTGCTGAACTACCAGGATCTTGAACCTGAATTTCTGATCGGCTACTGGCAGCGGGACAAGGATATTATTGCCGTAACCCACTTTGCCGATCTCATGCCCGAGGTGCTGTTCTTAGATGACGCCCACAACAAGCTGCGCGAAGAGTTAATTGAAAAACGAATCAAATACAAGACCGAAAAATATTACGATGCCGATAAAGCCCCGCATCTGAAAGAAGATATCATCGAGACCAAAAAAATCATGCGAAAACGGGCCGAAGACGAAATTCTCAAGCGGGTCAACGCCATAAGGTTCTATCTTCAGGACGTTAAGCGGGAAAAATACATTTCCCATGAAAAAATTTTTGAAACCTATATTGCGGCCAATTAAATTAAACCGCTGGCCGTCTCCCCCCCATCTTGCCCATGCTCTTGCTCTTAATCTTGTTCTATCGAATTTGAGCAAGAGCATGAAAATAAAACAAAGGACTCGCCATTTCCGGTCTCCGGTCTCCTTTCTTCCAGTCTCCCGTCTTCCGGTCTCCGTTTCTACCCTTTTTTCCGTTGATGCACCCCGATATTCCAGCTTCTGGCTTTTTTGACAAATTCCCTGACCTGCTCATCAGACCGGAAATCATCGGTGCCGCAGTCATCATAGTGGACGATCTCGCGACGGTCCCTCATAAATTTTTCACTGGGTTTCAATGCGGGCTGCCCCAGCGCCATCATATCAAATATGACCATTTCAGGCGGAATGCCCAACAGCCCCCTGACGGCAATGTTGGCATAGGCGTTCTGAATACCGGATATCCATTGTGAGGCAAGGCCCAGGGTGGTTGCGGCAAGATGCATATACATGAACGCGTTGGCAAGGCTGGATGTAAAAATAAGATCCTGGCGCTGCTTTTCATAGCGGACCCCCATGGGAAGGCCGGCCCGGGTGCGCAGATCACCGTAAAGGATAATGAATACCGGGGCCACAGAATAATCCCCTTCCGCATTGATGAGGCCGCTTGCCTTCCAGGGCCTTCCCTGCCAGGGCTCACGCCATTTTTCCATTTCAGGAATCTGGGACAGATAAAAATTAATGTTTTCGACAATTTTATCTTTTAATTCCTTTTTTTTGACAACCACGAATTCCCATGGCTGCATGTTGTATCCCGAGGGTGCCCATCGGGCAACTTCAATAATTTGTTCAATCTGTTCATCGGGGATCACATCCGGTTTAAACCGGCGGATACTTCGTCTTTTTTGTACCAGTTCAAGAAGGCTGTCATAGTCCATCATCAGTTCCTTTTAATGCCCATCAGTTTTCCTGCAAAATTCGAATGATACCGCGGTATAATAACCATAATTTTAAATTTTCTACAATTGTTAAGCGGCAATTAAAATTTAAATCCCCTAAAGTAATTCCTTGACAATAAATTTCCTTCAAGATAGAGCAAAAAAATCACGTAACTATTTGTACATAAAGGAAAATTACCCTCAAAGAAGGGGAAATCCTTTTCAACCAGGGAGATCCGGCAGACCGCATTTTTATTGTCAAACAAGGACGGCTTGAGGTGTTTATCCCCGGAAAAATCTTTTTGCGGAAAATTGTCCGGGGAGACTGTATCGGGGAAATGGGTGTCATTTCAGAAGAATGCCGCTCAGCCGGGGTATTTTCAATTCAGGACAGCCTTCTGGTCCGGTTTACAAAAAATGATTTTCTCACCATCATGGACAAGTACCCCATTGTCAATCGAAGACTGATGAAGGTATTGATCAAACGCCTTCAAAATCAAAGCTTATGCCCGACACCTGCCAGACGGATTAAAAAGGTGGCCTAGCCCCGGCGGGAACGCCTTTTCCCATTTCTTCCTTTGTTAAAAGCCTTTCAGCATATTTAGACCCCTTTGGCCCGGTGCTTCATCTTTCAAGCCCAAGAGTAGATGACCTGCTCGGTGCCCGGGGGATCTCCGAAGCCGGCCGGACCGATCCCCGGTCTTTGAGTCTGGATGCATGGCTTGAAAAACAAGAGGCCATACATCAGTTTATTCTTTTTGAAACAGACCTTGAATTTTCCCCATGGACCCGTCGGGTGATGAACAGGGCCGATCATATTATCTGGGTGGCCCCGGCAGGCGGGCCCTGCGAACCTGGTCCCATTGAACTGGCTTTTCAGGATAAACGCAAAAAAGAGGCCCTGGTTGATCAGACCCTGGTTCTTTTTCATGAAACCGGGCAGCGTCCTGAAAAAACCAGGGACTGGCTTGCCAACCGGACAGTAAGCCGGCACCATCATATCTGCCCTGAAAAAAAGGGGGATATGGAACGGCTGGCCCGGTTTATCACTGACAGCGCCGTGGGACTGGTGCTGGGCGGCGGAGGGGCAAAGGGGCTTGCCCATATTGGGGTCATCCAGGCCATGCAGGAGGCCGGGATTCCCATTGACATTGTGGGGGGAACCAGTTTTGGGGCCATTATTTCGGCCCAGTATGCCATGGGGTGGGATATTAACACCATTATTGAAAAAAACCGGGCCGCCTGGATCCAGACCCGGCCTTTAAACGATTACACGCTTCCTGTTTATTCCCTGTTAAGCGGGAACCGGGTGAACAGAAACTCCAGAAACGTTTTTGGCGCTCAAACCATTGAAGATTTGCCCATTAATTTCTTTTGTGTGTCCAGCAACCTGACCCAGGCCTGTCCGTTGATCCACCAGACCGGTCTTTTGTGGAAAGCGTTACGGGCCAGCGGCTCTTTGCCCGGTATTTTCCGCCCCTGGCTTAAAGATTCAGATTTACTGGTGGATGGTGCGGTCTTGAACAATCTGCCAGGGGATATCATGAAACGAATAAACCATGGGGAACTCATCGCCGTAGATGTGAGCCTGAGTGACAACATGGCCGTAACCCCTCAGGTGATATCCCCGTGGCGTACGGCATTACAAAAAATTTCACCCTTTGCCAACACTTCGGGTGATCCCACCATCCTGGACATTCTTGTCCGGTCCACCATGCTTGCCAGCCTTTACAAAAAGGAACAGGTTAAAAAGGAGGCTGACCTGTATTTTTGCCCCCCGGTGCATGAGTTTGGCTTTTTTGAGTTCAAAAGCATGGAGGCCATTATTCAGGCAGGATATGCCTATGCCAAAAGCGAACTTCAGAAACTGGACCGGCAGGATCTTAAGGCCTTTCAACGGCCTGTTTAAATTTTAGATCAGCTGCCGTATGCCAGTCCGGATTTAAACCCAGCAGCACCCTTTCCGCCATAAGACGCCAGCCGGTTTTTCTTTAAGCGGTTGGTCCAATTCTTCACGCCCGGGCCTTCCAGCACCCGGCCGCTTTAAAATTCCAGCAACAGATATATACCCTTTGAGAAAAAACCGGCCTGGTTTGTAAGAAATCCTGAGCCCTCCCGTCTATGTTTGTAAATGACGACACCAGGAGGGAAAAATGAATTCATCTAAATGTATTCTTTTATTTGCCCTGATCGGAACAGGGGTCTTTGGCGGCCGCATCACCGAAGCCAACACCGTGCTTTCAAATGGGGTTTCGTTATCCGGAAAAGCCCCGGCAGTTCGCCTTAAGGCAGACAATGCCTGTCTTGCCCAGGTTCTGCTTGAATTAAAAAGCCGGTTTGCCGTTACGTTCACTGGATTTGATGATCAAATGGAAAAACGGGTTTCCCTGTCCTGCTCAGGATCTGTGCCCGATATTATCCAGAAACTTCTCAAAACCGCCCACATACAAAACTGCGCGTTCACCTTTCACCGGGACCGCTTAACCCGGGTGGCTGTTTTTCCGGTGGTAACACCAGTGGGGCCGGATCCGGCGCCCGAAATCCCGGTTGTTTCAGATTCCACGGTTCCTTTGCGATTTAAAGGGACCGCCGTGGAGATCAGCTCCGTAATGAAAGAGACCCAGGCAGAGCACGCCGGACTTGAACCCGATGACATCATCATTACCTATAAGGGCCGCAGAATCATTCATGCCAGAGCCCTGATCGCCCAGGTTAAAAAAGACAGCATTGGAACATCCGCCGATATCGTCGTTTTCCGGGAAGGCGCCCTTTATAGATATCATCTCAAGCCTGGTTTCATAGGGGTCCGGGTATTTACCGTTCCCATGGATGTCCGCTTGCTCAAATCATATTACAAGGCTTTGGAATCCGGCGAAATAAAAATTGGGCAGAACATAAATTCGTAAAACGGCCGTTCCCTGAAGGGCCGAATCCGGGCCGGCCTGGTGGTTAAACCAGGATCTGCCCGCAACAGACAATGAAAGAATTTACGGCGATTAAAGGTTCTTTCAAAAACAAAGGAGAAAAATGATGGCAAAGCTTATCCGAATGATCATTGTAGCACTGGTTATTATCCCGGCTTTCAGTTCATGGGCCGGCCAGGAAGAAACCCTTCGGGCAACGGCCTTAAGCTATGTTGATGTGAAGACAGGGCATAAGTACATTCAAAACGGCAACGGCAGTTACAAGGAGTTCTCAAGAAAGGGGAAGCTGTTAAGAAAAAATTTTTCAGGCACATCCGCGTTGCTGGTTTCCGGGAAAAATATCCGGCCCATTGAAGACAAATGTTTCCTGGTTTATGAAAAAATGAATGCCGGGGTCCTGGAACATAAAATTTTGCCCGGGCACACAGCCCATCCCAAGGATTGGCGATGCGTGGGCCTGATATGCATGGGAAAGGATTTTAAAATATAAACCCTTTTAGATTTTTTTAACAAGTACGGACGGGTTCGAATCCCCGGGCGGTGGGTTCGAACCCGTATTTTTTCTGTGTGGTGAACCTGTGCCGGGTCGGTAGGACAGGCGAACGTCAAACAATTACCGCTTGATCAATCTATACCATTAAAAATATCGGGGACTCCCCTCACTGTCGCGATCGGGATCGCTATCGAACGGTTCTTGAGGTCGATAGCGATTTCGAGTCAAAGGTCTGGGCCCCATGAGAAGAATCCATCATGACTGTTGGCTTTTGTTCCCCTTGTGGACCTAGTGGACATGGTCAGGGCAATCGCCTGTAAAAGAAAGCCATCTATTCCGGAATGGGTGCATTCCCATTTAGTGGCCTAAGCAAAGTGACCGAATTTGTATGAAGATATTGTCAGTCAAGATGTTCCACCTCCCGGAAAGGAGCTGACTCCTTAAGAACAACATTGATTCGGATGTTTCCGGTTTCCAGAATATACCCGGTGATTTCATTCTGAGATTTATAACCCGACGTATTGCACTTTCAACACAGCCGCTGCCAGTAGGTATTTTCAGGCTGCGGAACTGGCGATACTGCATTCTGTTTCGATTTTTCACGAAGTAACTTTTAAATTTGGATAGTGCTTCTATGCGCCTTTTAGGGTACGTAATGTGTTTTACAATTTCTTTTCTAAGGTCTTTGAATCTGCCATCCCAAAGGAGGTTCTTCCAAGATTCTGCTATCCGGTTTCTTTCTTTTATAGGGATTCTCTTTGGCAATTTGTCCACGATTTCATGTAAATTCTGTTTTGCATGGGTGTAGTCGATTACCTCATAATAGGATTCGATTTCAAGCCGTTTGGCCAGCGGGCCTGTTCGCTTCCAATAGCTACGTGCACCGTCACAGCAGAAAACAACACGCTTGGCTTTGGGAATATCTAATTCACGCAAGTAGATCTCAAGAATATCAAAAGCGGCATCAATACCGCCCATTGTGGCATCATAAACCGGCAAGTGTTTTTTGGATATTGTGCCGTCCGGATCGACAATATGTATGACAAACTGAATGGGTTCTTTCCATTCAGTATGATATCCCTGCCGCTTTTGGCCTTTTGATTTACGTCCCCGTTTTGGCCTCCGTTCTCGAAGGCGACCGCCGTCGATACAAACCAGAACCGTTTTGCCACCAACGCGATCAGTATCTCCAAAAGATACCCGGCCACGCAGGGGCATAGCTTCCTGTGCAAGATTCATTGTTATGCGGCGTATGGTTTTGACATTTAAGTTGATTGCATGGTTTTCCAGGGATCTTCGGGCAATTTCAAAAGAGGGGCAGAGCAATGCTGCATGGACCACCGACGAAGCGAACAGCGTTGAACACCTGCCGATAAAACCAAGGTAATCAAGCCCAAAATGGCGGCCTGTCCCCTTTTGTCGTTTTTTTGTTTTAGGGCCTGGCCGTTGTTTGGAAACAACTTTTGAAAAGTAAGGGGATCGGATGCTCAGGGTAGTTCCTGTCAATAATCGAATGCTGCTGGGGCGGTATCCGTTGAAACGCAGTCCCTTTTTACCGGCACCAATTTTCAGTTCAGATAAAAGATCCGGGTCAGACAGTGCCTTTTCAATGACGGGAACCAGAAATGCTTCCACAATAATGAAGAGGCCGTTCCGTACCTGCTCACACAGGATATTAGCATTTTGATGGTTTTGGAAATCAGCTACGGCTTTTGTTAGAAGGGTTCGAATATCCCTTATAGTGGAAGCAAGTTTCATGATCAGTCCTCGAATTGCAGGTTGAAAAATTACCTGTCATTTCGATGACTGAAACCCTCAAGTTTGTGTGCATAGCTGCTTTTTATAATTGGAAGTCAACGGGTATACATAGATGTCTTTTATCGGCACCTGAAGTCTGTGGTGCCTGTCTTGACGGCTTCGCCCTTTGCTTTGACCAATTTTTTGCCAATTTGCCGCCTGGTAGCAAGTTCCGGCAAAGCGTGATCGATCCACGAAAGTTTCTACCAGACAGATATCGTGACCATATTTAGCTGTCCAGTCCCGGCTCAGCCGCCTAAGACATGAACCCAGAATATGACTGGCAAGATGGGGAATTCGAATCCATGGCAAAATCAAAAATCGGGTATTGTTGGTCGTCATATGCAGGTTCCTGCGACGAGCCGACCTATCCCAACCGATGAATCGGTCACGAGGGGCCGTTTTCCATGCTGCTGAGCCAAAAAGCAGGCAGGCAACCGGACGAGAATTGCGATCAAAAGCCATATACTTCATATGTTCTCCGACATACCCTTTACACCCAAGGTAATGATGTCGATCCATAAGGCAATGGAATAAATCATCAATATCTCCACGGCCCGATACCGGTATCAATTGTATCGGGCGGATCTTACGCAAAGTGGTTTCTATCGGCTTACAATCATGGGGGACATCGGGAATACGCCGCTGACGGTTACCGCTATGACGGGCAACGGGAAGTGTGACCATCCCTTTTTGCTCAAGTTTTCTCAGCATGCTTCGACAGGCCATGTCCTTGAGCAGACCTTTTTCCGTGCGCCAATCCCAGCGAGCACACAATTCTTTGGATAAACGAGTGCGGTGCCAGGCGGGATTGTCGTTAATCAAATGGCGTATCGTTTGTATATCAACTTCTGAAAATTCACGTCCTTGAATGGTTAAAGTCCTGCTCATGCAAATCTATATAACCTTTCATGAGCCAGGAGTCCAGCTTTTTTTGGGAGGGCAGAGTATTCAATGCAGCATGAAAAACGGAAAAATTGGATACATGTCAGTTCATGCCACTAAATGGGATTGCACCCTTCCGGAATTGAAAATAAGGATAATCTCCAATTATGTAGCGTGTTTGATTATGTTGTGAGTTTTATTCATTTTTATTCAAAAAGATTTTTCAAATCTTTCATTTTATTCGTATAATTCCAAATCATATGCATAGAAAAAGCCCGGAGTAGCCCCTCCGGGCTTTGATTGTGAACTCCCGTCGATAGCCGGAGAAGCCCACACACACAGTTATATTTCTATATCATTTTCCGGTTATCTGCAATACCGGAAAAATCTAAAATGCTTTTAATTCCAAATACATGCCGATGGTGCCATTTCGTATTTTTTGTTTGCAGGTTCTGCTGGAGAGGGCAGGCCTATTGTTGCAGGGACTGCCGTAAGGCCGGAATCCTCAGAAACAAAAGAGAAGCACAGCGACGATACCGCCAGACCGAGAAGGGGAAAAGACGGCATCGGGAAGCCGAGAACCGGCGTCGGCATCGAAAAAAAATTCAAGAGACAAAAAACATGGATGATACAGCTTCCACAGTGCTGCCTGCTTGGTGTAGGACAATAATATTGTGGATTTTGTTTCAGATTCAGGGCCTTCCAATCAAACCATATTGTCAGTTCTGCGGCTCTTCAGGTCAAGTCGTCACACAATTTCCCCGGCGGGGATATGGATAAACGTAAAAACTGGAGGCGCGGCATGGTAAAAAAAGAAATCCTGAACCCTTCAAGGGTGCGTTGTATCAAAGGAGGATTTAGTTTTATCCCCCATCGGTTTCTTACGGGTGGATTTTTGCGAGCATTAAGCCGGGACGAGTTGTTATTGTATTTTTTCCTGGTTCTGGCCGGTGACCGCAACGGATTAAGTTTTTACAGTTATGATAAAATATGCACCCTGCTAAAAATGCAACTGGACCAGTACATTGAAGCTCGGGATGGATTGATGGAAAATGATCTGATTGCCTTTGACGGCACCATTTACCAGGTGCTTTCCTTACCGGCCAACCTTATACAATCTGCTGTACAAAAAAAATCTTCCCTGAACAGCCGTCAACCTGAATCAGTTGGAAAAATTTTGAGCAAACTGGTTATGGAGGCCGATCATGGTTGAGCAGACACCCAAAAGTCCGCCCGGTTATGATCTGGATCAGATCCGCCGGGATTATCTGGACCATATGCTTAAAATCAAGGAAAGCTCTCCTTCTCAAACCTGTTGCAGGACCAAAATTATCAAAGCGTTTGACAGTTATCTGCAAACATCGGGAGTCTCACTGGTCAATATAAACATAGGGCATGTTGATGATTTTCTGGCAAGGTTCAATGCCCCATATGCAAAGAGTACCCAGGGGGTATACCGTTCCTGTTTTCGAGGCTTTTTGCACTACCTGTATAATGAACGGCATTTGATCCAACAGAATTTAGCCCCGCTTGTGACCGGTCCGCCAATGTTTGCTCAAGTCAAGCCTCCTAAATTTTTAAGACCCGGTGAAGTCCGTCAGTTATTTGATCATTTGCCCTGTGCAACATCCAAAGAGCTTCGTGTCTATGCACAGGTTCACCTGGCTTATTATCTTGGATTGCGCCCCATTGAAATCAGCCGCCTTACTCTGGACGATATCTGTTTTGCCAAAGGACTGCTAAACCTGGAAAACACAAAAAATGCAAAGCCCCTTCAATTGCCCATTCCCGATGAAGTTATCAAAGCAATCACCGCTTATATCGTTGGAGGCAGGCCTAAAAGTCAGTCTCGCTCTCTTTTTTTAACCAGCCATTGCCCACCTTACAGAGCTGTAAGTGCCTGGCTCACCAGGCACGATTTAACAAAGGCGTTGCGGGCTGCCGGTCTTCCCGGTACAGGATATTGGCTGCGCCACACCTTTGCACAAAACATGCTGGAAGCAGGTGCCGGCATTTTTGAAATCAAAGAAATGATGGGGCATTCCATCATTGATTCCACAAAAGTATATCTAAGTATCCACAAGGAATTGATGCGCCGGGTGTTGTTCGATGAAACCGTTTAAAAGCTTTTTGGCCACAGAGATGGAAAACTTTATTGTTTACCGGCAAGGACTGGGATACAGTTGCCATATGCTCCGGTGGGCCTTGCTTACCTTTGACGATTTTTTAATGAGGCAGCCGGATCTCTCAGACATTTGGATGCCCCATTTTTATATCACCTTTAAAAATGAGATTGGCCTTGAGCCCTCCGGCGTAGCCAGCATTCTAAATGTAGTTCGAGGCTTTTTTGATTATCTGAAACGGCAGCGGATAAATCTTGATAACCCTTTGAAAGATGTGACCGCTCCGGCCCGACGCACCTTCATCCCCTTTATATTCTCACCGGAGCAGGTAGAAATGTTACTGGGGGTGGTATGCGGACGGATCCGGCAAACCCCTATGCGGTTCCTTAAAGATTACAGTGAATATCTGGTGATCCTTCTGCTTGCCCGCTGTGGGCTGAGGATGAATGAACCCTTGCGCCTGAGATTGAAAAATTACCGGCCGGATGAAAAGACGATTTACATAGAGAAAACCAAGTTCAAAAAGGACCGTCTTATCCCTATTCCAAAATCAACTGCCATGCAGATTGACAACTATCTTTTAACCAGGGCCGCTTTAATTGAAAACGATATGAATCCCTACCTGTTCATGGGGATAGGGGAAAACGGCTTGAACGATAACCGTATTCGCTCTGTTTTTCACGATGCTGTGCGTCAAATCGGGATCCGCCGCCCAAGGAAAATTATCGGCGACACGACCTTTGGGAAGCCCACTCCGCACTGTTTACGGCACTCTTTTGCCATTAACACCTTGAAGGCAGCCATTGCCCGGAAACAATCACCCCGGAATGTGCTGCCGGTGCTTGCCGGCTATATGGGTCATGTTGAGTATAAATACACCATGGAATATTTGAAAGCAGTTGATGCTGAAAGCCGCGACAGCCTGTTCAAATTTACCACCGGCAGAAGGGATGAATCATGAACCTGACCCGTTGCGTTGTTCAATTTTTTGACCAATACCTGCCTTATGTCAAAGGGTGCCGCCCCAATACGATCAAAAGTTACCGGGATACCATGCGCTTTTTTTTACCGTTTGCTGCCGAGTACCACAGCGTAAAGGTCAGTTCGCTCAATCTGGAACATATCACGGTAGAATTAATTTTGCAGTTTCTCAATGAGCTTGAATCCAAACGGTCCAACACGGCTAAAACCCGGAACCAGCGCCTGGCCGTTTTAAAGTCTTTTGCCAAAATGATCCGTTTTATTTATCCCGAGCAACAAAAACTGACCAATGCGATCCTTGATATTCCCCGGAAACGAAGCCAACACAAGTT
This sequence comes from uncultured Desulfospira sp., assembly GCA_963663165.1. Taxonomy (GTDB): domain Bacteria; phylum Desulfobacterota; class Desulfobacteria; order Desulfobacterales; family Desulfobacteraceae; genus Desulfospira. Next base: position 6,118,802 of record OY760175.1, on the reverse strand, counting down.
GATCGGATTTTTGTATCCCCAGGAGATCAATCAAATCCTTAATGCGGTCCAACTTAAAAGAAAGGACGGGTTCCGAGATTATACCCTTCTGTATCTATTATATGATACCGGTGCCAGGGCAACGGAAATCGCTACCCTTGAGATGGATTATTTTGATTATGAAAATCAAACTCTGGCGATTCTTGGGAAGGGTAACCGATATCGACAAGTTCAGTTGCTTGGGAAAACAGTAGAGCTTATGCATCAGTATATTGAAGAACATCGCAATACGCCAATCCATCCGTTTAAAAAAAGGCTGTTCATCAACCAAAGAGGAACAAGCTTGACCCGCCACGGTATCAACCGGATCTGTAAAAACTACCTTGAACAGGCTTTACCGGCAAAGCGGACAGCGACCATGCACCCCGTCCATAGCTTCCGTCATTCGTGTGCCGTTCGAATGCTCTCAGAGGATCGGCCTTTATCTGAAATTAAGAATCGCTTGGGGCATTCTAATGTCAAATCCACAATGGTTTACTTAAAGCTTGATCTAGGCCAGAAGCGACATTTACAAGAGAACTTCATCCAGTTCACCAAACAGCACCTGAAATCTGATCCGAAGATTGAGGAGTTGATCCAGTGGGAAAACAAGCAAAACGTTCTTGAGTGGCTGGATAGTCTATAGATCCTTACAGACTTCATCACCAGCACTCCTCAGGGCAAACTGTAGCTGTTTATTATGTTTAGTGATTTGTTGCAAATTTGTCATACCCTTGATAACCCACTGTTTATTTGAACGATTTTGACTTACGGCATTACGGCGCCCAAACCACCGTCAATCAAGGCTTCAGGACCGCTCGCAACATAACTTCAAAAAATTGGACTTGGGATATGGGATATGGGACTTGGGGATTGCCGTATCCACGGCCTCCCCAAGTCCCATATCCCATATCCCAAGTCCCCATTTTATACATTATTATCCTTATCATCAAAATTCACATCACCGGAAGGCAAGTTACATGAGATCCCCCTGTCTCCTTTATAAAAACCCCTTTACAAACTTGGGGTTCCTTTATATATGGACACGACAGTATGAATGCCCAACTTGAAAAAACCCTGTCCCCCCTTCAGGAAGCCCCCCATAAAGCCGGTCCTGGGAGCCGGATAAGGACCGAACGGCAGATGCTCGAGCAGGCCCTTGATTTTTCCGGTGCCTATATGGGCATTCAATATATAGCCGACCAGATCGAAACCGTCCCGGAAACCATTACCCGGCAAACCTGTACCGCCCTTTTTGTCCTTGTCGAATCCGACCGGTTTGAAACCCAGAAGCAGATTCTTTTTCTTTACCGGAAGGCATTTGAAGCCCTGGTCAGTATGGTTTTAAATGTCCCGGACCAGGCCCTGTGCCAGGAGATCATTCCCCGGATCCAGCAAATCATGATCGGTTCAACCGGGAAACGGAACCGGGCGGCCTCGGAGAGTTTAAGCCACCTTCCCATCCGGCTGAATATGCCGGACATCCCGGATATCCCTGTCCAGAAAACGGTGGCCATACCCTTTGATGAGGTTTTGTCTCAATTTTCACGGATCACCGGGGCCAGGCCGGGCCGCCTGAACCCCAAAGGCCGGAGCATTGTCTGCCCCATGGCCGGCACCAACCTTGTGGGCGTTATTAAATTTGCCAATTCTATGGAAAATGTTCCGCAGTTGGCCGGCGAAAGCCGTTGGATGACCTGGTTTTCAGAACATACCCCCTGCCCTGAAACCCGTTTTCTTTTGCCCGAACCGGTGCTGATCCAGCAACGCCGCCTCCTTGAGATTGACCAGATCCCAAAGGACCTTTTAAAAAATAAATCCGTATTGCCCATGGCCATTGCCTACACTGTCCATGAGGCCTATTTTGACTATCCCAACGACCCCAAGGATTTAAAAGACCCGGAAGAAATCCGACAAATATTCTCCCAAACCGCCGGCATCCTGGGCCGGTTAGGCCGGATGGGCATCATCCATACGGCCCTTATCCCCTTGTTCCACAACCGGGTCCAGCAGGACCGGCGCCAGGATCAGGGGGTCTACCTGTGGGAGCATGCCGGACGGCTGGACCAGTGGCTTGAATCCTGCGAGTACCCCAACTTCAGCACCTCAGGGGTCAGGGATTTTGAACATCTGACGGTTTTGGAGAACAGCCGGCAGCTGGCCCACACCATTGGGGAGTACATCTTAAGCCTGATCCTTGTGGCAGGCTCCTGGTTCCGGAACAAAGCGCCTTCCCTGCGGGGGCTGGACAGCCAGGGAAAACCCGTTGATGCCAGGCACCTTTTTGATCCCGGCCTTTTTGCCGGGCTGATCCGGGAAACGGCCAGAGCTTTTCACCATGCCCTGACCGGCCGCCCCCCCTCCCTGGAACTGCCCGTGGACCACCTGGTCCGCCGGCTGATTGAGCAGATGGGCATAGATGAACACATGGCAGAGCGGCTCCGGATAGAAGACCAGGAAAACATGGACGATGACGCCTTTTCCCTGTTTCTCAAGGAGCGGGGAATTGAAGATACCAGCCCGTATACCCGGGGAAAAGAGGAAATCCTGCTGCTCACCGGTCCCCACTTAGGGGGGTTTAACCAGCCCATATCCGTGCCGGAACTCATTGAATTTTTATTTTCTTTTTCAGCCCTGTGCATTTCAGACCGGTTTATCACCGACACCCTTTCGGCCACCTGGGCAAAAAGCTGAGCCATAAAACAAAGCCGGTTGTCAGGGAACTTGCCGTATTCGGTCTACCTTTTATACATTGTCATTATCATCGAAATCGACATCACCAGTCGGTAGTCGGTGGCACGCTTTTTGTGCCCACCGGTTGCCGTAAAACCATTTAATTTATCCTTAAAAAACTATATGCTATACGCCCAATGGTGGGCAACGCTGCGCTTTTGCCCACCCGCCTCCGACTGAAACTCTGTGCTACTCAGCTCCAAAAGCTTAAAATTTTAGCAACTATTCGGCAGTGCCCCATCTTCGCTCATTCAGGCCTTCTCACATAGCAAAAGTATGCTACGAAGTCCTGACTAAACAAATATGAAGCACTGATGAACAGTTACGGACCCTGGTTTTGCATAGTTTTCAGCATTAGCTGAATAGTTACAAATTTTATTAAGATTATCCTGGGAGAAATAAAACATAGGGAGACCGGAAACCGGAAGAAGGAGACCGGATGAGCCCTCCAAAGGAACCCGGCATCCGACATCTATCGCTCCAACCTTGGGACTTGGGATATGGGACTTGGGGATTGCAGTATCCACGGCCTACCCAAGTCCCATATCCCAAGTCCCCATTTTATACATTAAATTTACCAGCAAAAAACACATCTTTTGGTTGCGGCTTTGCCGCTCTGTGCCCCTCTGTGGTTAAATTTAAAGCGTGGGCGAAGCCCACAATTTATAAAAACCGAAAGGCTAAAGAAGAACCTTTCAATCCCTTTGGGATTTCATATTTTTAAATCACCGAGGGCACAGAGGTTTGGATTTCGCCAAACACCACAGAGGGGCTTCGACTCCTTTCTTGTTTCCAGTTTCTTGTTTCCTGTTTCTTGTTTCCAGTTTTTTGTTTCCTGTTTCTTGTTTCTTGTTTCCAGTTTCTTGTTTCCTGGCACCTCTATTTTTGTGCTGTACAATAAAAAAACCAGGCCGGACACCGCCAAGGGTGTCCGGCCCGCTGTTTTTTGGAAGGGGTTGTGGACCGGTGCCCGGTTGGATAACCAAGACGGCCCGTGGCCGTTATTCAAACGGTGCCGATGTATTCCAGCGGCTGCGAAGGATCATATAATCTGAGCGGTTGACACTGCCGTCGCCGTTGAAATCGGCCAGGGCCTCATTCGAGTTATAGTAGGTCCGGAAGATGATATAATCGCTGCGGTTAACCCGGCCGTCATTGTCCAGATCGCAGTCGCAGGCATTGCCGTAGCCGTCCTCATCCGTATCCAGCTGGGCCGCATTGGCGGTCTGCCGGCAGTTGTCGTCCGTATCCGGGATCAGGTCCGCGTCATCGTCGGTGACGGCCCATACATCCAGGAAAGAGACCGCCTTGGTGGCGGCAAAGCTGGAGCTGGAAATGCTGGTGCCCGTGGCTGTGGCGTTGATGCCGCCGGTGATGCTGAACAACCCGAGGTCCTCAATAAAGACGGCCGGGGCGGCCAGCTTGCCCTGGGTAAGCTGGCGGTCCGGCAGCGAGGACCAGGTATCGGTCTTTGTGTCATAGCGCAGCACCACATCTTTGGGGGTATACCAGAAATCGTTGTTGGTCCCCCCTACCGCATAGATATACCGGCCGTCGCAGGCCACGCCAAACCGGGCTAAGGCAATGGGCATGTCGGCCATGGCGCTCACGGTCCCTGTGGACAGGTCAAGGATTTCACCGGTGGACAGGTAGACCTCCTCATCCTCCCAGTCTTCCAGGCCGCCGAAGATATAAATTTTATCTTCCAGGGCCACGGCACCATGGGCAAAACGCGGCGTGGTCATGGCCGTTGACAGGGCCTGCCATTTGGTGCCCTCGCCGGCATCGGGGTCAAAGGTGTAGATGGTGGCAAGGGCATTGTCATCATCATCTATGCCGCCGGTCAGGTAAATTTTGTCATTGGCCGTCACCGCCCAGGCAAGACAGATGGCCTCGGGCAGGCTCTCAACCTGGGTAAAGCTTCTTTCTTGAGCATCGAACACGCTGACCAGGTCCACGTTCCCGCCGTCCCCCACAGTGGTATAGCCGCCAATGATGTAGATTTTGCCGTCCAGTACCGTTGAGGTCAGGTGGGCCCGGTTTTTGAGCATCCAGTTGCCGTAAGGGTATTCCCAGGTATCGGTCTGAGGGGTATACACCTCCCAGCTGCGCAGGGCATTGTTGCCCCCGGCAAATCCGCCGAAACTGTAGATTTTTCCGTCCACCAGGCAGGCCGTGCCCGAATCCCTTTTGTTCTGAGCCTCGTTTTTATCACCCCACAGGCTCACCTTCATGGGGCGGCGGCCGGAACGGTTGCCGTCACTGTCGATCACGTAAAAATACCCGCCGGAATAAGCCGGTTTTTCCACGGTAACGGCCGTATCGCTCCAGGCGGTGACCTGGCCGTCCAGGCCGTTGTCCGGGTCAGACGCATCGTGAAACATGATCCGGCCGGACTCGTCGCCGAAAAAGCGGCCTTCAATGGATATCGTGCGGTCGCCGGTCAGCTCAAAGGTTTTGACCACGGGGCTGAGCGGCAGATCCGGGTCCAGAGCCGCATCCAGATTTAGCCGCCCGTCACTGGCCAGGTTTCCTTTCAGGATGTCCAGCCGGTCACTGCTGTTCAGCAGACGGCTGATCCGTTCATCCATGCCCTCGTCAGGGAAAAGAGCGGCCATCAGGGCAATGGCGCCGCTGATATGGGGGGTTGCCATGGAGGTGCCGTTGGCAAATTTAAACGCGCCCATGGCATTGGCCTCACCAATGCCGACTTCATCCAGGTAGATGCCGTCGGCAGATCCGTTGGGCCAGATGTCCAAGCGGAAACGGATCCGGAAGGTTTCGGTAACCAGGTCTGCCGGGATGGCATAGGAGTAGGTTTTCCAGTCCGGGTCTGATCCGCTGTGGCCGGCCAGGGTGGTCCAGGTGTCCCCGTCATCGCCGGAGACTTCCACATAAAAAGTGTCTTTTTTCCCGCAGGCCGTGCTGTCGGGGAGCAGGTCCTTATAAAGGACAAAGCCAAGCATGAGGTTCTTGTCCGCTTCGGCCGACAGGTCAATGGGTTTGCTCACCAGGCACCAGTTTTTTTCCACCCCCATCTCGCCGTACTCATAATCGCCTCCGGGGCTGTCGCTCCAGGCATAAGTATCATCAAACACCTTCTCGTCGCTGATGGCCCACTGGCCGGTGCTGGCGTCCATATCCCAGAGGCCGTCACCGTCTTCCATGCCGTCGTAGAACGGGTCCGTGGAAACGGCGGTATACCCCCCGCCGGGGATGGCGCTTAAGATGTTGGTGCCCGGGGCCGCAATGTCCACCTCAGAGGCCCCGTAGCTGGAAAAATAGGCCAGACGGTCGTTCTGATTGGTGGCGGCCACGGAGATGATATTGGCCACATCCAGGGAACTGGGGTAATGTTTCTGCTCTCCGTCGCAATCCCTGGTATCATTTCCGGACGCGGCCGCAAGGATGATGCCGGCGTCCGCTGCGGTTTCCAGAACCGCCTTGAGGGTGTCGCTGGGGGAATCACTGCCCCAGGACGCATTCATGACCACAATGTTGTTTTCTTCTCTGTCATTCATTTCCAGCAGGTATTCAATACATTCAACAGCTGCAGAGGTGGCCCCGGAACCGCTGGCGGACAGGAATTTCAGGGCCATGACCTTGGCCCGGTTCCAGGTGATGCCGGCAATGCCGGTCCCGTTGTCTGTGACGGCGGCAATGGTGCCGGCCACGTGGGTGCCGTGGTAGTGGTCGTCATAGGGGTCGCCGTCGCCGTTACAGGTGTCGATGCCGTAGATGTCATCCACGTACCCGTTGTCGTCGTCATCCACACCGGCGGTGCCGTTGAGTTCGGCATCATTGGTCCACATATTGGCGGCAATCTCTTCGTGGGTATAATCCACGCCGGTATCGATGACCGCCACAATGACCGTTGCGTCGGAATCGCTTAACCGGTCCCAGGCCGCCGGGGCTGAAATGTCGGCCCCGGCGGTGCCGGTTTCTTCGTCCACTTCCTGGCCGGTATTTTCCAGGGCCCAGAGCTGTTCAAACTCGGTGTCATCGGGCACAGCGTCAATGGTAATGATATAATCGGGTTCAGCGATCTCTACATCCTCCCGGCCCTGAAAGGACTTGAGCAGTTCTTCCGTGGTCCGGCCCGGACAGCTCATCATTACCAGGTCCTGGCCGCTGCGGGCCTTAATTGCCGGGAAGCGCTTAAAAACAGCGGCCCCGGCGCCGACGGTCCTGGTTGAGGCCGAAAGCTTCATCAGTTTGCTGTGCACGGCACTGGTTGAGGCGCCGGATTTCATTTTAATCAACAGGCGGCCTTCCACGTAGGCCGGGGAAGCATCGGCCCCGGGGTGGTTTTTGATATAATCCGCTCCCTTGGCCAAGGCTGTTGATGTGGTCATGGCCACCAAAAATAATGCGGCCGTTAAAAGGCCGCCAAATCGTTTTTTCAAGGCGGGGTACTCCTGTATGTTAGCTGTCAGCCATTAGCCGTTAGCTGCCAGCAGTTGGGAATTTATGAAACCGGCCGGGCTGATTTTTTCAGCGGCCCGGCCGGTTTGAACTGTATCAAAAAATCAGGATTGGGACCGGCGGCCCAGGCCGGCAAGGCCCAACAGCCCGGAACCCAGCAGCCAGACGGCCCCGGGTACCGGTACGGCAGCAGGTTCGAAGGAAAAAACACCGGTGATTTCGGTGCCTGCTTTTTCGCCCTCTTCGTCCAACAGGTAAATCTTAAAGGTTCCGTTATTGGTATTAGTGATAAACTGGTAGCCGTTGTCATAATCACTTACCGTAAAGCTGATAGCGATAATGTTGTTATCGTTGTCGAACTTTAACAAAGGTGCACCCATGAAACCGTCACCATAACAGTCATCATCAGTCTCGACAAAGGTGCGGCTGCCCACGGTTACGGACAGGGCCATGTCCTCGCTGTCGCCAATGACCAGCCATTTATCACTGGCCAGGTATGTTTCCAGATCATAGGTCGTGGACCAGGTGAAGATGTCGCCTGAGGATACGCCGAAGACGTTGCCGTCTGCTGCGGTGGTGATGGTGCCGGTAAAGTTTTCTGTGGTCAGGGCGGCCTGGGCAGCGGTTGCCGCCAGGGCCAGGAACAAAAGGGTTAATACGGTAATCATGTGCTTTTTCATGTTATTTTCTCCAAAGATATAGATGTGATTTTATGGTTAATACCAGGGATAGCTGGTGTTCCACAGGTTTCTCAAGATGATGTAGTCAGACCGGTTCACTTTGCCGTCAGCGTTGAAGTCAGCCGCTTCGTCTGAACTGTTCCACAGATTGCGGAGCAGGACATAGTCGCTGCGGCTTACGCTTCCATCGTTATTCAGATCACAGTCGCAGGCATTGCCGGTGCCGTCGCCGTCGGTGTCGGCCTGGCCGGCGTTGGCTGTGAGCGGGCAGTTGTCCAGGTGGTCGTATACACCGTCGCCGTCTGTGTCGGCATTTTCGGCGCAATACCACAGGTAGAATCCGGGATTGTAAACATCCGCAGTTGCCGCTGATACGGTCCACTGGTCAGTGATATCCTCCTCGCGGCAGTTTTCGGTAACGTCCTGGGCATCAAAGCGCATGGCGGCAATTTCGGATGCCGGATCAAATCCGCCGTCGCAATCGGTGCCGCTAAAGCTAAGATCGGCATCAAACTTCATCATGAACGCGTCATAGTCGCCCGCGCCAAAAGATTTGGACCAGCGGGATGCCACGGCGCCGCCGTCCAGTGCCGGGGCAATGCTGCCCAACTGGTCGTATGCGGAATCAGTTGAGGGATAGGCAATCTCGTTGAGGAGGCTGCCGTCAGCCGCAAACCGCAGCAGCCAGAACTTGGCTTCATGGGTATGGCCGGCCACAATCAGGTCGGTATTGTTGATGGCCTGGGCCACATCGCTGTAGGTAAAGGCGTGGTCGCCGGGATTGGTTGTCAGGGATCCGAAGCGCTTGCCCCAGACTACGGCACCGGCATTGTCCACCTTGAGCAGATAGGGTATACGGATGTTGGAAGTCCAGGACGGGTCAGCGGCTGAATAACTTTGCCCCACCACGGCGTACCCGGCGTCAGCGGTCTGGGTAATCCCCTTGAAGAACTCGTTGCCGTCAAAGGAATCAGCCGAGTCATACCCGGCATAGGCTTTAACCCACTGTTTAACGCCGCTGTCGTTGATTTTGATCAGGATAATCTCGTTGTCAAGGGCAGCACCGCCCCAGCCGTCTTCCTGGGTGGCGATAAGGAAACCGTCGGCATTGCCCTGTGTGTCCTGGGTGGCAATCACCACACCGGTACTGTCATAATTGGCTGTGCCGTAGATTTTGGACCATAGCAGGCCACCGTCGGCATCCAGCCGCAGCAGACCGATATCATAGTTATTGTCCGCATTGGGTTTGATTCGGGTCTGAACCAGGCAGCCGCCGTCTTCTGTGGGGGCCACGGAAACGCCGATGAGGTTGGGGCCGGAGTAGCCGCCGTATTCATACTGCATCTGCCAGATAACGTCTCCCTGGAAGCTGAGTTTGGCCATCCACAACTGGGTGGCGGAAACCCGGCCGGTAAGGAAAATCCCGTCGTCACCGGCGGCACCGCTGTTGCAGTTGCTGCCGCCGATATCGGTAAACGCCCGGGCCCATTCCATGTTCCCGTAAGGGTTGAATTTGGCGGCCACGACATCACCGTCGGTCTGGCCAAAGCCGACAGAACCCCCCCCGGGGGTGGTATCCACCGCATAAAAGGCATCGGTGCCCGAGGTGGCGGCGTTTACCATGAAATTGGGATCAGCCATAGCCGCAGAAGCTAAAAAGCCTGACATGAATATCATTGCGCCGGTGGCAATGATTTTTCTGAACCGTTGTTTCATTTTTTCTCCTTTTTTTCGGTTTTACTCGACATCGGTCTATACGCAAGATTAACTAGTCGAGACATTCATAGTTTTTGCTGCAATTAAAAATAATATCTTCCAATGATATTTGTAAAACACGGAATTGTTTGTTAGAGCAAAATCCAATCTATGTCAACAAAAAAAGATTTTTTTATGTAAAATAATAATTAATAAAAATTTATTTGTAGATTAAAAAAATATTAAAATTTTAAAAAAAGTTTGACACAACAGATTAGCTGATGTATGGATCGCCCAGCAGGAAAAGTGAAGAGAGGTTCACAATAACCCGACCGGTTTTTTTAAAATTTTAAGGAAAAATGATAAGGAGGAACAAGTTACACAGAGGGTTTTTATTTGCAAATAAGTTAGTTAAAGATATTTTTATAATGACCGCATAACTAAAATAAGGAGTAATTGAAATGAAAAAAACAGGGATAACCTTTTTGGTGGTTCTCTTTTTAAGTGTTGCCGCAACCGCCGGTGCAGATATTCTTTTTTCGGAAAACTTTGGTTCAGGCCTGGAAGGCTGGACCGTAAACGACAACAATAGTGACGGGTATACCTGGGAACACAGCAGCAACGGCTCCTGGAATTTTACCGGCGGCAGCGGCGGATTTGCCATGGCCGATTCCTACAGTTCCTGGGCCGATGACTGGTACGACACCCTGGTCAGCCCGGGAATTGACGTGACGGGTGTGGGGAGTATTACCGTAATCGCACAGGTCAGCTATCAGCATGATACAACCGACGGTTATGCAGACGTTTCCTATTCCGTTGATAACGGGACTACCTGGACCTCTCTTCAGGAGTGGACCCAAACGTTTCAGGGGGCTGCCTCCTGGGAGATCACCCTTGCTGAGGGCACCACGCAGCTGATGCTTGCCTTTGAATACTACCAGCCTGAATGGTCATACTATGAATACCAGGTGGATGATGTAACGGTGAAAAGCACGGGGTCTGCCGTACCGGTTCCCGGCGCGGTTCTTCTTTTGGGCACAGGCCTTGTCGCCCTTGCCGGCCTTAGAAGGGCCTAAAGGAAGCGCCAATGAAAAAATTATTCATATTGTTTTGCGTCCTGGCCCTGGTGGCCGGGTCAAGTGCAACAGCCTTTGCCGCCTATGCCCAGACCAATGCAAACAACAAAATTGACTGGTACAACATCATTGACGGGGTAAAAGAACGCGATTACAGAAGTGTTTCTTCAAGCGGCCATACGCCTTTTTATTTCAGCTTCAACGGGTTTGCCGCACAAGAGGGAATATCCTATGAAATGACCCTGCGCCATGCCGGCAACAGCAACAATGACCGGGAGCAGTGGAAACTCTATATGGAAGGAGACAATTCCCGTTTCCTGCTGGACGACCTTGTCTACTCCAACGATTGGAACGGCGAAGAATGGCTTTGGGTGGAACAGGTATTCCTGGTCAACCCCGGTGACATGATAACGGCCGGAGACAACTGGTCCTTTGTCCTGGAACCGGGAACCAAAAAGTACAGTGTTGTTGACCTGGACCTGGCCACCCTCTCAGCTGTCCCTGTCCCGGGAGGGATAACCCTTCTGGGATCAGGTCTTATCATGCTTGCCGGATTAAGAAAAAAAAGGAAAATATAAATGAAACGGAAAACAGGTTTGCTTTTACTGGCCTTATTTTTATGGATGTTCACCATTCCCCTGGCAAATGCAGCAACGCTTGTCATGGAGGGTGCCATTATCCAGGAGTTCTACGATGCAGACGATACAAGTCTGGATACCATTTCTGTTGACTACTGGAACTTTACCGTTGCCCAGGCCGGAACCGTTACCATTGACGTTCTGTCATGGGAAAAGGATCCTGATGACTGGTCTTGGAAAGATGTCAATCAGGATGGAGAACAATCTTTTATCGATGCTTCCGTCCACATATTCAAAGGTTCGCTTTCTTCTGGGAATATCTATGTCTCCAATGACGACAACTTTGCCAGCTTAGGGAATGACGGCACTATCCGGGGAAATGACGCCTACATTTCCCAGGATTTTGAAGCCGGGGATTATATTATTGCCATCAGCAGCTGTGGATACCCCCCAGGCTACTTCTCGGTGGACGAAGCCGTTGCCGGCCTCAATCAGATAGCGATCATTCCATACTCCGAAGGTGAGGGCGATTACGGGGATTACAGAATCACCATCACCGGGAACGTTTCTGCCGTTCCGGTGCCCGGTGCCTTTTTCCTTTTCGGGGCAGGCCTGCTTGGCCTTACCGGGCTGAACCGCCCCAGGATTAAAGACTAATGGTTGTCAGGCTCAAAGCGGTTGGGCAAAGGCTGGTGGATATTGATATCCTTGGGCCTGACCCCCTTGAGCCTGATCTCTTGAAAGGAAAAGGCAAGCAAATGAAAAAAAACAATATCGCCGGGTTTACCCTGGCCCTGCTGGCCGCGCTGTTCCTGATATCCGGCCAGGCCTTGGCAGGCCATGCATCAACAGCAGATCAAAAAACCGGCAAAAAAGAATATATTCTCAGTGTTGACCAGGCCGGGGCAGAATATGCCCTGAAAAGCATTTTCAAAAATGAAAAATCCCTTGGCCCCAAACGGTTTACCACCCTTTCCGAATTTACGGGCAGGGCGTACTACGTCATAGAAACAAAGGAAGAAGAGGCGGATAAAGGACTCTCACAGATTAATCAAAAGAGCAGCGGGGTCACGGTCTCGCCGGTGGTTTACCGTTATCTTGAAAACACATTGCCCGATGACCCGTATTATACGCAGCAGTGGTGCCATTCAAATCCCGGCACCAAAGGCTTTGATATGGCATCGGATTCTGCCTGGGACATCACTACAGGATCAAGGGATGTGGTGGTTGCGGTGCTTGATTCCGGGGTGGATTATACCCATCCTGACCTGGCCGCCAATATCTGGGTAAATGAGGGGGAAATTGCCGGAAACCATATAGACGATGACGGCAACGGGTATGTGGATGATATTTATGGTATTGATTCCGGTGACGGAGACTCAGACCCCATGGATTATGACGGCCACGGCACCCATTGTGCCGGTATTATCGGGGCCTCAGGCAATAATGGAATTGGGGTTGCCGGGGTGAACTGGCAGGTGGGCATCATGGCCCTGAAAGGCTTTGAACAGGATTCTGACGGGATGAGTACAACCATGGAGCTTGAAGCCATCAATTACCTGCTTTATATGAAGACATATGAACATATCAATATTGTGGCGGTCAATGCATCCTTTGGGTTTACCGGCGATCCGGACACCGTTGAACAGGAGGCCATTGAAGCCCTCGGACAGGCCGGGATCCTCTTTGTTGCCGCCGCCGGAAATGATGCGGCCAACAATGACTCAACCTCGGGGTCAGGCCATTATCCAAGTTCCTATCCCCTGGAAAATATAATCAGTGTGGCCGCTACAGACAGTGACGGGGGCCTGGCCTATTTTTCAAATTACGGGGCTGCCACCGTTGACCTGGGCGCACCGGGCCAGGATATTTTAAGCACTTACCTGCACGAAACAGCTTATGAGCCTGATCCGGGCAATGCCGTATTCTATGATGATCTTGAGTCGGGAACCGGCAACTTTACCCTGGAGGAAACCTGGGCCATAACCCAGGAGAACGCATCAAGCCCCTCCCATGCCTTATCTGACAGCCCGGGCGGGACATATGAAAAATCAACCGACATTGCGGCCATTAGCCGCACCATTGACCTGTCCGGCATTGAAACGCCGCTTTCCATTGGATTCAAGGCTTTGCATGAGATGGAACAGGTCTATGCCAACGGCTATTTTGACGCCTTGCAGGTATGGTACCTTGCGCCGGGAACTGCCGGGGAACCGGCCGGAGCGCCCATTGTTCCCGAGGCGTGGCAAATCACCCTGGAAAAGGCGGCTTCGGGCATATCCTCATGGACCGACAGCCCCGGCGGGGAATACACCAACAACAAGGAGCAATGGCTGCTGTCGCCCGGGGTAGACCTTTCCAAGGCTTTACCGGGAACCGAATTTAAGTTCAAGCTCACCGGCATCGTGGAATCCGGCTATGATTCCCTGGACGTCTATTTCAGCAAGGATAACGGTGACACCTGGTCCGAATCCATGCTGGCCATTGACGGGGACCATACCGCCGGGTGGGAGGAATTTTCCATTGCTGTCCCTGACGCGTACCTTGCCCCGGGATTTATGGCCGCTTTTGTCCTCACCACAGATTATTCCGTCACCAAAGACGGAATTTATCTGGATGATGTTGAAATTGCCCATGGCCAAACAGTGTTTTTCTTTGATGATGTCGAAGACGGCATGGGCCTGTGGCGGGAACCGGGCAGCGAGGCGGTGGCGCCGACCCCGGCCAGGTGGGAAAAAGCCGGAGAATTTGCCGGCAGCTCCGACGGTGCCTGGAAATCTTACAGCTATGAAATTCCCCCCAAATATTTCTGGGACGGGTTCAAATTTAAATTTGTCATGAGCTCGGATTACTCCATCCAAAAGGACGGGGTGTATATCGACGATATCGGCATTGGTGTTCCTGAAAACACATACGGATATGAATACTTAAGCGGCACGTCCATGGCAACGCCCCAGGTGACCGGGGCGGCTGCGCTGGTGGCTTCGGCATTTGGGCAAATCGGTTCAGCCCAGATAAAAAGCAAACTTCTTAAGGGGTCCGCCCCGGCCAATGCCCTTGACGGCAAAACCCTGACAGGGGGGCATCTTAATCTTTTCGGCGCCCTGGCGGATCTTGGCATTGATTCCGACGATGATACCGTGCCCGATTATCTGGACAATTGTTCCTTAACAGCCAACCCGGACCAGAAGGATACGGACAATGACGGGTATGGCAATATGTGTGATTGTGACCTGGATAATAACGGGCGTGTTGACCGGTCCGATTTCATAACATTCCGGCAGGCCTGGGGCACCAGTAACGCCGATACCGATTTTGACGGCAGCGGGACGGTTGACAGGAATGATTTCATTATGTTCAGGCAAAGATGGGGGACAACCGCACCGTTTGAATAACGGTCACGGAACGCCTCTGGTTATCCAGCCAGGCATCCGGACCATAACAAAGAATGAAAGTCTTTACATAATGTTGGTGAGACTTTCATATGTAAACCTAAACTAAAAGGAGATTTTAAAAAATGAGAAAAATTTTAGCCATGTTAATGACGGCAGGTTTGGTTGTATGTGCAGCACAATCGGCCAGCGCGGGGATTTATGCGTCTTCCATTATCGGCGGGACCACGGCTCATAACTGGGACGGCACTTGCCATGGGGCTCTGGATACGTCGGTTATCCTGGGGACGCCAACCGACGCCATGGACGGCTCAGGCTATACCGGCTGGGGGGCTGGCGAGGCCGGCTACATTGAGCTTGGATTTGACCAGGTTTTTACCGATGGGGACGGGGACGACCTGATTGTCTATGGATTCGGACCGGGTTCAAATGCCTATATCTCGGTTTCATTGGACGGTGCAACTTGGTCGAATCAGGTTGCGCTCGGCAAGTCCAGTCCGGGTTCGGCTGCCGAATGGGGATATGATCTTTTTACCGACTTTGGCGTGACTTCGGCACAATATGTACGCTTAAGCGCCGGCCCGGCGAAATTTTTCGATGGGGTTGAGGCCATCAATCCGGTTCCGGTTCCCGGAACCATTTTGCTGCTGGGCACAGGCCTTGCCGGTCTTTCGGGATTGAGAAGAAGAACCCGTTAACCCCTCCATAGGGACAGGAACAAAAAGCCGCAAGGCGTGCGAAAGGCTGCGCGGTTTGCGGCTTTTACATTGGTTTGGCAAGGCTCAACGCATCTGATGCAATCATATTAAATATTTTGCCGCACAATAGTTCAAGTTCATCAGGGGCGTGGGACACGTACAAAAGGGTGGCGGGCCGAATCTTAAGCCGCTCTTTGAGCATCAGGGTTAATTCATTTTTAAGCGTGATGTCAAGAGAGCTGAAGGGTTCGTCCAGCAACAGGATCTCCGGGTCTACGGCAAAGGCCCTGGCAAGGGAAACCCGCTGCTTCATGCCGCCGGACAGTTTTAACGGATAGTAGCGGGCAAATTCAGACAGTCCCATCAGATCAAGCAGCTCCATTGCCTTTTTACGGGCTTGTGTCTTGGGAACCCCCATGGCCCGCAACGGCAGCCGGATGTTGTCAAGGGCTGTTTTCCACGGCAATAGCCTCGGCTCCTGGAATACATAGCCGATCCGCCGGGCATGGACCGACACCGTGCCGGCATCCGGGGTTTCAATGCCGGCGATGAGTTTTAAAATGGTGGTTTTGCCCATGCCGCTGTTGCCCAGAAGGCCCACCGCATCGTGGGGATTAATTTTAAAACTTAAATTGGACAGCACATCCCTGCCCTGGTAAGTCTTGGTCACCCCTTTAAATTCAATGGCCGGATTCAAGATTTCCACCGCGTAAAATACCGTTCAACCGGCCCCACCAGGACAAATTCAAACAGGGCCACAATGGCCAGGCTGACCAGGACCCAGGCAAAGAGAATGGGCACCTCAAGATTGGCCCGGGCCTCGCCCAAGGCAAACCCGATGCCGTTGTCCGCCCCCATGATCTCTGCCAGGAGAACCACCCGTGCCCCCATGCAGGTCACCAGGACCATGGCCGCACTCAAAGGACCGGTAATGGCGGGGATGTAAAGATCTTTGATGCGCCGCCATAAGCCGAATTTATAGATGTCGGCCATTTCCACCAGCCGGTCATCCACCATCTCAATTCCCTTGACCGTGTTGACATAAACTATGGGAGCGGTCAGGGCCGTGGAAATAAAGACCACCATCCGGCTGCCCATGCCGAACCAGAGCATGGCCAGCACCACCAGCACCACCGGGGAGATGCTGAGCATGATCCACCGGAAGGGTGCCAGAAGATGCTTGATATCATCATTGAGCCCGGCACCGATCCCAAGGGCAAACCCTGTGAAGGTGCCCAGGACAAGGCCTAAAAAAATACGCTTGAGGCTGACGGTAAAATGGTTCTCAAAATAGGCCGTTCCCCACATCTGCCAAAGGGCGGCCCCTGCCTGGGCCGGAGAGGCCAGAAGAATGTCATGCACAAAAAGGGATAACACCTGCCATATGGCGAGAACCAGGACAACCCCCAGGCCCGTGAAAATACGGGCCCGGGTTGTTTTTTTAACATACGGGTCCGGCATGGGCGGTTACCGGTCTTGCCAGTAAAAGCCGTCCCCGGGCAGCCGGCCCCCTGTTTTTTCCGGATTCAGCGCCATTAACACATTGTAAAAGTCGGTCAGCTCGGGCCGGGCATCCAGGGCGGTGACAAATTCAAGCCGGGCATTTTTCAGGGCTGCGGCAATGGGGGCCGGCTTGGTCTTTTGTAAATACCGGGCCACGATACCGGCCGCTTCATCCGGATGGGTTTTGCAAAAATTAATGGCGGTTTCATAGGCCTTTTGAAAGGCGGTGACAATTTGGGGCTGGCCCAGAATTGAGGGCAAGGCACAGATACCGGCTTCGGGCATTCCCCGCTTTGTCTGGTGAACCTTTTGCCATTCTGCCTGGATATCAACGGCCCTGTAGACCTTTGAAATTCCCTGCTGTGAGGATTTTAACACCGTGATGGAGGCAATGGGCTCGGCCAGCATGGCATGGTGGGTCCTGCCGCTCAGCAGTTCCTGGGCCACGGCCTTGAAGTCGGGAAGGTAGGCTAAATTAAAATCCTTTTGGGGATCAAGGCCCTGGGCCTGGGCCAGATTTGTAAACACCAGGTCGGGCAGATCCCGTTTATAGGTCAGGGTAATGGTCTGGTTTTTTAAATCGGCCAGGGTTTTAACCTCAGGGTCTGAAGAGACCAGCCACAACAGCCCCCAGGTGGAGATATTCAACAGCTTTAACCCAAGGCCTTTGTTGTAGAAATTGGCCGCCACGTAGCTGGGCACGGCGCTGAAATGGACCTGTCCCCCGGCCATCAGGGCGCGCAGCTGGTCGGGGTTGTTCCAGATAATCAGTTTGATGTTATCCGCTGCCGGGTCCAGGAGCCCGGCTTCTTTCATATAGATTAAGGGGTGAACCACACAGGACCGGGGACCGGCGATGACCAGTTCGCTGATTTTGGCCGGGGACCCGTATGGAAAGCATAGAGTTATCATGACAACAATAAATAAATATCTACTTTTCATTTTTACCTCGACTTATTTTTATTTTTATAAAAAAAAAGTTATCGACAACTCTTTTAATCAGAAGCGTCCGGCAAGTCAAGGAAAATAGGCAAATTAAGGGAAAAGGGAGACCGGAAGAACGGAAACCGTGGCAGACGGATATCGTTTACATGAAAGTCTCCCTAACGTCCTGAGAAGACTTTCAATATTTGTTGTGGGCGGCTCTTGGTTGGATAACCAAAGCGGCCCGTGGCCGTTTATAAGATACTGGAGACAAGAAACAAGAGACAAGAGGGCGAAGCACCTGCGGTGCCCAATTTATAGCCTACCGTTGCTGGTATCTTCAGTTTCATTATTCGTTGTGGGCTTGCGGCCCGTGGCCATTTATAAGAAAGTCTCACTAACAAGCTGAAAAGACTTTCATTTTTCGTTGTGGGCGGTGCTTGGTTGGATAACCAAGGCGGCCCGTGGCCGTTAGTTCGTGTTTGAACGAAAAGTCACCCATCTGCTGGGTTGCAGAAAAATTTGCATCTGGGCAACTTTTCGCCCAAACACGGGGTTTCGTTCAGACACTAGTTTTTTACACGCATTGGCCTTGTTTGGTGTCCAGTGCTGACGCATGAAAATTTATAGTCAATGATATCAATGACGCAGCTCGATATCCAAAATTATTTTGTCGCAAAATTTAAATAGACAAAATTTCGGCCTTTTGATAATGTAGCATAGGGTACGAATGAGCGCCCCCCCAATCGAGACACTACATTTGAAGAGGAGGATGTCGTGATTGTCCAATGTGGCCGGAAAATTAAAGACGAAGAGCTTATACAGATTTGCGAGACAGTAGAGACCTTTTCGAATTTGAGTCAGACTGAACTGGCTCATACAATATGCGAACATTTGGGCTGGTATACCGCTTCTGGTAGGAACAAGGTGGATGCCTGCCGGAAATTGCTTCTGCGACTGGAGTCCCAAGGTCTCATACGGTTGCCTGAAAAAGAGAAACTCGGTCCCATAAAGGGCTCTCAACAGAAACTGCCGGTAGCGGACGACAGGACCCAGCCCCAAGATAAGGTAGCGGGCACGCTTTCGGATATCGGGCCGATCGTTGTCAGGGTCGCACAAGACACGGAAGAACGCTCACTGGTTAATGAATACCTGCACCGTTACCATTATCTTGGCTACAAGCGGCCGTTCGGATGTCATCTGCGTTATTTGATACAAGCTCAAGAGCGCATATTGGGATGTATGCTGTTCTCAGGGGCGGCCAAGGCGCTGACCCCGAGGGATCGATGGATCGGCTGGAGCACCAACGAACGCTTAAGAAACTTGGGATTTGTTGTAAACAATGGACGCTTCCTGATTTTTCCGTGGGTCAAGGTCCGGTATCTGGCAAGTCACGTATTGGGTAAAATTGTCAGAGATCTGGTGCAAGACTGGGAGCGGAGCTGGGGGTATCGGCCGGCTTTGCTGGAGACCTTTGTCGACCCACAACACTTCGATGGGACGTGCTATCGGGCGGCCAATTTTAGACACCTTGGCATGACCAGCGGAAAGGGGCTTGTCCGGCAGGGTAGAAGTTACAGGACCAGTCCCAAAAAAATCTTCGTTTATCCGCTGGTGAATAATTTCCGTCAGGTTTTGAGGCAGATCGGATGAGCAAGCCTAGCCGACGCCCCAATCGTGAGGAGATAAAGGCCAAAAGAAAGCAGTTTAAAAAGGAGCAGAGAAAATTACGTCGGGATGAAGAGGCCAGGGGATTTCAGCCGCCCTCTCATGGCACAATTTCTAACTGCAAATGCCGATATGAAAGTGTAGAACAGGAGGGGCGCATCCGCAATGAGGCCGTGGCTGAGAAAATGAGTATTTTTCGCGCTAAGCTGCCAATTCTGCTCAAACGTATGGCCAAGATTGAAGACCCTCGAAACCCTAAGAAGATAAAACACCAAATATCCACACTCATGATCTATGGGATACTGACCTTTGTGTTTCAGATGGCTTCTTGCCGTGAGGCCAACAAAGAAATGAGCCGGCCGATGTTCTGGAAGAATCTTCAATATTTTTTCCCGGAGCTTGAAACGCTTCCCCATCATGATACGTTAAAACGCCTATTGTCTAAGATTGATATCAATCAAATCAAGAAGCTTCATCTCGATCTGGTCAGAGATCTGATCCGGAAAAAGAAATTTCGACGGTACCTGGTCAATGGCTGTTATCCGATTGCCATAGATGGTACCGGTAAATTCAAACGCGACTGGCTTTGGGATGAAGAGTGCCTGGAACGTAACATCAAGAAAGAGGATGGCACCAGGAAACAGTATCATGTCTATGTTCTGGAAGCTAATCTTGCGTTTTCCGATGGCATGAGCATTCCGCTGATAAGCGAAATCCTGA
The DNA here is from genome assembly GCA_963663165.1 of uncultured Desulfospira sp. Lineage (GTDB taxonomy): Bacteria > Desulfobacterota > Desulfobacteria > Desulfobacterales > Desulfobacteraceae > Desulfospira. The sequence continues at coordinate 6,098,692 of OY760175.1, read as the reverse complement.
GCTACACCGAAGGAGATACCGCTAATGATAAGCAGGACTGCGAACTCAAGGCGTTTTACCGGTTAGCCTCTTGCCTGAAGGCGGCATTTCCCGCCCTAAAAATTATGGTGCTTTTGGATGGGCTTTATGCCAAGGGCCCCGTGGCAGAAATTTGCCGAACAAACAAATGGCAGTTCATGATTGTACTGAAAGATGACGCTCTACCCAGCGTAATGAATGAATTTGAAACGCTTGCCGCACTCGATACAGAAAACTGCCACCAACACACATGGGGCAATAGGAAACAGGTTTTTCGGTGGATCAACGCCATTGACTACCGGTTTGGTCCGAACGGCAAGAAAAGTCAAATCCTGCACGTTGTTGAATGCAAAGAGAGCTGGAAAGAGGTTAGCCGGGAAAGCGGTCAACCGGAAAAGAAAAATAGTCGTCATGTGTGGTTGTCCAGCGAACCTTTGGACAGATTTAATCTTCACGAACGATGCAACATAGCCGCCCGTTCCCGTTGGTGTATTGAAACCGGTATTCTCGTTGAGAAACATCATGGATATGAGTACGAGCACTGTTTTTCGTATGATTGGAACGTCATGAAGGGGTATCATGCCTTGATGCGCCTGGGCCATATGTTTAACGTTTTGGCCAGATACTCGCAGCGGCTTGCCAGGATTATTGAAGATACCGGCGCACGGGGCCTGATTCGTTTAGTCCGGGATACCATGTCCGGCCCGTGGCTGGATTACATGTGGCTGGAAGATCGTCTGTCCACTCCCTTTCAACTCCGATTAGTATGACGGCAACGACGGACGGGTAATCGAAAACACTCTCCCAAGCAGAGAGGTGGGAACGCTATGTTCGGACCGAAGGACCGTCTTTCGTTTCGGCCATAGTCAGTGTCTGAAGGACTGCCTTTTTGAATTAAAAAAGGCTGGATCTCCCCCCAAAGGGAGTGGTTAGATCGACTAAAGCCAACCTTTTTTTATTCATGCGTCAGCACTGTTTGGTGTCCCTGCAGATTGACAAAACCTTATTTCAAGGCCATACTCCGGGCGAGTATCATTATCAGCGGTTAGTCTTCAGCTTTTTTTGACCGCTAACCGGTAACCGCTAACTGCCAAAAGCCGAACATGCCTGACACCAGCACCATAAAAAAAATCGGGTTTGCCTCTTTTATCATGATGGCATCCGTGGCCGCATCCCGTGTCATCGGGCTTGGCCGGGAAGCGGCCATTGCCTTTTACGGCGGGGCCAAAGCGCCGGTGGACGCCTACCAGATTGCCTTTGTGATCCCGGAAATTCTCAATCATATTTCTGCCGGCGGGTTTTTATCCATCACCTTTATCCCCATTTTTGCCCGGTATATCTCCAAGGGTCAGGAAGATGAAGGCTTCAAGGTCTTTTCCATCATCCTCAACGGTTTCGGGGGGCTGTTGCTAAGCTTTATCATCATCACCATGATTTTTGCCCCGGATTTGATCAAGCTCCTGGCACCGGGCATCAAGGATCCCGAGACCTTCCGGCTGGCCGTAAAGATGACACGGATCATTATCCCGGCCCAGTTTTTCTTTTTTTGCGGCGGGCTGTTCATGGCCGTGCAGTTTACCAGGGAAAAATTTTTCATTCCGGCCCTGGCCCCCCTGATCTACAATATCGGCATCATTTCTGGGGGCATTTTTCTTTCCCCGTATATCGGCATGGAAGGCTTTGCCTGGGGGGTCCTGTGCGGTGCCTTTCTGGGAAATTTTTTAATTCAGTGGATAGGTGCCAAAAAAAACGGCTTAACGTATTTCTTCTGTTTTGATTTTCGCCACCCGGACCTTAAAACCTATATTCTGCTCACCCTTCCCCTGATGCTCGGGCTGACCATGACCTTTTCCACGGAGATCCTGCTCAAATTTTTTGGATCCTTTCTGGATGAGGGCAGCATTGCCGCCATGAATTACGCCGTCCGGATCCTGTTCATCCTGGTAGGGTTTTTCGGCCAGGCCGTGGGGACTGCCTCTTATCCGTTCATGGCCAAGATCGCGGCCAAGGGGGATCTGGCCCGGTTGAACCAGATTATCAACCAGGCCTTGAAATTTATCTTTTTGTCCATTCCCTTTTCCGTGCTGTTCATGATCCTGCGCCAGGAAATCGTCCAGGTTTTATTCCAGAGAGGGCAGTTTGACGCCCATGCCGCCCTGGTCACCGCCGGGGTTCTGGTTTTTTTCCTTGCCGGCACCTTTGCCTTTTGCGGCCAGACCATTGTGGCAAGGGGATATTACGCCATGCAGAACACCCTGTTTCCGGCCATTTTTTCCACCCTGTGCGTGGGTGCGGCCCTGCCCCTGATTTATGCATTGATGAAACTCATGGGGGTTACGGGAATCGCTTTGGGGCTGAGCCTGTCCGCTGTTTTAAACTGCCTGGTCCTGTATGAGTGCCTAAGCCGGAAAATAAACAATACGGGCAAGGCAGACGTTTATCTGTTTTTCATGAAAATGGCGGGCCTAAGCCTTGGGACGGGGGCGATTCTTTTCGTTGCCCACCAGGGTCTGATCCGGGTGATCCACCCGGATTCCACTGTCAAGGCACTTGGTGTCTGCCTGCTTTGCGGCATCCTGTTCTTAGGTCTTCTGCCCCTGGCCGGAAAGCTGATGAAAATCGAAGAAACCACGATTTTCTTCAGGCAGATCCGGGCCAAGCTTCCTTTTTAGCCGCTCCCCCGGGCACATATTGCTGTTGCATGACAATGACACCACCACGCTTTTTATAGACCACCTGGCGGACCACATCCGGAAAAAGGGGTGGGAATAGGGATCCGGTCTCCCGTCTCCCTTCCTCCGGCCTGCGTTTTTTATCCCCTTTCCCCCAACGCCGTTTGAATCTGAAACGACACTTCGTCCTGGGTGATGCCGTCGGTATCTATGACCAGGTCTGCATATTTCCGGTAAAGCTGCTGCCGTTCCCGGTACAATTGCTCAAAGGTCTGGGTTTCGGCCTTGGCAATCCCCCGGGTATCAAAATTATTGATCCGGTCTTTAATGACCTCAAAAGCCGCATTCAGGTGGATGACGGTAGAAAGGCCTTTCAAATGGGTCATGGCTTTTTCGCTGTAGGCCACACTGCCGCCCGTTGAAATCACATGGTGGTCAATATTGATTTTTAGAATTTCCTGTTCTTCCACAGCCCTTAAATTCATATGGCCGGTCTGGTCAAGGATGTCCTGAAGGGTTTTCTGCTGGTTGATCTGGATCAGGATATCCGTGTCCAGAAAGGACAGCCCCATATTTTTGGCCAGGATGATACCCACCGTGCTTTTACCGGCCCCGGGCATCCCGATCAGTGTAAGGTTTGTTTTCACTTTGCACCTCTTTTTCATATTCGGGCCTGAAACCTTCAGGCAAAAGAATCTCTAATACACATGGGCATATCCCATGTCAATCCCTTCAACTTTTACTGCCGTTCTCCCCGTCTCCGGCCTCCGGTCTCCCCTTCTCCCCACTTGTTTCTTGTCTCTGGCATCCCGGTTATGATATGAGTTCAGGAACATTGATCTGCATTAAGGAGACACACATGCTGGCAACATTTTACGGCGCGACCAGAGAGGTAACCGGTTCCATGCACATGGTCGGGACCGCTTCAGACAAAATTCTTTTTGATTGCGGCCTGTTTCAGGGCCGGCGCAAAGAGGCGGCTGAAAAAAACAGGGTTCTTCCCTTTAATCCCAAAATCCTGACCAATGTGGTCCTGTCCCATGCCCATATTGACCATTCAGGAAGGCTTCCGCTGCTGGTGAGAAACAATTTTACCGGCCGGATCTTCACCACCCGGGCCACCCACGGGGCCTGCGAGTATCTTCTGCCCGACTCAGCCCATATTCAGGAATCCGATGCCGATTACCTCAACTATAAAAATGTCCGGAACCTGTTGTCCAAAATTGAACAGGGAAAGGCCAAAGGTGCTGCCAACAGCATCAGTTCAGGCCAGGCCACCAAACTGCTCAAAAGCGGGAAGAACAAGCTGAACAGGGACACCATTTTTGAATTCATCAACAAATTTGGCCTGGAAAAGGCCCAGGCCCTCTATTCATCGGAAGACGCCACGGCCGCCTTAAGCTGCTTTGAAGGGATTCCCTACAAAAACGAAGTCACCATCGGCAAAGACATGACCCTTACCCTGTACGATGCCGGCCATATTTTAGGATCGGCCATGAGCATACTCAAACACAAAAAAGGGGATAAAACAACCACCATCTGCTATACCGGGGATATCGGCCGATTCGGAAAACCCATCTTAAGGGACCCCACCCTTGATTTTCCGTCCGAGGACCGGAATGTAGATTTGCTGATCATGGAAAGCACCTATGGAAACCGGACCCATGAAAGTGCAGGGGACCTTCATTTAAGGCTCAAACAGGAACTGAACACCACCTTTGAGCGGGGCGGCACCGTGGTGATCCCGTCTTTTGCTTTCGGCCGGGCCCAGGAACTGCTCTACGTGATCCACGAATTGTTCATGAACGGGGAGGTGCCCAAGGTGCCGGTTTATGTGGACAGTCCCCTGGCCACAGCCATCACAAAGGTATTTGGGGAGCACCCGGAAAATTATGACAAAGACACCCACGAAACTTTTCTTGAAAAAGGCAAGAATCCCTTTATGTTTGACAAGGTTCATTTTGTCTCATCCGTGGACGAGTCCATGCGGCTCATGCGCGAAGAAAAGTCCCATATCGTCATCTCAGCTTCAGGCATGTGTGAAGTCGGCCGGATCCTTCATCACTTAAGGTACCGGGTCCATAACCCCAACAACACGGTTCTGATTGTCGGCTACATGGCCGAACACACCCTGGGCCGGAAAATTCTGAACTTAGGGGAAAAATACATGGAAAACAACCGGAAAGGACAGCCCCCCGTCATTAAGATCCTGGGAAAAGAATATCCGCTAAAGGCCCGTGTGGTTAAGCTTGGGGGGTTCTCAGCCCATGCCGACCAGAACGAAATGATGCATTTTTTAAATGACTCTAATTTAAACATAAAAAAAATAGCCGTGGTCCACGGCGAGGAAGACAGCGCCCTTGCCTTTGCCGATCACCTGAATAAATCAGGATATAAGGCCTTTGTTCCCCAAACCGGGGAAACGGTCTCGGTTTAAAAGACTAAAGGCTGAAGGCCAAAGGCTGTTAGGTGAGCGGAATTAAAAACCCTTCGGCCTTCAGCCTACCCCCCCCCTTCAGCCTGATCATCCCCTAAATCAAACGCGGTAATCCGCCAGAATGGAAATAAAATGAAATCTGAAGAACCCTTTAACCATTTTACCCCGTTGCCCACGGCCGGAGACGGCGCAAAATCCGCCGGACTCCATGTGGAATCCCCCCAGTGCCAGTCCCCATCCTATAGGGTGGCGTTTCAGGACACGGACCTGCTGCTCAAAGACGAGCTGCGCCCGGTAAGGCTCCAGCTTGAGATGGTCAAGCCGGAGCTGGAAATGACCCGGCACGGTATTGAATCCACCATTGTCATTTTCGGCAGTGCCCGGATCCCGGACCCGGAAACCGCCCGACAGAATTTGGCGGATCTTAAAAAAGAACAAAAAAGCCATCCGGACAAACCGGGCCTTGACCAGGCGGTAGCTGCCGCTGAGAGGGCCGTTGACAACAGCGTCTACTATGCCGAGGCCAGGACCTTGGGCCGGCTGATTTCCCAGAATACGGAAAAACTCAAACATGTGGTCATGACCGGCGGCGGAGAGGGGATCATGGGGGCGGCCAACCGAGGGGCAGCCGATGTGGGGGCCAAAAGCATCGGCCTGAACATTGTCCTTCCATTTGAGCAGGCCCCGAACCCCTGGATCACCCCGGAGCTGTGTTTCCAGTTTCATTATTTTGCCATCAGAAAAATGCACTTTCTCATGCGGGCCAAGGCCCTGGTGGCATTTCCCGGCGGGTTTGGAACCCTGGATGAACTGTTTGAGGCCTTAACCCTGATCCAGACCCGGACCATCAAGCCCATTCCGGTGATCCTGTTTGGTGAAAATTTCTGGAACACCCTGATTAACTTTGATTTTCTGGTAGAACAGGGGACCATTTCCCCCAAAGACCTGGAACTGTTCCAATTTGTAAACCATGCCCAGGAGGCCTGGGATATTATTGCCAAAACCAATCACCTTTAGCTTTGGTTTAAACCGGTATGGCAGACGTAAACTTCAATCCATTTGAAAGCCGGGCGTGCCGGGATGTCAGAAACCACCTGGGCAGCGCCCTGCTCAAGGCCATTGCCAGGCAATCCCCTGATGCTGTCACGGCCATGGCAGCCGATATTGACACCGCGCCCCTGTCCCCATCCGTCACCGCCTATATCCGGGACCGGCTGTCCCGGTATGAGGCGGTCATGGGAATGATGAAATCAAAAAAATATTTCTCAAAAGACCTTTACCCCATAGCCGGCCTGCTCTGGGATGAAGGGTTGTTTTTTGAATGCCATGAATGGCTTGAACAGGGATTTGCAGGACTTCATGGCCGGGACAGGGACCTTCGCCAGGCCCTGATCCGGACCGCCGGCACCTTTGAATTATTGGCCTATGGCCGGACAGGACCGGCTGTTTCTACGGCAGCAAAAGCCCTGGCCGTGTTAGAAATATATCAGGAACAAATCCCCGAAGCATTCCACATCCAGCCCAAGATCAAACGGCTCAAGGCGGTTGTTGCTGCCCACGGCAGGCCTTAAATTGGCCTGTTAATTCTGTGAATATGGGTTGTCTCCAATAAAACGCAGGGAGACCGGAGGAAAGGAGACCGCAGACCGGATACGCTCCTCCAGGGGAACCCGGCATCCGGCAGCTATCGTTCCATTTTTGGTCTATGCAAGGTTGGAGCGGGCCATGCCCGCGATCGAATCGCGGGCATGGCCCGCTCCAACCCTACCGCTCAAACCAGGGAACTTGACGGTTTCGGTCTCCCGTCTCCTTTTCTCCGGTTTCCTTTTTTATTATCCATTCAAATTTGGCTTCGACCTTTATGTAAGCCAGGCACGCTTACCATGATAATTTGTATTGATTCCATCCTTCTGCTATGCTTACCTTAATAACTATAAAACAACGCAATGGCGGCTTAAAAAAAATATATAATGGACCCTTCTCAAACAACACAACTTCAAATCCGGACAGCCGAAAACCAGTTGACCGTCTCTATTGAAGGACGCCTGGATGCCCATGGGAGCGCCGCTGTCTGGAAACAGGCCCAAAAGGCCCTTGAATCCGGCAAGGCTTCCCAACTGATATGGGACCTGGAAAAGGTGGCCTACCTTGATACGGCCGGGGCGGTGATGATCCTGGACCTGGAAAAAAAGGCAAAAAAAAATGGGGTTAACGATATCCGGAGCCAGGGACTTGCGCCGGAATTTGAGGCGGTTTTAAACCTTGCCCGGGCCAAAGGGCATCCGGAAGAGGAAAGCCTGCCCCCGTCTCTTTCCTATATTGAAAGAAAAGGCCAGGCCCTGGCCGATTTTCTCGCGGATACCCGCACCTTTGTCACCTTTACCGGACAGATCACCTGGGCCCTTTTTGCCAGCCTTAAAAATCCCTGGCAGATCCGGTGGGCCGACATGTTCCGGGTCATGGAGCGGTCCGGGGTGGATGCCCTTCCCATTGTGGCGTTGATCAGCTTTATTGTGGGGCTGGTCATGGCTTTTCAGGCGGCCATTCCCATGAAAATGTTCGGGGCGGAAATTTATGTGGCCAACCTCATCGGCATTGCCATGGTCCGGGAACTGGGCCCCTTGATGACCGCCATTGTCCTGGCCGGCCGGTCCGCATCCGCCTTTGCCGCTGAAATCGGCACCATGAAAATCAACGAGGAAATTGATGCCCTCACGGTCATGGGGCTGGAGCCGGTAAGGTTTCTCATTGTTCCCCGGGTCATTGCCTCAACAATAGTCACCCCGTTGCTGACCATATTTTCCAACCTGGTGGGGATCCTGGGCGGTGCCGTGGTCATTCTCTCCTTTGGCTACCCCCTTGTCACCTATGTCAACCAGGTCACGGGGTTTGTCACCTGGCAGGATTTTGTGGGCGGCATTGTCAAATGCTTTGTCTTCGGCATCCTTATTGCCGCCACCGGCTGCATCAGGGGATACCAGACCGGCACCGGCGCATCGGCCGTCGGGGACGCCACCACCCGGGCGGTGGTGTCGTGTATTATTCTCATTGCCGTATTTGACGGCATTTTCAGTGTGGTTTATTATTCTCTGGGGCTATGAAAGAAGACATTATTACAGTTGAAAACCTGTTTGCCGGATACAACGGCAATGCCATCATGGAAAACTTAAATTTTTCCATTAAAAAGGGACGGATATTTGTCATTTTAGGGGGGTCAGGCTGCGGCAAAAGCACGCTGCTCAAGCATATGATCGGACTGGTTCCCCCGGTTTCAGGCAAAATTTTCATCCATGGACAGGATATGGTCTCGGCGGCGGGACAGCAACGAAATGAGCTGTTGCAGAAAATCGGCGTGGCCTTTCAGAACGGGGCCCTTTTCGGCTCCATGACCGTCCTTGAAAACATTATGCTTCCCTTAAGAGAGTATACCCGTCTTTCACAGGATGCCATGGAGGCCATTGCCCGGATCAAGCTGGATCTGGTAGACATGTCCCATGCCGCCTTTCTCATGCCGGACCAGCTGTCCGGGGGAATGAAAAAACGGGCCGCTATTGCCCGGGCCATGGCCCTGGATCCTTCGGTTCTGTTTTTGGACGAGCCCTCGGCAGGCCTGGATCCCTTGACTTCGGCCGGGCTGGACAAGCTGATCATGGACCTGGCAGACGGCCTGAAAATCACCTTTATCATTGTCACCCATGAATTAGAAAGCATCCTGACCATTGCCGATGAAGTCATCATGCTGGAAAAAAAAGCCAAAGGCATCATTGCCCAGGGGGATCCCAAGGCAATGAAGCAGGACCCGTCCAACCCCTATGTGTATCATTTTTTTAACCGGAATATTTCTGACGGCTTTTAGCGGTTAGTTGTCAGCGTTCTGCTGGGTGACACCAGCCAGGCTGACAGCCAGTCGCTAAAGGCTAACAGCTGCACCAAAGGAACCAACGCAAAATGATTGAAATCCAGAAACAAGTGCCCTGGGAAAACGACTTAAACTGGGAAAAATGGCTCAAAAACGGAGACCAGTACCTGGCAGCGGCCACGCCCAAAGGGGAAAAGAGCAAATTCGGCCCGGATCTTCTGTACAACCTGCTGTCCATGTCCCTGGAAGGGTATGTCATGGCCATCATGGATTTTCATGATGCCCTTCCGGAAAATCATACCTTTACAGACCTGATTATGGCCCTTGAAACAGTGATCCCCCTTGAGCAGGACCTGAGGGACAGAATATTGGCACATGAGAGCATCCAGTCCATCTGTTCCATTGACAAATACCAGCGCCGCAGCCCGACTCAAGGGGAGCTGGCTGATTTAAAAGACGCCGTTGAAACCATCGGAAAGATGGCCCACAAAACCTGTCAGGCGTAAGGTAGATAGACTGAAGGGGTTTAGACTGAAGGCCGGTAGAATAAAAAGGCGATACTTCCTTTGGCCTAATCTCCTTTCCGCCTTCAGCCGAATCCCCTCTTTTAAGAGAGGTGGCCGAGATCCAGCTTCTCCATATACCTGAAAAAAGCCTCCGCAACCGTGGGGCAAAAATGTGAGCCCACGCCCTCGGTAATAATTTTCATGGCTTTTTCCACGGGCATGCCGTCCCGGTAGGGGCGGTCACTGGTCAGGGCATCAAACACGTCGGCAACGGCAATAATTCTGCCGGTCAAAGGAATACCTTCCCCTTTGAGCCCGTTGGGATACCCGGAGCCGTCCCACTTTTCATGATGGGAAGATGCCGCCTCAAGCACATCATCCATACCCGGAAGGGGTTTTAAAATATCCTGCACCACCACGGTATGGGTTTGGATGTGCTGATACTCCTCATCGGTTAATTTCCCGGGTTTGAGCAGGACATTGTCCCTTACCCCGATTTTGCCAAGATCGTGAAGGCTGGCAGAGATTTGCAGCCGTTCCAGCTCCGCATCCACAAATCCCATTTCTTTGGCAATGGCAACAGAAAGCCGGGTGACCGACTCGGAATGGCCGCTGGTGTACTTGTCCCGCGCTTCCAGGGCATTGACCAGGCTGGCAATGGAGCCCACGGTCAGCTTCTGTTCAAGGACCAGCCGTTCGCGTTCCTCCAGCATCCGCTGGAAATGGTCGGACAGCAGCTTCTCCATGGTCATGACCAGCATGTCAACGTTGAAGGGTTTGACAATAAATGCGGTCACACCATCCTGGATCAGCCGCCGCATGAGGGTCTTATCCCCTATTGAGCTCATGACCACGATGGGCAGAAGCTTGTACTTATCCATCCGGAACAGTTTGCGGCAAAGCTCCATGCCGTTCATCCGGGGCATGTTCAAATCCGTTAACAGAACGTCGGGAGATACCTCTTCCATAATCTCAAACGCATGCTGACCGTCATTGGCCAGGACCACGTTAAATCCCGCGTCCTCAAGCCCCTCTTTGGTCACCAGCTGAATGGTCTTGCTGTCCTCAACCACCAGAATGGTTTTGTTTCGGACAAAAGTGCACTTATTCATCACACTTTCAATACGGGGAATCAGCTCCTTGTTGGCCAACCGCTTGGGAACATAAGCATCAGCGCCCACCCGGAACCCGTTTTCAATATCGGTGTCGGTATCAAGGGAGCTTAACACGATGACCGGCGTACCGGCTGTATCCTGATTTGATTTTATCCACTGGCAAAATTCCAGGCCGGAAAGCTCAGGCATTTCAACATCGGTAATCACCAGGTCAAATTTCTCCTGTTTGAGCAGTTTCTGCCCCTCCAGGGCGTCTCCGGCGGTCACAGTATGAATTCCAGCAGGGCACAGCAAGGCTTTAACAGCCGCTAAAGCAGACCTTGAGTCATCAACAATCAGCACTTTTGCTTTATCCATCATGCTTCCTTAAATCAAAAGACGATAAATATGGTATGGCAGCACCCCTCATGTTAAGAAAGGTTTCCCTTCTCAAGCATGCCCATGTACTTAAAAAAAGCGGCCGACACTGTGGGACAAAAATGAGTGCCGACCCCTTCGGAAATAATTTTCATGGCTTTTTCCACGGGCATGCCGTCCCGGTAAGGGCGGTCACTGGTTAAGGCATCATACACATCGGCTACGGCAATAATTCTTCCGATCAGGGGGATCTCCTCTCCTTTAAGCCCGTTGGGATACCCCGAGCCGTCCCACTTCTCATGATGAGACGACGCCGCTTCAAGGACATCATCCATATCGTGAAGCGGTTTTAAAATATCCTGCACCACAACGGTATGGGTTTGAATGTGTTGATATTCCGGATCCGTGAGCTTCCCGGGTTTGAGCAGCACGTTATCGCGCACACCGATTTTCCCTAAATCATGAAGGCTGGCGGCGATTTGCAGGCGCACCATTGCTGAATTGTCAAACCCCAGCTCCTTGGCAATGGCCACAGAAAGCCTTGTCACTGCTTCAGAATGGCCGCTGGTATATTTATCCCGTGCCTCAAGGGCATTAATCAGGCTGCTGATGGAGCCGATGGTCAGCTTTTGTTCTACAACCAGGCGTTCGCGTTCCTCAAGCATGTGCTGAAAGTGGTCGGACAACAGCTTTTCCATGGTCACCACCAGCATGTCCACATTGAACGGCTTGACAATAAAAGCGGTGACGCCGTCCTGAATCAACCGCCTCATGAGGGGCTTGTCGGTGATGGAACTCATGACCACGATGGGCATGAACTTATACGCTTCCATATTGAACAACCGGTTGCACAGCTCCCCACCGTCCATTCGGGGCATATTCAAATCCGTTAAAAGGACGTCCGGCTTGACATCGTCAATGATCTCAAGGGCATGCTGGCCGTCATCGGCCAGGGCCACTTCAAATCCGGCGGTCTCAAGCCCGTCCTTGGTGACCGCCTGAATGGTCTTGCTGTCTTCAACCACCAGAATGGTTTTATTCTCCACAAAGGTACACTTATTCATCACGCTTTCAATGCGGGGAATCAGCTCTTTGTTGGCCAGCCGCTTGGGCACATAGGCGTCCGCCCCGACCCTGAAACCGTTTTCAATATCCAGATCCGTATCAAGGGAGCTGAGCACAATTACCGGGACATTGGCGGTATCCGCATTTGTCTTGATCCATTGGCAGAATTCCAACCCGTTCATATTGGGCATGTCCACATCGGTAATCACCAGGTCAAACTTCCCCTTCTTAAGGGCCTGCTGCCCCTCTAAACCGTCAGAAGCAGTCGTCATTTGAATCCCTGCAGGACTCAGCAACGCCTTAATCGCGAACAAGGCGGACCTGGAATCGTCAACAATCAGCACCTTTGCTTTTTTCATTATGCATCCTTAAATTGAAATAATCCCATCGTCAAGCACAGCCGGACCGCATAGGGCGAAACAGCTGCTTGGAGATTCCCCTGGCAGATCAACGGTTTTATATCCCAACCAAACGAGCCCTCAACAACCCGGGCGAAAGTCAGTCTTTCGGGATGTTTTTCTGATGTTCTTTGAAATTCCATGATCAATCGTTTTCAGCCAGGCAAGCGATATAGTCGCCGAAAGATTTAATCTCAACCAACCGGGCGAAAAATTCAACACCACCCATTAAAATGTTTAGGCAGGAAGAGGCCTTTTGTCAAGAGATCTGTGAAAAATTCTCCAATTTGTTCACCTTTTTTAAAAATGTTACGGTATTTTTTTCATACGATACAGGGCGGCGATTTGCAGCTATCGGGTCGCTGTTTTGCATCGGCTTAACCATGCCGCTCTGTAAGTTTTGTCTATTATACATTACAACCAATTGAAATGACAACCACAAATATATTTTATCTTCAAAGATAGCCAAATGGTATGATCCTTGATAGACTTTTTACCGCAGGCCGGCGATATTTTTGAAACAGGCCTTTACAATTGGAGGAATGACATGAATAAAAAAACAAAAGGTGTCGGCATCATGGACCGGCCGCCTGAACCAGGCCCCAATGACAGGGCGCGCGACGCTCTGAAACATATCAAGAACAGTTTTATTATTATGAGCGGCAAAGGCGGGGTCGGCAAAAGCAGCGTGTCTGCCAATCTGGCCCTGGCCCTGGCTGATAAAGGGTATAAGGTCGGTCTCATGGATACGGATATCCACGGGCCGGACATTCCCCGGATGCTGGGGCTCAAGGGAATGATTCAGGTCAACCCGGACAAAAAAATGGCCCCCATGCCCTATTCCGACAACCTGAGTGCGGTGTCCATTGAAGCCCTGATGCCGGATAAAGACGATGCCATCATCTGGCGGGGACCGGTGAAGCACACGGCCATCCGCCAGTTTATCGGTGATGTGGCCTGGGGCGATCTTGACTTTCTCATCATTGACTCCCCCCCGGGGACCGGCGATGAGCCGCTGACCGTAGCCCAGTTGATCAAGGATGCCAAAGCCATTATTGTAACCACCCCTCAGCAGGTGGCCCTGGCAGACGTAAGGAAATCCATCCGGTTCTGCCGCCAGGTCAACATGGAAATTTTCGGGCTCGTGGAAAACATGAGCGGCTATACCTGCCCGGAATGCGGCACGGTGGTGGATATTTTCAGTTCCGGCGGCGGAGAAAAAACAGCGGAACAGACCGGGATTCCCTTTCTTGGGAAAATTCCCATGGACCCGTTGATGGTGGTTTGCGGCGATGACGGGGTTTCCTTCCAGGGAAAATACCCAAAGTCTGCTGCGGCCAGGGCATTGCAGTCCATTGCAGACAAGATGGTGACCCTGATAAAAAACAAGTCATAGCCCTTTATGGACATTTACCTGGAACTCAAAGAGTGCTGCATCCAAACCGCGGCCAAACGGTGCCATGAAAAACTGATCAAAGACTGTTTCAAGGCCCATTCAGAAAGAACCAGCCTGGATGACATTGAAGCCAGGCTGAATGCCCTGGCCTGGCTCCTGGAACATGGGGATTTTGCCCACACCCGAAGCGCTTTCCCTGCCCTTTCCTGCGGACATGCCCGGGTTAAGCTGTCCGTCTTTCAGGATCATCCCAAAGTTGACATTACGCTGGAAGGCAAAACCTTTCCCATGAAACTAAAATGATCCCGGCCGCAGACAGGAAACCGGAAACGGGAGACCGGATGTCGCGAATCCTTCGGTTTACACATCCGGTCTCAGGCTTCCTGTCTCCTGTCTGCCTTCCCCCGGTCTCCTAATATTGAATATAGGCCACATGGGTCTGGAGATACTCCATCAACCCATGCTTTCCGTCGGCCCCGCCAATGCCGGATTTGCGCCATCCGGCATGGAATCCCTGCATGGCCTCAAAGTTTTCACGGTTCACATAGGTTTCGCCGAACTTAAGCTGGTTGACTGCCTTAAACGCCGTGTTCACATTGGTGGTGTAGATGGAGGAGGTCAGGCCGCATTCACAGTCATTGGCCAGGGCAATGGCTTCGTCCAAGTCCGAAAAGGTCAGCACCGGCAGCACCGGCCCGAACACCTCTTTTTGAACCACTTCCATATCCTGTCGGCAGTTGGCCAGTACCGTGGGTTCATAAAAATAGCCCGTGCCCTTATCGGCCTGTTTGCCGCCGCAAAGGACCTGGGCCCCGTCAGCCCTGGCCCGGTCCACCATGGCCGATATTTTGTCAAGCTGGTCTTTGCTGACCTGGCTGCTCATTTCCGGTGCGGGATCGGCAAAGGGGTCATCCAATACCGTGGCCTTCATGGCGGCGGTCAGCTTTTCCACAAACTCGTCCCGGACCTTTTCATGAACATAGGCCCGTTCCGCACAATTGCAGACCTGCCCGCTGAAAATAACCCTGGAATCCTTCACGGCCTTGACCGCCAGATCTATATCCGCGTCTTCACAGATAATGGCCGGGGCCTTTCCCCCCAGTTCCAGGGAGGTTTTGGTGATATTTTCGGCGCTGGCGGCAATGATCCGGGTGCCGGCCTCCACGCTGCCCGTTAAGGTGACCATGCCCGTGATGGGGCTTTTAACCAGGGTTTCGCCCAGGGTGGCACCGGCACCGGAAACAATATTGCGAATGCCGGCCGGCAGGTCAAGCCCGGCGGCCAGTTTCCCAAAGGCCAGGGTGGTGGCCGGGGTTTCGCTGGAAGGTTTGACCACAATGGTACTGCCGGTCAAAAGGGCCGGGGCCACCTTTCTGGCCATGACAAAAAACGGGAAATTCCAGGGGCAGATCCCCACCACCACGCCAATGGGCTGCCGGTACAGGAGAATATTTTCATTGGCCCGGTCGCTTTGAATAATTTCGCCTTCGTAAATCCGGGCCCAACCGGCATAATAATCAAAATAATCTGCCGTGAAATCAATTTCCACCTGGGCCAGGGGCAGGATTTTGGCCTGTTCCTGAACCAGAATTCTGGCAAGTTCAATCCGGTTCTCCCGGATGACTTGAGCCATTTTCTTTAAGGCCTGGGCCCGCTCCACCGCCGGGGTGGCGGCCCATGAGACCTGGGCTGCCCTGGCCGCTTCCAGGGCATTCTGGGCATCAACCGCATCGCCTTTGGGGGCTGTTGCCACGATTTCGTTGGTGTAGGGGTTTTCCACCTGGATCATGTCCGATGCGTGGGAATTGACCAGTGCGCCATTGATAAACTGCTGATACTCTTGCATAATTTTCTCCTTTTGGGGTTAAAATTGAACAAATTATGCAAATGGATCAAACGGTTGTAAGCAACCCCACCTTAAATTTAGCGGCACATCCTGTCAAGACGAATAAGAAAACAGGACCGGGTGATCGCATGGAACTGGCATACTGGTGACGTCGATTTCGCTGATAATAAAGAACGGATACCGGAGGAATGAAGACGGGAGACCGATTACGGCAAGTTCCGGGTTGGAGCAGGCCATGCCCGCGATTGGATCGCGGGCATGGCCTGCTCCAACCTTGAATTGACTCAAAATGTAACCATAGACGCCGGATGTTGGGTTCCCCTGGAGGGGTGCATCCGGTGTCCAGTCGGCCTTCTTAAGGCCTCCGGTCAATATGGCTCAGGCAAAAATATTCTCCGGTTTATACGGATGGGTTCCTTCAATCACCTCAACCCCGGCTTTGGCTTTGATTTTCTTGAGGATCACCTCTTTGTGGGGGCAGTGATCCGTAATGCAGGGGGCCACATGGACCTTGGTGACTTTTTCGCCCATGGGCTTGTTCCAGAGACTGACCTGGGCCAGCCGGGTCACAATGGTGGCGCCGGGACAGTCGCCGCAGTTGAGCAGACCCATGACCTGGGCATCCTTGTCTTTATAAACCGCGAATTCACCTTCTCTCCGGTTGAATCCCACCAGGCACCTGCTGCATCCGATGCACACGTCATCCATGGCTTTTTTACAGCCGACAATCAATACGTTTTCCATTTTCATTCCACCTTTTGTTAGGGTTACTTTTTGTCTGAAATTTGTGCTGCAATGGACATGCCAACACCAGGGGATCGAACCGGCTGTTGTTGGACAGCGCTTATATATTCAGCAGGTTGTGCCTATCTTGGGGTCTAATCTGTTTTTGAAAAACCCAATACATCGGATTGCAAACGGACATAAAGTCGCAAATGCGCAACCTTAATTCGCTCTTTTTAAGACATTCGGCTCATTCCGAAAAATCGTCCCGCCGGATGTTCAGCTTTCGCATTCTCGACGCAAAGGTAGACCGGTTGATCCCCGATGTCCGGGCGGCCCAGGTCACATTCCAGTTGTGCTTTTTGAGCAGGGCTTTCACGTATGTTTTCTCAAGATCAAGCCAGGACATGGCGGTTAACGCCACAGGCCTTTCCCCGGAAGGGTCCGTCCCCGCCGCATCCCAGCCGGTTTCTCCCGGGTGTGCCGCAGCACCAGGGCTGCCGCCGGGAAGTGTAACTGACTCTATAACCGGTGTGGGGGTAACCACGATCAAATACCGGATCAAATTTTCAAGCTCCCGGATATTGCCCGGCCAGTCATAGGTCATGAGGTGCCGCATGGCCAGCGGGGAAATGCTCTTTTCCGGTATCCCGGCCCTGGCCGATTCTGTTTCCAGAAAAAATCGGGCCAGCAGCGGGATATCCTCTCTTCTCTCCCTTAACGGCGGCAGATGGACCGGCAGCACTGACAGCCGGTAGAACAGGTCCTGGCGAAAGGTGTTGTCTGCGATCATCTGTTTAATATCCTTGTTGGTGGCCGCCACAATTCGGATATCCACATGCCGTGCCCGGTTTTCCCCAAGGGGCTTGATCTCGTTTTTCTGAAGGACCCTGAGCAGGCCGGCCTGGGTCCCTAAGGGCATGTCCCCGATTTCATCTAAGAAAACCGTTCCCCCGGCAGCCGCCTCAAACAACCCGGTTTTATCTTTTAATGCGCCGGTAAAGGCCCCTTTTTTGTACCCAAACAGCTCGCTTTCCAGAAGGGTTTCCGGAATGGCCGAACAATTCTGGGCCAGAAAGGGTTTATCCTTCCGGCTGCTTAACTGGTGAATCTGCTGGGCGGCCAGCTCTTTTCCGGTGCCGCTTTCACCGGTGATCAGCACATGGAAATCTGTGCCGGCATAACTTTTAACCAGGGCCATGCTTTGGGTGAAATTCGGACTTATCCCCACGATGTCCTCTTTTTTTTCAGCCCGGGAAAGGGCCCTTTCAAGGTGGCGGTTTTTTTCCTTTTCCCTGGAAAACAAGATGGCATTGCCAAGGGCGATGGAGCAGACATCCACCAGATTCTGCAAGGTGGCAAGATATGCTTTGTCCAGGTTCAGGCGGCTTTTGGCCACAGAAGTGTCAATGATCTGAACCGCCCCAAAGGGTTGATCCGTTGCCGAGTACAAGGGAAAACACAGGATCATGCTGCTTTTGACGGCAAACCGGTCTTCAAGCTGCCCATAATGCCGGTGGTCACTTTCAGGTTCGGCAATGGCCATTTTTTTATTCTGGATCACCCAGCCCACAATACTCTTCTGGTCAGGCTCTAACCGGACACCGATGACACGGTCACTTTCATCCCCGGCCGCTTCCACGCAGACATAGGAGCCATTTTCTATAAGCCAGATCGAGCCCCGGCTCACATTCTGGATATTGAGCAGGGCCGCCAGGAATTTTTTCCTGAGCTTTACCGGATCCAGTTCCCTGAAAAGATCGAGATTTTCCATGGCAAGGTCCTTTTTTTAAGCTGTTGGCTGTTAGCTTTTAGCCGTGGGTTGATGATATTTAGCTATTTGTATCATATAAAAACAGTCTGTGCCAAATAAAACCAATTTCATTCTTTATGAATTTTTTCCCAAAAACGGCACCCCTTATAATATTACATACAATTTTAAACAGTTAGCTCAAATTTCAACCATTGGCACAAAAAATGATAACTATTCTTCATAGGAAATATCACATGCCGGGCAACCTGTCCGGGCCCGGTGGTTAACCCTTGAGGATGAAATTTGGCATGGAACAGAAAATATTTATAGACAACCTTGATACTGCCCTGATCAGATGCCCTGAATGCGGGAACAAAAAAATCCTCCAGATGTCCGACCGTCCTTTGGCCGATCCCATTACCCGGTTTAAATACAAGTGTACTTGCGGCCACATTCAGCGGGCCTTTATCGAAAAAAGGAACCGGCAGGCCAAAGACTTCCACCTGGCCGGGACTTTTCTGTCCAGGGGAAGCACCAAATGCTCTGGAAAAATGACCGTCAAGCGGCTCAATTCAAAGGGAATTGCCCTTAAAACCAACCTGGAGCAGAACATTTCCCCGGGTGTGGACATGATTGTGGAATTTGTTTTAGATGACCCCAAACAGTCCATCGTCAAAAAAGAGGTGACGGTCCTGGCCCGGAACGGGCATTACCTGAGCGCCGAGTTTATCTCCCAGGAACATTATGACAATTTGGGACCTTACCTGTTTTTTAACAAGCTCTACGTTTAAACCGGGGCAGGTGGGAAAGTGAGAAAGCGGGAAAGTGGACGGGCGAAAGGCCCCGGCGCATGCAATCCCGGCAGCCTTCAGCCTGTCCCCTTTTCAGCCGGTCGTTTTACAGGCTGGGCCGGACTGCGGATTAAAAGGAGCCACCACATGCGAAAGGCCATCAGGGCCTGGGCTTGGGACTGGTCCTGGCATTTAAAAAGACTCAAAGAATAGGCCTCTTCAAATTCACCTTCCGAAAAAGGGATGCATTCTTCCCCGAGTATGGCTTCAATGGCAGGGTATCCGGAGGCCTGTTCCAATCGGCATCGAAGCTGTTCATCATGTTGTCCCCTGTTAATAAAATCCAGGGCGTGCTGTATGGTCATTGGGGCCTCGTTTATAAAAAGCTGTTAGCCTTCAAGCCTTCATGGTTAGTTGTTATCTTTTGGGCCGCACATGCAATTATGCTATATCGCCCCTGATCTTTAAATCCCTTCACTTCAATGTGAAGCAAAACCAGTGCCAAAGCAAACCACACCAGATCTTAACGAATCGTAACCACATTAATTTAAAAATGATTTTAAATCATGGCCCCCACTTTTATCTTTTCGGCCCTTTAAAATACCAGCCCACAAAATAACAATTTTGAATTTAAGCTTATAGTTGAAACTGTTGGTTATTTGGTAACTGTTCATGAACCACCGCGACAAAAAAAACATACCGAGTCCCCCTTCCCGCCCGCAGAAAGTCCCACTTTCCCACCGGCTCACTTTCCCACGCGCCCAGGCCGGCTCACATCAAAAAATAAGGATCCACATCAACACTGATCCTGACATCTTTAAGAGACGCCACTTTAGGATCGGCCATCATGGCCCGGACCAGGCCGTTGATCCGGTCGGCCGATGGATCCTTTAACAACAGCTGCCATCGATACCGGCCGGAGATTCTCGGGATGGCCGCCTCTATGGGGCCCATCATCTGCCGGTTAAGCCCCTGGGCTTCACCGCTGCCCAGCAGGGCCGTGATTACCCCGGCAGCGGTCCTGGCCGCAGCCGCTACTTTTTTGGGGTCTGTTCCTGAAAATTTTAGCTGGATCATCCGGGTAAATGGCGGATAGCCCAGGGCCTTTCTAAAGGGGACTTCATTGTTGAAAAAATCCTGAAAATCCTGGCGCCTGGCGGCTTCAATGGTAAAATGCTCCGGCGCATAGGTCTGCATGACCACTTTGCCGGGTTCGCTGCCCCGGCCGGCCCGGCCGGCCACCTGGGCCAGCAGCTGAAAGGTCCTTTCGGCGGCCCTGAAATCCGGCAGGTTCAAGGACAGGTCCGCACAGATGACCCCGACCAGGGTAATGGACGGAAAATCATGCCCCTTGGCCAGCATCTGGGTGCCCACAATAATATCCACGGTCCGGTTCCGGATGCTTTTGAGCAGTGTCAGGACACTGCCTTTTCGGGAGGTCGAGTCCTGGTCCATCCGGGCCAACCGGGCATCGGGGAACATGGTTTTCAGCATGTCCTCTATTTTCTGGGTCCCAAAGCCGAAATCCCGGATATCCTGCTTGCCGCATTTAGGGCAGGCTGCCGGCGCATTCAGGGCATAACCGCACAAATGGCATTTATACTGCTGTTCCCTTTTATGGAAGGTCATGGTGACATCGCAGTGCCGGCAGGACAAAGAAGCCCCGCAATCCCGGCAGGCCGGAAACGTGGCAAACCCGCGCCGGTTCAAAAAAATCAGGGCCTGGTTTCCCTTGTCCAGGCAGGCGCGGATCTGCTTTGCAAGTTCCGGGGTAATAATCCGGTCTGCCGGGTTTCCATCTTTGTATTTTTTTAAATCCACCAGTTTGATGTCCGGCAAAGGGTTGCTGTTGACCCGGCAGGTCAGCTCAAGATGGGCAAAACGGCCTGACACCACATTTTGGTAAGAATGAACCGACGGAGTTGCCGAGCCCAGTATCACAGGACAGTTGTGCATTTTCCCCCGGACCAGGGCAAGGTCCCGGGCATTGTACCGAAGGCCTGTTTCCTGTTTGTAGGATGAATCATGCTCCTCATCCACAATGATCACCCCGATGTTTTCAAAGGGGGCAAAGACGGCAGACCTTGCCCCAATGACGATCCTTGCCCGGCCTGTTAAAATCCGGCGCCACTGGTCCAGCTTTTCCCCCGGCGTGAGCATGGAGTGGATCACGGCAATGTTTTCACCGAACCTTGCCCGGAACCGCCGCTCTGTCTGGCTGATCAAGGCGATTTCAGGCACCAGCACCACAGCGTTTTTGCCCTGTTCTGCGGCCCGGGCCGTCAGCCGCATATAGACTTCGGTTTTCCCGGAGCCCGTTACCCCGGACAGCAGATAGGGAACAAACCCCTTATCAAATTCAACCTGTTCCAGAACAAGGGCCTGCTCCGGGGTAAGCTTGGGCGGGGTATCCGGTTCAACCGGGTCCCCTAACGGGTCCCTGAACACCCTTTTTTGAGTCACCTTAATCAGGCCGGCCGCTTCCATGGGGCGGATCAGTCTTGGGGCCGTAGGAATTTCTTGCCTAAGGCCGGTCAGGGAGATTTCCCCTTTTTGCCTGGCAAGGTTCAGGATCTGAATTCTTTTTCTGGACAGCCGGGCCTGATCATCCGGGGGGGCATCTTTGCAGGCAATAAATTTTTCAAGCTTTACCCGGGTTTGTTCTTCTTTTAAAACGGCTGAAATTCTGACCAGGCCTTTTTTTTCCATTTTCCGGACCAGGGAAGCGGCTTTTGGAAAATCAGCCAGGCCGGCCAGCCATTTAATACTTGCCCCTGGTTTTTTATCCAAAAGAGCCATGAGCCGGGTTTCCTGAGACGTTAACGATCCAAGGCCGGCGGGTTGGGGATCGGCCGGGAACACACAGGATACGTCCTTTCGTTCCAGGCCGCCGGGAAGCCCGGCCTTGATCACTTCGCCCAAAGGGTAAATATAATATTGTGAAATCCACTTAAAAAAAGGCAGTTCATTTTCAGGAAACATGGGGGTATCATCCAGCACCTCCAAGACATCACGGGTCTTGAATTCGGGCTTTTGGTGATGACATCGAACCACATACCCGGTGATCCGTTTTTTCCCGAAAGGGGCCAGGACCCGCATCCCGGGCTTGGGCTGTTTCCCTGTAAGGTGTTCGGGCACCTTATAGGTAAAGGTCTGGTCCAGGGGAAGGGTAACGGCAACTTCCATGTATTCACTCTTAATCATGGGGGCTATTTTCTGCACAAATCCGAATTTATTTCAACACCGGATTTTGCTTGACGCCTTGTTCTGTTTTTATTAGGAAAGGGGAAAATTTTTCATGAAAATTTAATTTTAGGAGGAATACATGGCTGTCTATGTAGAGGACCACCCTCTCATTAAACATAAGCTCGGGCTGATGCGGCAAAAGGACATCAGCACCAAAGATTTCAGGGATCTGTCAAACGAGGTGGCAAGACTTTTAACCTATGAAGCCACCCAGGACCTGGAAGTGGAAAAAAAGGTGATCCAGGGCTGGGCCGGAGACGTGGAAATTGAAAAAATCAAAGGGAAAAAGATCACCATTGTCCCCATATTAAGGGCCGGCCTTGGCATGATGGACGGGGTGCTGGACATGATCCCGTCGGCCAAGGTCAGTGTGGTGGGATTTTACCGGAACGAAGAGACCTTAAAACCGGTTCAATACTATTTTAAAACCGCAGGCCAGCTGGAAAAAAGGACCGCCCTGATTTTAGACCCCATGCTGGCTACCGGCGGCACCCTCATTGCCACCATTGACCTGCTCAAAGAAGCCGGGTGTAAAAAAATCAAGGGCATTTTCCTGGTGGCCGCCCCTGAAGGCATCAAAAAACTGGAAGAAAAACACCCGGACGTGGATATTTATACCGCCAGCGTTGACGACCGCCTTAACGATGTGGGGTATATTCTGCCCGGACTCGGGGATGCCGGCGATAAGATATTTGGAACGAAATAGCGTTCATGCCGCCTTGATTGTTCAACCAGGAACCACCTGCAACGAATATAGCAAAACCGGGATATGGGACCTGGGACTTGGGATATGGGGAACGCGTCGTCAGATAACCCCAAGTCCCAGTTCCCATATCCCATGTCCTTCATAAAAACAATGAAAAGAAAGGATACCCATGTCCAACCCTACCGATTATCATTTTCAGGTTAAAGACTGTTTTCTAGGGGCACAGATGCTGTTTGTGGCGTTCGGGGCCCTGGTTCTGGTCCCGTTGCTCACGGGACTGAACCCCAATGTGGCCCTGTTCACGGCAGGCCTTGGCACCCTGGTCTTCCAGGTTATTACCCGGGGCAAGGTCCCGGTTTTCCTGGCCTCATCCTTTGCCTTCATCGCCCCCATTATTTTCGGTGTCAAAGAATGGGGAATTCCCGGAACCATGTGCGGTCTTGCCGCCGCCGGCGTGGTTTATATCATCTTAAGCTTTCTGGTCCGGTGGCAGGGCAGCGACATTATCAAACGGATCCTTCCCCCGGTGGTCACGGGCCCGGTGATCATGGTGATCGGGCTTATCCTGGCCCCGGTAGCCGTGAAAATGGCCATGGGAACTGCCGGTGCCGAACCCCTGCCCCAGACAAAGGCCATGATCGTGAGCCTGAGCGCCCTTGGCACAACGGTTCTGGTATCCATCCTGGGAAAGGGCCTTCTCAAGCTGATCCCCATTCTTTGCGGCATTGCCGTGGGATATATTCTGTCCCTGATTTTCGGGTTTGTGGATTTTTCCACGGTTTCACAAGCGGCCTGGATCCGTCTGCCTGACTTTGTTTTCCCCGAGTGGAACCCCCAGGCCATCTTTTATATTGTTCCCATTGCCATTGCCCCGGCCATTGAACATTTCGGGGATGTCATTGCCATTTCAGGGGTAACGGGCAAAGATTATCTTAAGGACCCCGGCATCCAGAACACCATGCTCGGAGACGGCATTGCCACCTCACTGGCCTCATTTCTGGGCGGCCCCCCCAACACCACCTACTCGGAGGTTACCGGGGCCGTGGCCTTAACCAAGGTATTTAACCCGGCCATCATGACCTGGGCTGCCATTGTTGCCGTTCTCCTGTCCTTTGTGGGAAAACTCGGGGCACTGCTCCAGACCATCCCCGCACCGGTCATGGGCGGCATTATGCTGCTGTTGTTCGGTGCCATCATGGTGGTTGGGCTGAACACCCTGGTTAGATCCGGAGACGACCTCATGGAATCCCGGAACCTGTCTATCGTCGCCCTGATCCTTATTTTCGGCATCGGGGGCATGAGTTTTTCAGCCGGGCAGTTTCATCTTCAGGGCATCGGCCTTGCCGGTATCCTGGGCGTGGCCCTGAACCTGCTGCTGCCGAAATCAAGGCAACCCTGATCACCATCAAGGCCTCAGGGCAATCCCCTAAAATCTCAAACGGAAGACCGGGAAAAAAGCCGCCTTCAGGCACCCCCCTCAAACCGGCAACCCGCCGGTCTTCCGTCTCCGGCATCCGCTCGCCCCGTCTTCCCGTCTCCCGTCATTTGTGTTCACAAAAACACAAAATGTAACTATTTAGCTGATGCTGAAAAAGGAGCAAAAACCCGGGTCTGTAACTGTTCATCAGTGCTTCATATTTGTTTAATCAGGCCTTCGTAGCATACTTTTGCTATGTGAGAAGGCCTGAGTGAGCGAAGATGGGGCACTGCTGAACAGTTACCACAAAATTTTCATTGACAACGATTTAAAATTACATACAATGTCCTTCGTTTATTTTGGCCAAACCTGTTGCAAGGCAGGGACGGAAAGCCACGGGTTTCTTCTTAAGAAACAGCCGGGTTGCGGGACAAATTAAGGTGACCCCATGCAGCCGGCTGCCCTTTTTTAAAGCAGCCGGCGGTTTTATTTTTGTTCCCTGCCAATGGAGAATATAACCTTGCTGAATCAATTAGACAGAAAACCGATCTTAGAAGAGAATCTTGGCTTTACCATTAAATCCCATGACACCTATCTTGAAATCACCATTCACGGCACGCTGGTAAAATCAAAGGTCATTTCCGCCTTCAGCGCATTGGCCGGCCATCCGGAATATTATGAAAAACATTCCTTATGGAATTTTTTAAATACCCAAACCCAGATCTCCATCACCGATCTGGAAGAAATAGTAAAACTTCTGGAGTATTTTGCCCCCCGCCATCCTGTTTTTCCCAACAAATCCGCTTTTCTGCTTTCCGGCATGACCAACTTTGCCATTGCCGGCATCTTTATTGATATGGCCCTGAAGCTGCCGTTCAAATTCAAGGTTTCATTTACCATGGAGGATGCCCTGGCCTTTCTGGGCGCATAGTATTGCACCGGACAGGCGCGGCAGAAGGTCCGGCTTTGCCCTTTAGGGGATGACCGTTATTTCTTTTTCCGGCGGCCTTTTTTCTTTTCCCGGGCTTCGCTGGCCAGGATCATGTCCCGGATATCTGTTGATGTGTCTGAGACTTCAACCGTAAAGGCATATTCGTCCCTGGACACTTTTACGGTTTCTATGGGGCTGCCTATAAACGCTTCAATCTCCTTTAACAGAGTCTTTTCCGGTTGGCTGCAAAAGGATACGGCGTTGCCCTTGGCGCGGCCCCGGCCGGTCCTGCCGATCCGGTGGACATACATCTCTTTTCTGTCAGGCAGATCATAATTGACCACATAGTCCACATTGGGAATATCAATGCCCCGGGCAGACACATCGGTAGCAATAAGGATCCTGTCCTCCCCCTGTTTGAACCGGGTCAGCACCGATAGCCGCTGGTCCTGGTCTTTTTTGCCATAAATGGTCAGCGCACTGATATCTGCTCTTTGAAGGGCGGCGGCCACCCGTTCGGCCCGTACGGTGGTCCGGACAAACACCAGAATTTTGCTCTTCGGGTGTTCCCGGATGAATTTGCGCAAAAAGAACCGTTTATCATCCATTTCCACAAAAAGCACATAATGGGATACATTTTTTGATACCGGATCATCAGGGGATATCTGGATGCGTACAGCCGAAGACTTTACCTGGGAATAGGCCAGCTTTTTAATATGCTTATTTATGGTTGCCGAAAAAAACAGGGTCTGGTGCCGCTGTTTCAAAAGGCGCTTAATGCACTGGATATCCTCCAGAAATCCTTTGGCCAGCATTTGATCGGCTTCATCGAGAATTAAAATTTTAACCTGCCGGATATCAATGGCTTTCTGGCTGATCAAATCAAACATGCGACCCGGCGTGGCAATCAGAATATCAACCCCTTTTAAAAGGGCCCGGATCTGTTCATCCTGTTCCACCCCGCCAAAAACAGCAAACGGCTTAACCTTTGTCCTGCTGCACAGCCCCATAAAGACCTCATGGATCTGAACCGCCAGCTCCCGGGTGGGCACCATGACAATACTATGGATGCCCGAAGTTTTTTTTGTCTTCTTCAGATTCAGGACCGCGTCTATGACAGGGACTGCAAATGCAACGGTTTTGCCGGTTCCGGTCTGGGCAATGGCCAGGAGGTCTTCCCCGTTTAATATGGAGGGGATTGCTTTGTACTGAATGTCTGTCGGCCTGATGAACCCCTGGGTGTTTAAATTTTTTTTCAGGATACTGCTGATGGCATAAGTGTCAAATTTCATTTGGTCTACCTTAATTGATCATTAACCCGAAATATCCGGGTCAGGCAGCACGAAAACAATATCGTGCCAATGAAGGGCCGTTATTATAATGACACACGAAAAAAATACAACCTGTTTTCCAAGTATATATCGGTATCGGGGATTATGAAAGGTATGAAGGCTGCCATACCGCTGAAAAGTTACAGATAAACTTTATTTTGGGAAGGACAATCTGGACAGGGCCATGACATTGGCGGGGCCGGCCGGCTTAAACCAGATTGCAGGCACCGGGCTGTCTAAAGCCTGATGCCTGCAATCATTACCTGGACACCCCATTTTCGATTGCGGGAGGGGTTGTGGATAAAGGGTTAGCCTCTGCGCCTGATGCCGAGAAGGCCCAGCAGGCCGGATGCCATGAGAAGGAATGCGCCGGGAACCGGAACTGCACTAACGGCATTTGTTCCTTCGATAGAACTGGTAAAAAAGGCTCGTCCATGTCCGGTTTCACCGTCGCCCAGCTCGAACTTGAGGTAGTAGATCACACCGGCATAGGTGTTGGAGATGTCGTCGTCCAGGTCGATTCCCATAATGACAGAAGGAACCCCTGGGGGCGACTGGGTGAAATCCGGATTGGCTTCCCAGGTAGTTCCGTTGTCATAGCCTGCGTAATCAGAAATAACGGTCCAACTGCCTTCTTCACCCGTAGTCGAGGCGTATACCGTTATGGCACCTTTTTCCAAACTAAAAGGCGTGTTATAGGCAAACCCAAATCCGTAAACGATGATGTCGGCAGCACTGGTTCCGTCTGCAGCAAAGCCGGTTTCAAAGTAAAGGGTCAGGGTCCCGCCGTTAGCGTCCCCGCCCCAACCTGCGGCCACAGTCTGGTCCTCTGCTCCCAGAAGCCAGCTCAGGTTGGCACCGGCATCGGGGTACTCATCCACCGGATTGTGATAAAATGTACTGGTGGTGTCCCAGTTCATGAAATAACCGTTATAATCCACCACCGAGGTAGCATAGGTGCTGGCCGCCGACACTGTTCCGGCCGTGGCCATCATTAAAAACAATACTGCCCATAAACTCATCACTCTTTTCATTATTTGATCTCCTTTTGAAAATAACTTCATTTGATTAAACCGCATGCACTGCCGTTCATCCTGAGATTCGATATGGAATTATGAGGACGAAAGCCCCTTCTTTGTAAGGGACATTTTGTTAGTATTGGAAAACTTATCTCTTGTCAATAGATTTTATAACAAATAGCAATTTTATATAAAATATTTCTTTTTTTGTTGACACATATTCGTTTTTGTCTTAACAAACATTTTCACTTTTATCTAATGATTTGAAAAAATTTTGTTGCTGATTTGATGTGAGAACCGGATGGGGTTGTATTTATGGAATGCCTGAAGATCTTGGATAAACAAAATTTGGGCAGCCGGTCTGCCCATCCGGTTTTAATATGGCGGGATAGTATGAAAATAAAAATTCGATTCTCACAGTTTTGCCGGATTTCCCCGGTACTCCTGGCCCTGATCCTGGTGTTTGGGGTTTGCCGGGCAGTACGGGGAGAGGAAAAACCCACCAGCGATGTGGTGGAACTGGATACCATTATCGTTACGGATTCGGTCCTGCCGTCAGACCTGAAAGATAAACCCAACAGCATCACCATTATTACCCGGGACCAGATTGAGGGGGCGGCCGCCACCACGGTGGACGAACTGCTGCGCACGGCTGCCGGGTTGGAGGTATGGAAGCCCCAGGGGATCTTCGGCAATGCCAGCAAGGTGAGGATGCGCGGATTTGCCGCCTCCCGGGCCACGGTATTCTTAAAGGACGGCATGCCCATTGACAATCTGTCCTGCGGAGAGACCCTGCACAATGAAATCCCCCTGGACACGGTGGAGCGGGTGGAGGTGGTAAGGGGGGCGGCCGGCGCCGTGGCCGGCAAAGCCGGCATGGCCGGGGTGATCAATATCGTGACCCGGAAAGCCGCTGCCAAACCCAATGCCCATGCCTCGGTCTCCTACGGCACCCATAACTCCGTAACCGCTGATGCGGGCGCCGGGGGCAACATAACCCGGCGGTTCAATTTCCAGGCCGGGTATACCCATTTTGAAAGTGACGGCTATTTTGCCTGGAATGACCAGTGGATTGCCGATCGGTCAGAGGCCATGGACCAGAACCTGCTTTCATGGAATAACCCGGACCAAGGCTGGTCTGTAAAAGACAACTATTTAGCGGCCCTTGAAAACCAGACCCGGGAAATGAATACCTTTAACGCCGCCTTGAACGGCCTGCTCTTTGAGCGGTTCCGGTTCAACACCACCTATACCTGGTGGAACAATGAAAATGATATCGGGTATGATTTCGGATATATTGACCAGACCCGCAACCGGATTAGTGTTGATTTCAACCGGAAAGGATATCTGGATGTTTCCGGCAACCTCTTCAGGCTGGACCAGGATGTGGAATTCTCACAGCCCGTCCTGCCCTCCCCGGACATGGATGCCGAAACCGGAAAAAACACCTGGAAGGTCCAGGGAAACAAGAGCGATATCCCTTTAACCGATTACGGGGGCATGCTCAGCATGGCCAAAGATGTGGGAGACCATCACCGGGTCCAGGTGTCCACGGACCACCGGTACGGGGAGCTGGGCAACCGGCTCTATGACGGGCTCACCAATGAAACCCAAAGTATTACGCTGGCCAAACAGTACCGCTGGGGTGTCACCCTCCAGGACAGCTTTGAAAAAGGCCCCCTCAAAGCCGATGCCGGGGTCCGGTACCGGGGGGTTAAAACCCATGATTTCTTTTATGAGACCATTTACGAGTACACCCCCTATGAAGTCGATTCCTTAAGCGATGAACAGATTGACCCCTGGATCGGCATCAACTGGGACCTGAACCGGACCACGGTGCTGCGGGCCAGTATCTCCAAAAGTTCCACCTTTGCCCCCCTGTCCTATCTTCTGGGCGATTATGAACGGCCTCCGGGCAAGACCATTATCGGCAACCCTTACCTGGCCACGGAATGGGCCGTCAACTATGAGGCAGGGCTTGAGAAGCGAATCGGGTCCATGGCCCTGTTCCAGTTTACCATCTACTATAATGATATCCATGACTGGATGCAGGAAGTCAGTGCGGCGGATCCTTCCTATTCTTCCATTTCCGTGCGGTGGGAAAATATTGAACGGGCCGTATCCAAGGGTCTGGAAGCGGCCATTGAATTTTTCCCCACGGATTCGGTGACCATTTTTGCCAATTATACCCTCAATATCTCCGAGGTGGTCCGGTTTGAAGATAAACTCAACAACTACGACAACAAGCGGCTGGAGGGCAACGAATTCCCGGACCAGGCAAAGCACAAGGCCAACCTGGGGCTGGAATGGTCCCACCATAAGCTTGGCCGGTTCAATGCCACCATCCGTTATTCCGGCCCCCGGTATTATGACATTGAAAACAGCATAGAGCTGGATTCCTACATTACCTGTGATCTGAAATATGTCCGGGATTTCGGCAGCCATTTGAGCTTCTCCCTGGAAGCAAAGGATATTTTTGACGAAGCCTGGCAGGAAACCGTGATGCACAACACCCCCGGCCGGACGATTTTCGCTAAACTTACGGTGAGGTTATGAAAATGAATTTAAACAGGCGGATTCAAGGACGTGCAAAGGGCTTAACCGGACCGGCCGTTTTATGTTACCTGGCAATGATTTTGTTGTGCCCGGCAATGGTGTCGGCGCAGGCATCTGATGCCAAAGCGTATGCCACCATGGCCGGCGCCGGCTGGTTTCATGTACAGGAGCAGAACAATATTGTTGATCAAGACGTGATCCAGGGGCCGGACCAGGACTGGATCGGTGCCGGGATGATTAATCCAGGGGTTGTTACCTATAGCAAGTTTCTGGGGAAAAAGGATCAGTTGACCTCCGGCTGGGGCGGTTCTGGTGCCGGCGGCACGCTGATTATCGGGTTTGACCAGGATTTTATGAACGGACAGGGCGCTCTTGATTATGAAAATTATTCCGGCGCAACGGACGTGGACCTGCCCGAAGGCATTGATTTTTTGATATTGGGCTTCGGGTTTGCCTATAACCAGCCGTTTACCAAAGAAATGGGCACGGTAAATGTTTATGTGGCATCTGAAGCCTATAATCCGACGGTCAGCGATGCTGATCCGGACACCGGTCTGGTCACTGTTACCGGGGATGAAACCCAATGGGTCAAAATTTCCGGATGGGAGGGCTGGCAGGATGGGGAATGGGGCGCCAACCCCGATTTTAAGTTCTCATACCCGGGGGTTTACGGGCAGATTTTATGGGGGGACCTGGAAGGCTGCGGCCTTGAACGGGCACGGTATATCAAAATTGAGCTGGGCGACGGCGGGTATTATACGGTGGGGACCACCAGGAACACAACAGGCCGGGCCCTGTTTATCGACTCGGTGAAAAGTCTGTATCATGAGCCAACGGCCCATGCCGGGAACGACCGCCGGGTTCTGTTATCCGGCCAGACCATTGTACTTGACGGCACAGATTCGTCTGACATAGATGGGGATTCACTGACCTTTGCCTGGGAGCAGTCCACGGGCACCGCCGTTTCACTGACAGACACTGACAGCGCCACCCCCGCATTTGCCGTTGACCGGGTCGGGGAATATTCTTTTGAGTTAACCGTGTCCGACGGTGTATTCAGCGCGGTTGATTCAGTCACCATCACGGTGGTGGCCTCCGGGGAAAATCAAACCCCGGTGGCCGATGCCGGAGAAGATATGCTGGGCAATGCCGGGGCACTGGTCACCCTGGATGGCTCAACGTCCTATGATCCTGACGGCGACGCCCTGGCTTTTTCCTGGGCCCAGGTGTCAGGCACCGGGGTTGAATTAACCCATGCCGATACAAAAACCCCCTCCTTTACCGCCCAAAGTGTCCCGGTGCCCCTGGAATTTGAGCTGACGGTTACGGATCCTTCAGGCCTGACCAGCACGGATACCGTGGTTGTGACCATTAACCGCCCGCCCTTCATTGACCTTTCCAGAACCCAGGACACGGCCACGGAAAATCTGCTGTTTACCCTGAATGCGTCTTCAAGCTGGGACCCGGACCTGGATGACCTGACATATGAATGGGAACAAACTTCAGGGCCGGCTGTTTCGCTTTCCAATGCCGATTCGGCCAAGGCCACCTTTATTGTGCCCGAATATCCCGGTGAAGAATTGCAATTTTTGGCCACCGTGTCCGACGGCAAAGGACTTTATGTTCAGGGAACCATTTCCGTGACCATCCGGGAACTTTATATTATCGCCGCAGACAACCCGGCCACGTCTGCCTGGCAGGTGGGCAGCTATTCTTATCGTTCAGGGACCCTGGACCTGGCCAAAGGAATCCTGGGCCTTCCGGACATGACATCTTCAGGGGACGGGGACGCCTCGGGGTTTCCTGACGGATCTGTGGGGCAGATTACGGTGAAATTCAATATTCCCGTGGCAGATGGAGATGGGGATGACCTGACCGTTTACCATTTCGGCACCGGAAATATAGAGATTCAGGCCAGTATTGACGGTGACACATGGGTCAGCTTAGGGACCCTGGATTCAGCCGGCCTGACCATCAATTCAGCACAGACCCCCACGGTTCATACCCAGAATTTTGATCTGGCCGATTATACTGATCTGAGTGAATCCAAGGTGATATCGGTCCAGTACCTGAAATTTCTCAAAGAGGACACGGACGGCCCCCATTATATTGACGGTCTGATCAGTCATTTCACGGCGTTGACCACCATTTACGCGGCCTTTGCCCAGGAAGCGGACGGCATGGTGGACTGGGTGGATAAAGAAATGGACAACGGCGAAAACGCCCTGGGAGAACCGGACTATGACCCGTCGGTTGCCGGGGTGGGCAATTGCTCGGGATGGATGGTCAATTCCGGCGTATTCGTGGTGGGGTTTGACAACCCCCTGGCGGACCGGGACGGGCCGGACCTGTACATCCACCATTTCGGACAGGGGGTGACGGATTCGGACATCACCCTGGGGTATACGGACGGGGCCACCACGGTGGAGGTCAGTGCCGACGGCAGCACCTGGATTATGCTCGCCGATCTGCCTTTGGGTGAAAACGGCGGCAGTACGCTTAACTCCGACAGTTTTGATTTTAACGACTATCCGGATCTCGGGGAAAAAGACGCTGAAACCGGATACCGGGACGTGGATATCCAGTATGTCCGCATCAACAAAAACTTCACCGGATATACCTCAGGCAAATTCATTGATGCCATTGAGGCCAGGTACGCCTGCCCCGGGCTTGGCAACCCGGCCGGAGCTGACATGGTGGTGGAGGAAGGCACCGCCGTCACCCTGGGACGGCAGAACCCGGCCAGTGATGACTATGATGATACCACCTATGCCTGGACCCAGGTGGACAACGGCAGCCCAACCGTTACCCTGTCCGGCAGCACCATTAAAAATCCCACCTTTGTCACACCGGCGGTGGACTCGGACACGGATCTTTATTTTAAGCTGACCCGGATCAATGAAAGCGAATTCGGTACATCCGTATCCTTTGTCACCATTACGGTCGAGGATAACGGCATTACCGGCTTCCCTTCCGATGCCATTACCTTTTACAACGAAGTTTCCGGAACGGCCATGGCACTCCAGGCCGTTAACGGCAGTCTGATTTACTTTAAGGCCAGTGATCCGGATTATGAATATTCCGCAGGATACATTGCAGACACGGATAATCGTCCCAAAAATCTGACTTACGGAATGCTGGATTTCATTATGGTGGTCACCCCCGGTGAACAGGCGGTCCTCCGGGTTCTTCTGGATGAAGCGGCCCCGGATGAGTCCCGCTGGTTCAAGTACACCGAAACGGATGGCTGGGCGACCTGCACAAAGGGCAACTATTCTGAAGAACCGGATGACGGCGCAGTCTTTCAAACCGGTCGAAAGCGGGTCCTTTTAAGGATCACCGACAACGGCCCCCTGGACGACGATGATGAGGAAGGGGTTGTCCGGGACCCTTCCGGCCTGGGAATTCCCAGCGGCTGGCATGCCGATGTCAGCGATGCTGGCGGGGGCGGCGGGGGCGGCGGGGGCTGTTTTATCGAGACATTGCTGAATGGATTTTAGGGCATCAGGCTGAAGACTGAAGGGGGTTGTGCATCCCTTCAGTCTGATCCCCTGAACTTATATTGGCATAACCCATATCTTTTACACAAAGGGTTTCGTTTATGCACAAATTATAAGCCCGCCGCCTGCACCCTTACCCCGAGGGCCACCCATTCATCGGTCTGATCCTGTGAAACGGGTTCAAGGCGGTTCTCGGAAAGGGCCGCCATGATGTCCGGGAGCCGTTCTGTGATAATGCCGGACAGGATAAGGACACTTCTTTCGTGCATGTGTTGTTTAAGCTGCGGCATGAGGTCCACCAGCACCTGGGCCAGAATATTGGCGGCAATCAAATCAAAGGTTTTTTTCCCCGGTCCGGGGTCAAGCTGGTCCAGGGTGGTACAGGAAAGAGTGACCCTGCCTTCTGAAACATGATTCTTTTTCAGGTTTTCCCGGCAGACCCTGACAGCGGTTTCATCGGTGTCAATGCCAGTCAACAAACCGGCACCCAGTTTGGCCGCGGCAATCATTAAAATGCCGGACCCGGTTCCCACATCCAGAAAATCCGCCCCGGGGGTCATGAACCGCTCCACCTGGCGAAGACACATGGCCGTGGTGGGATGGGTCCCGGTGCCAAAGGCCATGCCCGGGTCCAGGTGGATGACCGCCTCGCCTTTCTTTTCTTCATAGGGCTTCCATTCAGGTTTGATAATGATCCGGTCGCTGATCCGGGTCACATCAAAATATGCTTTCCAGGCATTGGCCCAGTCCTCTTCATCCACCAGGCTTTGTGTGATCCGGGTCCGGATGCCCAGATCCGACAGGGCGCCGGCCATGGCCTGGATTTTATTGAACACCATATCCGATGAATCAATATCCGGCAGGTACCCGGTGACGCTGTTTTCTTCAGGCACGGGCAGGTCCTCACACCCGAATCCCTGGTCCGGTTCGTTTATGGGGACATGGCATACCACCCCTTTAAGGTTCTGTGAAAAAAAAATATCACAGATCAAATCTTCTGCGGATTCCGGGTCAGGGGCGTCAAACCCGATGGTAATTTTTCTGAATTTCATGGTTCCGGCCTAGTCTTTATTTTTTTGATTTCAGGGGGATTATTTTTTACATTTGTGGTAATGTCAATGGTTTTTAGCCGTTAGCCCTTAGCTTTTAGCCATTAGCCGGTTTTACCGGCCTCAATGCTTCCCGTTTAACAGCTAATGGCTAACAGCTGACAGCTAACAGCTATATATGAGAGCATACATATGGAAAACCCGTACGAGCACATGACCATCTACTATTTTGAAGGAATCCCCGTCCTGGACCGGGAACTTGAAACAGACCCGGATTTTTTAGGCAATTGGGTGGAGCAGGACACTGCGTTTCTGTTTTTTAAAACCCAGAAACCGGATCTGATTTCAAAGGTCTGCCAGGAAAATCCATTGGTCCCCCTGGCCGATACCTATCAGATGACCTGTGAACAATGGCATGGGCAAACCATTGACCCCTATTATGTAGACTCCCTTCGTGTGGTCCCCCCATGGAACCGGCTGGACCGAAAAGAAAATAAAGACATTAAAGAGGTTATCCTTGATCCCGGGGTGGTGTTCGGAACGGGCCGGCACCAGACCACCGAAGACTGCTTAAGTCTGATTCACCGGCTGTGTACCCCAAAAAAGATTGATTCGGTGCTGGACATCGGCACGGGCACCGGATTGCTTGCCTTAGGGGCGGCCGCCCTTGGGTGCCGCCGGGTCCTGGCCTGCGATTTTAACCTTTTAGCCGTTAAAACCTGTCTGAACAATATCCGGTTGAACCGTTTCCAGGACCGGGTTCTGGCCTTCCAGGCCAGGGGAGAGGATGTCATGGACCTTCCCTGTGACCTTTTGGTGGCCAATATCCATTATGATGTCATGAAAATTCTGATTCAGGCCCCTGGATTTCTCAAGGCCGATTATTTTATCCTGTCAGGGCTTTTGATTTCCCAGGCCCGGAAGGTGATGGATGAATTAAAACAGATGCCTGTTCATATCATGGAGCGGCGCTGCCCGGACGGGGTCTGGAATACCATTTTGGGAAAACGGCTGAACCCTGGGGCGATTTAACAATTTTCTAATATAAGCGTGGTAAGAATCCCTATCGCCTGTGAAAAGGCAACATGCAAATATCGGATAACCGCGTTGACCGGTGTGACAAATGGAAATGGGATGTTGATGGATAACAAGGATATGTTGCCGTTGATTTGGAGGATCTTTTGCCTTTAACTATTGCTGGAAACCTGCGCTGGCGTTATGTGATCGGGTTAAGCGCCATAGCCCTTTTGATGACCACTTCTTTTTTGAGCATGCAGCATGTGATTTCAAAACAGCGGGACTTTGCCCGGCTGGTTAACCTTGCCGGTCACCAGGCCGGCCTGACGGACCGGATTGTCTACTTTGCCGGCCTGATGGCAGACACCAATGATGAGGCTGAATTTGAAAATGCCCGGTCCCAGATCGGCCTGACCATGCACAAAATGAAGGCCGCCCACAAGGCCCTCAGGGAAGGCGATCCTGAAACCCAGACCCCTAAAGTGATCAATGAGACCTTAAAAAATATTTATGAAGATCCCATGATGGGACTGGACATGGCTCTTGAACGATTTCTGGAACGGGCCGGACAGGTCTATGACATGGACATGGAAAGCCTTTCAAAAAAATCCATTGCCTATATTTACCTGATCAATTACGGTCCCCACGCCTTAGAACCCCTTTTGGACGCCGTGGTGGAGGAATATGAACGGATCGGCAGGGCGTCCATCCTGAAAATAGAGCGGTTTGAACTGTTTATCTGGCTGGCCGGCCTCCTGTTTCTTCTTTTGGAGGCATATTTTATTTTCAGGCCCCTGGAAAAGCAGGTGCGGCAGGCCTTTGGGTCCTTAAAGTCATCAGTGGCCCAGCTGACCGACACCCGCCACCGCCTGGTTGAAGCCCAGAAGCTGGCCCTTATCGGCCATTGGGAGATTGACACGGCCTCGGGGGACATGGACTGTTCAGATCAGGTATACCAGATCGCGGGAAGATCAAGGGCCGACGTTAAAGTGAGCCGGGAAAATGTGCTGGAATTTATACACCCTGAAGACCAGACCATGGTCAGAAAACAGTTCAAGTCCTTTGCCCATGATCCGGACGCCTTAAATGTGGAATACCGGGTCGTCCGCCCTGACGGTGCTGAGCGGCTTGTTTACCAGAAGGCGGCCTGCGTAAAAGACCGGGACGGGAACATCATCAAAATATCAGGCATGGTTCAGGACATCACCCAGCGAAAGGAGCTGTCCAATAAACTGGACAAACTGTCCCGGCATATTCCAGGATTTATCTTCCAGCTCAAGCGTGACAAGGAAGGGGACTGGCAAGTGCTTTACGTCAGCTCAGGCGTGCAGCAGACCTGCGGGATAACCCCGGAGGAACTGTATGAAAACTCAGGGATCCTGATTAACATCATCCATGAAAATGACCGGCACAAAGTGGTGGACAGCATCAATGCATCCACCCAGTCCGTCACCACATGGAAAGCCCAGTACCGGGTCAGCCACCCCCAGAAAGGGGATATCTGGCTGGAATCCCATGCCACCCCGGAACGGATGCTGGACGGCGGCACATTATGGCATGGGTATATCTGGGATATCACCATACGCCGTCAGGCCGAGGACCGGATTCGCAGGCTGGCCCTGTATGACTCTTTAACCGGCCTTGCCAACCGTCAGCTTTTTTTGGACCGGCTTTCCCATGCCGTTGCCCTGGCCGGCAGAAAACAGCTTTACGGCGCGGTTCTCATGCTGGACCTGGATAATTTTAAAAGCTTAAACGACACCCGGGGCCATGATGTCGGAGATGCCCTGCTGGTGGAAGTGGGCCGGCGGCTTAGCGCCAGTGTCCGGGAAACCGATACCGTGGCGCGTCTGGGAGGTGATGAGTTTGTTATTCTGCTGGAGTGGCTGGGCAGTGACAAAAAAAGCGGCCGGGAAAAAGCCATGGCCGTTGCGGAAAAGACCAGAAAGATTTTATGCCATCCTTATATCCTGGGAGAGGAACGGCATGTCCACTACTCCAGCACCTCTGTGGGAGTGACCCTGTTCCACGGCAAGGACCAGAATGAAAGCCAGGTCCTCAAACGGGCGGATGTGGCCATGTATGAGGCCAAAGACAGGGGGCGGAACCGGATCTGCCTTTACAGCGAAGAACGCCAGGCCATGGTGAACAGCAAAACCGCCATGGCCATGGATATGAAAACCGGACTGGACCATGACGAGTTCAGGCTGTTCTTGCAGCCCCAGGTATCCAAAACCGGTGTATTGTGCGGGGCTGAGGCCCTTCTCCGCTGGTTTCCGCCAGACAGATCGCCGGTCAGTCCGGCCGAATTTATCCCCATGGCGGAAAGCACCGGCCTGATCCTTCCCTTGGGGGAATGGGTCCTCAAGCAGGCCTGCATTCATGCCATGAACCTGGAAAAATTTGAGCTTCCCGACGATTTTGCTATAGCGGTTAACATCAGTGCCCTTCAGTTCGGCGATAAAAAGTTTATTGAGACCGTTAAGCGGGTTTTTGACCAGACCGGTGCCGTGAGCCGGCGGTTGAAATTTGAGCTGACCGAAACCAGCCTTGTCCAGGATATGGACCGGGCCAGAAGCGTTATGGAGGAACTTCGGAATATGGGGCTCGGGGTGGAACTCGATGATTTCGGCACCGGGTATTCCTCTTTGAATTCCATTAAAAATCTGCCCTTGACGGCCCTGAAACTGGACGCCTCACTGATCAATGACATTGAAACCGAAGAAACTAGCAAGGCCATTGTCCGGGCGGCCCTGGCCATGGCCCAGGCCATGACCCTTCAAACCGTTGCCGAAGGGGTGGAGACCCAGGATCAAATGGATTTCCTTGTGGGGGAAGGCTGCGATATTATCCAGGGATACCTGTTTGCCAAGCCCATGCCCTATGACGATTTTGTGGCCTATGCCGTGCGGCAGTTTAAAAAGACCGCCTGACCCGGTTCCCTCTAAGGTTTTTATATGAAAGTCTCACTAACGTCCTGAGAAGACTTTCAATATTTGTTGTGGGCGGCTCTTGGTTGGATAACCAAAGACGGTCCGCGACCGTTATTCCAGCTTAAACCGGCTAACCATAACATTTAAATTCTCTGCCAGTTCGGACAATTTGCCGGCACTTTCATTGACCTCTTCACTGCTGGAATTGGTATCTTGAACCAGCTGGCTTACCTCGGTAATCTCCCGGCTGATTTCTTCGGTCAGTGATGACGTCTGGTTAATATTCTGACTGATTTCATCCACGCCCAAACTGGCCTGGGCAACATTGTTGGAAATATCACTGGTTGCCGTTGTTTGTTCGCCCACAGAGGTGGCCACGGTGGACATAATGGAATTTACATTGCCGACGATTTCAGAAACCGATTTGATTGCTCCCATGGAATCTTTGGCAATGCCCTGGATGCCGGTGATTTTTTGTTTAATTTCACTGGTGGCCATATCGGTTTGTTCGGCCAGGGTTTTAATTTCATCGGCCACAACGGCAAACCCTTTGCCGGCCTCGCCGGCCCTGGCGGCTTCTATGGTGGCGTTCAGTGCCAGCAGGTTGATCTGCCCGGAAATATCTGAAATCGTATTGGTAAAGTCACCGATTTCATTGGCCGCCAGGTCCAGTTTGTCCATGAGGCCTGAGACCTCTTCTGACACCCCTACGGCGTCTGAAGTGGTCTGGCTGCCCTGGTTGGCATTTTGGGAAATTTCATGAATGGTTACGGACATTTCTTCGGATGCGGCCACGATCATCTGGATACTGGTCGAGGCCTCCTCGGTCGCGGCCGCCACTCCAACCATGGCCTGTTTTACTTCTTCCACATCTTGGGCCACGGTGTTTGATCTGGCATCGGCCGTTTCAGACTGCTCTTTAATTTTGCCGGCAGACGCTGCCAGAAGGCTTGAAGCCGAATTCAGTGTGGTCACGTTTACGGCAATGTCTTTAAACATTTCCCTTAAATCGGTAATCATTTTGTTTAATGACTTATTTAAATTGCCGATTTCATCAGACCGGTCCACGGCGACTTTGACCGTCATATCCCCCTGGGCAATGCGTGCCACATCCTGGACCGCCTGTTTAAGCCGCTTGGAAATAATACTGCCGGTGATCAGAACAAACCCGAATATCCCCACACAGATAATGGCCACAGCAATGACCAGAATTTTCCGGTTCAACAGGTATTTTTTAAATGCCTCGTCATAATTGGTTTCTAATATCTTCTCGGCGGTTGACACAATCTGGCTGGTCTGCTGTTGGATGTCTTTTTGAAGCGGATTGATTTTTAAGGAAAAGAGCTCGCTTGCCCCGTAGGCGTCTTCACCGGCAATGGCGGCCAGGCCATCCTTGAGAAACGGCTTAAGGGACTGGAGCTGGCTGCTGATGGCCGGCTTGATATTATTGGTTTGTTCCGCAGCAACCAGTTCGGCTTGAATCATATTCAGCTTTTCTTCAACTTTGGGCCAGTCCTGGTGAGTTTCCTGGCCCAACATGGTGGCAATGATATCATGTTTATAACTTTCTAAAATGGTATCGAAGTTTTTGGATGCCCGGAAAAGTTTTAAAAGGGTTTCGTTTTGGGTGTTATATAATTCCAGTGTTTGCGCCATGCGTGCTATATTATACTGTCCCAGCAATGCAACGGCCAGAAGTGAAATTAATGAGATAACGGCTATTAAAATTAATTTGAATCGAATGGTCATTTGTCCACAGCTCCCTAAAACTTAAGTTGAAAATTTAGTTGGTATAATATGAAATGGGTCGGAACCATGCTGACGGCTTTCAATATTTGTGTGGGCTGATCATGGCAGATACCGCCAGCCAGCCCCTGTCTGTTTTTAAAATACGGTTATAAATATTTGCCACTGGCAACCACGTACTGTTTGCCGTCTGATCCAGTAACCAGCTGGTAATAGGTGGTTTTTTGATGAATTCCTGTGTCTTCGGGTTTTTTATAGGAATAATCCACCCATCCGGTTCCGTTGGCAAGGGCCCCATTGACAATATCGTCCCGGAATTTCTTGCCCCTTACATCGGGTTTGCCTTTGTAGCTTCTGCCGATAAGGTTTTTCTTGGGGTGGGCCACAATGATCACTTCGGTGTCATAAACAAAAACGTAGGAAGCCGGGTTTTGAGCATCTTTGTAGGGATGCTCCCCATTGGCAATTTTCTCAAATGTGCCTTTGGCGTCGGCCTTGATATCTTC
Organism: uncultured Desulfospira sp.; assembly: GCA_963663165.1. Lineage (GTDB taxonomy): Bacteria > Desulfobacterota > Desulfobacteria > Desulfobacterales > Desulfobacteraceae > Desulfospira. The sequence goes on along the minus strand of OY760175.1, from coordinate 6,057,799 downwards.
GCAGGTTTTTTCCACAAGGGCAATGACCTGCTCTTTGGTGATTTCAGCGGTGAAACCGTTAGCGACAACGAAAAAACACGATAAAGCTAACGCACAAAATATCAATTTTTTCATCTCTTTCTCCTTTTTTTCGTAAAGTTATATTCCCTTGATGGTATACTAAATATGACATCACATATTCAAGAATGTGAAATGTTGGCGCAGTTTCCATGCGTTACAAATCTCTTATCGCAAACAGGGCGGAGAACACGATTTTTTTAATTTATTTACCATACCAGAATAAGAATTAAAAAGTCAAAACTTAATCCAAGGAGACCAGAAATTTTAATCCATTATTTTTAAGGGCGATTTGATGCTGTGAGGGGGGATGCGGTTATCAAAAAGTGGCGGACTGTTATGGTTCCAGCAAAGTTAAAACCCGCCCCTTGGGGCGGCAGCATTTTGCCCGTGGTTATTTTTTATGATGGGTTGCATGAACCATCGGCAAAGCCGTCATGCAAAATGCAAAGGAGATGATTAAAAGATATCTTGAACATTATTTTTGGAAAAAGTCTAAGGGCCATCTTGATATAGAGTGACGTTATTCAACCGGCTATTTCCGGTAGGCTTGAATTTTAAATCCATGCGTTTTTGAACGTACCGGTTTCCAGGCAGAGCCGTTGTTTGGTTTTCCTGCCTTGTATTAATCGGTCACGAATTCAAGAAGAAAAGTAACTACTCACCCCGGTCAAAATCGACACCGGGGATTTCACCTGCCAAAGCAAGCTGAATGGCAACAAGAGGATTCACGCCTTTGTTTGCCATGGTTTGCAGGTAGCTTGAAATTCGACAATAAGCATGAGCATATTGCTGACATCGAAAACAACCTGATATTTTCTGTTTTACCTTTGCCATCCGAAGATCGCGTTCTGCCCGATTATTAGTGAATGGAACATATGGGTCCTTGGCAAACAGCAAAACGGCCGCTTCATTATTTTTAAGCCTTTCCCACAAATTATGGGCATCTGATTTGGCCATTTTACCTCGTTTTCCTTTTGGTTTTGGCGGGATTTCCGGCAGCTCTTTATCACCTCGTGTAAGAATGTTACGGAATCGTTTTTGCAAATTAGCGTATTCTTTATCTGCCAAACACTTTTCTTCCCGCTTTGCTACTTTATGACAAGTTTCCTGTAAAAGCTTTTTCATATTAGCAGCCCACCTGTACTGATTGGATTCAACAATAAATGTCAGTTCCCTCAATAGATGGGAACCACAAAGTCCATGTCCACAATGATCGTACGACAGGTATGATGCCCAGCAATCGTGGATTATTACCCCGCCATAGCGGGGAATAATATTCAAATCGACTATCGCCTCCTTGCCTCGCTTTCGGTGAAGTAGCTTCAAGGTGGTGCCTCCGGAGGAATATACATGTATCCAGTGATTTTTTCGATCCACCCGAAAGGATGTCTCGTCAACATGAATTGATGGGGCATGAAGAATGTCTTCTATCGATTTGACCTCCCACCTTTCAAGTGCTTGAAAAAGTCGCCAGACAAACTTTATAAGGGTTGCTTCTGAAATTACCACACCGTTCATTGCAGAAATCTGCTTTTGAACTCGGTTGAGTGCAACCATTTGGCTGATGATCAAGTGAATGACAAATGCTTTGAGTCCATTCCCATATTGCAGAGGGCCTGGCATATCCTCTGGAAATTGTCCTTTGACCGTCGTGTTACAGTTGGGGCACTCTTTGATTTCGGCATCAACATGATCCACGACTTTTTCAAAAATGATATCTATTTTGGTACGCCGCTCATATCCCTGGCAGGGTGCTTGATCAAGCGGCTGACCACATACATTACATGTTACAGCTTGCGCAACGGTGACGGTTGATTTTGTGCGGGCATTGCTAAGCTTACCGCTGACCTCTTTGCCCTTTCCTTTACTTCCAGGATCTGATTTGGAGGTCTCATCCTTAGATGTTTGTGAAGACGGTAGACTTGAGTTTTTGTTATCTTTGCGGGTCTTTTTCTCAAGGAAGATAGATAGTATCAATTCCACAATAAGGAGCATGCTGTTCATCAGAGCCCGCATCTCAGGAGATACTTTGCCCTCAGCACAAAGATTTTCAAAATCCTTTTTTAGACGGGCTATTTCTTCCCGAACACTATTTTTATCTACCGTTGCCATGTCAGCATTATAACACGGGTTTTTGGCGGCTCGAGATTTGCTCTATAGCGGATTTTCTATGTATTCGGCATCATCTGTCATGATTTTACGGTAAATTTCTGGATAAATAAGCGCCAGCATGCTTTAACAAAGGATTTGGTGACCATTTAAAAAATTTTAAAATTGACCTCAAAAAACCTGTCAAGTCTTTTTTTTAAATTTTTACATTTTTTTATGGGGTGAGTAGTTACGAAGAAAAGAGGTTAATGGCCTCAGTTTAAGCATAAAAAAAGGGGCCGGATAAAAGCCGGCCCCTTTTTAAATTTAAATTATAATATCGATAAATCTTAAGCTTTGCGGCGGATGCCAACCAGGCAGACTAAGCCTGAACCAATAAGCAGGAAACTGCCAGGAATGGGGACTACGGCAGTTGCGTTACCGGTCATTGTATAATAGGTATCATTAAAGCCAAATGCACCTATGGTGGCTTCGAAAAGGCTAGCACCCCCTAAAAGGCCTTTACTATTGCCAGTCAACTCAAGGTAATAGGTTTGTGTAATGACGGACACAGTGGCACTTCGATCAACCGTTCCAGTCGAGTTGTCCCCCAAGGTAAAAGTTGCATAGGTGGTGCTATCATAAATTAGATTTATTGTTTGATTGGGATCAAAGGTGATAGTTGTCAGACCAGTGCCAGCATCATATTCCCAAGTCCCTTTCAGATCCGTAAAGTCAAAAGTCAGATCCTTCTCAAGGCCAAGAGATATACCCGTAGAGCCAGACACAGTGTAAAGATTGATAAAGCCGGTACCGGATTCTTTGAAAGTTCCGGTTGTGCTGTTCATGTCGTTATTATCATAAGATAGAGTTAAAGTTGGGGTGCCGTTAAAAATAATGGAGTCAATACCGATAAGGTTACTGTACTGACTACCCAAAACATTCAGGTTTAAATCAAAAGTTGTAGTTGCAGCCTGAGCGGCTGATGCCAGGAATAAGAATCCGGCAATCGCTAACATTCGTAGTAAATTTTTCAATTTCATTGTCTCCTTTTGTTAAAAACAAATTTATTGATTTCATGATATGAAATCTTTTCGATTCTGATTACAGAATATTATTAATGCAAACTCTATGCCTTAGGTGTAAAATGGTTTTAAAATCTGATATTGCTCAACAGATGCCGGAAACGGCCTTTGGTTTAATCATTCGTAACTCACTTGTTATATTGATAATAATCCAACCAAAATACTCCGTCAAGCCATTAAAATCTAATCGTCCATTAACAATAAAAAGGGATTGGCCCACCAGTTTGGCAACAACCCGATGTGAAAAAATTTTCCAGTTTTATAACATTTTTTTCCCAACCCTGTAACATTTTTTTCACACATGCCTGTTGATATTAAGATAGGAACTTCCTTTTGTCGGGCAAAGTATATGATAGGGACTTCCTTTTTGTCAACCAAAGCATGAAAACTTGCTTTCCGAACCGATAAATCACAATCGGGAACTGGCTTTTTATTCTATAGATTCAATGAGTTAATCAAAATTGAATATAATTTAGCAAATAATTTTCATTCAGGGCCATTCTATCGATAACGGCCACGGGCCGTCTGGGTTATCCAACCATGAACTGTCCACAACGAATAATGAGTGTCTTCTCAAGATGTTAGTGAGACTTTTATATAGTGTGTAAACGAAAAGCCACCCATCAGATGGGTGGCTTTTCGTCCAAACACTAACTATTCTTTATCCACCGTCCGCTCTTCAAGGACTTCTTTTAATGCAGACAGGGCCGTATTCGCGGCCGGAACCCCGCCGTAAATACTGGTTTGGAAAATCACCTCTGCGATTTCCTCGCTGGTGCATCCCACATTCAGGGCGGCATGAATGTGGAGCTTGAGCTCTTCGGGTTTGCACAGGACGGTCAGGGCCGCCACCGTGATCAGCTGACGGGTGGGATGGGGAATTTTTTCCCTGGCGTACATCTGGCCTGTGATATACAGGGACATGTCTTTTGCCAGGCCCTTGTCAAAGTATTTCCACAGATTATAGGGCTTGTCCTCATCTTTTACCGTGGAAAAATAAAGCTTGGCGGTGTCGCCGGTTTTTTTGGCAATCTCTTTGGGATCCATGGGGCTCCTGTAAAAAAGGATGAAGGCTGAAGGATGAAGATGCATATCCGTCAGGCTTGGTTTTATTGAAAAAAAGTTATTCCCCAGGAAAATCCGGGGAATAACTTTTTATATTTTTTTCAGGTCAGCTGAAGGCTAACCGTTAAAAGCTAATGGCTAACAGCTAACAGCCAATTACCGATTGGCTTTCCTGATGCCCAGCTGGTCCAGGGCAATAATCCACTTGCAGATATTGGCAGACCCTTCCACCATGTAATACGTGGGGGCGTCTTTATAGTATCTGGCCACCGGATATTCAGTTGAATACCCGTAAGCGCCCAGGATTCTCATGGCATAGTTGGCACACTTGGAAACGACTTCGCCGGACAGGTATTTGGCCATGGCAACGTCCAGCCCGTTGTTGAGATTGCCCTGGTCTTTGGCCCAGGCCGCTTTGTAAACCACCAGTCTGGCGGCTTCGATTTCTGCGGTCATCTGGGCGATCATGTCCTGGTTCATCTGGAATTCACCAATCTTTTTGCCGAACTGCTTTCTTTCGTTGCAATACTTGGTGGCCGCATCCAGGCAGGCCTGGGCAAGCCCAATGCCGCCGGCGGCAGCAGACAGACGGGTCTGGTTAAGGGAGGAGAATACGATCTTGGCGCCGTCGCCGGGTTTGCCCAGGATATTTTCCTTGGGCACCTTGACGTTGTCCAGGAACAGTTCGCCTGTAGGGGAAGAATGGGATCCCATTTTTTCAAGGGAAGATGTCTTGATGCCTTCAAAGTTTTTGGGTTCAATGACAAAGGCGGACAATCCCTTGGAGCCGGCGGATTTGTCTGTGTAGGCATAGTAGAGCAGTACATCGGCCACATTGGCGTTGGAGATCCAGGTCTTGTTGCCGTTGAGGAGCCAGTGGTCCCCTTTGTCTTCTGCGGTGGAGCTCATGGCCATGACATCGGAACCGGCATCGGGCTCGGTAATGCCGAATCCACCGATATATTCGGCGGTGCAAAGTTTTTCGACATATTTCTTTTTAACTTCGTCATTGCCGTATCTGAAAATGGTATAGGCGCAGCCCAGAACCTGCATGTTGACCTGCACCCGCAAAGATGAGCTCACCCTTGCCAGTTCTTCGGTGACGATCATGGCGGCCAGGAATCCCATATCCTCTCCGCCGTATTCTTCGGGAATCACGGTACCGAAGTATCCGAGCTCGCCCAAAGGTTTCATTACCTCTTTAATAGGCAGATAATGGTCCTGATCCCACTGGTCGGCATAGGGCTCAATCTGTTTTTTGGCAAATTTTCTGACTTCTTTTTGAAGCATTTGAAGTTCTTTAGATAATTGAAAATCCATATTGTCTCCTTAAGGTTATTTGGCACTATAGGGTTAGATAAACAGAAATTTTCAGTTGATGTCAAGGAAAATCTGATTAAAAATCTGATTAAAAATTTCTTGACAAAAAATAGCATTTAGTATTGATTTGGGTTAATTTGTTGAATATTATTGGCCTTTAGCTGTCATTTTATTGCAGAGTCTGGCCAATAAGTGCAAAAATTTGACAGCCCAATAACCGCTGACAGCAAATAGCTAACAGCCAAAAGCATACAAAAAAGGAGACCCCCATGTCTGAAGACGTATTAGCCCCCCTGTCCGGAAAAATTGTCAGCCTGAGCCTTGAGCCCGGTGCTGCCGTGGAAGAAGATGACGAAATCATGGTCATTGAGGCCATGAAAATGGAAACCCCTGTGTTTGCACCCTGTTCCGGTACGGTATCGGAAATCAAGGTCAAGGAAGGTGATTCCGTTGAAGAAGACGATCTGCTGGCGGTAATTGACTAGTTTCCACTCTTTTCTACTTCAAGGAAGGTTTTAAATGAGATCCTATTTTGAACATATGGCCCCGTTTGGGAAAGCCTTAAAAGCAGGCACCCTGAAGCGGACCCAGGAAAATTATGATGCCGTAACTGCAGCGGAACAGGGCATTGACGCCGCTGTCAACGAGGTTAAAAACGCAGGGCTCCCCGAAGAAAAAATCAACCAGCGGGGACAGATGACCGTATGGCAGCGGATTGAATACATTGTCGATCCGGGCACCTTTACCCCCCTTCACACCCTGTTTAACCCGGCCGATAACGTGGAAGGCACCACCAACGTCATTGACGGTCTGGCCAAGATTTCCGGCAAATGGTGCGTTCTGATCGGATTTGACAACAAGGTCATGGCCGGTGCCTGGCTGGCCGGCCAGTCGGAAAACATCCTGAGGGTTACCGACCTTGCCAAACGGCTGAACGTGCCCCTGGTCTGGTTGGTCAACTGCAGCGGTGCCAAACTCACTGAGCAGGAAAAGTTCTATGCCAACCGGCGGGGTGCGGGAACACCCTTTTTCCGCCATGCTGAGCTTGAGCAGGAGGGCATCCCGGTTCTGGCCGCCATTTACGGCACCAATCCGGCCGGCGGCGGATACCAGTCCATTTCCCCCACGATTTTGTTTGCCCATGAAAAATGCAACATGGCCGTAGGCGGTGCCGGTATTGTCAGCGGCATGGCCCCCCAGGGCGGGTTCACCGTGGACATGGCTGAAGATCTGGTGACAAAAGCCAAAGAACACCGGGCCAAACCCCCGGGAGCCGTCTCCACCCACTATGACCATACCGGGTTTTTCCGGTATGTGTACAAGGAAGAAAAAGAGGTCCTGGACGGCGTCAAGGATTATATGGCCAAAATGCCGGCCTATGATCCGGTCTTTTTCCGGGTAGCCGAACCCAAGGCCCCGGCCTTTGAGGCGGATGATGTCATGCGTCTGCTGCCCCTGGCGCCTAAAACCGTGTACGATTTTGATGAAATCCTGGCCCGCCTGGTGGACGGTTCCGAGCATATGGAATACCGGCCTGACTATGGTCCTGAAATTTACACCGGGCTGTGCAAAGTGGACGGATATCTGGTGGCCTGCATCGGCAACCGCCAGGGGTATTTGGGCAAAGGGTATCCCGAGTATGCCGATTATCCGGGCATCGGGTCCAAGCTGTACCGCCAGGGCCTGATCAAGATGAACGAGTTTGTGACCCTGTGCGGCCGGGACAGAATTCCGGTGATCTGGTTCCAGGATACCTCTGGAATTGATGTGGGCGATATTGCCGAAAAGGCTGAGCTGCTCGGCCTTGGCCAGTCCCTGATCTATTCCATCCAGCAGTCCGGCCTTCCCATGATGCTGGCCATCCTTCGCAAGGGCAGTGCGGCCGCCCATTATGTCATGGGCGGTCCCCAGGCCAACCGGAACAACGCCTTTACCCTGGGCACCTGTGCCACTGAAATCCAGGTGATGCACGGGGAAACCGCGGCGGTGGCCACCTATGCCAGACGCCTGGTAAAAGAAAAGGAAGCCGGAAGGGATCTTTCTCCGGTAGTGGAAAAGATGAACCAGCTGGCCCAGAAATACAAAGACACCTCCACCCCGCTGTTCTGCGCCAAACAGGGCATGGTGGACGAGGTGGTCAAACTGTCCGACCTTAGAAAGTACATGCAGGCCTTTACCGGTTCTGCTTACCAGAATCCCAAATCCATTTGTCCCCAGCACCAGATGATCCTGCCCAGGATTATCAGGGACCATGCAACGGAAAAGGAAAGGAACCAGTCATGACAGGACCAGTAGGGGTTTTTGTTGCGGGAATTTTCGGCGTGTTCCTTGGAATGGCATTTCTTTACCTTTCCATCCGACTGACCGGGGTTGCGGTGACCGCCTATGAAGCGCGGGGTAAAGCCGCAGAGTCCGACACATCAAAGGAGGCCAAATAATGGAATCATTCCTTTCCCTGTTCCAGACCACCGGCCTTTTTTATGTCACCCCGGGGATTGTGGTGATGTGGATCATCGGCCTTGTCCTGATCTACCTTGCCATTGCCAAAAACTATGAACCCCTGCTCCTGCTGCCCATCGGGTTCGGGATTATCCTGGTCAACCTGCCCCTGGCAGGGCTCATGACCCCTGAAGAAGGGCTGCTGTGGAAGTTTTACGAGTACGGGATCCACTGGGAGATCATTCCGCCGGTGATTTTTTTAGGCCTTGGGGCGCTCACGGATTTTGGGCCGCTCATTGCCAATCCCCGGCTGATCTTTTTAGGGGCCGGGGCCCAGGCCGGGGTGTACATCACCTTTTTTGCGGCCCAGGCCTTTGGGTTTGATCTTCAGGAGGCCGCCACCATCGGCATTATCGGCGGGGCGGACGGGCCCACCACCATATTTCTGGCATCCAAGCTGGCCCCCTCTTTGTTGGGGGTCTGTGCCGTGGCCGCCTATTCCTATATGGCCCTGGTGCCCATTATCCAGCCCCCGGTGATGAAGCTGCTGACCTCAGAGGATGAAAGAAAAATCCGCATGAAAAAGGGCAGAAAGGTGGGAAAACTTGAGAAAATACTGTTTCCCATTGTATCGACCTTTGTCATTATCCTGCTGGTCCCGGCGTCTGCGCCCCTGATCGCCATGTTCATGCTCGGCAATCTGTTCCGGGAATCCGGCGTGGTGGGACGGCTGCACGATGCGGCCCAGAATGAGCTGATGAATATTGTCACCATATTCTTAGGGGTGCCGGTGGGCGCCACCATGAATGCGGAAAATTTCCTGCGGCCCCAGGTGATCTTTGTCTTTTTCCTGGGACTGTTCGCCTTTATCATCTCCACCATGACCGGGGTGATCCTGGCCAAGCTCATGAACCTGTTTTCCAAAAACAAGATCAACCCGCTGCTGGGTGCTGCCGGGGTATCGGCCGTTCCCATGGCCGCCCGGGTGGTCCACAAGGTGGGCATGGAGGCCGATAAGAAAAACTATCTGCTCATGTACGCCATGGGCCCCAACGTGGCCGGGGTCATCGGTACCGTCATCGCAGCCGGTATCTTCTTAACCCTTTTGGGCGGGTGATCAGCGGGAAACGCCCTGAATTTTAAAATCAGCGGCCTTAAGGCTTAAACCTAAAAACCGCACCGTTAAAGGAAGCTGCTTTCCTGAAACGGTGCGGTTTTTTTATGCCCGCCGGGCAGGAAGGGGGGTGTTTAATTTAGAACCAGGGAACAAGATAAGGTGTCAGATTATAAAAAAGGAAGACCGGAGGAAGGTAGACGGGAGACCGAATACGGCAAGTTCCCTGGGCCTACCTTGCATTGACCAAAAATGTAACGATAGACACCGGATGTTGGGTTCCCTTGGAGGGGCGCATCCGGTCTCCTGTCTCCGGTTTTCGGTCTCCCCCATTTTATTGGATTAACCCGATTATTCTTTTCACTGAACCCGGTCGAAACAACGCATTTCCCGTCTTTTTCCTTCCCTGAAATACCATTTGAAATCCGTTAAAAAAGGAAAGGAATGTTGCATTAATGCGACTCTTCCTTTAGGATAGCGCGAAAGAAAAGGAGTTCATATGAGAAAGTGGATGATTGAAGAACTGATCTGTCCCGAGTGCCTGGATAAGGAAATCCCGCTCACCCTGGACAGCCGAATAGAAACAGAAGATGAAATTATAGACGGGCAGCTGGTCTGCCCTGAGTGTACAAGGCGGTATGACATCCATGAGGGAATTGCCGTGGTTGTCCCGGAAAAGACCCTGCCCCTTACCCGGGACACGGCAGGCTATGGGTCATTTTCCATGCTGTCGTCTTATCTGTGGAGCCATTATTCTGAATTTTTCAACGGGCCCGATGCAACCGATGCCTATCAACGATGGGCGGCTGCGTTTACCCCCCAGGACGGGTTTGCACTGGATATTGGCTGTTCCGTGGGGCGGCTGACCTTTGAATTGACCAAGACCCATGACCGGGCCATCGGCATTGACACCTCCTGGTCCTTTATTCGGGCGGCCCGGAACCTGTCCAAAACCGGACGGCTTGAGTTTGACATGATCATGGAAGGGCAGATCACAAAAAAAAGGGCCTGCGATCTGGACCCGGGCTATCAGCTTGAAAACGCTGAATTCCTGGTGGCCGACGCCATGGCCCTGCCCTTTAGATCCAACCGGTTTGCCATGGCAGGATCGGTGAATATCTTAGAAAAGGTGCCGGACCCGGCCCGTCACCTGGCCGAAGCCAACCGGGTCATGGATCCTGATGGCGCAAGATTTCTGCTGTCTGACCCTTTTTCCTGGGACGAGGGGGTCAACAGCCCGGATCTCTGGCTTGGGGGGAAAAATGAAGGCCCGTTTAAAGGGTTTGGCATGGACAATGTCTGCCGCCTGCTTCAAGGCGTTAACGGCATTTTTTCCCCTGAATTTGAAATCCAGGACAAGGGACAGGTGTTGTGGAAAATCAGAAAAACCAGAAACCTCTGGGAACACATCACCTCTTTGTTTGTCATTGCCCAGCGGCAAAAAGGAGCCCAATAAATTTTGGAAAAACAACAACACGGCATTTGCGGATTATGTTTTCACAGCCCGGGCTGCGGCGTTACCGTCCATTTTGACGAGTCCGGAAAAATTGAACGGCTGACCCCGGACCCTGAAGCGCCTTTGGGAAGCGTTCTTTGTCCACTGGCGGCCAGCGCCTCCCAGATCATCTACTCCAAAGCCCGGATCAAACAGCCCCTGAAACGGAAAGGCCCCAAAGGCAAACTGGATTTTGACCCCATCTCCTGGGATGAGGCCTATGACATCATTGCCGGGAAAATGGAAGGCATCAAAGCGGACCACGGCCCCGAAGCCTTTGGATTTTACGCCGGTACCGGCACCTATGAGCGGGCCTTCAAGGATGCCTTTCAACTGGGGGGATCTCATATTTATCTGGCTTCAAGCATTTTGTTTCCCTTTGGGTCGCCCAATACCTTCGGGGTGGGCGCGCCCTGTTACACCTCCCTTGGGGTGCTGGCCCCCCAGCTGACCATGGGCTGCCTTCACACGGACATGTTTTCCGATGTGGACAACTCTGACCTCATCGTTGTATGGGGAACCGACCCGTCCACGTCCACCCCGCCGGAAATGTTCGGCCGCCTGGTCCGGGCCGCCAGTGAAGGCGCCCAGATCATTGTTATCGATCCCAGACAGACCGCTTCGGCCAAGCTGCCTGACAGCCAGTGGATCCCCATCCGGCCGGGGACGGACGGCGCCCTGGCCCTTGGCCTGTCCCATATCCTGATCCGGGACGGCTGGGTGGACCAAGCCTTTGTGGAAGACTGGACCCTGGGGTACGAAGAGTTTACCAAATATGTCAAGGATTTTACCCCGGAAACGGTCAGCGGGATTACCGGGATCCCCCAAAAGGTGATTGAAGCACTGGCAGTGGATATTGCCGACGCCGAAGGGGCCAGCTATGTGATGTACACCGGGCTTGAATACACCAAATCCGGGGTCCAGAACATCCGGGCAGTCCAGGTTCTCTGGGCCCTGGCCGGGCAGCTGGATGTGGAAGGCGGCCGCTGCTTTGTCCAGCCTGAAAACCAGATTGGCCTAAGCCGGGACCACCAGATTTTAAGTCCCGGATTTGACAAGTCCATTGGCGCAGGCCACTTCCCGGTGTATACCCATTTTTGCGGCGGCGAACCCCATGCCATAAGGCTGCCAAAGGCCATCCTTGACTCAGATCCGTATAAAATCCGGGGCCTGTTTATCATGGGGGCCTCCATTCTCACATCATGGCCTGACCCGGTTCTATGGCAAAAGGCGTTTGAATCCCTGGATTTCATGGTCTGTGCCGATTTGCAGCTGACCCGGGATGCGGCCTGGGCCGATATTGTCCTGCCGGCCACCACGGCCTTTGAGCAGTCATCCTATTGTTTTTACGGCCATACGGTCCGGCTCAGGGAGCAAATGATCGATCCGGTGGGGAACAGCCGGTCCTGCTTTGCCATTTTAACCGGGCTTGCCGACAGGCTCGGGTATGGGGACAAATTCCCCAAAACCGAAGCCGACCTGCTGGACCGTGTTCTGACCGGCACCGGCATCTCCCGGCAGGACCTGGAACAGGCCCCTAAAAAGGCGGTTCAAAAAAAACAGCTTCCCATGGCCTTCCGCAAATGGGAAAAAGGCCTGTTAAGGGCCGACGGCCAACCCGGGTTTCAAACCCCGTCAGGCAAGTTTGAAATCAAATCCACCCTGCTGGAAAAAATGGGGCTTGAGGGGCTGCCCAAATACGAAGAATCCTTTGAAACCCCTGTGAGCCGGCCCAAAATGGTAAACCGGTTCCCCCTGGTCTTAGGGACGGGACCCTTCAAGCCGGACATGAAATCCTGCCTTCGGGCCATCCCCGACTTCATCGACCGGTACCCGGACCCCATGGTTCAGATCAACCCCAAAGATGCCGAACAACGGGGCATTGCCCCCAAAGACACGGTGGTAATAAAAACCGCCAGGGGGTTTGTGGAAATGAAGGCCGATGTCACCGAAAAGGTCATGGAAGGCTTTGTTTACGCCCCGGCCGGGGGCGGCGGCCCCCATGGACCTGAGTCCTGGCGAAAGGCCAATGTCAACGTGTTGACCGATCTGGCACAATTTGACCCCATTTCAGGATTTCCGGTTTACAAAACCCTGATGTGCCAGGTCAAAAAGAAGAAACGAAGACGGACCATTGTGGTCCAGGACCCGAGCCTCGGGTGTGTGGGATGATTATTTCTTGACAGGCTCCCATTTGGTGATTTTCTCACCGGTAGCAAAGCTGATGGTGCCCCACAGGGTCCCGGCCATGCCCAATAAAAAGAAAAACCCGAGCTCCAGGAGCCGGTTGAGCTGTTTTTGCCATTTGGCAGTGCCCGATAAACAAAGACCGGTCAGCGGGTACGAGGCAAAAGCGGCCATGCCGGCCATGGGCAGGGCAAACAAGACCCCATAAAAAAAAGAGCCGTGCCGCCACAGGGCAAAGGATGACAGGAGCATGGCGATCCCGGCCGCGGGCAGCAGCCGCCTGAGCACCTTGTTGATAAACAGGCCAAAAGAAAACAGGCCGTATTGAAACGGATTAAAGAGCCGCCGGTGGATAAAAAGCCCGTTCAAGCTCTGGGAAACGATCCGTTTGCGCCGTTGAAGTTCATGAAGGGGGCTTCGGGACGGCACTTTGATGGCCGCCGTGACCTTTCGGTCAAATACAAATCGTTTGCCCTGCCCGATGACCCCAAGGGCGATAAACGCATCATCCGTGACGCCCTGGGCAATGGGGGCAAAACAGGCCTTTCTCACGGCATTGGCTTTGCCGTCATGGGCGGTAATGCTCAGGCCGTTTTTCATCTCAAGTTCCTTGATCATGGCATCCCAGCCAATGTACCTGACCTGGCTTGACGTGATGCCTGAAAGACTTTCAGAGACCACCCGCCGGCCGCATACACCCCCGGTCCCAGGATCGGAAAAATGGCGGCAGATCCGTTTCACGCTGTCTTTTGACAGCATGGCATCCACATCGGAAAAGACAATAATCTGCCCGGAACACTGGGTTGCCCCAAAGTTCATGCACCTGTTTTTCCCCTGGTGGGCGTTAAAATGGAACCATTTTAAAATGTTCACCGGCCAGGACGAATCTTGATGTTGAGAGCCGTCATCACTGCCGTCGGAAACCAGGACCAGCTCCAGCTTATCTTCAGGGTAATCCAGGCTCAAAAAATTGGCGATCTTGTCATCCAAAAGTCCTTTGGCATTCCTGAAGACCACGAGAACGGAAACCGTCAAATCCGGTTCAGGTGCCCCGGATTCAGGCGGAAAAGACGTATGGGAAACCAGCCGGGATCTGATGAATAAAAATCCGGGATATCCGGCAAACACCAGAAAAAAGACAAAAAAACCTGCCCAGAACAAAATTAAGCTTATCCAGCTGATAATCATTACGGCGATACTCTCGTTAATTTTTAGCTTTTAGCTTGCTGATGCGCTAACGGCTAACGGCTAATGGCTAATGGCTAATGGCTAATGGCTAATGGCTAATGGCTAATGGCTAAATACCATCCTTCTATTGACATATCCATAAAAGTTTCTCATAAAACAGGATAATGTTGTAATCGTAACCATGTATTAAAATATGCTTCCAAGAGCGCTGAACATCTTTTTTTCCCTGGTCATGCTGGTGATGGCCCTGCCCATAGCCTTAATTGTCTGGGCCATATCCCTTAAGGTCAACAAGGGGCCTTTGCTTTATAAAGGGGAACGGCTGGGAAAGGACAAACAAAAATTTATCATGTATAAATTTCGAACCCTTCCCGTGGATGCTGAAAAAAAAATCGGCTCAGACCTGCTGAACAAAAAACACAACATGGTGACCCCGTTTACCAAATTCATGCGGGATACCCGTATTGATGAGCTGCCCCAATTGTATAACATTTTGAGGGGGGACATGGCCTTCATCGGGCCCAGGCCTGAGCGGCAGGCCGTATATGAAGCCCACTGCAAAAAAATCAAAGATTACGATTTCAGGTTCACGGTAAAACCCGGCATGATCGGCTACTCCCAGCTGTTCACCCCCCACAGCACCCCCAAGGTCATCCGGGCCAGTATTGACAATAAGAACATCCAGCAGGGCCAGGATTTCTTTTCCAGTGCGTTTATGGTGGGCATTACCATTGGGGCCGTTATCCTGACCGTTTGCCGGAAACTGTCCCAGCTGATGTGGGCGTCCTATAAGGTGGACGTTAAAAAATCCTTTAATGAAAAGAGACGCCTTGAACGGATCGGCCTGGGAAAAATTGAATTTCACCTGCTTGACCCGGTGTCCCGAAAACCCTTTGCGGCCGGCCAGGTGGTGGACATCAACGAAGAGTGCATCAAGCTGACGGCCTATACCAAACTGCCCGCCAAATTTGAGGTATTCTGGATGCCGGTGGATGTGTTCAGGGACGGCCATCTCAAACGGATAAAGATGCTGTTTACCGGTTATGTCCAGACCAAAAAGAGCGTTGGCAAAGACTTCCAGGACGGTGCCGTATATGTGATCCGGTACCGGGCCGCCAATAAACTTCACCAGTATCTTATTGACCAGTATCTGTTAAGAAAAAGCCTGGCATCGGATTTCTCAATGGACCAGACCGCATTGAAACGGGCTGTGGTGGGGATGTTCAACCAGGTGCTGGGGTTTAATAAAACATAACACCATGGCCGGACAGCCCCCCTTGATCAGTATCGTCATCCCGGCTTTGAATGAAGGCCGGCACATCGGTTCCTGCCTTGACAGTCTCCTGGCCTGTCAAACAGACGGGGCTAAGGTTGAGGTCATCCTGGTTGACAACGGGTCCACGGACAATACCGTTGAAACAGCCAAAGGCAAGGGCATTAAAATTGTCCAGGCCCCCAGAAGCCATTCCATATCCGAACTTCGCAACATGGGGGCCGGCCTGGCAAAGGGCCGTATCCTTGCCTTCCTTGACGCGGATATACAGGTCCCGGATGACTGGCTGACAACGGCATACCGTTATTTTGAGCAAGGATTTTCCGGCATTATCGGATTTTGTGACCGCCCCCCTGAAGATGCCCCCTGGGTGGGAAAGGCATGGAATATGAAGAACTGGGACCCAACGCCGGGAGAGCAAAACGTCGACTACCTGCCGGGCAGAAATTTGATGCTGCCCAAGACCGTTTTTGAGGATCTCAAGGGATTTGACCCGGATCTGCCCACCTGCGAGGACAAGGATTTCACCTTAAGGGCCCACTGGCAGGGGATTGAATTGCTCAAGATCTCAGGGCTTCCCCTGATCCACATGGGGGTGGAACAAACCCTTGGAGAGTTTGTCAAAAAAGAATTCTGGCGCCAGGCCAATGCCCTGTCCCTGGCATTCAAGTCCGGATTCAAGGCCCGGACCTTAAGGGTGCCCGCTTTAGGGCTGATTCACCTGGCTTGCCTTCTGACCCTGATGGCGGTATTATGGCCGCCTCCGGCCCTGACCTCCGGGACCTGGCTTTTTATGGCCTGGGTGTCTCCGTCTTTCGGGCTTTCCTTTTCACGGAAAACCATCAGACAAACCCCATTGGTCCTGTGCCGGGTCTGGCTGTTAACCTTTATCCGGTGGCATGTCACCGGCCTGGCAACCCTTCGGGGACTTGGACAATGTGTGAAAGCCCTGGCCTTTAACCACCAGACACGGGAAAAATAATGGCAAGCTCTCAAGAACATCCCCATACAGATTCTCCTGAGCATAAAAAAAAGCTGGCCGGTATTACCGGACAGCTCAAGGCCTTTGCCCTGTCCACCCTGATGACCAAGGCGGTTCACCTTCCCATACGGGTGTTGAAAAATATTATTTTAACCCGGTTTTTAGGGCCTTCGGGAAGGGGAATTTACAGTCTGTTCATTGCCATTCCTGAATTGATTGCGGCCATCGGCAATTTGGGGTTCGGGCTGGGCAGCCTGTATCTGTCCACCCATAAAAAGGTGCCTTTAAAAACAATTTTAGGAAACTGCCTGGTCTATCTGGTCATTCAGGGCCTTGTCCTGGGGATTGCGGGCTATGTCCTGATGGGGGCCGGGAACCGGATCGGGTTTGAGGCCATTGGGGACCTTGAGCCCATCAAGTTTCTGCTGATTGCGGCCATCCCGCTCTACCTGGCCCACCGGACCCTGACCCAGCTGCTGCTTGCGGTCAAGGCCATTCATTTTATCAATATTCTCAGCCTGGTATACTCTACCCTGCCCGTGGTCTGCCTCTTCATTTTCTGGGTCTTGACCGGCAATGCGCTTTTGTCTGCGGCCCTGTCCTGGATTACCGGGGCCACGATTGTGGTGGCATTGTTCCTTTACAAGCTGTTGAAACTGACCTCCCGGCACCTGTCCGTCAACCTTGAACAGGCCAAACAGGCCTTTACTTATGGCGCGCGGGGCAGTGTCCACACCCTGGCCTCACAGATCACCCGGCGGGTGGATCTGCTCTTGATCGCCTATTTTCTGGGACCCGCCGCCACAGGGTATTATGCGGTTTCCGTATCCATAGCTGAAATTCTACTGGCCCTTTCCGACTCGGTGGTTGATCCTTTTTTACCCATACGGCTTGAGACCGATCACCATAAGGGAAGGCAATTAACCTCAAAGGTGACCCGGTATCTTCTGTTTTTCATGTTCCTGGCCTGTATCCTCACGGCCCTGTTCGGGAAACTGATTATTTTAATCCTTTTTGGGGCATCGTTTTTTCCCGCTTACAAAGCCCTTGTCTGTCTGCTGCCGGGCATGCTGTTTTTATCGGTTTACCCGATTTTACAGGCGGACATCTACAGCCTGAACCGGCCAGGCCTGGTGTCCATGGTTTCGGTGGGCAGCATGGTCTGCAATATCATCCTTAACTTTATGTTGATCCCCCCCTTAGGGATCTCCGGGGCAGCCATTGCCTCATCCATATCGTATTTCTTATCGACCCTGCTGCTGCTGTTGTTTTTCTCCCGCCGGTATGATCAGTCGGTCCGGTCCATTGTCCTCATGAAAAAAGAAGACTTTGGGCGGCTGAGGGAAAAAACCGTCACCTTGTGGCCTTTTAACATAAACCGCCGTTAAAAAATCCCAACCACACTACCCATGGCTGTCCTCATACAGTTTATACAGCCCCTGGGTGCCGTCATCTGCCATCCCTTTCTGGGCGGCCTGCCGGTACATGGACAGGGCAAGATCAAGCCCCGGGGTGTCAAGGCCGAGGGTTTTGGAAGATTTTGACGCAATATCCATATCTTTGATAAAATGCTTGATGAAAAAGCCCGGGGCAAAATCCCCTTTGAGAATCCGGGGCCCTAAATTGTTCAAACTCCATGACCCGGCCGCACCGGCGCCGATACTGTCAAGGACCGTTTCCGGGTCAAGGCCGGCCTGCTTTACATAGGCCAGGGCCTCGCACACCCCTAACATGCCGGCGGCAATGGCCATCTGATTGGCCATTTTGGTATGCTGGCCGGCCCCGGCCTTTCCCTGGTAAACAATATTTTTTCCCATGATGTCCAGAATGGGTCGGGCCGTTTTAAATACCGGTTCTTCGCCCCCCACCATAATGGACAGGGTGGCGTTTTTTGCCCCTGAGTCCCCGCCGGAAACCGGGGCGTCCAGAACATGAATCCCTTTTTCCCGGCCGGCTTCAAACAAGGTGGCGGCAAGGGCGGGATCTGAGGTGGTCATGTCCAGGGCAATGCTTCCCGGGGCCGCGTTTTCCAGTATACCGGCAGGCCCTAAGTAAACCTGCTTGACATCCTCAGGAAATCCGACCATGGAAATAATCAAATCTGATTTTCCGGCAAGGCCTGCCACGCTGTCTTCCCATACCGCACCGCGGCCAATCAGGCGTTCTGCCTTGGATTTTGTCCGGGTAAAGACATGAAGTTCAAATCCCCGGTTTAGAATATGCCCGGCCATGTGCTGTCCCATGACCCCGAGCCCGATAAATCCCACACGTGTTTTTTCTTTTGTAATTTCCATGACCTATCCTTTTTGGCGGTTAGCTGTTAACTGTTAGCCATTAGCTGTTAGCTGCTAGCGAATGGTTGAAAGTCCTTATGGCTAAAAGCTAAAGCCAATAGCTTCATACAAAATACTGAGGGAAATCGGTGAAAATCCCATCCACCCCGGCCTCAAAAAACAAAGCGGCCCGGTCCGGCTCATTGACCGTGAACAGGTTGATCTTTTTTCCCCGGGCTTTAAGCATTTTGATGTCATCTGTGGTAATCAACCGGGCATTCACGTTATACACTGAAAATGAAAAATCTTTAAAATCAAGGGGGGCTGTGTCCAGATCTCCCACCAGGGCCTGGACTTCAAATTGTTTAGTCTTCGTTAATATCCAGGCAAGCCAGTCGTGGTTAAAAGATGACATCACCACCTGATCCGGCGATATGCCTGACCGGTCCAGAGCGGCCAGGGTCAGCCGGGCCGTGTCATAGGGTTCCGGTTCTGTTCCGTGGTCCTTGAGTTCAAGGTTGATGGCCCAGCCAAGATCCCGGGTCAGGGCAAGGCCCTGGTCCAGGGTAGGGATCTTCTGCCCCCTGAATTTTTCCAGGTCAGCCTTGGAAACCGTTTGATCCTTGATGGTTGAAAAAGGATCGGTTTCAATAAAATGGGAACCGGCATCCAGGGTCAGGAGCTCTTTTAAGGTAAAATCAGACAAAAAATACCGGCCGGCCCGGGCCTGTTCCGAGGCAAACACGCTGGCCGCGTTGGTACACCGGGACAGGTCCTGGTCATGAAAAAGAACAGGGTGCTTGTCTTTGGTCAGGCTCACATCGGTTTCCCACCGGTGGGCGCCGGCGGCAAAGCCTTTTTGGGCCGCGGCAAGGGTATTTTCAGGGGCAAGGCTCCTAGCCCCCCTGTGGGCAATAATCTCGAGCTTTCGATTCTCAGCCTTCACCATGCCCATTCTCGGCCTTTCTCTGGTCAATGGGGACATAATCCATTTCCCTGTTCCCCGTATAAATCTGCCGGGGCCGGCACAATTTCATTTCAGGATCAATAATATCCTCTTTCCACTGGGCAATCCATCCCGGGAGCCGGCCAATGGCAAACATGACCGTAAACATGTTGGTGGGAATGCCCATGGCCCTCAAAACAATCCCCGAGTAGAAATCCACGTTGGGATAAAGGTTTTTCTCCTTGAAATAGGAATCTTCCAGGGCACTTTCCTCCAAGTGCCGGGCAATATCCAGAAGGGGGTCCTGTCTGGTGGTTTTGGACAAAATAATATCACACATCTTTTTCATGATTTTTGCCCTGGGATCATAGGTTTTATAAACCCTGTGCCCAAACCCCATAAGCCGGAACGGGTCTTCTTTATCCTTGGCTTTTTTGATGCAGTCTTCAACGGTCATGCCGTCGTGCTTGATTCTTTCGAGCATCTGAATCACGGCCTGGTTGGCACCGCCGTGCAGCGGTCCCCACAGCGCGGCAATGCCCGAGGAAACCGTGGCATAAATATTGACCCCGCTGGACCCCACCGCCCGGACAGTGGTGGTAGAACAGTTCTGCTCATGGTCGGCGTGGAGGATCCAGAACACATTCAGGGCTCTGACCATATCCGAATCAATCTCATAAGGGACCACGGGATTGTCAAACATCATGTTTAAAAAATTAGAGCAATAGCACAGGTCCGGCCGGGGATAAACCACCCGGTGTCCCCTGGAAATTTTATAGGCCATGGCCGCCATGGTCCTGATCTTTGAAATCAGGCGCAAAAAGGTCTGGTTCATTTCCGCATCCAGGTCCATTAACTCGGGATAAAAGCTTCTCATGGCATTGAGCATGGCCGAAAGGATCCCCATGGGATGGGCCATGGGCGGATAATTGGCATAAAACGCCTTCATATTTTCGTGAATGGGAGAAAAATCATTGAGCAGAACCGATGTTTTGATCAGTTCATCCCGGGTGGGCAGCCGGCCTGAAATCAGCAGATACGCGGTTTCAACAAAGGTGGATTTTTCAGCCAGCTGTTCAATGGGGATTCCCCTGTACCGTAAAATCCCTTTTTCACCGTCCATGTAGGTAATGCTGCTTCTGCATGCGCCGGTGTTCCCATATCCCGGGTCATAGGTAATATACCCTGTCTGCTGCCTGAGCTTTCTGATATCTATGGCTTTTTCCCCTTCAGAGCCTTCAATCACCGGAAGGGTCAGTTCTTTTCCATCAATAATTAATTTTGCAACCTGGGTCATACAACCTCCTTTTGAATCATTTTAACAGCATCCAGACAGCGGTGGCCGGGTATAACCGTGTTGACAGCCAGCTATTGGCGGATAGCCGGGGCTTTCAACATTGGTTTCGAGCGGATCCTGGCTATATAAACAGACCGGCCCGGTTTCCGCCCTTCAGGGCATGGCCGTGTTGTAGAAAAAGGACCCCGGTTCCGGCGGGAAAAATCCGCCTTGAAAAACTGAACCGGGAAAACCGGCCGGGAACCCGGCCTTTTGGTATCACACGCTTCAGGCAGCACATTAAAAACAGTACTATTTTAATGGGCTGCCCCGGGCAAGCAGGAAACTTTCCTTACTAGTCTCTTGTTTCTCCAGCCACCGTATATGTCTTACATGATCCGCTTGAACAGTTTCTTTCCTGGGTCTGGACACCTCTGGCATGACCGGACTGGGTTGAGGCTCCCATGGTGAAATTGGTCCGGGAGACCACCCGCTCAAACTCCTCAGATTTACATTTGGGACAGGCTACGGTTTTATCGTCCTGGGATCCCATGACAATGACTTCAAAAAACTCTTCACACTTTGAACATTTAAATTCATATATGGGCATTACAACACATTCTCCTTTTGTCTTACCCTTCGAAAACCGAAGGAAACCATATCCAGCCGGCAACTGCATATGGGTTAACTCAGATAGCATAGGCATTTTCTGAAGAATGTCAAGGTGAGCTGTGAACGAAGGGCAAAACCCTGCTGTCAGGTCAATGGCAATTTATAGTGGGGGGTGTGCGGATAATAATGTATATTGTTGAGACTTGGGATATGGGATATGGGACTTGGGGAGGCCGTGGATGCCGCAATCCCCAGGTCCCATATCCCAAGTCCCAAGTCCATTATTTTTAACCGTATTCTTTTTTATGGATACCCTTATTGAAAATTCAACGCGACTGATGGGGCGCAGCCCAGAGAAACATCTGCGAAATATCGCAATTGAAAATCGGCTGTTCAGTAAGGTTTTTACTCAGCCGAAAGCGGCTGATTGGTCTTCATGATATCCAGGATTTCCTGAATTTTTCCGGCAGAGCCGTTGGCGTCAAGGGTGCAGCCGCCGGCACCGGCGTGGCCCCCGCCGCCGTACCGGGATAACAATTCCCCGATGTTGACCCGGCACCCCTGGTTAAAAATACTTCGGCCCACGCTGAGCAGGATTTTGGTTTTTTCTTTGTCTTTGTATCTGATTTTCATGCTGGCCACGGTTTCCGGAAACAGGGAATAAATCAAAAACCGGTTCCCGACAGGGACCACCTCAAAGGAGCTGAAGTCGGTTACAGAAACCTTGCCGTGAAGTTTGGTGTGGTCTTTAAGATGATGGATAAAATTGGTGTTTTCATCAATAGCTTCCTGACGCCGGGCGGCCACTTCAGGGTCTTTTAAAATATCGTCAACGGATTTGCTCCGAAGCAGGGAAACCAGATGATTCCAATAGGGAATATCCTCATAGTTCCGGTTTTTCAGGGTCATGGATAAAATCACCCAGGGATACTTTTCCGGGGTCATGACCTGATCCATGTTCAGGTCGGCCGAGTCGATCATGTCGGCATTTTCCACCAGGTCATCGAACCTTCTGTCCAGTTTCCCCTGTTGCTTATAGTACTTATAAATCACACCGGCTGCGGACGGCGCGACATCAAAGGCCCCCTCAAAGGCCTGGTCCGGCTTGTTGGATATGTGATGGTCAAACCAGAGACTGCAGTCCTTATGCCAGGGCAGGTTGGCCAGGATATCGCCTTTTTTGATATCTGCGGTTCCGGCCTGGACTTCACCGGGTTCAGTCCAAAAAATTACCGGATTTAAATCATGGTCTTTTTCAAGGGCTTCGAATAAAAGGACAGCACAGACAACGCCGTCAAAATCTGAGCGGGTGACAATTCTCATTGAACGTTTCTTTCCTTGTTTTTCCCATGCCCTCCAAGGGGGTAAGATATGTTTATAGATAAATCATCAACGGATGAATTTTGGTTCAAGCTGCTGTGGAAGCTTGTCAGATATCTTTATAGATAAATCATCAGGCCCGAATTTTCAAGGGTTATGCCCCGAATGTTAAGAAAAAAAGAACCTGCCTCACCAGAAACCAATCCACCGCCCGGCTTATTTTGCCGGAGAAAGCATGGTGCGGGACAGCCGGTAGAACCCCTTTAAATTTTCCATCCAGTAAACCTGGAATACCACGTTATCCGTGTTAAAGGAAAACACCTGGCCCCGTTTTTTGGAGGTATAAATAAAGTGAAGTTTGCCTGATCTCTCCACCTTGTAAACCATGGCGGCCAGGTTGTTGTTCAATACCAGCAGGTCACCGTTTCTGACCTGATCCCGGTTTACTTTGCCCACCCGTTCCAATAAGGCTTTCATGGGAAGATACCCATGGTATTTGAGCCCGGCTTCACGGGCGGCCATGGTGTATATGGAATAAAACAGGTAGGAATTGTCTGATGTGCCCGTTACCTGGGGATTCCCGCCGAACCGGTAAGGGATGCCGATAAAGCTTTCTGCGATAAAGGGAATGAACTGCCGAAATTTTTGTTCAGGGTTTTCCTGAAACACAGGACTGCCTGTCCCTATGGGGGTCTCATGGGTGACCGCCCAGGAATCTGCCGCAAAAAACAGGCTTAACAGGATCAGGATTAGTGATCTTTTCATTGACGACCTTCAAGGGAAAAAATTCAAGCAAACCTTAAAATCATGGACAAAGCATAGACTAGCAGGATAAAAAAGGCAAGACTGCTTCGCGGCTTTCGCTTAAGATTTTTATGCAATTTTGAATGGTTAATCAAAAAAAAACATGATGACCTCAAGATTGAAGGCTGGGGGATAAAAAAATGACACAAAACTTATCCGACAATCCGGAACTCAAGCTGGCCAGGGAATTTGTGGAATATACCCACTGCCATGTGTTTCTGACCGGTAAGGCCGGCACCGGCAAAACCACCTTCCTTTCCCGGTTAAAACAAGAATCTGCCAAACGGCTGATTATCACCGCCCCTACCGGGGTTGCGGCCATCAATGCCGGCGGCGTTACCCTTCACTCTTTTTTTCAACTGCCCTTTGGGCCGTTTATCCCGGGAAGCGAGGCCTATGAAAGCGGCCGGCAGCGCATGTTCCGGTTCAGCAAAGAAAAAAAGAAAATTATCCGGGCCCTGGATCTGCTGGTCATTGACGAAATCAGCATGGTCCGGGCTGATCTTCTGGATAGCGTGGATGCGGTCCTTCGCCGGCACAGAAGAAGCGATCGCCCCTTTGGCGGGGTCCAGCTGCTCATGATCGGGGATCTGCACCAGCTCTCCCCTGTGGCCCGCAAAGAGGAATGGCACCTGCTCAAAGAACATTATGAAACCGTTTATTTTTTTTCAAGCCATGCCCTTGACCGAAACCGGCTGGTTACGGTTGAACTCAAACAAATTTTCAGGCAGTCAGATTCAGACTTTATTCACATCTTAAACCGGGTGCGGGAAAACCGGGAAATCCCCACGACCCTTGAACGTCTCAACCAGCGGGTCAATGTACAGTTCACCCCGGAACCGGGCCAGGGCTGGATCACCCTGACCACCCACAACAACAAGGCCGATGCCATCAACAAAGGCAGGCTCGCCCTGTTAAACCAGGCAGAGTACCGGTTTCTGGCAAAGGTTTCCGGCGAGTTCCCCGACCACACCTTCCCTGCCCCGGACAGCCTGGTTCTCAAAAAAGGGGCCCAGGTCATGTTTCTTAAAAACGACACGTCCGAGGACAAACTATACTACAACGGTAAAATCGGCCGGATTGTTGCCATCAGCAGCGGCAATATTGCCATTCAGTGTCCTGGAGAATCAAATGTCATCAACGTGGAACCGGTGGAATGGGAAAACATCAAGTACACGGTGGATGAAGCGCAAGGGGAAATCACCGAGGATGTGATCGGCAAATTCAAACAGTACCCCTTGAAACTGGCCTGGGCCGTGACCATCCACAAAAGCCAGGGTCTTACCTTTGACCGGTGCGTTATTGATGCGGTTGACGCCTTTGCCCACGGCCAGGTGTATGTGGCGTTGAGCCGGTGCAAGACCCTTGACGGCATTGTGTTAAGTTCGCCCGTCCGGGCCAACGGTCTTGGCGCAGATCCGGCGGTTCTCAACTTCTGCGGTGAAACCGGCAAAGACATGCCGCCAGAAGCCCTTCTGTCCGATGCCAAACTAAAGTTTCAGCAGGCTCTTCTGGTTCAGTGTTTTGATTTCGGTCAACTTAAAAACCAGCTCAACTACCTGATCCGCCTGATCCTTGGAAACCAGGGCGTGATCCATGTATCCGGCCTATCCGCCCCTGAAGAATTAAGAAAAAAAGCCGACATGGACATTTTCACGGTGGGGCAAAAATTTATCCTTCAGATGACCCGGGCCTTTTCCCCGGACCGCCTGCCGGAATCCGATCCCTATATCAAAGAGCGGACCGCCAAGGCATCGGCCTGGTTTCAAGAAAAATTCAACACCCTGTTCACGGATCTTCTGGAAAACTTTCACATTGAAACAGACAACACCGTCCTGAAAAAAAAGCTTGGCAACAGTACAGACAACCTTATCCAGGAAATCCAGACCCGGCTTGCCGGGATTAAATCCTGTGAACAGGGATTTTCCTGTGCCAGATACCTTCGTTTTGTTTCCGGCACCGAGCTTACGGCAAGTTCCAGAGCCACCGTAAAAAAGGCTGCCCCGGATTACAGGGAATCCGACATCAGTCATCCGGATCTGTTTGAAACCTTTAAAGCCTGGAGAAAACAAAAGGCCCTTAACTTAGGGATAGCGCCGTTTCAGATTCTTCACCAGCGGGTCCTGATCCAGATTGTGGTAACCCTGCCGGATAACCGGACCGCCTTGAAAAAAATAAACGGGGTGGGCACCCAGACCATCAAAAAATACGGAGATGATATTCTTTCCATGGTGACGGCCTATCGAAAAGAGCATCAGATTGAAACGGTGGACCTGCCCGGTCCGCCCCCTGAGCCTGACCCGGGTGTCCCTAAAAAACAAGCCGACACATCCAAGGATACAGGCCAGGTCAGTTTTGACATGTTCAATCAAGGCATGACTCCAGCCAAAATAGCCAAAGAACGGGGACTGGTGGAAAACACCGTCCTAACCCACTTAAGCGAGTTCATCCGGAAAGGAGCGCTTGACATCAGCCGCCTGGTGCCCGAAGAAAAGGTTAACACCATTGCCGCAGCCTTGGAAAAAGATGCCACCGGCTCTTTAAAGGAAGTGAAAACCGTTTTGGGAGAGGATTATTCCTACGGTGAAATCCGGCTGGTCATGGGGCATGTCGAATACCTTTCAAACACTAACCCAATTTGATTTCACGAATCCGGATGGGATACTTGCTCACCTTCCCCTTCCACCGGCCGTGCAGCAGCTGTTTTAAATTTGATTTGGCCTCATGGGCATCCTCCCGGGTAGGGTAACAGGATTTAAACCCTTCGGCCGGGTATATTTTGTGAATATGCTCCCAGCAGTTTTTTGCGGTCTTTGCTTCTAAAACAAACTCAGCGTGTTTTTCCATGGATATGCTTTAAATATTTTCTTTCATCATTTTTTGCGCAAAATAACATGGTTGGCACCTGGAATCAAATGGCTTTTAAGTAGGGGCGATTCATGAATCGCCCCTACCCTACCGCTCAAACCAGGGAACTTGCCGTATTCGGTCTCCCGTCTCCCTTCCTCCGGTCTCCGGTTGACATTCCCCCCCCTCGAAGAGTAGATTGGCGGGGATGGAAAAAAAATACTACTATTCCGTGGGCCGGGTGGATTCAGATCCGGTCCGGCGCTTTGAAATCAAAATCCGGCGCTCTGTCTTTATCTGCACCATGGCCCATGCCGCTTCCATTGAATCGGCCAAGGCCTTTATCTCAAAGATATCAAAGGAAAACAAAACCGCCACCCACAACTGCTGGGCCTATATTGTGGGGGATCAAGGACAGATCAGCCACAGCTCGGATGCCGGGGAGCCTTCAGGCACGGCCGGAAAGCCCATGCTCAATACCTTAGCCGCCCATGACATGACCCGGGTGGCCGTGGTAGTCACCCGCCACTTCGGCGGGGTCAAACTTGGGGTCCGGGGCCTGATCGAAGCCTATTCCCAGGCGGTTGAAACGGCCATCAATCAGGATAAACTGGTCCGGCTGGTGAACCGGCAGCCGTTTAAAATTCAGCTGGCCTATGACTTTAATGACATCTTTTTAAACCAGATTTCCCGTTTTGATCCCCTGATCACGGACACACGGTATTCGGATATGGTTGACCATGACATTGAAATTGAAGATAACCATAT
The DNA here is from genome assembly GCA_963663165.1 of uncultured Desulfospira sp. Classification (GTDB taxonomy): domain Bacteria; phylum Desulfobacterota; class Desulfobacteria; order Desulfobacterales; family Desulfobacteraceae; genus Desulfospira. Next base: position 6,030,657 of record OY760175.1, on the reverse strand, counting down.
ACCGGATTTTAAAACCCTGATTACGGAGTACCAGAGCCAGGGCCGCCTGACATTTGAGTCTTTTTAAAGTCTGCAAGCTGTAAAATCTGCTCAACAATCAAGTGGGCGGCCCGGGGCTGGGCATGCTTTAAAATATTGATTTTCAACCGTTCAAGCTTGGGGGGATTGTTCAGCAGTTCAATAATCAGCCCTGCGTTCCGGGAAGGGCTGTCTGCCCCGACCAGAACACAGGCATTTTCGTCGTAAAGATCCCGTGCATTGTTCCGCTGGTGATTTTCCGTGACCGTGGGGTCCGGGATAATCACGGCCGGCTTGCCCAGCAGTGAAAGTTCCGAAAGGCTGACCGCCCCGGCAGACGAGACCACCAGGTCGGCTGCGGCATAGGCCAGGCCCATCCGGTCAATGTAGGGCAGCAGGGTAACGTTTTCTGGCATGCGGCTGCCCAGAAGGCTGCGAATACGCGGTTCATCCCTTTCCCCGGTCAGCCAGATCAAATGGCCGACACGGCCGGCAAAAAGGTCCAGGTTTTCCAGAATCATGGTGTTAATAGCGGCAGACCCGGTGCTGCCGCCAATGGCCAGCACGGTCCGGCGGCCTTGACGGATACCGAACAATGCGTGTCCCTGCTGCCGGTTCACCCCATCCGCCAACAACCGGCTTCTTACCGGAGTACCGGTGATTACCACCTTATTTTCAGGAAAAAAATCTCCCATCCCTTCTTTTGAGACACAGATCCGGTGTACCGTTTTTGCCAGCAGCCGGTTTGCCATGCCCGGTTGGGCATTGGGTTCAAGCAGGAGTGTGGGGATGTTGGCCATCCGTGCGGCCAGGATCACCGGCACACTGGGAAACGCCCCCACCCCCATTACGGCATGGGGGCGGTATGACCGCAGGATCCCCAAAGCGTTAACAAAACTGTTTAAAAGCTGCCAGGGAAGGACAAAATTTTTAAACAGATTTTTCCGGTCATAAGGGGAGATGCAAAGGGAATGGGTGGTGATTTGGGCCCCGATATTTTTTTCCATATCCACGCGGCCCGGGGCGCCCACATAAATGGATTCAGACCCGGGAACCAGCCTGGCCAGTGCCTCGGAAACGGCCAGGGCCGGATAAAGATGACCGCCGGTCTCCCCTCCGGTCAACACCAGGCGAATGGGTTGTCTACCTGTCATAACGGGTCCTTTCCGGAAGAACAGTGCCCGGGGGAAGGCGGGTTAAAATGGGATTGACCCGGTAGATTCGAACCAGGGGAAACTGGTCAATGACCAGGTCAAAATAGGGTAAAAAATCTTTGGGGGTGTCCAAAAGCATTTGCACCATCATGGTCTGCCAGGCCCCATCATCCATCAGGAACGTAACATCGCCGCCTTTTATGGAAACCGCATGCCGGCCGTCCTTCTGGGGCCAGGTAAACCGTTTTTTCCCGCTGCCGGCAATGATGGTCCGGGATCTTAAGGGGTAGGTTCTGGTTTTAAGTTTCATTGTGCCATGCTGCATATCAAACAGGCCCCGTTCCCGGACCACCGTAAAATTCCCCGGGCCGGACCTTCCATTTATAAAGTCCCAGGTGCCGTAAGACAGAATGGTATGAGCCTTTTTAAGATTTTCCCAGGTCAGCACCAGGTACTGATCGGGCAGGTCGTGGGACCAGGCGGCCTTTGGCTGTTTGAGCCCATTAAGAAAACGGTGCATGAATTCCGGCGGCTTGCCCGGTATCAGATCCACAAAGGGATTGGGGTATATGGGATACCGTGATCCCTGCGCTTCCTCCGGCCCTTCGGCCTGCTGAAGCAAAGCGCACCGTGCCATCATCTGATAGGCACTCAAAGGCGTATCCGCCGTGTGGACATAGGCCAGGGGAAAAATGGCTTCGGCCGAGTTGCGGTAGCCGTCGGCCAGGGTCATCCGTTCGGCATAATACTGGGCCGCGTATCCCTTATCCCACCAAATCCATACCTGGGCATCCGGGGCCGAGGCCTGCTTTAATTCCAGCAAAGCACTGGCCAGGGGCTTTGAGATAACCGGCTCAGGATCCACGGCGTCAACCGTTTTGACAAGGGGATGGCAAACCGCCATAAGCAGTATCAGCTGGGCGGCCATGGATACCCAAAACGGCGCACGAATTCCACGCAGCCACAGGGCCGTCCCGCAGGCAAGCCCGATCCCGAGCACCCCGCCGCCGTACATGGTGAACCGGATGCCCAGCTTAACGCTTCCAAATCCCAGGGCCAGCAGCGGCAGCAGCATCAAGGCGGCAGGATGCTTCCACAAAACAATGGCCAGCCCCACCAGACCGGCAATAAAAATCGGCCAATTGCCGGCCATAAAAAAAACAGCCCCGTCAAGGCTCACCGGCCAGGCCTCGGGAACGGTGTCGATAACAGAAGGCAGCCCGGCCGTCCCCCCGTGGTCCGCCATGCGGCCGTAACGGCTCAGATGAAACCAAAGATCAGAAGCAGCTGTCCCCAGATCAGAAAGCCACCACAAGGCGGCCAGCAGCCCCAAAAGCAGCAGCAAAGCGGCATCCTTCCGAGCAAACAGGCCGGGCCGCAGCAGGCTGAGAGCCACCACCCCGGCCCCAAGACCGGTGGCCGTCAAAGATCCGCCGCCCACAAGGCAGACCATCAGAATGCCCCAGGCCATCTGCAGGCGAAATGGGGGGGGGGAAAGAACCATGCCGGTCACCAGGGCCGTTGCAATGATGCAAAGCCCCACGGGTTCGCCACTGGGGTAAAAGGCAAGATAACAGCGAAACAGAAGCCCAAGCAAAAAGGCCTGAAACAAAATGGCCCCGGATGTGGGGGCATTCCCCCGGCCTCGGGGCGGCGGCGCCACAGATTCAATCCACATCATCAACCCCGCAGCCAGGCACAAGGGAAACAGCAGGGTAATCAGATCGGTATCAAGACAGGTGACACGGGTGCGGATAAAATACCCTATGGACGAGCCGGCCATGATACCGGCCACCAAACCGGCTTCAGGAATACCCCACCAGAGTGCCAGCACAAAGGCGGGGACCGCGGCCAGGGGTGCCGCCACCGCCGGAAGCCAGAAAGCAATCCGGTCAAGGGGGATCCCGGTGGCCTCATGCAGCCCCCGGATGAAAATGGCAAACGGGGCCGAACTGTGCTGATTGATCTGCTTGGCCCCGGCCAGCCAGCCATAGCCGTCATGTTTGGAAAGAAGGATTTCGCCGGCGGCGGTCAACCCGGGCCGGTCCCATTCAGGGACCTCCCATAACCGCATGCCTGCCCCCGCAAAAAGGGACAGCAGCAGGGGGACCACCCATAATAAGGATTTCAGCAAAGAACGGTGTCCCAGCCTGTTAAAGGAAAATTTCAAAAACTGCATGTCAACGTATTACCGGTTTTATAAGAAACTGGAGACAAGAGGGCGAAGCACCTGCGGTGCCCAATTTATAGTCTACCGTTGCTGGTATTTTCAGTTTCATTATTCGTTGTGGGCGGTTCCTGGTTGGATAACCAAGGCGGCCCGTATCCGTTATAAGAAAGGCTCCCTAACGTCCTGAGAAGACTTTCAATATTTGTTGTGGGCGGCTCTTGGTTGGATAACCAAAGCGGCCCGTGGCCGTTATATAGCAAGCCCCAGGCAAAGCCGGGATAAAAATTCTAATATCGTGTTCGAACAAAAAGCCATTCATTTGCAGCGTATCCCTATATATCATCCGAACTCCCAAAAAACAATTTTCAAACCGACGTATCACAGGATAACCGCCGCTGAATAAAAGGATTGACAATCCAAATAATTTAAGTATTCTTAAATAAAAATTAAATATACTTAAATCTTTATGGATCGACTATGAAGACAAAACTCGGGGCCCTGTTACGGGCTACCCGCAACTCAAGACATTTAACCATCAAAGAGGTGGCCACCAAGGCCGGGGTCAGCTCCAGCCTGCTGTCCCAGATCGAACGGAACCGGATTTCCCCTTCCCTGGATACCCTGCTCCAGCTCCTTGAAGTTTACGGGGTGTCCCCCAATAAATTTTTCAGGGATTATGAAACCCATTCCAAGGTTGAAATCATCAAAAAAGACCAAAGAAAAAAATACCAGCGAAAGGGGTTCAAGTATGAAACCCTCTGTGGTGACAGCCAGGCCAGGGGAAACCACTCGTTTAATGCATTTTTCATGGTCCTTGAACCGGGCCAGGAACGGGGGGATGCCAAAAACGGCCATTTGGGAAGGGAACTGGGGATCGTGGTAAAGGGGTCGGCCCTTCTCGTTTACGGGGAAGAGGAATTTGAAATTCATGAAGGGGACTCGGTCTCTTTTTTTTCCCAGATTCCCCATGTGATCAAGAACACTTCAAACGCCTCGTTTCAGGCTTACTGGGTGGTGACGCCGGCGGACGGGGAGGATTACTTCGGAGAGAAAAATTAGGTGTTTGAACGAAAAGTCACCCATCTGCTGCGTTGCAGAAAAATTTGCAATCCTCACAACCCTTATGGTTGCTCCGGTTGCAAATTTTTCTGCGCCTTGCATATGGGCAACTTTTCGTCCAAACACCGGGATTCGTTCAAGCACTAAGTGGTTGAACCGGGCCAGCACAACAAAGAAAGGAATTTAAATTTATGGGAAAAACCATTGCGCAAAAAATTTTTGAAACCCATCTGGTGGACCAGCCCTTTGGGGATGTGAGTGTACTGAGCCTGGACCGGGTATTCTGCCATGAGATCACCACGCCCACGGCCATTCAGGATCTTACGGCCCGGAACAAGGACCGGGTGTTTGACCCAGATAAAATCAAGGTGGTCATCGACCATGTCACCCCGGCCAAGGATACCAAGACCGCCATGCAGGGGCAGATTTTAAGGGAATGGGCCCGGCGGCACGCCATAAAGGACTTTTTTGATATTGGCAGAAACGGGGTCTGCCACGCCATTTTCCCGGAAAAAGGGTTTGTACGGCCCGGGTTCACCGTTATCATGGGCGATTCCCACACCTGCACCCACGGGGCATTTGGCGCCTTTGCCGCCGGCGTGGGCACCACGGACCTTGAGGTGGGCATCTTAAAAGGGGTCTGCGCGTTTAAACAGCCGGATACCTTCAAGGTCAACATTACCGGCACCCTGGCCGACGGGGTCTATGCCAAAGACGTTATCCTGGAGGTGATCCGGCAGATTTCCGTGAACGGGGCCACCAACATGGTCATGGAATTTACCGGCCCGGTGGTAGACAACCTGTCCATGGAACAGCGGATGACCCTGGCCAACATGGCCGTGGAAGCCGGTGCCACCTCAGGGATCTGTCTGCCGGACATGACCACGGTGAATTACCTGTGGCCTTTTATCAAGGATGAATTCAAAACCCCTGAAGCTGCCCTGGAAGCATACTCAACCTTCTGTTCCGATCCGGATGCCCCCTATGCCCAATCCATTGACATTGACGTTACCCACCTGCCCCCCCTGACCACCTTCGGCTACAAACCCGACAATGTTAAACCCGTGGCGCAAATGAAGGGCACCAGGGTTGACCAGGTCTATATCGGCTCCTGCACCAACGGCCGCATTGAGGATTTGCGGATTGCCGCCCGGGTCTTAGAGGGAAAGAGGGTTCATGAAAATGTCAGGGCCATTGTTTCTCCGGCCACCCCGGATATTTATGCCAACGCCCTGGAAGAAGGCCTAATTAAAATTTTCATGGATGCCGGGGTCTGTGTGACCAATCCCACCTGCGGGGCGTGCCTTGGCATGAGCAACGGGGTCCTGGCCCCGGGGGAAGTCGCCGCCGCCACCACCAACCGGAACTTTAACGGCCGCATGGGCAAGGGCGGCATGGTCCATCTCATGAGCCCGGCCACGGCAGCCGCCACGGCCATCCATGGGGAGATTACGAATTCAGAGCTGTTTGGGGCTTAGCGATTAGCTGTCAGCCTTTAGCTGCTAGCAAAGGATAGGAGATTATTTATGAAAAAATTTAGCGGAAACGTTCTGTGCCTGGACCGGTCCGATATCAATACCGACGAAATCATCCCGGCCAAATACCTGACCGCAGTGGAAAAACAGGCCATGGGGCCCCACCTGCTGGAAGACCTTGAGCTTGAGGGATTTGACCAGCAAACCGATATTAAGAACGCATCCATCATTTTGACCCGGAAAAACTTTGGCTGCGGGTCTTCAAGGGAACATGCCCCCTGGGCCCTGGAAGCCAACGACATTAACGTGGTGATCGCCCAGAACTTTGCCCGGATTTTCCGGCAGAACATGTTCAATTGCGGCATGCTGGCCATTGAGCTTGACGGCAAAGACATCCAGACCCTTTTTGATGCCTGCGGCAACGGCAAGGCTGAGCTTGAGGTTGATCTTAAAACCTCAACCATAACGGTCAAAACATCAGACAAAGAATTTTCCCTTGCCTTTGGCATTTCCGAATTTGACAAAGCCCTGGTCCAGGCCGGCGGCTGGGTGGAATATGCCGACCAGAATTATTAATCTGCCGTTCACCGCTATAGAAAGAACGGCACAGCGGCATAACGGTGTGGGGGGTTGCTGCCCTGTATATCCGCTGCCATCGGCCCTGCCGCAACCCGGAGAATAACATTCGGCTGTGACAGCACCCTTCTCTTTCAAAGATCAGGTTACACCCAATGGCCTTAAATCCATTGGGTGTAACCTTTAATCCTTAGGGGCAAGTCGCCCCCATAGCCTCAACAATACCGGTTAATCATCAAACGTAACATCGCTGGAAACCCCTCGGGCATATTGCATATTGTTTTCATCATATGCCCGGGTCTGTATCTGCAGCGTGGTAATATCCCCGGAAGTCAAGGCCTCAGCTTCGTTAATGGCATCAATGGGAATGGTAACCGATTCCGCATCAGGGCTGACCTTTACCATCAAAACCGTATTCCCGTCAGAATCCGAGAAAAACAAACGGATTTCATCAACTTCTGACCAATTGTCTTCATCTGTGGGATTGGTCCAGGTGACCTTCCCGTCCTCGTCATCCGCTGTATCATGAACCGTAACGGAACTGCTGGCGATCACCGGAAGGGCAACCGCTCCCGGGAAATCGATTCTGGTTGCCAAGGTGCCGTCAGCGCAGTCAACCGTGAGTGTGTAATCGTCTGCAGGAAGGTCTGAAAATTTTGCAAAAAAACCATTATCCGCACCTGAGGCGCTCCATGAGCAGGTCCCGGACAGGCAATCGCATACCGGATAGTCCAGGTCATCCACCTCAAATCCGGGGGGACTGGCCGGTGTGACGTCATTCCCATCGGAGTCATAGATGGTTAAATTGTAAAAATCACCATCTTCGGCACTTTCCCCATTGGTATAGACCTGCATCCAGAGGCGGTACGGATAGGACGACCCGCCATCTTCGAATGTCCGGTACTGCAAGAATGTGTAACCAATGGAATAGAACGTCGGAACAGGGTTGGACACACTGCGCGCATAATTCATTTCATTTTCGTCGTAGGCCTTTGCCTGAATCAGCCAGGACGTGACGCCGGTACTTCTCAGTGATGAAATGGTCTCTATAACCGAAGCCGGGATGGTAACGGTCTGTGCCGTTGCATCAAGGTTTATGTTGAGCAGCTCTTTTTCATCTGCATCCAGCAGGACCACCCTGAGAATGTCGACCCTTGACCAGTTGTCCTCTTCGGTGGGATTGGTCCAGGTGAGGACCAGATCATCATCAGACCATTCAGACTGCATGGTGGCGCTGTCTATGGCCGGCAGGACCAGCTGGCCGCTATAGGGGATTGACTTGGTCAAGGTGTCGCCATTGGCCATGACAATCTCAACCTGACAGGTTCCGGCAGGGATGGTCTCCAACCGCCCAGATACGATGCTGTCCTTAACCGCGACGGATAAGGTATCGGATGTGCCGGTACGGTCATAATTATAGTAGGCTCCCGAGTAAAAGCCGCTGCTCAGAATGTCCAGTTGATTCCCGTCTTCATCGGTGATGGTGAGGGTGTCAATTTCCTCGGCCTCAATGGGCAGACCGTTTTTGGTCACAGCGAAACAGAACCGGTACGCATTATTATCGGCGTTCCCATATGTCCGGTATTGCAGCCACGCTGAACTGATGGCATAGGCCACTTCAAAACCGTTATCAACCACATCTTCAACGATCGCTGCCAGGTCAGATGCATCATCTACACCGGTCTGATTCTGGTCGCTGTCAATAAAATCGTCCAGAGCGGCAAGCAGGTCATCTGCCACACTGTCCAGTGAGGCATCGGACAAATCATCTTCAAATTCATCTATGATATCGGATATGTCCTGGTTGCCTGATTCAGCCATCTGGGACAGGGCCGCCAAAAACAGGGCATAATTCTGTGCTGAAGCATCCGCAGCCCCAAACTCGTCGGCGTCATTGCAGTTTGTTGGCAATGTTTCGATAATATCAACGCCGATGAGTTGCGAAATATAATTATTGGCGCTTTCAATACTGGTGTCATCCATTTTGCCGGTGGTTTCGGCAATGCGGGTGGCCAGTTCCGTCAGCGGGGTGACCGCAACGGTCTTTTCTTCAGATGACGACGGGACCACCGCGCGCAGGGTCCCGGAAAGCTGTATTTCCTGCCCGGTCGCCTCATCGGTGTAGGTTCCGCCAGACACCTCGATCAGAATAGGGCCGTCGATCTCGGCCTCTATGGTGTAATTTCCATCGCTGTCCGTGGTGGTGGTGGCCAGCAAGCTTCCCTTTTGACCATCGTCTGTAATGGCGTAAACTTCTACAGTTCCCCCGGAAATCAGCCCTTTGGAGGCAACCCCGCTAACCGTGGTCCCGGAAGACCCGGCACCGGATGAATCCCCCCCTCCCCCATTGCAGGCAAAGAGCAGACCGATCAACAGCATCACCAGTCCGTACGATAACACCTGTTTCGTTCCCATTGAAAAATCCCCTTTCACAATTAGCGATTTAGAAAATAAGAATCCCGTCATTTCCAGCTCAGATCCAGCCCGACGGCGGCTTGGCCTTAAAGTTAACTCAAGATTAATATTACCTCAAGTTTAAATTAATCCAAATGGAATTGAGGAGAAAAACACACAAAGTATCGGCTTTATCTGCCGCTTAGCCTCACTTTTACTATCGGGCCGGGATCGAAATAACCCCTTTTTTCGATGCCGATGCCGATCCCGACCCCGGAAAAGTTCTAATAATAAAAACGGTTTCCCTGCCGGGTAAATTTATACTGGTTGATAATGGGTATTTTTAGTTATATAATTTGTTGTTTTGCTGTGATTAATTGATGAAAACCAGATACCAGGAAGCGCGGCTTTGGACAAATCTGATACCATAACCCGGGCAATAGCCAAACTGACATCTTCTGCAAAGACTTCTGTTAAAAAAGGGGATTCCGGCCACAACCTGAAAACCTTTCAGATGATTTCAGAAACCATGGGAAAGCTGGTCTCCCTCGGGCCCATCAAGGGCGATCAGATTACCGCCTGCATAAGGATTTTATCCCTTCTGTCCGACCTTGAACAGCAGATTATCAAATCCAATCTCCCCTTAAAACAGGTGCCCCATATTCACGAAACGGCAGGGTTCTTGAATGACCTTTTTGTAAAAAGCGCCAAAGATGCCCTCAAAAGCGGGGATAAGGCCTATATCACACAACAGTGCGAGGCCCTTTTAACCGCCGCCGACCAGATCCGGGAAGACCGGCATCTTCGGACATCGGGAATTTTAAACGTAAAGCTCAAAACCATTATCGGCCGGCTCAGGGAAAAGGCCGATATCATCAATATGTTTGAAGACAACGAAATCAAGGGATTTATTCACCTGATGGAAAAGGCTGAAGCCATCATTGACACCAACCGGTTAGATGAGATCGGGGAAGCCTTTGAAAACCTTCGCAAGGTTGGTGTCAAACTGAAAAACAAATATACGGTCCGGGCCAAATTCAACCAATACCTGATCGGGTATAAAAAAAACTATCTGGTCAAAATCGTCAACCGGCTGAACCGCCTGAAGGCCGGGATATGGGATGCGGATCTGTTCGAATGCAAGGACCTGCTCGAAGACTTAAAGAAACTGGAAAATCTCCATAAATTTCATCAGGAGACCCGGCTGACCAATAAAATAAAGTTTTTCAGAAACAAGGTCCTCAAGGTCAAATACCAGCCCATTGAAAAGACCCTGGATCAAACCATAAAGTTCATCCTGTCTGCCGGCAACACCTATTTTGGTGTGGAATACGAAAGCATCTATGACCGGACCTATGGGGAAAACGAATTATTTGTCCCGGAATTCTACGATAAAGTCCTCAGGGGCGTCCCGCCCCTTTCAGCCGTGGACATTTTAAAAGAAAAAAAAGAAAGAATGCGGCAGATCGACATCGGCAAGGCAGGCCAGGCTGAGTATGAAGACAAGCTCAAGGCCAATCTCAATACCCTGATCCAGCAGTTTGAAGCCAGTGCCGCGGCCGGTGCCGAGCAGTTAAATGCCCAGAAATGACATCAGCGCCCTGGCCGCCCGGGTCAAAAAACTGGAAGGAAAGCTTTCCCGGTGCATGCGGTGCGGCATGTGCCAGTCGGTCTGCCCCCTGTTCGAGCAGACCGGACGGGAAGCCGATGTGGCCCGGGGGAAATTAGCCCTGTTGTCGGGATTAATGGCAAAAATGTTCGATGATCCCAAAGGGGTGGCGGACCGGCTCAACAAATGCCTGTTGTGCGGTTCCTGCGCGGCCCGATGCCCTTCCGGCGTAGAAGTGACGGATATTTTTATCCGTGCCCGGACCATCCTTGCTGAATATTCCGGGCTTTCAGGCCCTAAAAAACTGGCGTTAAGACAGGTGCTTTCCAATCCGGAACGGTTCAACAAAGTGGCTGGCCTGGCGGAAAAGGTTCAAGGGCTGGTGGTAAAACAGGACGGCTTTGCCCCGGAAACCTCCTGTGCCCGGTTCAGGTCTTCCCTGCTTTCCGGCCGCCATGTTCCGTTTCTGGCCAAAATCCCTTTCCACGGTTGTGATAACGCTGCCGCCTGTAATGAAAACAGCCGTGCCGGGCCACGGGTCCTTTTTTTCACCGGCTGCCTCATTGACAAGCTCATGCCGGACATCGGCCATGCCGTGGTCAAAGCCATGTCCCACCATAAGGTCAATCTGATAATTCCTGAGCCCCAGGGCTGCTGCGGTATCCCGGCCCTTTCTGCAGGAGACCCGAAATCCTTTAACCAGCTGGTAGGGCACCATATCCGGCTTTTCCAGCAGCACCGGTTTGATTATCTGGTGACGGCCTGCGCCACCTGTACGGTCACCATCAAAAAATTATGGCCGGCCATGTTTGACGGCTGCTCCGGTGAACGAGAATATGTAAGCGATCTTGCCGATAAAACACTGGATATAAACCAGTTTTTCATTGATGTGCTTAAGGTTTCGGCACCGGCTCATCCCGGTGAAGAACAGCCGGCCGTGACCGTTCACGACCCCTGCCACCTGAAAAAATCCTTAGGGGTCGCCGCCCAGCCAAGGGCCCTGATCAGGGCCTCAGGCCACCCGTTAAAAGAGATGGCAGATCCGGACAAATGCTGCGGCATGGGCGGCAGCTTCAGCCTTTTCTATCATGAAATTTCCTCTGAAATCGGCTCTGTCAAGGCACAGAACATTCTGGATACCGGGTGCCGGACCGTTGCTTCAGGCTGTCCTGCCTGTATCCTGCAAATCAGGGATATGCTGGGCCAAAGCCGGGACGATATAAGGGTTGTCCACCCGGTTCAGCTGTATGCAGCCCACCTCACAAAATAATTATTCCCTCCCCCGGCGCAACAGGACATAAACCCATTCACCCTTTTAGAACCGGCTTTTTCATGAACGCTTCAGGCATAATTGAAGTCCCCGGCAAGCAGATCACATGGCGTTTTCCCGAGGATTAAACCGTTTGAGCATATAATAAGCCGCCTGGACAGCTGATTTAAGACAAAGGTCAAATTCTCCGGTCTCGGGCAGGTGTGCAAAGCGCTGGAAGGCCCGGATGGCCGATTTTGTTTTGGGGCCCATCCGGTTGTCAACAGGCCCGGGCGACATCCCGAGGGCCGCCAGTGCCATTTGAAGGTCCCGGACAGATTCAATTTTAAACTCCGGCGGCATCTCAGGGGCGGGTTCTGTTGGCGGTACGGCCGGCAACGGCTCTTGAGCATACCGGTCATACGCTTTTGCCATTTTAAGGTGGTAATTGTGTTTCCGGAATCCGGGGCCGTTGTACCCTTTGGCGAAACCGGCCCAGTCCCGGTCCCTGAGATACCGGTCCATCCGGCTGCCTTTCACAAAGCAGACAAAGGCCTCAAGGTGCCGGTCTTCGGATTCCACCATGGCCCTGACAAACCCCGCAACTTCGGTAAAGCCGCAGACCTTGTGGTTAAACCCCATAATCTGAAATTTTCCCCAGGAAGCCGACATGAGCGCGGCTTCACGGTCCAGTGCCATGGCCTTTTCAAGTTTTATATATTCTTTGGCCCCGCCCTGATAATTTCCCGGCGGCCCGCTGATATCCGGATCACTGTCATTGTACCGGCCCCGGGTGAACTTTTGAAATTTGTGCCGTTCAAAAAGAATTTTGGGACGGCCGTCTGCCAGAAAACCGTCTCCCGAAGATTCCACCCCGGCCACGGCCTTGATCGCGGCGATATCGCAATCAAGATCCTCAGCGGCCCGGGCAAAGGCATCCTCACTGATGGGCCGGCCGGCCTTTTTGCTTTTAAAATTCATGGTGCTGTCCCTTTTAAATCACCTTAAGGTCATCTGAAAGCCGGGTTAAGGATTGAAGCCCGGTTTTGGTCACCAGAAAGGTGTTCTCAATGCCCACCACCCCTTTTCCGGGAATCACCACCTTAGGTTCAAGGGCCACGATCATGCCGGGTTCCAGGGCAAGGGTCTGGCCTTTGGCGATAAACGGGAACTCATCCAGTTCTATGCCCAGCCCATGCCCGGTAAACCGGATCCGGGGTTCTGCCCCGCCCATGAAATAATCGGCATACCCCATGTCACCCGCCATCTGAACCATGAACTCATACAAATCCCCGGCAGCCAATCCGGGAATGGCTTTCTTCATGGCCGCCCCCTGCAGGGCGAGCATGTCTTCATGGGCCTTTACCAGGTCTTCGGGCAAGGGGCCTATGGAAAAAATCCGGGCCTGGTCGCTTAAGTACCCGTTAAGGGCAAACACATAATCCACCAGGATCGGTTCCCCGGCTTTGATGGGGCTGAATCCCGGGCCCTGTCCGATAAACGGGTTAAGGCCGGGGCCGCAGGTCGGGGACGCCAGACAGCCGGGCACGGCCGCCGACGGGCCGCTCATGATATGGCCGTAAAAAATATCCGTATTCCAGATCCGCATGGGAACCAGGCCCTGGTGGCCCAGTTTCCGGGCATGGGCCTCCACCAGGGCGGCCAGTTCAATTTCCGGCATGCCTTCCCGGATGAACTCACCGGCTTTCCGGGATACCTCATCGGCCAGGGCCGAGGCCTTTTTGATACAGTCGATCTCAAATTCGGATTTTACGGCCCGCTGAAGCCGGATCAGGGCCGACACATCCTCGAGTTCCGAGGTTTTAAAGATTTTCAGGTACATCAGGTACTGGTCTGCCGGAAGGATGTCCAGCTCCATGCCAAGCCGTTGGGGAAGATTATAATTGCTGCCCCGGATGAGGTCCGGAATCCGTTTAGGCCCTTTCAGGGGAACCATCCGGTCAAGCCCGGATTCGGCCACGGCCCGGTCAAAATTTTTAAACACCATGAACAGGGGCGTATGGTCCGCCGGGATATAAAGGCACCCGGCCTGGGTGGTGCCCGAGAAGTAGAAAAGATCCGATTTCTGAAGGATCAAGGCCCCGTCCAGTCCCTGGTCCGCCATTTTCTGCTGAAAGGCCTTGATTCGGTTTTCAAGCTCTTTGGTCGGGATGATCTGCCTGTAGTCACTCATAGCCCCCTCTCCTCTCAAGTTTCATACCGGTACCCCACCCCATGCACTGTGGCAATCAGATCCGAAGCAGCGTCACTGGTCTTAAGTTTTTTGCGCAGTTTGGCAATATGCTGGTCCAGGGTCCGGGTGGTGCCCAGGTATTCGATCCCCCATACCGCATTGAGAATGGCGTCCCGGCTGAGGACCTCGCCGGGGTGGCCATGGAAAAGCCGGAGCAGGTTCACCTCCCGTTCCGACAGGTCCTGGCTGTTGCCGTCTCCTGAAAGCTTAAAGGTTTTGGGGTTGACCTCAAACGCTCCGAACCTGAACGGGCTGCCGGATTGATCGGTTTGGTCTGTCCGGCGGGAGCGGCGAAGCACCGCGCTGATCCTGGCCAGTAATTCATAAATCCCAAAAGGCTTGGTGACATAGTCATCGGCCCCAAGTTCCAGGCCCACCACCTTGTCGATTTCCTCTCCCTTGGCCGTGAGCATGATCACAGGGGTCAGCCGGTCCTGCCGCCGGATTTCCCGGCAGACATCATACCCGCTTTTTTCCGGCATCATGATATCCAGGATCACCAGGTCAAAGGCCTGTTGTTGAAACAGCACCAGGGCCTTGCAACCATTTTCTGCCTGGGTAACCTGGTAATTCTCGCTTTCCAGGGTGTCCACAAGCCCCATCCGGATATGGGGATCATCTTCAGCCACCAGAATATGAATCGGTTTCATCGGCTTTTATCCTTATGACAAAAGAGGCCCCATGCCCGGATTCCGGCAACAGGGACAGATCTCCCCCAAGATCCGCCATGATCTGCCGGGCAATGCTCAGTCCTAAGCCTGATCCGGGCTGGGCCGCGGTTAATGAATTATCGGCCCTGTAAAATTTTTCGAAAATCCGTTCCCGGTGCGCCGTTTCAATGCCCGGGCCGTCGTCCTGCACCATGAGCTGGATATGGTTTTGGTCTTTCTTAAGGCAAAACTTGATAAACCGGCCCTTGCCCGCATATTTAAGGGCATTGTCCACCAGGTTCAAGACCACCTGTTCAAGGGCATCCTGGTCCGTGTTGACCCCATACCGGCCGTCACTGATCCGGGTTAAAATTTTAAGACCGCATTTTTCAATCCGGACGGCATGGACCGATATGAACTGCCTTAACCAGACCGAAAGGTCCAGAGGCTTTCGCTGATAGTTCTTTCTCCCCTGCTCCAGCCGGCTGAAATCCAGGACATTATTGATCAGCCGGGTCAGCCGGGAGCTTTCATCCACAATCACAGACAAGTATTTGTGCTGCTTGTCTTCACTGGTTGTCCGCTTATACAGCAGAAGCTCGGCATACATGCGGATGCTGGTCAAAGGGGTTTTGAGCTCATGGGAAACCGAGGAGACAAAAGAGGTTTTCTGCCGGGCATCTTTGATCTTTTCCAGGGTCATCCGGGTGACCAGAATTCCGGCACTGATGATGGCGGTCAACAAAATTCCCACCAGGGTCAGGGACAGGGCCATAAACTGCCGTTGGGTCCCGGCCTTTCCCGGGTCAAGAAAAACCGCCATGTGCCAGTGGGGAATCAACCGGGAGACCGGAATTTCCCTGACCGGATTCAGGGAAGGCGGCAGCTCCAGAGGGCCTGTCTGGTGTATGGTGTTCCCGAAACTGTCCATGAGAACCAGGGCGGCCCCGTCCTGGTCAACTTTGGGGAAATCCGTAATCAGCCGGGATAAAATGGTCATCCATTCCAGTTCCACGCCGTAAACGGTTTCGTTGGCGGGTCCGCTGGCGGGTTCCTGCCCGGCAAGCCTCACCCACCCCAAAATATAAAGCCGATTTTCACTGAACCAGGGAACCCAGCCGGACAAGGGGTTTTCCGACTGGGACCGGGAAACCCCGGTTTCCATTATCTTCTGATTTTCAACGGCCTTTGAAAGAGCGACCAGGGATCGTTTTGAAGACGTTTGTGTCTGATCGCTTCTTTCAAGCTGGGCCATTCCGTTTTCTCCTTTTTGGGCAAGCCCGGGGCCGGTTAACCGGGTTTCCCCGGTACGGCTGTTAAACTCAAAGGGAATCTTTCCTGAAAACAGCGGGGCATACCGTGCTGCAAACTGCCGTTCCTCTGACGTCGCGGCCATTCCGGACACCGGGTATTCAAGCCCTTTGCCGGGGTGATAGACAAACACGTTGCGCACCAGGGGGTTTTGTGCCTCCCACAGGGCCAGGGTCTGCTCTAAGCGGTCCGGGTCAATGCCGGTCAGGGACCGGGTCATGTTGGCCTCAATGGCCTCAATGGTAAAATGAAAGCTTTCACAAGCCGCCGCAGCCCGGTCGGCCAGGGCATCGGCCGACCTTTGGACAATCCGGTCCTGTTCCATGAGCAGCAGCTTGAAGGCACCGGCTGCCAGGAGAACCGCCGGCAGCAGAAACATCACCCAGAACAGGATGATGATCCACCGGCTGCCCATGAGGCTGATATGAAATTTTTTTAGAGTCATGTTTAGCTGTTAGCTCTTAGCTGTTAGCCCTTGGTTTTCATGGTTTGTTGTAGTGGTTTGGTCCCTATTGGTTAATAACAAGACAGGGCCCGGAGTTCCGGGCCCTGTCCGGTTCAGGTTATTTGGTCTGCTGCTGGTTTTTCATCTGGTAGGCCTTGGTCCTCAAGGCCTTCCGGCTGGTTTTACTCATGCCCTCGGCTTCAATGGCGTCCGCCTGAACTTCTGAGGCTTCAGCCTCCTGGAGAAGTTCCTTGTCTTCATACTTCTGGCCGATTTTTTTAAGCTGGTCAACGGATTGTTTCAGGTATTGGGCGGCCTCCTTTGTTTTCCCCTTGTCAGACAGTTCAATGGCTTTTTCCTGGGCCAGGGCATTGAGGTTGAGCTGGTATTCTCTGACCACATCCACATTGGCCGATTTTTCCACACGGCCCGGGTCTTTGCTGAAGGATATCCGGGAGATGCCTTCAACGCTTTCATTTTTCCGGGTAAACGGGTCTTCATAACTGACCGTTGCCCTGGCCGCCTGGAGGGTTGCGCCTTCAGCCGCAGCCGGCAGGGTCACTTCGATAAGGCCGTATTTCTCCTGGCTGCCGTAAAGCTGATTCATGAACAGTTCGATGGTATTCCCCCGGATTCGGCCTTCCCGGCCGATAATTTTAACCGGTTTGACCCCGTCTTCCAAATTGATCTTAACCGCCACCCGTTTGGCCACCACGTTTAACACATCCCCGAGCTCAGCCGTGAAAATCCGGGGCAGATCTCTCTCCGACTCCACAAAATAGGTATTGCCGTCGCTTTTCTGGGAAAGCTTTGCCATGAGGTCTTCGTTATAATCGGTGCCCACCCCGATGGTGGAAACACTGATATCTTCCTTGAGCAGGGCCGCCCCTAACCGGCCAAGGTCTTCGGGAAGCCCCGGCCCCACATTGGCCAGACCGTCGGACAAGAGAATAATCCGGTTAACGTAATCGCCTTCCAGATATTTCCGGATCTCGGCCGCGCCCTGGCTGACCCCACCGAACAGGGCCGTGTTTCCGCCGGACTCAATCCGTTCAATGGTCCGGACAATCTGGTTGATATCCCTGACCCTTCCGGCAGGGATAAGGGTCTGGACATTGGAATCATAGACCACCAGGGAAAAGATGTCGCCGGACCCCAGCCGCCGGACCGCCTCAATGGCGGCGGATTTGGTTTTTTCAATCTTGGCGCCGCTCATGGAGCCGGACCGGTCAAGGACCAGGCACAGGTTGACCCGGGGCCGGTTCTGTTCCATGGGCGGGGCCGGGGCTTCAAGGGTAACCTTGAGCACCGCGGTCTGGGACTGCCCGGAATAAAAAACAGACCGGTCCGTTTCCACCCGGCAGGAGACTTTGCCGGAAGAAGCGGCATTGGCGGCGGCAGGGATAGTCCCGGCATCCGAAAAAAAACAAACCATCATTCCGGCGATTGCCGCGAAAACCAATTTAAAGGCTGACTTTTTCATCATGTTTCTCCTGTTTAATTGAGTTAGTCAATTTTCATAAAAACTGCAAGCAAAAGGCAATTTTTATCTGTTGGGCTCAAGCCTACACGATCCTTCCTGCGGATGTGTCACCAGGAGGTAAACAAGTTGTAAAAAAGATGTAAAAAAACAAAACCGAAAGGGAGCCGTCCGGCATTTACCCCATAAGCGAGTTTACTTTATAGGGCTTAGAATGGGGTATGACTATTAATAAATAGTCCGGGGTTTTGAATCCGGGCGTCACTGCATTTTATTTTTGACATAGTCCCCCGTCAGGAATTTTTAATCCCCCCCCAACAATACTTCTGTAATTGAATGCTGATTCGATCGGTGAAGTCCTGAAGTTGAAACCCCAGGATGTCCAGGATCGGAAACTTCATTTGCCCAATCCCAAAAGTGGCCGGGCATCTGAAGTCGTTTTTATTCCCCAAAAGGTAGCGGACCGACTACGTGAATACATTGCCGCTGAAAATATCCAGGATAATAAGCGTGTTTTCCCTTTAGGATATACCCGAGCCCGGGAGATCGTTAAAAATGCCGGGAAGAAAATAGGTATAGATGTAAAACCTCATGATCTTCGGAGACATGCCGCCACATATGCCAGCCGATCAGGAGTTCCGATTGAAATCGTGTCAAAAATCATTCTTCGGCATTCCAACCTGTCTACCACCCAACGGTATCTGGGCAAAATCAGCGACACTGAGGCCATGTATTGGATTGAGAATATTTACCGGTAAAATTCGAAGGGGATTGGAATGAATCCAATCCCCAACAATAGAAACGCCAGTGCTTACGGTCCTTTTCGGGACAATAGCGACAGGTCATAGACATAGGGCTCGCTCATTATCCAAATCAAAAACCCAGAAAAACAAATAATATCAAAGTGTTGAATGTTAATAATTAGTCCGGGGTTTTGAATTTAGCGACTGGAGCTTTCGTTTTTGACATAATCCTCAGTAAAAAATGCTAATACAGATTTTTTGATTTTTCGTTGACTATAGTTAATATATCTTCTATCTACTAAAAATTATTATGATTAAATATGATTTATTCGGATTTATTGATATTTTTTAAAGGAAAGTCAATGGATGACAGGTGGTTGTCTGTAGCTGACATATCTGAGTATTTGGGGGTTAAGAAGGACACGATCTATAAGTGGCTTTCTAAAAGAATTATTCCTGCCCACAAAGTCGGACGCCTTTGGAAGTTTAAAAAGGAGGAGGTTGATGAATGGGTTCATTCCGGTGGCGCGGTGGACAAACCGGAAAGAAAAGAACAGTAAACAATGGAGCGGCTGGATAATACAACAGAACTTGGTGTTTACGAGGTACTCAATGCAGGACAACTCAAAAAGTACCTGAATGCGGATTGGTAGGGAGAAGATTATGGTTCTACCAAAGACAAGGCGCCGTAAAACACAGAATAGAACACACGGAATATACAGAAAGGGAGGTTTTAGAAATGAGCAATGATTCAAAAACTTCTGAGATATTTATATATGGCGCTACCTGGCTCAGGGCTGATTTTCATCTTCACACCAATGCGGATCAGGAATTCAAATATTCTGAGGATAAAGACTATTATTATTCAAATTATATAAAAGGGTTGAACAAGGCCGGGATTCGACTTGGTGTAATAACCAACCACAATAAGTTTGATGCCGGTGAATTCAACGCACTCAGGAAGACAGCAAAAAACAGAGACATCTGTTTGCTTCCGGGGGTTGAGTTGTCCGTAAATGACGGATCAAACGGTGTTCATACCTTGATTGTTTTCAGTGATCAGTGGCTTGAGAACGGCAACGATTATATATCGCCTTTCATTACCACCATGTTTCCCGGGAAAGCCGAATTAGAGTATCAGAACGAAAATGGCAGAAGTGATAAAAACATCCTTCAGGCGGTTGAGGAACTGGAGAAGACGGGGCGCGATTATTTTCTGGTTTTCGCCCATGTAGAGCAGAGAAGTGGCTTATGGAGCGAAATGGGGGGCGGAAAGCTTGGGGATTTCAAAGATAAAAGATATGAATCGGTACGTCGCAGGACTCTTGGGTTTCAGAAGGTTCAAACTCACGACAAACCTAACGCAGTATGTCGAATCAAAGTAAAAGGATGGCTTGGGAATTGGTATCCGGCAGAAGTAGAAGGATCTGATTGCAAATCCATAGCTGATATCGGAAATGGCAAAAAATGTTATTTAAAGCTGGGCGCCTTTTCATTTGATGCGGTTAAATTTGCTTTGATTGATAAGGATAACCGGGTTTCTGATGAACCGGTTCAGCATAAACATTCCCGCATTCGTTCTATACGCTTTACAGGGGGTACGCTGAAAGATCAGCAACTTCATTTCTCTGCGGAATTAAACACACTGATCGGAATCCGTGGCAGCGGGAAATCATCTGTGCTGGAAGTGTTTCGCTATGCATTGGAAATTCCATTTGGAGAAAAAGCAGGGGATCAGGATTATAAGCAAAAACTGGTAGGTTTCACGCTTGGCAGTGGTGGCAAGGTTGAGATTGAGGCCGTTGACCGTTACAGCCAGCTATATACTATTCGAAGGGTATGGAAGGAACCTTTTTCCGAAGTATTGATAGACGGTAAATTGCAGCCGGGTGTCTCGATCCGTGAAACCGTATTGCGCAAGCCCATCTACTTTGGGCAAAAGGATCTGTCTAATACCGGAGAAGGCTTTGAAAAGGATTTGGTTTATAAACTGCTTGGTTCAAAGCTGGATGGGGTACGACGCCAGATAGCGCTACAAAAAGGAAATGTTACGGAGGCAGTTGATCGTCTGTTGAAGGTAAATAACGTTCAGGATCAGATTGCCGAGCAAAAGCAGATTAAACAGGATACACAGCATCGACTGAATTTTTACAAGGAGCATGGTGTAGAGGAAAAGCTTCAGAAACGTCTCGATTTTGACAGCGATGTGCGTTTGATGCAAAAAGGGGTTCAGCTTGCATCACATTTTGTTTCCGACCTGGAAAGCTTGCTGGCACAGCATGAAGATGACATGCGTAATTTCCGTGGCTATCAGTCCAAGCACAATAATGAGTTATTTCAAAAGTTCTATCAGCAGTATGAGTCGTATATTTCTTTTATTGAATCTGTTAAAAACTGGCTGGTAAATGAAAAGACTACAAAACAGCTATTGGTTGCCGGCCAGGCCAAGCTGTCTGATATCCGTAAAGGGATGGTAGAGGAATTTGCACAGATCGAACGTAAGCTTGCCGAAGATCTGAAGAGCAGCGGAACCCAAAACATTAGCTCAGATGAATTTCTGAACTTGAAAAGAAAATTAGCTACGGCAACCCAGCTTATTACCGCAATGGAAAAACAGGGTGATCAGAAGAAATCGCTTCAAGACCAACTGTTGGTGGAGTTGAAAAAACTTAATGAGCTTTGGTTGCAGGAATTTAATTTGATCAAGGATGAACTGGATAAGGTTGGAACTGATAGCTCATCAATATCCATTACTTCCGACTACAAAGGGGATAAGGCAGCCTTCATATCATTCATGAAGGATATGTTTAAAGGAAGTGGTATCCGAGAAACGACCTACCAGGGAATAGCAGAGCAATATGTAGATTTTGTAGCCATATACAAGGATTTTGAAAATGCAAAACTTTATTTTGGCAGCAATCCACAGACGCTCACTGATCTGTTTTTGAAAAATTTGAAGAGTCTGCTGACTTTCCAAACGCCTAATAAGTTTGCGATTCTATACCGAGGCAAAGAATTGCAGGACCATTCTTTAGGACAGCGAGCTTCCGCATTGATTCTTTTTGTTCTCAGTCAGAAAGAGAATGATGTGATCATAATCGACCAACCAGAAGATGATCTCGATAACCAGACGATCTACGAAGACGTCATTAAGTTGATTCAGGGGATGAAATCAGAGGTTCAGTTTATTTTTGCCACTCACAACCCGAATATTCCCGTGTTGGGAGACGCTGACCTGGTCCATGCCTGTTCCTTTATGGATAACAAGGGAACCATTCTCAGTGGCAGCATTGATAATAATGCGACTCAAAAGACAATCGTTAAAATCATGGAAGGCGGTAAAGAAGCCTTTGATCGTCGTAAGGAGATTTATCAGATATGGAAACCGTAGAAATATTACAGATCCTGGCCCAGGGTGAAGACAGCCGAAATCAGTTCAAAAAGGATGTAAATAATATCGATTCATTGGCCATTGAGCTAATTGCCTTCAGCAATACACTTGGAGGTAAAATATTTGTTGGCGTAGACGAAAACGCCGAAAAAAAAGGCGAAATTGTTGGGCTTTCATCACTGGATTTGCACCGCATAAATCAACTGATTTCCAATGCAGCCAGCCAAAATGTTAAGCCAGCTATCAATCCGCTCACAGAAATTGTGACAATAGACGGCAAACGAATTCTGATTATTGATGTCCCCAAAGGGATCAATAAACCATACCAGGATAAAAACGGAGCCATCTGGGTGAAGAACGGAGCCGATAAACGAAAGGCAACTTCAAGGGAAGAATTACAACGTCTGTTTCAATCATCCGGAATGCTTCATGCCGATATTATCCCGGCTAACGGAATAACTGTTTCGGATCTTGATATGCCATATTTTAGGGCATTCTTTCAAAAACGCTATGACAAGCCTTTAGATGAACAACAGATTGGGCTTGAGCAGTTGATAACAAATTTAAACCTGGGTGAAAACGGCAATTTGAATCTTACGGGAGCATTGCTGTTTTCTCAGACTCCTTCAAACCGGTTGCCCTCATACATTGTGAAAGCGGCTGCATTTCCTGGCCTATCCATAACAACTGAGTCTTATATTGATAGTCGTGATATCACGGGAAAGATCTCCGATATTTTTCAGCAAACAGTAGGTTTCATTCTTTCGAATACCAAGCAGGTTCAGGGCGAACAGGGAATAAACAGTCCCGGGCAACCTGAAATACCTAAGATCGTCCTGGAGGAACTTGTAACAAATGCACTGGTTCACCGAGACTATTTTGTTCAGGCTCCAATTCGGGTGTTTGTTTTCTCTGATCGTATCGAGATCATTAGTCCGGGACATCTTCCCAACAATTTGACCGTGGTCAATATAAAATCAGGAAATTCGAACACCCGCAATCCTGTTTTAGCCTCTTTTGCTTATCAGATTTTACCCTACCGTGGCTTTGGGTCAGGTATCCTGCGTGCTCTTGAAAAGTACCCGGATATTGACTTCATTGATGATCGTGAGGGCAATCTGTTCAAGTGCATTATTATGCGCATGGCCTCATGATCGACCAGTGGTCTAAAAATGACATATAGAATTATTTTTATAGAGAGGACTATCCCCAAGACAGCCCATTTTTCAGGAGAATAAAGACCTCAGACGTTCCCTGTACTTCCATACGTTTTAAATCATCAAACCGGCGAGCAATATTACGTGTATCCTGGAGTTTCCGATTCCTACTAATTCAATTTTTTTAGCAGACCGCAATTATGGTATCAAAAAACTCATTTCCGAGCTTCAGCCCCATCAGCAATAACAGATCAAGTACGCATGGCCCCGGCACAGACTTTTTCGAGCTATTGTAACGTCAGTGTTTTCAGGATAGCAATGTCGATGCTAAGAAATGCAGGTTTATTGCTTTAAGGCAAAATTAATAATCTTTCACTGCGCCAAACCCTGACTATTCTGATTTTGTCCGTATCCCTGCGATAAACTATTCTAAAGGGCGGGCGTATCAATTCCCTTAAGTGTGTTAAATCGAACTCGGGAACAATTCTTCCAATGTCAGGTTGTTCTGAAAGAATCTCTATGTCTTGAAAAATTTTTTGAACAAGTCTTTCACCAACATGAGGAACTTTTTGCTCTTTGTAAAATTCAAGAACATCTTCCAGATCAGTAACAGCCGAGAGAGCAAACGAAATTTTTAAATGTTTCGGCATATTATTTAAGATTAAGACGTTTTTTCACATCTTGAAGGCTAAACTCTCTTCCTTCTTCTAAGTCAACCATGCCTTTAAGGACACCTTTCATGAAGGAACGTTCCTCAGACTCGGCCTCAAAATCACTAAGAGATTGAACGACTGCGACACCCCGGCCACGATTTGTTAAAACAACTGGCCGGTGACCTTCCTGAACCTGTCGAACAATTCTCCCGGGATTCGCTTTAAGGTCGCTTATCGGAACAATATCCTCTGAAAATTTTGCTTTCATTATCCACCTTTTATATTTTAGGTCTATTAATAGACCAAATAATAGCACCTTTTAATAGGTTATTCAATAGCACCATTAGAAGGAGGGTATTATCATGAAAATTTCACAGGCAATTAAAAATTTTCTGGCGTATCAAAAGCTCAATTCAAAAAAACACCATTCAAAATTACCGGTACTTCCTGGCGGTATTCCAAAAAGAGTTCGGCAAGCGGGATGTATCGGAAGTAACACGGGTATGAAATTGAAATGGGGTCGGGCCACGCTAATGTATTTAAAATACAATAAACAGCCTTAATTTCTGCCCCTATTTCCGCCTTAATCAGCCCTTTTTAGGCCCCAAAACAGGGATTAAGGGTTAGCAAACGCATAGCCGCTATAAATTCACTGGCCCCACATTAGGGCCGAAAATCGGGGGACATCTTATTTAATTATTAGGAATTATGTAAGGTGTCCCCCGATGCCTGGGCAGCGGGGGATGGCATGGTACCAGAAACTGTGATGCAGGAATATTACCGGCACATCCGGTGACGCCGGCCATGGATATGCAGACATGAATATGCTATAATTGAGTATTACATTTCATCAACCCTTCAAGAAAGAACCATAACCACCATGTCAGCGTCAGCATATACTCCCCCCTGGAAACAGGCAGAAAAAAAACGTGCAGCCGGCCAGAAACGTTCCTCGTCCAGGCAATCCCATCCCTTTCTGGCCCAGGATCCCAAGGCGGTCGTGGGCCAGTTCCACGATCTGCCCGTTGAAAACCTCTCGGATTACGGGGTCTATCTGAGCTTTGGCCGTGACAGGGTTCTCCTCCCCAATAAGTACGTGCCGGAAGGCGTTGCCGTCGGGCAGATCATCCGCGTCTTTGTTCATACCGATTCCGAGGACCGGCCCGTGGCCACGACCCTGACCCCGGCCGGGGTGGTGGGGGATATCGTGGGGCTGAAAGTCCGGGATACGGCGGCCTTTGGCATCTTCATGGACTGGGGCCTTGAAAAAGACCTGCTGGTTCCCCGAAGCGAACAGGAAGACCGGATGGAACCCGGGGAAACCCATCTGGTAAAGATATGCCTGGACAAGTCTTCCCACAGGATTTTTGGCTCCACCCTGACGGCAGGATTCTGCGACGCCGATGCCCGGGATCTGGCAGCAGGGCAAAAGGTGGATCTCATCATCCACAGCATCAGCCCCATCGGCTATACCGCCGTTATCAACCGTTCCCGCACAGGACTGCTCTATAAAACCGAGACGTTTGAAGACCTGGCCGTGGGCGACACATGCAAAGGATATGTCCTGCGGATCCGGGAGGACGGCAAGGTGGACCTGACCCTCAAACAGCCGGGCTATGCCTCGGTGGGGGGATCGGCCGAAAAAATAATAGCGGTCCTTTCTGCCAATGGCGGCGCCAGCCCCTGCCATGACAAAAGCCGGCCCGAAGAGATCCAGGCCGCCTTTTCCATGAGCAAGAAGGAGTTCAAGCGGGCCGTGGGCAAGTTGTACAAAGAGGGCCGGATTGCGCTGCTCGGAACCGACGGGCTCCGTCTCATATCATGACGAACAACGATGTTTTAAGGCGCCTGCGCTACGCCTTTGACATGAGCGAAGGGGAAATGGCGGCATCTATGCCCGTACCGGCACCCGGATACTCAGGGAGACCGTCACCGAAGGCCTTTTCCTAAAAGGCGATCTTGATTTCAAGGTTCCGATTCGTTCGTCGTTCATCCTGGCTATTCTTCCGGTTTGACGGCGATCCATACCACATGCCGGCCGCCCCTGCCCGGGGCAACGGCGCTGACCGAGACAGCCCTTGCCTTGAATCCGCAGTTGGCGAGGCGGCGGGTAAAGACGGGATCATCCCCGGCGGACCAGATGCCGAGGACACCGCCCGGGGTCAAGGCTCTGAAGGCGGCTTTCAGTCCGTTTTCGGCATAAAGGCGGTTATTGACGTCCTGGGTCAGCCCTGCAGGACCGTTGTCTACATCCAGGAGAATAGCGTCAAAAGCGTCTGTCTGCCGATGGATCGCCGCCCTGACATCCAAAGCGTCCACCTTCACCCTGGGATCATTCAAGGGCATTCCGGCCAAGTGTCCGAAGACCGACCTGTTCCAGGCAATTACCTCCGGGATCAGTTCAGCCACCAGAATCCTTGCATCCGAAGGCGCCAGTGCCAGGGTCCTGGCCAGGGTATAGCCCATGCCCAGGCCGCCCACCAGGATACGCAATCCCGATCCCTGCCCTACCGTTTTCTGCCCAATATGCTCAAAGGCCAGGTTGGCCAGGGCCTCTTCTGACCCGTGCATCCGGCTGTTCATCAGTTCTGTTCCGCCGGTGCGGATGGAAAACTCCTCGCCCCGCCTCCGGAGAATCAATTCATTTTTCCGGCCCGGCACCGTTGCCCGGTCGATTTCTTCCCAAGGAATCATTCATGGTCCTTTATTCGGTATCAATGCCCACCCAGTATCTCACAGATTTCAGGGGTTAGGAATGTTGTTTAGTTTATAAAATTTCGAAGGAAATTGGAGAAGGGCCAATCCCGACAATAGAAAGGAGATAGAGACTACAAACGCTAAAGCTTGCCCTTGAACTATGGGGGGGGCTAAGGTCTGGAAAAAGAATTGCGGACAAATGGGGTTGAAGGCGAGGACTACATGTCGGCCAGCCTATGTTTTTCATCTGAATGGATACCATAGAAATTATGTTTTTATATGAAAGTCTCACTAAGGTCCTGAAAAGACTTTCAATATTTGTTGTGGGCGGCTCTTGGTTGGATAACCAAAGCGGCCCGTGGCCGTTATATGAAAGTCTCACTAACATCCTGAGAAGACTTTCGTTTTTTGTTGTGGACGGTTCTTGGTTGGATAATCCAAGCCGTCCGTGACGGTTATACAGAAACTCTTTTCCAGCTACCAGCTGGCCAATAAAATCCGCCAGACCCTTGCCCCGGTTAAACCGCCTTAAGGGGCTTCCAGAAAATTTCGCACTCCCCGGTATTCCCGGAAACATAAATTACACCGCCTGAAACCGTAACGGAAAGGTCCATTGTCCTGTTGGCCAATCCAGCCAGTTCCTGTATGCCTTTCCATTGGAGCTTAAAGACCTCGGCACTTAACCCCTGGAACTTTTCCCCTTCTTTCTCCCACCAGCTGTCTGACTTGAGGTTAAAGGAATATACCCGCACCGCAGAAGAGAGCCGTCCGGCCTTTTTGATCCGGTCAAAGGAAGGTTCTCCCACCTCAACCCAGAGGGCAATCCTGCCGTCCAGGGTTTTCTCCCAGATATCCGGCTCCTCCACGGTGGAAAGCCCTCGGGTCATGGTCAGGGCTTCAGTGGCATTCATGCAGAATGCGATCACTCTTGCCATCATGCGCTCAACAGATTCAGAAGGGTGCTGGGCAAGGGTAAGGTTCAAGGTATCGTAAACATTTCGGTCCACATCGGCCAAGGTGATCTTTGCTTTAAAAATGGTGGGTTTAAGGGCCACTTGATTATCCTATGGGTTAAAATCCTGTCAATAAAATGCAAATTCTGTTCAGGGCACCCTTAACCGAATCCATATTCCCCTGTCAAGCAGAGCTTTGTCTCCGGTCTCACCGAATACCGCTTTTACAGATTCTCTGGTTCTCTTATGCCATATGCATTTAAACATATTCCGATGAATGCAACGCCATCACCATTGTCGATATGCGGAAGGGAAAAAGCCGGCAGGGCCAGTGAAGGGGTCAACCTCTCAAAAACATACGAATTTAAAGGCGTTTGGGGGGCATTGATAATCAGGCCCCGGATCGGTGTTAAGAAAGAACGGACCAATGGGGCCCGTTATGGGCTTGGTGCCAACTAACGGCCACGGGCCGTCTTGGTTATCCAACCCAGAACCGCCCACAACAAATAATGAAACTGAAGATACCAGCAACGGTAGACTATAAATTGGGCACCGCAGGTGCTTCGCCCTCTTGTCTCTTGTTTCTTGTCTCCAGTTTCTTATAAAACGGCCACGGGCCGCCCTGGTTATCCAACCCAGAACCGCCCACAACAAATATTGCAAGAACTCAAAAGGTTGCTGAGTCTTTCATATAAAAATTTTCAGGATCCGGACAACCCGTTTTTTTGAGGCACAGGTCCTGGCATATGATAATGCAGATAACAAAAAATATTTGACGAAGCGGCAAAAATCGGCCATGTTAGTGCACCCGGATATTTGGAGAAATATCCGGTATTATTTTTGAACCTGCCATGAATCCGGGTCATTGTTAAAGGGAAAAAACCTCCCGCCATTGTTCATGGTACAGCAAAATTAAAGGAGACCATTCATCATGGGCAACAATTATTTTAATACCCTGCCCCTGAGACTTCAGCTTGAAGAACTTTCCCAGTGCCGTTTCATGGACCAGTCAGAATTCAACGGTGTTGAGGCCCTGAAAGGCAAAAAAATCGTTATTGTCGGCTGCGGGGCCCAGGGACTTCACCAGGGACTCAATCTCAGGGACTCGGGCCTTGATGTGTCATATGCATTGAGAGAATCGGCCATAAAGGAAAAACGGCAGTCCTTCAAAAATGCCAGCGAGAACGGCTTTACCGTTGATACTTACAAGACCATGCTGCCCCAGGCGGACCTGGTCATCAACCTGACCCCGGATAAACAGCACACAAATGTAATTGAGAGTGTCATGCCGCTGATGAAACAGGGGGCATGCCTGTCCTATTCCCATGGCTTCAACATTGTTGAAGAGGGCATGCAGATCAGAAAAGACCTTACCGTGATCATGGTGGCCCCCAAGTCCCCGGGGACAGAGGTCAGAGAAGAGTACAAAAGAGGGTTCGGGGTTCCCACCCTCATTGCCGTTCACCGGGAAAACGACCCGGAAGGCAAGGGCTGGGAAATGGCCAAAGCCTACGCCGCCGGGACCGGCGGACACCGGGCCGGGGTGCTGAAGTCTTCTTTTGTGGCTGAAGTGAAATCCGACCTCATGGGCGAGCAGACCATCCTTTGCGGGGTTCTCCAGATGGGCTCTTTGCTCTGCTATGATAAAATGATTGAAAAAGGCGTGGAAGCAGGGTACGCCTCCAAACTGGTCCAGTACGGGTGGGAAACCATTACCGAGGCCCTGAAACACGGCGGCATCACCAATATGATGGACCGGCTGTCCAACCCGGCCAAGATCCGGGCCTTTGACCTTTGCGAACAGCTCAAGGAGATCCTGGCCCCGCTGTTCAACAAGCACATGGACGACATCATGAGCGGCCATTTCTCCAAAACCATGATGGAAGACTGGGCCAATGATGACGCCGACCTGCTCAGATGGCGGGCTGAAACGGCTAAAACGGCCTTTGAGACGTCCGAGTCCGGTGATATGGATATCCCGGAACAGGAATATTTTGACAACGGCATTCTGATGGTGGCCATGATAAAGGCCGGCGTGGAACTGGCCTACGACACCATGGTGGCGGCCGGCATCATTGAAGAATCCGCCTATTACGAATCCCTCCATGAAGTGCCCCTGATTTCCAATCTCATTGCCCGGAAAAAACTCTACGAAATGAACGTGGTCATTTCAGATACGGCGGAATACGGCTGCTACCTGTTCTCCCACAAGGCCGTGCCGCTGCTTGAAGCCTTTATGAAAGGCATTGATACCGATGTGATCGGCAAGGGCCTGAATTCCAAAGACACCGGCGTGGACAATGTCCGGCTCATCCAGGTCAACGAGGCCATCCGTTCCACCAGCGTGGAAACGGTGGGCAAAAAACTCCGGTCCTACATGAGCGCCATGAAACAGCTGTAAACTTTTTTTAAGGCTGAAGGTATTCAGGATATCCTTTATCCTTCAGCCTCTTTCCCGCCATGACCGGTAACCACCATATTTTTCCAACTCCGGGACTGCAACATCACCCACAGTAAATTCCTGCTGTGTTTTTCTTGACACTCAGCCGGGATTGCCTTATAGGACATTAATCCATAGACACCCAAACCAACCCGGAATTTAAATTTAGGATAACCAATGGAAGATCGCTTTGCTCGATACAGGGAAATGGGGCAGTTGATGCAGAACCACGGCCTTGAAATGATAGTGGCCCTGGCCATCCTGATCGCCGGCCTTTTTTTGACCAAATGGGCCATCAAAGGGCTAAAAAACCTGGTGGGCCGATTCACTCAAAAACCCGCTATAATTTCCATTATCGCCAACAGTATGGGCATTTTTCTTTTATCGGTAGTCATTACTGCGGCGGCCATGGAAATCGGTGCCAAACCGGGCCCCCTGATTACCTTTATGATGATCCTGGTCCTGTCTGCTATCGGCATTATCGTGGTGTTTCGTCCCCTTTTGCCAACCCTGCCCTTCAAGGTGGGCAATACCGTGATGATCGGCGATCTTTTAGGCAAAGTGGAGGCCACCACGGTTCTTAATACCCGGTTAAGGACCTTTGACGGAAAAACATTTTTTGTGCCCAACCGTCAGATTTTAGATGATATTGTCATTAATTACCACTTTACCCAGACCCGGCGAATAAAACTGGATTTTACCATCCGTTACGACCAGGATATCTTAAAGGCAAAACAGACCTTAGAAGCATTGATGAGAGCGGATGCCAGAATAAAAATCAAACCCCTGCCAAAGGTCTATGTATTGGAACTGGATTCCAGCGGGGTGAGGATGGGCGGCCGCTGCTGGGTCGATAACATCAAATACTGGGCCACCCGGTGTGAAATGCTTGAAAAAATCAAACTCCGGTTTGACCATGAAGGCATCCAGTTTGCCTATCCCCAGCTGGATGTCCATTTTGACCGGAAACAAGGCGGCTCAATTTCGCCCCCCTTTATGGACGAAACCCCAGGAGATGAATTATGAAACTTTCCCAGGCACAGGAATTGGTTAACAACAGCTGGATCGTCAAACCCGGGGGATTCAAGGTCCGGTTCCAGCAGATGAAAGACGGCAAGCTTGAAACAGATGTCCTGCCCACTGCCGAAGAAAAACTGTTTGACTCTGATGTCAGGGCCTGGCGGTACGCATGGAAACTGTCCATGGCCGGCAAACCCGCCGAAGAGGGCATTTCCGAAGGCAGTATGGTCAACATAACCGTGGTGGATGATAAAGACCAGCCTGTGGTTTATTATGCCACAGGGAAAGAACAGATATTCAATCCGGTCCCTTAACGCTCCCGGAAGATGCTCTTGTTCCGGCCGCTTTCCTTGGCTTCATAAAGGGTCATATCGGCATCTTTGAGCAGCCCGTCTATGGAAGATGTACTTTCCTGTTTACAGGCCACGCCGATGGAAATGGTACAGGAAAATGAGCCGCCGTCTTTTAAGGGAATAGTGGCCTCGGCAACGGCCTTTAGAATTTTAGACGTTATCTCCTTGGTGGTGTCATGGTTTTCAGACAAAAACAGCACGGCAAACTCTTCGCCGCCCAGGCGGCCGAACACAGCATCTGGCGGCACCATATCTGAAATCACCGACGTCACCTTTTTCAAGGCAATGTCCCCCACGCTGTGCCCGTATTGATCGTTGATCTTCTTGAAATGATCGATATCGATCATCAGGGCATACAAATTTTCGGTAGCGTCATTAAACAGCACTTCCCCGAGTTCAAAAAACTTTCTCCGGTTATAAAGGCCGGTCAGATTATCCCGTGTGGCCAGGAAATCCAGTTCCCGGATCACGTCCTGAAGCCTGAGCTGGACCTTTACCCTGGCCAGCAGCTCCTTGGGTTTAAAGGGCTTGGTCACATAATCCGCCCCGCCCAGTTCATAGGCCTTTTCAATGCTTTCCTCGTCGGTTTTGGCCGTGATAAAGATAATCGGGATCTCCTGGGTTGACACATCGGATTTTAATCTGGTGCAAACCGTATACCCGTCCATTTCAGGCATGAGAATATCCAAAAGGACCAGGTCGACGGGTTCCTCCTTAATAATGCTCAGCGCGTCTGCACCCGACGTACACGGAATCACATCATAATCCTGAAGAATTGCCAGAACCATATCCAGATTGCTTTCTGTATCATCTACCACCAGAACGGTTTTCTGACTCTTTTCATCATTCATCGTCACATCCTTCCAGAACGGCCAGGGCCTCTTTAAATTTATACTTGCCGGTCCATGATTTGAGATCCGCCATCATTTGACTGTCTTCACCGGACAGCGCATAGGCTTCAAATTCTTCTATCACCGGATGGATCAACCGCGGCCTTTTTCGTTTCACCCCATCCATTAAACGCCCTATTAAATCCCGGCGGGTTTGCTGATCCAGGGGCTGCTTAGCCGCTGCCGGTGCCGTTTCATCGCCGGATACAGGGATATTTTCCTTAATGTCCGTTATGATTTCGGCCAGGTGCCTGCCAAATTGCGAAATCAATTCGTCGGTCCAGTCAGCCTCCAGTTTCTCAGCGGCTTTGTGAAGTGATCCCGCGCCGATGCCTGCAGACAGTCCTTTGATGGTATGGACCAGGCGCCGGGCCTCGCCCCGGTCTTTTCCGATCAAACCGGGCAGCCTGTTCCCCGCATCTTCATATTGTTCCACAAAATCATTCAGGAGTTTAATATACAGCTTTGTGTCACCCATGATTCTACCAAGCCCTGATTCTGTGTCAACAAATTTAAATCCTGAGAATTGGGCGGCATAGTCTTCAAGCCGCTGTGACTCCGTGCTGATCACCGGCTCACACTTTTTGGGAATATAGGTCAGCAGGGCCGTAAACAGTTTTTCCACATCAACAGGCTTGTTCAAATGTTCGTTCATCCCGGCCTGCTGGGTACGGCGAATATCCTGGGTCATGGCGTTGGCCGTCAGGGCGACAATGGGAATCTTTGTATCCAGCATCCGTATCCTTCGGGTCGCCTCATACCCGTCCATTTCAGGCATCTGAATATCCATCAGGATCAATTCGTACCGGTCAGGATCTGCCTGATACACCTCGACCCCTTTTCGCCCATCCTCGGCATCCTCAATATGGAGACCGCTGTGGTCGAGCATGCCGTGAATAATTTCCCGGTTCATGGCATTGTCTTCCACCAGGAGAATGGTGCTCCCCTTAAGGGATGTGATCTCATCTTTTAAGGAAGATGCACTGAGCAGCCAGTGTTTATCGGTTTTTACGCCCTCACCAAAGGTTTCAATGAGGACATCATTCAACACCGAAGGATTCACCGGCTTTTCAAGGAATATATCAATGCCCACTGCCTTTGCGGCCCGGGCAATGGTCTCTTTCCCATAGGCCGATATCATGATGATGGTTTCCGGCAGCACGGCACAGTCTGTTTTGATCCGTTTGGTGGTTTCAATGCCGTCCATGCCGGGCAAAAGCCAGTCCATCAATACCAGGTCAAAGCCCTGGCCCGCACGGGACATGAGGGCCAGGGCTTCCTCCCCGGTGCCCACCACTTCGGGCTCAATGCCATAATGGCCGATCATCCGGGAAAGGACCTCCTGCCATGACGGTGTATCTTCCACAATCAGCACCCGCTTATTCTTGAACAGCTGCTCCGGGACCTTAACTTCCTGCTGTTCTTTAAGGGACAGCTCAAAAAGAAAGGTGCTGCCTTTGCCCAATTGGCTTTTGGCCTGGATTTCTCCGCCCATCATGCTGGCCAGCTGCCTTGAGATGGCCAGCCCCAGGCCGGTTCCCCCGTATTTCCGGGTGGTGCTGGTATCGGCCTGGGAAAAGGATTGAAACAGCTTTGCCTGCTGTTCCGGGGTCATGCCGATCCCCGTGTCCCGCACCTCAAACCGGACCCGGTCCTCTTGGGCCCAGCTGATATAAATCCCCACCTCCCCTTTTTCCGTGAACTTGATGGAATTGCCGGCCAGATTGGTCAAGATCTGCCCGATGCGCAAGGGATCGCCATACCGGTTCATGTTCAGCCCGGGATCGTAGGAGACAATAAAATCAAGCCCCTTTTCCACGGCCTTTATTTCCAATAAATTGGTGACACTCTCAATAACGGTATGAAGGTCAAACTTTACCTGTTCTATTTCCAGTTTGCCGGCTTCGATTTTCGAAAAATCCAGAATATCGTTGATCAGCCGTAAAAGGGCGTTGGACGAGCTTTCTATTTTCCGGACATACTCTGCCTGCTCAGGGGTCAGGGCCTTTTGTTTCAACAGATAGGTCATCCCGATAATGGCGTTCATGGGCGTTCTGATCTCATGGCTCATATTGGCCAGAAAATCGCTTTTATACTGATTGGCCGTTTCCGCTTCCTTTCTGGCCTCTTCCGCCCGTTCCCGCTCCCGGATCACCTCCTGCTCCATGATTTTCCGGGAGGTGATATCATCCACCACCCAGACAACGCCTTTGTTCAGGTCCGGGGGATGGGCTGTATCAAGGGCCTTGCCGTAAAGCAGGCACCAGATTATGGACTGGTCTGCCCGGCGGAACTGGTATTCCACCTGTATCTGATCCCCGAGTTTAAGGGTGTTATAAAACCGGTTGCCAAAATCCTGATAATGGATTTCAGACAGGTGCCCCCCCTGGGTGGAAAATCCGATCATCTCATCGGCGGACTCATACCCGAAAATATCCGCAAGGCGCTGGTTGGCCCGGACTATGGTCCGTCCCCCCCGGATCAACATCATGCCCACCTGGCTGTTCTGGAAAATGGTATCCAGTTCCACATTGGCTTTTTGAAGTTCAGCGGTCCGCTCTTCGACCTGGTGTTCGAGCCTTGCCGTATACTTTTGATGAATCTCGTTGAGTTCCCGGTTGGATTGGTCAAGATTTTTCACCATGGCGTTAAAGGTTCTGCCCAGAACCGACAACTCGTCGGACCTTGACATATCCAGGTCAACGGCGATGTTGCCCAGATTCTTAATATCCAGTTTCCGGCACGCCTCTGTCAGCTTGTGAAGGGGGCGGCTCAACAGGACATGGCTGACATTAAAAAACACCAGAAACAGGGCAACCATGAGGATCAGCACAATAACGATAATGGAAATAAAACTGTATTTAACCCGCTGCCAGACCGCTGCATGGTCGGAATAAAAGGTGATCCGGCCCACAACAGTATCCTGTGCATCCCCCTGTCCATCCCCTTTATATATCAGGGGGGCCGTATACTGAAAC
The DNA here is from genome assembly GCA_963663165.1 of uncultured Desulfospira sp. Taxonomy (GTDB): domain Bacteria; phylum Desulfobacterota; class Desulfobacteria; order Desulfobacterales; family Desulfobacteraceae; genus Desulfospira. The sequence goes on along the minus strand of OY760175.1, from coordinate 5,995,538 downwards.
AGGGAGAAATGCCGGGAAAACCGATCAATGGTCCTTGAGGTATCAGATTTTTCGGGGATTGTATCCGGTGTAAGGCCGTAGGAAACCGTCTGGGACGTATCCGATTCCACGGTGACACCGACAATAAAGGGAATATTGGGGATCCCTTTTACCTGGGCCCTCAGCTGGCCAGGGCTGATCATCCAGAGGGCCCGCGATATGCCGTCGGAAAAGGTGTTGTTGATCGCCTCCATTTCGGCGATGATGTTTTTCTGGGCATTGGAGTATACCCCGGCCAGATAACAGGCCGTGGCAAACAAGGAAACCACAAGATAAATGGAACAAACCCATATGAACAAGCGGGTGGCAATGGTCTGCCACATATGTTGTTTGAATTTTCTTATCCGAGTGATCATTTTTTTTCGTACTTTATGCGGTTAATCGGTTAAAGACGATGTTTATATATAGTGCCGAAAATCTTAGCGGAACCCGAATAGACCGACCCAAACAAGACGTGAAAGCCCTGGATTACGATAAATTAAATATCCCAAACACCTTTTAACATTGGGTTACCGTTGTTGTAAGACAGGATTTTGCCTGTTGTCAACTAAAAAAAGCCGGACAGGGAACTTGCGCCAGCCAATCCAAACGCAAAAAACACTTGATAAATCGGTTCTTGTCTGAGAGGATATTTGGTGTGTTTCCAGGCTCCTTTGACGCCGGCGCCCTAACGACGCGGTCCCCAGTCTGCCAAGGACATAGAATCCCCGCTCCTGTGGGAGGAACCTGCTTAAAAATTAACCATATTTAGAAAGATGAAAAATGAAAGTTTTGGTAATTAATTCAGGGTCGTCATCCCTGAAATATAAACTATTTGATATGACCGATACCCGGGCCATCTGTTCGGGCCTTGTGGAACGGATCGGCAGCCCTGATGCCACCTTGACCCATACCCTGAACCCGGAATCGGACAACAAAGAAAAAATCCAAATTAACCAGGCCTTTGAAAATCACGACCAGGCCATTGAAAAGGTCTCCCATCTGCTCCTGGAAGGAGAAAGCCCCTTGATTAAAAACCCTTCGGAACTTCAGGCCATTGGCCACCGGGTGGTTCAGGGCGGAGAAACCTTCAAGGAAAACTGCATCGTGGACAATACCGTTATTGAAGGCATCAAGGAAAACAGTGTCCTGGCCCCCCTGCACAACCCGGCCAACCTGGACGGAATCAAGGCGGCCTTGAAACTGTTTCCTGCCGTCCCTTCCGTGGCGGTGTTTGACACTCAGTTTGCCAAGGACCTGCCCGATTATGCCTTCCGGTATGCCGTCCCAGAAGCCTATTATACCGATCACAAGGTCCGCCGCTACGGCTACCACGGCACGTCCCACCGGTTCGTGACACGGCGCCTGGCACAGCTGGCCCGACTGGACCCTGCCAAAATGAACAACATTGTCTGCCACCTGGGCAACGGCAGTTCCATGACCGCCGTGGCTGGCGGGACCTGCAAGGAAACCTCCATGGGCATGACCCCCACAGCCGGCCTGATCATGGGAACAAGGTGCGGTGATATCGACCCTGCCCTGCCCTCCTACCTGACCGATGTGACCGGCAGATCCATAACGGAAGTTCAATCGGTTCTGGACCGGGAAAGCGGACTTATGGGCATTTGCGGCATGAACGACATGCGGGACATCCACTCGGCCATTGAAAAAGGGGATGACCGGGCCAGGCTTGCCCTTGACATGCTCTGCCACGGGATCAAAAAATATATCGGGGCCTATTATGCGGTCTTAGGCCGCCTGGACGCCATTGCCTTTACCGCCGGTATCGGGGAAAATGATCCGGTGGCCCGGGCCAAAAGCCTGGAAGGCCTGGAATCCCTGGGCATTGTCATAGACCGGCAGGCCAATGCCGGTCTGCGCGGCAAAGAGGCCCAGATCTCCACAGAAGACAGCCCGGTACAGGTCTGGGTAGTCCCCACCAACGAAGAACTTGAAATTGCCATGGCCTGCAAAAAACTGACAGCGGCCTGAGGGATTTAGGCTGGAGGAGTTTAGGCTGAAGGGCAAAAGGAAGCGCCATTAATTGGTCTGCCTTCCTTTCAACCTAACCGTCTTCAGCCTTCAGCCTAATCACCTAAAAAAAACTGCCCGGCCCGGGATTTTTCCCGGGCCGGGCGGTTTTTTTAGGTTACATTTGCCTTCTGATCTGATATAGGCTTATCCGGTAAGCCGGTTTATACCCAATACAGGATTCTTCATGAAAGAACAAAATAAACAGATCGTTACGATTGGCGGAGGCAGCGGCCAGTTTGTGCTGCTGTCAGGATTAAGGGATTTGGAAGACACCCATACCACGGCCGTGGTGTCCATGGTGGACTCCGGGGGCAGCACTGGTCGGCTCAGGGATGAACTCGGGATCCTGCCGCCCGGGGATATTCTAAAATGTATCCTGGCCCTGTCCCCTTATCAGCAGGCCTGCCGCTCTATTTTGCTCAAACGGTTTAAGAAAGACCGGCGTCTGGCCGGACATACCGCCGGGAACATGCTCTTGACCATGCTGTCCAGGTACACGGGAAATTTTCCCACCGGGGTGGCCGCCCTTGCGGAAATCCTTGAAGTGGAGGGCACCATCCTGCCGGTCACCATTGACCGGGCCACCCTTGTGGCCGAACTGACCGACGGCAGCCGGATTTACGGAGAAGAGGCCATCGATCTTCCCCGGGGCACCCAGAGAGAACAGATAAAAGATGTCTTTCTGGTTCCCCACCACCATGACACCATTTCCGTTTTCCCCCCGGTCCTGGACGCCATCGAAAATGCCGATTATATTTTCATCGGCCCCGGCGACCTGTTTACCAGCATTATCCCCAACCTACTGGTTCCCGGGGTCAAAGAAGCCCTCCGCCTGACCCGCGCAAAGATTTATTACATCATCAACATCATGACCAAATTCGGTGAAACCCATAACTTTTCAGGCAAGGATTTTGTTTCCGGGCTTGAAGACCGCTTAGACCGGCAGGTGGACGGGGTCATCGGCAATAACAACAAACCCGGCCCCAATGTCCTTTCCATCTACCATGAACAAAAATCCGATTTTGTCCAGGTGGATGAAACAGACCCCTGCTGGGAAGGCCGGAACGTTCTGATCTCAGACCTTTTAGATGAAAACGGCTTCATCATCCGGCATGACCCCTTGAAACTGGCCCATGTCATCCGGAAAATCATCTTTGGATCTTAGAATCCCGCCCCTGGTTTCTTGAAAAAATCATCCAAAAACCGGCTGACTCCCGGGCAGCAGGACCTGTTTCCTGGCAACAGCCTGTTCCATAAAATTGCCCGGGCCGTGTGCCGGGCCGGGACCCTGCCCAGAAAAGAACTGTACGAATCCTGGGAACTGGCCCGGCGGGTAAGGCGAAAATTCCGGGGCGGCCGAGTCCTGGACCTGGCCTGCGGCCACGGGCTTCTGGCCCATATTCTGCTGATCCTGGACGATTCTTCCCAGACCGCCCTTGCCGTTGACCGCCACATCCCTTCCAATGCCGCAGCACTGTCTGAAATGCTGACCGACACCTGGCCCCGGCTGAAACACCGGGTCCATTACCTGGAACAGCCCCTTCAGGAGATTGAAATTTTTCCGGAAGATCTGGTGGTCTCCGCCCATGCCTGCGGTGACCTTACCGACCTGGTAATTGACAAGGCCGTAAAGGGCCGGGCAAGGGTGGCGGTCATGCCCTGCTGCCATGATGCCGCCAGGTCAGATACCGGGTCCCTTGACGGCTGGATGGGCACATCCCTTGCCGTGGATGCGGTCCGGGCCTTCCGGCTCCGGCAAAACGGATACCGGATTTTTACCCAGAAAATTCCCGGAACCATCACCCCCAAAAACCGGCTGCTCATGGGGGAATATATGGATTAACCGGCAGACAACAGCAGGCAGCGGCCTCCCTTTTTGGCGGGGGTCTCCTGTACGGAAAAACCAAGGGTCCGGACGGTCTGCTCAAGGGCTTCAAAGGCGGCCCGGCTCACATGAAACACGGGCTCCACCAGAAGAAACCGGCCCCCTGCTTTTAACAGCTGTTTGACCTCCCCAAGAAAGGACACCGGGTCCGGCACCTCATGAACCATGTAATAGGCCAGGATAAAGTCGGCTTTGACATCCGGGTCCAGCCCAATGGTATCTTCGGCACATTCGTGGAACCGGATCCGGTCTGCCAGGCCCAGCTTATGGGCTTTTTTCTTTACTTTCTCCAGCATCTGTGTTTGAAGGTCCACCGAATATACCATGCCTGAATCCTCAACCATCCTGGCCATGTCCATGGTGAAAAATCCAGGACCGCACCCTAAGTCGATGACCGTGTCCCCGGGACGGATGTACTCTCCCACTATTTTACCCGGGTTCTGGAACCAGCGCCGGATAATATTATCCAGGGCAAATGAATGGGAAGGGGGGCACACATCTTTGCTGTATGGTTTATGGCTCATTTTTTTATTCTCCTGTCAGGATTGCGTTTATGCACTATACACTTTTAATAAAATTTTTTATATTCTTGATTTAAGCATCACGCTTAAAAACGTCTCGCTTCTTTCCATGAACTCAATAATAATTTTTAAGGATGCGTCATCCAGGTTTTCCAGGTATCCGATAAATCCGCCGTCCATGGTTTCATGCCAGTGTTTATGGGCCCAGTATGCGGTCTGGCCCTTGGCGGTCAGCATCACAATGGCTCTGGATAAATTCTGTGGATCTGTCTCTTTTAATGTAAATCCCTTGGTTTCAAGCCGCTTTAAACTCTGGGAAACCGCCCCCTTGGTAATGCCCAGATACTTGCTGATATCCGTCACACTGAGCCCTTCGATATCACCGATGATTTCGATCAGATGAATCTCGGTTTGGGAGAGCAGCTCCTGGGTCCCGAATTTCTGGGGGGTTTGTTCCAATTCCATGGCCAGATCCATGATGGAACGAAATTTTTTGAGTATAAGCAACTTTACTTTATCCATAATGGGTCATAGTGTATACCTACTAAACGCCAATGTCAACCCAAAAATGAATATAAAAAACCCTTGACTTTTTCACTCTCGTCAAACAGAGTATAGAAATACTTAACCTTTCTATAAAGGAGGGTATCTGCTATGAAAGAGATCCGATTGCACGGCCGCGGCGGGCAGGGTTCGGTTATCGCATCAAAAATTCTGGCCGTAGCCGCGTTTGAAGAAGGCAACTGGGTTCAATCTTTTCCAAAATTCGGCGTTGAACGAAGAGGGGCGCCGGTCGAGGCATTCTTGCGAATCGCAGCGGACAAGATTCTCATTAGAAGTGAAGTCACCGCCCCTGATTTTGTGGTGGTCCTTGACCCGTCTTTGATTGAGGTAATTGATTTTACACTGGGCCTTAAAGAAAACGGCTCTATCCTGATCAACACGTCCTTAACGCCCCGTGAGCTGAACCTGCCCGACGGGTATCGGGTTCATTGTGTGGACGCCTCTAAGATTGCCGCTGACCATGGGTTAGGTTCTTTGACCGCCCCCATTGTCAATACGGCCATTTGCGGCGCTTTTGCGAAAAGTTCGGGCCTGGTGGGGATTGACGCTGTCTGCCGGGCCGTGGAAAAAGAAGTTCCCATCAAGCCCGAAAAAAACAGTGCTGCCGCGAAAATGGCCTTTGACGCTGTCATTTTCAGCTAACCGCTAAAAGCCAACAAGCCAACAGCTAAAAGCTAACTGCTAACAGCCAAAGGAGGCAGATCATGCCCCATCGAAACCCCATAGTTTATCAAACCCTTGATGAAGTCCCTGCCTTTGTCATCGCCAAAGGGAGCATGCTCTGGAACAAAACCGGGTCATGGCGCTACCTGCGGCCGGTATACCGGCAGATGACCCCGCCCTGCAACAACGGCTGTCCTGCAGGAAGCAATGTCGAAGGATTTATCAAGCTTGCCCGGGAAAAAAACTATACCGCCGCCCTGAACCTGATCAAACAGGAAAACCCGTTAAGCGCCGTCTGCGGAAGGGTCTGCTTTCACCCCTGTGAAAAGGCCTGCAACCGACAGTATTTTGACCAGGGCCTTTCCATCAATTCCCTGGAACGGTTTGTTTCAGATAAAGGGCGGGACGGATACCGGGCCGAACCGGTCTTTTCCCCGTCCGGCAGAACCATCGCGGTGGTGGGCTCGGGCCCTGCCGGCCTGTCCTGTGCCTGGCATCTGGCAAGATTCGGCCACAGCGTCACCATTTATGAAAAGGATGACCGGCCCGGCGGGATCTTACGATACGGCATCCCCGCCTACCGCCTGCCAAAAGACATCCTTGATCTGGAGATTAACGATATCCTGAGCTTAGGCGTTGAAATTCAATGCAGCACTACCATTGGCAAAGACCTGCCCTGGCAGGCCCTGGAAAAATTTGACGCCGTTTTTGTGGGTGTGGGCTGCCACAAGGAGCGTAACCTGTTTGGGGATCAGCCAAAGGCCTTGGGCCTTTATGGCTCTCTGGACTTTCTGACCCTTGCGGCCCGGGGAAAAATTAAGGCCAACCCCGGCAAAACCGTCGTTATCGGCGGCGGCAACTCTGCCATTGACGCGGCCCGAACCGCACTGAGGTCAGGCGGTACGGTCACCGTTTATTACCACCGGACCCAGACGGAAATGCCGGCCTTTGAGGAGGAAATTGAAGATGCCAAAACCGAAGGGGTTCTCTTTGAATTCCTGGCCAAACCTCTTGATCTGGTGGTGGAAGACGGCAGGGTCACACAGGTCCGGTTTATCCGGACCCGGCTGGGAGATCCGGACGAATCCGGCCGAAGGCGTCCTGTTCCCGTAGATGGATCTGAATTTCTGGTTGACGCCGATACCGTGATCACGGCCGTGGGGGAAACCCTTGACCTTGACCTGGTCCCCCAGGAACTTTCCGGGGGCCACAAAAAAGTCCTTATTGACGGCTTTGGGGCAACAGCCCTTAAAAATGTGTATGCCGGGGGCGATGCCGCCCTGGAAGACCACAATATCGCCGAGGCCATCGGGTCGGGAAAGGCCGCAGCCTGCACCATTGATGCGGATTTTGAAAGCCTGGATATCCGGTCCATCAAAGACTGGATCGGCATTGGCAACACAGACCGGATCTCAGCATCCAAATACATCATGGCCAAAACCCATACCGAATCCCGGCGGGTCTCCAAACAGGTGCCTGAATTTAAGGACATCAATACAGCCTATTTTACCCGGCAGGACCGGATCAAAAAAAACAAACTGCCGGTTCAGCAGCGCCTTGCCGGGTTTGACGAAGTGGCCAGCGCCCTTGCAGAAGATGCGGCCCTTTCAGAAGCGGACCGCTGCTTTCATTGCGGGGTGTGTACCCAGTGTGACAACTGCCTTGCCTTTTGCCCGGATTTGTCGGTCATCAAACGCCTGGACGGCACCGGGTATGACATTGACCTGGATTACTGCAAGGGATGCGGAATCTGCGTTAATGAATGCCCCAGATCCGCCATGACCATGGAGGAGGACATATGAAAAAAGTGCTGATGGGAAACCATGCGGCCAGCTGGGGAGTCCAGCTTTCAAGGGTAAAGATGATCGCGGCCTACCCCATTACCCCCCAGACCCATATTGTAGAGGAATTATCCGAGATGTGTTCCAACGGCAGCATGGATGCCAAATTCCTGAAAGTGGAATCCGAACACTCGGCCATGGCTTCGGTGATCGCGGCCCAGGCCACAGGGGTCCGCTCTTTTACGGCAAGCTCCTCCAACGGACTTGCCCTGATGCACGAAATGCTTCACTGGGCCGCCGGGGCCCGACTGCCCATCGTCATGGTCAACGTTAACCGGGCCCTGGCGCCCGGGTGGAACATCTGGGCTGACCAGGGAGATTCCCTGGCCCAGCGGGATACCGGATGGATCCAGATCTATGTGGAAGACAACCAGGAGGTACTGGATTCCGTTATCCAGGCATACCGGATCGCCGAGCAGGTCAATCTGCCGGTCATGATCTGCTATGATGCTTTTTTCTTAAGCCACACTTATGAGCCCGTGGATATCCCGTCCCAGGAAACTGTGGATGATTTTTTACCCGCCTACACCCCTGAAGTTTACCTTACCCCGGATGCGCCCAAGACCTTTTATCCCCTGGTCATGCCCGACAATTTTATGGAGATCCGGTACCACTTCAACCAGGCCCATATCAAGGCCATTGATGTGATTGAAGAGACCGGGCAGCAGTTTGGAGAGATGTTTGGCAGGCATTACGGGCTTGTGGAGGCGGTCCAGTGCGATGACGCCGATCTGGTCATGGTCACGTCCAGCACCATTACAAGCCCGGCCCGGCTGGTTTTAGAAGAACTGAGAGGCAAAGGAATCAAAGCCGGATTATTAAAAATGCGCGCCTTCAGGCCCTTTCCGGTAAACGCCGTTCAAACGGCCCTTAAATCCTGCAAAAAGGTTCTGGTGATCGACCGGAACTGCTCCTGGGGAAAAGGCGGCATCTTTGCCGATGAACTCAAAGGGGCCCTGGCCCATCAGCCGGATGGTCCCCAGATATTTTCCTATATTGCCGGTCTTGGCGGCCGGAGCATCACCCCGGACCATATCATGGAAATGGTTAAGCAAACCTTAAGTCAGGATCAGTCCGACGGACAGTCCATCTGGAAAGGATTAAAACCATGACATTCGAATTTGCCCACGATGAACTAATGATGCCCGGCCACCTGGCCTGCCAGGGGTGCGCCGGAACGATTATAATGAAACATGCCTTAGCGGCCATCGGCCCCGACATCGTCGTGGTCATCCCGGCTTGCTGCTGGGCCATTATCCCGGGTCCGTTTCCCTATTCCAACCTGAATGTTCCCTTGCTTCACACCGCCTTTGCCACCACCGGGGCCGCCGCCTCAGGGGTCCGGGCAGGGCTTGATCTTCAAGGAAAGCAGGACACCAAAGTCCTGGCCTTTGCCGGTGACGGCGGCACCTTTGATATCGGCATCCAGTCCCTGTCCGGTGCAGCAGAACGAAACGAAGACATCATTTACATCTGCTATGACAACGAAGCTTACATGAACACCGGTGTTCAGCGTTCTTCAGCCACCCCGGAAAAAGCCTGGACCACCACCACGCCGGTAACAGGGCCCAAATCCAGCAACAAAAAAGATATCATCCGGATCATGGCAGGCCACAAAATCCCCTATTGTGCCACCGCCAATATTGCCTATCTGGATGATTTTATCAAAAAGGTTAAAACAGCGGCCAAAACCCGCGGCACCACATTCATCCATGCCCTGTCCGCCTGCCCGTCGGGCTGGAAGATCCCGTCGGAAAAATCCATTGAAATTTCCAGGCTGGCCACCCGGTCCAGGGTGTTTCCTCTGTACGAAGTTTATAATGGGGAAGATTACCGGATCACCCAGGACCCGCCCCCCATCCCTGTACAGGATTATTTTAAACCCCAGGGCCGGTTCCGCCACCTGTCCGATGCCGATTATGAACAGGTTCAAGAGAAAGTGAACCATGAATGGAATTTCCTGACCCAATTGTCCCGGATGATGCCGGCAAGTTCGCATTGAATCCATAAGGGCTGCGTTGTAAAGGCCACGTTGTTGGAGCGGGCCACCGATACAGGCAAATTAAACACCGGTTATTGCATCATCAGGTTTGGAAGGAACAAGGATATCTGCGGAAACATGATGAGCAGTATGAGGACAATCAGATCACAGATAATGAAGGGCCAGATGCCTTGATAAATATCTTCCAGGGTTGTATCTTCACCCGCCACCCCTTTTAAGGTAAACACATTCAGGCCGATGGGCGGTGTCACGGCAGCAATTTCCACAAGTTTCAGGATAATCACGCCAAACCAGATGGGGTCATACCCTAACTGGATAATGATGGGATAAACAATGGGCAGGGTCAATGCACAGATACCGGTGGGGATGATAATCATGCCCAGCAGAAACCATAACAGCAGGATGGAAAAAAGGACCACTGAATTGGGCAGGTTCCAGCTCAGTATCAGTTGGGTCAGTTCAACAGGAATTCTGGATACTGTCAGCACCCGTGTGAAGAACAGCGCCCCCACAATGATAAAAAATACCATTGATGTGGTTTGTGCCGACTCCTTCAGGGCGGATTTGATATATTTTACCTGATTGAGTTTTCCTAGAAATATGCCAAAGATAAGGGTGGCAAACGCCCCGGCGGCACCGGCTTCCGTGGGGGTGAAGATGCCGCTGTAGATGCCGCCGAGAACAACGAGGGCCAGTACCGCCACCGGCCAGATCTGAACCAGGGAAGAAAGTCTTTTCTGAATACTGATTTGTTTTTCCGTCATAATTTGAGGTGCAAGGGACGGATTCAACCGGACACGGATGATAATGGCAAGGGAATAAACAATGGCTGTAACCCCACCGGGGATGATACCGGCGATAAACAGTTTTCCAACAGACTGTTCCGTAAAAATAGCATAGATAATGAACAGGGCGCTCGGGGGGATCATGGCCGCGAAGGTTCCGGCAGCCGCGATGGTTCCCAATGAAAATTTTTTATCATAATTATGGCGTTTCATTTCCGGGAGCGCCAGCTTCCCGAAAATGGCCGATGCTGCCAGGGATGATCCGGATACCGCCCCGAAGGCGGCACAACCGAAACAGGTGGTGATTCCCAGTGACCCCGGCAGCCCGGCAGCCGCTGAATGAACCCCGTCATAAACCCGTTTGGCAAAACCGCCGCTTGAAGCAAAGGCGCCCATGAGGACAAAAAGAGGCAGGGCCGTAAAACTTGGGCTGGCCAGAGAATAGTACATGGTCTGCCCTAAAAATGACAGGGCGCTGTCCAGGCTTAACATCAGTGCCGTGGCCATAAAGCCGACAAAAATAAAATTGACGGCAATGGGCAGACTGGCTGCAAGCATGATGAACAAGAGGAGGATCGAAAGTATCCCAATGGTCACAGGTTCCATAAGCGGCATCTCCTATGCTTTTGAACAATCAGCCGAATGAATACGGCAAAACTGAGTGAGTTAAGGTTTGGTGTCTGGTTTCTGAAACAGTCCAATGGTATTGAAAACAACCTGGATCAGGTAAAACAGACAGCCGATGACAATGATAAATTTAACCGGCCAGACGGGAAGGGGAACGGTGCCGGCCACCGCCTCTCCCGATAGATAGGCCTCAAACGCATTCCGGCTTACCGCCCAGACAATGATCACCACCGTGGCAAGGCTGATGAGATGGACAAGTATATCAAACCATTTTTCGGCTTCAGGGGGACACCTTGAAATGATGGCGTTTACCCTGACATGCCCCTTTTTTTTCTCTGCGTGGGCAAGGCCAAGATAGACAACAGATACCATCACAAACACGGCCAGTTCTCCCACGCCCTGAACAGGCATTGACAGGCCCCGCCCGGCAAAATCAATGATAAGCAGGACCATTATGGCGCTTAAAAGCCATCCGCTTATCTCTGCAAAAATGTCACAGATGCTGTCCATGATTTTCTTTATCATTTTTATTTTCCCGACATCATTGAACCCGGCATAAAAAAGCGGTTGCTCTTTTCTATGCCGGGCAATTTAATTTATGGATTGTCCTTTGCAATGGCTTGTTCCAGAAAGGCATTCATTTCTGCAATGACTTGCTCCGGGTGGGAAACACCGGCATCCCCGGTCTCTTTTACCCATTCATCCTGAAGCTCTTTAATGACGGGCATGGTGACCCATTTTTCAATATCGCCGGCAGAAGCCGCCGTAATGGTGCATCCCATCTCTTTTTGGGCGGCTTCGGTCTTGGCCCATTCAGATTCATACAAATCCTGAAATCTTTTGGCAGCGGAGTTTCCGGCCGCGGTGATCTGATCCTGGATCTCTTTTGAAAGAGCGTTCCACTTATCGGTTTTCATGGCGTAAATAAAAGGGGCGCCCACCCACAACTCCCTGCAGGTATAGACATGTTTGGCCACCTCATCGAGTTTGGTCCTGTGTTCACCATCCCGGTTGGTGTATACCCCTTCTATGGAACCGGTCTGCAGGGCCATGTAGCAGTCGCCCCAGGGAATGGACACAGGGACGGCACCGGCGCCTTTCAATTGCCCAAGCCACCAGCGGCTGGCCGCACGAATCCGTTTCCCCTTAAAATCTTCAAATTTCGTAAACGGCTGGGTAGAGACAATGGATACGGGTAAAACGGTGTTGGTATAAATGGGTTTTAACTTGAGTTTTTCAAATTCGGCTTTCAACTGAGGGATGTTATTAAAGCATTGTTCATAAAACCAGGCCATGTTGCTGAACGCTTTAGGCCCCTGGGGGAACAGTGAAAAAGCGCCGCTGACAATCATCTGTTTGGGATAATAGTTGGGATTGACAAACCCCACGTCAACGATGCCGTTCTGTATGCCGCCCAGTATTTCTTTTGCCTTCAGCAGTGAATTTCCCCAGTGGACATGGATTTTTACCTGACCATTTGTCTGTTTTTCAATTTCTTCCACAAGAATTTTCACCCCCTCGCCCCTGAGCCCCACGGGAGCGGTAGAGTCTGCCAAAGTCAACGTGATGGGTTTGGCATTGGCCATGCCCCCGGCCACACAAAAAACAACAAGCATACTGACCAACCAGGTGAACCGGCAGTTGGATGTCTTTCTTCTGAACATTGCTTACCTCCTATTGGTTAATTATTAATGATTCCTTTTTAAGGACATATCCTGGAAAACTCTTTTGTCTAACCCCGTTTTCGATCAGGGGCTTTCCGTTGAGAAATACCCATTCAAGCCCGGAAGCAAATTGTTTGGGCTCATTATAAGTGGCGTTTCCAATAAATTTGTCTTTTTCAAAAATCAGCAGATCGGCATATTGGCCCTCTTTAATGCAGCCGCGATCCTTAATGCCCATGACCTTCGCCGGGGTTGAGGTCATTTTCCGGATGGCCTTTTCCAGAGGGAACAATCGCCTTTCACCGCAATAATGCTGTAGAATTCGCGGAAAGGTGCCATATGCCCGGGGGTGGGGAAAATCCCCGAGGACACCGTCACTGCCAACGGTATGCAAGGGATGGGTCATGGCACATTCCACATCCGTTTCATCCATGGCATGATAAATGGCAATGACCCGCAGTTGTTCCTGGTACAAAATGTCAAAAACCGTCTCCGCTTCGGAAATCCCCCGGCTCCGGGACAATTCCAAAATGGTTCTGCCGGTCAGGTTCGGGGCATTATCGCTTTGAACCGAGGCAATGGTGATGGCTCCGGCGCCCCCTCTTTGATGGATGGTCTGTTGAATCTGGGACAAAATGTTGCTTTTATGGGCCGGATCACCGGCCGTTTTTTTAAATCCCTGCCACCCGCCTTCCATGGCCCAGCCCGGCAGTAAAAGGGAAAGCGAGGTGCTTGATGCATCATAAGGGTATTGGTCAAAGGAGATGGCAACCCCCTGATTCAGAGCCTTGTCAATGCGTGCCAGGATCTGGGGCATCTTGCCCCAGTTGCTTTTGCCCATGCACTTTAAATGGGAAATATGAATTTTACAGCCGCTCTCCTCACCGATGGCGATCATCTCTTCCAGGGCATCCAGGACCTTGTCCATCTCATTGCGAATATGGGAAACCATGATGCCGTCGTATTGCTTCACTGTTTTCCCAAGATGGATCAATTCATCGACATTTGAATAGCTGCTGGGCGGATAAATCAACCCCAGGGAAAGCCCTGCAGACCCCTGTTCAAAACTTTTGGCCAGCAGGCTGCCCATAAGCTTCAGGTCCTGGTCGGAGGCGGCGGCCATGGTGTGGCCCATTGCCGCCATCCTCAGGTTGCAGTGGCCGGTCAGGGTCATGACGTTCAGATCGGCTTTTCGGCGGGCAATGGCACATAGAAAGCCGTCCATATCCCAGGGCTGCCATCCGCCCTCAACCTTTCCGCCCAAGGGCTCAATGATTTCGGCCATAAAGTCAATGGATTCGCTGGTGAGGGGCGCTGCGGAGATGCCGTCCTGGCCGATGATCTCGGTTGTAACGCCTTGAAAAACTTTATGGGAGATCAGATCCCCGTTGGAAAACAGAACATCAGAGTGGCTGTGCATATCAATAAAACCGGGACAGACAATTTTTCCGGCAGCCTCGATGACCGTCCGGGCCGATGCACCGCTGCACGCTTTAACCATGCTGATTCTATCGCCGGATACAGCAATATCCGCCCTGAAAGCGGGATCCCCCGAACCATCTACAAGGGTTGCGTCTTTAATTAAATAATCCATCATGTCTTATCCTGATAATTGGTGAACAATTCCAGTTTCCGGTAGCATTCCTCTAATTTTTCATGGTGCGCTATGACATAATCCCCGGATTTCTGGGCCACCTCGGCAACCAGGGCGTTAATTAAGGTCATGCCCGGTGTATAGGAATCAAAAATGGAAACGCCCTTGGTCTCCACTAAAAAGGAGATATCGGCATATCCGATACTAGGGGAAATCGGAGAGTCCCCGATGACGACAATTTTGCACCCCATGGTCCGAAAGATATCCGCAAGCCGGATGCTTGCCTTTGGGTAGCGCCTGAAGTCAAAGAGGATCAACACATCTTCGGGGCGGGCTTTGGCCACCGTATCCGCAATCAGGGACTGATCGGTCCGGATATGGACAATGTTCGGATGAAGTGAGTTGAGCTGAACATAAAGATAAAAGGACATGGCAAACATTTTGCGTTCGCCGACAATGTAAATGGTTCTGTCTTTACTGCAGATCAGGTCCACAAACTGTTGGACATCTTTTTTGTCTATGTTGGCGGCGGTTTGCTGAATGTTGGCCATATCCAGATCCCAGGCCTTGTCGAATATGGTTTTGTTTTCTTCAGCAGTTCTCTTTTTCTGATACCGGTCCAGTGGGGAATCCTTTAAAAAGTCGAACCTGTTTTTGAATTCCTCTTGTGCGTCCCGGATACTGTTGAAACCGATTTTCGGGAAAAATCGTGTAATCGTTGCAACACTCAAATCCAGCTTACCCGCAATCGCCGAAGCGGTTTCAAGCAGTCCGCCCGGATATGAGTGGAGCAGATACTCGGCTATCTTTTTATCGTTCGGGCTGAATGCCGCCTGGTTTTGGGTGATCCGCTTATAAAAATTTGATTTATGGCTCATTGAAATAAATTTTTCATTAGTTTAGTGTTTGAAAAATACTTTGCAACACCCCAAGGGCATTAGTCAAGGTTTTTTTCTTTATTTTATAAAAAATTCAGGCCCTATTCAGCTGATGCCGGAAAATGAAAATCCCGGGGTCCGTAACTGTCCACCAGTGCCTCATATTTGTTTGGATCAACGACACCGGCGGGCAAGCTGCATGCGATCACCCGGGGCTATCGACGCCCAGCCCACCGGTACGGACAAGTCCCCGGAAAACCGCAATCCCCCAAATAATTAGCAAATCATTAGATACGATTCTATCTTTAATATCAATATATTAACTAAAATAATGTGTAATAAATTTTATTTTTATTAAAATTATGTTAGTGTATCGGGGTATCTCGGTTAACCCCCAAAGGACACACAAGGACCCAGGGCGAATCAATGAATCAGAAACAGGCGATATTGGATTCTTTTTCTATTGTTGAAACCAGAAAAGGAATCCATGTTCATGGACAGGCGGCTTATGAATTTTATACCCCCTACCGGCCCCTGCTTTTGCTGCTGTTCCTTTGTTATGCGCCGGTTTTTCTGATCTGGCTTGAAATCATTCCCTTTGAATACCGGTTTTTCGCTTTTTTCAGCACCCTGCCCGGGTTTGCCTGGGTTTATTTTTACCGGCAGTACAGCCGTCTTGAACTTGGCTTTAGGACCGATAACCTGAAAAGTTCCCTGATCTGGAATTTATGTTTTTGTGTTATCGGCGGCATCGGGCTTGTATTCATGCACAAGGCCGGCTTTTCAAGGCCAAAGGCGCAAAGCTATCTTCCCCATGTGTATCTGTTTTATATTTTTTTCCTGGGACCGGTTCAGGAGCTGATCTTCAGGGCCATTTTACGCTCGGAAATCAAGCGGATCACGGAGGCGGGAAACGGCTTTTTTCTATTTATATCCACCCTTTCCTTTGGCCTGCTTCATATCATTTACCACCACCCGCCCCTGATCGTTATCGCCCTGATCAGCGGACTTTCCTGGGGAATCATCTTCATTAAAAAACCCAATATCTGGGCAATTGCGCTGTCTCACTCCCTTCTCGGGACCCTGTCCATGGTTCTGGGCCTGATCTGACCGATCTACCGGACGGAAAACCAATAGACCACCATACCGCACAGCTGCAACCCAAGCATGTATTTTTGGGGGCCACCGCCGTGCTAAATTCAATATATACGCCTGGCCCTTCAACAAAAGGAAGTGACCACAAGATACAGTGCCGGGTCATTTATCGGGAAAACGAACAATCATAGTCAACATTTACTCTGATCCAGAATAAAACGAAAATTTATAGGGCAAAATTAGGTAATTTGAAGCTGAAATAAATTTGGTTTGTGGCGGATGGTTTGCCTCCGAAGGAGGCCGGGATTATAGCCCCGGGTGTGAACCCGGGGGATTCAGAACAGTCACCCCAAGCTCCGAAGGAGCGACAGAATTGATTTCAGCCCCAAAGATATTTTGGATCAAAGTTAACACCATGTTTCTCCAATATTTCAACTAATTCCTCTTCAAATGTTTTTTTCCTATGGTGTTCAGTCTGGTTTTCTATATAAGTTCTGTCACTCCTTCGGAGTTATTATGAATACTGCATTATAAGACCCCGGGTTCACACCCGGGGCTATATTCCGTGACCCCTCCGGGGTCTTTGCTCTGAGTTAGATGAGGTTCTAAAACACAATGATTCTGGATAGTAATCATCTCCGAAAGGGAAATGCAAGAATAATTAATTTATTACCGGATAAAACTGACTGAGGATTTATGGTATTTATGTTGCGACTTTTTTTTGTAGCGAGATTTTCTTCTATAAAAAGTTCTAAATGAGTTATTTTCTTTGGATATAGTTTTTCTACTTTGCTTCTTCCCTATATTTCTTTGCTTTTAAAAGGAAGCGTTCAACAGTTTCCGGATCAAAACCCGGCATTGTCCGGGCAAAATCTGCGGCTTTTTGATAGTATTCTCCCGCTTCATGCTTTTTTCCCTGAGCTTCATAGACCTGTCCCAACCTGTGAAAGCCGTCAATCTGATTTGGATATTCATGCAATAATCTCTTTGATACAGCTTCTGCCTCGTCGAATTTGTTTTCATCGATCAGATCAATCACACTGTTTGAAAGCAGATCCAATTCCGTGTAAACTGGTGTAAACCCGGCAGGATAGGGCTTGGGTTGAGTTCCCGCTGACTGCAACGACAAACAACACTTCTTATATTTCTTACCGCTGCCGCAAGGGCATGGTGTATTGCGACCGATCTTTGCCATGGGAAAATGTTTCATATTTTGAATTTTAACGCAAGGTTAAAGTCGTGCAGCTCCGATTCGCCACCGACATTCCTGTTGAACAATATATAGAGGAGGAGGCATGGAAAGATGCAAAACTGGATCGGTGCCCGTTACATCCGGAAGGTGGCTGCAAATTTGCCAGGCATGGGACCTATTGCAGAAAGTATCCCGACGGTGCAAAAATCGCCCGGTGGTATTGTCCGGATGGCAGGACCACCTTCGGGCTGTTGCCCGATTGCCTGTCCTCACGTCTGCCAGGGACACTGATGGAGGCGGAAACGGTCATCAATCAGATCGAAGCAGCACCAAGCCAGGAGGCCGCAGCAGACAATATGCGTCCAGATATCGGCCTGCCTGGTGTCTTGCGATGGATGAGGCACAGACTGTTTTTGATTCATGTAAGTTTGATTTTATTAATCGACCTGATTCCGTCCTTATCCAATGATGGTCAGGCAACCTTATCATCATTGAGATCTGCACTTGGGGTTGAGTTTGTTTTACCCCATCTCCGGGAACTTGCCGCTTCACATTTGGATATCCTGCCACCGCCGTTAGGGTTTGGCCCTCGCCCTCAAAAAAAACATCATGGAAAAAGCCGGTTCCAACAACAAACGGGGCCTGATCCCCCCTGAGAAAAAGGGTAAATTGCCTTTAACGATCATTTCAAGGAGGCAATGCCATGGAGACCGGACAAAATAAAGCCAAAAATCGGAATCAAAAGCCCCAACGCCGTTTTCGTGCGTCCATTGCAAAAAATCCCATAGATCCCTGCCGCATCAGAAAAATTGCAGGAAGCTTTGCTTTTATCGAACACCGGTTCCTGCGGGACGGATTCTGGGCAAGCCTGGATCATCATCAGCTCCTGCTGTACCTGTTTTTGATTATCGTGGCGGATCGTCATGGGCTGTCCTATTACGGCTATGATAAAATCTGCACCCTGCTCAGGATTTGTGTTGATGACTACATCCTTGCCAGGAATGCCTTGATTGACAAGAACCTGGTCGCATTTGACGGCAACCTTTTCCAAGTATTGTCCCTTCCGGAAAGAGTGGCTCTGCCCTCAGCAGCCCCCCTTCAAAGCCAAAAAGACATGGAACTGCACGATCCGGCAACCATCCGCAGCCTTGTCCTGCAATCTTTTGGAGGCAGCCATGATGGAAGTTGACAATAAGGTCACCAAAGCAGTGGAGAAATACCTGGACTACTGTCGAGATCAAGCTTCCGGGGATGCGGTGTCCTATACAAAAAGGACATTAACAAATTTTGCGGCCTATCTTCAGGGGGAAAACACCTCTTTGGGCAACATATCCATTGACCAGGTCGATCAATTTTTAGCAGTCTGCAACAAGGGGCGTGCTCCCGGGACATGCAGGACGCACCGGTCACATGTACGAAGATTTTTAAAGTACCTTTATCAACACGGAGATCTTAAAAAGGACCTTGGCGCTTTAGTGGTAAGCCCTCCGGAGTTCGGACCACCAAAGCCGCCCAAATTTTTGCGCACTCATGAAATTCAAAAGTTGTTTGACAGTCTGGACCTGTCAACAGCAAAAGACCTTCGCACCAATGCCACCCTGCATCTGGCATGTTATCTGGGGTTAAGGCCGAAAGAAATCAGGTTGCTAACTCTGGATGACATCTCATTTAGACAGAAAGAGATTTTTATCCGTTCAAGAAAAAATTGCAATCCTGCTCATCTTCCCCTTCCCGATAACATAATCAAAGCGATCACTGCCTATATTGTGGGCGGGAGACCTGAAACTCAATCCCGAGTTCTATTTTTACAGTTGACACCACCTTATAAACCGGCCAACAGGAGCGATATCCCCCGAGATATAAAAGAATGCATGACGAAAAACAATCTTGGATCAAGCACATACTGGCTGCGGCATTCATTTGCCCAGAATATGTTGGAGTCCGGTATGTCCATCTATGAAATCAAAGAAATGATGGGACATAAAAGCCTCGATTCGACAAAAAAGTATCTGAGCATTCATATCGGCCTGATGCGGGAGGTTATCCTTGATGAAACGTTTTAAAAGTTTCTTGGCTGAACAAATGGAGGATTTTATCACATATCGTTTTCAACTGGGGTACTCAAACACCTCAATGATGTACGGTCTTAGGGTACTTGATCGATATGTGTCTGAAAAACAAGTGACTTGGACATCCTTTGATCCGCTGTTTTTTATCCGGTTCAGAGCAGAACTTGATCTTGAACCCCGGTCCATAAATACGATTTTTAGAATGCTCAAGATCTTTTTCAATTATCTTATACGCAAAGATGTGATCCTGGAAAATCCGTTGCAGGAAATCACTGAGCTACAGGAAAATCACGTTATTCCTTTTATATTTTCTCCGGAAGAAACAGACCGTTTTCTCAAAGCTGTAATCAAGTCGATGCGGACAAGCCAGAGATTCTATGTGTCAGATTTCAGTGCTTATATAGCCTTTTTGTTGATGGCCCGGTGCGGACTTAGAACCTCGGAGACACTTAATTTATTGAAAACCCATTACAGGCCCGAAGAAAGAACAATCTATATTGAAAAGACAAAATTTAGAAAAGATCGATTGATCCCTATACCCAAAGCCGTAGCCTATGAAATCAACAACCTGCTAAAAGTTCGCCGGTTATTCCCTGATGAGGATGACAGCCCTTTTTTGCTGGTAAAGGTGAAAGGGAAAAAACTGGTACGTATGTTTATAAATCGCAGATTTAAACAGGCTCTCACAGATATTAATTTTGATCACTCCCGGAAAATAATCGGTACTACAAACTTCAGCCAGCCTTCACATCATTCCCTGCGGCATTCGTTTGCTGTGAACACGCTGAAAAGGATAAAACAGCAAGGAAAATCCTGCCAAAATGCCCTGCCTGTACTGGCGGCTTATATGGGGCACAGCAAATACAAATACACAACCTATTATTTGAAGGTACTGGATGCTGAGCACCGTTGGCAACTGTTTGATTTTTCGAAATCAAAAAGCGAGGGTGCATGAGATTGACAAGTTGCCTGCACCAGTATTTTTATGAATACTTGCCCTCGATAAAAGGGACGAGCAAACAAAGTGTTCAAGCTTACCAGCAGAGCCTGTCGTTATTTCTGCATTTTCTGGCGAATCATCACTCAATAAAAATCAAGTCATTGAAAATCGAACACTTAACGGTGGATGCAGTGCTTGCCTTTCTCCAGCATCTGGAAAAAAACCGAAAAAATAGCGTGCAGACTCGAAACCAACGCCTGGCCGTGATTAAGTCTTTGGCCAAGATGATCCGCTTCATGCATCCGGATAAAAAACGAATTGCCGATAGGCTCCTGAACATCCCTCAGAAAAGAGCTCAAAAAAAGGTGATGGGATTTTTATATCCTGAAGAAATCATGAAAGTCTTCAGTGCCGTTGATCTGAAAAAGAAAGAAGGCATGAGGGATTTTACCATTCTCCATCTGCTTTATGACTCCGGTGCCCGGGCCAGTGAAATTGCCACATTGGAATTTGATTATTTTGACCCCGAAAACGAAACCATTGCGGTCCTGGGAAAGGGAAACCGATACCGGTTGATTAATCTATGCTCCAGAACCGCCTCCTTGATCTCGGACTATATCAGCAATCACAGGGTAGATCCCATCCCTTTATTTGCCCATAGGCTGTTTATCAATCAACGGAAGCGGGAAATGACCAGACATGGAATTAATAAAATTTGCAGGAAGTATTTGACCTTGGCCTTGCCGGAAAAACGGCTGAAAGGACTGAGCCCGGCTCACTGCTTCAGGCATTCGTGCGCGGTCAACATGGTCAGTTCAGGTGCTCCGGTATCGGATATCAAAAATCGTCTTGGTCATCAAAGTATTGAATCAACAATGACCTATCTGCAGCTGGATCTGTCAAAAAAACGGGAAGTCCAAAATACGCTCATGGAATACATGCAATCGAAAATAACTCATGACAAAAAAATTGATGAGTTAATCGACTGGGGAAATAGTGCTGAAATCCTCGCCTGGCTTGACAGTTTATGAACCACTGAAGCAGCTTTTGCTAGCTTTGGAGGGGTATGTAGTAAAACAAAAAATTATGTTGCCACTGATCTTTAAAATTTCTAAAATAACTTTTAACGTGTTGAATTTTAATACAATATTGATTTGCAATGTGAATAGCTAAAATCGCCTTTAAATTTAACAGGTTAGACCCACTCGCAACATAATGGTATGATTTAACGCTTTTTCTGACATCACTTTACCACAAGATCTTGTGTCGATATGAGAGATCAGCTTTAATTGAAGCTGACCGGCCAGACTATCAAAAATTATTTCAACCCAAGCGAATAACGGGTCCCCTTGCCCTGCCCCGGCTGAACCAGGTATTTATCTTAGGCAAGGTCTGCCAGCCGCTTTTTTATGGGTGTTGCGGTTGACTTTTGTAGTGGCTTCAATCTCAGAAATAGAACGCTTTCCATGCACCTTCACCAGTTCAATAATCTGCAGGGACACCTGGGTTAGTTTCACAAAAAGGTTTTCCCGTTCTATTTTCCGGGATAACATATTTTTTAGAGCGTCCAGAGCGTTCAAGAAAAAAAGAACCCAGGGATTGTAGTCCGGATCATCAGACTAAAGTGACCCTTGGGTCCTTCTCAAAGCCAGATAATAAAAAAATTTCGCTAAAGGACTTTAATACGGTATTCATCACATCCGCATACCCGGCCACCGCCTGCTTATCCCTGGAGCCTTATGATTTCCTGTAAAGCCCGGCCAACAAAGCCTCGACCTCCCGAGACGTTAGTTTCACCCCCCTCAATGCGAGTAGATAACCCAATAGATTCAATGGTGGTGACATGTTTAAGGGAATTAAGACGCTCCGGAGCCAGGTTGCCAATAGCCCTCCACGGGCCGATTTCCTACGGATTACTGCTTTGGGTTTTCCCGGCAATAAAATCAACGATCATGGTTTCCAGGGCCTTTGTTGAACTGGCAGACAGAATGTCGCCGGCCAGCACATGCTGATCCGGGTCATCTGACCCGGTATAGGGGATCAATTGTTTTTGTTTTGAGCCCAGTTTTTTGAATACCTTTTTTGTCCGGGCAGGATCTACCACACGGTCGGCAGGGGAGTAAATGACCAGTACCGGCGCTTTAATCCGGGACATATCCAAATCCCCGGCCAGGCTGACCAGCCCCATCATGGGCAGCAGGGCCCGGGTAGGATACCGGTGGGTCCAAAATTTTCCATGGGCGGGATTATCCGGTTCAAAAGACCTTTCCTTACCAATAATAAGCTCGGCAAGATGTCTGCCCCATGGCCAGAGCAGAATTTTGGACATCCTGTTGGCAAGGCCGAAATTGGGGGAGATCAGGATAAATGCCGCAACATCCGCTGCCACCGGCTGAGCCGCCAGCCAGGCGGCCACGGTGCCGCCGGTTGAGGTCCCGGTTACAATGACCTTTTCACCGATCCGCTGCCCGATTTTCAAGGCCTCCACAGCATCATTGAGCCATGCGTTGACACTGCCGTTCAGCATGGCCTGGCCAGTACGTCCATGGCCGGTAAAGCGGGTGCAGAACAGGTTGGCGCCCAGCCGTTTTGCGATCATCTCCGGCAGCGGGGCCGTCTCCTGGCGAGTGGCGGAGAACCCGTGAAGATAAATCACCGAGAACGGGGTCTGAACATGCGTCTCTCCTGCCCAAAAAATCCGTTTTTCCGCCCCCGGGACAATGTCGTCAAAGGCAGATTCAGAATCCGCCACATATGCATCAAGATCTTTGGGAAGGTGTACAGGCTGTAACCGGGTATCCATGACCACCTTTGGGCCGGATAAAAAAGCAATGGCCAAAATCAGAAATCCCAGGCCGAATACCTTATAGGTTCCTGCCCAAATCCCTGGCTTTCCTGCCATCTTGTTCATCCCGGCCTCCGTAATGGTTGGCTGCAAAACAATTATGACCATAAGCCAGGAACTTCCTCTGTGTCAACCAAAGGATGCAAAACTAACAAAAGCCGGGAATATGGCCCCGGCCGATAATCGGGATGCCCCCTCAAATTTTATCCGGGCTGCCTTGGGATTTTTTCCCAGGGCAGCCCGATTTTTTTTGCTCACATGCTGCTAAAAAACTACAATTCGATGAGCAAACAATGAGACCGTTATGGGGGCCCGCAATTGTCCGAATAAAGGGGCATTCCGGTTCGGCAATCAATTTTTAACGGTTGCCGCCCTGCTTCAGGGATGAACTATAATGGCAAACAATGCCAGGACTAAAGCGGGTTTCCATCCTTTTTCCATCACTGTTTTTAATTTTAATCATTTTCTAATTCCCATCTAGTGTTTGTCCTGTAAAAAAAATAAAGGTCGATCTTCGTACGGCTCGCTTTTAAGAAAAATAAGGAGGAGTTCCTATCCTGCTGATCATTAGTGAAAGGAGGTGGTAGGCTAAAAAATTTAAGTTTGTTGTTTCTTTTTACCCCGCTTAAAACCCCATTTGTAAATTTTACATGTGTTATGGCCTGCCGCTGTGCCATCAAGCCCGGAATGGATCTGGCCGTTCCAGGGCAAACAACAGCGGATGATTCCATTTTTATAAACCGTCACGGACAGCTTGAATTATCCAACCAAGAACCGTCCACAACAAAAAATGAACGTCTTCTCAAGATGTTAGTGAGACTTTCACAAAAAAAGAGAGAGAAAATATTATGAGAAAGCTTTTTGTTGTTCTTATTGTCGCCTTAATCACCGCCTCTGTCTGCTGGGCTGAAGATTTCCGGGTCACCCCCTATCTTCAGAATCCCAAGACAGATGCCATGACCGTAACCTGGCTGTCTGAATCCAGCCAGGCCGGGTCAATCACCGTTCAGGGGGTGGGAACCTTTTCCAGCGCCCCGGTACTGGCTTCGGATCTGGCCTATTATTCCACTGAGATTACAAATATTATGGCGGTACTGATCCGGGTGCCCCGTACCTGCACCGGGTTGTTGTTGAAGGGCTGAGCGCCGGAACCACCTACACCTATACGGTGACCCAGGGGGACTCAACCTACAGCAGCACCATGAAAACCGCACCGTTGGCAGACGGAGATGTCCGGTTCATAGTATATGCCGATTCGGAAACCGAACCCGAATCCACCGGTAAAACCCGGCGCTGCTCCGAGCCTTACGGAGATTACGACCGCCAGTACTGGCTGGACCAGACCGACGGGTATAAGATCAATATCCAGACCATGGAAGACAGAAACCCTGATTTCATTGCCATTGCCGGTGACATTGTGGAAGCCGGCAACGAGCAGCGGGACTGGGACGAATTCTGGCGCCATAATGCCGGTTCTTACAATGACATTGCAGGACATGTGCCCATCCTGCCTGCCGTGGGAAATCATGAGAACCATGCCGGCGGCGACGGTGGCGGCGGTTCCTACACCACGCCCCTGGCCAAAGAGGCCATGGCCCGGTACCGCACCTATTTTTCAACCCCGGACAACAGCTCCGGCAAGGCAGAACTCCAGGGACGTTACTACCGTGTAGATTACGGCCCCATCACCTATATTACCATTGATTCCAGCAACGGCAGCCCCAACAAAACCGGACAGGACACCAACTGGTACCTGCTGGGCCAAGGTGAGTCTTCAGAGGATAACGAAGCCTGGGGCGAGGGCGAGGCCCCGGACTTCAACCCCGGTTCCGACCAGTACACCTGGCTTGAGGCCCAGCTGGCAGACGCCAAAGAGACCAGCCGCTTTATCTTTGTCCAGTTCCACCACTCCCCCTACTCTGTAGGCCCCCACGGATTTAAAGCCGGCAGTGCCGGCCAGAGCGGCGGAGAGGATACCCAGTCCGGCGTGCCCATGCGGACACTGACCGCTTTGTTTAAAACCTATGGCGTGGATGCCGTGTTTAATGGCCACGACGAGATGTATGAACATTCCCTGGTGGAGGGCATCCACTTTTTCGATGTGGGCATTGGCGGCGACGGCCTGCGCGGACCTTACATGGGCGAAGATGGATTATATGACCTGCCCAGCAACAATGATCACCAGGTGTTTCTGGCCCATCTGAACGCCCCTGAAACCTGGTCCGGCAGCCAGCTGGTTGACGGTGGAAAACATTACGGTCACCTGGAAGTCAACGTTCACCTGGAAAATGGCGAATGGCAGGCCCAACTCACCCCGGTCTATGTGTTTCCCCTTATGGACGAAAACGGGGATGTACGGCGGGATGAAAATGGCCTGCCCATGTATGAGAGAAGAACCTATGATGATGTAACCGTCCTGACCCGCAGTGTAACGGATCTGGATGACGACGGGGACACGGATTGTGATGATGTGGCCCTCATTCGCCAGTACCTGCGCCAGTCTGCAGAAGATTATCCCCTTTATGACCTGAATGGGGATGGCAAAATTAATACCCGGGATGCCAGAATTGTGGTTACAAACTGTACTCTGAAAAAGTGCTGTGAAAATGCTGAACTGCTGACACAGCCCTTTTTGCAGCTCCCTTCTGAAAATTCCGTTAATGTTGTCTGGTTTACGGAATATGAGGGTGACGATCATGCCCTGATTTACGGAAACGGCTTAGAGGCGCTTTTGGTTCAAGAGGATCTGGACTGGTCTGATATTCAGGCGTTTGCTGCGGACCATGCCGATATTCAGATTGCCAGTGCCCAGACCATGGCGCTGAGCCGGACCCGGGAGGATGCAAGCTCCAGCGTGCCGGATAAGACCTATACCGATGTGACGGACCGGCAAATCTGGCGGCATGAAGCTGTCGCCGCAGGGCTTGTACAAGGCGTGCGTGTTCCCTATGCGGTCATTAGTTTTAATGACTGCGGTGCCATGATTGTCAGTGACGGGTACACCATGACCCCCAAACCGGCAACCGGCACATCCAACCTGATCCTTCTGACCTCTGATCATCAGTCCAAACCCATGACCCCAGCCAACATGCAGAAAGTAGAAGAGATGTTTGGTACCGTGGATGCGGTATTTTTTGCCGGTGACCTGGTCAACGTCCCTGACCGGGCGTCAGAGTGGTTTGACAACACTGTGGGCGGCGCATTTTTCCCGGGTCTTCAGGGAACCGCGGCCCGGACCCTGGAATCCAACGGATTCACCACCACCTATAAAGGCGGCAAGATCATTCAGAATGCCCCGATTTATCCTGTAATCGGAAACCATGAAGTCATGGGCCGGGTCAAAAACGGCAATAGCTTAAGCACCCAGTTCAACGACCCCAAACCTGTGGCAGTGGCGCAAGCAGCTTATGAAACCGTGGCGGACACAGTGAACCCCTCCGGCAGTGAAGCCGTTAAGGAAGCGTGGATAAAAGACAATACCTTTAATACCGATACCTACCAGGAGATCTTCACCCTGCCTGAAAACGACAAAGGCAATGAAAAATATTACGCGGTTACCTTTGGGGATGTACGGTTGATTTCATTGTATGTCACTCGTATCTGGCGGGGGAAAAGCACGGTTGCCACCGGTACCAGCACCTATGTCGAGTCATCTTCCAACTATGATGATCAGATGGAACAAGGCTGGGGCCGCCACATTTTTGAGCCCATCAAAGAAGGTTCCGATCAGTATGAATGGCTTAAAAATGAACTGGCCAGTGATGAATTCAAGGCGGCCAAATATACGATTGTGATGCTTCATCATCCCCTGCACAGCCTGGGAGACAATATTGTTCCCGCATTTACAGACCCTGTGCGGACAGTGGAAACCGATGATGACGGCAATATCACCAGCATCCGGTATGAGTACCCCAAAAGCGGCAGCCACCTGATCCGGGATATCGAGCCCCTGCTCGAAGAGGCCGGGGTGGACCTGGTATTTAATGGCCATGACCATGTCTGGAACCGCTTCAAGGGCGCTACCGGCGTGAACTACCTGGAAACCTCCAATGTTGGAAATTCCTATGGTTCTTACGTTACCGGCCGGTCTTCCCGTTCCGGGACACCGGGTTCTCCTTGGAATGCCGATGATTATGATGCGTATGATGACCCTTACGGCCTTGAACCGATTACGCCCAATGTTGCACCCCAGGAAGATGCGCTGGGTTACCTGCCCTATCTTTCAAGCAACACGGTAACGGCCTTCACCATTTTGAACACGGAAGACGGTACGGTGACCACCTATGCCTATGATACGGATGATCCGGATACTGATGTCTATATCATGGACCAGTTTCAGCTGGATTAACAGCCGCACCGGAACGGTTAAGATAACCCATTGAAAATTCAAGGTCCCGGCCATCCGGGACCTTGAATACAAATCAAACCAAATTATAACATTCGGCTATTACGGGGATCATAAAGCCCGGATATTATAAACTGTAAAATTCACTCTTCAAGTGATGAAGAGAGGACCCATGAAAAAAAATTAAAAAAGGAGAAGTCCCATGAAAAAATTTATGTTAACCACCATTGCTTTCCTGGTTTTAGCGGTTTCCGCCCAGGCCGCCACTTTGTCTCTTTCCATTGATTCTGCAACCGTTTCTACAGACGATGTAATTACGCTGGACCTGGTTATCTCAGGGCTTGACGGCACCACCATCCTGGGGGGTTTTGACATTGATGTTGCCTTTGATTCCGGCGTTCTTGCATTTGGCGATTACACGCTTTCTGACTGGCTTGGAAGCATTGATGATTTTGAAGCCGATGACTATAGTGAAGGAGAATACGTGGACGGCCTTGTCAATCTTTGTGTGATATCCTACCTGTCCGCTTCCGAGCTGCTGGCATCCCAGCCAGATTCCTTTACCCTGGCAACCTTGTCTTTTACCGCCATTGATAACGGGACCGCTGCCTTCAGCATTGATCATCAAGACCTGAGTGTAGAAGCGGTTCCTGTTCCTTCGGCTATTGTTCTTCTGGGTTTGGGTATGCTGGGCCTGGCCGGACTGGCCAGAAAAGACGCCTAAGCTTTAAATTCCCGATTCCGAAAATTTAATGGATTCCTTATCCCGGGCCGTCTGGCCCGGGATATTTTTTTTAAGCCGAGTGGCATAAAGATAGGGGAAAGTGGTGTCAACCCGTGATTATTGGAATACCGATTATGATACAATAATAAAGGGTTGACACCACTTGTTAAGGAAAAAAAGCAAAGGAGCAGAAAGGACAATGTCCCCCCTGCTCCTTTGCTAATTAAAAATTAAAGACTTTTTCTTTCAAGTACCCTTAGTCTTCATCGATGACGGACTTCAGGCAGTATGAGTCTTTATCAAGTGCGGGCAGTGTCTGGTTGGGCAGCTCCTCAATGTACTCTTTAAGGGGCAGGTAGTAGTTGATATAAGTATCTTCAAACTTTGTGGGGTCAGCATCCCGAACCGTTTTAAAGGTCAGGTAATTGTCCTTGCCCAGGGCTGTAAATGAATTGGTGGCAACGGTATAGCTTTGGGTTTCATCCAGCGCAACCCAGGTGCCGGTTTCTTCATCCAGCATTTCAATGTTGTAGATGACCCCGCACTCTTCTGCGGTCTTATCGGCATCTGCATTGCTTATATTTACATCGTACCGCAGCCCGGATGAATAGGGAAATGAACCGGTGGAACCGGAGGTCAGAGAATACCAGGCCGCTTCATTGAGGACCTGGCGGATTTCAGCACCGGTCATTTCGATGGTGACAACGGTGTTGGAAAAGGGCAGGCACTCCAGGGCTTCGGCAACCGTAAATTCGCCTTGAAGAAGCTGGGTTCTCACACCGCCGGCATTCTGAATGGCAAAGTCAATTCCGGGGTTGGTGCTTTTAAAAGCATTGCTGACCACCTGGGCAGCATAACTGCCCGTGGGGGTTTCACCCTGGGCAAATGCCGTGGGGATTCTGGTATAAGGCATGGTTACGGAAATGTAACCGATCACCGTATTCATGGACTCTTCCATATCCACGCGGTAGGGGGCCAAAAGGGCATCCACTTGTGAGTCCACCTCACCCTCGGTCAGGATGGGGGACGCAGCAATGGCGGCCAGCAACTGGGTATTGACCTCATCGGAAACTTCCACCATGCTGTTGGATTCTTCATCTTTCTGGAGAAAGGGGCCTGCCACAGGGATGTGGATGTTGCCCTGGGCAGCAGTGGCAGCACCATCGGCATCAAACTCAATGTTCAGGATTCCAACGCCATAGGCATAGCACCAGGCCTGGACCACGTGAACAGGGTTCCCGTCAGCACCGGTGACGGTGGTGGGGTATTCGCCCAGGGTTTCTTCTTCTTCAATGCCGTCATGGGTATACCCGTCAAAGGGGCCGGTCTGGCCATCATAATCCTGGCTCAGGCCGATGGCCTCAAGGTCGGTCTGATCCCCCAAAAGCGAGTGGGTGTCACCGCCCACGATCACGTCAAGGCCGGGGATGTTTTTGGCAAGAAGGATGTCATTGTAATATCCCACATGGGAAACCATGATGATCTTGTTGATTCCCTGTGCCTGCAGTTCGGCAACCGCATTGTTGGCCGCTTCAATTTCATCGGTAAAGGTGACATAATCGGAAACAAGAGAGGAGTTTTTGGTCTTTTCGACCTTGAGCAGGCCGATCACACCGACCTGTTCCCCGTCAATTTCCTTGATGACATAGGGCAGAATCCGGTCTTTGACTTCATAAAGGGGGCTTTCTTCCTGGGGGGCGATGTTGGCGGAAAGAATGGGGAAGTTGGCAATCTTGATCAAATCGGCCAGGCCCTCATCCCCTTCATCAAATTCGTGGTTGCCCAAAGCATATCCGTCAAGGCCAAGCAGATTAAACACCTCGAAGTCGGGAACTCCCTTGAAAAGAGAAAAATACAGGGTACCGTTAAGTTCACCGTTGTTGACCACGATGCTGTTGTCATTGCGTTCTTCCTGGATAATGGTGGCAAGGCTTGCAAACCCGCCCATTTCCACCTGGGTGGCGGTGCCGTTAAGGGTCAGTTCATAGGTGGAGCTGTCCAGATGAGAATGATGGTCGTTGGTGTGGATGAGTTTAACCACAACCGGGATATGGTCGCTGGTCTGATTAAATGTCCAGGCAAGGGCGGACGCATCAAAGGCAACCCTGCGGTTCTGGCGAATGCTGAAGGTATCTTCGCTTTGTGCGGTCTGGCCGCCCTGAATATCGCCAAAGGCCAGTTCGCCGTCTACAACAACGGTGCTCGAAACGCTGCTGGAAAGGGTGGCGGTTACGCCGCCAGCGTTTTCTCCGGAATTGACAATATCTGCTTTAAAGGTATAAAGAAATTCGGTCCGGCTTACCCGTTTTTTGCTCTGCAGGGTATAATTTTCAATGGAAAAATCCGCAGCGGCAATGGAGGCCCCAAACGTTAAGCTCAAAAGGACAATCAGAAGATAAACAATATTTTTTTTCATGATGTTTCTCCTTAAAATTGTGAATTAGTTTCTTTTGCCCATGGCCAGGACGCAAAGACCGGCCATCAAAAGGCTCAGGGCACCGGGGACAGGCACCGGAGAGGTTGTGCCGGTGGCAACCTCATCCCAGTTGTTTTCGTTATACAATTCAAATCCCTGGGAACCGGGTTGTTCATCTGAGAGCAGGGTTACCGTAACGGAAAAGGTTCCGGTCAGTATACCGCCATGGTTCAGTGGTTGCACATCAACGTATCCATCGTCGCTGACACCCAGGATATCCTCCTCCGACTGAACAACCAAAATATCCCAGGCCTCTTCGTCATAGCTGGTCAGACCAATGGACCCATAGAGGCTGTAATCAAAATAAATGGTAACCCCGTCATAGACATCTGAATTAAAATCCGTCAGCTGATAGTCAATCTGCCATTGCTGGTCTCCCAGATCGGTAAACGAGTAAGAAATACTTGCTGCAGATGCGGAAGTTGAGGAAATCAAACCCATAAGGAATACAAACAGTAATACATGGACAATCTTAAATTTTTTCATGATAAACTCTCCTTAGAATAAATAAAAATATAAACTTGAACGGTTTAAAAACAACTTCCCGGACTTTGGGAAGGATTTGGTTAATATAAATGTGGAATACCACCCCCTTTATTAAAATATTTTGTTTTATAACAAAAGCTTAATGCAGAATACATTATGGCTTTCATGGCAGGTTAAGGAAGTGGATATTAATCCGTTCCCGGTTTCGAACCAATAATATCGGTATCTTAATGGCTGCTGTCTTCAAATTAAAGATGATCAGGTAAAAATGTATATGTCGGCGGTTAGAAATTAATTTGAATCCAGATAGAAAAATACTAGATTGATGTAAGGAATATGAGTTGTTTTAAAAATAAAATTTCCTTTGGAGAACCTGATGGTTTCCCCCGTGTTGAGCCATCTGTTCTTACAGACAGGCGCACCGAAAATATGTGATCCCTCAAAGCATCCTCCATTGTCCGTTATATCATTCTTTTAATGATTTTCTAATTCGGGACTAACGCATATCGATTATTCAATTTTAAACGAAAATATTAATATTAAATTGAGGAGGGACAAATGAAAAAATTGTTCATTGTTTTTATGTGTATCTTTGGATTGTGGTTTCCGGCCCAGGCCGGTGCCCAATGGCGGTTTGGCATTATGGCGGATACCCAGTCAGGCGGGGCCGCAGGCGTGAGCCTGAACGGGGTTTCGGTCCGGTTGATGGGGCCTGTGGTGGACAGAATGGTCAATGTTCATCAGGTGGACATGATGATGCATGTCGGGGATTTAACCGACAAGGGCGGTTCAACTGAATTCGACCAGTGGCTTACGACAGCCGCCCCGCTATACGATGCCGGAATTGACGTATTCCCCATCAGGGGAAATCATGATGACGGATCAGAGGAAGAGACTCAAATTGCTGATCCCCTTTATGGTGACGTAGACATCGCGCTGACCGACATCTGGGACAGCAAATTCCCCTATCTTGATCCTGGCAGCAGTGAATACAACCCCATCGTGCAGCGCGGCCCCGGGGCTTCCTATATCTTTGATTATAACAACGTCCGATTTGTAGCCATAGATTTATACGGTGCCGCCCCCAGTGCCCTGATGAACTGGATACTCTCCATTGAAATTGGGGACAATGATCACATGTTTGTCTTTGCCCATGAACCCCTTTTTGGCCGTGCAAGAGAAGGGGTTCTGGACGCCACGGCCTACCGGATGATACTGATAGAAGGCATGGCAGCCAACGGTGCCGAAGCATATTTTTCCGGCCATGACCACCAGTACAGCCGGTCTGCGGCGATTAAAGACGAAAATTTTTTGCTCCAGCATTTGATCACCGGCTCCAACGCTGAAAAATATTACCGGTTTGAATATGAAATCAACACCGGCGATGAAGTTGGTTTCAAGCAGATCAACGACCAGGTTGGTTACACCATCGTAACCGTTGACGGATCTTTTGTCACCATCGAACACTATTCCTCTGCCCATCCCGATCCCCAGGATCCCAACGAGGTCTGGACCCCGGAATGGACCATTGTCGACCGGACAGTTTATTCGACCAACGGCAGCCAGTATGCGGTACAGGCCAATGGCTCCTATGCACAGCTTGGAAGTGAAATCCAGGAGGGTGACGGGTTTGCCGGAACCCAAGCGGTCATTCTGGAGGGAACAAATACAACCTATGAAGAAGTCACCACGGATCCGGATGAAGGAATCACGCCGGTTACCAGCCAGATGGGCAATCTGGTTTCTTTTGGATGGCAGACCGCCGGCGCTATAGAGGACGCCGAAAGCGGCCGTACCCCTGCCGGGGATATCCTTGTCCTTAACGGGATGTCAGACAGCCCGGATACGCCCACCGACACCTTTGTGCTTCAAGTCTCCTATGACGACACCCTGATGGATGACGAATCCGGGCTCCGGCTGGCAGGATTTAACGGCAATACCTGGGAACGGGCGGTGGCCGCCAATGCATCCCAAAGCACTCCCGGCCTGGTCCAGGGGCCCTGGGAATCCGGTTACGGCCTGGGTTCATATGGCGTTGATACAGCCGCTAACACAGTCTGGGCTGTCCTGGATCATGATGGAAAATTCGCGGTTGTCGATATGGCACCCCTAAAGGGGGATCTGAATGATGACGGGACCGTGGATAAAAGTGATATTCAAATCCTCAGGCAATATCTGAGGGCATCGGCCGATGCCTGTCCTGAATGCGATATGGACGCAGATGGAAAAATTACCGTAAGAGACGCCAGGAAACTGATAATCCAATGCACTTGCGGTGGGTGTGCATGTCCTTAATTTGGAATAACGGATAGACACCCTTGTGAAAAATGAGTCAAACCTTGATGTTTGCAATAACGGTTAAGATACAATCATCAAGGTTTGACTCTCAACATCCCAAATTCGCCCATAACGAAACATTAATTGTAACTATTCAGCTAATGCTGAAAACTAAGCAAAACAAGGGTCCGTAACTGTTCATCAGTGCTTCATATTTGTTTAGTCAGGCCTGGGTGCAATCCCATTTAGTGGCATGAACTGACATGTATCCAATTTTTCCGTTTTTCATGCTGCATTGAATACTCTGCCCTCCCAAAAAAAGCTGGACTCCTGGCTCATGAAAGGTTATATAGATTTGCATGAGCAGGACTTTAACCATTCAAGGACGTGAATTTTCAGAAGTTGATATACAAACGATACGCCATTTGATTAACGACAATCCCGCCTGGCACCGCACTCGTTTATCCAAAGAATTGTGTGCTCGCTGGGATTGGCGCACGGAAAAAGGTCTGCTCAAGGACATGGCCTGTCGAAGCATGCTGAGAAAACTTGAGCAAAAAGGGATGGTCACACTTCCCGTTGCCCGTCATAGCGGTAACCGTCAGCGGCGTATTCCCGATGTCCCCCATGATTGTAAGCCGATAGAAACCACTTTGCGTAAGATCCGCCCGATACAATTGATACCGGTATCGGGCCGTGGAGATATTGATGATTTATTCCATTGCCTTATGGATCGATATCATTACCTTGGGTGTAAAGGGTATGTCGGAGAACATATGAAGTATATGGCTTTTGATCGCAATTCTCGTCCGGTTGCCTGCCTGCTTTTTGGCTCAGCAGCATGGAAAACGGCCCCTCGTGACCGATTCATCGGTTGGGATAGGTCGGCTCGTCGCAGGAACCTGCATATGACGACCAACAATACCCGATTTTTGATTTTGCCATGGATTCGAATTCCCCATCTTGCCAGTCATATTCTGGGTTCATGTCTTAGGCGGCTGAGCCGGGACTGGACAGCTAAATATGGTCACGATATCTGTCTGGTAGAAACTTTCGTGGATCGATCACGCTTTGCCGGAACTTGCTACCAGGCGGCAAATTGGCAAAAAATTGGTCAAAGCAAAGGGCGAAGCCGTCAAGACAGGCACCACAGACTTCAGGTGCCGATAAAAGACATCTATGTATACCCGTTGACTTCCAATTATAAAAAGCAGCTATGCACACAAACTTGAGGGTTTCAGTCATCGAAATGACAGGTAATTTTTCAACCTGCAATTCGAGGACTGATCATGAAACTTGCTTCCACTATAAGGGATATTCGAACCCTTCTAACAAAAGCCGTAGCTGATTTCCAAAACCATCAAAATGCTAATATCCTGTGTGAGCAGTTACGGAACGGCCTCTTCATTATTGTGGAAGCATTTCTGGTTCCCGTCATTGAAAAGGCACTGTCTGACCCGGATCTTTTATCTGAACTGAAAATTGGTGCCGGTAAAAAGGGACTGCGTTTCAACGGATACCGCCCCAGCAGCATTCGATTATTGACAGGAACTACCCTGAGCATCCGATCCCCTTACTTTTCAAAAGTTGTTTCCAAACAACGGCCAGGCCCTAAAACAAAAAAACGACAAAAGGGGACAGGCCGCCATTTTGGGCTTGATTACCTTGGTTTTATCGGCAGGTGTTCAACGCTGTTCGCTTCGTCGGTGGTCCATGCAGCATTGCTCTGCCCCTCTTTTGAAATTGCCCGAAGATCCCTGGAAAACCATGCAATCAACTTAAATGTCAAAACCATACGCCGCATAACAATGAATCTTGCACAGGAAGCTATGCCCCTGCGTGGCCGGGTATCTTTTGGAGATACTGATCGCGTTGGTGGCAAAACGGTTCTGGTTTGTATCGACGGCGGTCGCCTTCGAGAACGGAGGCCAAAACGGGGACGTAAATCAAAAGGCCAAAAGCGGCAGGGATATCATACTGAATGGAAAGAACCCATTCAGTTTGTCATACATATTGTCGATCCGGACGGCACAATATCCAAAAAACACTTGCCGGTTTATGATGCCACAATGGGCGGTATTGATGCCGCTTTTGATATTCTTGAGATCTACTTGCGTGAATTAGATATTCCCAAAGCCAAGCGTGTTGTTTTCTGCTGTGACGGTGCACGTAGCTATTGGAAGCGAACAGGCCCGCTGGCCAAACGGCTTGAAATCGAATCCTATTATGAGGTAATCGACTACACCCATGCAAAACAGAATTTACATGAAATCGTGGACAAATTGCCAAAGAGAATCCCTATAAAAGAAAGAAACCGGATAGCAGAATCTTGGAAGAACCTCCTTTGGGATGGCAGATTCAAAGACCTTAGAAAAGAAATTGTAAAACACATTACGTACCCTAAAAGGCGCATAGAAGCACTATCCAAATTTAAAAGTTACTTCGTGAAAAATCGAAACAGAATGCAGTATCGCCAGTTCCGCAGCCTGAAAATACCTACTGGCAGCGGCTGTGTTGAAAGTGCAATACGTCGGGTTATAAATCTCAGAATGAAATCACCGGGTATATTCTGGAAACCGGAAACATCCGAATCAATGTTGTTCTTAAGGAGTCAGCTCCTTTCCGGGAGGTGGAACATCTTGACTGACAATATCTTCATACAAATTCGGTCACTTTGCTTAGGCCACTAAATGGGAATGCACCCGTCAGGCCTTCGTAGCATACTGTTGCTATGTGAGAAGGCCTGAATGAGCGAAGATGGGGCACTGCTGAACAGTTACCATTAATTTTTCTTTATTTTCTGGAGATGATCAAAGAGGTCGTGCCCCGGGTCAACCTCATCCAGAGCCAGTTCTGCATGACTGCGGATGATGCCCAGCATATTATTAAAATCATGGGCCACACCGCCGGCCAAACGGCCTACAGCTTCCATCTTCTGGGCCTGCTGCAGCTGGCTGATAAGGTCAAGGTGTTCTTTTTCTCTGGCTTTGGCTTCGGTAATATCCCTGGCAACCCCAAAAGCACCATTTATTTCACCTTTTTATAACAATTAATCCGGCCTTTTTTCGTCTCCCGAATGATACGGCTGCACAGACGGCAAAAATTACTGGGTCTGGTAATGGGTGTTCCGTTGGTGTCTGTGATGATGGAGGCCACTCCGGTGGCTTCGGCAAACTGGTCCTGAAAGCGCTGAATATCATTGAGATTGAAAAGATCCTGGAATGTAATTTCTGCTGAAAACTAAGCGAACCTGTGTCCTCTATTTAGCGGTCTTGAGATTAAATTCCTCTTTTGAGATTTCGGAAATCTCTGAGTTTTGAATGGTGACTTTCTTCTGGGTGATCTCGTCTTTGAAGCTGACGGCACCGGAATCCACTTTGTCAATATCTGTGGCATAATAGACTTTCTGGGTCGTGGGTTCGGTGATCTTATAATAGCTTCCACAGGAAGCCAGAAAAGCGGTTAGAAACACCGTTAATACTATCAGAAACAATCCTTTTTTCATGGTGGTTCTCCTTACATTTTGAATTATCAGATTAGCCCTGTCATGAACTGTTTACCCATGACAGGAACAGGCAATCACCGTTAAAAAATTAAAGTCAATATAGTCCCTGTCTGGCGGCCCGGCTAAATGTCATCAAATACAACCGGCAGACGGGTCTTAAGCTCTTGAAGAAAAGAGGCCATAAGCGCCCGGATCTGAGGATGGGCCGCCTTGGCGCAGCGAAGAGAAAAAATATGCCGCCATTCCCGGATATTGGCCTTGACCACGATTTCGGTTTTCAACGAATTGGGCAGCACTTCCCTGGCCTGCTGGGGCTTCCAGCCTTCTTTGCTCAGCTGGCCATATTCAAGCTCCGCTCTTTTCATGGATTTGAGCCATAACCGCTCGCTCGGTTCAAGGGCGGTTTCCTTTTCCCATGGTTCAGGTCCCCACTGGCCTAAAATATTGTCTGAACACCAAACCGGTTTGATAAAGGCCATGTCCCCTTTGTAATGCACATACCGGGTGGATTCCTGGGCAAAACTGCAATGCCGGTGGCGGACCAGTTCATGGGTCACCCCCCGGTTGGTGATAAATTTGACCATGATATCCCCGAACTCGATCATGGCATGGTGGCCACGGTCCCTGAGCATCTTTACAAATTTGGGAGCGGATTCCGGGGTAATCCGGTGTTCGGATTTATAGCAGGTCCGTCCGGCCTGCTCCAAAGTTTCCAAAAGCTCATCCGGCAGGCTGATAATCTGATATCCTTGTTCGATGATGTTCATATCATTCCTATGGGTCTCATTATGGTGAATGGTTGATCTAAGCGAACCTTTCCAAATTTTGTCATATTAGATCACACCTGGAAATAAATCAAAAGTTTCTTTTCAGGGTAGCCGCATTTGCAATCCGGCATGATATTGGGGTATTGTTTGTAAATTCCAATGAAAAAAACGGAAACCGGAGGAAGGGAGGCCGGAAATCGCGACTCCCCCGGGTAACCGCATTCCGGTCTCCCGTCTCCGGTTTCTGGTCTCCCTGCATTTTTTGAGGGCGGCCTTTATCTTGACAATCTGCTTTTTGCGACAATTATATTTAAAAACTTAAGGCTGAGCCGGAGCCAAAGCAGCTGGAAATTTAAGGGCCTTTTTTTTAAAACTTAAACATTCCGGGAGTTGACGTTCCGGCCGGCAATAACGGCCACGGGCCGTCTTGGTTATCCGGCCAAGAACCGCCCACAATGAATAATGAAAGTATTCTCAATATGTTAGTGAGACTTTCATGTAAATATTGTTCAGATTTAAAACAGGAGCTAAGGTTAAAATGGGAACCAAGCAAACACATGAATTTAAGACTGAAGTTCAGCAGCTGCTGAACCTGATCATCCACTCGCTTTATTCCAACAAGGAAATCTTTGTCAGAGAGTTGATTTCCAATGCATCTGACGCCATTGACAAGGCAAAGTTCAAAGAGCAGACCGAGCCTGAACTGTTTGCCGACGACAATGACTACCACATCCGCCTGGCCGTGAACCCCGAGGAAAAAACCTTTGTGATCTCAGACAACGGGATCGGCATGACCTATGATGAAGTCAACGACAACATCGGGACCATTGCCAAGTCCGGCACGGCGGCCTTTATGGAAGCCCTGGAAAAATCAAAAAATGAAACCTCCCTGACCCCGGAACTCATCGGCCAGTTCGGCGTGGGATTTTACTCCGCCTTTATCGTGGCGGACAAGGTCTGCCTGGAAACCCGGGCCGCAGGGCAGGAAAAGGGGACCCGGTGGGAATCTGACGGTCTTGGCACTTACTCTATTGAAGAAATTGAAAAAGACAGCCGGGGCACCACCATCACCCTTTACCTCAAAGACCCGGAGGAAGGCGACCAGGATTTCACCGAAGACTACACCATCCAGCACATTGTCAAAAAGCATTCGGATTTCGTCACCTA
This sequence comes from uncultured Desulfospira sp., assembly GCA_963663165.1. Taxonomy (GTDB): domain Bacteria; phylum Desulfobacterota; class Desulfobacteria; order Desulfobacterales; family Desulfobacteraceae; genus Desulfospira. Next base: position 5,956,574 of record OY760175.1, on the reverse strand, counting down.
CCCCGTGATCATGAATGTGGAAAAAAGCGAGCCCATCCCTGAAAATGAAATTATCAAGGATTCCAAGGGAAAACCCATCGGGGATACCTACAGGAAGGTTAAAAAAGATGAAACCTTAAACTCCATGAAAGCCATCTGGGCCAAGGCCAAAGACGATGTCACGGAAAAGGAGCATGAGGAGTTTTACAAGCATATTTCCCACAACTGGGACAAGCCCATGGAGACCATCCATAAAAAATTTGAAGGGGTCACGGAATATGATGTCCTCATGTACATTCCGGAAAAAGCGCCCTTTGACCTGTTCCGGCCCGAAAGAAAGCACGGGATGCAGCTTTACTGCAAACGGGTGTTCATCATGGATGACTGCAAAGAACTGCTTCCCGAATACTTAGGCTTTGTCCAGGGGGTTGTGGATGCCCCGGACCTGAACCTTAACGTGAGCCGGGAAATCCTCCAGGAAGACCGGCTGGTCAGAAACATCAGAAAGAACCTGGTCAAACAGATCTTTTCCGTGCTGGAAGGCATGGAAAAGGAAAAATACGAAGCATTCTACGTGGAATTCGGCCAGGCCTTAAAAGCGGGTATCCCCACGGATTTTGAGAACAAGGAACGGATTGCCGCCCTGCTTCGGTACAAGACCACAAAATCCGGCGACAAATGGGTTTCCCTTGATGAATACATTGAAAACATGAAGGAAGACCAAAAAGAGATCTACTATCTGACCGGAGAGAATTTAACCTCCCTGATGAACTCGCCCCTGATCGAAGCCCTGAAGGAAAAGGATTATGAAGTCCTTCTCATGGTGGATCCCATTGATGAGTGGGTGGTTCAGTCCCTAACGGAATACAAGGAAAAGAAACTCAAGAGTGCTGAAAAAGGTGACCTGGAGTTGGCAAAGGTGGATGATGAAAAGAAAAATGAATTTTCCGCCCTTCTTTCCTTTCTTAAAGGAAAGCTTGAAGACAAGGTCAAGGATGTCACCGTATCCAGCCGGCTTAAAGATTCCGTATCCTGCCTGTCCGGCGATGACTGGGGCATGAGCGCCTACATGGAAAAAATCCTGAAGGCCTCGGGCCAGAAAACACCGGAACAGAAACGGACCATGGAAGTCAACATCAGCCACCCGGTCATGACAAAGATCAAAGAGGTGTTTGAAACCGACACCACCAACCCGGTGCTGACGGACTACTGCGATCTGCTCTATGATGCGGCCGTGATCAGCGAAGGCGGGAAGCTGGACAATCCGGCCCGGTTTTCCAAACTTTTAGGAGATCTCATGGCCAAGGCCATATGAAGATCTATATCGAAACCCTGGGGTGTTCCCGGAACCAGGTGGACAGCGAAATTATGCTGGGCCGCCTGATCCATGCCGGCCACACCCCTGTGGATGATCCGGCTTCAGCTGAAGTCATCGTTGTCAATACCTGCGGATTTATATCAACCGCCTCCCAGGAGGCGGTTGATGTGATTTTAGACATGGCCGGGTATAAAGAGCGGGGAACCTGTACAAGACTGGTCGTAACCGGCTGCCTGGCCCAGCGGTACAGCACCGACAAAGACCTGATTTTAAGCCTGCCCGAGGTGGACGCCTTTCTGGGAACCGGGGCCTGCGATGCCATTGTGGAGGCTGTTGAAAACAACAACAGCCGCGGCCCCCTGACCCTGTTCCCTGATCCCAACGCCAGACACTTTCAGGACCTTTCCATCGCCAGGGCCCCTGCTTTAGACAACTTTTCCTACATTAAGGTTTCTGAAGGGTGCGGCCGGCACTGCACCTACTGCATCATCCCCGAACTTCGGGGAAAGCAGCGGTCAAGGCCCGTCACAGATATCTGCCGGGAAGCCGGGCAGCTGCTGTCCAGAGGGGTACCGGAAATCATCCTGACCGCGGAAAACACCACCGATTACGGCCTTGACCTTGCCGAGGACTCAGGGTTTCACCATGTCCTGTCGGCCGTGGCTGAAACCATGGCAGCCAGAGACCCTTTGGCCTGGCTTCGCTTTTTATACACCCATCCAAGCTCCCTTGACCGGGCCGTCATTGAAACGGTCAAGGCCCATGACAATATCTGTTCTTATTATGATGTCCCCATTCAGCACGCATCCGCTTCAATGCTCAAACGGATGGGCCGGCCATATGGCCGCAAAGATCTTACACACCTGTTCAAACTGATCCGGGAAATTGATCCCGATGCCGCGCTGCGGACCACGGTCATTGTCGGGTTCCCCGGGGAAACAGATGATGAATTCAAAGCGCTCATGGACTTTATTCATGAAATTAAGTTCGACCATCTCGGGGTATTCACTTATTCAGATGCTGACGACCTGCCCTCCCACATATTAAAAAACTATGTCCCTGAAAAACTGGCCGAAGAACGCCACGACCGGATCATGGCGGCCCAGGCCGGTATTTCAAAGCAGGTCAATGAAAAGCACCTTGACAGGATCTACCCGGTCATGGTGGAGGAGAACCCGGAGCCCGGCGTCTACATAGGCCGGACCATGTTCCAGGCCCCTGAAGTGGACGGGGTCACCTTTATTTATGCAAACGCTCTTGAAATCGGCGCCCGGTTTCATGTAAAGATAACAGATGTTTTTGAATATGACATTGCCGGAGAACTTGCATGACATCTGATTTAAAGGCCCGAATCCTGGAAATTGCCGCACCTGATCTGGAAAAGGTGGAGCAGGCCCTGGCCGAAAATCTGGACCCCCATCTCGATCTGGTCAGGCAAATTGCCTCCCACCTGCTGTTCAGCGGGGGAAAGCGGCTTCGTCCGCTGCTCATGATCCACAGTGCCAGAATATGCGGGTATGCCAATGGGTTTGAAATCCTGTTCTCCACGATTTTTGAATACCTGCACGCCGCCACCCTTCTCCATGATGATGTGGTGGATGAAGCCGACATCCGGCGGGGCCGGGTGGCCGCCCATCACCAATGGTCTGCGCCCAAGGTGGTGCTGACCGGTGACTTTCTTTTAGCCAAGGCCCTGGAGCTGTCGGCCCGGACCGAAAACCCCAGAGTAATCTCCGTGATTGCGGGCATTACACGGGACATGTCCCAGGGGGAAATCGACCAGCTCAACCACAAAGGAAAGGCGGATTTAAGCCCGGAAGACTATTTTGAAATTATCCGGAGGAAAACCGCGGTCCTGATCCAGGGGGCCTGCCAGAGCGGCGCCCTCATTGCCGGGGCGAATCATGAACGGCAGGAGGCGTTAAAGCGGTTCGGCTACCATATCGGCATGGCCTTTCAGATGGCCGACGACCTTCTGGACTATACGGCAACGGCAAAGGAACTGGGCAAAAACCCCGGTGCAGACATGCGGGAGGGCAAGCTTACCCTGCCCCTGATCCACAGCCTTGCCAAGGCATCCCAAGGTGACCGGAAAAAGATGCTGGAACTTGTTTTTGAACCGGAATTTGATCCGGACAAATTTGAAACCTTGAAACAAAAAATTACAGATCTCAAGGGCATCGAATATACCCAGTCCCTGGCAATAGATCATATCAAAAAAGCAAAAGAAAACCTGGCCCTTTTTGAAAATTGTGATTCTAAATCCTTATTGGAAATGATTGCTGATTATGCGGTTCAAAGAAAGGTATAAAAATGGTCCGAACACTGAATAATTGGAGAACCAGACAGATCATTTTGATTCTTGGTTCCATTTTCCTGGTCACAACCTGTTATTGTCCCGCGGTACTGGCCCAAAAGAACAGCCAAAAAGAATTTATAACTTTAGGGGAAAAAGAAATATCCGGACAGGATATCCCCGGGGCCAAACAACAAGCCGTATCCCAGGCCCTTGAAAAAGCAGTGGAACACGCCGTTGCCTTATTGATACCCGGCCAGGCCATGGCCGCAAGCCTTGAGTTCATCCATGACCATATCCTGGCCGATACCGATAAGTTTATCATTACCTACAAAGTCCTGGGGGGTACCTCATACGGCGGAAACTATCTGGTCAGCGTGGAATCCCAGGTCAGCCTGAACCTGCTTGAAGAGCGGTTGACCAAAGCCCGGCTCATCAACACGGAACACAGCAACCCGAGCCTGCTGTTCCTGATTGCCGAACAGACTTCCCAGGAGATTCTTCCCCGATACTGGTGGGGCAGAAACCCTGAGCCCTATCACTCGGCAGCCGAATCCATTTTGTTGAACACCCTTGCTGAAAACCGGTTCAAATCGGTTCTCGACCCCGGGCAGCACCCGGACCCGGCCAACTACAAGGTCGAGTTTGCCACCATTTACGATGAGCAGGCCGCCATCAATCTAGGGGAGTCCCTGGATGCCGACATGGTGATCATCGGCCGGGTCAAGTCATCTGAGTCCATTAACCGCATGGGGGACCAGCGGGCCTTTGACGGCATGGTTGAAATCAACGCCTATGATGTCAAGTCAGGCGCCCTGGCCTTTCAATTCGGCGTCAAGGAAGTGGCCACCAGCACCATGGAAGACCAGGGCAATTCCCAAGCCATTGACAAGGCCGCCCAGACCGCATCCCAAAACCTGATTGAACGGCTCAACCAGTTCTGGAGCAAAACCCAGAGAAAAGAAAACGGTTTTGAACTGGCCCTGGAAGGAGAAGATTTTTTAAACCGGTTTATCGCCTTGAAAAGGCGGTTCAAGGACATGTCCGATATTGAAAACATGGTGCCCAAAGAAATCGGTTCATCCAGTGCAGTCATGGGGATCATTTATAAAGGCTCCACCACCCAGTTTGCCGACACCCTGATGCTGAAAACCTTTGATGATTTCGGTCTTGAAATCCTCTCCGTAACCCCGGAAAAGGTGTCCATCCGGTTTATCGCACAAGCTCCCATCGTCCCGGAAACCCCGGGCGCGTTTCCTGAAGAAACATCGGGACCTCCGGAGACTTCCTCCGTAACCGGACAATCCCTTGATGAATAGACGGCGGTGACCCTTCTCAGGGGCTTTCCCCGTTCAGCACAGGGGAAGCCCGGGACCATAATGGCGGTATTAATCATAACCAATTTAGTTCATGCCAAACCTTTTTAAAATGAATTTGCCCGCCATGGCGAGTTTTTCTTGACACCCAATTAAGGGTTTGGTAAAAAACCTTTTCAGCAATAAAGGCGCGTAACTCAGTTGGTAGAGTGCTACCTCGACACGGTAGAAGTCAGCGGTTCAAGTCCGCTCGTGCCTACCAGAAAAACAAAAGGCTTACGGGAAATCACCGTAAGCCTTTTTTAATTTTTGTGCCCAATCTGTGCCCGGTTTGATTTTCGTACCTGATTCTGTGCCCAATGCCAGATTCTTACCCCCTCCCTCAGACTTTTAATAATAGTCCTGACCTTTGAACGCATCATTGGAAGGATTCGGTTTTTGACATAGTCTGCGGTGAAAAGTTTAAACATTCTTTCAAAAAATACTTTCATGTTTTATGTTTCAGCGATCAGAAACAGAATGCTTTTGCATTACCCTACCACACGTAGATGATTTTGTTTCACATCTGTATTTCCTTTGGTTTATTAAAAGCAATGGTCTATCCAATATCTAGAATATTATATGGGCCGATAATGTTCGCTTTTACGGATAGGATTGAAGTCGAGAAACTTCCATAATATTACTATATTTTGTTGATTTCGCGGCAATTAACAGATATTGAAGATGGGTACATGAGATAATTCAAAAATAACACTCATTGTTCAGGTTCAGTAAAAATGGATACGACCGTAATCAAGTCTCCAAATTTCTTTTTTTTGTCTGAATACAATGCACTTCTTTTTCAATGCGCAGTGTTAGCAGAACGCTATGTCTTTGATGACCCCAACACGGCTTTAATCAAGCTTCGTCAATTTGGGGAATTGTTGGCACAGGAGTTAGCCGCAAGAACGGGTCTGGATATTTGTCCTGAAGATACCGCTGTCATGGTATTAAGAAAACTTGAATATGAGAATACAGTACCTCCCAAAGCATCTCAGCTTTTTCACGCCCTGCGAAAAACCGGCAACAAAGCCGTTCATGAACTTGCCGGAAATCAAGGCGAAGCCCTGCATCATTTGCGGATGGCAAGAGAACTGGCGGTCTGGTTCCATAAATCCTTTGGTAAAAATCCGAATCTTGCCAAAGGTTCCTTTATTCCTCCGCCTGATCCTTCCCAGGCAGATGCAGAGCTGAAAAAAGAGCTTAAACAGCTCAGGCAACAATTGGCCAAAGCCCGGGAAAAGGCAGCACTGGCGGATCAGCAGGAGATAGAAATTCAAAAAATTTATGAAGACCTGAATGCCGCCTTAAATCTTGCGGAAGAGACAGAAGAGCAGCTGCTAGCTGAAAAACAAAAGCATCAGGAATATATAAACCAGCTTAAGGCCCAGGCAAAAGCCAAACCCGAGACGGTCAGCCTTGCCCTTGCGAAAGCGGCAACAGCGGATGAAGAAATTGACCTGAATGAGGCTGATACCAGAAAAATCATTGATACCCAGCTTCAAGAGGCCGGTTGGGATGCGGACACTAAAAATCTGACTTATAAAAAAGGCGTTCGTCCCCAAAACGGAAAAAATATAGCCATTGCTGAATGGCCGGTGGATAACTGCAAAGGCCGGGCCGATTATGTTCTGTTTGCGGGGCTCACCGCCATTGGCATTGTTGAAGCCAAACGGAAAAATAAAGATGTCTGCGGGTCCATAGAGCAAGCAAAACGTTACAGCGAAGGCTTTGAAAAAGGAAATGGATGGGAACTGGCCGGTGGCCCATGGGGCAACTATAAAGTGCCGTTTCTTTTTGCCACCAACGGCAGGCCTTTTTTAAGACAGTTAAAGACCAAAAGCGGGATATGGTTTCTGGATGGACGGCTTTCAACCAATCATTCCAGGCCCCTGGATTCATGGTACACCCCCGAAGGCCTTAAAGGGCTTCTTAATATTGATGTACCCGATGCCCATGACAAGCTGGACAAAGAGCCCACCGACTATCTGGGATTAAGGGAGTATCAGCTTAAGGCCATTAAAGCCGCTGAAAAGGCCATAGCGGATGAAAAACAGCAGATATTATTGGCCATGGCCACCGGCACCGGCAAAACCCGTACCTGCATCGGCCTGTCATACAGACTGCTGAAGGCCAAACGGTTCCGACGGATTCTATTTCTCGTGGATCGGACCTCCTTAGGGGAACAGGCTGCCGGAGCGTTCAAAGATGTGAAGCTGGAAAACCTTCAATCCTTTTCAGATATATACGACCTCAAAGAGCTGGGGGATATTACCCCGGAAAAAGATACCCGCCTGCATATCGCCACCATCCAGGGGATGATCCGCCGGTTATTGTATCCCGCAGAAGATACCCGGCCCTTGGCCGTAGATCAGTATGACTGCATTATTGTGGATGAGTGTCACAGAGGATATGCCCTGGACCGGGAAATGACCGAAGGGGAACTGACCTTTCGCAGTGAACGGGACTATATATCAAAATACACAAAGGTCCTGGACCATTTTGATGCGGTTAAAATCGGTCTGACCGCCACACCGGCACTGCACACCACACAAATTTTTGACGACCCGGTTTTTACCTACTCTTACCGGCAGGCCGTCATTGAAGGATATCTTCGGGACCATGAACCGCCCATCTGCATTAAAACCAGGCTGTCAGATAACGGTATCACCTGGCAAGTCAATGAAGAAATGGCGGTCTATCATGTCAATACAGGACAGCTTTCCACCCATAAAACACCGGATGAAGTCACCATTGAGGTGGAAAAGTTCAACACCTTTGTGATCACGGAAAACTTTAACAAGGTGGTCTGTGAGGAACTTGCCAGGCATATTGATCCGGCATTGCCCGGAAAAACACTGATATTCTGTGCCACGGACAGCCATGCCGACATGGTGGTCACGCTGCTCAAAGAGGCCTTTGAGGGCCAGTACGGTTTTGTGGATGATGATGCCGTGGTGAAAATCACCGCAGCAGCAGATAAGCCCCTGGAAAAGATCCGGCGGTATAAGCTGGAAAAGCTTCCCTGTGTTGCCGTTACAGTAGACTTGCTTACCACCGGCATTGATGTGCCTGAAATCGTCAATCTGGTGTTCATCCGGCGGGTAAAAAGCAGAATTTTGTATGAGCAGATGATCGGCAGGGCCACCCGGCCATGTGATGAGACCAATAAGGATTTCTTTCGTATATTTGATGCCGTAGACCTTTACTCCGCCCTGGAACCCTATTCCACCATGAAACCTGTGGTGGTGAACCCTAAAATCACCTTTGCACAATTGGCCCAGGAGCTTGAAAAGGTGGACGATGAAGGTCTTCGCATGGAAATACGGGACCAGATCGTTGCCAAAATGCAGTATAAAAAGCGTCTGATCACAGATAGCGCATTGGATCAGTTCAAATCGCTGACGGGCAATACCCCTGAAATCGCAGCCAGACAATGGATGAAGATGTCCGGGCAAAAAATTAAAGAATATTTTGCGGCAAGACCGGATCTTCCCAAGTTTCTTGATAGCCTGAAGGCCGACAAAGAAAAGGTGTTGCTGATATCCGGCCATGGGGATGAAGTGATCAACGTCTCCCACGGGTATGCTGTGCATAAAAAGCCCGAAGACTATCTTGAATCCTTTGGAAAATACCTGACTGAAAACAAAAATAAAATCCCCGCCATTATGGTGGTCACGACAAAACCCAGGGATTTAACCCGGGAACAGCTCAAGGAGCTTCGATTGATCCTGGACCGCGAAGGATACAATGAAATGACCCTGAAAACCGCCTGGAAAGATGCCAATAATGTTGAAATTGCAGCATCCATCATTGGGTTTATCCGGCAGTCTGTATTGGGATCTCCGCTGATCCCTTACCAAGACAGGGTAAAATATGCCATGGATGCCATTCTTGCAAGCCAACCCTGGACCGATCCCCAAAGAAAGTGGCTGGAAAGAATCGGCAAGCAACTGGAACAGGAGACCATTGTGGACCGCGCATCCCTGGACAGCGGCAGGTTCAAAGATCAGGGTGGATTTAATCGCTTGAATAAGATATTTAACGGCCAAATGAATGAAATATTGGGCCGGATCAGTGATGAACTCTGGAAAGATACGGCCATGGGATAAAGGAAAATCATGGCAACAACACAGGATATTGTAAAAAAGCTTTGGGGGTTTTGTGACATCCTCAGAGATGACGGTATCACCTACCATCAATATGTCACCGAACTGACATATATTCTTTTTTTGAAAATGGCAAAAGAGACCGGCACCGAAAATCAACTGCCGGAAGCATATCGCTGGGACGACCTGAAAGTTAAAGACGGCGTGGACCAGTTGGACTTTTACCGCATTATGCTGGTGGAACTGGGAAGTAAAAGCAGCGGCCGGGTTCAGGCGATATACGCCAACGCCACAACCACGTTAAGGCATCCCAGAAACCTGAATAAACTGATCCAGAATATTGATGATCTGGACTGGTACAGCGCCCGCCAGGAAGGCCTTGGGGATATGTATGAAGGTCTTCTTGAAAAAAACGCCAATGAGAAAAAAAGCGGTGCCGGGCAATACTTTACCCCCAGGCCGTTGATTGAGTCCATTGTGGAGCTGGTTAAACCCCGACCCGGTGAAGTGATCCAGGACCCTGCCGCCGGAACCGGGGGCTTCCTGCTCATGGCAGACCGGTATATCAAAGAGCGAACCGATGATCTGTATGACCTGTCCGAAGATGCCCAGAATTTTCAGCGCAACCAGGCCCTGTGCGGCATGGAGCTGGTCCAGGATGCCCACCGCCTGGCGTTGATGAACATGATGCTCCATGATATTGCAGGGCCTTTGCAGTTGGGCAACACCCTTGGATCAGCCGGAGCCGCCCTGCCCAAAGCAGATATCATCATGACCAATCCCCCCTTTGGCACCAAAAAAGGCGGCGGTGCACCAACCCGGGAGTTCACCTATCCCACCAGCAATAAACAGCTGGCATTTTTACAGCATATCTACAGGGGATTGAAGCCAGGGGGCAGAGCCGCCGTGGTTCTGCCGGACAACGTATTGTTTGAGGATAATGTGGGACAGAAAGTCCGGGCCGACCTGATGCACAAATGCAACCTGCACACGATCCTGCGCCTTCCCACGGGGATCTTTTATGCCCAGGGGGTTAAAACCAATGTCCTGTTCTTTTCCAGGGGAACCACGGAAAAGGACAACACCAAAGAGGTCTGGGTCTATGACTTGCGGACCAATATGCCGCCCTTTGGCAAGCGGACGCCTTTGACCCGGGAACATTTCAAAGCGTTTGAAGCGGCCTTTGGTGATGATCCTATGGGGTTGAGCCCAAGAACCGACCAGGGGGGAAAAGGACGGTTCCGGGTATTTGACAGAGACACCATCAAATCCCGTGGTGATAATCTGGATATTTCCTGGCTGCAGGATGATAGTACCGGGAATGGGGAGAAGTTACCGGAACCTGAAATTATTGCTGCTGAGATTATGGAACATCTCAAAGTAGCAATGGAAGAAATGGAAAAATTGACATTGATTCTTGAAAATGGTGAGGATCAATAAGATGAGGGACTCAATTATAGATGTACCCAAAGGGTGGATTGAGATAAAGCTCAAGGAGTTGGGATTGACCAAAGCTCAAAGCATAGCACCATCTGATAACCCTAATGAATTATTTGAACTATGGAGCGTACCTTCATATCCAACAGAAAAGCCAGAATACCAGTTAGGCAAAGATATTGGATCAAATAAAATCAGGGTTGAGCCTGAGGATGTACTGCTTTGCAAAATAAATCCACGAATTAACAGAGTTTGGAAAGTTGGGGGGAAAAATGATCATACACAGATTGCAAGCACAGAATGGATTGTTTTCCGATCTAAAAGCGTAAATTCTGATTTTTTAAAATACCGTTTAATGGAGCCCTCTGTTCGCAAAGAAATTTGCGCTAATGTCTCAGGTGTTGGCGGTTCTTTAACGCGTGCAAGACCTCAGATTGTAAAAGAGCTTAAAGTCACAGTGGCTCCGTTGAATGAACAAAAACGCATAGCTGACAAAATAGAAGTCCTCCAAGCCAAAAGCAAAAAAGCAAAACAAGCCCTTGATGCAGCCAAACCCCTTCTGGACAAACTCAGGCAATCCATACTGGCAAGTGCTTTCCGGGGAGATCTGACCGCAGAATGGCGGAAAAAGAATCCTGATGTTGAACCTGCTTCTGTCCTGCTTGACCGTATCCGGGCAGAGCGCCGGGAAAAATGGGAGGAAAATGAACTGGCCAAAATGAAGGCCAAGGGTAAGGAACCCAAAAACGATAATTGGAAATCAAAATATAAAGAGCCTGAGTCTGTTAATATTAATGAGTTGCCGGAGTTGCCTGACGGCTGGAGTTGGACAAATATCAATATGCTTTCAACAAAAGTTACTGACGGGGTTCATAAAAAACCAAACTATGTTGAGACTGGTATTCCTTTTGTAACTATTAAAAATCTTACTGCTGGACCAGGGATATCCTTTGATAACTTGAATTACATTTCAGAAAGTGACCACAAGGAATACATAAAAAGAGCTCATCCCGAGAGAGGGGATATCCTTGTATCAAAGGATGGAACTTTAGGTGTGATCCGCCTAATTGATACGAATAGAATTTTTTCTATTTTTGTGTCTGTTGCTCTTATCAAACCTACAAATTCAGATATAAGTGAATATCTGTCCTACATATTACAAACTCCACAATGTCAAATGAGCATGAAGGCAACTGGATCAGGATTAAAACATATTCATTTAAAAGATTTAAAAATAGTACCCGTTCCAATTCCACCAATTGAAGAGCAAAAAAAGATAGTGACATGTCTTAAAAGAAAAATTAATTCTACTCAAATTTTTTATAACATTCTTAAGGATTCTTCAAAAAAAATATTTGAACTCAATCAATCGATACTTTCAAAAGCATTTTCAGGCGAACTCGTCCCACAAGACCCATCAGACGAACCGGCAGCAGAACTCCTCGCCCGGATTAATGGGCAAAAGCCTGCTTGAATCAACAGACCAACCCCAATCTTTAATATTGCAAAATATTAACAGATGATAAATATTGAATATTACAAACACTTATCCAAAGGTAACCCTGAAAATGGCAACGGCAGAACAAATAAAGGCTTTGATAAAATCGCATTTCAGTGATGATAAAGAGCGGTTTTACACCATTTCGCTGCAACTGGCCGCCCATGAATCCAGGCAGGGCCATCAAGCCATTGCCAAAGCCATCCGGGACATCGTGGATAAGGGGCGTCAACAAAAAAACGCCTTAATAATTCCCTTCCCCGGTGAGTTACAGGGCCTGGTCCTGACAGAGGCGCCTGAAACGCCTAAATCCGCCATGGTGATGCCCGAAGCTTTGGAAAAACGAATCCATCGAATCATTCACGAATACAGGCAAAAGAATAAATTAAAAGCCCATGGGTTACAGCACCGGCGCAAAATATTGCTCTCCGGCCATCCGGGAACCGGGAAAACCATGACGGCAAGGGTGCTTGCCAAAGAACTGGACCTGAAGCTGCATACCATTCAAGTGGACCGCCTTGTCACCAAATTCATGGGAGAGACAAGTGCCAAGCTTCGCCAGATATTTGACATGATCAAACAGGTCCATGGCATCTATTTTTTTGATGAGTTTGATGCCATCGGGGCCGAGCGGTCAATGGACAACGATGTCGGAGAAATGCGCAGGGTTTTGAACGCTTTTTTACAGTTCATTGAACAGGACCACTCGGACAGTATGATTATTGCCGCCACCAACAACCCGAAACTGCTTGACAGCGCCCTGTTTCGCCGGTTTGAAGATGTGCTCAACTATCGTCTTCCCCAAGAGAAGGAGAGACAGACATTGATCAAAAATATCATGGGAACCTTTATGGACTCACGGTTTGCGTGGAAAAATGTGCTCAGCCTGAGCAAAGGGCTCTCCCATGCGGAAATAGATTATGCCTGTAAAGATACCATCAAAGAGATTATTTTATCCGGTAAAACCAAGGCCAATGCAACCTTGTTATCCCGGTCCCTGAAAGAACGACAGAATTCAAACTCCTGGAGCATATAATTCATTGCAATGCCGGACAATTATCCGCATATCATCCTTAAAGAATCACCAGAAACAACCCTATTTAAAAGCATTTCCAGCAGGGGCGGTGAAAAACGCATCCCCTCTTTTCGAGACAGGCAAAGCCATAGTTCCAGATTAAAGCAAAAGTTGGCACAAGCCTGGGCAGATACACAATCGGAACAGGTTGTTCATCACACGACCCGAAAAGGGGTTTACCTTGAATTCAAAGGCGAGGCCGGCTTTGACCTGGTGACCAAGAGCCTGGAGGAGATGAAGTCAAAAAAGGTCCGGCTTTTGAACGTAAGAAAAGAAAGCAGCAAACCTGCCCAATTGTCTTATGACACCCGGCCTGACGACATCACAACCTTTGCCACCGTTTTTGTGGACAATGAAAAAAAAGAGCTGTTTTTTAACAAAATAGAACAGTATGCCGGACAGGAAACAGCGTCAGGCAAGCCCAAACACAGCGATTTGATTAACAGTATCTCGGATATCAGAAAAGCTGATGCAATAGAATCATTCTGGCTGGATGACAAGGCATTAATTCCTAAAGATGAGCCTGAGTGGTGTGAGGTCTGGTTAAGGGCGCAATTTGATGAACATATCAGTCCCCGTGAAATTGTGGATAGATTCGATAAGTTGATTCAAGAACTGGAAATCCAGTCAAAATCAGGTTTCATAAGATTTCCTGAGCGAATTGTAAAAATGATTCTGGTAAACCAAAGCCAGCTGGAAAAATTAGCCCTTTATTCTGATGATATCGCTGAATACCGCCACGCAAAAGAAACAGCAGGCTTCTGGACGGAGATGAAAAATGTTCATCAGGCGGAATGGACAGACGATCTTCAGGATAGAATAAAAGTAAACTTTGATTCAGACACATCTGTCTGCATTCTTGACACAGGGGTTAACAATGGTCATCCACTTTTGAATCCATTGTTGTCTGATGATGATTGCCAGACAGTGAATCCGGAGTGGGGAACCCACGCTCATCACAGACATGGCACCTTGATGGCCGGTGTGGCAGCGTTCGGGGATTTAGCAGCATGCCTGGCAGGGCAAGATTCGGTTGAAATCAAGCATAGTTTGGAGTCGGTGAAAATTCTTCCCTTGCCGCCGCAGCAAACAGAACCCGATTTGTGGGGGCATATCACAAGCCAGGGCATATTCCGTGCTGAAATACAGGCACCCCATAGAAATCGTATCGTCTGCATGGGTATAAGTTCCGAGGATACCCGGGACCAGGGACGGCCCAGCTCCTGGTCAGGGCAGCTTGACCAGCTTGCTTCCGGCAGTCAGGATGATATTCAAAGATTGTTGATTGTATGTGCAGGGAATATCCATGACTTGAATGTGGCAAAAAATTACCCTGACGCACAGATCACAGATTCAATCCATGATCCCGGGCAATCCTGGAATGCCGTGACGGTTGGAGCCTGTACCCAATTAAACCAGATCAATGACCCGACAATGTCCGGGTATAAGCCCATCGCACCCAGGGATTGTCTTTCCCCGTTTTCCACGACGTCACACATCTGGGATGATATGTGGCCCATTAAACCTGAAATTGTAATGGAGGGCGGTAATTTTGCAATAGACGAATGTGGCTTTGGGTCTGAATGTGACGATCTTTCGCTGTTATCCACCTATTATAAGCCACAAGAAAGTTACTTTTATCCCTTTCGGATGACAAGTGCATCCACAGCATATGCCGCATGGTTTGCAGCAAAAATCCAATCTGAATATCCGGACTTCTGGCCTGAAACCTTGCGCGCCATCATGGTTCACTCGGCACAGTGGCCGGTAAATTTGAAAAATCAATTTACAAAAGACGATAAAAAAACGTCTTTAAAAAGGCTAATGAGGATTTGCGGTTATGGTGTACCCAATCTTCAGGATGCCTTATACAGTGCCGCAAATTCCCTGACCCTGATTGCCCAGCAAACAATTCAACCCTTTGATAAAAAAGAGAAAGGAAGTGGATATCGCACAAAAGATATGCACTTATATCAATTGCCCTGGCCCAAAGAAACATTATTGGCCTTGCCGTCAAGCACCTTGGTGGAGATGCGGATCACCCTGTCATATTTCATTGAACCCGGTCCCGGTGAAATCGGCTGGAAAGACAGATATAGATATGCTTCACATGGCTTAAGGTTCCATTTAAATTCTCCGGGGGAATCCCAGGAAGACTTCGTTAAAAGAGTAAACGCGGCAGCAAGGCTTGAAGATGAAGGAAAGCCCGATACAAAAAGTGCTTCAGATCACTGGGTCATCGGATCACAGACCAGGAACAAAGGCTCTATCCACTCGGATATCTGGAAAGGAACCGCTGCTGAGCTTGCAGACTCAAACATGATTTCAGTTTCTCCGACCATCGGCTGGTGGAGAGAAAGGGCCTACCTTGGAAGATGGAATAAAAAAACGCGTTACGCCCTTGTCGTAACCATCAAGACGCCTGAAGAAAAAATGGATATCTATACGCCGGTCGCCACAAAAATAGGTGTGAAAATTCCCATCCCGATTAGCACATAAAAAAAATCACCAGCCCCTCAATTGCTTAAACCAAAATATTCAAAGGCCCGGTGAAGCAAAAAGGGATTCCAGCTGATTTGTAGAAACCCTTTGATATCGATGGTGATTGCCCTCATGGACCCGAACTCGGTTTGCCCATGTGAGAGACAGTGGTCTTAAGCGTTGACTTCTATCTGTTTTGGGTTGATTATTCATCCTTCCAAAATACTGTAGACTGTCCCTGTTAATCAGGAATACATCAAATAGCCTATGATTTTACAGTAATTTGTTAATGCTTCCCGATCATACTTTTAATCATTCGTTTTAAAAAACCAGGATGCAATTGTTTATGTAGTTTTTTTGTTATCGGGTAATCATCAGCTATTTCTGCAAGAATTTTATAATGGTTTTCAGCTATTTCTCGCTTGTCCATTCTAAAAAAATAGATCCCCATAATCCCCATGAAATTTGCAACTTCTGATATATGAAATTTTTTCCGTTTTGGGTAAAGTAATTGCAAGTCGAATTTATGATCAAATATCTCCGCTATTTTTTCATAATCACCGTTCTGGATACAAACTTCTGCATAGTTTAAACGAGCGAATAAATAATCAGGATTCATACGATAATTTTTCTCGACAATCTCTAAAATTTTTTCCCTATTTTTT
Source organism: uncultured Desulfospira sp. (assembly GCA_963663165.1). Lineage (GTDB taxonomy): Bacteria > Desulfobacterota > Desulfobacteria > Desulfobacterales > Desulfobacteraceae > Desulfospira. The sequence goes on along the minus strand of OY760175.1, from coordinate 5,940,361 downwards.
AAACGAGAGTATGCTACGCTAAGATAATTATATAGCATCGGGACGCTGGGAAATTTTTCTATTAAACTTTCTAAATCAGAAATTGTTGCTGGATCAGGATTTTTCTGTATCAAATAATAAAAGTTATCAATTTTATCCTTTATGTGGTCTGGTAACTTATTGTAATTTTTATCTTGTATAGGATCATATGATATGTCATATTCGAGGATCTTAAGTTGTTGTGCACTGTTTTTTCTTGAAGAAGCATGAATCTTTCTTATTTTCCTCTTCTTGGGCATTCCACTACTCCTTGTATGGTTGTTTGGGGATGATAGTGATTGCTGTTCTGTTTATAGTTCTCATCGTTACAACTCTCCCCGTTCTTTCTGACTTTCGACGGAAAGGGGCATGCTCAAAGGGATATCTGGGAAACCTGCAAGAAAAATTATATCCGACTGATAATTAACATATCCTTCAATGATATATTCGTTCCAATAGAACTTGTTTTCTCCATGTTTCATAAAGGATTCATATGCATTTATTCGGTCTTTATCATTTGATGCTTTCAGGTTCCGGTCAAAAAACGCTTCCCAATTCTCGCGGTTAGCTGAAGCCCCAATCTGACCATTCAAATCGACAATAATATACGGGGTGGTAAATGCGACAGAATACCCATAATTCAGCTCCGGAAATGGAGCAGGCATCACCCTAACATACCATATTTCATCTTTTTTTCCCTGGTAACCGCTCGGAACTATCAGTTTATGTTCTTCCCCGGTAATTAGTTCTTCTAAAATAACATATCGATCCTGGATTCCCTTATGGACAAATATCCCCATCCTTGAACTTTGCATACACTCAATTATTGTAATCAATCCTGGATCTGCTTTGATTGTCCGTAAAACGTCGAGGAGTATCGTGCCAAATGATTCTTTTTTAATCCCTACGGAAAGATCAAAAAATCCCCAGCATGTGAAGTACGATTGTGTAACTGGACTTTGAGGCGGAAAGGAGGGCATATAAGTCTCATCAGCTTGCTCTAAAATGTTTGTTAATTTTGACACAGCCGATAAGCCGGATAGCTGTTCGACGAGAACTGATACTTTATTTTGGGCATAAATATACATAGCATGGATAGGATCATGTTTGCCCAGTTCTTCTTTTGATATGATCGTTTTTTCAAGGTTTTCCGCGTGTGTCTTGGCTTCTTTTAACTCCTTGAAATTTATTATTTTTTTGTTTTTTGCTTTTTTCAGCCCAGCAATATTTTTTTTTGAAATTGGTCCCATATTCATCCATTAATAGAGTACTCTAATTCTGATTAAAGCCCCTTAAGTTCATCAAAACTGTTGCCCCTTTCCCAACAATACATCATGAAAGGAGATTCAGAACTTTTTACATGAATGTCTTTGATTTTGCCAGTCAAGAAATTATCTGGACAGTAAAGACTATTCGTCTGATGATATCCGTTTTTTTAAATAGAAGGGCACCCCGGACTATCCCTGTTATTCTAATCTGTTCCAAAGCAAATATAATAATCCTTGGCCAAAACAAAGATTGACAATGATTGTATTTCCACCACAATAATATTGTAATTATTTTTTATATAACGGCCATACCCTAAAGGGCAGAAACCGGGCCGCCTTGGTTATCCAACCAAGAATCGCCCACAACCAATAATGAAAGTCTTCTCAGGACGTTAGTGAGACTTTCATATAAAGGAGGGCAGAAATGCATATTTCATTGACCCCTGAGCTTGAAAGCAGAGTTAAGCAAAAAGTAGCATCAGGCTTTTACAACAACGCCAGTGAAGTTATTCGGGATGCTTTGCGGTTTTGGGAAAAAAACGAAGAATTGGTTCAGCATATGAAACTTGAATTGTTAAAAGAGCGTTTAGCGATCGGTGCGGCTCAAGCCAAACAGGGGAAGTTTGTAGCGCAATCCGTAAGCGAAATTATTACTGAGGCCAGGAATGCCTGAATACCGACTTACGCCTTCAGCAAAATCAGATTTAATTGAATTCTGGCATTACACTGTTGAGACATGGGGGGAGCAACAAGCTGAAAAATATTTTCAAGACATCGAGGATACACTTGATGAAGTCGCTGCCAATCCGGGACTTGGAAGGCAGCGACCAGAAATCTCACCAGGCTATTAATCTTTTCCAGCACGGAAACATATCATCTTCTATCTTATCTCAAATCGTCACATTGATATCATTGGCATTTTACATGGGAAAATGGATATCGATAAAAATTTAATGCAAGGCGAAGACTACCTGCCGGAGACGCTTTATTTATAGGCAGTTTATCCAGAAACCCTTTTCCAATTACCAGCTGGCCAATAAAATCCGCCAGACCCTTGCCCCGGCTAATTCGTCTTAAGGGGCTTCCAGGAAATTTCACACTCCCCGGTATTCCCGGAAACATAAATAACACCGTCTGAAACCGTAACGGAAAGGTCCATTGTCCTGTTGGCCAATCCAGCCAGTTTCTGTATGCCTTTCCATTGGAGCTGAAAGACCTCCGCACTTAACCCCTGGAACTTTTCCCCTTCCTTCTCCCACCAGCTGTCTGACTTGAGGTTAAAGGAATATACCCGCACCGCAGAAGAGAGCCGTCCGGCCTTTTTGATCCGGTCAAAGGAAGGTTCTCCCACCTCGACCCAGAGGGCAATTCTGCCATCCAGGGTTTTCTCCCAGATATCCGGCTCCTCCACAGTGGAAAGCCCTCGGGTCATGGTCAGGGTTTCAGTGGCATTCATGCAGAATGCGATCACTCTTGCCATCATGCGCTCAACAGATTCAGAAGGGTGCTGGGCAAGGGTAAGGTTCAAGGTCTCGTAAACATTTCGGTCCACATCGGCCAGGGTGATATTTGCTTTAAAAATGGTGGGTTTAAGGGCCACTTGATTGTCCTATGGGTTAAAATCCTATCAATAAAATGTAAATTCTGTTCTGGGCACCCTTAACCGAATCCATATTCCCCTGTCAAGCAAAGCTTTGTCTCCAGTTTCACCTGGCCCCGGTTAAAATGCCCCCGAGCAAAAAGTATCCACGGTTTATAAAATGACTTGGGAATGCCTGCGCGCCCTCTCCTGAGAATTGGAAGCCCACTTCATTTTCATCATTCAGCCAAACCAGGGGTACATGTTTTAGACATTTCTCCATACAGAATACCCCCTGACAGGTATGGTATCATCCGCGACGAGTTTTATTCCAGGACCTGCGATAACGTTCAAAAAATAGCTCAGTGCTTTTAAACTTCTGGGCAGTGAGGACTACCTCCAAGACAACCTCGACTCATACATTTTCAATATCACCTGCTTGTGCTCTGGTAATTCCATGGATTAATCAATCTCAATCCGTCGATCTCATCAAAATCTTTGATGTTTCGAGTCGCCAAAACCAGGTTGGCCGTTTTTGAAATTGATGCGATCTGTGCATCTTCTACACTGACTGGTCTACCGATTTTTGTTCTTTTGGCCACTATTACTGCGTACTCGACAGCGGCCTGATCATCAAACGGTAAGCATCTGCCCTTAAAATCTTCATCAAACATCTGTTGAGCCAATTCAAATAACATGGTCTTCTTTTTTCCATCATTCAGTAGAGAGATACCAAGAAAAATTTCAGCAAGAGTTATTGAACTGGTCCATAGATTCCACTCGGATTGTTTATCTAACCAGGAAACAACCTGCTTATCTGGCGCGGGTTTCATCAACTCTGACAATACATTCGTATCAAGCAGAATCATTTTTCTTCATCCAGTTGAGCATCTGCCGAAAAACGTGGTTGGGATCTCTGGATTTCAGGTAAAATGACACCGCCGGCATTTGCAAAACGATTGGCAATTCGGGAGCCGATCCCTTCTGAACAGCGTTGTTCTAACAGGAATTTTTTAAGAATTTGTCTGGCCTCCTCTTCCATGGATCTATCATTCATGGCGGCAACCATACGCAGTTTTGCTTTAATTGAATCGTCCATATTTCTGATTGTCAAACTTCCCATTATGCCTCCTTCATTTGGGGTTCCTCTGATGTAATGTGTATTTCAATATAGTATGATTTCAATGTATGCAACGCCATCAAAATTGTCAATATGTGGGCAGGAAAGAGTTGCGAATCCATTGAAGGCGTAACCTTCTTTATCATGTGGTGGTCTGGTGGTCTGTGTGGTCTGTGTGGTCTGGTCTCGTTGGTCTGTTGGTCTGGCCACTGGTCTGGGGTCGCCCATTAGTGGTCTGTGGTCTGGGGTCGGGCCGCGGCAACCCATTGTAATATAATGGGAAAGATCCCAAAATATATCCCCAAAATGGTCTTAATCGACTCTTTTGGATACCGAAAACATAAAATTAATCACCCATTTTCTTTAGAAGCACAGTGGCATCAAGTATCTGGATGCCTTGATAATGCATGAAATTCCTCAGAAGCGGGCCTCTGGACAGGACGTAATCGGCCCGGCCCTTCAAAACGCAGGCCAGAAACTTGTTGTCTGTTGGATCATCAACAATCCGATCGGTTTTATAGCGGCCCCTGGTAATGTTTAAGTCAACAGCAGGGCCGAGGCATTGCCCCCCCCGGCCCTGCTGATATGGGCCAACCTATAACCGCCAGGTGAATTTGCATGAAACCGTATGGTTGATAAAGTCGCTGCCCCGGCCGTCCAGGGTGTAATCCGCATCCAGGGTGAACCTGTCTGTAAATTTTTTGGCAATCCCTATGCCAGCAGCGTAAACCAAAGGCGAATTGTCAATACCTTCCGTAACAAAGGAAGCCCCTGCCCCCTGAAACCTGGAGGTGACCGCAGCGTCATCGTCAATGAGGTCATAGCCGACAAACACATTGGCTTTAACATCAAAATCCTTTGCCGGGGTCCAGGTCAATCCGCCTTCAAGGCCGGGGACCAGAACCTGGGTATCGTTGCTGTCCACATCCAGGTTCATGCCACCGGCACCCGACTCTGACTATGAGGGGGTGTAAATCCAGGTATAGGAGACAGAGGCCCCGCCGGTGAGTATAAGATTTTCTTTGATTTTAAAGGCCTGCACGGCCCGGACCTGGGCAAAGAGGTCGGTACCGGTATAATCGGCTTTGGCCTTGCTGGTGATTCCGGACAGATAGCGGCTGGATTCTGTATCCTGAATACCGCCGCCAAACTGCCAGAAAAAGGTTAGGTTCTTTTCTTTTGCCAGGGGACGGCTGCCGTAAACCATAAGGTTTACCACGTCCATATCTGTGTCCTGTTCCACGTTGTTGGTATCGGCCCGGGCCCTGGTATAAAACAGGGAAATTCCGAGCCGGTCGCCTGACGCAACCTCACCGTCCACCCCCATTCCCATGCCGTAAGCCTTGGCACTGAACCCGTAAGCCCCGTCATTGTCTTCCTGGTCCATAAAATTAGCAAAAGGCTTTACCCACAAATTTCTGTCGGTGAACACCGGGTCCCCTGAGTTGAGCCCTGACAGGCTCCCCTGACGGCTCTGGACCACCGAACTCATGGCATTGGCCACCTGGCCGGCCACGGCTGGTGCCTGGGCAGCCGCCACTGGAGAGGCCTGGCCCAGGGGAAACGAATTGGTTTAATATATTGAAAAATAAACAGGTGTTTTCACGCGGGGAATGAGTTTCCAATCGCCGTTCAAGATAAAAAAACGAAACTGTCCTGGCGGGATTCCCGTGAACTGTAGAGAAAAAAACACGGGAACACTTATCTGCCGGACTTTTGAAGCCCGTGTTTTTTCATTTTATACCGCAGCACCCGTTCACTGATGCCCAGGGATGCTGCGGCCTGGGTCTGGACCCCGTCATGATTTTCCAGGGCAGTTATCACCATCTCCCGCTCAACGGCATCCAGCCGTTCTGAAAGGCTGCCCCCGGTATCTGCGGCCTTATGAAAGCGCACTTCCCGGGGCAGGTCTGATGTTTTAAGAACCGGTCCCCGGGCCAGGGTGGTCATCCGCTGGATCATATGCTCCAGCTCCCGGACATTGCCAGGGAAATTATATTTCACCAGGGTAGCCAGTGCATCGGCATCAAACCAGATTTCCCGGGGGCTGTACCGCTGGATAAAAAACCTGGCCAGCACCGGGATATCCTCCCGCCGGCGGCGCAGGGGCGGCAGTTCAATATCCAGCACATTGATCCGGTAATACAGGTCTTCCCTGAACCGTCTTTCCAGAACCATCTGTTTTAAATCCCGATTGGTGGCGGCCAGCACCCGGACGTCGGCAGAAATCAGCTTGTCACCGCCCACCCGCTGGATTTTCTTTTCCTGGAGGGCCCGCAGCAGCTTGGCCTGGACCGCCATGGAAAGCTCGCCGACTTCATCTAAGAACAGTACCCCTTTGTCCGCCAGTTCAAACCGGCCTTTCCGCTGTCCGGAGGCCCCGGTGAACGAGCCCTTTTCATGGCCGAACAACTCTGATTCAAACAGGTTTTCCGGGATGGCCGCGCAGTTGACTTCAATAAACGGCTGATTTTTCCGGGGGCTGAGAAGATGAATGAGCCGGGCGATGAGCTCTTTGCCGCAGCCGGTTTCGCCGTGGATCAGGGCCGTCCATTCGGTAGGGGCAATGCGCCGGACAAGCGACAGCACTGTTTTCATGGCCGGACCGTCCCCGATAATGGGAAGCGGCAGGGGGCTGTTATCCAGGCATTGGGCAATATCGGCGGCCTCCTGTTCAATGATCACCTGCTGTTCAATGCGCTGTATTCGCGCAAGCAAGCGTTTAAGGTCCACCGGCTTTTCAATAAAATCGTCAGCCCCCAGCTTCATTACACTGACGGCAGTGTCCACTGAACCAAATGCCGTGATCATGATGGCCCGGACCAGGGGATTTAAGGCCTTGATCTCGCGGAGCAGTTCATCGCCGGTCATTCCGGGCATCCGGTGATCCAGCAGGACCAGCTGAAAGGGTTCGGCACCGAAACGGGCCAGGGCCTTTGAACCGGATTCGGCTTCGGTCACCGCATATCCTTGTTTTTCAAGAAAGCCTTTGAGCAGTCCGCGCTGATCCGCCTCATCGTCTACAATCAAAATCTTCATAGTCTGCCGCCTTTATCCATCGGTTCAAGGGCATGGGCTTCAGGGCCTGCCACCGGCAGTAGAATTGACACCCGGAATCGCCCCGGTTCAGGGGAAAACAGTTGAAGCCGCCCCCCATGGGCCTGGACGATCCGGGATACAATGGCCAGCCCCAGACCTGAGCCCCGTGTTTTGGTGGTGACGTAAGGCTCTGTCAAACCGAAAATTTCCTCCGGGTTTCCCGGATAGCCGCCGTTCTCCATCACCAGCCGTGCATGGACGTTCAGGCGGTCAATATAAATGGAAACCACGCCGCCGGAGGCTTGGGCTTCCACGGCATTCTTCACCAGGTTTTCAATCACCTCGCTGATCAGGTCCGGATCGACCTGAACCACCCCGGGATCATCCACATGAAGATCAACTGTAATGCCGGCGTCCTCCATGGGGGCGCGGTAGAGGGTTAGGATCTTGTCCAGCACCTTTGGCAACGATACCGGGCTGAGCCGGGGGCTTACCGGATGGGCATACCGCTTTAATTCCCGGATAATGCCGTCGGTGCGCCGGACCGCTCCCAGCAGGGTATCCAGAAGCTCCTGGTGTTCGCCTGAAAGGTCATTGGCCTCAATTTGAAGGCGCTGAAGCCCCATGCTGATGGCATTTAACGGGTTCCGGATCTCGTGGGTGATGGCAGCGGATGCCCGGCCCAGGGCAGCGTCTTCCTGCTCCTTTGCCAGTTTTCGCTCATACTGCCGCACCTGGTTCAAAAAAGTTTTTTGATAACGGAAAAGCAACCAGGAAAATAAGGCCCCCAGGATTAGCAGCACACCGGTAAACATAAAGAATTCATGTTTCAGCAGGGCCCGGCGCTCAAAGAAATGCCGGGCCGCCATGCCCACCACCAGGTCTTCCCGACCCAGGGCCAGGCAGACCTCGGCCGTATCCTCAGTCAGTTTCAGTTCAGGGGTTTTGGCATGTGCCCCATGGGAGGGCACAAGGCGGATAAATTGGATGCCCCCAAGACCGCGAAGACGCCCCAGCAGTGTTTCCAGGCCTACCCGTTTCCCCATTTCAAGGATCCGGGTGTCAGAAATCCCCAGCTGGATAAACCCGGTTCCATTGGGTTGGGGCCAGAAGAACACATACAGCCCGGCCAGGGGAAGATGGCAGATCCGTTCTTTGGAGCAGGTGGCTGCCCCGGCCGGAAGCCAGTCAGCCGGTCCCTGGACATCCCTGCCCTTTCGAACAATCCGGATGCCGCTTAAACCGGACTCGGAGGCAAACGCCGAAAGCTCCTCATGGGTGAAGGGTTCGATATTGTCCAGATAGGCCACAAACCGGGCGGCATTGCCCAAAAAAGTTTCCATGACCTGTTCAATGATTTCCCGGGAGAGCAGCGCCCGTTCGGCATTCAGCCCGATCACACCGGCCACCATCCGGGCGTGTTCTTTCATATGCGAGGTAAAGGCGCGCTCGGCGGCCTGAAGCTGCCAGTAATAATACCCGGCCATGATCAGCACCAGAAAACTGACAATGGCGGCATTGCCTTTCCAGCCCGAAGAAAACCGTTCCGGCAGCCCGGTGCAAGCGTTCATTTCCCCCATGATTTTCCCTGGCCTTTGCCGCCCCCGCGACCCTGCCCCCGGCACTTTCCAATACGGGAGCGGACACCGGTAGGATCTTGGTTGTTTTTTCCGTATCCGATATGAAATGCCGTAAACTGGCCGCTGTTATCCGGTGACCAGGTGCCTTTCATGCGGATCACATCCCCCTGGGAAAGTCTTGGAGGCGCCTGTTCCAGAGCGTAATAAACCGTTATGCTGTCAGGGGTGCTGCCGGAACCGACCGGCTCAACAATCATGACCCCCTGATCCGGGTCCAGGGAAACCACCTGAACTGTCAGGACATCCTGGGCCAAAGCCGCTGGCGTCCCAGCCCAAAGCAATGCCCCCCAGACAGCTGTTATTATGATAAGAAAACAACGCATTACAACCCCGGTGCCCCCCTAAAAAACCAACAGTGAGGGTTCCCTGCCCTGGTGGAAAAACCGCTGTTAAAAGGACAGGGACCGTTCATATCTTATCAGGGACTCAGGAATAGATGCAAGTGCCGGTTTTCTTGCCATTCCCGCTGCCGTCTTTGGGGCCGTTCCCGCCGTTGCCGGTACCATCCCCAGGCCCACGGCCGCCGCCCTTGCCACCGCCTTTACCGCCACCCCTGCCATTACCGCCCCGGGACAGCAGCAGGCCATTGTCATCCGTTGAAGCCCCGGAACTTAAAAAGGGGCATCTTCCCGGGCAGCCTGACCCTTTCCGGCTGCCCCCGGATCCCACCACCGGTTCGCCGGCCTCATTGACGTATCCCCTTTCTTTGGGAGAGGAAATAATCGATTCATAGGTTTCAACGCTGATATACTCAGGGGTATATCCGGCACCATTGCGATCCAGCTGGTAGACAAAGGCCCGCAAGTGGTTGCGGGAGCCTTTCATCAGGTTCTGGTAAGCTGTCCTCACATCCTCATCATCGGATTGTGCCAAAGCGGCCTGGAGATCAGAAATATCAAGGTCTTCAATGGTCGCCCCCACGGTCAGGGCCTCCACTAAAGACACCTGGCCGTCGGCAATAAACTCTTCATAAAGCACCTTAAGGTCTGAATCCGTAAATACCCCCGGTGCATTATCTGCAACAGGGTCTGTCAATCCGTACTTGTCAATGAGGATTTTCAGGGTGTCCATGTGGCGCTGTTCACTGCGGGCGATATTGGCGAATATCCCCAGGCCCCATTGTTCATAAAGTTCCAGATACACATCCCTGGCCAGTTTTTCCTCCTCTCTCATATGAAGCAGGGTGGCGGTTTCCTGTTCAGAAAGTTCCCCTGCGGGAAGGGTGATAATGCCGGCAGTACATTGACCGCTGTTTGCTTTGCCGCTGCCATTTGCTTTGCCGTTACCGGCTGCGGCGGTCAAGGGGAGCACCAGCAGACCGGTTAATGCCAGGCTGATGCCAGTGTTAATGAGTTTACGAGTGATGTTCATTTTTGCCTCCTGATTTAAACATTCGTTCACAAAACAGTCCAAAACCAACAACAGACACCATGATTTAAATCAAAGAGTGTGCCAACATAAAATACACTTAAATATCAATATATTAAATCAATTTCGATGTGATGCAATTCGACATTCGGCGCCATTTCTCGACAATTTTGTCGAACCGGATAAATGGGGGGACTTGAGACTTGAGAATGCTAAGGTCAGCACAAGCCTAACGTCTGAAGTCTAAAGAGAATTTAAACTTTGTGCCTTTATGTGAGTTTTCTGGAGGCAGATTCAGCTGCGGCCGCCGCTCCAATGTAACCGGGTTTTCAATACTTTAAAATACGACTGGTTCTCAAAAGAAATCATCCGGACCAGATGCGGACTCTTCTTGATATAGATGGTATCCCCGGGGTCCATGTTAAACCCTTCCTGGCCGTCCAGGGTCAGGATCATGTCTTCAGGGCTGCCCTCGAGCCGGATTTCAATATCAGTGGAATCGGGAATCAGCAATGGGCGGTTGGTCAGGGTAAAGGGGCAGATGGGGGTCAGGATAATGGAAGGGACCGACGGGTGGACCACCGGGCCCCCGGCGGCCAGGGAATAGGCGGTTGACCCGGTGGGGGTGGCCACGATCAGGCCATCGGCCCTGAACGTGGTCAGGTAGGTGCCGTCCAGATAAACCGCACAGGAGGCAAGCCGCGACAGGGCCGCCTTGTTGATCACGGCATCGTTGAGGACATCGCCCTTTACAATCTGACTTCCTTTCCGGACCACCTCAATCTCTAAGCGGGTCCGCTCCTGGATAATATAATCCCCGGAAAAAATCGACGCCACGGCCTCATAAATATGGTCTTCAGTAGTTTCGGCCAGAAACCCCACCTCGCCAAACTTGATCCCCATCAGGGGAATGTCCCGCTTGCCCACAAACCGGGCCACGCTCAAAAAGGTTCCGTCACCGCCCAGCACCATGAGGCAGATCAGATCTTCGGGGATCGCCTTTTGCGACAGGGTGTCGATGACCACGCATCTTTGCCCGAGACGGCACACCAGTTCCCGGGCCTTTTCCTGGGCATCATCTTCAGTTTTAATAACAATGCCGATCCGCTTTTGTGTGATATCCATTTTTTTATCCCCCAGGCTTAATGGGCCTCGGCCCAGTTGCCGCCGAATCCGAAGTTCACCTTTAAGGGGACTTTCAGGGGATGGACATTTTCCATCACATCCCTTGCCAGATCTACCAGAGCCTCTTTTTCATCCACGGGGGTCTCAAAGATGATTTCATCATGGACCGAGAGCAGCATTCTTGACTTGAGCCCCCGGTCCTTAAGGGCCCGGTCCATTTTGATCATGGCCAGCTTGATTAAATCGGCGGCACTGCCCTGGATGGGGGTATTGATAGCGGCCCGCTGGGCAAAGTTTCTTAAGTTGGCGTTGGATGAGCGGATATCGTCCAGGCGCCGCCGCCGGCCGAAAATGGTGGTGACCTCGCAGGTCTCTTTGGTCCGGGCAATGGTGGTGTCGATAAAATTCTTTACCCCGGCGTACCGCTTAAAATAATTGTCAATGTAAGTCTGGGCCATTTTTCGGCTGATGTTCAGCTCGCTGGACAGCTTAAAGGCCCCCATGCCATAGATAATCCCAAAATTAATGGCCTTGGCCTGGTTGCGCAGATCCGCGGTAACAAACTCGGGGAAAACCTCAAAAACCTCCCGGGCCGTCCGGGCATGGATATCTTCATCTTCGTTAAAGGATTCGATTAAAATGGCATCATCGGCACAATGGGCCAGGATGCGCAGCTCAATCTGGGAATAATCCGCCGAAACCAGGGTATGGCCCTCTTCAGGAATAAAGGTTTTCCTGATTTTCTTGCCCTCAAGTTTTCTGACCGGGATATTCTGAAGGTTGGGATTGGAGCTTGAGAGCCTTCCGGTCACCGTGATGGTCTGGTTGAACGAGGTGTGGATCCGCCCGGTTTCAGGATGAATCAGCTTTTGAAGGGCGTTGACATAGGTGGACAACAGCTTGCCGATGGTCCGGTACCGCAGCAGCCTTTCTGGCAGCTCATGGCTCTTGGCCAGGGTGGTGAGGACCTGGACATCCGTGGAGTATCCGGTTCTTTTCCGGGTCTTTTTCACGGCCTTGAGCCCGAGTTTTTCAAACAGAATGGTGCCCAGCTGCTGGGAAGAATTGATATTAAACTCTTCTCCGGCAAGCTCGTATATTTGTTTTTCCAGATCGGCAAGTTCCTGGGTAAAGGTCGTGGACAGAACGGCCAGATTCTCCCGGTCAACCTTTATCCCGCTCATCTCCATGTCGCCCAGCACCGGTATTAATGGGATTTCAATCCGGTTGAACAGGTCCTCAAGCTCTTTTTCATGGATCTGCGCGGACAACTGCCCATAGGCCATAAAGGTCATGTCCGCGTCCTCGGCGGCGTACTCCGCCGCCGTTTCCAGGGGGACCTTTGAAAAACAGATCTGGTCCTTGCCTTTGCCGGCCACCTCCTCATAGGAAATCATCTTATACCCGAAAAGGGTCATGGCGATCTGGTCCAGGCTGTGCCCCCGGGTGGAGGGGTTGAGCAGGTATGAGGCGATCATGGTGTCAAAAAAGATCCCCTTCATGGTGATGCCGTACCGGGAAAGCACCATGTAGTCGTACTTGATATTCTGCCCGATCTTCAAAAGGCCCGGGTCTTCAAGAATGGGCTTGAAAATCCTTAGAATGTCTTCTTTTTCCGGCTGTTCTATCTTTCCCGGGTCATCATCCGCCTGAACATGTCCCACGGGAATATAAAAGGCGTTGTTTTCCATGTATGAAAAGGAAATTCCCACCAGGTCCGCTTCCATGGGATTTTTGGACGTGGTTTCCGTATCAACGGCAAACCGCTTTTTGTTTTTCAGGACCTGGGCCAATTTTTCCATGTCCCGGACCGTGGTGATCAGTTTATAATTTTTTTCAGACTTATCTGCGGTATGGGCAAATTCCGATGCCAGGGTTTTGAATTCAAGTTCGTTGAAAATTTCAAAGGCCTGTTTTTTATCAAAGGGTTTGAGCCTGAAATCTTCCAGGGTTTCACTGACCGGCACCTGGCAGTCAATGGTGGCCAGATCCCGGCTTAAAAAGGCCTGTTCTTTAAATTCCGCTAAATTTTCGTAAAGTTTCTTTTTTTTGGCAAATTGTTCTAAATTTTCATAAATATTTTCAATGGAACCGAATTCAGCAATCAGCTTTATGGCGGTTTTCGGACCCACCCCCTTTACCCCGGGGATGTTGTCCGAAGTGTCTCCGGCCAGGCCTAGCACATCAATAAACTGTTGGGGCTCAATGCCCATGTCAGTTTTGACATCCTCATATGCGGTACGGGTGTCTTTCATGGGGTCCCAGAGGCTGCATTTTTCGGAAACCAGCTGGATGAAATCCTTATCCCCCGTGACCATGACCACCTCAAACTCCTGGGCCTGGGCCAGGCGGGAAAAGGTTCCCACAAGGTCATCAGCCTCGAAGCCTGGTTTATCCACCACCGGAATGTTCAGGGCCGCCGATACCCGCCGGATATCCGGAATCTGGGCAGCCAGTTCCTCAGGCATGGGAGGCCTCTGGGCCTTATATTCTTTATACATTTCATGGCGGAAGTTCGGGCCTTTGGCATCAAAGAGCAGCACCGCATACTCCGGTTCATTATCCCTTAGCATTTTTAAAAGGATGCGGGTAAAGCCAAACGTGGCGTTGGTGGGATGCCCCTTAGAGGTGGACAGGTTCCGGATGGCATGAAATGCCCGGTATAAAAACGCGCTGCCGTCAATCAAAAAAATTTTTTTAAAATTTGCCATAAATTCGTTTCCAGGTTGAATTTTCTTCAAATTTAAGGATATATACTATCTTTTTAAGTAAAATGGTAGATTCAAGATGACAAACCAACCAGCCGGGAAGGCAAAGAGAAAAAAACGGCAACAACGACGCAGGGATTGTGACTGCTGCGGCGGCCAGTTCATGTTCTGCTGGCAGTGCCGGTGCGGATTTTCCATCTGCCAGACCTGCATGTACGAAAACCAGTGGGGCATGACCTGCAACGGGATTACCTGGCAGTGCCCGGACTGCGGCGCCCAGAACGGGTATGGGAATCAATGAACAGCTGTTAGCCATTAGCTGTTAGCTCTTAGCTTTTTGGACAACCCCAGTCAGCTGAGGGCTAAAAGCCAAATGCTAACAGCTAAAATCAAGGAGGTTTTTTATGGCAAAAAAAATTAAGGTGGGCACCCTGATATCCGGGGGCGGAACCAATCTTCAGGCCATCATTGATGCGTGCAGGGCAGGAGACATTGACGCTCAGATTCTGTTTACCGGTTCAGACACCCCCGGCGTCAAGGGGCTTGACCGGGCCAAAAATGCCGGCATTGACACCTTTGTTGTGGACTATGCCCAAATTATCCGGGACTGTAAGGCCGGTATTAACGACAAAGACCTGCCAGCTGATTTTAACATGGCAGAAATTCGGGAAAAGCAGCGGCTGGTATCCGCTGATGCGCCTGTGGACCGGGCTGATTTTTTTTTAAAATCCAGGGTGATCGCCGAAAGAAAACTGCTGGACCTTATCCAGGCCCATGAGATAGACCTGCTGGTGCTGGCCGGATTCATGCGGGTACTGACCCCCTATTTTATCGACCGGATCAACACGGTCAAAGGCCAGTACAAAATCATGAACATCCACCCGGCCCTGCTGCCCGCATTTCCCGGCACCGACGGGTATGGCGACACCTTCCGGTACGGGTGCAAAATCGGCGGCTGTACGGTCCATTTTATCGATTACGGCGAAGATACCGGCCCCATCATCGGCCAGAAAGCCTTTGAAATCGAAGATACCGACGATTTAGACGACGTTAAGCAAAAAGGGCTGGCTAAAGAGTGGGAACTTTACCCGGCCTGTATTCAAAAATTTGCGACAGGATTATTGTAAGCACCCTTTTGTCTTACACCATAAAGTTTTAAGGTTAAGGAAGCTATCGGCCGGCTATTCAAAAAACGAATTGGCCATTTTAACGGCATCCAGGTAAAATTCCGGAAGCTTGTCGATCACTTTCTGCCCTTTAAGCACCTTATACAACCGGTTTTCCCAGTCCCCTCTCTGGAAACTGGTCACCAGGGTATGAATCCGTGTAAACTGGCTGTTCTTGCCGAGCAGGGCACTTTTGATTTTATCAGACAGGCTGATCTCTTCTAAAATGGTCTCCATGGGAAGGTCCAGGATGGCATCCATGGTTGAAAACAAGCCGATGGTGAACAGTTCGTCATTGGTAAACCCGGTCTTCATATGGGTCCCCACAAGTTCGCACATCCGGGCCTGGATCACCGAAGAACGGATCAGTTCGTCGGGCTTGTTTTCGCTTAAATCCGATACCACCACCACACTGACAAAATTTTTCAGTTCTTCGACCCCCAAGACCACCAGGGCATCTTTGATGGTATCAATGGCATTGGCCCTTTGAAAATAGGCCGAATTCATGAACTTGAGCAGTTTAAAGGAAACGGACACGTCATTTTTAATCAGATCCTCTACAACCGCCAGTTCAGGTTCTTTCCGGCTGACTTCATTGATCAGCTTGAGTTTGGTGGCCTGGGAGGGCGGAATTTCTTTTTTGGACAAAATCTCCGGTTTGGAGAAAAAATATCCCTGAAAGAGCGTAAAGCCCATTTCCTTTGCCTGTTCAAACTCTTCGTAGGTTTCCACCTTCTCTGCCAGAAGAACGATCTTGGTGTTGGCTTTCAGTTCCTCTACCAGCGGCCCCAAGGTGTCTAAAGGCGTGGCCATCAGATCAAATTTGATCATGTTGCAAAGGGCCATCATGGGCCTGAATTTTTCTTGGTAAACAAAATCATCCAGGGCAATCCGAAACCCGCTCTTTTTAAATTCTTCTAAGGCCTCTATAATTTCAGGTTCCGGTTCAATGTTTTCTAAAACCTCAATAATGATATGATCATTGGGGAAGATCAAAGGGATTTTTTCAAGGATCAGTTTCCGGGTGAAATTGACCAGGCCGGGTTTCCCGCCAAGAATCTCATGGAGATCAAACGAAAAAAAGGTATTGGCCAGAACGCTTGAGGTTGCCGTATCCCCGTCAATATCGGGAAAGGCGTTCTCAAGACCGAGGCGAAATAAAAGTTCATACCCAAAAATCTTCTTCTTGGCTGTGAAAACAGGCTGGCGTGCTACAAATACATCCATAATTATGCCCTTTCGTATCTTTAAGGGTTTTCTTAACTGATTAATTTGAGCATCAGGGGAACCGCCGTCATGGTCCCGATGGATGATCCTAAATTGGTAAAAATCACCACCAGAAGAATCCGTGTGACGTTGTTCCGCCAGAAGCCTTTTACGGTCACAATGTCAGTTGGTATGGCCTCCAGATCCTTGACCTTGGGTTTTCTGAAAATGGCCTCCACCAGTCCGGACACCCATCCTGCGGCAATCATGGGGTTCAAGGATGTCAGCGGCGCCGCCAGAATGGATGACAAAATCGTATAGGGATGGGCCAGGGCCGCCAGGGCACCGATCCCCGCAAAAATACCGTTGGCCGCCACCCAGATCCATATCATGTCGGTCCCTGCATTTTTGCCTTCCATCATGAACCCGGCCGCAAACAATGCCAGAATAAGCGCAGGGATCAGCCATTTAAGGATCTTTCCCCAGGGGCCGCCCCCAGGCTTTATATCAAGTTCGTCAAGATCAATGGGAGTATTTTCAGTAATATATTTTTTTATTCCCGGAACATGGGCCGCCCCCACAACGGCCAGAATCTTTTCTCCCGGGGCTGAACGGATGCTCTTGGCCAGATACTGGTCCCGTTCGTCGATAAGGGCCTTCTCAATGATGGGATGGGTCTTTTTAACATCAGACAGCAGGGTTTTGAGAATATCTTCCTGCTTCATCCGCTCAATGTCCTCCTCCTTGATATCGTCGGATTCCCCAAACGAAAACACGATGGAGCCCAGAAGTTTTAATTTCGCCCAGAACCCCATGCCCCGCCAGACCCGGGAAAGCGTGGTCTGGATTTCCCGGTCACAGGGGACGATTTGGGCGTTGATGGTTTCAGCGGTATTCACGGCGTTGATCATTTCCTGCCCCGGCTTTACATGGAACTTGTCTGCGATCTTCTTTTGAAACGACGCCAGCAACAGATTCATAAACAGCATCAGCGCTTTTTTCTCTTTGATAACCTTTATGATATCCATATTCCGCCACCGGTCCGTATCCCGGATGGCGCCAAGGCGGGTATTACAAAGTTCGACGCAGACCGTATCCGGCTTTCGCTCAACAATACTTTGTTCAACCAGTTCTGCACTCTGCCTGGATACGTGGGCCGTACCGATCAGTATGATTTCTTTTCCCTCATATGCCAGGCAGTGAATATTTGATTCTTTATTATCTTTTTCCATATCATCCAATAAAAAGCAAATTAATTATAAAAAAAACCAATAAAAACATGTGCGGATATTATACCCTTTTTCCGGCTTTAGGCAAGATCAATCCAATTTCAACATCTTGACCTTTAACAGGGCTTCATGGTATTCACTAGTCCCATGAAATCCATAGATGAACAAATATTAAGGGTTGCCAAGGAAATCGTTGTCAAGTTTATTGAAATGGGCCGGCTGTCCCCTTCCAGTGTTCATGAGTCTTTTAAAGACATCTATGCAACGGTGGATGAAACCGTCAAGAAACACATTGACAAAGATGATACCTCTTCCGATGGCAAATGACACCAAAGGAACCGCCGGCTGCATCCTGACAGGCCTGAAAAAAGGCTGGCAGGGGCTGATCTGGCTGTTAAAAATTTTAATTCCTGTCTCGTTTTTAACGGCCCTTCTGGTTCATTTCGGCCTGATTTACAAACTCAACTTTCTGTTAGACCCTTTAATGACCCTCATGGGGCTTCCGGCATCCGCTGCCCTGGTCCTTGTGATTGGCATATTTACCGGTATATACGGCACGGTGGCGGCCCTTTCCGTCATGCCCTTTGCCATGGATCACATGACCCTTATGGCCATTTTTACCCTGATCTCCCATAACCTGATCCAGGAAAGCATTGTCCAGGGCAATTCAGGGCTCAACCCCTTTTTGGCCGGGACTTTCCGGCTGGCCATGGCCTTTGGGGTTACTGCGGTCTGCGCCAAAATTATGGGCACTACCCCCGGAACCGGTGAAACCGCCGCCATGGGACTGGCGGCTTCCGGGTCCGGCACCTTTACCGCCATGGTCCTTGACTGGGCCGCCGGGGCCGTGAAACTGACCATCCAGATTTTCTGTATCATCATGCCCCTGATGGTGGCCATTGAACTGGCAAAACATTTTAACATTATCCGGCCCATTACCGTTATATTCGCGCCGGTGCTGTCCATCCTGGGGCTGAACCGGTCCTGCGGCATGCTCTGGCTGACCGGTGCCGTGTTCGGGCTGGCATACGGGGCAGCGGTGATTGTGGAAGAAACCCGGACAAATCATTACAGCAAAACCGACTTAACCCGGCTTCACCTGTCCCTTGGGGTCAACCATGCCATGATAGAAGACCCTGCCCTTTTCCTGCCGCTGGGGCTTCCGGTGTTCTGGCTCTGGGTGCCCCGGCTGATTGCCGCCCTGGTTGCGGCCTGGCTTTTTTCAGCGCTTTCCTGTGCCTGGAGATTCTATGCTAAGCGAAATTGCCATAAAAAAATTTGCAATCATTGACGATATCACCATTTCTTTTGCCCCGGGGTTTTCCGTCCTGACCGGAGAAACCGGGGCCGGCAAGTCCATCATTATTCAGGCGGTCAACCTGCTTTTAGGGGCCAGGGCATCCTCAGATCTTGTCAGGACCGGGGAGGAAACCGCAGAACTTCAGGCCGTATTTGACATTGCCCCGGGTTCCGAGGCCGCGGCCATCATGAAAGACCAGGGCATGGATCCAAGCGAAGGCCTGATGGTCAGACGGCTTATTGCCAGTTCCGGCAAAGGCCGGATTTATATCAACGACCAGCCGTCCACCATGGACCTGCTCAAAAAAGTGACCCAAAACCTTGCGGCCATTGCCGGCCAGCACGCCCACCAGGGCCTGCTCAAAGAAGAAAACCACCTGGATATTCTAGACGAATTTGCCGGCACCCTGCCCCTAAGAAAAGAAGTTGAATCCCTTTACAACACCCTGACCCCTTTAAAGCAGGAAATCCAAAATTTAAAACAAGCCCTTGAAAAGCAGGACCAGGAAAAAGAGTTTATCCGGTTCCAGGTGGATGAAATTGAGGCCGCCGCCATAGAACCCGATGAAGATATGGATCTTTTAAACCAGAAAGACCGGCTGGCCAATGCGGCCAAAATATTTGAAGCGGTGAACGGGGCCGTGCATGAGATCTATGACAGGGAGGGCGCCATTATTGAAAAGCTGTCCCGGATCAGATCGGACATTGACCGGTTCGCCTCTGCTGACCCGGACCTGTCCGCCATGTCACAAAAGCTGGATTCCATTGTTTTTGAACTTCAGGATCTGGCCACAGGGTTCAGGGATTATGGCGCCGCCATTGACCTTGATCCCCAGTCCATTGAACAGGTGGCCCAGCGCCTGGATTTAATATCCAAGCTTAAACGAAAATACGGGGGAAGCCTTCCGGCCCTGTTTGAACAGTATGAAACCCTGAAACAGACCCTGGAAAGAGGACAGGATATGGAAGGCCGGATCCGGGATCTTGAAGCCCGGCAAACCGAGGTTCAAAAACTCATCCGGGACAAAGCCCGGGCGCTGTCCCAGAAAAGAATTGAGGCCGGCCAAAGCCTTTCGGAACTTGCCGCACAGGAACTTGGCGCCCTGGAAATGGGCAATGCCCGGTTCAGGGTAAACTTTGCCACGCACCGGTCTGATTCTCCCCAGGACATCACCACCGAAAACAGGGAGAAAATCTTTTCAACGGGCATGGACAAGGTCCAGTTCCTGCTCAGCCCCAACCCCGGCGAGGATTTAAAGCCTTTGGCCAAAATTGCCTCCGGCGGGGAACTGTCCCGCATTGTCCTGGCCCTGAAAGCGGCCCTGTCAAAAGGCCAGTCCATGGAGACCCTGATTTTTGATGAAGTGGACGCCGGCATCGGCGGAGCCACCAGCGAAAAGGTGGGGCTCAAACTCAAGGAACTTTCCGGACGGCACCAGGTCATCTGCATCACCCACCAGGCCCAGATTGCCGGATACGGCCATTTCCAGTTTAAAATTTCAAAACAGGTATCCGATGGCCGGACCGCCACCGCCATTGTTCCCCTTAAATCCGAGCAGGAACGGGTTCAGGAACTGGCCAGAATGATCGGCGGGGCAGACATCACACCGGCCACCCTGGCCCATGCCGGGGAGTTGCTGAAAGAAAGGAGTTTAGGCTGAAGGTTATCAGGCTGAAGGGAGTAAGCCTTCAGCCTAAATCCCTTCAGCCTAACACAACAAGGAGCAAGCAATGAACGTCATTATAGATCTGTGCGTGGTTCCCATGGGCGTTGGCCTGTCGGTTTCCAAATATGTGGCCGCCTGCCACGACATCATCAGTAAAGCCGGCCTTACCAGCCGGCTTCATGCCTATGGTACCAATATTGAGGGCGATTACGACACGGTATTTCAGGTGGTCAAAGAATGCCATGAAACCATTCATGCCATGGGCGCCCCGAGGATCAACACCACCATCAGGCTCGGGACCCGGACTGACCGGGACCAGACCATGGATGATAAAATCAGAAGTGTTGAGGAAAAGTTAAGATAGGGGCTTGACCAGATTCTAAAAAAAATAAAATTTAGGGCTTGAACTTTTTTAGTCATGACTTATATTTCCTTTTAAGAAAACAGACGGATATAAGCCGTCCGGAACCAACCCCCAAAAAAGGAGGACGCCATGACAACAACTAACTGCATACGAGAAAAAGGTTCAAAGTTTATCTTAGGTTTTCTGCTGCTTATAGCGGCGGCCGGACTGGTGGTTTTTGGCTTCACCCTGCTGCCCATCATCGGATTTGCCCTGGCCGTACCGGTTGCCGTTCTGGCGGTGATCGTCATCAGAGCCAGACTCAATAAACAGTGTGAAATCGACTTTTCATCATAAATGAAGGGGCTTGGGACTTGGGACCTGGGGAAAGCACTTATTTTCCCGCACCCCAGAACTCATATCCCAAGTCCCATATCCCGAAACTATTCAATAAACAACGCCCCTTCACTGCGATATACCTGATCAATTCCTTTTTTTGAAAAAACAATCTGCCACAACTGGTTCCTTCTGGCCCTGAAACTGGCGGCACAAGACAGCAGATAATAAGACCACATCCTGAAAAACCGGGTGTCATAGCGGTCTTTGAGCAGGTTCCAGTTCCGGGTAAAATTTTTATGCCATGCCATCAGGGTTCGGTCATAAAACCGCCCCATGCTGTGCCAGTCCTCAAGGACAAACAAGCCTTCTGCCGCCTGGCAGATCTGCCTTGCCGAAGGCAGCATGGAATTGGGGAAAATATATGCATTGATCCAGGGATCCGTGCTCTTGGCACCCGTATTTCTGGCAATGGTGTGAAGCAGGAAAATCCCGTCATCTTTCAGGTTCCGGCAGACCACTTCCATAAAGGTTCTGTAATTTTTCCATCCCACATGCTCAAACATGCCAATGGAAATGACCCGGTCAAATTTTTCCTTTAAGTTGCGGTAATCTGCCAGCTCTATCCGGACGTCAAGACCCTTGCACTGCTGCCTGGCGTAAGCGGCCTGTTCCTTTGAGACCGTAATCCCCTTGACGTTTGCTTTGTATTTCCGGGCAGCATACTTTGCAAAGCCACCCCAGCCGCAGCCAATATCCAGAACCGTCATTCCGGGTTGAAGCCCTATTTTCCGGCAGACCATGTCCAGTTTACCGGCCTGTGCCTTATCAAGGTTTTCTGCTTTGTGCCAGTAGGCACATGAATAGTTCATCTCCTTGTCCAGCATGGCTTGAAACAGGGAATTTCCCATATCATAATGCCGTTTCCCGATAATAAACGCCCGGGTCCGGCTCTGGACATTCATCACGCGGGCTTTAAAAATTCCCCAGAGGACCGCCGGTTTATAGGACCTGACTTTTTGATCCACCCGGTACGCCAAAAGCCGGTCAAAAAACTCGTCCAGTCTTTTACAGTCCCACCACCCGTCCATATAACTTTCCCCTAAAGCCAGGGATCCGCCGGACAGCACCCGCTGATAAAATCGGGGGTTGTGGATCTGAATATCCCAGGGCCTGTTCCCGTTGACCCGAATATCCACGGGGGTTAAAATACGATTTACAATCTCCTGTGCTTTTTCTCCTTTCATGATCAACCTTCCTTTCCAGTTTTGATGTTGAGTTTCCCGGGTTACCCAACCCCAAAGGCGTCAGAAAAGAATAAATCTTCGCCGGGTTGGCAAGATTGCAGAAAAACCCAACCATCCCCTTAATTTTCAATGAGCGACGAAATCGCTGATCATATTCTGGCATAAAAAAAAGCAAATTTCAACGGCCTGAAAAGCACTGATTGTAAAACATAACTATAAAGCCTTAGACTAACATAAGAAAACCTTGTGTTCTGTAACGGTTAAAAACTCAGCCTTATGTTCCCGGATGCGGACCATGCTTTCAACCCCGGCGGCAAACCGGTCTTTAAAAATCATCTTGGGCTCCATGGCCAGGACCATCCCCGGCAAAAGCACATCCTTTTTACCCTGTGACACCACAGGGGATTCCACCAGCTCAATACCGGTGCCGTGGCCGATGAACCTGGCTTTAATCCCTGGAAGGCCCAGAAACTGTTCCTGGTACCCCAGTTTGCCGGCATGCCTTACACAGGCGTCAAACACCTCCCCCATGGGCACCCCCGGCCCCATCATGTCCACCAGACCGTAAAGGATCTCAATGGATGCCAGACAGGCATCCATGGCGGTCTGCTCCATTTTTCCCATGCAGAACATCCGGGTTTCATCCACATGGTAGCCGTCAAGGGCTGTGCCAAAGTCAATTAAAATGGGCTCGTCTTTTTCCAGAAGCTTGGGGCCGGCCCCGTACGGGTAGGCACAGGACATTCCGGTCCCGCATACCGGCGAATCCAGGGCACCGGCCATTCCGCCGCTTTTCCCGCTTAACAGATGAAAGTGAAACCCTTCGGCCCGGTAATGGCGGGTGAGCAGCTTTCCGGCGTTTCCATGCCGCCGGGAAAAGGTTTCATACCTGCCGCAAAATTCCATCTCACTGATCCCCGGTTCAATGGTCTGAGATATAAAATCAAAGGTTTTCTTTGACAGGGCCGCTGACCGTTCCAGCTGCCGGATTTCCCAGTCAGATTTGACCTGCCGGCAGGCATTGATCACCGGGGTCCCATCCATTAACCTGCTGTCTTTAAACAGGGTGCCATAAAACAAGGCCTCCCGGTGGGGAACCACATCAAAGGCAAGGCCCAAGGCTGACGGAAGCGAGCCGTTCTTTTCCCGGATAACGGCGGGGATCTCTTTTATGGAATCAATCTTTTGGACATGGCTTATGGATGTTTCGGCCAGGGCCCTTGGCAGGTACTGTTTGACGAAAAGAATGGGATCATGGTCCTGAAAAATGGCCAGATAAGCGTCCTGGGCGGTTCCGGAAAAATAAAAAATATCCGGCTTATGGGTCAGGAACATGCCGTCCAGGCCGGTCCTGGCCATCCATTCTGCGGCCCTGCCAAGCCGGTTTTGAATTTCTGTTTCAGGGGTCGTCAGTAATGAAACCATTCGCACTCCTTTTGATATCCTGATCAGATAAACAGGATAAAATCTTTCCTAAATGTCCGAAACCGGCAGGAACGGTTACAAAAAAATATGGGATTTTCATTTTTTTTGATATCGAACCTATGGTAAAGTGCCCAAAAAATTATAAGGATATACCATGGAACTTTTAAAAATCATAGCGGCCATCATTCTTCCACCGGTAGGGGTCTTTCTTCAGGTGGGCATCGGAAAACATTTCTGGCTGAACATTCTGCTCACCATCCTGGGGTACATCCCGGGGATTGTCCATGCGGTCTGGGTAATTGCCAAAAACAAATAAGGTCTGGCTGAAAACCCTAAAAAAGGAAAATGCCATGATTGACGACTACCGTGTTCCGACAGTGGATTTAACCATGAACCGGCCGGACCATGTCTTTACCTTCGGCACAACGGCTGATCTGAGCCCCCTGGACACCATCATCGGCCAGCGCCGCGGGGTTGAGGCCATTGATTTCGGCCTGAACATGAAAGATCCGGGGTACCACATCTTCATTACCGGCGAGGAGGGAACCGGCAAGTCCACCATTATCCGGGATATCCTGTCGGTCGCTGCCCAGCACCGGGATACCCCCGAAGACCTGTGCCTGGTGAATAACTTTGACGATGAATACAGCCCGCGGGCCTTGAAAATGCCCACAGGATCTGCCGTGTTTTTTTCACGGCGCATGGCCCAGTTCATTGAAACCATCAAGGTCAAGCTGCCCAAGGCCTTTTATGATGAATCTTTCCGGGAAAAGCAGGAAGCCGTAAAAGCCGAATTCTCAAAGGAAAACCAGAACCTGATGTCCCAGTTGCAGGAGGCTTCATCAAAACTGGATATCGGCATTGTCAAAACCGAACAGGGATATCAGCCGGTTCCGTTGCATGACGGGCAGCCGGTGACCCAGGAGCAGTTCCAGGGATATGATCCCAAACGCAAAGCCGAACTTGAAGCCAACCTGATCCAGGTGGACCGGCTGCTGAACGACACCCTCAAGGAAATCCATTCCCAGGCCCTGAGGATGCAGGAAAAATTAGGAAATTTAGCCTCCTCCATGGCCACGGATCTGTTTTCAGAAGAAATGGACATGGCCTTTGCCACCTTTCAAAATCTGCCCCAGGTCCGTAAGTTTCTGGATCGGGTCAAAAAAGACATGATGGAAAATATTTCCCCGCTGTTGAATGCGGTTCTGCAGGAAAAGGGAAAAGACCCAAAGGCGCCGGCCGGTACCGCTTTTCTGGAAACCCGGTACCGGGTCAATGTGCTGGTGGACCGGCGGGGGAAAAAAGGCGCCCCGGTCATTTTCGAACCCAATCCCGTATTCCAGAATTTGTTCGGCAAAATCGAAAAACGGCCGGTCCGGGACGGAGAGGTGACCAATTTCACCATGGTCCAGGCCGGCGCCATTTTAGAGGCAGACAACGGCTACCTGATCCTTGAGGTGGAATCCCTTTTAAGAAATCCGGCCGTGTGGGAAACCCTGAAAAGCACCCTTCAAAACAGAAAACTCTACATCCAGGACCCGCCGGACCAGGCCGGTTTCTTCATGGCATCCCTGAAACCCGAACCTATTCCCATCGAAGTCAAAGTTATTCTATTGGGCAATTACCACATCTTCCACGCCCTTCAGGACGCAGACCCCAAGTTCAATAAAATTTTCAAGGTCCGGGTGGATTTTGACCAGGAAACCGGCCTGACCCCGGAAACCCTCAAAGAATATGCCCGGTTTATGGCCGGGGTCTGTAAATCCCATAACCTGCTGCCTTTTTCCTCTGACGGTGTCTGGGCCGTGGTGGAACACGGGGCCCGCATGGCCGAAGACAAGGCCAAACTGTCCCTGCGGTTCGGCCGGGTTCTGGACCTGCTCAAAGAGGCCGACTACTGGGCGCACAAGGAAAATGCCCTGCTGGTGGATGACGCCCATGTGACCCGGGCCTTGCGCGAATACCGGTTTCGCCACAACCTTTACGAAGAAAAAATGCAGGAGCGGTACGATGACCACTCCATTCTCTTAGACGTCAAAGGATCGGTGGTCGGACAGGTCAATGCCCTGGCCGTATACCGGATCGGGGAAATCAATTTCGGCCGGCCGGCCCGGATCACGGCCGAAGCGTACATGGGCAAGCCCGGGATCATTAACGTGGAGCATGAGGCCCAGCTTTCAGGCCAGACACACGACAAAGGCGTAATGATCATTGCCGGATATTTGGGCCGGGTCTTTGCCCAGAACTACCCGTTAAGCGTATCCGTCAGCGTCACCTTTGAGCAAAGCTACAGCGGCATTGACGGGGACAGCGCCTCTTCCACTGAATTGTATGCCGTCTTGTCCAGCCTGTCGGGGCTGCCCATCCGCCAGTCCATTGCCGTGACCGGGTCCGTGAACCAGAAAGGTCAGATCCAGGCCATTGGCGGTGTCAATGAAAAGATAGAAGGCTTTTTCGATGTCTGCGCCAAAAAGGGGCTGACCGGGGACCAGGGCGTGATGATCCCCATGGCCAATGTGAAAAACCTGGTCTTAAGAAAAGACGTCATCCAGGCGGTGGAGACGGGCATGTTCCATATTTACCGGGTATCCACCATTGAGCAGGGCATTGAGGTGCTGACCGGGGTTGAGGCCGGCACCCCGGATGAACATCTCAATTTCCCAAAGGGATCGGTATTTGGCGCGGCCCAGGCCAAGTTAAAAAAATTTCACGAGCTTTCAGCCCCCGCACGCTGATTTCCGGATAGACGCAAGAAGGACCATCCATGGGGCCCCATAAAATCAGGCAGCAGTTAAAATTCGAGCGGGAAATGGCCAGACGAAGGTTCCGACGGCAAAAAAACAAAAACATGCTGGCCGATCCCGGCATCCACGACTGCATTATTGTCCTGGACCATCTCAAACCCACCTACAATATCGGCAAAATCTTCCGGAGCGCCGAAGCCTTCGGGGCAAGAGAAATCCATCTGGTGGGCATTGAATTTTTTGACCCGGCACCGGGCATGGGAGCATTTAAATGGGTCCCGGCAAGATTTTACAGGGAATTTTACCACTGCTACACCGATCTTGTGGCCAGGGGATACACCCTGTTCACCCTGGAGCCCGGGGCCGGGACGCCCCTTACCGGAACCAGTTTCCCCGCCAAAAGCGCCTTCATCTTCGGTCATGAAGAATTCGGCATCAGCTTTGAACCGGACCTGTTCCCTGAAATTCAGCGGCTGAGCATCCCCCAGTTCGGCAAGTCCCAGAGCCTGAACGTCAGCGTGGCCGCCTCCATCCTGCTTTACGAGTATATCCGGCAGCATGCCCGAACCCCTGATCCTGCATGAACCCTGCCGGAAACCCGAATTGTACCCTTTAGGTGTTTTAATATGTGAGTATGGATGGTATAAAATTGAGACTTGGGATATGGGACTTGGGGAGGCCGTGGATGCTGCAATCCCCAAGTCTCAGGTCCCATATCCCAAGTCCCTTTTATTGGAGATCTAACTTAAATTTTATATCGATGGTCATCTTACTTAATTATTTGGAATTATGTAAGATGACCCTGAATTCCATAATCATCCCTGAATTCTGTTCCGCCATTTCCGGCCGGCCAGGGTAAGCCCCAGAAGCCCGGTCACCAGAAGAAAGGCCGTATGGGGAACAGGAACAGCACTTCCGGCAATGCTGGCAATCAGCGCATGGCCCGTGGAAGATGGATGAAAGTAGTCAGTCCAGAAAAGCGCCGCCCAATCCGCGCTGCCGATCTCATACCCGCCAAAGGCAGTATATATATCCAAGGAATAGAGAACCACACCATCATTTTCCTCATCCGCTACAAAGTCTGCCAGCATATTCGCCAGGGCTGTATTGAATGCATTGGTCCAGGCAGTGGCTGCTTCAGACTCGGTGGATAATTTGTAATATTTAAAAAGGGGCGTGGCGCCGATATCGGGAAGGTTGGGCACCATAAAATAATGGAACCCGTCATCATACAGGGACTCCAGGGCGATTTCGATGTTATCGACAGCCGCCTGATAGTCTCGGCCTTGAAGGAAATCGTTGGCGCCGGCCCATAAGGCCACAAGGCTGGTTCCCGTTATTAAAGAAGGGATATAATGCAGGTTTGCCGTATCGTCCACCTGCCATAAAAGCCCGGTGTAGTCCAATCCAGCTGCAGGATTGTCATTGCCGGTGGTGGCACCTGCAGAGGCATAGTTATACAGGGCCGCCTCAAGATTTGTGGACAGGGTTTCCACCCAGATATCGCCATTAGAATACCGGCCGATATTCCCGGTATCCGAAAGGCTGTCCCCAAACACCACCAGATTGTTAAATGTGGTGGCCGCCTGAACTGAACTGCAAACCCCTGCCAGTAAGAATAAACACGCCAACAAAGTAAAATAAAGCTTTCTCATGATCCCTCTCTCCTTTTGTTTAAAAAATATCCATTTTGGTATACCGCAATATAAGGGTCAGACCTTAAACCGGCTGACCAGCTTTTCAAAATCCTTTGCCATGCCCGACAGATGTTTTGCGTTTTCGTTGAGCCGGTCACTGTTTATTTTGACTTCCTGTGAATCCTGGCCGACAATGGTAATGTCCCGGGCAATCTCTCCGGCACCCTCGACACTCTGCCCGATGCTGCCGTTGACCTGCATCACATCGTCGGATACCGAGGCGATACTTTCGGCAATCTCCCGGCTGGTCTCATCCTGTTCTTCCACTGCGGCAGATATGGTTTTCATGGATTCTTCGGTATCCTGAATCAGTTTGGCGATGGTCTGAATCAAAGAGACGGTTTCTTTTGTCCCCTCTTTCATGCGTAAAAGTTTTTCATCCGCCTCAACCGTGGCATGATTCGTATCCAGGGCAAGGGTGGTGATCTCTTCGGCAACCACGGCAAATCCCTTCCCGGCTTCCCCGGCCCGGGCCGCTTCAATTTTTGCGTTCAGCGCCAGAAGGCTGACCTGTTCGGCTATGGCGCGGATTTCATCGGTTACGAAATCCACTTCATCCGCCCGGACCTTTAACTCATCCACCACCTTTTCCACACGACTGAAATCATTCACCAGTTTCAAGGAAAACTCCCTGGATGTATTCACATTCCGGGCAATTTCCGTCACGGTCGCAGACATCTCATCAACGGCCAGGGCCACATTGGACACGGAGCCGGACGATTTTTCCATGGCTTTGGCAATGGTCTGGCTGGTGGTGTTCATCTCTTCGGCCGCCGCTGTGACGCTTTTTGCCCGGGTTGAAGTGGCGGTGCTGGCATCGGCCAGGCGGCCGGAAATATGTTCCAGGTCTTTTGATGCGAAAAGCATTTTCTCGCTGCCCTGCTTGACCTGATTCAACACCTGGCGCAAGTCTTTGCTGACCACGCTGATCCGGGACAGGATATGATTCATCTCGTCGCCTTTGGGAACATCAATGTCCAGGGTAAAATCACCATCCTGCATTTGCTCCATGGCATTGAGAATCATTCGGACCTTCAGATTGACCGAAAAATGAAAAAACAGCCAGACAAAGGCGATAATCAGAAGCAGCCCTGCTGCCCCGGCAAACCAGTTGACCATTTTACCCTTGGATATCCGGTTTAAAATTTCGTCGGCCGGGCTGAACAGCGTTATCCCCCCCAGAATTTTTCTGGATTCCCCGTGGCAGTGATGGCATTTGGCTTCATTATGGATGACATGGCTTTCAAATACAAACCTTTCGCCGTGAAGCACGGTCTGGTTGTCTCCTGTAAAACCTTTCCCTGTCTGGAGCATGGTATTCAGTTCGGTTTTTGCGGCATCCGGCAAAAAGGTCCGGATTGGTTTGCCGACATCATCCGCCTGGGTCGAAAAAGCCACCTGGCCATTGTAATCATAGACAAATATTTTTATCCCGGGCAGGGTGGCCTTGATTCGCTCAAACTGGCGTCTGACCACATCATTATCCCCGGTTGAAAGGGAATCAAACATGCTGCTCTCAACCACCTGGGATAACGAAAGGTTCTGTTGTCTCATCTGCCCAAGGCTCAATTTTTCCTGATACCTGCTGTTGAACAAAACACTTGCAGCAATGACAAGAAAGACAATAAAAGAAACCGGGATGAGAAGTTTCAGCCATAGCCGCCGGTTTATAAAGCTAAGGAAATTCAAAGGTTCTGCTCCCTGTTTTTCAGGTTAATGGGCACCGCCGAACAATAACGGCTTAAAATCAAACACCTTGATCCTGTCGCTGCTGTGGCACTGCCCACAGGTTTCCGGGGTGACCCTGCCTTGGATTTCGTCCGGATCGCCGGATTCAGCGTGAAGGCTTCCCGGTCCGTGGCAGACCTCACAGCCCGGATATTTTAAATCAGGCGTTTCCGACATAGATACAAAACCGCCTTCCCGGCCATATCCTGTGGTATGGCACTGAAAACAGGACCTGAACTCCTCAGGGGTCAGACGGGATTCCATCTTTGCGATGCTGTCAAAGGAACCGGCCTTTTTGGAATCCTGGTTAAATCTTAAGTACTGTCCCTCGTGGCATTCTTTGCAAGCCTGTGAGCCGACATAGGTTTTGTCCTGGGCCAGGACAATTCCCGCAAGAAAATGAAGGCTGAAAACGACTACAATGTATGGGATATACCTCATCATTCAGTCTCCCTCGTACAGATTAAACCATCATTTATGAAATGGAGAATTTTTCTATTTACATTTTTATTAGATTTTGATTTGAGATGCAATCGATTTTCCCTAAAGCCTATTTTCTGTTATAACGGCTGTGGGAAAACCCTGATTTGGGTTAACGGATCTCCCTGACGCAGAATGCTTTAAAAACCGCCTGTTTTCGGCCATAAACCGGCTGCTGACAGCCAGCAGCCAACAGCGAGAAAAAAAAATGCAGACATCAAAAGTTATTGATCACATCACCCTCTGGCTTAAACATTACCTGGATCAGTCCGGGATGAAGGGATTTGTGGTGGGTGTATCCGGCGGGATTGATTCGGCCGTGACCTCCACCCTGTGCGCCTCAACCGGAGCCCCGGTCATTGCCCTGAATATGCCCATTCACCAGGCCATAGACCAGGTATCAAGGTCCAGCGCCCACATTGCCTGGCTCAAGGACAAATATGAAACCGTCTCCGGCGTTGACGTGGACCTGACCACAGCCTTTGAGCAGTTTAAAACCACGCTTCCCGAAGATATACAGGACGGCCTGACCATGGCCAATACCCGGTCACGCCTTCGCATGGTCACCCTGTACGCCTTTGCCTCCCACCACAAAATGCTGGTGGCCGGCACGGGGAACAAGGTGGAAGATTTCGGGGTGGGCTTTTACACCAAATACGGAGACGGCGGGGTGGACCTGTCCCCCATTGCCGATTTAATGAAATCTGAAGTTTATGCCGTGGCAAAAGCATTTGGGGTCATTGAAGACATCATCAACGCCCGGCCGACCGACGGCCTCTGGGAAGATGACCGGACCGATGAAAACCAGATCGGGGCATCCTATGCCGAGCTGGAATGGGCCATGGGCCATGACGCCCTTGTGGGCAAAGAAAAACAGGCCGCAGACCAAGGGCTCAATGAACGGCAGAAAAAGGTCCTGGAAATCTTTAAAAATTTCCATTCAGCCAACCGGCATAAAATGGACCCGATCCCGGTATGCCTTATCCCGGAAGATTTGAAACGCTGACGGCATTAATCTCAGACAAAAGACGCAATCCACTGCTGCTTAAGGGTGTTGTCGATCCCGGGCCCGGTCACCCAGGCCGCTGACCTCAGATAGGTGGCCACGCTGTAAGTTGATGTCCCGGATATTGACTTCTCAAGAAGCACCGCGCCGGACTGCCGGCCGAGTTTAACGGCCCCGTTAAAAAATTCATTTTGGTTGCGTTCTATCATGTTGCTTGTTCCCTGTATGTACAGGGACAGCCATTGCCCCCCGCCCGGGCTGTCGGCAATACGGTCCGCCGCGATTAAAAAATCCACCCGCAGTTCCCCGCCCAGCTGCCCGGTTAAGTCCAGAAATCCGTCCAGGGACCGGCCTGCCCGGGCTGCGGCATTGAGAAAATCCTCCCGGACTGGGGCCGGAAGATCCCGGGTGACATCCATCAACCGGTTTAACCGGGTTTTCCCCGAATCAGAACCATCCAGGGCGGTTTTCGCGGCGTTGATAAAATTAACCAGATTTTTGGGTTTCAACGTTTGAGCCAACGCCCTAAACGCCTGGGCATCACTGTTGTCAAGCCTTTCGGCCACCATCATCAAATCCTGCACGGTTTCAGGGCCGGCCTTTCCGGCAGCCGCCAAAAAGGCCTGCCGTTGCCCAGTGTCCAGTTCGTCAATGGCACCCAGCAGGTTATCAGGGTTTGAATCTGCCCCCAGCAAAGCCGCCATGGCCTCCTCGTCAAATACGGAATTCAGATAAACATAGGTTGCATCGGTGCCTTTAGCGGCAAGGGTGAGCATCCGTTCTGAAGACAGATAACCCTCCCGTTCCGGTTCTTCCATCTGGCCAAGATCGTCAAGATAATTTTCCCACTCAGCGCCAGGCGCGGAATCCATATTGGCCGCCATGAAGAGGAAATCGCTTTTTTCATTTTCATTAAGATCTTCCAGCTGTGCCGCAAGGCCCTGGACATCACCGGTGACAGAGGCCGCATAAAGAAAATAGCTTTTGTCCTTTCCGGCAAGGTCATTGCCCGTTGAAACCAGATCGCTGGCGTTGTTTTCCTTTGCCGCCTGGATAAATGAACCCAGGTCAGACAGGGATAGGCCGGCGGCAAAAGAGAGGGTTTCCCGCCGGATACTGCCGGACAGATCCTGAACAATCCCCACAAAGTCCGAAAATCCGTCTCCAGCCTTCATCCCGGCAGACAGAAAATTTTCCAGATCACCGGACGGTGCCTCAAGTTTTTGCACGACACCCAATAGCGGGGAAAGAGAACCGGCCACATTGGCGGCAACCTCTAAAAAGTGTGTTCTATTCTGGCCGGAAAGTTCATTGGTGACGGCCGTAAGCCGGGAAAGATTCGCCTTTTCCCCATGGGTTGCCAGCAGGAAATTGTCCAGATTCTGGTCTTCCAGATCCGTTAAAAAACTGAGCCATTCCGATCTTTCATCCCCGCCCAGAGCCGATGAAAGCTGCATCAAATTTGAAAGCCCCTGCCCCGCCCTGGCGGCGGAAGCCAGAAAATCAAACAGATCCTTATTTTCAAGGGAATCCGCAACCCCAATCAGTTGGGATAAGTTTTGGCCTGACCCGGCAGCCGCTGCCAGAAAATTGGCCCGGTTCACTTCATTTTCCCCATATTCCAGGGTTTTGGCTGTCAGGGCCGGAATATCAACCGGGGATCCCGCAGCCGCCAGCACAAAATTTTCCAATTCCCGGGCATTGATGCTTTCAGCCGACCGGTTCAGCTGATCCGCCACTTCAAAAAACCCGGCCCGGGATTCCCGGTCTGTCTTTGAAACGGCCTCTATCAATCCTGAAAGGGCATCCCCCGGTGCTATCCGTGCGGCAGTTTCAAGGAAACCGGATCGGTCTGTTCCGGCCAGGGCCTCTGTCATGAGCACAACCGGTTTAAGTTCATCCCCGGCCCGGGAAAGCGCAGAAAGGAAATTGTCCCGGTCAGCCCCTGCCATTTCCTGAACCAGGCTGCCGATCCGGCCGTAAAACTCATCTTCATCCCCCAGTTGAAGATAAATAGAATACAACTGATCCAGCTGGGTATCGGATAAAGGCTCATCTGCCTCATATTCTACGGCCCTTGCTTTGGCTGCCGTGCTGACCCGGTCAACATAAGCTGAATCCACCGAAATTAAGTTCTGCTCCTTCTGGTACCCCGATAACCCCATACGGTTTTGAAGCGAATATACGACAGCCGTATAATTGCAAGAACCAAATTGCACGTTAAGCCCCATAATATATCCTTTTGATGATAATCATCGGCCTTTAAGCACCGGCTTTCAAAAAGGGCTGCAGCCTGCCGGTGGCCAACCATGGACAGTGAACTTTTTTTAAACCAGAATAACGAATTAAATCGGCATATTTTTCTTAAACCTTAACCAAAAGGCGGGCCTCAAAGACAGATTATTGTCCGGCGCACCCCTGTGGCTGCCGGCAGCCAATAAAAACAAAACTTGACCGGAAGGTTCTGAAAACGTAAATAAGACCTGAACTTAACTTTAAACACAAAGGATAAATCCAATGCTCATTAATATTCTGATTCTCAGTGTGGCTGTATTCCTGGTTTCCCAGCTGCTGCCCGGCATCCACATAAAAGGGTTCCTCACCGCAGTTGGTGTGGCCATTGTTTACTCTTTGATCAATTTTTTCTTTGGCTGGCTCTTTGTTTTGCTCTCCCTTCCGTTTATCATTGTCACCTTTGGCCTGTTCATGCTGGTGATCAATGCATTTGTGCTATGGCTGACGGACAAGCTGGTAAGGAATTTTGAAATTCAGGGGTTTGGCACCACCATTATTGCGGCGTTTTTGATTACACTGGTAGATTCAGGAATCAAATGGCTGCTTTAGGCGGTGTTTGAACGAAAAGTCAGGCATTTAATAAATGAAAGAGGCTTTGGAAAATTATATCGGCCGGCAGGTTGTGCTGGACACCGGGTCTTCATGGGTTTACCTGGGGACCTTGGAACAGGTGGATGACCGGACGGCCGTTCTCGTGGATGCAGATGCCCACGACAACCGGGATGTGCCAGCATCCAAGGACCTGTACGTATTTGAAAGCCGGAAGACCGGCATCAAAGCCAACCGGATCAGGGTTTATATCAGCCTGGACCAGGTGGTCAGTTTTTCACTGTTAGAAGATGTGAAGGAATTTTAAAAAAGTGGGGCAGAATAAGCCACTTCAGCCTTCAGTCTAACCCCCTTCAGCCTTTTTAACCATCGGCATCAAAACCAGCCACAGGACAAAGGGAAGGATAAACTGGTGGACGATCAAGAGGGCGTTGATCAGGTATTGGGCCGCCCCGACCCGGTACTGGAAAAACAGCAGCGGCAAAACCTGGAACAGGATATGCAGCCCCATCAGAGCCCCGAAACCAAGAGCCACCTGTTTGAAATTCAATTTTTTTAAAATCAGCTGGTCCGCCAGAACCATACTAAATAAAATCACGATATTAAATGAAATAAACAGATGGGGATAAATCCCCAATGTATCGGGCAGAATAACCTGAAAACCGCCCAGTTTTAAAAGCGCCTGCCCCAGATACAGGATCACCCGGGTATAGGGCCGGGACAGCCAGACCCAGGCGGCAAAGGGGATAATGGAAAAGGCAAGGGCCAGCAGCACAAACCGTCCGGCAGACCGGCCCGTTGTTTCGTTACGGCCCTGCCGGGCGATCCATTGCAGCCAGACCATGCAGATCCATACCACCACAAGGATCATGCCGATCTGCCCCAAATACAAGTGAATCCAGGCAAACAGGTCCGGCCAGGTCCGGCCGGCCATAATGACCAGGGCGATCCTCAAAATATTGACACCGAACAACAAAGGAAGCCCCATGAGGACGCCTGCGGCCCTGAGAGCCAAAGGGGCCGGATAGGACAGGAAAAAGGCCAGGGGCAGAACACTGACGAATACAGCGGAGCACTCCCCCACCACCTTTGCCGTAAACCCCGGGCAGGAAATCAAATCCCCGTTGATGACAGCTTCAATGCCCAGGGTTTGCAGCATCCATCCGGCGGCCAGGGCATTGACCCGGTTAATGCCGGCGTAAAAAGAGTCAGGTGCCGTATTTAAAAGGGCATAAGCAAGGGTTGCCGTAACGATAAACCCGAGAACAAAGCCAATCTTAGGGCTTTTCACAGGGGCCGGAAGTGGTGGAAACGTCATGAAAAAAAGCCCTCAGGTTCCTTTGGGTAATTGGTTTTCGTTCATGGGTAATTGGTTTTCGTTCAGGCACTTTTTATATGAAAATCTCACTAACATCCTGATAAGACTTTCATTATTCGTTGTGGCGGTTCTTGGTTGGATAACCAAAGACGGCCCGTGGCCGTTATACAAATTTAAAAATTATTTGTCCACTCAAGATACTGGAAAAAGGGGAAACCGAATGCCGGAAACGGGAGACCGGATTTTCGATTCCTTTGAATTATTGGGCGCTAATAGGCCGTCAACCGCCGATGGGCAAAAAAAGGCTGTTAATTCATGGTGCTTTCAAGTATTTATAGCCGATTATGATTGAGCTTTCAGTTGTCCATTACGGGATTCTTTTTTTAACCGGGCTCTGTGCCGGGTTTGTGGACTCCATTGCCGGGGGCGGCGGTCTGATTTCCCTTCCCATGCTGCTTTCTGTGGGGCTTCCCCCTACCCTTGCCCTGGGGACCAACAAGCTTCAGGGCAGTTTCGGCTCTTTTTCGGCATCCTGGAATTTTATTAGAACCGGGGTGGTAAAAATGGATGAAAGCCTTTACGGCATCGGTTTTACTTTTTTGGGTGCAGCCATAGGCGCCTTTGCCATCCAGCAGATCCAGGCCGGGTTTATCCGCCATATTATCCCGGGGCTGCTGTTGTTTGTCTTTTTTTACACCCTGTTTTCCAAAAACCTGGGCCGGGCCGCCCGGGACCCCAAAATGGGAAAAAACCTGTTCTTTATGATCTTTGGCCTGATCCTGGGATTTTATGACGGTTTTTTCGGGCCCGGCACAGGGTCGTTCTGGACCGGGGCCATGCTGATCCTGCTCGGCCTTGACTTGACCGCGGCATCGGGCACCACCCGGATCATGAACTTCACCTCCAACATTGTGGCCTTAAGCGTGTTTATCATCGGCGGTAACGTCCTGTACCCGGCCGGCCTGACCATGGCCGCCGGCCAGATCATCGGGGCCAGGATCGGGTCGGGCATGGCCATTAAAAGGGGGGCCGCCTTTATCCGGCCCATTTTCCTGACCATGGTGTTTTTAACCATTGTCCGGTTGATATATAAAAATTATTTTTAGAGGAGAAACCATGTCCCGAACCCCTGAAGAGCTGTTCACCCTGTTCAGTGACATCGGCATTGCATATACCAACCACGAGCATCCGGCGGTGTTTACCGTGGAAGAGGCCAACCTTCACCATGAGGGCATTGACGGTGTCCACAGTAAAAATCTGTTTTTCAAAGATAAAAAGAAACGGCTG
Source organism: uncultured Desulfospira sp. (assembly GCA_963663165.1). Classification (GTDB taxonomy): domain Bacteria; phylum Desulfobacterota; class Desulfobacteria; order Desulfobacterales; family Desulfobacteraceae; genus Desulfospira. The sequence continues at coordinate 5,903,474 of OY760175.1, read as the reverse complement.
TTTCTGGTGGTCACCTTGTCTGACAAACCCATCAACATCAAGGCGGTGGGCAAAACCATCGGGGCCAACAACCTGTCCTTTGCCAAACCTGACCTGCTCATGGAAGTTCTGGGCATGATCCCCGGGGCCGTCACCCCCTTTGCGGCCGTCAACATCCAGGATCATGAAGTCAACATCATCCTGGACGAAGAAATGATGGAAAACGACCTGTTAAACTTTCACCCCCTGGTCAACACGGCCACCACCACCATTGCCGCAAAAGACCTGGTCAAATTCCTGGAACATATCGGCCAGGCCCCGAAGATTATAAGATTATAGGCGGTATGGTTTAAACCCGCCTCAAGGAAATGAAATGGGGGGATACTTCATTAGAATGATTGGAAAACATTTCAAAAAGAACCCATGCCTTGTTTTTACAGCCATGTTGTGGGTACTGGCCATGGGCGTACCTTTTGAAACATTGGCGGCCATGAAAGGCCCCTATTCTGATCTGTTTGATGAAGCCGTCACCATCATAGAGACGCACTTTTACAACCCGGACCAGATCACCCGGGAGTTTCCCGCCATCAAAAAAAAGTACCGCCGGCAATTGACGGGAATTGCCACCCGCGAAGAATTCTGCGCTTTAATGAACGCCATGCTTAATGAACTGAAGGCCTCCCACACCTATTATTTAACCCCTGATGACTATGAATATTATCAACTGGCCGCTTTATTTTCAAAAATTCCGGAAATCGGTGCCCTGTTTCAAGGACGAACGGTAACGTATCCAAGTGTTGGCATCATCTCCCGGACCTTCAGGGAAAAAACATTTATCGGTTGTGTTCTTGCCGGAAGCATTGCCGAAAAAGCCGGGCTGTTAAAAGGAGATGAAATCCTAAGTGTCAATGGGGCACCTTATCAACCGGTGGCCTCTTTACGGGCAGTCGCAGATGGCAAGGCCGCCTTTGAAATCAGAAGGCAGAAACAGGCGGCGCCAATTAACATCGCCATCACCCCACAGCAGGTTAACCCCAAACAGGAAATGCTAGCCGCCCAAAAGGCTAGCGTCCGGATCATGGAACAGGCCGGGAAACGGATCGGATATATCCATATATATTCTTATGCCGGCGAAGAATACCATCGGGAATTGATCAACGCACTGGTATGGGGAGAATTAAAAGATGCCGATGCCTTAATCATTGATCTGCGGTATGGCTTAGGCGGCGCGTGGCCCTATTACCTGAACATCTTCAACCGGAACATTCCCGTGCTTGAAATGATCGACAAAGACGGCAAAAAAAGCGTCGTTGACTCCCAATGGCGAAAACCTTCAGTCTATCTGGTCAATGCATTCAGCCGTAGCGGCAAAGAACTTCTGGTGTTCGGCGCAAGGAAATACAAACTGGCAACGGTGATGGGGGAAGCCACCCCGGGTCATACCCTGGGAGGGCGCCTGTTTACCCTGTCCAATAAAGACCTGCTTTTTCTTGCGGTGCAACACTGTTTTATTGACGGGGTGAACCTTGAAGGCGTCGGGGTTGAACCGGACATTGAAGTCCCCTTTGACATCCGGTACTGCCAGGGCAAGGATGTGCAAATTGAAAAGGCCGTTGAATATCTGATTGAGCAACTGCCAACGAACAATTGAAATTGGGGACACGGATAAAAAGGCAAGCAAAATGCGGGATTTATTTTTTTCCGAGTCCCTTGACGTCAAGCTATTGGCCGGTTACCATTAATTACCCTGATTTTATTTTTATTATTTAAGATATCTATGCTGAAACAAACCCTCGACCTGACCCCTCCCGAATTCACCCGGATGCTGGACATTATCCACTTAAGCCTTAATTGTCGAACCCCCCTTGAGTTTCAAGGTCTGCTCCGGCAATCCAAGGCCCTTGTCCCGTTTTCCCATGCCCGGTGCGGGGTTGGCGACTACAGTGAATTTGCCGCCAAACGAATGGGGTCCTTTCACATGGTCACCGGATTCCCGGAAGAATGGGAGATCCGGTATGCCCAAAAAGATTACTATCTCAACGACAATATTGCCAAGACCGCCTTTCTTAAAAAAGGGCTGATTTACTGGCCCGACTATATCAGGATCCCCGGCCTGGATGAAGAAAAGAACGACCGGTCCGCCCGGGTCATGGCCGAGGCAGCATCCATGGGCCTTAAGGATGGCTGGCTTTACAGCCTCCAGGGAAGGCGTTCCACGGAAGCCGCCATTATATCCCTTGCCGGAAGAAAGATGGAAAAGACCGAACGGACCCGGAAAATACTGGAATACCTGGTTCCCCATCTGGGCCAGGCCGTCAAACAGGTTATCCTGAACCGGCCCCGGGAAGCGGTGCGCCTGACACCAAGGGAATCCGAGATCCTCTCCTGGACGGCCGCCGGCAAAACCGCCTGGGAGATCTCCCGGATCCTTACCATCAGCCAGAAAACCGTTGAGTTCCACATGGGCAACGTCTTAAAAAAACTGGATGCGGTCAATGCCTGCCAGGCCGTGGCCCTAGGGCTAAGTTCAGGCCTCATAAAATATTAAACGGTGTTTGAACGAAAAGCCACCCATCTGCTGTGTTGCAGGGGAATTTACAATCCTCACAACCCCAAAGGTTGCTCCGGTTGCAAATTCCCCTGCGCCTTGCATCTGGGCAACTTTTCGTCCAAACACGGGGTATCGTTCACTCATAAAGCAACCTGCCTTTGCTGGAAAAATGATAGGAAAAAAATGTAATACAGTGTGAAAAAAATGTGCGACAATTGTGAAAAAAATGTAACACAATTCTAATTTCAATCAAATCCAATCCTGTTCCCCGGCATCAACCGGATGGGACCTTACTCAAAATTCTCATTTTCTATGAAAATTTTTTCTTTTTTTTAAATTTTATATCCTGGGGATTTTACCAGGTTTTCCGTTTTTCTTTACTGAATTCCCTTCATTCTGTGCGGGGGATACGGTTCCTGCATAAAAGCATGAAAAAAGTACGGGCCGAACTGCCGGTCAACCCGGATATTCCAGGACCTGAAGGTTGGTGCCATCCGGCAAATTGGTATTTGGGCGACAGCTGGATTAACCTCAACATAGAAAGGAAAAAGATGAAACGGATTTCTTTTTTACCTCGATTTTTATGCACGTTATTTTCAATCCTGGCAGCGGGGCTTTTCATGGCTTCCACTGCTTATGCAGGTCTAACGGCCAGCGGAAACGTCATCCCCGAAAGTGATCCTGAAAATTGGACGGATGAAACCTCAGCGTACATTGGTTACACAGGGACCGGGGCATTATCCATTACCGATAAAGCGACTTTGGCTGTTAAAATCGGAACCATAGGGTATTTGTCCGGTTCCGAGGGAACCGTCCTTGTTGATGGAGAAGACTCCAAATGGAGCAACAGCGGCAACCTCTATATAGGCAGATCGGGCACCGGCACACTGGAAATAACCGATAAAGGGTCCGTAACCTCTACAGGAACCTATAACTATATTGGTTACTCGTCGGGCTCCAACGGAACCGTCACCGTAGACGGGACTGGCTCCAATTGGAGCAATGACGGCTATGTATACGTGGGGGGATCGGGCACCGGCATACTGAATATCTCTGATGGCGGATCCGTGAGCGTCAATGGCAGTACCATAGGATCTTCGTTCGGTTCTCAAGGGACGGTTAATGTTGATGGGGCACAATCTGCCTGGACCAACGACGGTAATCTCAACGTGGGGGGGGCCGGTACCGGCACCCTGAAGATTGCCAACAAAGGATCAGTCACAAATACAGGCAGTTCAAGTTATAGCTATATCGGATCAGGCAGCACCGGTAACGGAACCGTTACCGTTGATGGAGACGGCTCTAAATGGACTAACGCCAGTAAATTTTATGCCGGGTATTACGGCACCGGCACCCTGACCGTCACCAAAGGGGGATCAGTTACCAATACAGGCAGCTCAAGCTATATCGGATATTCTGAAGACGCCAACGGGACGGTTAATGTTGACGGGGAAGGCTCCACATGGACCAACAGCGGGACTCTTTACGTGGGCAAATCCGGCACAGGGACCCTGAATATAACCCATGGCGGATTAGTGGAGAATACCCCGACGGCCACCTATATCGGTTACGATTCCGGATCTGTCGGAACAGTGACGGTTGATGGGGCGAAATCCTCATGGACCAACACCGGCAGCCTTTATATAGGTAAAGACGGTACGGGGATTCTTAATATTTTAAACCAGTCAACGGTTACGATTACAAATAATACCATTTTAGGAACACTTGGGAGCATTGCTTTCGGGAGTAACGGCGGCACCTTGGAAACCGGTAGCCTGTATATCAGCAGCCTTTCTCAACTGTCAGGTGCCGGCACTATTAACACCGCCGGGCTCATCAGTGACTTGGATATTAGTTTTGAAGACCCCGGCAGTAACACCTTATCTTTATTGGCAGACAGCGTTACCATAAATTTAAATTTTGATGATTCCAGTGTCTTTGGGATTGGATATAATGCAGAAGGGTCCCTTACCATAAAAAATGGCGTGACCGTCGCATCCGGCTCAGGTTATCTTGGGTATTCCGAAGGCTCTACCGGTATTGCCACTGTTGATGGCAGCGGGTCCTCATGGCGCAACAGCGGCAGTTACTTTTATGTGGGCCGCAGCGGCACCGGCATCCTGGAGATCATCAACGGCGGGTCAGTAATCACCACGGCCGGCAGCTTTATAGGAACATCGTCCGGATCCAGCGGGACCGTTACCGTGACCGGAGAGGGGTCTTCATGGGAAAACAGCGGTAACTTTTATATCGGGAATGGCGGCACCGGAGAGTTGACGGTCACCAATAAAGGATCGGTAACAACAACCGGGACAAGCACCTTTATTGGCACCGGTTCCGAATCCAGCGGGAGCGTTACCATTGACGGTGAGGGAGCATCATGGGCCAACGCCGGCAAGTTTTATGTAGGAAATTCCGGCACGGGCACGCTGACTGTCACCAATGGGGGATCATTTACAAATACAGGCGGTTATAACTACATAGGATATAAGGCCGGTGCCAGCGGGGCCGTTGCTGTTGATGGTGAGGGGTCCTCATGGACCAACACCGGCAACTTATATGTAGGAGATGAAGGAACCGGCTCATTGACCATTTCCAACGGCGGTTCCGTTACCAGTTCATCCGCTTTCATCGGCAAGGACACTGGCGGCATCGGGACCGTTAATGTTGACGGAAAAGATGCCACATGGACCAACAGCAGTTTTCTCTATGTAGGAGATGAAGGAACCGGCTCATTAACCGTTTCCAACGGCGGTTCCGTTACCAGTTCCGGGGCGTCAATCGGTGTCGCCACTGGCGGCACCGGGACGGTCAGGGTTAATGGTTCAGGCTCCGATTTCAGCACCAGTAATTATGCGATTCGTGTGGGAAGCAGCGGTACCGGATATCTGTCCGTCAGCGATGACGGCCTGGTCAGTACCTCTGAACTCAGCATCAACAGCAGTTCCATCACTTCAGTTGATGTGAGCAGTCAGGTAAATGTTGGAACAGGGGAAAACAGCTGGACCGGACAGATAGCCAACGAGGGCACCATCCGCCTTGTGGCCGGTGCCGGTGCGGCCTCCGGCGAATACGTACCAATGAATTACGGCACCATCACCGGAGAGGGCACTGTCCAGGCCCTGGGCGGGAAATGGAATGCCGACAACCATACTATAACCGTTGCTGATGCGGTTAAGGCTACAACCAGCGGGGAAACCATGGCCCTTGATCTTAAAGACAACCAAAGGGCCTTGCTGACAATGGCTTCGGGTTTGTCGGCAGGGGCAGGCTTTCTGGGCACTGACGACTCAACTGAGGTTAACCTGAAAATAAGCGTTTCTTATGGCGATGCGTATGGCATGCTCAATGGCATCATTTACGGAACCGATGAGGAGATCCTGTCCGCCTGGAGCTTTTCGATTTCCGGATCAGATTATACGGTAGACACGGAACACCCGGTCTATCTGTCGCTGGATGCCGGTTCAGCATCCGATATCCTGGATCTGACCATCTGGTGTCTGACAACAACAGGGTGGGAAGAGTTCGACGCCGTGGATCTGGCCTTTGACGGCACCTATGCCAGCTTTACCACAACAGCACTCGGCATCTATGCCGTAACGGGGATCGCCTCCGTGCCGCTTCCGGGTTCTTTGTGTCTCCTGGCCGCAGGTCTTCTGGCCATGGCCGGGCTTCCGAGAACACGCCAAAGATAAAAGCAACCCCCTGCCATGAACGGGCTTTCCGGATCTACATCCGGGAAGCCCGTTTTTCTTTTCCCCGGAACATCACCGCTTGATTTCCTGCCCGTGGCCTTCCTTTTTTTTGCTCTGGCCAAACCGAGTTTAATTCAATGCAACTTATTAAAATCATGCTTGATCTTGACATTAGAAGTGTGATAGGGACCTTAACGAAAATAATGCACCATTAACCATGATAATTGGGGAGGAAACAACATGATGAAAAAAATGGGATGGCTTCTGGTAGCGGCACTGTTCGGGATCACGGCAGCAGCGGCCCAGGCCGATGACTTTAAAAAAGAGTACAAAATGCAGGTCAATGTCGGTCCCAAGTTTTACTGGGGAATGGGGGCCGCCAAGTTTGCGGAACTCGCCAAGGAAAAAACCGACGGGAAGATCAATGTCAAACCCTATTACGGCTCTGCCCTGCTCAAAGGCGCCCAGCTCAAAAGCGCCCAGATGGTGGCCAAAGGGGTGATTGACTGCGCCATGGAATCCACCATCAACATCAGTCCTGTGATCCCCCAGGCCAATATCTTTCACCTTCCCTTTTTCCTGAACAGCTTTGAAAACCTGGACAAGGTCAAAAACGGAACCGCCGGCAAAGCCGTGTTTGACGCCATGAGGGCCAAGCGGCTTGAGCCCCTGGCCTGGGCGGAAAACGGGTTCCGCCAGATCACCAACAGCAAGCTTGCCGTTACCAATCCTTCAGACATGAAGGGACTTAGAATCCGGGTGGTGGGAAATCCTTTGTTTATCGATACCTTCCGGGCCCTGGGCGCCGACCCGGTGAACATGAACTGGGGCGATGCCGTGGCCGGTTTCCAGCAGGGGGTGGTGGACGGACAGGAAAACCCTGTGGGGATTCTGGTTCCGGTTCAGATTCACCAGTACCACAGCCATGTAACCCTGTGGAACTATCTGGTGGATCCCCTGATTTTCTACTGGAACCAGACCCAGTGGAAGGCCTTTCCCAAAGAGATCCAGGATGCCCTTCTGTCGGCAGCCCGGGAGGCCGGCCGGTTTGAAACGGCACTGGCCCGGGCAGGCCTTGACGGAACCACCTCTGTCAATATCCTCAAAGATGAATTCAATTTTACCATGGAAGTGCCCGGGCCCCTGGAATTCATGAAAGAAAAGGGGATGACCGTTTCTGAACTGACCGATGAACAGCGTGAGGCGTTCATTGCCGCCACCAAGTCAGTGTCAGACAAATGGGCAGACAAAATCGGGAAAGACGTGGTTGAAAAAGCAACGGCGGACATGGGCAAATAAGCCCGCGGTTGCGGTTAAAGCCCATTTGAATTATGAAGGTTAACCGTGTCCCGGGCCCCATGGGGTTCCGGGACACGGCATTTTGTGTAAAAGCCTTTAGCTATTAGCAGTTAGCTGTCAGCCGGCCGGTTCAGCCCAAAAGCTAATGGCTAACAGCTAAAAGGGAGGAAGGTGTGAAAAAAGGGTTTTTGGGAATCCGGCTGGACTACTGGCTGGTGTCGATTCTGCTCGGGGTCATGGCCCTGATTGCATTTATTAACATTTTAAGCCGGTATATTTTTCATTTTTCATTTGCCGCCACCGAGGAAATCACCATCAACCTGTTTGTCTGGATGAGCATCATCGGCATGGGCATAGCCTTTGAACGGGGCGGGCACCTGGGCATGGTCACTTTTTTTAGAATGTTTCCCCCCAAAATGCAGCAGGCCGTGGTGGTCTTTTATTCTTTGCTGGCAGCGCTGCTGTTCGTGGTCATCAACTGGTTCATGATCCAGGCCATTTATGATGAAATCACCCTGTTCCAGGCCGAATCCGCCTCCCTTGGCATCCCGGTATGGATCTATTATGCCGGGCTTCCCGTGTTCAGTATCTTTGTGTTCCGGGGCATCTACCGGGATGCCAGAAACAAGCTGGTCCCCGGGGATCTGGGTTAAAAAAGGGGGAATCATGGAATTTATCCTGATTGTGGCCCTGTTTTTCATCCTCATGTTCATTGGCGCCCCCATCGGCACCTCCCTTGGGGTGTCGGCCGTGGCCACCATTTTATATTTTGATCTAGGCGCCCAAATGCTGGGAGTGAATTTTTCCTCGGGCATTGCCTCGTTTCCCTTGCTGGCCATCCCCTTTTTTGTGCTGGCCGGGGTCATTCTCCAGCGGGCGGGACTTGCCGCCACCATTGCCCAGTTTTTCGAGCTTCTGGTGGGCCGGATGACCGGCGGGCTTTCCATTGTGGCCGTGCTGACCTGCATGTTCTGGGGGGCCTTGTCCGGATCCGGCCCTGCCACCACCGCGGCCGTGGGCATGATTTTGTTAACCCCCATGCTGAAAAACGGGTATGACCGGTCTTTTGCCGGGGCCACCATTGCCAATGCCTCAGACCTGTCCATCATCATTCCGCCGTCCATTGCCTTTATCATCTACGGCAACATCACCTCGGTCTCGGTGGGGGCCTTATTTGTGGCCGGCATCATTCCCGGCATCCTTACCGGGCTTGGCACCATCCTTGTGGCATGGTTCATATCCCGGCGCAGGGGATACCGGGGCATGAGCCAGCGGGGCAGTCTCATGGAGCTGGCCCGGGCCTTCAAAGAGTCCATCTGGGCGGTGATGGCGCCGGTGGTTGTGCTGGGGGGCATTTACACCGGCATTTTCACCCCCACGGAAGCCGCTGTGGTGGCCGTGTTTTACTCCCTTTCTGTGGCCGTGCTGGTTTACCGGTCCATCAGCCTCAGGGACATGATTGACATTCTGGTGGATGCCGCCGTCACCAGCTCGGTGATCATGTTTATCGTTGTCTTTGCCGGCATCTTTACCTGGGCCGCTTCCGTTACCGGGGTGATTGACGCCATGGCCGACATGATCATCAAGATCTCCCCCAATGCCTTTGTGATGATTTTACTGGTCAACCTGCTGCTGTTCGGCCTTGGCATGTTTCTGGACGCCATTTCCATCTGCTATCTGCTCATGCCTATCCTGATCCCGGTGCTGGCCAGCTTTAACATAGACCCGGTCTATTATGGGGTCATCTTCATTTCCGCCCTTGCCATTGGCCAGGCTACGCCCCCGGTGGGGGTCAACCTGTTCACGGCCGCCAACCTGGCCGGCTGCCAGGTGGATGATATTGCCAAGGAGGCCATCCCCTTTGTCCTCATGGACCTGGTGGTGCTGGTGATCTTGTCCCTTTTGCCGGTGCTGTCCCTGTACCTTCCCATCTGGGCGGGGCTGTATACGCCCTGAGCGCCCCCATACAATTAACCCCGATATTATGAAAAAAATTACTTTTTTTATCACAGAAACACCTCCTCCTGTATTGAAAAAAGTCTTGAAATAGCTTATATCCCCCCTCACCATTTAAAATAAAACCGACACCTTTGAGCCCCTGATTTATATGCCTTGTCAAAATACCGGCAAAAATATACAGCCATGAGATTCTCCCTTTCACTCAAAGTTTTTCTGCTATTTTCCTCCCTGACCCTGATGACCCTGGCCTTAGGCGTTACCGCTTTTTACAGCTTAAAAACAGGCCGGACCAACTATGCCCGTGTCATGGAACTTAAGGATTTTATTCTCCACCTGGAACGTCTGGACGCCATGACCGCAAGGGTCCCGGTTGAATATAAACTGTCCATAAAGCAGGACATCCTCACAGAAATCGAAGTGGTGGAGAAGCAGATCAACACCATTGCCGATTTCGGCTTTGCCGGCGCCCCTGAAACCGCCGGCCGCTTTGCCGCCCTGCCCCAGGCCATTCAAAGCTTCCACCAGGACCTTCTTGATTTGCTTGACCAATATACCCGGCACAAACAGCTGATATCTTTAAGCCGCCAGTATTTTACGGCCGTTGAACAGCACCTTCAAACCCTTCCGGGTGTTAACGCCGGCGAATTTTACCGGACCGCCAAAACCCTGTGGATGAGCCGTATAGAGGCCTCCCATCCCCTGGACCTTGTGCAGTACGCCCAGTTAAAAGAAATTCAGGAAGAAATCCACTCCATAACCAAAGACCCCTTCGTTAACCAGCTGCTGCAGGCCCTGGTCCAAAGCATAGAAGATGATCTTCTATTAAGCTTTGCCATTAAAAATCGGGAAGAACTAGTCAAAAACAGCTCCGGGCGTTTTTTTGAACTGGCCAATGAGGGAATCCGGACCATTCAAAAAAAGGACAAGGCTCGCCAGGCCCGCAGTTCTATAGTCTTTTTGTCTGGCAGCATTCTCGCGGTCTGTTTCAATCTTGGCCTGTGGTTTTTAACCTCAGCCTATTTCAGGCGTTTTCTGACATCCCAGAAAGCCGCCATCCAGGCCATTGAAACCGATGATTTTGAATATGATTTTCCCCCGCCCTCAACGGATGAAATCGGAGACCTGTCCCTGGCCATGAAAGCGCTTGCCCGGAACCTTGCCAGAAGCCGGGAGCGATACTTGAATTTTTTCAATCAAGCCGGAGATGCGGTGTTTATATTCGGGGCAGACGGCCGGGTCATCGATGCCAATGAAAAGGCCTGCCAAAGCCTGGGCTACCAGCGCCCGGAGATGCTCAAGATGACGGTGGCCCAAATCGATGAAGATTTTGTAAAAGACAATCCCATCGGCCAGATCATGGACCGGCTTGCCAGGCAAAAAAGCGTTACCATCCACCGGAATTACCTGAAAAAAAACAAGGCCCCATATCCGGCTGAACTGACCATTGCAGTCATGTACACCGACATGTACGACCGGTTGGAAGGCCGGATCAGTATCCCCGAAAAAAAACTTTATACCGTGTTTGCCCGGGATATTTCCGGTAGAAAGGCCGCTGAAAAAGCGTTAAGGGACAGTGAGACAAAGTACCGGTCCATGATGGAGACCATGCCGGACCCGGTTTACATCTGTTCGCCGGATTTTAAAGTGGCCTATATGAACCCGGCCATGATCCAGCGGACCGGAACGGACGGTACCGGGCAGCACTGTTTTACGGCCATTCACGGGCTTAACGATTTCTGCCCCTGGTGCCGCTGGAAGGATGAGGATGGGGGCTTTTCCCGCCACATCATGGACATTGTCAGCCCCATTGACAACCGGTCCTTTCATGTCTCATCTTCCCCCATTGCCCAGCCCGACGGCACCGTGTTCAAACTGTCCATTTACCGAGATGTTACCGAACTCAAACGGCTTGAAAGCCAGTTGATGCAGGCCCAAAAAATGGAGTCCATCGGCACCCTGGCCGGAGGGATTGCCCATGATTTCAACAATATTCTGTTCCCCATCATGGGGTACACGGAAATGCTTTTCCAGGATATTCCCCGGGACAGCCCGTTAAGAAAAAGCCTGGATAAAATCTATTCCGGTGCCATGAGGGCCAAAGAACTGGTCCGGCAGATCCTGACCTTTTCCCGCCAGGAAAAAGGTGAAATAAGGCTTATGGAAATCCAGCCGGTGATCAAAGAGGCTTTAAAGCTGCTCAGGGCCTCCATTCCCGCCACCATTGAAATGAAAACCCGGATTCCGTCACACAGCCCTAAAGTCAAGGCCGACCCGGTCCAGATTCATCAGATCATCATGAACCTGGCCACCAATGCCTACCATTCCATGGAAGAAACGGGCGGACAGATGACCATATCCCTTGCCACTGAGACCGTTGAGGGAAACGATCCAATGCTTGCCGCCATTCCGGCCGGGACGTACAACTGCCTGAGGGTATCCGACACCGGAACCGGCATGGACGAGGGGATTTTAGAAAAAATCTTTGACCCGTATTTCACCACCAAAGAGCAGGGCAAGGGAACCGGCATGGGCCTTGCCGTGGTCCACGGGATTGTCACCCGCATGGGCGGGGGCATTACCGTTGCAAGCAAAAAACAGGAAGGAACCTGCTTTAAGGTTTATTTCCCGCTGGCCGATCCCATGGACGAATCCTTGGAAAACGCATTGGACCAGCCCCCCGGGTCCCTGTCCGAAGATACATTGCCCAAAGGCAGCGGCCATATCCTTGTGGTTGATGATGAACCCGACATTGCCGCCATAGAAAAACTCATGCTTGAAAAGCTCGGCTACCGGGTCACCGCAACAACCGGCAGCCCTGAAGCCCTGGAGTTTTTTAAAAACCGCCCTCAGGACATTGATCTGGTGGTCACCGACCTGACCATGCCCAAAATGTCCGGGGAGGCCTTGTTTAAAAAAATGCGCCAAATCCGCAGCGATATCCCCATCCTGGTCTGCACCGGGTTCAGTGACAGGGAAATGGACTTGTCTTTGGAATCAGGACTATACATGAAACTTGCCAAACCCCTGAGCATCAAGGACCTGGCGGATTCGGTTCACCAATTGTTGACGGTTGGCAGCCTTCAGTCTGATTTGGGAAAAAAAGTACACACCACTATGTAAAAAAGGTTCGTTTTTCTGAAAAAAAAGTAACAATCACCCGGCCCCGTTGCGTTCTCACCCCATCCTCCCAGTCCCTGAAATAAAATTCTTGATCCTTTTTTTAAGCTTTCGTATAATTGCTGAAATTTTATGGGTTTTTTTACATAAATATTATGGAATTGTGCTTAACTTCCGCTGGATTTTTTTGATTTTGGCTGGTAAATTTGATCATTCCGGGCAATGGCATGATAGCGGCATGCAATTTGCAGAATATTTTGGCAACGGGCCATGACCAGATGGATTTTACGCCTGCATGACAGAAGCTGAGACACTTGATTTTTAACCAGCTGAACATGGTGCACCCCCGGCAGAAGGCGCCGGGAATAGAAATTTTAACCAGATTAAAAAAGTATCATTTTTGTTGGGGAATTAATTTATAACCATGCTGTCAGACTACAAATTTTACCTGACGGACAATGTGCTGCTACAAAATTTGATGCTTCATAAACCGGCCACGGCCTGGATTTTTCCTGCCGGAATGAAAACCACATCAACAGCAACACGCACGGGTTAAAATCCCCGGGTACAAACGCTACCCTTTAGCAAGGAGTTAAAATGAAAAAAATTTTATTGGGGACCTGCCTGCTATGCACACTGCTGGCAGCAGGGATTTTTACGGCGCCAGCCGCTTATGCAGCGCCAACCGTCTCAGGGGATTTTTCTGTTTGGATAGGATTTACCGAAATCACAGATCAAACCGGTATGAATGATCCTGTTAACTGGACAAGCGCTATGGAAGTCGACATTGGAGAAGACAGCGCAGGGGCACTTATGATTGATGCCGGGAGTTCAGTAACCGTCGGCCCCGGATATATCGGCACCTATGCCGGTTCCAGCGGAACAGTTACAGTTGATGGCGCCGGTGCCACATTTAATGTCACCCAGGATCTCTTTGTGGGCTATTATGGAACCGGCATACTGAATATTACCAACGGCGGGACCGTCAATCCCGGAAAAAAATACGGCATCACAATTGCCGACCAGGGCGGTTCCAGTGGAACGGTAAATGTTAACAACAGCACACTGGCGGTTGATAATTCGGCAATCCTTGTAGGAAATATTGGAAACGGGATTCTGAATATCACCAACAACGGCACGGTAACGACGGATACCGACATGACGATTGCTGATAATGCCTTGTCCACCAGTGCCGTAACCGTATCCGGAAGCGGTTCCTCATTAACCATTGAAAACAGCACCGGCGGCAATAACCTCTATGTGGGGCTGGGCGGTTCAGGCTCACTGACCGTCAGCGGCGGCGGCACCGTAACCACCAATACCACAGGATCGAATGCATATATCGGATACACCAATGGTTCCAACGGTACGGCAACCATTGACGGAACCGACTCCTCCTGGGACAGCTACCACCTTTATGTCGGCGAGGGCGGCACCGGCACACTGAACGTAATCAATAACGGCTCTCTGGAAAGTTACCAGACAACCATCGGAAACCAGTCCGGTTCCGACGGAACCGTCATTGTTGACGGCGGCACCTGGGAAAATGATCACAGCATCACGGTAGGATCTGAAGGGGATGGCACCTTATTTGTCGGCGGCGGCGGTACTGCAACAAACGGATACACGTATATTGGAAAAAAATCCGGCGCCACCGGAACAGTGAACGTTAACGGGGAAGGCTCTTCAATGAGCAGCAGCGGGACCATTGCCTTGGGCATCGAAAATACGGGCGGTACAGGCAGACTGTCCGTAACGGATGGCGGCACGGTTAGTGCGGGTTCAGAAGTCAGTTCAGGTGATAATGGCGTCTTTATCTCCGTTAGTTCAACCCTGACCGTGGATGCCAACAGCAGCCTTTCTGCTGATGAAGCGATTACAAACAACGGTACCATCAACTTAGTGGCGGGTGCCGGGGTATCGGCCGGGGATGGAAGCACGACCACTTCCACAACTTATTCCCTTCTGTCTTACGATTCGATAACCAACAACGGCACGATCCAGGCCCTGGGCGGGGTGCTGAGTGTAACAGGTGGAGAGTCAACAGCTGGAAACGCCAGCATTACCGTTTACGAAGCTGTAACTGCCCATGGAGACAACTCAGCCACAGCAACGCTTGACCTGCTGGATAACCAGAGGGCCATTATCACCGATGATATTAACGGCAAATCTGCGGGGGCAGGCTTTCTGGCGGCTGAGACATCCACTGCAATCTCCCTGACCATGACCGACATCACGGCAGGTGGTGTTTATGATGCGCTTGAAGGGGAGATCAGTGAGGATGGGGTGATTTTTTCGGTCTGGGATTTTTCCACATCAGTGTACATGGAAAGCGAAGACAACCCGCTCTATCTTTCTTTATGGGCTGCGGATGCAGGGGACATCCTGGATCTGATGGTCTGGTTTTACTCTGAAGAAGGCGGCAACGGCACCTGGATTTCATACGATGCCTATGACCTTGCCTTTGACGGCACTTACGCCAGCTTTACTGTATTTGAAGAAGGGATCTATGCGGTCACCGGAACCAGTGCGGTTCCCGTCCCCGGAACCCTGGAACTTCTCACGGCAGGCCTTTTTGGGCTGGCAATGCTGACAAGAAGATCCAGAAAAAAATAATAGGCTGCTGCACACCATTTCACCCAAATCCCTCCGGATCAAGATCCGGAGGGATTTTTTTTGTCAAAGATGAAGGGAATGCGGTCTGCAGCAGCCAGATCAACTCAATCTCCGTTCTTTCTCATACAATTTTAGCACGCCCGTAACATTGCCTTAGCCCCATTGTAACACGATTAAAACATTGGCCTGGTATAGTTATCCGGATCTATAATGAGGATAACTGACAGGCCATGGCCCTATACCAACACAGCTTAAATATGCCTGAGAACCAGGCAAATGCGGACGATGCCGGCGGGATGTCCCTTGCCCGGGTTTTAGGAATCGATACCACCCGGGCAGATGCGTTTATCCGCGCCCTTCCCTTTTGTTCCGGGGATGCCACGGCCGGGGCGGAAAATGAATTTCAGGCCGTGGTTGAGGGCAGACGGGAAAACCTGGACTTGCCCCTGGTCATTGAATCTTCCAACTACTATAAAAACATCGTGAGACGGGCCAGGGCCGGAGATACCAGCGATAAGCCCATCGCGGCCCTGGAAAAATACCTTTCCGACACCCGGACCGATGTCTGGGAAAACTCCTGGGTCAGGCTGCCCCGGCAAACCTTGAATTCCTTTGCCAACACAGTGTTTAATTCCGATTTAAAGGCCGATAAATCCGATCCTTCTTCGGGATACCGCAAAGACGTGGATGAGTTTGTGTTCAACGCCAATGGACAGACCGTTATCCGGATTCCGGTCAGTTATCTGTTAAAGCTTTCCCTGGCCGATGCCTTGGGAGATGAGCCTGAATTATCCGCCCCCATAGAACAGTGCGGCAAACAGATGCTGGCCCACTTTTCCAATGACAACACCTCGCCTGAGCTGTTTTCTTTTCATCCGGTCAAGTCTGAGAAGGCCGGTTCCGGCCTTGGCCAGAAACTGGCCGGTGAAACCCTGCTGCGGTTTTTGCTCATCCAGGTCCTGGTGGCCTATGCCCAGGAAAAATTTCACCTGACCGAAACCGGCCAGCAGGTAAAGGTGTTCTTTTCCTCTGTTCCGCCCTTGCGGCAGAGAGAACTGAACAGCTGCATTTCAGACTCATTT
Source organism: uncultured Desulfospira sp. (assembly GCA_963663165.1). Classification (GTDB taxonomy): domain Bacteria; phylum Desulfobacterota; class Desulfobacteria; order Desulfobacterales; family Desulfobacteraceae; genus Desulfospira. The sequence goes on along the minus strand of OY760175.1, from coordinate 5,887,176 downwards.
TACCGGGAACTGTTCATGAGCCCCTGCCTTTCGGGGTGGGACCGGGGCGAAGCCAAAAAAGATTACATGAACATCTGCCACAAGGTGTTGTCCCGAAGCCGGCTCAACGGTATGGCCAAGCTCAAGGAGGCCGGAATCATCACCTCCAACCTGGTGGTGCTGCCGGACACCTCCAACATCAGCCTGGCCAACAACGGGACCCACATCAGCCTGGGCAGCCTGAAGCTGTCCAGACTCATGGCGGACCGGGCTTACGGCCTGGGAGAACCCTTTGAAAAAATGGTGGGGGATCTGGTCATCAAAATCAGCGAGCATTTTCTGCCCCTGTTTCCCGGCATCTACAGCGCCTCTCCCTTTCGCCTGGAATTCAAGGATTTCCACCCTGAACAGGTCCTGGGATTTTTGCCCCATGAACTGGACTATACCCATCTTCGCATGATCTGGCGAAAATGGAAGGCCAAGGCCGCCATCAAGGTGATCGGCCGCCCCTTAACCCCCTTCGGCCCCGTTATAATGGATAAAATGATCTCCCGGGTGCTGAACCTGAAAGGGGATTTTATACCGGATTACCGGCTCATCGACTATTTTGCCTCCATCATGAGTACCTTTGAAAGCCCGGCCCTGGACGGAAGGGTCCAAAGCGAACAGCAGCTTAAAAAAGACTTAACCGAGATGGGGATCTTTGATGAAAGAATGGCCCTGTATCAGCTGATCCGCCTAAGGAAACATGCTCAGATGGGATATTCCGGGTTTGAACACCGGTATTTTTCCATTTTTGAAAATGTCTGCCAGGACATGGGCAATGCGGCTGATTTGCAGCGGCTGATCACCTGCCTTGCCTATCAGTATATCCTGTCCGGAAAAATCAGCCACCCCATGATTCCGGATGACCCGGAAGTGGAAAGCGAACGCCGCCAGATTTTTTATTGTACGGCCATCAATATCCCGGTGTTTTACGTTAACACCGGAACAAAGAATGCCTTTCTGGTCAAGATTCTCAAGGCTGTCGAGAAAACCAAAAAAAGCCACCGGTATCCGGGCTACACAAAAATCAGCGTCAAGGCCTACCAAAAGGCATTGATTCACCTGTTAAAGACCGACGGGGCCGGCCTGGTGGAGGCCCTTAAAATGGAAAGGGTCCTTATAGACCTGGAAAAACGGATTACCCACCCCCAACGGTATGCCGCCTGGGGAAAACTGGCCGCCGGGATAATGAAACAGGACCCCGGGGCCAAAAACCCCATGACGGTCAATGGCCGGGAATTTAATAAACAGGCCGAACAGCACTACCGGGAAAACTTAAGAAAAACCCATATTGCCCAGGGGTTTGACCTGCTTGAAAAGGGGTCCTGGAAAATGGACCTGTGGGCCTCCTACCGGGATCCTAAATACGGACAGGCCCTTGAAAGCATTCTGGACAACCAGGATCTGCCGGATTTTTTTAAGGCGGCCCGGCAGGGATTTGAGGACAACCATCTTAAGATCAAGGATCTAAAAAAATTAATTTATCTTATCATCCTTGTGATCAGCAGGGAAAAAGCGAAATATGACGCATCAGTTTGTTGACCGGGAAACCGGTCGTGTGGTTACGGAAAAATTATTCAAAGACCGGGTTATCCGCCTGGTTTATTCGGATATAAGGGAAAAGGCCCCGGTCTTATTTAACCTTCTGACATGTTCGCGCACATCGGCCCTTTTGGGAGCGCTCAATTATGACTTCAGGTTCAGAACACCGCCGGTCCATCCCCATTCTTTTTTGAAAACCCATGGGATTGATTTAAGTGAGATCCGGGGGGCCTTAAATGAGCTGACCTCATTTCGAAAGGTGTTTGAGCGGCAAATCCGCTTTGAGGAACTTCGGCCCATGCCGGAGGACAAGCGAGCGGTGGTGTCCCCTGCCGACGCCATGGTCCTGGCCGGATCATTCAAAGAGAACAGCCCCATCCGGATAAAAGAAAAATTTTTCGAGTTTAAAGAACTCATCGGGACGGACCGGCCGGACTGGCTCTGGGCCTTTGAAGACGGAGATTTTGCCATTTTCAGGCTGACCCCGGACAAGTACCATTACAACCATGTGCCCGTATCCGGCAGGGTGCTGGATATATATGAAATTGACGGCCGTTTTCACTCCTGCAATCCCGGGGCCGTTGTCCGGATGGTGACCCCCTGCTCCAAAAACCGGCGGGTGGTGACCATTATTGATACGGATGTGGACGGCGGCGACGGCATCGGGCTTGTGGCCATGGTGGAGGTGGTGGCATTGATGATCGGCAACATTGTCCAGTGCTATTCTGATCAGGGGTACCATGATCCGGTTGAGGTCTCCCCGGGGCTGTTTTTAAAAAAAGGCCAGCCCAAAAGCCTTTTTAAGCCGGGCAGTTCCACCACCATCCTGATGTTTCAAAAGGAAAAGGTGGCCGTTTCAAGGGATATTCTGGAAAATATGGCCAGAACAGACGCCCAAAGCCGCTTTTCCGTAGGCTTTGGGCGGCCTTTGGTGGAAACACAGGTCAAGGTGAGATCCGAGATCGCCCAGGCGAACGCCCAGGCGAGATGATATTAAACGGGGGGATAACGTGGAATCTTTTTTATTTGTTCTCGGGCTGGGAATTTTTATGGTGCTGGTGCTGGGCTGGGGGTTTAAATATCTGCCCGGGGAAGAATGGCAGATGGCGGCCGCGGTTCCTTTAAGAAAAAACGGCAACGGGTCCTGGCAGGGTCTGAACCTGACCTGGTACGGCCTGCTGTCGGCTGCTGCCTATGCCTTCAGTGTGGCCATGTTACTGGTTCTGGCCGTTGGGGCCGGGATTCCCGTGTCCGCCCTGCTGATATTAACAGGTTTGTTTCTGGCCGTTACCATTCCGGCCTCCAAAATTGTGGCAGGGATCGTGGAAAAAAAGCAGGCCACCCTGACCGTTGGGGGGGCGGTGTTTGTGGGGACCATCGCCGGCCCCTTTATTATCCTTCTGGTCAATCAGACCGCCGGACGGCTCATGGGGTTTTGTGTTGATGTATTTGTCATGCTGGCCGCGGTGTCCATTGCCTATGCCTATGGGGAGTCCCTGGGACGGCTGGCATGCCTGAGCTTTGGCTGCTGCTACGGAAAACCCTTAAAGGAATGCGCCCCCTTTACCCGCCGCCTGTTCTCAAAATTCTATGTGGTGTTCACGGGAAAGACCAAGAAGATTGCCTATGCCTCGGGGCTTGACGGGGAAAAGATGATTCCCATCCAGATGATTACCTCCATGATTTACGGGATGTCGGCGCTGGTGGGCACCTGGCTTTTCTTAGAGGGGTCTATCCGGGCGGCCTTCCTTGAAACCCTGATCATTACCCAGGCCTGGCGGGTGATATCGGAGTTTTTCAGGGCCGATTTCAGAGGCGAACTTAAATTTTCCATGTACCAGTACATGGCCTTAGGGGCCATTGCCTATTCCTGTGTCCTGGCCTTTTTGCTCCCTTTGGGCCTGGTCACCATGGACCTTGGCAAGGGGATCAAGTCCATCTGGGATCCGGGAGTCCTGCTGTTTATCCAGCTGGTCTGGCTTGCGGGTTTCTGGCATTCGGGCCGCAGCACCGTCACCGATGCAGTGATCCGCTTTAACGTGGTCAGGGACAAAATTTAATGGCTTTCAACATTACACGGAATCACCAGATCAAGGCCATGCTGTTGTTGTGGGGGTATGATCTGGCCAAATTCTGGCTTTTCTGTGATCTGGCCAGGAACCATAACATCAATCCGTATCTGTTTTTGTTTCTGGACATGGCAACGGTTCCCCTTTATATCCTGAGCCTGTCCCAATTTGTCAATTCCATGGCCCGGCGAAAGGCCATGAATATCAAAGCGGTATTCATCTGGGGCGGCATCCTCCTGGTGAATACCATCCTTCCCTATGCCTATGCGGCCTGGGCCGGCAAGGCGTCATTCACCTCAAGGGCCTGGCTCGTATTCGGCCTGGTGGTGGCGGTTATCCTGGCCAACCTTTTGGTCAGCATCCGGGCAAAGGTTAAGCCCTCTGATCTGGCCGCCTGCCTGAAATCCAAAACCAGATCAACGCCGCTGCCTGGCAAAAGAGAAGCCCTGAAAATGCGGCCCGGTATCCGGCCGGGTCATAAGTGTTGCCGGCTGAAACCTCCCACAGGTTAATGACTATACCGATGGCCCACTGGACGGCAAAGGCCCCGGCAAACACCAGCATGTTCAGCCCGGTGGTGGCCCGCCCTGAAAGAGCGGGCGGAAAAGCAAGGGTAAGGGAAGTATAAGCCAGAATCCCCATGGTGCCGAAAAAGCCGAAAAATCCCATGATGATCCACGGCGAAACGGGCAGGTCAAAGGCAATAACCGAAAGAACCAACATGGATCCGGCCATGCCGGCGGCAGCGGTTTTCATGACCGGGATGTTGCGCCTGGAAAGCCGTTCTGCCAAATATCCTGAGAGAATATAGCCGGCAATCATGGCCAGGGCGGATACAGACAGGGCCGCAGCCACGTCCTGGCGGCCAAGGCCTGCCACATCCCTGAGCCAGGGACCGGCCCAAAGTCCCTGAAGGGAGGCATACCCGGCCAGGGACAGGGTGGCCAGCGGGGTGATCCGCCAGAACACCGGACTTTTGAAAACCGTGACAATACCCCGGATCTGGTCTGAAAGGCTTTCCGGAGATTTTTTATCCGGGGATTCGGGCACCACCAGGAAAATAAGGGCTGCAATCCCAAAGGACAAGATCGCCAGGCCCCAAAACAAGCCCCGCCATCCGGTTACGCTCAAGGCCCACTCCACCGGGCTTGCCGCAGCCAGGGCACCCATCCCGCCTGAGGCCACCTGAAATCCATTGACCCGGGCCAGAATCTTTGAAGGAAACCAGATCACATAATTTTTAAAGGCCGCCATCAGGCAGGCCGATACCCCGAACCCGATAAGGCCCCGGCCCAGAATCAGCCCGGTCAGGCTGTCCGACACCGCAAAAATAACGGCCCCAGCCCCGGCAAACAAGAGCAGAAAGGATTCCACCACCCGGGGCCCGAGCCGGTCCAGAAAAATCCCCAAAGGCAGCTGGGCCGCCGCAAAAGAAATGAAGTAAGACGATGTCACCAGCCCTAAATCGGCCGGGCCAATGCCAAGGTCCTGGGCAATGTCAGGGGCAATGACGGCATTGACCACCCGGAACACGTAGGACAAAAAATACCCAAAGGTAAAGGGCAGAAAAATTCTCAGGACGGTGGTCCGCCGGATGCCGGCACCGGAAGAAGACTTCATGGCATCTATTGTCTGTATCCAGAAACCAGGCTGGAAAACCGCTTTAAAATGGACGCCGCAAAAGGGGTCTCTTCCAACTGATCAATGAGGGTATCCGGGTCCTGGCCCGATGCCCGGACATCGGCTTCCAGATGTTGAATATATCCTTTGGTAATGGCGGCAAAGGCTTCGGGGTGGAACTGGACCCCCCAGGCATTGTCCCCCACCCGGAAGGCCTGGTGGGGCTCAAATGAATTTTTGGCCAACAGGATCGCTTCAGGGGGTAAAACGGTCACCGACTGGGAATGAAAGACATGGGCTTTAAACTGCCGGGGCAGCCCCTGGAACAGGGGATCACCTGTTGCAGAACGGGTCAGCGCTATATCCCGGGTACCGATTTCAAGGCTTACGGGATGAAAATCCACTGTCCCGCCCAGGGCTTTGCCTAAAATCTGATGGCCGTAGCAGATACCCAGAACCGGCACCCGGCAGCGGACCAGTTCCCGGGTCCAGGCTTCCAGCTTTAGGCTCCAGTCAAGGCCATCGGTGACATAGGCGTGGGACCCGGAAATGACAGCGCCCTGTATTTGACCGGGGGCCGGCAGGGTTTCAGCGGTCCGGGCATCGACCACCTCAACCGGCCTTGTGCCCAGTTCCAGCCCGGTTTCGATCCAGGTTTCGAAATCATTGAACGGTTCAATTAAATCCGGGAAGGTGTCCCCGGCTTTAAGGATGACCAAGGGTTTCATTGCTTGCTTTTTTACCTTTCTTGCACAGCCAAATTAAACTTAGGAATTATTGGCACTTTGGATATGAATGTCAACCGGTTTCACGGCCCCCCTCAGCGGGATCGCATGGAATTTGCCCCGGGGTGATGTCAGTTTTGATGGTAAGGATAATAATATATAAAAAGGAAACCGGAGGACGGGAGACCGAAACCGTCAAGTTCCCTGGTTTGAGCGGTAGGGTAGGTGCGGGATTTCTTGCACTTGCCCTTAATCCTGCGTTTGCTTGAATGATTGTTTAGAGCAAGCGCAGGGTGCGGCCGTCCACCCTGTCCACCCCGGTCCACGTTGTCCACAAGCCAGCCTAACTTAACCCATCAGAAAAATCCCTTTAAGAACCGGGGCAGATTTTGATATATTGCCCGTGATTTTGACCGATTTTTATCACATCCATCACCAGGGGGGCACCATGGGCACATCATTTCAGGAGCAGCTTTTAAAGGCCGGGCTTGTCAATGAAAAACAGGTAAAAAAAGCCGCCGCCAAAAAGCGGGCCGGTAAAAAGAAAAAAAACAAATCCCTTGCGCCTGTACCATCCGAACCCAATGAAACCCGGCAGGAAAAGCTGGCCCAGGAAGCCCTCAACCGTGAAAAAAACCGGCAGCTGAACCAGGAGAAACTGGCGGCTGAAATCGAGACCTGGACCAGACAGGTGGTTGAAGAACACCGGATCCCCCTCAAGCCCCATTTTGAAGACCCCTATCATTTTGTCGTGGGCAAAAAAATAAAAAAACTCTATGTGACCCAGGAAATGATCGAAAAACTTTCCAAAGGAACCCTGGCCGTTGTCCGGTGTAACCAGCGGTTTGAAATCGTGCCGGCGGCCATCGCACAAAAGATTGCCGAACGGGACCCGGATGCGGTGGTGGTGCACCATGAACCGGAAAAATGACCGGCCCCATGAATCTTCAAAGGGAACCTATCTGGTGGTCATTACCTTTGGCCGGGGCCGGACCATCCCCGTGGGCCGGTTGGGGAAAATCCAATTCAAAAAAGGGCACTACGTCTACGTGGGCAGTGCCTTTGGCCCGGGCGGGCTTAAGGCCAGAATCCGGCACCATCTGTCCGCCAAAGTCCGGCGGCACTGGCATTTGGATTACCTTGACCAGCCCGTCAGGGACATCTGGGTATCAGGTCCCGGGGAAAAACTTGAGCACACATGGGCCGGCCTTTTAGCCCGAACTGCCTCAGGTAAAGTTACAGGGTTTGGCTGTTCAGACTGCGCCTGTGACTCTCACCTGCTTTATTTTAAAACCCTGAAAGCTTGGCAAACCGCCCTGGCCGGTCTGGCCGGCCAGCACCCGGTGGCCCGCTTTAAGCCTTGAACACCGTTCTTTAGCCGGTTTGACAACCCCCATTAAATTGAATATGATTCATAAACCGGACTGGACAAGCCTTAAGGGCGTAACGATTGACCTTTGGAAAATTACATGGAAAGCAACCATCTATCATCCGATGATTTCCTCTCCTTTGCCGCGGACTCCCCTTTAGGGGGCAGCAAGCCAACCGGGTATTATAAGCTGCTCATAGCCGATGACGATGACGAAGTTCACGCCATGACAAGGCTGGTGCTGTCGGATTATGAGTATGACGGGGGAGGGATCCAATTTTTATCGGCATTTTCGGGAGAAGAGGCCAAAGAGATTATCCGGGAAAACCCGGATATTGCCTGCATCCTGCTCGATGTGGTCATGGAATCCGACGATGCCGGACTTGAAGTGGTCAAATTCATCCGCAAGGAAGCCGGGAACCGGAAAATCAGGATCATCCTCAGGACCGGCCAGCCCGGGAAAGCCCCGGAAAAAGATATTATCCTCAATTACGACATTAACGATTACAAAGAAAAAACCGAACTGACCAGCCAGAAGCTGTTTACCACCATCACCACGGCGTTCCGGTCCTACCGGCATTTAAATGAGCTGGAACAAAAAAAAGAGGAAATCAAAGATAAAAACGACCGGCTGAACGAAGAAATCGCCCGGCGGATCGTTGCGGAAACCAACCTGACCAAGTACAACCGAAGCCTGGAAAAAATGAGCCAGGTGAAAAGTGACCGCCTGGAAAAGGCCCTCAATGCCCTGAAAGCCGCCAGGCTTGAATTGCGGGAGGCCAAAAAATCGTTAATGATGGCCGGCATATCATCGGCCTGCATCAACGATCTGGACGATTCCGTAAAACAGATCCGGCTCAACCTGAATGCCATGGATGAGGGTTCCCGGGAAATAACCGCTCTCGTGGAAAATTACACCCGGGCTTGCCATGCCATTACCGAAATCCCGGATACGGCTTTTTCAATGCAAACGGTCATGCAGATCATCAATGAGCTTGACCCGCTCAAATCCCGGGACAGCCTTTCTGATCTTCAAGCCAATTTCCGGGACAGGATTGATGACTCGGGTCATGATATTGACAGGATATCCGGGCGGGTCTGGGACATGCGCTGGTTTATTGAATCCATCCGGGAGCCGTTCACACAAACCGACTTAAATCAGATCATCGGGCAGGCGGCAGATGAAGTCCGCCGGGAATTTGATCAGAATATGGATATCCAGCTGGACTTTGGGGAGATCCCTGAGATATCCCTTCCCGAAAAAAATTTTAAAGCCGCCCTGGCCGCAGTGATTCAAAACGGATTTGAAGCCGCCGATAATGACGGCACCATCTGTATTTCGACCCAGGTCCGGGACAAGGGAATTTTAATCCGGATCAGCGATGCCGGCTGCGGAATTGATCCCAATGACCTGCCCCATGTGTTTGATCCCTACACCACCGGCAGTCCCGGAACCCGGAAAGGCCTCGGGCTCAGTTTTGCAAAGCAGGTGCTGTTAAACTGCGGCGGGGACATTCACATCCAAAGCGCGCCCAGGAAGGGCACCCTTGTCACCCTGACACTGCCCTGGCAGGCCGGATAGGAAAAACCCGGGAAACCAGCGGCACCTCCCCTTATGGCCTTCTTTAAGAAAATGGCAACCGGAACAACCTTGCGGTTGTGAAGATTGCCATTTTTTATGCCGCGCATCAGAAGGGTGACTTTCCGTTCAAGCCCTACTTAAAAGAAAACTGAACTTTGACCGACTGGCCATCACTGTCCTTGGCGTCGGCCGCCACCGGGTCAAGCAGGAACAGCCGTTCCCTGGGCACTTTTTCCATGGAAATAATATAGTTTTTGATGGCTTCGGCCCGGGCCATGGCCAGGGCTTTGACATCCGCCTCATTGACAATGACATGGGAGACCAGCAGCACCTGTTTTTCCTCGGTTGACAGCTGCTTTTCAGTTCCATCCTGGGCCTGGGGTTTGGCAAAACCTGCCTTTTCGTAGGCTTCCAGAATCAGGGCTTCCTTTTCCTGGTCAGGGATTTCCACGCCGTCAAGGTCGGCCACGGATCCGCCTGTTTTTTCGACCTTAAGGGCTTTGAGCTGATGTTCAAACCCTGCCCGGGCCATGGCCCTGGCATCTTCAATGGCATCAAATACCCCCTGAATTTCAAGGTTCAGCTCCGGTTTATCGGTAAGGACCGTGATCAGTTTATCAAGCTTTTGGGTGTTTTCGGCATCAATAACGGCCTTTCCGTGGGCAAACTCGACATAGCCAAGCTCTTCCCCGCCTTCAAACATGGCCCCGAGGATGGAAAACGGGGCCGTGACCACCTTGACGATAAGGTTAGTGATCACCTTGAGGACCACAGAACCAAACCTGAATTCCGGGTCGTCCAGGTTGCCGGTGATGGGCAGGTCCAGATCAATCTCCCCTTTTTTGTTTTTCAGCAGGCTGATGGCCAGCCCCACCGGCAGGGACGTGGCATCCTTGCTCTCGGTTTTCTCCCCAAGGGTGAACTGGTCTATAAACAGCCGGTTTTTGGAATTGAGCGTGTTGCCGTCAATGTTGTAATTCAAATCCAGCACCAGCTTTCCCTTTTGGATCTTACGCCCGATATACTTGGAGGAATACGGGGAGAATTTGGCCAGCTCGATATCCTTGAAGGACACGTTGAGATCCACAAATTTCTTCTGGGTCAAAGGGCTGATCCGGCCGGATATGACCAGGGGCGAAGAGTCCCCATGGACCCCTTTTAACCCCACCTGGGCCGGGTTGGACGAATCCATTGATGAAAGCCCGTTAACAGACCCCGTGATCTCCTTCATGTTGGAGGTAAAATTGGGCTTGTTAAAATAATCGGAAAACTCAATGTGGCCCCCGGTCAGGGTAATGTTGTCCACATTGATTTCAGGACCAGCAGAACCGCCAGCAGGAGCTTTCGGGGCAGGTTTGGCACTTTGGGCGGTTTTGGCCGTCTTGGCCTTGGCGCCGGCCTCGGCATCCGCCGTTGCGGCCTCATCTTCCTGCATAAACACCTGTTTGACGTTGAGCTGCCCGTCTTTGGAAAGTATCAGCCGCGAATAAAAATCCGTAAGGGAAATCCCCTTTATATTGATTTTCATGGGGGACATAGACACATCCACCCCGGAGAAACTCAGTGAATTGCACTTGAAAAAATCGTTGCTTGTGGCCTTGTCCAGGGACAGAAAATTATTCAAAGACGATTCACCCTTAAAGGAAATGGCCGGTTCCGGCTTTTTGTTCAGGTCCAAAGACACCTTGCCTTTGGTGTTGATAAACCCGCTGGTAATGGAGATTTTAATGGCCTCGGTAAAATAGGGCTCCAGGGGTTTGATGTCGATTTGGGTCAGGTCAAGGTTAAGGTTGGATTTAAGCTCGGGTAAAATAAAATCGCCTTTGGCCTTGATCTTTCCTTTTTTATTCCAGGTCATGCCGGCTTCAACCGCGCCTTTACTGGTAATGGCCGTTCCGATATCCGATGCCTTAACGGCAATGTCTGACAGATCCAGTTTAACCGGGGTTTTGGTGGTCTTGTCCTGAAAGGATAGGGCATATCCGCCCAGGTCAAAAGACCCAATGGCCACTTGCCAGTCCGCTGATTCCGGGCCGGTTCCTTTGCCGGCAGACTTGGCTGCTTTGCCGGATTTACCGGTCGTTTTATCGGTTTTAGCCGATTTGGAAGATGGTTTGGCCGTTGCGGGCTGTCCCATTAAATTGGACACCAGGTTCAAGGTGCCGTCGGATTTGCGCCGGATGATCAGGCGGCCGTTGGATGTGGCGATGTTTCCCAAATTCACCTTTTTGCTGCTCACATCAACGGTAGATCCGGTAACGGTGAGCTCAGGGACCTTAACCGGGCTTTCCTTGGCCACCCGGTCCCAGATGTCAAGAGCAGAAAGGGTAAACGCCTTGTTTTCCACCAGGATATTCAAGGGGGCATCCGCCTTGTCCGGGTCCTGTGCCACCTTGATCCCCACAGCCACCTTAAATGTTCCCCCCTTAAGGTCAAACCCCACCATATCCTGATAATACGGGGCATAATGGGTCAAATCCCAGTCGGCCATGGCCACATCCATATCCAGCGTTAAGGGCGCACTGGCAAACTGGCCTTTGACGGTAATGGTTTCATTATTGCCGGTTTTCAAAGACAGGCCAAGGTCGCCGGTGGCACAGGTGCCGTCAAACCGGACCTGATCCACCTGGATGTCCAGGGGATTGATGGTCATTTCAAAGGGGTGAGAATTGGACTGGTCTGTAAAGGAGATGACCATGCCCTGAACTTTGGCCTGGTTCAGTTTAAGGGCAATGGCCGGTGCCTTGGATGGTGCGGCAGACGCCTGTCCGGCCGGTTGCGCCGGTTTGGTTGCTGCTTCCGGGGTGGCCGCCGTATCAGGGGTCGCTGATTCCTGGGCAACGGTTTCCGGGGTGTCAGATGCCGGGGCGGCGGTTTCCTCAGCCGGTTCAGAAGGGGGGGCATTCTCCGGATTTTCAGCCTTCTGTTTTGCGGCAGCTTCGGCAAGGCCCAGATAGGAAATCAGGTTGAGGGTCCCGTTTTTATCCCGGCCCACACGGATCCGGGGGGCGTCTAAGATCACGCTTTCCAGATTCACCTGGGTTTTCAGCAGGTCTGACGGGTTGAGCTTTACAGAAAGTTTGGGCAGATCCAGAACCTCTGCCCCGCCTTTTTCCTGAATGCTGAGCTGTTCTAAGCCGGCACTGCCCTGCAGAACCAGGGAGCGGGTGGTGCCGTCTGTCTGGACAAAATCGCCCTGGATATCACAGCCAAAATTCAGGCTTTTAACGGCAATGGCCTCAGGCACCGGGACATAGTTCAGATAATGGGTCAGGTCCATGGCGGAAACCGCCAGGGTCAGGCGGGTTTCAAGATCAGCAGAAAAGGGGCGGCTTTCAAGCCCTAAAGTTATTTTGGCCTGGTTGAGCAAGAGGCTGACATCCAGATTGACCGGGTTCTCAAGGTCCTTTTCAAAACTGCTGATCAGGGGCAGGTCAACGTCAAGGTCCTCAACGGCATGATCGGTTCCCCTGACCTTGTCTGAAAACAAAATCTTTCCGTCAATGATCTGGATATTGGACACGGAAAATCCAAACCATTTTTTCTCTTCATTCTCTGGGGCCGGCTCTTTTTCCGAGGGCACCATTAAATCACTGAAATTAAAGGTCTGGTCCGGGTTGAGGACGATGGCGGCACTCGGGCCTTCCAGGGTCACCTGGGAAGCCACCGGGGCCAGCTTGAACAAACTTTTTCCGGACAGATCCACAAAGGCCCGTTTAAAGGAAATGAAATCTTCCTGTGGGGCCTGTTTTTTCTTAACTGAAAAATTAACCACTTCCACGTTCAGCAAAAATGGGTTAATGGATACGTCTTCAACGGCAACGGTTCTGCCCAGCGCCTGCCCAAGTTTTTCGGGCAGAAGCTTCTTGACCAGCATGGGGGCGATCAAAAACCCTGTACAGGCGTACAGGACCAAAAGAACAACCAAACTCACGCCGCCGATGATGAGGGTCTTTTTTTTCTGTTCCTGAGTCATATGGTGTCTCTCCTAAATATTCTTTAACTTAAAAGGTCTTATGTTACAGACATGGGACTTGAAACTTAAGAATAACCATAGCTGTTTTCCCAAGTCCAAAGTCCCATGCTTAAAATTCAACAGTTTGACTTAAAAAATACCAGGGTTATAGAATTCCGTAAAGAGATTTTCCCCGGCAGCCGAACCTGTCCCGGACCCTTGCGGCCATATCCGGGTCTGAAATAAGGGCCGGCGCATGAAAGGGTTTGATCCGGGCGTCAATATTCAGGGGCGGCCGGCATCCCCCGGGCTTAAATTATGTTTTTTCCTCCACACCATAGATATCATGGGGCGGGTGGACCCCAGGGCAAAGGCCTTCCGCCAAAAATCGGCAACGGTTGCCGCAGACGGGCGGCTTATTGTTCTGACACTATTTAACGTAACCCCAGTCCTTGAGCCGCTGATAGGCATACTTGGAATATGAATTTGAGGCATAGTTGACCATCTTCAGATAAGCGGCATACTCTCTGGCCGCAGGCTTTGTTTTGCTGCTGTTGTCCAGGGCATACCCTTTATAGAAGGTAACCGTGGGGTTTCCGGCAAGCAGTTCGTCACATGTCTTAAAATCATTAAAGGCCCTGTCCCACGCTTTTAACCGGACGCCGGCAAGCCCGGAAATATAATATCCTTGCGATTCTGACGGGTAAAGCTGAACCGCCCTGCGGGCATGGGCGGCGGCGGATTTGTTTTTCTTTTGAATCAGCAGGGATTTGGCCAGCAGCAGCCTTGCGGTATAATCGGTTTCCCATTTTTCCACCGCTGATTTAAAGGCGGTTTGAGCTTTGCCGTAATCTTCTTTGGCCAGGTGGGTCTCCCCTTCCTGCATGAGTTCAATTGCCTGTTTGTTCTGTCTTAACCGGGCGGTTTCGTCCATAAACCGGTCCCGGTTCAAGGACAGGTCGTGGGTATGCCGGTATACGCCCTGGTCCCGGCTGACCGCTGAGGCCAGGCGTTCGGAACTCATGGGATGGGTGGCAAACAGCATCCGGGCCGATGAGGGGGATGCCTTTTTCAGGGAGTTGAGCATCTCCATAAGCCCCACAAAGCCTTTGGATGAATAATCAGCCCCGACCATGTACTGATGCCCGAGTTCATCAGCCTCCCGTTCATTGTCCCGGCTGTAGCTCGACAGAAACACCCCCTGGCCCAAGGCCCCCATCTGACTGGCCAACTCACCGAGCCCGGCCCCCTGGGTGCCGGCCAGGGCCGCCAGCCCCCCGACAATCATCGAAGAAATCTGACTTCTCGACGCCTGCTCTGCGGCATGCCTGGCATTGACATGCCCCAGCTCATGCCCCAAAAGCGACGCCAGCTCGGCTTCATTTTCAAGCTTGAGCAAAATTCCCCGGGTCACGCCGATAGAACCTGCTGGGAATGCGTAAGCATTTATATAAACGGCATTCACACATTCAAAACGGTAGGGCATATCCGGCCGGTGAACATGGGGCAGCATGGATTGCCCCACTGTTTTAATATACTGGTTAAGCTTTTGGTCAGGGCAAATCCCGTAATCTGAAGAAAACTGAAACGGTGACTGCTGCCGGTCAATGCCGATTTCCTGATCTTTGGACATCATCATCAACTGCTGCCTGCCGGTAACCGGATCCAGGGCGCAGCCTGAAAAAAAAGCGCCCCAGGCCAGGGCTGCGGCACTTGAAAATGCGGTCTTTAAAAATTCTCTCCGGCCAGGATAAACAAAGGCCTCTGGTTTCTGGAAATCATTCACCGATGTTCCCCCTTAAATCTTCTGATCGCCCAGATGTTTTTAATTTTCTTTAAAAAAAAAGCCGACTAAAAAAAAGAACATTGAAATCCCGACAAAAAACCAGCCCAGGTGAAGGTCATACAGACAATAGCCGATACCGTCCTGGACACTTTCTATGGGGATCAGGTCAACCAGCATGTCGGAAGGTCCGGGAAGGATCTGTGAAACCGTCAGATTTTCCCAGAAATCCGCTGACTGCATAAAAGATGATATGCCGGTAAATACGCCGGTGGCCCCCCCGGCCAGAAGAGAGACTATGCCTAATTTGGTCCACATAAAGTGTTCCTGATTTTGGGTTTACATTATTTGCCTTTAATCAGTATATTCACCATGAATTCCCCAGTCAAGGTTATGGGGATCGGAAGCCCGGGGTAACTGCATTTGTAATAATACGCTTAATCTCCCTTCTTCCCGTTTCCGGTTTACATTCTTTATTTACCCTGCGGTGGTTTAAAAAAAATCAAAGCGTTAACCCCTCGTTAACCCCCTGGCTGGTAAACCTTATTATAAGAAACTGGAGACAAGAAACAAGAGACAAGAGGGCGAAGCACCTGCGGTGCCCAATTTATAGTCTACCGTTGCTGGTATCTTCAGTTTCATTATTTGTTGTGGGCGGTTCTTGGTTGGATAACCAAGACGGCCCGTGGCAGTTAGACGGTACATGATAGAAAACAGGAATTTTTAAACTATATGATGGGAGCAAGAAGCCATATCCGTCAGACAGGAGTTACGATGCCCACCCCCAAATCCATTTTGTCCGTACTCTGCCTTTTGACGCTCTTTGCCTGTGCCACCACGGGACAGGACAGGGACTATGCGGCCATGGCAGAAAACGAACAGACAAAGATTGAAACATTCAACGGCCCTGACACGGGCTGGGAGGTCACCATTCTCGGAGACCTGATCCAGTCAGAGGAACTTGAATCCCTGGTTGAGAAAGGGCTTGAGGCCAACCCGGGTCTTGCCCAGACCCTGTTGACCTTAAAAATCCGCAAGGCCGAGTACCGGCAGACCAAAGGCGAAACCCTGCCCGGAGTCTCCGCCGGGTTTTCAGGTTCCAAGGAAGAGGACCAGGATGATGTGTATACCGGCTCCCTTACCGTGAGCTGGGAACTGGATCTGTGGCATAAGCTTGAAGACAGCTCAAAGGCCGCCTTAAAGAATGTCGAAGAGCAGCAAATGCTCTACCAGTCAGCCCGGGATACCCTGGCTGCGGAAATCATGACCGCCTGGCTGGGGCTGACATCGGCAAAGAAAACCATTGCCATTGAGCAAAGGCGTCTTGAAGTATTTGAAAAAACGGAAAATTATACCAGGGAACGGTACCGTTCCGGGTTAGGGACCTTAGAAGACCTGGACAGCGCCAAAAGCGCAACCTCATCGGCCAAAGCTTCCCTTGAAGGCTACCGGGAAACCCTTGCCCAGCAGCAGCGGGCCCTTAACACCCTTTTGGGCCAACCCGGCACAGCGGTTTCCATCCCGGATGAGTATGCCGATGTTCTGCTCCCTTTGGCCGGCCTGCCCGAGCAGACCCTTAACCGGCGGCCTGACCTTAAAGCCGCTTATCTGGCCATTGAAGCGGCTGATTTAAATGCGGATGTGGCCTATAAAGACCTGCTGCCCTCTATCAGCCTTGAGGCCGCCCTTATCGATACCGCTTCCTCTCCTGAGGCCGCCCTGTTGACAAGTCCTGCCTGGTCTTTGCTGGGCCAGCTCACCGCACCGCTGTTTCAGGGCGGGCAGCTTCGTGCCCAGGCAGAAATCGCCGGGCTTGAAACCGCCCAGGCCTTTGAAGCCTACCGGGAAACCCTGTACACTGCGATTCAGGAGATCGAGGACGCCTTAGGGCTTGAGCGATCATTGGCCAAACAGCAGGGCCATATTAAAGCCGCCCTTGACACGGCCATTGACACCCTTGCCCAGTACCGGAAAAGTTACCGCCAGGGGCTTTGCGACATGCTGGACCTGCTCACGGTACAGACCAAGACCTTTGACCTTGCCATTGAACTGAACACCCTTAAATATGAACGCCTTGCCAACCGGATCACCTTAGGACTTGCGCTGGGCATTGGAGCAAAATAATGATACGACGCCTTTTTCAATTTCTCGTATTTCTGGCCGCCGTCCTTATGGTGGCCGGCATTGTCCTTTATATCCAGAAAGCCGTCAAGGCCCAGGCCGCCCGGCCGGCCCTCCAGAAAGAAGAGGTGGTCCAGCACCCGGAGGTATCCGTGACCATGGTTTCTGCCGGCAGCTACCATGCCCGGATCACCGGCTTTGGCAGTGTCAGCCCCCATTTTGAACTTACCCTGACCGCCAGGGTTTCAGGGCAGGTTAAAACCCTCTCCAACGCCTTTGAGACCGGGAAACGGATCAAAAAAGGGGAATTGATGGCCGCGCTGGACGATACCGAGTACCGGCAGGCGTTGGCCACGGCCCAAAAAGAGCTTTCAGATGCCCAGTTGTCCCTGCTGGAAGAACAGCGCCAGGCGGTCCAGGCCAAGGCGGAATGGCAATCTTCAGGTCTTTCAGGGGAGCCGGCTTCGGAACTGGTCCTCAGGGGCCCCCAGGTAGCGGCCGCCAAGCAGGCCGTGGCCGCAGCCAAGGCGGCTGTGGAAACCGCCAAAGCCGACCTGTCCCACACCAAAATCACGGCCCCCTTTGACGCCCTGGTGGTGGAACGGAGTGTTTCTCCTGGCAGCTTTGTCCAGGCCGGGTCCACCCTTGCCGCCCTCTACAGCACCGACCGGGCCGAAATAACGGTCTCCCTGTCCGACTCCCAATGGTCGGGCCTGCCCGATACAAAGGCCCTCAGTTCCGGAAAGTGGCCGGTGACCCTGGTTCATGCCCAGAGCGGCCGGGAATGGACCGGTTATATTTTGCGGGCCCTGGGCCAGGTGGATGAAAAATCCAGGCAGCAAAGGCTTATCGTTGCGCTGGACAGCCCCCTGGATTCAGACCCGCCCCTGCTGTTCAACACCTTTGTCAAGGTCACCATCAACGGACAGACCATGGACAACCTGTGGGAACTGCCCGGATCGGCCTTCAGCCAGAAAGGGGAAATCTGGTATGTGGCCGCGGACAACACCCTGGCCTCTTTTTCCACAGAGCCGCTGTTCAGCTACCAGGATGCCGTCTACGTCATACCGCCCGAAGACCTGGCCGGCACGCCCCGGAAAATCCTGATCCACCCCTTGAGCCATTACCTTAAAGGGATGACGGTCAACCCGGTGGAGGAGAAATAGCATGAGTGAGAAAATGAAAGGCATCATCCCCTGGTTTGCCGGGAACCCGGTGGCAGCCAACCTGCTGCTGATCCTGATCATCAGCCTTGGCTTAATGCAGATGGGGAAATTGAGAAAAGAGGCTTTTCCAAGCCTTGAGCCCAACAGCCTGACCGTCTCGGTCACCTATGACAGCGGATCGGCCCAGCAGTCCGAAGAGGGACTGGCCATCAAGATCGAGGAACAGCTCGAAGATGTGCTGGGCATCAAATCCATTACCAGTTCTTCCACCACCAGCGGCACCACCGTTACCGTGGAAAAAGAGGACGACTATGACCTGGATGTCCTGTTAAGGGATGTCAAATCCAAGGTGGACGCCATTTCCAATTTTCCGTCCGATGCGGACAAGCCGGTTATTGAAAAGGCGGAACGGGAAGAACATGCCCTCTGGCTCCAGTTTTACGGAGAGGCCGACCGCCACACCCTCCAGCAGCTGGCCGAAACGTTGAAAGATGACCTGCTGGCCAATGCCTATGTCAACCGGGTGGAGATTTCAGGCGACCTGGATCCCATGATCAGTGTTGAGATTGACGAAGCCCAGCTTCAATCCTTTGGCCTGTCCCTGTCCGATGTGGAAGATGCCATTAATACGGAATCCGGCACCTCAAGAACCGCCGTGCTGCGAAATAAAAATCTCTACCTCCAGCTCAAGGCCTCGGAACAGGCCTATTTAAAAGAAGAGTTTTCCAATATCCCCCTGGTCAGCCTTGAGGACGGCAGCCGGATCAGGCTCGGGGACGTGGCCACCATTGACGATACCTTTGACGATGAAACCCCGGTCCTGTCCCGGTTTAACGGCCATACCAGCATCGCCCTCCAGGTGATCACCACAGGCCAGGACGATATTTTAAAGACGGTTGCTGCCGCCAAAAAAGTGGTGGGAGAATTTAAGGCCGGCGGGGAACTGCCGGACAATATTAAACTGGCCTCCTGGTACGACCGAAGCACCATGATCACCGAACGGCTGGAACTTCTCGGGCGCAACGCCCTGACCGGGTTTGCCATTGTGTTTGCCCTTCTGGCCCTGTTTTTAAACCTCACCGTTGCCTTCTGGGTGGCCATGGGCCTGCCCTTTATCTTTTTCGGGACCCTGTATTTCATGGGGGACGCCTTTGCCGGGCTGTCGTTAAACGAGTTTACCACCTTCGGGTTTATCATGGCCTTAGGGATCGTGGTGGATGATGCCGTGGTCATCGGGGAGAGCATTTACACCACAAGGTCAAATGAGGGAGACACCATTGAAAACACCATTAAGGGGGCCCTTAAGGTGGCCATGCCCACCTTGTTCGGGGTGTTTACCACGGTGGCGGCCTTTTACGCCATTTCCCAGACCAGCGGCCATTTGGGACAGCTGTATTCCCAGTTTGCCATTGTCGTTACCATCTGCCTGATCTTGTCGGTGATTGAATCCAAGCTGATTCTGCCCTCTCATTTATCCCACCTCAATACCGGCCAGAGCCCGGGAAGAAACCCCTTAAAGCGCATCTGGCTTGGAATTCAAAAATTTACCGACCATGCCCTGTACGTTGTCAACGAGCGGGTGTACGGCCCGCTGATGAAGGTTGCCCTTCACCACCGGTATACCGTAATTGTTCTGTTCATGGGGATTTTCATCTTTGTCATTGCCATGCCCTTTACCGGCATGGTCCGGCTAAGCTTTTTTCCGGACATTCCCGGGGACACGGTCCGGGCCGAACTGACCATGAGAAACGATGCCAGTTTCGGCCAGACCCATGGGGCCTTGAACCGGCTTGAATCCAGGGCCTATGAGGCGGACCGGCTGCTGCGCAAAACCCAGGACGATAAAGGCTGCGCCATTGAATCCCTCCAGGTGCTGTCCCAGTCCGACCAGGCCGGATCGGTCAAGCTTTCCCTCACCGACACCGCCACCTATGACATCAATACCTTTACCCGGCAGTGGCGGCAGCTTTGCGCCCTGCCCGAAGGGGCCAAAACCCTGAGTGTCCAAAGCCACCCGGGCATGGTGGATGCCCTGAGAATCGAACTTCGCTCCAGCGATGACACGGTCCTGACCCTGGCCGGGGAAGCACTCAAGGCCCATTTGTCCACCATCCCAGCGGTCAGCGGCATTGAAGACAACTTAGAGCCGGGCCAGCCCCAGCTGTACCTGGCACTGACCGAACAGGGACGGGCCCAGGGGGTCACCACGGACATGCTGGCCCAACAGGTGCTTCAGGCCTTTTCCGGCCAGGTGGTCCAGCGGTTCCAGCGCTCCGCCGACGAGGTTGAGGTCAAGGTCCGGTATCCGGAAAATGCCAGAAAAAGCGTCAGCGACGTCATGCACGCCGATATCCGGACCTCGGACGGCACGGTGGTCCCCCTTTCCAGTGTGGCCAATGTCACCTCGGGCTATACCCGGGACACCATCTCCCGCATTGACGGCAAACGGGCCGTTTATATTTCAGCGGACGTGGACAAGGACATGATCTCGTCCACGGAACTGGTCATGCAGCTTCAAAAACAGATAGTGCCCAAGCTCACACAGCAGTATGCCAACCTGGATATCAATTTCTCCGGTGAGGCCGAAGAACAGGCGGAAACGGGAAACTCCATGATCCATATGTTTATCCTGGCCCTGTTTATCATTTATTTTCTTTTGGCCATCCCGTTAAAATCTTATATCCAGCCCTTTTTAATCATGACAGCCATTCCCTTTGGTGTTGTGGGGGCGGTATTAGGGCACTGGTTGAATGATCTGTCCTTGGGAATTTTGTCCCTTAATGGTATCATTGCCCTGTCCGGTGTGGTGGTCAATGACAGCCTGCTGCTGGTCTCCACCTTCAACAACCTGAGGCGGGAAAGCGATATGGGCCTGGTTGATGCCATTACCCTTTCCGGCAAAGGGCGGCTTCGGGCGGTTCTGCTGACCTCCCTGACCACAGTGGCAGGCCTTCTGCCGCTGTTGCAGGAGACCTCGTTTCAGGCCCAGTTCCTGATTCCGGCAGCGGTTTCCCTGGCTTACGGGATCATGTTCGCCACCGTGATCACCTTGATTCTGATTCCGGTGCTGCTGGCCTGCCACCATGATGTCGTAAATTTTCTGTCCTGGTTGAAGTCCTTTCTCAATCCCTTTGGGCAAAAGGAGGCGCCGTGTTAACCGTGCTTTTGGTGGAAGATGATTTTGATCTGGCCGAAACCGTGATCGATTACCTGGCCATTGAATCCATTGCCTGCGATTATGCCAGCAACGGTGTGGCCGGCAGCAAGCTCATAAAAGAAAACCGGTACGACGTGGTGCTGCTGGATTTGAACCTGCCCAGGCTTGACGGGTTAAGCCTTTGTGAACAGCTGCGCAACGACGGCAACGACACCCCGGTCCTCATGCTCACGGCCAGGGACAGCCTGGATGATAAAGTGGCCGGATTTGAGGCCGGCACCGATGACTACCTGGTAAAACCCTTTGAACTCAAGGAACTGGTGGTCCGGATCCATGCCCTGGCCCGGCGGCGCAGCGGCCAGGCCAGGCGCCTTAAGTGTGAGGACCTTGAAATGAACTTAAAAGAAGGGACCCTGGCCCGGGCCGGCAAAAAAATAAAGCTGTCCCCCACGGCATGGCTGCTGCTCGAAGCCCTGCTGCGGGCCTCGCCGGACACGGTTTCCAAGCAGAAACTCATTGAATCTGTCTGGGGGGATGAGCCCCCGGACAGCAACAGCCTTAAAGTTCACCTGCACCACCTTCGAAAGGCCGTGGATGAGGGATTTGACTGTGCCCTGGTCCAGACCGTGGCAGGCCACGGCTTTGCCTTAAGAAAGGAGCCTTGAACATGAAACCCGGCATCAGCCTGAAATGGTTTGCAGCCCTGTCTTTTCTGGTCCCGGCCATCCTGCTGATTATCGGGTATTCCATCTTAAGTATCCAGTTTTTTTTCAAGGGCATGGACCGGATGATGGCCGGCGGCATGGCCAATGCCCTGAAAAGCTACATCACTGCCATACCAGCGCCTGAAAGAGAAACGCTGACCGCCTTCAGCGGATATCTGATCAGCCGGGAATGGGAGCAGATGCCAGAAGAGATAAGGCTTTCCATGGAGGAACCAGGCCAGCCCGGCCAGCTTAAGGTTGAAAAGAAAAATAAAACCTTAGGGCCGCCACGGGCCATGGTATTTGCCATGAGGGTCTCTTTTAAGGCAGAGACCTATTATATCGGCCATGTGGCAAGCCACAACGAAGCCTCGCCGTTAATCGGACAGGACCGGCACAAAAACCTACGGACCCTGATCAGCATCAGCCTGTTAACGGCCCTGGGCATTGCCGGTTTTATCTTTATTCTTCTCAAACTGGTGGAACGGCCGGTCAAATCCATGGGCCGGTGGGCCCGCAGCCTGGATGCCAAAAACCTCAATGATCCGGCACCGGATTTTGTCTATCCCGAACTCAATGAACTGGCCCGGATGATCCGGGACAGCCTGTCATCGGCCCACGAGAGCCTGGACCGGGAACACCGGTTCCTGCGCCACAGCAGCCACGAACTTCGCACCCCCATCAGCATCATCCGGAACAATGTGGAGCTGCTTAAAAAACTGGTGGAAACCAGTGAAAATGCCCCCCCAAAAGCCCCGGACAAGGCACTGGCCAAAGAAGAGCAGAAACAGCGGGGGATCGGCCGGATCGACCGGGCATCCCTGACCATGAAGCATCTGACCCAGACCCTGCTCTGGCTGAGCCGGGATGAGGAAACCCGGCTCCCGGAATCCGACCTGGACCTTGAATCCCTGGTCAAAGAACTGGTGGACGAGGCCGGCTACCTGCTCCGGGACAAAGAAGTGTCGGTCAGCCTTGAAACAGAGCCGTCTGTTTTAAAGCTTCCGGTCATACCGGCCCGGATCGTGACGGGCAACCTGATCCGGAACGCCTTTCAGCATACCTGGCATGGCGGGATACAAATCACCCAGACCCGGGACGGCGTGGAAATTAAAAACGATATCATCCAAGACAACCAGACAGACAAAGACCTGGGGTTCGGGCTTGGCTTGCAGTTAACCCGTCAGCTGTGCGACAAGCTGAACTGGCCCTATACCAGCAGCATCGAATCCGGCCGGCACCGGGCCAGGGTGGTCTTTAGGTAATTAGGCTGATTGAATACCCTGCCGGCCGGCAGTTGAACGGATTGTAGGCCGCCACAGTCAAGGTCAATAACTTATTTGTTGCATGCACCTTCGAAAAAGGCCCAACAGGCTTTGACAAAGGGCAAGTGCTTATATTATACATCAAATTTTAATTTGATTTTTTAAGGAGGCACATCGCTATGGAAACCGGTAAAATCAGCCGGAGAATAAAGGACTACATGGATAAAAGGGGAATGGACCTTCCCGGCCTGGCCTCGGAAACCGGGCTTGACCAGGGGTTTCTGGAAACCATGATGAAAGAGGAAACCTTCCCCCCTTTAGGGCCGCTGATGAAAATTGCCCGGGCTTTAGGGGTCCGTCTTGGCACCTTTCTGGACGATCAGACCAGCACCGATCCTTATATTGTCCGCAAAGCTGACCGGGAAGCTGAATTCAGCGTTCTGGACGGCAAAAACAAACCGGCTGCCTTAAATTTCTACGCCCTTGGCAAAGGCAAAACCGACCGGCACATGGAACCCTTTTTTGTTGAGATCCTGCCCGAGTCTGCCAAAGAAAAAAAATTGTCCGCCCACGAGGGAGAAGAATTTATTGCCGTGGTCTCCGGCAGTATTGAGGTGATTTACGGCAAAGAGGCCCATGTGCTGAATCAAGGGGATTCCGTTTATTACAATTCCATTGTTCCCCATTATGTCTCCTGCGTTGGGGATGAAAAGGCTGAAATTCACGCCGTGATCTATATTCCGGACTAACCGTCACGGACGGCTTGGATTATCCAACCAAGAACCGTCCACAACAAATAATGAAAGTCTTCTCGGAATGTTAGTGAGACTTTCATATAAAAGGAAGGACATCATGAACGCTGAAACCGGATTAAGAGAACTGACCCTTGGGGGCATCCTGGATTATACCGTTGAACGCTTTGCCGATCATGACGCCCTGGTCTATGTGGACCGGGATTTCAGGCTCACCTACGGCCAGTTCTCAGACCTTGTGGATGAAGTGGCCAGGGGGCTCATGGCCCTGGGGATTCAAAAAGGGGAAAAGGTAGCGGTCTGGGCCACCAATATTCCTTTCTGGGTTACCCTCCAGTTTGCCACGGCCAAAATCGGGGCCGTCCTGCTAACGGTAAACACCAACTATAAAAAAGCAGAACTCGAATACCTGCTCATCCAGTCTGAAACTGAAAACCTATTTACTATAGACGGGTTCCAGGACACCGACTACATTGCCACCCTTTACGATCTGGTGCCCGAGCTTAAGACCTGCCAGCGGGGCAGCCTTTCAAGTGAAAAATTTCCCCATCTCAAGCGGGTGGCTTTTTTAGGCCAGGAAAAGCACCGGGGCATGTACACGATTCCGGAAATCCGGGCCCTCAGTGTCATGGTGTCCGACCAAGAGTACCGGCAGCGGCAGGATTCCCTGTCCCCCCACGACGTGGTCAATATGCAGTATACCTCCGGGACAACGGGCTTTCCCAAAGGGGTCATGCTCACCCATTACAACATCGGCAACAACGGGTACTGGATCGGCAAAAACCAGCTCTTTTCCGAAAATGACCGGGTCTGTCTGCCCGTGCCGCTGTTCCACTGTTTTGGCTGTGTTCTCGGGGTGATGGCGGCGGTGAACCACGGGACCTGTATGGTGATTCAGGAAGGGTTTGACCCCTTACAGACCATGGCCGCCGTGGAACAGGAAAAATGCACGGCCCTGTACGGGGTGCCCACCATGTTTATTGCCATGCTCCAGCACCCCATGTTCAGCAAGTTTGACTTCTCCTCCCTTCGCACCGGAATCATGGCCGGATCAAACTGCCCGGTCCAGGTCATGGAGCAGGTCATTGAAAAGATGAATATGACAGACATTACCATCTGCTACGGCCTGACCGAAGCCTCGCCGGTGATGACCTATACCCGGATCGGCGATGATATCAGGCTGCGGGTAGAGACCGTGGGCCGGGCCCTGCCCCATATTGAAGTTAAAATCGTTGATCCCGAAACCCGAGTGGAAGTTCCCCCGGGAACCCAGGGAGAGGTCTGCTGCCGGGGGTACAATATCATGAAGGGGTATTACAACAATGAAGCGGCCACCAAAGAGGCCATTGACAAAGACGGCTGGCTCCATTCCGGCGATTTGGGGGTAATGGACGAGGCCGGCAACCTGTCCATCACCGGACGGTACAAGGACATGATTATCCGGGGCGGGGAAAATGTATACCCCAGGGAAATCGAGGAATTTCTCTACCGGATGGATGAAATCAGGGATGTCCAGGTTGCGGCCGTGCCCAGTCCCAAATACGGGGAGGAGGTCGGGGCCTTTGTCATTTTAAAAGACGGGGCCGATATTGAACCCAGCGATATCCAGGATTTTTGCCGGGGGCAGATCAGCCGTTACAAAATCCCCCGGTATATTCAGTTTGTCAATGACTTTCCCATGACCGCATCCGGGAAAATCCAGAAATACAAACTTACGGAAATGTCCAGGGACATCTGGCCGGACCGTCGGTAAACCCAACATTTCTAAAAAGGGAGATAAAAAAATGAAAATTCAAAGCGCCACCCTGCTGTATTTCAGCCCCACGGCCACCACCCAAAAAGTTCTTGAAGCCATTGCACAGGGGATGGGAATACCCGTTGTCCAGACCCTGGACATCACCCGGCCCGATATTCGAAACCAGACCCCGCCGGCCATAGAGGGCCAGATCCTTTTGGCCGGGACCCCGGTTTACGGCGGCCGCCTGCCCAAAGTGGCCCAGCCCTACTTTGACGCCATAAAAGCCGGCGGCGCGCTTGCGGTCCCGGTGGTGGTTTACGGGAACCGGGAATTTGAAGATGCCCTCCTGGAGTTAAAAGATCTCCTGGACCAGGCCGGGGCCACGTCCGTGGCGGCCGGGGCCTTTCTCGGCGAGCATTCCTTCTCAGGCGGTGACTTCCAGGTTGCCCCGGGCCGGCCCGATGCCAATGATCTGGAAAAGGCCCGGGAATTCGGCCGGAAAGTGGCCGCGCTCCTGGAAGGGGCGGCATCTCCCGCAGCCCTTGGCAGATTAACGGTCCCGGGAAACTCTCCCTACAAACAGGGAATGCCCCCGGCACCGGTTGAATTCATTGAGGTGTCCGGCGACTGCAATGAATGCTCCACCTGTGTGGAAGTCTGCCCGGTTGAGGCCATTGATGCCGCCAATGGATTCGCTGTCAAAAACGAACTGTGCATCCACTGCTGTGCCTGTATCAAGGCCTGTCCCGAAGGCGCAAGAATCATGGTGGAAGGCAAGTTTAAAGATATTGCCAAATGGCTGTTTGAAAATTATGCGGCAAGAAAAGAGCCTGAAACCTTTTTCCCCGGATAAGCGTTATCAGGTAAGGTGGGCACGCTTTTCGTGCCCACCGTTGCCATCGAATTTATCATCTAAACACAGCGGGCTGTACGCCAATGGCGGGCAACCTGAATATTTGGTCATATCCGGTCTCCCGTTTCCGGTTTCCGGTCTCCATTTAATATCGGTCTATGCCCTTTTTCTGATTAACCCTGATAATGCCAGAAGGCTTAACCCGATCATCAAAAAGGTAGACGGTTCCGGAACCGGATTGTTCCCATTTATTTCATTGGTGTCTTCCGTGTTGTTGGAGGCCAGTTCTGTATAATTAACGGTCAGTTCCGATGAAACCACATAAAAATCTCCGGTGATAAAACTTCCGGAAATGGTAACAATTAAAGACCCATCCAGGATAGACTCAATATCAATATCATATTCATAGGTGCCGGTCTCCACCTCGCCAATGTCCCATTGCCCGTCATCGGTCCAACCCACGGCCCATTCCGACTCAGAGTCATTGGCAGTGACCACGGGGTAGCGGCAGTATCCCCACCAGCCGCTGTTCACAACCCAGAAAACCCCCTGGTCGTCTTCAAATGTGAGGCTGAGAACGACGGAACCCACTGTGACATTGGAAAAATCAAACGCAAAAGAATGCTCCCAGGTAACCCAGTCAAAATATGAATCACCGATTTTATCCACAGTACCGCCGCCATAACTGATCAGGTCTTCTTCTATGGCGGTGCCGTCTGTGTTGAATACCACCGTGTCCGTGATACTGGCGGCCTTCGCACTAAGCGAAAACAGTGTAGCCAACCCGATCCCTAAAAAGACTGATATCATGATTTTTTTCATACCGCTTAAACTCTCTTTTTCCAAATTTCAACTTTTTTAAAGGAATCCTGGTGATGGTTATTAATGAGGGCCTTTTGTTTCAACCAGGGGCCTTCTGCTGTTTTTCGATTACCTTGTTTGCTGCCATTTTGTGTATTCACTGACTTACATTGCATTTTCTGTGCTATACCCTCTCTAATTCTGTATTTTTTTCTACAATTTATTGAACTATTCGAATGCTAAAGATATTTTTTATTATGGCGGGGAATGGGGAGGGGATACTATTGCCGATAGGCGCTATTTTTTTGTCCGGACTATTACTTTTTTTTCACACTTTATAACATTTTTTTCACAATCTGCATTTTTCTATTACTTTTTTTTCACAATTCCCATAGGTTGATTGAAGAAACCGGATGCCCACCCCTGAGGGATTCGCAGCATCCGGTCTCCCGTCTTCCGTTTCCGGCCTCCGGTTATGGTGAGCCCTGTTTGAGCCCTTTGAAGGCCTTATCCGGGTCAGCCCTTTCCAGCTCAATGGAAAAATCTGAATATGAGGCAGAAGACGTATCGGGCAGGCTCAAATTGATATCGGTGGTGAAATCAAGGCCGCTTAAATCCCGGGTAACGGTTATCTCCACCGGGTTGTCCTGGGAAAGATAGGCACCGCAGGCCTCTGCCTCCCCGCAGACGATCCCGTCATTGTCGGAATCCGTGCCCGCGTAAATCAGGTAGGTCTGGCCAAGGTAGTCGCCGGTCAGCCTGAAATCATACACCCCGTCTTCCCCGGTACAGCCGATGTAGTCAACGGTCCGGCGGGTATCCGGGTCCACCAGCACAATATAATGGTACCCCCCGTCTGAGGACTCGGCCACGGTCCCCACCACCAGGGTCACGGAAACGGTGGCATCATTTCGATTGGACTCAAAGGTCAGGGTGCCTGAATGGGTGCCGTTGGCAAGCCCGCTGCTGTCAACGGTCACCGTATAAGTGCCCAGCCCGTTGCCGTCTACAGCACTGGCGGTAACGGACAGCCAGGTTTCATCTGACGTATAACTGCTGACAGCCAATGCGCCGGAACCGCCGCCATTGGACAGCACCACCTCATCGGAGGTCTGGGAACCTGAAAAGCTCAGGCTGTTAGGGCTTGCGGTCAAAATAGGGGGATATTGGCCGGTTGAATTGATCTCCTGGGCAACCTCCACCGCTCTGGCGGCATCAATCATCCCGTATCCAAAATAATTATCCCGCCCTGAATCGCCTAAATCCTGAGTCAGATATCCCGCTTCCAGGAGGGTATCAAATTTATCCGGGGTCAGGCCTGCATACACACTTTTCATCAATGCCGCCACACCGGCCACATGGGGGGCGGCCATACTGGTCCCCATATATTTGGTGTAGGTCATTTCAATGGTGCCGCTGCTGTCATCGCCGCAGGTGCTTAACACCGAATCCGAGCTGCCGCTGCTGCCTGTTTCCGAGGCCGGGCCGCCGCCGGGGGCGGCCACATCAATAGTAGACCCGTAGTTTGAATAATAGGCCCGTTCCTTGTCTTCGGTAACCGCACTGACCGACACAACACTGGCATAGGCAGCCGGATAGCTTTTTGCGCTGGATCCATCATTGCCGGCCGAGGCAATGATAATCGCGCCCGCATCACGGGCATCCTCAAATACGGCTGCCTCAAGGGCCGAGTACGAGCTGCCGCCAAGGCTCAGGTTGATAATATCGGCTGGATTGTCCGGAAAGGCCCCGGAATCATTGCTCAGACCCGCGGCATACTTTACCGCTTCCATGATATCATAGGAAGTCCCGCCGCCAATACCCAGAGCCCGCAAGGGCATTATCTTTACACCCCAGGCCACCCCGGCCACGCCCGTGCTGTTGTCAGATGCTGCTGCAATGGTCCCGGCCACATGGGTACCATGAAATGAACTGCTGCCGTTGGGGTCATCCTGATCCCCGGGATCATCCGGGTCATCATCAATACCGGATTCACCATCGCCGGAAATATCATCATCTGAAATAAAATCATATCCATAATCCACCAGCTGTCCGTTCAGGTCCGGATGGCTGAGCAACACGCCGGTATCCACCACCGCCACAATAATACTGGTGCTGCCGGTGGTGGTTTCCCATGCCTCCTCAAGATTGATCAGCGGATAATTCCACTGGTACGAATAATAGGTGTCATCGGGAACCGCAAAAGCTTTACGAATGTAATTGGGGGCCGCACACTCAACCCCGGCGGTATTTTTTAAGGCCCGGACCATCCATAAGGTCTTCATCTTTTCCCGGGTGTTGTCACTCAGGATTCCCGGGCCAAGGCTTTGGGCAACAGCTTTGCGGATGCCCAGCCGTTCAAACAGGACGTCTTCATCTCCCCCTTCCGGCGGTCTTAACAGCCGGTCCCGGCTGTTGTTCCCCCCTTTGACGGCAAACCCCAGATCAGCGGTCTTTGAATCCAGAGCCAGGGGTGAAACCGATCCCGAGGTATCTTTTTCAAACCGGACCAGGACCTCTCCGGGCAAAAAATCCGATTCAAGGCTCAACTCACTGACACTGGTTGTTGATTCGGAAAGGCCGACGATGAGCCCGTACATGGTGCAGGTTCTGACCCAGCCCGATTCCACGGCCTGGACACGGATATAATAGTTTCCATCCCCGGACACGGTCAGCGTGGCCAGGCCGTTGTTATTGGTATTGGCCTGCCCCACCAGCACCCGGTTGCTGTTGTACAGGTAAAGGCCCAGTTCAGCCGCCAGTGACGATTCCGCCATGACCAGTTCAATGGTCATGTCATCGGTCAGGGCGGCGTAAAAATAATCATCGGTATCCCCGTCTTCGGCAAACCGGTCTCCGGCAGAACCGGAATTGTCCACATTCACAAACCCGCTGACCGTTACCGGAGCCGATATGTCCTGAGCCGAAGAAAAAGCGTTATTGGAGGTGTAAGCGGCATCCGGGTTGTTCACATCACTGTCCGACACCATGCTTTCCGTTGAGGTGACCGTTCCCATGACAGAATAGCCCACATCAATTTCACAGGTGGCCGTGTCGGTTGACCCGTCATTGTCGGCCACGGTCAAC
This sequence comes from uncultured Desulfospira sp., assembly GCA_963663165.1. Taxonomy (GTDB): domain Bacteria; phylum Desulfobacterota; class Desulfobacteria; order Desulfobacterales; family Desulfobacteraceae; genus Desulfospira. The sequence goes on along the minus strand of OY760175.1, from coordinate 5,856,863 downwards.
TGGGCGGTATATGTCCCGATGGCCTGGTAGGTATGCTGGACCGTTTTCCCGCTCCCCGTGCTGTTGTCCCCGAAATCCCAGCTGTAGGACGAAATACTGCCGTCGCTGTCACTGGAACCGGCCCCGTTAAACGTCACGGCCAGGGGCGGATTGCCATAGGCCTTGGATGCGGTGAACGCAGCGTCAGGCGACACATTGGCACTTTCCCCGCCGCCGCCCCCGCCGCCACCGCAGCCAGACGCCAGCAGAATCAAGCCGGTGAGGAATAAAAAGTTGAATTTATGTTTGATAAGAAACCACCGACCTTTAGAATGAATCATTATTAAACTATCCTTTCAAAAAGATTAGACAGGCCTAATAAACCATAAAAACCGGTTAAATTCTATAAGATTTCAGGACCCCTCAGGCAGGGACGATCCCCATACCATGGAAAAAATAACTTTTTTAAAGATTATGTTTTTTAACACAGAATCATGATCAAACTTCTTTTGATACCATTTGGATGATTGAATTCTATCAGGCTCAATGGCACTTTGCAACATGTTGAACCACCCGGAACCGTTCATCCAGGGTGCTGAAGCCCAGGCTGGTTTTCTGCTTAACCTCAATCCTCGTGGCGATACGCTCTTTCATGGCTTCCACATGGGAGATGACCCCGATCATCCGGCCGCCGGAGTTCAGGTGATCCAGGGCGTCCAGGGCGGTTTCCAGGGTCTCGGGGTCCAGGGTGCCGAACCCCTCGTCCAAGAACAAAGAATCAATCCGGGTCTTGCTGGACACCAAATCGGACAGCCCCAGGGCCAGGGCCAGGCTGACCAGGAAACTCTCGCCCCCGGAAAGGGTCCGGGTATCCCGGACCGTATCGGCCTGCCAGGTGTCCTTAACTTCCAGGCCGAGATCCTCGCCAGGCTTTCTGACCAGGATATACCGGCCGAACAGCAGGGATAACCGGCGGTTTGCCAGAACCAGCAGATGCTCCAGGGTCAACCCTTGAGCAAACCGCCGGAACTTTGCCCCGTCCCTTGACCCGATCAGGTCAGACAGCCTGGCCCAGTCGTCATAAATCTCCTTTTGCCGGTCAATCTTCTGGAACAGCGCCTTTTGCTGAAGCCGTTTTTCGCTTTCCTGGGTTAATGTCTGGCGGATTTCCCCTTTCCGGGAGCCGATATCCATAAGCGCCTGGTCCGTCTCTTCCAGGGCCTGGGCAATCTGCCCGGCGGATTGGTCCGTCTTTTTCTGGTTTTCCAGGATTTCCAGGTCTTTTTTCAGGCTTTCCAAAAGGGCTGTGGTCCGGGTTTCCCGGTCGACAATGGCCTGGTTTAATATTTCCAGGGCCTTTCGTTCATCAACCGGCAAAAGGGCGGCTTCAAAATCGGCCTGATCCTTGAACCGGCTGTTTTCAAGGGCCTGTGCCCATTCTTTTCGGGCATTGGCCTGGTCGGTTTCAAAACGGGCGGCCTGTTTTTCAAAATTTTCCAGGCTGCCCAACAGCCGGTGTTCGGCGGATTGAACCGCTTCTTTTTCCTTTTCCAGGGTTTTGAGAACCCCCTGGGCTTGAGCCACTGCCCTTGAAAGCCGGTGTCTTTCCCCGGCCACGGACTTGTCTGAAAACAGCCGCTGCCGGGTGGTCTTGAGGGTACGGGCCCTTTCCCCGGCCTCTTTTAAATCCGTTGCCAGGTCATTGGCCTGTTCGGCTTGAAGTTCCAGGTCTCTTTCAATCAGGCCCATGGCCGACCGGAGCCGTTCCAGGCTTTGAGCCGCCTGTTTTTCCCTGTCCCCGGCCTGCTGAAACCGTTCCCATAATTGGTGATAATTCTTAACCCAGGCGTCCTGGTCTTCAAAGACAGGCTGTTCCAGGCCCAGGGGGGCCAGAATCCGGGCCAGTTTTTCCGCTAACCCGGCCGCCTTTTCGGAAAGGCGCTGTTTCCTGCGCGACATATCATCTGCCCGGTCCTTGAGCTCCATAATCTTAAACTGGACCAGATCTGCCTGGTGGGCATCGGCCTGCTGGTTGTCCAGGGTTTTCTGCAGCCGGATTTCCAGCTGCCGCTGTTGAAGATCCAGGTTTTCCAGACCGGCCAGCCGGGTCTTAACCCAGGTCATCTGCCGTTCCTGTTCTTCTATAAGATCCTGAACCTCGTGATCCGGGGTAAGGCTGACCTTTAACCCAGCGGTTGTTTTATCCCAGGCGGTCTCAAGGGATTGGATTTTCCGGTCATGGGCCGTAAGCTGAACTTGTTGGGCCGTAAGGTTTGCCCGGCAGGCGGCCAGCCGCTGGTTCACTTTGCTGATGTCTGCTTCATACCGGGCCAGCGCTATGGCTTTGGCCTCTTTTTTCACCTGGTTTTCCGAAAGGTCCAGGCAGCGGTACGCCTCAATGGCCGGGTGACGGGTTGATCCGCACAGGGGGCAGGCCATGCCCTTTTCAAGGCAATCCCGATGCCGGGCAAGGCTTTGAATGCGCTGTTCCTGTTCAGTGATCCGTTCAAGGTCTTTCAGGTGGTCCTGGACCAGTTTTTTTCCGGTTTCCAGTGCGCTTAAGGACGACACCAGCTCATCCCTGGTTTTCTCCTCTTCACTGACCCGGATTTCAAGGTTTTTTTTCTCTTTTTTCTCCTCGCGGATCCCCTGGGAAATATTCTTTAACTCCACCCAAAGGGGCATGGCACGGGTCAGGGATTCATACTCATGGGTTAAATCGCTTCGGGAGGTTTCCCCTAAAACCTGCCCGATCTCCCGGGACAGGTCGGAAATCTTTTCCCTGATCCCTGTGACGGACCGGATATGGCCGGCACTGGCCGTTTCAAGCTTCTGAGCCTGGGCCTCCAATTGCCCCAGTATTTCCCGGCGTCCTCTTTCCTCTTTGTTAAGGGCGTCAAGTTCTTTCTGCTGCCCGCCCCGTTGCTCAAACAAGGTTTCAACAACGGGCAGGATTTCCCCGAGCCCGGAATGGGACGAATTCGCCGAAATATAAGCCCGGGCCTGTTCCAGGTCCCTTTCATGATTCTGAACAAGGCCCTTTTGCCGGCCCAGATTTTCCTTAAGGTCAAGCTGCTTTTCGCCAATCTTCCGGATTGATTGTTCAAGCTTTCGGGCCTGGCTTTCCAGAGCCTGAATCTCATGGTCCAGGGGCAGTACCTCTTCCGTGATCAGGGCTTCGGTCTTTTGTTGTTCCTGTCTGGCCTGTTTCTCATTTTCAAGGGCCTGGGCCGCCTTCTTTTCCAGGTCTTCCCGGCGGATTCTGCAGGCGCCTATCTGTTCGGTCACCTTAACGGCCTCTTCTCTGGCCCGTTCCAGCCCAAGGCCAATCCCCTTGAGGGTTTCCCACAGGGGATTAATTTCCATGGCCGGGCCGGAGGCCAACAGTTTTTCCAGATCTGCTTCATGGGCCTGCCGGAACAACGCCGCCTCTTTAACCCGGGAGGCCGCACCAAGGATCTCTTTGTTCCTTTCTTCAAGGTCTTTGAGCCACTGCCGGTTCTCCAGCAACGCCCGGTAATTTTCGCGAATCCTGGCTTCTTTTTCCTTGAGGCCTTCCATTTCTTTGGACAGACTGTCAAGGGCCTCTTTGTCCAGAAATTCAATTCCGCCGCTGCCGGCGGCCAGCAGTTCCAGGGCTTTTTTTTCAGCGTTCATCCGGTCAAACACCAGGCAGGAAATCTGCCCGTAAATACCGGTTCCGGTCAGCTCTTCAAGCAATTCGGCCCGTTCATTGGCCCCGGCCTCTAAAAAGGCCGCAAACCCGCCCTGGGCCAGCAGCATGGACCGGGTGAACCGGTCAAAATCAAGACCGGTGATCTGGGTTACGGTTTTTAATTTGTCCACCAGGGTGCTGGATAAAATCTTTCCGCTGCCCTCGGCCAGTTCCACCTGGGGGGGCTGGAGCCTGCCGCCGGCCTTTCCCCGGGCCCGGCGCTGGGAAAAAAAAGCCCGGTATGCCCGGCCCTGTACCTCAAACTCGGCTTCAGCCAGGCATTCCCCGGTATGCCGGGTCATCAGTTCATTCACCGATCCCGACACCATCAGCCGGGGGGTCCGGTGGTACAGGGCCAGGCAAAGGGCATCCAGGATCGTTGTTTTTCCGGCACCGGTGGGTCCTGTGATGGCAAACAGCCCCTGGTCCGCGAACTCAGGGGTGGTAAAATCAATTTTCCACTCCCCTTTAAGGGCGTTTATATTCTTAAATCTGAGGGTTAGAATTCTCATGGGATTGGCCCCTGACCGGTTTCAACCTGATCTAAAATATGCTGAAAAAGGCCCACCAGCTTGTCCCGGGTCTGCTCATCAAATTCTTCAGATGAAAGCCTTTTCAAAAACACCTCTTTTGTTCCCAGGGATTCCAGGGTCTGGTTTAGGTCCTCAAACGCCTCCCGCTCACCGGGAACGGCTTTGCGCTTGATCCTGAGCAATTCAATATCTGTATCCCGGATCATGTCAAGGATTCTGGCCTGGATATCCGGGGCCGGCCCCTGGACCGCAACTTCCAGCCACGGGGCAGGATCAGACGGGGTCAGATCTTTGATTAAATCAGGCCGGGCCAGTTGATCCCGGATCTGCGCCAGGGTTCCTTGAACCGATATCAGCTTTCTAAACCAGGGCACGGGAATGGGTTTCACCTGCTCAACGGCCCCTTGGCCGGTTTCCACAAGCATCACCTGTTTTTGGGCATTGCCCTCATCAAAACTTAACGGGATGGGAGACCCGGAATAAAAACAGGGAAAATCCCCTTTGATCTGCTGGGGCCTGTGCAGATGGCCCAGGGCCATGTAATCAAACCGGGGCAGCCGGGATATGGGAAATGCTTCCAGAGAGCCGATATAAATTTCCCGGACCGATTCCGTGGCCTTTCCCCCCACCAGGGTGAGATGGCCCGTGGCCAGGATGGGGAGGTCAAGCCCTTGCTGTTCCAGCATCTGTCCGGCTTGGTGGTAAACCTCTTCATACACCCGGGAGATGGCATCGGCCAGGGCTTTTTTCTTGTCCTGCCCGGTTTGCCCGGCACAGCTTGACACCAGGTCCCGGGGCCGGATAAATGGTACCGCGCACAACAGGGCCCCGGGGACATCCCGCCTGTCTTTGAGGATGGTCAGATGGTCTGCAGGCTCCCCGGATATCCCGGCCCGGATTCTGGTGTTCAGCCGTTCAAGGATATTCTGCCCCTCCAGGAGGGTGGCCGGAGAATCATGATTCCCCCCGATAAACACGGCCTGCCGGCAGCAGGTCCGGTCAAGGGATGCGATAAAATCAAAAAAAACAGCCCTGGCATAGGACGGCGGGGTACCGGTGTCAAAGACATCCCCCGATACCACCAGGGCATCCACCTGTTCCGCCTCAATGAGGTCCAGCAGCCAGTCCAGAAAAGCTTTATGTTCTGTCTCCCTGGTTTTTCCCATAAAATTCTGGCCCAGGTGCCAGTCCGAGGTATGGATGATCCGCATGAAAAGCCTTTATCTTAAAAACCGTTTTTACCGGTGCCATGGTTGGGGCATACCACCGGCTGTCTTTTTTATCAAGGCCGGGAAGCGCTTTTGCCGGGGCAATCGCGTTAAAAGAACAATCCACCCCCGGAATGGGGAATCAGGTTAATCCAATAAAATGGACTTGGGACCTGGGACCTGGGACCTGGGACTTGGGACTTGGGGCTTGCAGTTTCCGTGGCGTCCCCAAGTCCCATATCCCAAGTCCCAGGTCTATAAAAAATTTTGCCCAAGGGGCCTCAATGATGTATGGTAGGGGGCAATTTCCCAACATCCTTAACATACGGAGATCTTTTCAATGGCGCACCCCAAATTTATGTTCAACCCCCTGATATGGCTGGCTGCAGCCATTGCCTTTTTCGGGTTTACACAAACGGCATCAGCCCGGGTAGTGGTCAGCCAGGGCCAACAAATTCAATCCAAGGGCAGCCCCGTGGACACCTGCATGTCCCTGGACGGCACTCTTTTCTTCGTCCTCACCCGCCAGGGGGCCGTTGAGATATATGACGCCAATGGCCGGTTAAAAGAAACCATTTCCCTTGATTTTTCTGCTGACACCGTCACGGCCACCAAAACCGGGGACACCCTTTTTCTGGGCGATTCAAAAACAGGGGCCATCCATGAGCTTAATGTGGAGTTTATCCAGAACATCAATATTAAAGGTTCCCCGTTTAAAGGGCCTGAAAACGCCCCCGTCACCCTGGTAATTTTTACGGACTTTCAGTGCTTTTACTGCGCCAAGGCTATTGAATTGTTAGACCAGGTGGAACAGGCTTACCCGGACAAGGTAAAAATTGTCTTTAAAAATTTTCCCTTGAGCATGCACAAATTTGCCATGTCCGCCGCCATCGGCGGCATGGCCGCCCACAAACAGGGACAGTTCTGGCCCATGCACGATCTTTTGTTTGAAAACGCAGCTGACCTGAACGAGGACAATCTATTAAAATATGCGGAAAGCCTCGGGCTTGACATGGATAAATTCACCGCCGATATCCTGGCCCCGGAAACCAGCCGGCAGGTCAAATCCGACATGGTGGCCGGACAAACCGCCGGTGTCCGGGGAACCCCCACTGTTTTCATCAACGGCCGCCAGATTAAACGAAGGACCATAAATGAAATCAAACGGGTAATTGACGAGGAATTAAAAAAAAACCATAGATAGTGTTTATTCTTTAAATATCTCCAGAGCCTGATCCATATCGTCAGGTGAGAAAACAAAAAGGCATTTGGCATCCGGCGACTGAACAGAGCCATAAACATAATTTAAGTTCACGCCGGCTTTGCCGAATTTCTCGGCGAACTCGGTGAGGGTGCCCGGGCGATTTTCAAGCTCAATGGCAATGACCGGCATGATATCAAATATGTATTTATGTTCAGAAAGAACGCTGACCGCCTTGTCTGAATTGTCCACAAGAAGGCGGATCAAAGCGGCCTCATGGGAGTCCTTTGTAATGGAGTTGTAGTTGGCCACCGAGGCAATCCGCTTAATGGACTTACCCCTTGCCTTAAACATTTCTATGACATAGGCGGACGCATCCTGAATGGTCAATGCATCAATATTGATGCCGGCCTGGTATAAAAGAGAGGAGAGTTTTGCCAGTTCACCGGGTTCATTTTTTAAAAAAAGCGAAATTTCCATTCTAACCATTTTTCTTTCCCCTTTATATTTAATTGATCAGTTAACGCAACTTAACTTCTCATCGGCTTACGGTCCGGCGGCGGCTGACTGTAAATTTGAACTCACAGTATTGGAGAAGGGGGAATATCAGATAAGTGCCAGCCCCTTTTACAACTTTTTTGCGACACAGCTATCCTATACCAACCCGGGTTGTTTTTTTCAATGCGAGAAATGAAATCCACTAAAAAACGCCGTTTTATATTTTAAAATGGCCACTGATTGACAGGCTTTTGCGGGCTTGATATGTGCTTTGTATATTTTGATAAAATTTAACAACGCCACACCACCTGAGATATTATATTTAGGGTCCTGGGAAGGTGTCTTCTGGAGCCCCAATGGGGCCGGGAAATGGGAATCCATTAATACCGGACTTATAAGTCTGTCTACCCTTGGCGTCATTTTTATTTTCTGCTGTTCACTAACGGCCACGGGCCGATTGGATTGTTAATCCGGTTCGGCCCACAACAAAGCATGAAAGAATTACAGCAGCTTGCAGATTCTTTCATATAAACGGCCACGGGCCGCCTTGGTTATCCAACCAAGAACCGCCCACAACGAATAATGAAAGTCTTCTCAGGACGTTAGTGAGACTTTCATATAACGGCCACGGGCCGCCTTGGTTATCCAACCAAGAGCCGCCCACAACAAATATTGAAAGAACTCAACAGGTTGCTGAGTCTTTCATATAAAAACTTCAGACCAGCTCCTCATGACTGAAGAAATTTTTTAACAATTCTTCCTGGGCGGCCCCTTTTTTAATTTGCTTGAGGAGCCGTTGAATCCTTCGGGTGCTGATCCGGGCAATTTCATATGAAATCTGGGGATATTCCATGAGCATCTCTTCAAATTCATGCTTATGAATTTCCAAAACCCGGGTCGATGCCTCAGCTTTACACGTAATCAGCCGTTTGCTGTCAACAAAAAAAGCACTCATGCCAAAGCTGTCGCCTTCCTTAAACACCCCTACCTCAATCTGGTTTCTGGAAATAGAAAGCCGGCCCTGGATACAGACATACATGGTGTCTGCTGCCTCATTTTCATTAAACAGAACCATACCGGGCTTGAACACTTTTTCCCGGGCAATTTCGCTGACTGCGGCCAGTTGGTTTACATCAAGGGTTTTAAAAATATCTATTTTCTGGATGGCTATAATTTTTTCTTGTAAGCTCATTTCTTCTTTCATGTGTTTCTCTGCTTTCAGGTGTTTCCTTTTGGATGTTTCAAGGTTACGGCCTTTTTTGCCGTTATTCTCCCCTGTATCCATGAAAAGGGGGGAACTTTTATCTTCAGATTCCCGGCCTAAGCCCAGTTCTGCCGCCACGTCCCTGGATAGCCTGGCAGTTACCCGGTCATGGTTCAGGGATAGTTGGTCAAGGACCATTTCCGGTGGACTGTCCGTCTTCTGGATCAAGCCTTTGTCCAACAATTGCTCAAACCGGCTTTCTGGCCTTGAATTTTCCAGAAAAACGACCAGTTCCCCGGCCAGGGGCGTTATCAGGGTACTTTGAAGGGCCTCCAATGCATTGGCCTTTTTTCTGGAATCTCCTGAAAAAATATTTTTAGCAATGATTCGCATCCGGCCGGAATGGTCGGTCAATGAAGCCACCCGGAGGATGGTTTTGATATGACCGGCCTGGGCCTGCTCTAAATGGCACTTCAACAGGTTCCCGGAAGGGGTCTCCATCAGGCGGGACAAGGTCATAAAATCAAGGAGCTTTCTTTTGGCCGCCGCCATTTCTGCTTTAAAAAAAGCATGGAGTTCCGGCTTCTTTATATCAAGGGTATTGAGAATTCTGAAAACCCCTTCGCGGATCAGTCTTGACGGGCGATTTAAAAATTCAAATAAAAGCATGCTGCTGCAATACTCGGCGGTTTCAATCTTTTTTACGGCCAGATCCCGGACAGACCGGGCAGCATCCCCTGTCATGGCCAACACCTTGCGCTGCATATTTTCACTGTCCACCTGAATGCCTGCCAGAGCAGCCAGGCGAACGTTTGTATCCGGATGATCCAGAAAAGGCCGGGCTGTCCGGTTCAACTCGTTGTAATCAATCTGATGCAGGGCCTTTAAAACAGCAGCCGTTAGAAAGGATTCCTCTACCCGGGTTAACAGCCCGGCCAGCACCGCCCCATGGATGGGGTCTTTGGATTCGCCTGCTGCGATGATGCCGGCATAAATGCCTTCCGTGCCGGTTCCATTTAATTGGCGTTCTATTTGTACTCGGCTTTTTTCCCCGCCCTTTAACAAAAGACACGCCTGAGTATAAGACCGGATTTCCATGGTGGATTCGGTATCCAGTCTGTTATTCCGGCAACGGTTTTTCAGGGTTTCAAAAAAGTCCCGGCACTCATCCTTGTCTAAAAGTTTTACGGTATGAATCATTGCCAAAGTCAGATCCCTGTCACTGACATTGATCATTCGCTTCAAAACATCAAAGGTTTTGCGCTCCCGGGTTCCGGACAAAAAACCAAGCAGGCGGATTTTCGTATCCCGGTCCTGTTTCTCCAAAATTGAAAGGATATACTCATCCAGTTCCTTTGCACCGGCATAGTGAAGGACCCGTGCATGAAGAACGGCATCCTTTCCCTTGGATCCGGATAGGTTTTCCAATAATTTCTTTTGGGCTTTTTTTTCGGTGAACAGCTTGTTCAAAATAGATTTTTCTATGGACTTAAGGTCCAGGGTGTCTGATGACAGAAGCTCGACAATGAGACCTGAATATCTCATTTTCATATAACCGACCGTCCCTATCCAAAAAAAAACAAACGGGAGGACCATAAGGGATAGGTATGCAGCCGGCACCCACTCCTTGAATAAAAGAACCAGCCCTGATCCGGTAATCAGCCCGGCCCTTGCAACCACGCCTCTCAGGAACGGGCGGATCAAGGACCTAACCTGATCCGGAAAAATGCCGATCAGCATATTATTCACCGGCTGATTAAACGTAGTACGAATCACATTGGTTGAAAATCTGGCATATATGGCTGAAACCAAATCAAACCGGAACAAAAAGGCCAGGAAAACAAACAGGTAATTGGCCGGGTGAAACAGCATGGCTGAAGGGATACTCCATTTTTCATATACCCGGCCGGAAAAAAAGAGCAGCACCAAGGAAACCAGGCTCATGATGCCTCTGAATGTTCCCAAAAAAAGAAGCATCCCCTCTTCTCCGGCAATGCTGTTATCAATAGCGGCATTGAACTGATAATTCATGACCGGTAAAATAACATTGGCACAAAAGGTCAATACCACAACTACTTTAATTAAAGAGGCTTTTTTCGCCAGGGTTTTCACGGCGGCTACCCGGGAAAGCCCACCTTTTTCCTGAAAGTGCCCAGGGGAACGGACTACTTTCAAAGGAAATCTTGGGGCCAGAGTCCGGACAATGTAGACCCCCAAAAAAAGAATCAAACTGTAAACCGGCATCATATAGCTCATGTTCCCGGTCCATGAAAAAACAACGGAAATCAGATTTCCCGCTAAATCCCCTATAACACCACCGGCCGTAATCAACGGGAAAAGCCTTTTGGACTGATTGAAATTGAACAGATCATTGCAAAGATTCCAGAAAAGGATTCCGAGCAGGGCCTCGAACTGAACCTTAACCACGAACAGAACCGGGTATATCCAGGCCCATTTTCCCAGGGCCCCGCCCCAAAAGGCCAATACAAATAAAGACGAAATCATCAGCATACCCAAAAGGCGGTCGTATGCAGAGACCTTTTCCTTGAGCATGGCCAGCTTGCCAACCAGAATAAGGGTAATGAAAGGGTTCACCATATATAATATGGGAAGGGACTCAACACCAAATCTTTTAAGAAAAACGGTCAGCGTATAATTATTAAAGATAAGGCTTCCAAGCCGAATTAGAAAAATCAGGCCCAGAGCCCCCCAAAAAAGCCCGGCTTCATTTTCATGGATTTTTAATCTGTTTTTGATATTTAAACTCACTTCTGTCCTTTTATCGGACCCTGCCATACCGGCCGGATCCAAAGCTTAAAAACAATTCTTCTCTAATCATTTAAAAAATTCAGTAAAACAATAAGCAAAAAGCAAAAACCATTCCAGAGGTCAGTCGGCCAGACGGCCACTAAGGCAATCGCCATATAACTGGCATAAAGCTCAATCTCGATTCCGAATGGATCGTACGAATAATAGCCTCGTATCACCGTCACCCTTTACTGTTGATAACGTTACCATAACGCTACCTGAGCTGTTTTTTTATTAAATTGAATGGGTTTCTAAGAATCCTTGAAATTATTAATAATGGTTCAGCCCTGATTTTAAAGGCATCAAGCAAGCTAAACGCCATTTTGAAGGCCAGACCGGCATCTTTCCGGCACATCAATTGCTCTTTTCATAAATCGTAAGCGGGAAGCACCCATTGCTGTCACCTTTAACTTAACTGATTTATGAGGAGAAAAAGATGAAAAAAAAGATTGGAAAGAAACGCTTTTTTCAGGCCCTTACCCTGTTGGTGATTATTTTAACGGCTTCTTTTGCCCAAGCCATGAAATTCAAGGCTGGAGACATGGGCGAATTTGAGATTACCGGGGCCATCAAGGCCTCTTTCGGGGCCACCCAGTACCTGGATTTTGTGGATGATTATGATACTGGGGATGATGCGGATTTTGATGCCACCCGAGAACTGGGCCTGAGAACCAAGTGGATCATCAATGAACGGTTAAAAGGAGTGGCCAGTTTTCAGATTGGTGAAGGCTCTACCGGGGGTTATTTTGGCTCCACAGATGCCGTGGTAGGCGGAGAAGAGGACGGGGATTTGATCTTTGAACTGGACGAATTGTATATTGATTACACCACTGTTTCAGGCATGCACTTTAAAATCGGCTCCCAGTTTTACAACTTTCATGAAATCGGTTACGGCAGCCTTCTCATGTATGAGGTCCCTGCCGGGGTTGTTTTTTCAGCCCCTATCGGGGAATCTGCCGGTATAGAAGCGGCCTGGTTCAGGATGGCTGATCTATATGATGACACCGAATCCAACACCGATGACCAGGCAGACTTGTTGCTTATCAAGGCCCCTCTGGGCATGGCAGGCTTCAAGCTAACCCCCTGGGCAGCTTATGCCTATATTCAAGAAGATGTCATTGCCAATGCCGCCAGCCACTGGACTTATGCCTATTTTGACTATCCGGCACTTCTGGCCGGTACCAACGGGCTTGCCAATACCACTCCCACAGACGGGGTTACGGCCTATTATCTGGGCATGAAGGCAGAATTTTCCCCCATTGATCCCATGAATGTTGCGGCAAGCGCCACCTACGGAAACATGGAATGGGAAACAACCGGGGAGGACATCACTGTCTCAGGGTTTTTCACTGATTTGGTCGTTACTTACAAGGCAGGATGGTGTACGCCGGAACTGTTTGCATTCTACGGGAACGGTCCGGATGCCAATGACAACGACATTGACATGATGCCTGTCCTGATCAGCGCCCCCCTCTATACCACGTCCTTTTTCGGGGGCAGCCGGTTCAACGACAACATGTTTGACTCCCATGACACGACCTATGCCGTTTCCATGTGGGCTGTCGGGTTCAAGCTCAAGGACATCAAAACCAGTGAAAAACTTTCCCATGAATTCCAGATCATGTACGCCCAGGGAACGGCGGATGACAGCATTTTCCAGTCTCCGGACGACACCCTGATGAACGAGGACGAAAGCCTGATAGAGATCAACTTTAATTCAGAATACCAAGTCATGAAAAACCTGGTATTCGCTACTGAACTCGGATACATCATGTTTGACGAAGACGGCGATTACAACGAATCGGCCAATGGTTCAGTGGAAGATTTCTGGAAAGTGGCTTTTTCCATTGAGCTGACCTTCTAAAGAAACTCTTTTTTGTGCTTCCCTTTTTCTTTTACGGGGCAGGCCTTGGCCTGCCCCTTTCCGCTTTTTGGGGCCGGTGAAATTTTCTTTAAAAACGGGCGCTCAATTTTAGGGCTACCGGAACTGGGGTCAAACCTTGATTATGGCACTAATGGCACTAAGACCCTTACTAGTGCCATAATCAAGGTTTGACCCCTGACCTGGAGGTTGATCAGCACCTGTTCGATCTCTCCACGATCTGCAAGCACGATGCAGTCCAGCGATGAGCGATGTGTATACTTCATGTAGGATAGGAAGACGCTTTTTGTCAAGCAAAGTATCAGGGCAATCACAGGTAACTTTCCCACTGTTTAAGACTACCGAATGCAATTTCAGTGCGCAGCACTGAAACTCTTATTTCCAGTTTCTTGTTTCTTGTCTCTTGTTTCCTGTTTCTTGTCTCTTGTTTCCTGTTTCCTGTTTCTTGTTTCTTGTTTCTTGTCTCTTGTTTCCTGTTTCTTGTCTCTTGTCTCTTGTCTCCAGTTTCTTGTTTCTTGTTGACAGCCCGCTTGAGGCCGTGATACCGTTTTTCCCGTTTTAATGAACCGCAAAACGGACTGGGGGAGCCGGCAAACACCGGCTGAGAGGAAACTGGTTAGAGTTTCGACCCTTGGAACCTGATCCAGATTATTCTGGCGTAGGAAAGTCGGGCCCCGCATTTTCTTTTCATATTCCAATCCGGATTTTTGCATCATCGGTTTTTCTTTAGCTGTTAGCTATTAGCCGTTAGCTGTTCGCTTCTTTAAGGATTTTGCTGCATGCTCGACGTGTTGGGGCTTGAAAAACAATTTAACGGCCAGCCGGTTTTCTCCGGGCTGGACCTTAAGCTTGAACCGGGCCGGTTCAAGGTTCTGGTGGGTCCTTCGGGCTGCGGGAAATCCACGCTGTTTGACGGCCTTACCGGTGTGGTGGGCCTGGATTGCGGGACCATTTCCTGGCAGGGCCGGCCCCTGCCCCACTTAGGGGCCCATGCCGCCTATATGCAGCAAAAGGACCTGTTGCTGCCCTGGCTGTCTTTACTGGACAATGCCCTGCTGCCGGTATCAGCCGTCAAAAAAAATAACGGGGACTTTCGGGAAAAGGCCCTGGACCTGTTCCGGCGCCTGGGCCTGGAAGGATTTGAATCCCACCGGCCGGGCCAGGTATCCGGGGGCATGCGCCAGCGGTGCGCCCTGGTCCGGACCCTGATGTTTGACCGGGATCTGGTGTTTCTGGACGAACCCTTGTCGGCTCTCGACGCCATTACCCGAAGGGGACTGCAGAACCTGCTGCTGCTGCTCCAGACCGAGTTTGGCAAAACCATTCTCATGATCACCCATGATATAGACGAGGCCCTGGTGCTGGCCGATGAAATTTACCTGCTCAGCCCCAGGCCCATGAGAATCAAACAGGCCATCCCGCTGAACACCCCCAAGCCCCGAAAACTCAATGATCCGCAATTAATGGACATCAAGGAATACTGCCTGTCCCGGCTGGAAGGAGACCTGATCCATGAAAGGCAGTAACCTTACGGCATTGGGGATTATCGCCCTTATCCTGGGGATCTGGCAGATCTGGGTTAAACTGATGGCCGTGCCGGTTTTCATTCTGCCGTCGCCCTGGCAGATTCTGACCACGGCCGTATTAAAGTTCCCTATTCTTTTTCCCCATGCCATGGTAACCTTTATCGAGATTGTCCTTGGCATCGGATTTGCCGTGGCAACGGCCCTGCCCCTGGCCCTGGCCATGTTTGCGAAACCCAACCTGGAAAAGGCGCTGTCCCCTTTCCTGGTGGCCTCCCAGGCCATTCCCGTGTTTGCCCTGGCCCCCCTGCTGGTGGTCTGGCTGGGGTATGGCATGGCCTCCAAGGTCTTCATGGCCTGGATCATCATCTTTTTTCCCATTACCGTCAGCCTGCTCCAGGGATTTAAAGACTGTGACCCGGAGTTCAGGGTGCTGTTCCGGCTCATGGGGGCCTCGTTTTTTAAAACCTTTACCCTGCTTTACTGGCCCTGGGCCCTGCCCCAGTTTTTTTCAGGCCTTAAGGTCGGGGTAACCGTGGCCACCATCGGGGCGGTGATCGGCGAATGGGTGGGGGCCCAGAAGGGGCTTGGATTTTTAATGATCCAGTCCAATGCCCGGCTGGCCACGGATCTTTTGTTTGCGGCCATTCTTTACCTCACCATCATGGGGCTGGCCATGTGGACCCTGGTGGGAATGTTGGAAAAAAAAATCATTAACTGGAAATCATAAAGGAAACGATCATGAAAAAACTGGTGCTTTATATTATTCTGGCGGTCCTGGCCGCTGTATCCCCGGGATCGGCCGCAGATCGGCTCACCATTATGCTGGACTGGTTCCCCAACGTGGACCATATGCCCATTTATGTGGCCCAGGAATCCGGATACTTTAAATTTCATGGCCTCAAGGTGGATGTCATCACCCCGTCTGAAACCTCGGACGCACTGAAGCTTGCCGCCGCCGGAAGCGTGGATCTTGCCGTGTCCTACCAGCCCCAGACCATCATTGCCGCGGACCAGGGGCTTAAGCTTCGTGTGGTCGCCCCCCTGGTGCGCCACCCCTTGACCACCCTGCTCTACCTGGACAGCGACATCAAATCCCCTGCTGACCTGTCCCATAAAAAAATCGGATATACCGTCCCGGGCCTGATGGACATTTTGCTCAAAGCCTTTGCCGACATTAACGGCATCACCGGTTACACCCCGGTCAATGTGGGCTTCACCATCCTGCCCTCCCTGGTATCGGGCAAAGTGGACGCCATCATGGGCCCTTTTAAAACCTATGAAACCGTGGGCATGGCCAAGCATGGCCACAAAGGACTGTATTTTGAACTGGAAAAATACGGAATCCCCGATTATGAAGAACTGATTTTTGTATGCGGGGCCAAGATTCTTGAAGAAAAACAGTATGCGCTCCACCGGTTTGTCAAGGCCATCGCAAAAGGGTTTGAACGGATCAAAGCCGAGCCTGAACAATGTCTGAAACTGTATTTAACCGCCGTTCCCCAGGCCGATAAGGAAATCGAAACGGCCGCCTTTGACCTGACCCGGCCCTACTTTGCCGAAAAAACCGGCCATGATTTGAGGAAATGGCAGGATTTTGCCGATTTTGCCCTTCAGTATGGGCTGATTAAAGGGCCGGTGGATGCTACCGAACTGATTCATACATGGCGCAAGTAAAAGCGTTTAGCTTTCAGCTGTTAGCCTTTAGCCGTTAGCCTTTAAGGTGATGCTAACAGATAAAAAAGACTGAAGGTTTTTAGGCTGAAGGCTGAAGGAATCGCGATAGAGAAGGTACTTGAAACCCTTCAGCCGAAACACCTAAACCATCAAGGAAATATCTTATGAGCATTCAGGCATCGGATATATGGAAAGACATTGAGGCCATCCGGGCCACGGCCCCCCTGGTCCACAACATCACCAATTTTGTGGTGATGAACAATACGGCCAATGCCCTCTTGGCCTTGGGGGCCTCGCCGGTCATGGCCCATTCAGAGCATGAGGTGGCGGACATGGTCCGCCTGGCCGGCGCCCTGGTCATCAACATGGGCACCCTGGACGCCGCCTGGGTGGCATCCATGACCAAGGCCGGACAAGCGGCAAAGAAAAAAAACATTCCCATTGTCCTGGACCCGGTGGGGGCCGGGGCCACCCCTTACCGGACCGCCACCGCCCAGTCCCTGATCCGGGACATAAAGCCCGCTATCATCCGGGGAAACGGCTCGGAAATCATGGCTCTGCTGAAAGACGGTATTGCCACCAAAGGGGTGGACTCCACCAGCGGTTCGGATACGGCGGTCAACAGCGCCAGGACGTTAAGCCTTGAACTTGGCAATACGGTCTGTGTTACCGGACAAACCGACTATATTGTCACCGGCCAGGAAACCCTGACCGTTAAAAACGGCCATGCCATGATGCCCCGGGTCACAGGTCTTGGATGCACGGCCACGGCCCTTTGCGCCGCCTTTGCCGCTGTCAACCCGGACCCTTCACGGGCCGCGGCCCATGCCATGGCCGTCATGGGCATTGCCGGAGAAATGGCGGCCCGGACCGCCAAGGGCCCTGGAAGCCTTCAAATGCACTTTATTGACGCCCTGTATAATATAACGGAGCAAGAGCTGTCAGCCATTAGCTGTTAGCCGATAGAGGCTAAAGACTAACGGCTAATAGCTAATGGCTTTAATTAAAGGATACTGCCATGAAAGGAATTTACCTGGTCACTGACGAAAAGGCCTGCCTGGGCCGGCCCCTCGAATCCGTGGTTGAGGCGGCGGCCAAAGCCGGGGCCTGCTGTGTCCAGCTCAGGGAAAAAACCGCCCCCACCCGGGATTTTCTAGACCGGGCCCTAAAGCTCAAAGCCCTTCTGGAACCTTTCCATATCCCGCTGCTGATCAATGACCGCCTGGATATTGCCCTGGCGGCAGATACCCACGGGGTTCATTTGGGCCAGTCCGATATGCCCCCTGAAATTGCCCGCAGGCTCTTAGGGCCCAAGGCAATTATCGGCCTTTCCGTGAGCAGCCTGGAAGATGTAAAAAACGCCAGAGGAACCGGGGTGGATTACTTAGGGGTCGGCCCCATCTTTCCCACCCTGACCAAAGCCGATGCCAAAGCGCCCCTGGGGCTTGACGGACTTGAAGCCATCCGGACACTAACCCATCTTCCCCTGGTGGCCATTGGCGGACTGAACTTAGAAAACATACAATCGACTGTCAGGGCCGGGGCCGATGCCATTGCCATGGTATCGGCCATCTGCTCGGCCACAGATCCCTTTGCGGCCGCCAAAACCCTGGCCGGGCTGTTTAAAGATTCATTGACAAATCCTTAGTGACGCCATAAAATATGACCATGGTTAGGACTATAGTCGGAGGCAATATGAAAACGGTCACAAAAAGTGTTTTAAAAGCAAAAATGCTCGCTTATTTCCGGGAGGTCGAGGAGACAGGCGAGGAATTGATTGTACTCAACTATAATGAGCCTGTATTAAAAATCAGCCCTTATAAAGAAAAGAAATCTTTTGATGATGTTTTTGGTCCCTATCAAAACAAAATGACCTATTCCGAACCTCTTGAAGCGGGAACTCAAGAGGAATGGGGAGATCTTGCGTGATATTTCTGGACACATGCGCCTTGTTGTACAATGCCTTTGAAAAGAAACGGTTATCTCCCACAGCGGTTCAAAAGATAAAAGAAAGTGATGGTTTTCTGATCAGTTCCATCAGCATCTGGGAAATCGGAATCAAGATTAAAAAAGGCAAACTGGATATTCCCATACCCTTGGAAGAATTTATTTCCAAACTCAACCAGGTTCACCATTTTCACATCCTTCCCATTGACGAAAACACATGGATGGACTCTTTGAACCTGGACTGGGGCCACCGTGATCCAGCCGACCGGGTTATCGTTACCAGTGCTGACGCCAGACAAATGGAACTGGTAACCTCTGATAACATCATTTTAGATTTTTACGCCAAGGCCGTATGGTAAAAGAGACATTTGATATGAAAACCTATTTTAAAGCATTAACCATTGCCGGATCTGACAGCGGCGGCGGCGCCGGAATCCAGGCCGATTTGAAAACTTTTTCCGCCCTGGGCTGCTACGGCATGTCCGTGATCACGGCCCTGACCGCCCAGAACACCCGGGTGGTGACCGGTATTTTCCCGGCCCCGCCGGAATTTATCGCCCAGCAGATGGATACGGTTTTAGAAGACATGGGCACGGACAGTGTCAAGATCGGCATGCTCCACTCACCGGCCGTTATTGAGGCGGTGGCGGACCGGCTGACCTTCTGGAACTGCGGGCAAATTGTCCTGGACCCGGTCATGGTCTCTAAAAGCGGGGACAAACTGCTCCTTGACGATGCGGTCCTTGCCCTGAAAACAACGCTGATTCCCCTGGCCACGGTGATCACCCCGAATCTTCCCGAGGCCTCGGTGCTGCTTGGCAGGGATATACAGTCAGATCAGGACATGGAAACCGCGGCCCGGGACCTGGCAGCATTGGGATGCGACAATGTCCTGCTCAAAGGGGGGCATCTGACCGGCGAGGCCTCCTTTGATCTTCTGTTCCAGAAAAAAACCGACACCTTTACCCGGCTTGACGCCCCCCGCATCAACACCCCGAACTCCCATGGCACCGGATGCACCCTGTCCTCGGCCATCGCCGCCTTTTTGGCCCGGGGTGAAGCCCTGGAAAGTGCTGTAAAAAAAGCCAAAGACTATATCCATGGGGCCCTTGAAGCCGGGGCCGCCTATACCTTAGGCAACGGACACGGCCCGGTCATGCATTTTTACGATCTGTGGTCCTGATTAACCGTCAGACCGCCAGTTCTGCATCCACTGAATGGTGTCTTCCCAGGGCATGGGCCTGGCAAAGACATACCCCTGGATATCCACGTCGCCTAAATCCTGGAGGGTTTTGACCTGCTCTTCGGTTTCCACACCTTCAGCCACAACCCCCATGCCCAACTTGCCGGCCATGACCACGATGGTTTCCACCAGGGCAAGGGCGTCCGGATCACCAGGCAGATCGTCAATAAAAGATTTATCAATCTTCAACGTGGAGATGGACATCTGTTTGAGATAAGCCAGGGAAGAATACCCGGTCCCAAAATCGTCAATGGCGGTACTTACCCCCATGGCCGACAGTTTTGCAAGCCGGTTCATGGCCGTATCAATGTCCTTCATCAGCAGGGATTCGGTGATCTCAATTTTCAGGCGGTTTGCCGGAAAACCGCTTGCTTCCAGCAATTCCGAAACCATGGACTCAAACCCTTTTTCATCAAACTGCCGGGTGGACGCATTGACCGCAAGCACCAGGTCAAAGTCGACCTGCCCACAGATCCGGCCGGCATTTTCCAAGGCGTTTTCAAAAATCTGCCGGCCAATGGGGATGATCAGTCCGGATTCTTCGGCCACGGGGATAAACTGCCCCGGGGAGACAATGGTGCCGTCTTCTTTGACCCACCGGACCAGGGCTTCCATGCCAACGGGTTTTAAAGTCTGATTGTTGACCTGAGGCTGGAAATAAACCTGGAACTCGTTGTTGTCCAGGGCCTTTCGCATATCAGCCTCCATTTCAATGCGCCGGCTGATTTTTTGGGCCATTTCAGGCTCAAACAGAAAAAACCGGTCTTTCCCCTTGGCTTTGGAATGGTACATGGCCAGGTCGGCATTGCGGACCAGGGTGTCCACATCCTCTCCGTCGTTGGGGAATACGGCGATGCCGATGCTGCACGTCAGGTGGTAAGGGGTTTTTTCAATTATAAAGGGCTGTAAAAAAGCCGAACGAATCCGTTCCACCACCCGGATGGTCCCCATCATGTCCGTGACCTTGGTGGCCATGATGATAAATTCGTCCCCGCCCAACCGGGCTACGGTATCGCTGGTCCGGGTGACGGAAAGCATCCTTTGGGCAGCCTCTTTGAGCAGATTATCCCCCTTTGCATGGCCGGCACTGTCGTTGACCAGTTTGAAATTATCCAGGTCAATAAAAATCAGCTGAACCATCTCGTTGCCCCGCCGGGCAGCGGCAATGGCATTTTGGAGCCGGTCCTTGAGCAGGGCCCGGTTGGGCAGTCCGGTTAAGGGGTCATGATATGCCAGGTGTTCAATCTGCTGTTCCTTGGTTTTCATTTCCTTAATGTCATGGAACACCGCCACAAAATTTTTTGTCTCGCCCTTCTCATCTTTAATGGTGCTGATATTGAGAAACTCGGGGAAGGCTTCTCCGCTCTTTCGCCTGTTCCAGATTTCACCGGCCCAGTATCCCTCTTTGTGGATGGAGGCCCACATGGCTTCATAAAACTCAAGGTCATGGCGGTGGGATTTGAGAATCCGGGGGTTCTTTCCGATCACCTCATCGGCTTCATAGCCGGTAATGGTGGTAAAGGCCTGGTTAACGGCCTGGATCTCTCCATTGGCCGTGGTAATGTAAATCCCTTCATTGGCATGTTCAAAAATTTTCTCAAACAACAGCAGGCGGGACTCCGCCTCTTTACGGATTGAATTCTCCTGCTCCAGATTTTTCCGGTAGGTCTCAAGGCGCTGGACAAACTGGTTGTAGCTGGATTCAAGCAGGCCGATTTCGTTTTTCTGCCCGCTGGTCACCGAAATTGGCTCTAACGCACCTTCCATGCCGGCATTAAATCGCCTGATCATCTGGATCAGGGGACGGGTAATGGCACGGCCCACAATAAATGAACCAGCCGCCATCACAAAGATGGTCACCACAAGAATGACGATAAAAATGGTCCGCATCTGTTTTAAAGGGGCAAAGGCATCATTCAAGTTCAGTGAGGAGGCAATAATCCAATTAAAATCCGGCAAAATTTCATAAATCATGATCTTTTTTTCAAACCGGCAGTCCCGGGGATTTTTCCACTCATAGACAAGCCCCCCCCTTTTTTCCCGGATCATGGTCTCAATGGTGTCGGCCCCAATGGTCCTTGCATATTCCACCAGGTCCCCTTTAACCTGGGGATGAACCACGGCCTTGCTGGCGATATCCATCACAAAGGAAGACCCTATGCCGCTGCGGGCCATGGACCGGATCTGCTCTCTGAAATCTTCAATGGATATCAATTCGGAAAATTCAGATTTGTATGACGATACTGAAATAATCCAGTCCCAGGGTTCAAAATAGACCATGTAAAGGGCTTTTGAACGTAACGTCGTCTCTTTGGAATTTTTCCATACATACTCAAGGTAGCCGTTTTTGTTTTGAACCTGATCATGGGCAACTGAACTGGCCGACATGCTTTGGCCGATCATTTCCGGGTCTGGATGTATCACGGGAATCCCCCGGCTGTTTATACAATAAATATAGCCAGTTGTCCCGATTTTCTGTTTAGAAAAAATCCTTGCGGCCTCTTTTTTGGCCTCGTCTTCGGTGATCCGTCCCGCCCGGCAATCCTGATGTAAATGCCTGACGGTTTCCAGGTTTTTTTCCGCAATGGCCCGAAGGTAATTTTTAATGGAAAGCTGGGCCGTTGTTTCGACAATATCGGCAATGGCCTGGTTGGACCGGTCAAGTTCAGCACGGATCCGGTTTTCAAGGTGGGCCCTGGCATAAATATAATAAAGGGAGAGGCCTAGAGAAAAAACCGTTACAGCCATAACCGTATACCCGATAAAAAGCTTAACCCCTATTGGCAGATTTGTGAAAGACTGCATGCGAAAATGATCCTGAATTGATAACAGCCATGTCCGGTCTGTTGTGTTAAGACCTTCCCAATATAAAGAAAGAAGGAATCCGAAAGGTTTAACCTGTTTCTTAGCCATGAACTTGTTTAACGAATCAAAGTATAGCCGAGGGCTGGTACAAAATCAAGCGCATCTGGTTTATATGCCGGGTAACCGTATTTGAGATCATACATTTAATAAAATGGCCTTGGGAATTGCAGCAACCGTGGCGTACCCAAGTCCCAAGTCCCATATCCCAAGTCCATAAATTAAGCGCTTGATTTAATCCAAACCGTGATCATAATTCAGTTTGTAGGATAAAAATTTGGAGGGACTAACAATGAGCTACAATCTGACTTCATTTATCTATCTTGACCGGTATCGGAACGAAGGAACAAGGACTTACAGCGATCAGTCCGGATACACCGAGGCCCTGCCCCATTTTCGCCATAACTCAGGACAGCCTGATTTTAAGCTTGACCTGTTCAGCCTTCCCAGGGAGAAAATGAACGTATATGCGGCCAACCCGCCCAGCGCCATACAGAACCGTTACCTGGAAGGGGACAAGGTGATGTTTGCCGTCCACCCCCAGATCAGAGAATCCGGTTTTACCGACCCCTATACCCAAAGGGCCTTGGCGTTGGGAACCTTGGGAAGCCCCATTCTGGTTTCTCCCAGTTCTTCCACCCGGACCTTGTATGTCCGGGATTTGGACCATCCCCACGCCCTGAAAGTCCACTTTCCGTTCAGAATATCCAGATACGGCAGAAAAATGCGCGATGAAGTGGTGGCCCAGGCCATTGCCATTTCCATGGAACTTGAAACAGGGATTGACGCCTTTGACCCGGACTTTGCCATCATGAGAGAGGTCTTAGGCATTACCCACCCGGACCTTGAACCCGGCTCCGGCCGGGGGGAAAACTGGGGGTTCCTGGTACGGGACCTGACACCGTTTCCCCTGTTATCCGGGCAGAAGGACAATTCTGAAATGATTCCAGGGTTTGCCCTGTATGGAAAGGATTTTTTTGACCCTCAAAAACCGGAACTGCTTTTTGAGCTTATCGGGGAAGCCAATCCGGTAACATTTGTTCTGGATCATATCATGCTTCCGGTGGTCCGCCAGTGGATCGCCTGCTATCTCAACTTCGGGTTTATGCTGGAGCCCCACGGCCAGAACCTGATTCTGGAAACCGACCGGGATGGAAAAATCCTGAGAACCGTCCACCGGGATTTAAGCCTTGGCATTGACATGAGACGCCGCCGGGACCTGAACCTTTTAAGCGAGCATCTCAACACGTATAACCGGATGGAAGACGGACGCTTTGCCAGCATTACCTACGACAAATTCATGGGCCACCACTTTTTTGATCAGATTATTGCCTGTCTTAACACCCGGTTTTCCGGCCTGAAACAAGATCTGTTTTCCGGACCCTGCCGTGAGGAATTTCAGCGGCTGTTTGCCGATCATGCCCGGTACCTGCCGGAACAGGTCCAGTATTTTTCAAAAACCAGGGACCAGTTTGGAAAACCCTTTTACGAGGATACCGGCCAAAAACCGGTATACAGGCCCTGACCCGGGCTATTCTTGCCTCAAAGATTAAGATTGTAAGACTACCCCCCCAAAAAAGAGTACGGATAATCTCCAAAAAATTGGACTTGGGACTTGGGATATGGGACCTGGGGATTGCGGCATCCACGGCCTCCCCAAGTCCCATATCCCAAGTCTCAACAATATACATTAAAATTACCCCTACAAAACATAACCTTTGGTTCGGCTTTGCCCCTCCGGTCTCTTTTCACCCGCTTCCCTGGAAAGCCCGGGTGGAATCCACCGTATAGACGGCCAGGGCCGTCCAGATACAGACAAAGGCAATCAGCTGGTGGTGGGACAAGGGTTCCCCATAAACAAAAATGGCCAGGGAAAAGGACACGCTAGGGGCAATGTACTGAAGAAATCCCACGGTGCATAATCTCAAGAGCCTTGCCCCGATATTGAACAGCAGCAGCGGGACGGCGGTCAGCAGGGCCGTACAGATCAGGCAAACATCGGTCAGGCTGTTCACATGGAGAAAACTGGCGGTTCCTTTATATTCAAGGAACATCAGGTAGACCGCGCAAGGCAGGGTCAGCAGCAGGGTTTCAACGGCCAGGCCCACGGCCGGGTCCTGGTTCAACATTTTTCTTAACAGCCCGTAGGCACCGAAACTTACGGCCAGGTAAAGGGAAATCAAAGGAAAGCTGCCATGCTGCCAGGTCAGGTAAGCCACCCCGGCGGTGGCAATGCCCACGGCGATGGTCTGCATCTTCCTGAGGCGCTCTTTGAGGAAAACAGTGCCAAAAAGCACATTCACCAGGGGGTTGATATAGTATCCCAGGCTGGTATCAAGGATATGCCCGTTGTTGACCGCCCAGATAAATACGAGCCAGTTGGATGCCACCAGCATGGCGGTAATGCTCAATTTCCCCAGAAGCACCGGGGAGGTCAGGGTCTGTGCCAGCAGCCTTAAGTTCCCCTGGAGCCAGATCACCGGCAACAGAAAAAAAAAGGACCAGACAATCCTGTGGTTAATGGTTTCCAGGGCGGGAACATGGGCAATAATTTTCCAGAAAACGGGGCACAGCCCCCAGATCAAAAAGGCGGATGCCGTGGCGATCAGCCCGGCCAAAGCCCCCTGGCCGTCATTCGTTCTCACTGTTTTCTTCCCTGCCCCTCATTTCCAGTCTCCAGCCTCCGGTCTAGGGTCTCCCCATCTACAGTATAATATTCAATATTCGCCTCAGCGGCTCCGCAGCCCCCCACAACAGCTGGTCCCCCACACTGAAAGCGGTCAAAAACCGATCTCCCAGGTTCATCTTCCGGATCCGCCCCACAGGCACGGTCAGGGTTCCGGTCACGGCGGCCGGGGTCAGCTCGGTGGCACTGTCATGCCGAACATTGGGAATCACCTTTACCCAGTTGTTATTTTCCGAAAGCATGCTGTTGATATCCGCTAACGGGATATCCTGCTTGAGTTTAATGGTAAAGGCCTGGCTGTGGCATCTCATGGAGCCGATACGGACGCACTGGCCGTCAATGGGAATGGGATTATCTGATCTTCCCAGGATTTTATTGGTTTCCACAAACCCTTTCCACTCTTCCCGGGTCTGGCCGTTGTCCATGGCCCGGTCAATCCAGGGAATCAGGCTGGCCCCCAGGGGGACCCCCCAGTTTTCCACCGGGAAATCGGCCGATCGGATGGTGTTGGTGACTTTCCGGTCCAAGTCCAGAATGGGGCTTGACGGATCGTCCAAAAGACTTGAGGCGGCCTGGCCAATGGCGCGCATCTGGGCCACCAGCTCTTCCATGTTCTTGGCCCCGGCCCCGGAAGCGGCCTGATAGGTCATTGAGGTGAGCCATTCCACGGCATCATTTTCAAACAGGCCGCCTAGGGCCATGAGCATGAGAGACACCGTACAATTGCCCCCGATAAAATTTTTAATGCCCCGGGCCAGTCCGTCTTCAATTACTTTCAGGTTCACCGGGTCCAGGACAATGATGCTGTTGTCCGCCATCCTCAACGTGGAGGCGGCATCAATCCAGTACCCTTTCCATTCGCCCTCTTCGAGTTTCGGATGGATCGCCTCGGTATAGGAACCGCCCTGGCAGGAAACAATAACATCCATTTCCATTAAGGCACCCAGGTCATGGGCGTCAATCAGGGCCGGCACTTCTTTTCCCACATCCGGTGCGGCCTGTCCGGCCTGGGAGGTGGTGAAAAAATAGGGCGTAAATTTTTGAAAATCATTCTCAGCCCTCATTCTTTCCATGAGGACCGATCCCACCATACCCCGCCAGCCGACAATACCAACTTTTTTCATTCTTCTTTCCTCCGGGACAAACCACTTCGCCCAAGACATTTGTAATATTAAAGCCATTGCGGATTTGAAGATGCACGGCCCTTTGGATGAATACCCGGGCCGGACCCTCTTCAGCCGAATTACCTAAATTTTTGTGTATACCTTTTTTTAAACCAATATGCCAGAAATTTGATTTGGACGCCCCGGGGAACCGCAGTTAAAAAAATGTATTTTATCTCCAATGAAACGGAGGGAGACCGGAAACCGGAAGAAGGAGACCGGATGCGCCCTCCAAGGGAACCCGGCATCCGACACCTATCGCTCCAACCCTACCGCTCCAACCCTACCGCTCCAACCCTACCGCTCAAACCAGGGAACTTGACGGTTCCGGTCTCCCGTCTCCCTTTCTCCGGTTTCCTTTTTTAAATTAAATTCAATTACAATATCAATCCGTTACACCGGATCATGAGCGCAGCCCCCGCCGAAAAAACCAGACCAGATATTTGCCTCAATCCCCAATTAATGCTACCCATAACATAACCACCACGGACCCAAAAAAGAGAGGGTAGACCATGACCTGCAACTTGACAACCTTCAACGATCTTGAAGAAGGGCAGAAAGCATCCTTAACCAAAACCATTACCCCGGAAGATTTGTCCCATTTCATTGCCATCACCGGCGATACCAATCCCCTTCACGTTGACGGCGAGTTTGCCCGACAAACCTTTTTTGGTCAGAAAATTGCCCATGGCATGCTTTCAGCCGCGTTGTTCTCAACCCTGGTGGGCATGCACATCCCGGGCACGGGCGCCATCTACAAATCACAGACCCTGGAGTTCCTAAAGCCCGTTTTCATTGGAGACACCCTCACGGCCTGGTTTGAAATTGTGGAAATCAACCGGGAAAAAGAAGAGATCATCATCAACAGCTGGATTGAAAATCAGGACGGGAAAGTCGTTATCAGCGGCAAGGCCGTGACAAGCCTGCTCAGGGGACTCAAATCCTGAAACTTCAACAGGGATATTTTAATATCGGTTTCTTATAACGGCCACGGGCCGCCTTGGTTATCCAACCAAGAACCGCCCACAACGAATAATGAAACTGAAGATACCAGCAACGGTAGACTATAAATTGGGCACCGCAGGTGCTTCGCCCTCTTGTCTCTTGTTTCTTGTCTCCAGTTTCTTATAAAATGGCCACGGCCGTTATAAAGAATCACCTGTTAACTGAGAAATCAATCCCCGATTTTTTGGACCCGGTCCCTGATGGCGCCGCTTTCAACAGCTTCCATAAATTCATCTGCCAGGCTTTGGCACATGTCGGCGGCCTTGTCCCAGGCGGCAATCCGGTCATCATCCTGCCCTTTAAACCGGATAAAGTCCTGGCGGTCCGGGATCCGGCCAAAGGGAAGGCTGGATACAAATTCTTTGGACGGGGCCAGAAGGATGATCCGGTCCACGGCCTGGCCGGTGGCCCGCCGTTTGGAAAATTTTTTGTCAAACCATCCCCATGTGATTTCAGGATAAAAATGGGGATAGAGAATAAACCCGCTGCAGTCCGGCCCCAAAGAAAATACCGGGTGGTAATCCAGCAGGCCGCCGTCCCGGAAGGTGCCTTTGGGGGCGCCCGGAATCTTTCGGACCCCTTCCATGACAAGGGGAATGGAACCTGACGCCAAAAGGGCCTTTGCAAAATTGTCCCGGTCTAGGGACACCGGGGTGGTCTCAAAATCATGGGCGGTCATCACCCGGGTATCATACCGCGGGTCATGGAATAAAATCCGCTCAAAACAGAACCGCTGAAGGCTTCTGGACAAGACGTTCAACTCAAAGGCCGACCAGATGCCGATGGCCTGAACGGGCTTGATCTCAGAGGCCAGAAGGCTTTTGCACCGGACCGCCGAAAATCCGATGCGGATAAAGGGATGGGACAGAATCTGGTCAATGGCGGCCGGGGTCAAGAACTCCGCCATGATCCGATGGGTTTCCGTTGCCACCTTGGCCGCGGTAACCTTACCGTTGTACCGCTGGCGGGTATAGGCATGTTTAAGCCGCTCAAAGGCCTGGCGGCAGTCTTTCTGAGCGGCTGCGGCAAATTTCCAGGCGCCAATGGAGGTGCCGAATAAATGAAGCGGCCTGGCCCTTTCTTTAAACCACTGGGAAAAAATCATGTTATCCAGCCCGCATATAGACAGCCACTTGGCTGCGCCGGAAGCCCCGAGCATGGCGTCAATGTCATCGGGTTTAAGGCCGTTTTCCCGGATGTGGTGGTGTGCCGATTTTCCGGCCAGAATCATTAAATTTTCAGACATGGGGATGGGTCCTTATGGATTTTCACGGGTCCTGCTCAAACAAGGGCGCCCCTTTGTCCAGAACCGTGGACATGACAATGGACGTCCGCGTCCTTCCAAAGGCGCTTAAGGTTTCAACAATGCTTTCCAGTTTTTTTAAGTCCGGCACCAGCACCTTGATCATGAACGACTCTTCGCCGCTGACATGATGGCATTCCAGGGTTTCGGGAAGTTCCTCAAGGATCTGGTTAACCTTTTTATAATGCTGGGGAAGGGTGGTCATCAAAATAAAGGCCGTGACCTTTTGGGCCTTATCCGGCAGATCAATGGCGGCATGGTATCCTTTTATGATCCCGGCCTCTTCCATTTTCCGGACCCGCTCGGTCACGGCCGGACTGGACAGGCCCACTTTCCGGCCAAGCTCGCTGAAACTGATCCGGCCGTTTTGGCTCAGCTCCTTGAGAATCTTTTTTCCCAAAGAGTCCAGCAAATTTTCAAATTTAAAGTCCACGCCTTTATTTTTCTTAAAATTTAATTTTTTTTCAACCAAAATCCAGGGTTTTCCCATGGCCTTGCCCGGCCCCGGCGCCTAAAATATGACAAACCATAACACAAGGATATATACATGGAAATCAAATACCTGATCAAGGGCATTGTTATCGGCTTTTCCATTGCCGCCCCGGTAGGCCCCATCGGCCTGTTGTGCATTAATCGAAGCCTGACCCACGGGGCGTTAGCCGGCCTTGCCACAGGGCTTGGTGCGGCCACGGCCGATGCCGTTTACGGGTGTTTGGCCGGTTTCGGCCTGACCGTTATCACCGGCTTTTTACTGGACATTAAATGCCTGCTCCACCTGGCAGGCGGGCTGTTTCTTATCTTTTTGGGCCGGCAGACTTTTAAGCAGGCCCCTCCCCCCCGGGAGAATGCCAACACGCCTTTTCAGGGATATGTTTCAGCCTATCTGTCGGCATTAGCCCTTACCCTGACCAACCCCATGACCATCATGGCGTTCATGGCGATCTTTGCAGGCCTGGGCCTTGGCGTAACAGACAAAGGATACGCGGCCTCAGCCACACTGGTGGCCGGGGTGTTTACCGGGTCTGCCCTCTGGTGGCTTATCCTGACCTTTGGCACGGCAATAATAGGCCGGCACCTTAAGCCCGGTTTTCAGGACAGTATTAACCGCCTGACCGGCATCATCCTGATTTCTTTCGGGGCCTGGGCGGTCATCACACTGGCTATTCCCGCGGGATGACTTATGCAAAATGAATAATATCTCCAAAAAATTGGACTTGGGACTTGGGATATGGGACCTGGGGATTGCGGCATCCACGGCCTCCCCAAGTCCCATATCCCATATCCCAAGTCTCAACAATATACATTATCATCCACACCAACACCCCAGACAGTCAGCAGACACATCCGAGTATTGCGGTGCAGACCCGGGGATGATATACTCCCCGCCAATCATGCCATCTTAAAGAAGGTGGGCCGAAAAACAACAGCGAAAAGTGAATATTGTAAAGCCTGTAATGGATTGATTGTTAAGTTTTAACGCTTTTTTCCAACCGTTGAAATGGTAGCTTATGCCTATTTTACTCCTTTTGTTTTTTTGGTCGCTTTGGTATCTGAATTATCTGTCACGCACCATCCTCTCCCCCCTTTTGCCGGTTATTGAGGACTCACTGGCCATCAACCATGCCATGGCCGGCGGGCTGTTTTTGCCTTTTTATGTCGGAAGTACGTTTTCGGTCCTTGTTACGGGCGTTCTTTCCAACCGGCTGGGGTACAAAAAACTTATTTTACTCTGTTTTATTATTCTTGGCCTAAGCTTTATCACACTTACATTCGCCGGCTCATACCACATATTTATTGTTGTTTTGTTTTTTCTGGGTTTGGGCTCAGGAATTTATATTCCCTGCGGCACGCCGCTGCTGACCATTGTTGTTGAAAGGGCCCATTGGGGAAAAGCCATTTCCATTCATGAAACCGCAGCCGGCTTTGCCATTTTAACCGTACCATTTATAACCCTTCTGGCATTGAAGGTAATGCCGTGGAATTTTCTTTTTTTATCCCTGGGCATGTGCTGCCTGATCATGACCGTATTGATATTCTATAGGCTGCCCGACCACAGGCCCGAAACCGCGGAAAGTTACCGGGTCCGCGGTCTGTTTTTGCGAAAAGATTTCTGGATTCTGACCCTTGCGTTTGTCGCGTGCGGTGTGGCCGGCATGGGCATTTTCAATATCATTCCCCTTTACCTGGTTAAAGAACGGGGAATGCCAATGGATGCGGCCAATTCAATTTTCGGCATTTCCCGCATCGGCGGTTTTATTGCCATGGTTGTGATGGGATTTATGATGGACCGGTACAGCACAAAAAAGCTGTGCTTTTTTATAACCCTGCTTACCGGATTGTTCACTCTCGGGATTGCTCTGATACACCATTCTCAGATCTTAATGATCATGCTTTTTTTTCAGGCCACCTTCAGCGTTGTTTTTTTCCCTGCCGGATTAACGGCCATATCCAAAGTCACGAGTCAAAACGATCGCGGCATTTTTACCGCCGTGGTCATGAGCGCCGCCGGCGTTTTCGGCCCCGGGCTTTCCCCTATTTTTCTAGGGGCCGTGGCCGATGTTTGGAGTTTCCAGGCCGGCATTCTGATCATCGGCATTTTGACCGTCATCTGCAGTTTTGGGCTGACCCTTCTCCAGGATGTCTAACCCTTTCTTACCTTACGGCATAAAAATCCAATATTACCCGTTCCTTCTCACGAATACCCGAAGACATGGCCAGGGTTTTGTTCAGCCAGTCATATTGCACCGCAGCGGTTTCAAAGAATGGGGTGGCCCTGAAATAATATAACGCCGGGTCCACCATTTCGCCTTTGGCTAGCTGCGCCAATACCTCGGGCGGGCCGTTTCGGTATCCAAAGTTGCGGACATAAATCAGGGCGCCATCGCTGGAACGAATGGTGTACCGCGCCTCTAAAACAGCACTGCCGTCTTCCCGGACAATTTGCCAGTCCGCTCCGCCGGGCAGCACCTCACCGGACAGCACCGGACCGTCCACACGGCCGCCGGTGATATTGATTATCCGGCGTATACCTTCCGGTGTCCGGCCGAATTCCAGAGGGGCCGCAATGCTCACTTTGGCAGTGAAGATATATTCAAAACTGGGTTTTACAGGGTTAAACGTGCCGGCTGTCATTTTATCCTCCTGGGTTTGAAATATGTTAATAAGTGACGATGGACGGTAAAAATAATGCTATTTGAGGAAACAACAGCAACAGGATCACCGCGATAATATCGGCAATAAGAAAGGGAACGATACCCCTGAATATAGTGCCCAGGGGGACATCAGGCGCCACCCCCTTGATGATATAAACGTTCATCCCCACCGGTGGTGTGATGACACCGATTTCACTGACCCGGGTGATGATGATGCCAAACCAGATAGGGTCAAACCCCAGCTTAATCGCCACCGGGAAAAAAATCGGCACGGTGAGCAGAATAAGCCCTAACGCATCCATGAAACAGCCGCCCACAACATAGACGGCAATGATCAACCCCATGACCGCCATAGGGGGCATATCCAAGGCCACTACCCAGTCCGCCAGGGCAAAGGGCAGCCGTGTAACCGCGACAAACTTATTAAAGATAATGGCACCGACAACGATGATCAGAATCATGGCCGTGGTGGTCGTGGTAGAGAGAAGCGAATTTTTAAACCCCGGCCAGTTTAAATTTCTGGTGACCAGGCTCAGGATGAGGACCAGTGCCGCGCCAACGCCGGCTGCTTCCGTGGGGGTAAAAAATCCGCCGAACAAACCGCCGAGCACCAGAACAAAAATGATCACGGTCTCAATGGTTCCTCCCCAAAGCCCGGAAATTTTGGTTTTGAACGTGGTTTTCGGTCCTCTTGGGCCGAGCTTGGGATTGATTTTGCACACAATGGCAATGGTGGCGATGTAAAAAACCGCTTCCATGATTCCCGGAATAAGACCGGCGGCAAAGAGCTTGCCGATGGATTGTTCGGTCATAATGCCGTATACGATAAGGATAACACTTGGGGGGATCAGAATTCCCATGCTGCCCCCGGCCGCAATACATCCGGTTGCCAGCCCCAGATCATATTTATACTTTTTCATCTCCGGCAGCGCAACCATGCCCATGGTCGCTGCGGTGGCCGTACTGGATCCGCAGATGGCTGCAAAACCGGCGCAGGCCCCTACCGTGGCCATGGCCAGACCGCCGCGCAGCTGCCCCAGCCATTTATGCGCCGCCTCGTACAGGCGTGTGGAGATACCTGAAGCAAAAGAAAACTGTCCCATGAGAATAAACAAGGGGACAACACTGAAATCGTAGGACCCGAATTGATCCCAGGCCGCCCGGGCGGCCATGCTCAGCCCCCCCTTGGCGGAAACCATGTAAATAAATCCTACCAGTCCCACAGAGGCCATGGCATACCCCACGGGCAGTTTGATCGTCAACAGTAACAGCAGAATAAGCAACCCAATCAGGCCAATTACAACTGGATCCATTATTTTAATACCTTTTTAATAGAATTGAATAAATCAACCAGGTTCACGAGCGAAAGCATTAAAAAACCGAACGCAACGCCGAAAACAAAGGGGTAAAAAGAAATCAGAAGTGTCATGGACTGCTCTCCGGAGCGCCGAAGGGCCAATCCATACTTCACGCATTGCCAGGCCAATGTTGCAAATAAAATGGTGCCGATAATGGCCACAATGGTTTCGCAAACGGCCCTGGCCCGTCTGGAGAGTCTTTCAGTGAAAAGGGTAATGGCCACATGACCTTTTTCCGCAGCACATTGGGCCAGGGAAAAAGAAATGGTCACGGATGCCAGGAACGCTGTAATTTCATAGGTGCCGAGAATTGGGCGCCATATAATGCGGGAAAGAACATTGATAAAAATCAGCCCCATCATTGCCGTCAGTGTTACGGCACTGATATAGTTTAACTTTCGGCTGGCTCCAAAAATAAAATTTTCTGCACGTTTCACTATCACAATTTCCTCGGTCTATTTGACTTCACTTAAATTTAAAAAACAAATGGCCGGCAAGCCGGTTGATAAATTGCATTGTCATCCTTCTTTTGGGGCTCCTGAAATTGTTTAAAACCCGCCGGAGCCGACGCCCCCCCGTGCCGGGTATCAAAATTAAGCAAAAAAGTGGTTTGAGGGCCTCGGAAAGAGGCCCTTTAGCACTTTTTTGCTTATTTGATAAACCGGGATTCTATAGATATCGGGATAACCGTCAATATAATGGGTGGTCAGTCTATCCTAGTAAGTCGACGGATATTTTTGGGAGTATTCAGCTGACTTTTCCTTAACAAATTCGACAATCTCTTTGGCGTCAATCCCCTTTTTATCCATACGGGCAATATAGTCGTCAATTATCGGCTGCATCAGTTTCAGGCCTTTTTCATAGTCGCTGTCCGGCAGGCGAACCATTTTCATGCCCTGGGAAATCCCATAGTCAATACCGTTTCGTTTTTGCTCATCGTCCCAGATCTGTCCGGATTTCAAGCTCCATCCTTCGCTGACATTGTCAACAATCTCCTGGATATCTTTGGGAAGGCTGTTCCATTTATCCAGATTCATGACCACATACATGATGCTGTTATAAACCGGCGGCATGATGGTAATATAATCGGTTACATCGGCTTGTTTCCAGCCTTTGAGCATTTCCGGTGGTCCGATATTGCCGTCAACAATCCCTTTGGACAGCGCTTCGTAGGTATCGTTATTGGGCATGGCGACGGGGACTGCGCCCAATGCTTTGATAGAGTTAACCGTTGAACCTGTCGCACGGATACGCATATCTTTGAGGTCATCAAGGGAGTTGATTTTTTTCTTGGTAAAGAGGCAGCCGGGGCCGACACTGTTAACCATCAGGAGTTTGGTGTCATCATACTCTTTGGGTTTAAACTTTTTGATGACATCAACCGTTACCATGGTGGACGCCGCAGCACTGCTGAAGGGGATACCCGAGATGTCGCAGGCTTCCATCACCAAAAAACGGCCCCGGGTATAACCGGTAATGCCATGGGAGATGTCAGCCGTTCCCGTGACGACACCTTCATAGGTTTCAGCCGGTTTGAGCAGGGTCGCACCGGGAAATACATCGATTTTAAGTCTTCCGTCAGTGGCTTTTTCGAGATCAGCGGCGAACCCGGTCATCAGCCGGGTATGAACAAAATGGGAGGCGGGGAAAATGTGATTCAGACTGAGCCTTATCGTCTTTGCGAAAGCAGCGTTAACACATAATGCCAAGGACAGAGTGATAGCCAGAACAGCGAGAACAAGCGTTTTGTTTCTTTTCATAAATACCTCCAATTTTTGTGTTGCGATAAGTACGATTAAAACAAATTACCAAACATAACTACGGGATTCAATGTGCACAGATATCCAAAAAATCAGATTATGTCAATGATATTTATTTTTCTTGTTAATGCCATTCATTTTTCTAACACGATTCAAATAATACCCCCCGGGTTTGGGATAAGTGGTCCCTTACAGGGGTTCCTGAGGTGCCCGCATTTGTAATAATCCACTTAACTCCAAAAAAAATTGAATTTCTGGATTATTATATTTCAAGTGGAGGTGTAGGGGCAATTCATGAATTGCCCTCGTAAATGTTATTCATGAAAGGGCGATTCATGAATCGCCCCTGCGGCCGACCCAACAACACCGCCTCATCCGGTATCCATCATCATATTTTCGGCAGATGATAGGTTGGAGCGGGCCATGCCCGCGATTCGATCGCGGGCATGGCCCGCTCCAACCTTACCGCTCAAACCAGGGAGCTTGACGGTTTCAGTCTCCCGTCTCCCTTCCTCCGGTTTCCTTTTTTTTACATTTACCAACAACATCCAAATATCATGTCGGACTACCAATGCGATCATCCTTGCAGCAGCTTCATTTTCCTGTTGACCCAAACAAAGCTTAATCTTAATATAGCCAGGCTATGAAGAAACAATTGCAACCTTTGAAAATGATGAGACCTGTTGGATGAGTCCCTTTCACCCGTCAGAATTCATCCTTTATCCTTTTACAACAGGGAGTTAAGCCATGCTTACTGGGAAAAAAATCGGTTTTATCGGCAGCGGCAACATGGGAGAGGCCCTGGTCAGCGGCCTGGTCCAGTCCAAGGCCGCCCAACCCGAAGACATCCTCTGCTCGGACATTGACCCAGAACTTTTAGACGAGATCAAAGAAAAATACGGGGTCTGCGTTACCCCGGACAACATTGAGGTGGCCAGAACTTCGGACATCATTGTTTATGCCACCAAACCCCAGATCCTGGGCTCGGTCCTCAAGCAGACCGCCGATGCCCTGGACATGTCCAAGCTGATCATCTCCATTGCCGCCGGGGTGCCGTTGGCCGCCATTGCCGCAGGCCTTGGCAAGGAGCTTCGCCTGATCCGGGTCATGCCCAACATCTGCGCCTTTGTAAAAGAAAGCGCCACCGCCATCGCCGCCGGAGAATTTGTCCTTGAAAATGACGTGGCCATGGCCCGGGCCATTTTTGACTCTGTGGGCAAGACCGTCTTTATCCAGGAAAACACTCTCATGGACGCCTTTACAGGATTGAGCGGGTCAGGCCCGGCCTATATTTTCACCATTGTGGACGCCATGGCCGATGCCGGGGTAAAAATGGGATTAAGCCGGAAAAACGCCCTGTTTTTATCCACCCAGACCGTGCTTGGGGCGGCCAAGCTGCTTCAGGAATCCGGGGAACATCCGGGCCAGCTCAAAGACCGGGTGGCGTCTCCCGGCGGAACGGCCATTGCCGGGATTCATACCCTGGAACAGGGGGGATTGCGGACCACGCTGATCAATGCGGTGGAGTCGGCCACCAAACGGTCCAAGGAACTTGGGGATATGATGGTCAAGGACTTCATCAAAAACAGCAAAAACGGAGATTAGGGGATTAGGCTGAAGGCTGCCATGTTCCCCCCTTCAGCCTTCAGTCTTCGGCCTATTCACCTACCCATGGAGTGTTAGACAATGCAAGAACACAAGGTTGCCATTGAACTGGAGACGGGTGATGCGATTTCGGCAATCCTTTCGGTTCCGGATACAGCGGCCAAGTCCACGGGAATCGTCTTTGCCCACGGCTCATCCAATGACATGAACCACCCCGTCATCATGGCAACGGCCAGGGGGCTTGCACAAGAAAGTTACCCCTGCCTGCGGTTTAACTTTCCTTACCGGGAAATGGGCAAAAACTCCCCTGATCCTGATCACCGCCTGCTTCATGCCCTGGCCAGGGCCATGGATTTTCTAAAGGCAGAACAGCCCTGCACGGAAATGATCGTTGCCGGCAAATCCTTAGGCGCCCGAATAGCCGCTGCCGGAGCGGCCCAAGGCGACATCACCCCCCAGGGAATCATTTTTTTAGGGTATCCCCTGCATGCGCCGGGCAGAAAAGACAGACTGCGCGACGCGCCGTTACGGCAGATCCGTGTTCCCATGCTTTTTTGTGAAGGGACCCGGGACCCGTT
Source organism: uncultured Desulfospira sp. (assembly GCA_963663165.1). Classification (GTDB taxonomy): domain Bacteria; phylum Desulfobacterota; class Desulfobacteria; order Desulfobacterales; family Desulfobacteraceae; genus Desulfospira. Next base: position 5,819,973 of record OY760175.1, on the reverse strand, counting down.
CTGCGATCTTTCCTTTCTAAAACCGGTCATAGAAGATATTGGCGCAGAACTTGAAGTGATCGAGGGGGGCGACCACGGTTTTGACCTGCCCAAATCAACGCCCCGGCCCCAGGAAGAAGTCTACACCCAGGTGGTCGGCACCTGCCATGAATGGCTTAAAAGGAACATAAAATGAAATCCCTTTGCGTCTACTGCGGGTCCAGCCCCGGAAACCGCCCGGAATACGCCATGGCGGCCAAAGCCCTGGCCCGTGAATTTCTGGCCCGGGGGATCGGCCTGGTATACGGCGGGGCAAGCGTCGGCATCATGGGCATTATTGCCGACACGATTCTTGAAGGAAAGGGACAGGTCATCGGGGTCATGCCCAAAGCCATGGTGGACAAAGAAATCTCCCATCCCGGGCTCACGGAACTCAAGGTGGTGGGGTCCATGCACGAGCGCAAAGCCCTGATGGCGGACCTGGCCGACGGATATATTGCCCTGCCCGGCGGCCTGGGAACCTTGGAAGAACTCATTGAAGTGCTGACCTGGGCCCAGCTCGGATTCCACCAGAAACCCTGCGGCCTGCTCAACGTGGAAGGGTTCTATGACCACCTGGAGTCCTTTCTGGCCCACTCCGCCGCCCAGGGATTTATCAAAAAAGACCACCGCGCCATGCTCATGATCGAAAGCAACCCGGCAGCCCTTCTGGACCAATTTACAACCTATCAGGCCCCGCAAGTCAGCAAATGGGCTGACGGAAACCGGAGACAGTAGACCGGAAAAATGGAGGCCGGAGGCTGGAAACCGAAGACCGGATGTTGCGATTCCTTCAGGTTTACGTCTCCGGTCTGCGGTCACCGGTTTCCGGTCTCCGTCAATTCATAAGATTGCCCTGATGGTTAAAGGCGCCGGGTCTTGAGGGCAAGCCAGTCCCTGACCTTTGGCTCAAGTTTCGGGCTTAATAGATCATATACCCGCCGATGATAGGCATTGACCCAGTCGATTTCTTCAGGGGTCAGCAGGGCCTTGTCCATAAGGGCGGTTTCAAAGTGGCACAGGGTCAGGCTCTCAAATTTCATGAATTTGCCAAATTGTGTTTCACGGGCCTCCCGGACCAGGACCATGTTTTCCAGGCGGATGCCGTAATGCCCCTCCCGGTAAAGGCCGGGTTCATTGGTCAGGAGCATGCCTGATTTTAAAGGAATATCCGTGGGATAGGGGCTGATCCTTGCAGGGCCTTCATGGACGCTCAGATAAAAACCGACCCCGTGGCCGGTGCCGTGGCCGAAATTCATCCCCTCTTTCCACAGGAACTGCCGGGCCAGGGTATCGATCTGAAACCCTTTGGTCCCTTCGGGAAACAGGGCCGTGGCCACGGCAATATGCCCCTTGAGAACCAGGGTATAATCATGGATCTGCTGGGCCGTGGGCGCTCCCAAATGAAGGGTCCGGGTGATGTCCGTGGTGCCGGTCAGGTAATTTCCCCCGGAATCTGTCAAAAACAGGTTCCCGTTTGTAATGGGGACATCGGTTTCAGGTGTTGCCGAATAATGGCAAAGGGCAGAATGCTCGCCAAAGGCCATGATGGACGTAAAGCTGATGTCCTTGAAATCCGGCTGTTCCTTCCTTAGGCCGTAAAGCAGCTCGGCCGCGCCAAGTTCGGTCACCGGCCCATCCGGATGCTCAAGCCGGTATAAAAAGGTGACCATGGCCAGGCCGTCTTTTACGGCAGTCTGCCGGATATGGGCAATTTCCTTATCATTTTTTACGGCTTTAAGGCGTTCTGAAGGGATCTTTCCCTCGATGATCCGGCAATCGGGGGTCACCGCATTAAACAGGGCATAAGACGTTTTATCCGGATCTATCAATATCCGCTGCCCGGCATCCATCCCGGCAAGGCATTTTACCACATCCGGATAAGGGAACAGGGTGACGCCGTCCCGGGCCAGAAGGCGGCCAAGGGATTCATCAATCTTGACCGGGTCCATAAATAACCGTTTCTCTTGTTTTCCCACAAGGGCAAAGGCCAGGTTCACCGGGTTGGCCGGAATGTCTTCGCCCCTGAGGTTAAAGGTCCATGCAATGTCATCCAGGGCTGTCATCAACACCCAGTCCGCCTTTATTTCGGCCATTTTACGATGGATGTCGTCCCATTTGGCCGGCCGGTCCTTTCCGGCATAGGCCGCCGGGAAATCCCAGGCAGGGGTCGACGGCATGGGGGGGCGGTCCGTCCAGATCTCCTGAATCAGATCAAGATCCAGCACCAGATGAATATCCCCCGGGTCCAATTTTTTTTGATAGGTTCTCACCGACTCAAGGCTGACCACCTGCCCGTCCATGGCCACCCGGTCCCTGGGCTTCAGGTTTTCAAGCAGCCACTGGACCACCTCGGGGGCATCGGGTTCCCCCTGGCGGATCAGCTCGAACCCGGTTTCCCGGATCTGGTCCCGGGCCTGGATCCAATACCTAAAATCCGTCCATAACAGGGCCTGGTCCCGGGTGACCAGGGCCGTGCCGGCGGATCCGGTAAAGCCGGTGAGCCATTGCCTGGTCTGCCAGTGCTCCGGAAGGTATTCACTTTGATGGGGGTCTGAACTCATGACCACCAGAGCCGTAATGTCGTGAAGGGCCATCTGTTCCCTGACCCTGTCCAATTTCTCTTTTTGCGTTAATTTCATTTTGTCTCTTATCCTGTACCGGGTCTTTTACGCTAAGGTTCCCGGCCGTTACCCGGCTTTTCGCATCGTAAGGGGTATCTGCCTTACTGTTCAATAAAGCCGGGGGCAAGTCAAGCAAAATATCTCCCCCCCCGGCACTTATTTTTATAAAATTTAGTAAAAAAAATTCCCTAATAACAGGTAATTAAAGAAATATAATTTTTTACTTCCAATTCGCGGATAGTTTGATATAGTCCTCCAAAAAAAATTATGATCAGGCTTCAATAAATTTTTTCATACAGCAAAAATGACTGAGACCAAAAACAGACGGCAGGATTTGGATTCAAGGGTCATCACGGATTTGAAAAAACAGTCCCTGATGGGGGTTCCCTATTATTTTGCCGCCATGGCCGGTATCCTGTTTCTGGACGGGTACTATTACAGAGATTCTTATTTTTCCCAGATGTTCGCATTGGGGCTTTGCCTGGTCTGCCTGCTCAGGGTGATCTTATGGCAGTTTAAAGACCGGGTCCCGAAACATCTCAAGCGCCTTGATTTTTATTATCTGATCGCCTGCGTTCTGTTAAACAGCCTGATCTGGGGACTGGCCTTTGCCCGGGTGATGAGCCGGCCCGATGAAGCGGTCACCCATATGCTCATGCTGGCCACCACCATTGCCCTGTGTGCCGGAGGCGTGGTCTCCTATGCCCCGTTTTTAGGGTTGGCCATCGGGTTTAATTTTCTCATTATCTGGCCCGGGGTCCTTTTCATGGCGGTCCATAAAATCCATCTGCCCCTGGTGGGGCTTTGCGGCATTTTTTCCTTTTTTATGATCCAGTTAAGCCTCAAGGGAAACCGGGAATATTGGGAGGCTTTAAATAATGCCTCCCTTTTAAAGAAAAAAACCAAAGAACTGGAAAGGCTCAGTTACCTTGACGGGCTGACCGGCCTGCACAACCGAAGATTTTTTGATACGGCATTCAATATCCAGTGGCGGCTGGCCGTGAGAAGCAAGGGGCATATTACCCTGCTGTTGTGCGACATTGATAAATTCAAACAAATCAATGATACCTTTGGCCACCTGGCCGGTGATGAATTTTTAAAGCTCATCGCCGACAAAATAAAAAAAGTATTTCAGCGGGATACCGATATCCTGGTCCGGTACGGCGGAGAGGAGTTTCTTATTCTGATCCCCAACGGGTCCAACAGCTATATTTCAGACCTGGCTGAAAAGCTTCGAATTGAAATGGAAAACACGGTCCTTAACTTTGAATACAACAAAATCCGGGCAACGGTGAGCATCGGCCTGGTCACCATGGCCCCGGGACCGGCCGATGAAAAGGAAACCTTCCTGTCAAAGGCGGACCAGCTCTTATACCAGGCCAAAAACAACGGCCGCAACCAGGTGGCCGGGGCAACCCTGTAACTCCCGGCCTTCTGGCTTCCTGTCTGACGGGTTCCCGTCTTCCGCCCCCGTTTCGTTATTCACTCCCAAACCATTTTTTCCGGATATCTTCCACCCGGCCCTTTTCGATCAGGCCCCGGGATCTTGAAATACTGGTCCTGAATTCGGGAAGGGGAATGTCCGAAGACGGCCCGTGACCGTCACTATAACGGCCACGGGCCGTCTTGGTTATCCAACCAAGAACTGCCCGCAACAAATATTGAAAGAACTCAACAGGTTGCTGAGTATTTCATATAACGGCCACGGGCCGCCTTGGTTATCCAACCAAGCACCGCCCACAACAAATAATGAAAGTCTTCTCAAGAGGTTAGTGAGACTTTCATATAAAATATGTGGGATTCTCAGACAATTACCGGCAGGATTTGTGCGGCGAAGCGATCCCCCCCCGAAAGTTCACTTGTTTCCCATCATGGTTCTTCACTGTTTCTTCATAAACAGGGTGGTATTTTGCCAGCATATAATCGCACCCTTTTTTGCATGAAAAGCTGAAGAATGGAGAACCTTATTCAATGATCCCCACAATTTTTAAACACCCCGCCACCCGGTTTGCTGTGATCGGCCGGCTTTCGGTCATTGCCCTGGCCGGATTTGCCCTGACCCGGGGCCTGTTTTTGATCCGCTCCTGGCCCTTTATTGATCACACGGCCCGTGAGTGGGTCTATATTTTCGGCATGGGGCTGGCCTATGACACGGCCTTTCTCAGTTATGCCGGCATTCCCTTTGTTCTTTTTTTCTGGCTGCTGCCCGACAAGTGGCTGCACACCCATATCGTTAAAGGCCTGGTCCAGGCCGGGTCATTTTTGATACTCTACGTCCTCGGATTTTCAATGGTGGCGGAATGGTTTTTTTGGAGCGAGTTCGGCGTCCGGTTCAACTTCATTTCAGTGGATTACCTGGTATACCGGCAGGAGGTCACCGAAAATATTCTGGAGTCCTATCCGGTCTTTTATATCCTGCCGGTCATTCTTATTGTCGCCGGGGGGATATTTTTCCTGGTCCGGCCGGGGATTGTAAAGGCCCTTGATACCACCGAATCCTTCAAGAAAAAATCCGTGACAGCGGGGATACTGCTGATGCTTCCGGTGCTGTCGTTTGGCCTGTTAAATCAGTCCGCCCGACGTTTTTCGGAGAATAACTATGTCAATGAACTGGCGTCCAACGGCCCTTACCAGCTGTTTGCCGCATTCCGGAACAACCGGCTGGATTACCGAAAATTTTATGCCACCGGCGACGATCAGGCCCTCTCAATCTGTCTGAAGAACCAGGTGGCCGGTGAAAAATTCGCCTTCAGCAGGGGCACCTATAATATTGACCGGTATATCTGCCCTGCAGGCCCCCCCAAAAAGCTCAATGTCATGCTGATCACCGTGGAAAGCCTGAGTGCCCAATTTTTATCCCGGTTTGGCCAGCAAAAGGACATTACCCCCTTTATGGACCAATGGTTTAAGCAGGGCCTGCTGTTCACCAATTTTTATGCCACCGGGACAAGGACAGCCCGGGGGCTTGAAGCCATTACCCTGTCCATCCCGCCCACGCCGGGCCGGTCCATTGTCAAACGGCCGGATAACCGCCGGATGAACAGCCTGGGCAAGGTGTTTAACCAACTCGGATATGATACGGCCTTTCTCTACGGCGGAAGGGGATTTTTCGACAACATGAACGCCTTTTTTTCAGGAAACGGCTACCGGATTGTGGATCAGCCCCGGCTGAGCAGCAGCGAGGTTACATTTAAAAATGCCTGGGGGGTCTGTGACGAAGATTTGTTCAACCGGGCCATCCGGGAGGCCAACCAGGCCTTTGCATCCCGCAGGCCTTTTTTCTTTCACATCATGACCACCAGCAACCACCGCCCGTATACCTTTCCTGAAGGCAAAATTGACCTGTCCCCGGGAAAGGGGGGACACGGCGGCAGCGGCCGGGCCGGCGCCGTGAAATATACTGACTATGCCATATCCCGGTTGATCCGCCAGGCCAGATCCCAGCCATGGTTTGATGACACGGTGTTTGTACTGGTTGCGGATCACTGCGCCCACAGCGCCGGCAGGGTTGGGCTGCCCGTAGACAAATATCATATTCCTTTGTTTATCTATTCCCCCCGGCATATCCCGGCCAAAGAGGTCCCGGCCCTGTCCAGCCAGATGGATCTGGCCCCGACCCTTCTGGCCCTCTTAAATGTTTCCTATGAAAGCTTTTTTTTCGGACAAGATATTCTGTCGCCGGAATTTCAAGGCCGGGCCCTGATCGCCAACTACCAGAAACTCGGCCTTTTGACCGAAAAAGAACTGCTGTTGCTGTCCCCGGGCAGACAGATAAGCCGGATCCCTTTAGGGCGTGACCAGGTCAAACTGGATACCGTCGGAAAAGATTATCCCGGGGTCAGGGCACTGATGGCCTATTACCAGGGAGCAGACTATGTCCTTTCCCACCGGATGAACCGGTGGGGTGCCTCTTCATCAGACCATCTGGTCCAGAACAAAGCCGATCCCGGGGACGATACATAGGACTTGCCCTGGGTTTTAATTTAACATTTGTGATTTACATCATTTCCGGGTATCTTCAAAACAGATTTGGCCCAATAAAATTTTTAATATGAACATTTTAATTGTTGAAGATGACAGGGGTCTGTCTGACCAGCTGACAACCACCCTTAAACGAAAGCAGTACCGGGTGGATACGGCCGGCGACGGGGAAACCGCCCTGGATAAAATTTTTGATGTGCCCTATGACCTTGTCCTGCTGGATATCATGCTGCCCCGGATGGACGGCTTAACCGTCCTCAAAGAGGTCCGCAAGGCCGGGCTGGACATGCCCATCCTGATGCTCACGGCCAGAAGCGATGTCCAGGACCGGGTACGGGGACTGGACTATGGTGCGGATGACTACCTGGCCAAGCCCTTTTCCATGGCCGAGCTCATGGCCCGGATCCGGGCCATGCTCCGGCGAAAGGGAAACAAAAACCCCCTGCTTGAGGCCGGCGAGGTCTGTCTGGATACGGTGGCCCGAACGGTTTCCCTCAAGGGTGAACCCCTTCATTTGACCGTCAAGGAATTTTCAATTCTTGAATTTCTGTTGCACAACAAGGGGAGTGCCGTATCTCGGTTCAGCCTGGCTGAACATGTGTGGGGAGACGAGTTTGACCCCTTTTCAATGTCCAACTATGTGGATGTTCATATTAAAAATTTAAGAAAAAAACTGGGACCCCAAAAAGAAGACCCCATCATCAAAACCATCCGGGGGATCGGGTTCATTATCGAAGAGCAGGCATGAAAATCCGTAAAAAGATTACCCTCTGGATTTCCGGCACCGCCCTGCTGTCCACCATTGCATTCTCGGGCGTCATTTTCTGGGAAATGACCGAACAGCCGTTTAAGCTCATCGACAAAGAGATCCAGCACATGGCCATGGCCCTGTCAGACCGGATAAAATCAGCCGGATTTTCCGGCGCTGCCGTTAATTCCGGCAACATGCCCTATGATCCCGACCAGTACTGGATCATGGCCAGGGATAACCAGGGTCAGGTGCTTTACCGGTCCAAACTCACTGAGTTTACAGACCTTTCCGATTCATCGGATAAATCCGTCTACATAATCGAGCGACATATTCCCCGATCAGATATCTGGTTAAAACAGGACGCCAAAGACGACGTGATGTTCCGGGTCATGGTGATCCAAAAGCCGATCAACGGCCGTCATCTGGAAATTCGCATTGCCAAACCCATTGAAGACCTTGAAGAGGAATTGATATCCCTTGTTCTGACCGTCGGGGGCAGCCTTTTTCTGTTTTCGCTGGTCATTCTTATCTTAAGCCATATCCTGGCCGGCAGAATTTTAAAGCCCGTTTCCACCATTATCCGGCAGTCCCGTGAAATCAGCGACCAGTCCCTGGATAAACGGATCCCCCTTGGAAAAAACAAGGATGAACTCTATGAACTTTCCGTGGCCCTGAATAAGATGTTTGACCGGATTCAGCACTCCTTTAACCGCCAAAGGGAATTTATCGGGAACGCCTCCCATGAGTTAAAGAGCCCGATTACGCTCTTAATGCTGGCCCAGGAGGATATGCTCATGGCCGGAAACCTGCCCCTGCCGGTGGAAGAGGGACTGATCAAACAGCTTGAAACCAGCCGGCGCATGAGCCATCTGGTGAAAAACCTGCTGGATCTTTCCAGAATGGAACAACAGGAGACCCTGCATATCGGCCCGGTGGCCATAGATGAAGTCATTGGCCAGGTGTTAGATGACTATGCCGATGTGATTGCCGAAAAACAGATCCAGGTCCAAACCCGGATGGATGTCCCCTGTCAGGTACCGGGGGATCATGAAAAACTGTTCCGGCTTTTCGTCAATCTTATTGACAATGCCATCCGGTATAACCGGCCTGTTCAGGGAATCATTCACATTCAGGTGGAGCTAAAAAAAGGCCGGGTGCGCATTGACATCAGCAATTCCGGTCCGGCCATTCCGGAACCGGATATCCCTCACCTGTTTGAACAATTTTACCGGGTTGAAAAATCCAGGACAAAGACCCTTGGCGGGTCAGGCTTAGGGCTGGCCATTGCCCAAAAAATCGTCGCGCTCCACAACGGTACCATAGATATCGGCAATGGACCTGAACAGATGATTCAGACAACCCTTATACTGCCGGCCGGAAACTGACGGACATCCGTTCTTAACAGGCCATGGCCTGAGGATCACTCTGGTCAGCCGGCCCCCCGGCCAAATTTTTCCAGGGCCGTGTCATAGGTCTTTATCATGGTCTCCCAGGAAAACCGGGCCGCATGACCGGACAACTCAAGGCGGGCTTCTGAAAGGGAAGACGGCCGGGCAAGGCCTTCGTGAAGTTTTTGAAAAAGTTCGTCTTCAGAGGTATAAAGGATCTGTTCCCCATATTCTTCCGGCATGATTTCAGGATAGGACAGCCGGTTGGGAAGCAGGGGAAAGCAGCCGTACCGGACCGCTTCCATAACTGAGATGCCAAAGTTTTCCTGGATGGCCGTGCTGACCACAAGGGTGCCTTTTTTAAGCCAGGATTCATATGCCGGTCTGGATTCCACATATCCCCAGGCCCGAATCTCCTCTTTGAACCTTTCGCCGGCCCATGCAAACGGTTCCGGAACGGTGTCGTACCGCTCGCCTAAGACCGCCAGGGAAAAGGCCGTTCCAGCCTGTTTGAGCTTGTCCAGTGCCCCGAAAAAGGCGGCCGGGTTCTTGTCATGCTCCCATCTGTGGTTCCAGATAATTAATGGTGGGGCAAGGGGGGCGGAAATCGCCCCCCCATTATCTTTGGGAAAACAACAGCCCGGATACAGGACTTTTGCCTTGGCCTCAATCTCGTCTACCACCCAGCCGGGTCTGAAATCAGGCATCTGCCGGACCAGCCGCCGGGCCGCAGTCATAAAATCATTCAGATGGAACTTTGAATTAAACCATACGGCTGCTGCGGCATGAGCGGAAATGATATTGGTGAATCCCAGGTGAAGGTCTCTTTTCTCACCCGGCTCCAACGGATAGGAGAGCTGGTTTTCATGAAAGTAAAGGACCACCGGCGGCACATCCGGGCCGGCCAGGGCCTTGAAATCCGTCACATCCAGCATGTCCGTGGCAAATATCAGGTCATAGCCGGAAAGGTTCTCAATCTTCTTTAAAAAATAAAGGGCCGCCCCTCTCATGCGCCATTTCCAGAACCTTGGCGGCAAGGTTACAAGGTCTACATCATGGGAGGAATGCCCGGAAAACCCCAGGGCAAAATCCTTATGGGAGCCGCCGAAAAAAGGCTCAAGAAACAGAATTTTCAAGATACAAGACTTTCCTTAATTCGGCAAACCCGCCAGGGTCTGGGCATAGACCTCATGATAATCCCGGGAAAAGAGGACAAAGGCCACCCATTCAAAGCTGTCATCATTGTTCAATATCTCCAGGGTGGTTTCAAGGGCAACCCGGCAGGCATCCCTTATGGGATAACCATAAACCCCGCAGGATATGGCCGGAAAGGCCAGGGTTCTGATCTGGTTTTCCCTGGCCAGATCAAATGACTGTTTATAACATCCGGCCAGCAGGACCGGATCATCTGCAGCGTTGCTGTAAATGGGGCCCACCGCATGGATCACATACCGGGCTTTTAAATCATACCCCTTTGTCAGCCTGGCCTGGCCTGTGGGGCATCCCCCGATCATCCGGCATTCTTCCATTAACTTAGGCCCTGCGGCCCGGTGAATGGCCCCGTCAACGCCCCCGCCGCCGACCAGGCCGGAATTGGCCGCATTGACAATGGCATCCGCATCAACAGTGGTGATGTCACCCTGTTGAATTCTGATACGCTCTTTTGCGGTTGATTTGATTCCTTTCATGACGAATTATCCTTTCTGTAAAGCTATTAGCTGTTAGCAGGCTGGCACACCCCAAAAGCTAACGGCTAATCGCTAAGGGCTAATTGCTTATTATGATTTTTGCTGTTGATTATACCACAGGAAACCGCAATCCCCCTTGACAATAATTCATATTTCTTTAAAAAGATACTCAACCGGTTTTGAAAGGGACCTTAAAATATATATGAACGTGATGATCAAACCAGAAGAAACGGCTGTTCACCCCAACCTGACATACCAGGGAAAAGATTTAAGCCTGGAAATCAACTGCCGGGGAAGCCATGAATACGTCAAGGTCAGTTATCCGGTAAAATACGGGCTGTATTCAAAACTGGAAACCCCTCAAGCCGTGTTTGAATTTAATTTAAACCATGAGATTACCCATGCCAAGTCAAAATCCCCTGACTGGCTCCACCCCTCCGAGTGGCTCAAACGGACCATCGGCAACGACTGGATCTACTATTCCAGCGGCGGGTATTCCGGCGTGTACGAATCCATTGGCGAATATTACCTGCCCAATCTGTCCTATACCACCAATTCCCTTTTGGGGGGAAAGCCCTTCAGGGAAAAAGAAATCGCCCGGATATGCAGCCGCTGGCAGGACATGATTGCCCAGGTGCCCGAAAAGGTTCCGGGGATGCCGGAATGGGCCGAGGATTTTATTGACCGTATTAAACAGGTCACCCCGGAATATCTGGATCAAAAGGCCCGCAGCCTGTTCCGGATCCCGGGAGGCCGGGTCAGCGTGCTGCCCCCGGATGCCCGGCATTCAGATTATAATGTTATCCCCTTGAACATCGCCGACGGCTGCCTGTATAAGTGCAAATTCTGCCGGATAAAAAACAAAAAGCCTTTCGCGCCCCGGCCCATGGCCGATATCATGGAACAGATCCGGGAATTTAAACAGCTGTACGGCCCGGACCTTGTCAATGTCAACAGCCTGTACCTTGGCGAGCATGACGCCCTGAACGCCCCGGAGGAGCTGATCCTGTCCGCTGCCCGGGCAGGCTTTGACGAATTTGAGTTTACCCGTTCTTTCATGACCCACCCCAAACTCTACCTGTTCGGCAGCGTGGATGCCCTGTTGGGAAAGCCCCTGGCCTTTTTTGAACGGTTAAACCGGCTGCCCTTTGAGACCTATATCAACGTCGGGTTTGAATCCTGTGACCAGAACACCCTGGACATTTTAGGCAAGCCCATCACCACTGAGAAAGTGGAAAATGCTTTTTTCCTGGCACAACAGATCAACCAGCAGTTTTTAAACATTGAAATCACCGGCAACTTTGTCATGGACGAGTCCCTGGCCAGCGGCCACACCGGGGCCATGATGGACCTGGTCAGGGAGCAGCTTGGCCATACCATGCCCAAGGGCTCCATTTACCTGTCGCCCTTAAAATTCGGCAGCCCGTCCAGGGAGATCCTTTACGATTTTTACCGGCTGAAGTCTGCCAGCCGGCTGCCCATGTACCTATACATCATCCAAAGGCTTTAATGCGAAACCCCTAAGAATGCGCGATCCGGTCTCCGGTCTCCTTTCTTCCGGTCTCCATATTTTACATTGACTCTCTACCGTCATTTGGTACAATATTTTCATCAACAGCAGAAAACAGAAACTGTGGGACATCCCTTTTTCCCCAAACCTTGCGGCATCAGGAATTAACCCCATATTTTCCCGGAGACCATCTTATTTTGAAAAAAAGCGCCCATGACAAAACAGCCGGAATGACATTTCTTTCAGGCTCCGCTAAAATTCTTGTCCCCATGTACTTTACCTATCTGCTTTTTGCCTTAAGCCTTTTTTTCGTGTTTGTGCCCCAGTTTGAAAAGCAGCTGCTGAACCAGAAAAAACTCACCATCCGGCATTTAACCGACAGTGTGCTAAGCCTTTTATCCGAGTATGAATCCAAGGTCCGGCAAAACGAGATGACTGAAACCAGGGCCAAGGCCAGGACCGCAGAAATTATCCGGGGGCTAAGATACGGCATTGAGGGGAAAGACTATTTCTGGATCACGGATATGCACTCGTTTATGATCATGCACCCCTACCGGCCGGACCTGGAGGGCGCAGACCTGAGCCACTTCCAGGACAAAGCCGGGAACTACCCCTTTGTTTCCATGGTTGAAACGGTGAAGAAAAATCAGTCCGGCTATGTGGATTACTACTGGCAGTGGAAAGATACCCCGGGGAAAATTTCCGCCAAGATCTCCTATGTCAGAAGCTTTGAACCATGGGGATGGGTTATCGGAACCGGGCTATACAGGGATGACATTGCCCGGGAAACCAACCTGGTCACCTCACGGTTCATCCAGATTTTGATCGGGCTGCTCATTGTTATCGTATTCATCTCCATTTATATATCAGCCCAGGTCCTTTTTATCCGGAAAAAGGAAAAACGGGCGGAAAAAGCCAAGAAGTTAGAGGACCTTCGGATAAAAAAACTGCTCAGGCTGAGCCGGATGACCGAGGAGCCCGTAGGTGATATTACCGCCCTTGCCCTTGAAAACGCCATTACCCTGACCGAAAGCAGCATCGGCTACCTGGCCTTTTTGAACCCTGACGAATCCGTGCTGACCATGCACACCTGGTCAAGACAGACCATGAAAGAATGTGAAATTGAGGATAAAACCCTTTCATTTGATGTAAAGGATACCGGACTGTGGGCCCTGGCCGCCAGGACCCGGAAAGCGGAAATCATCAACAACTATGACGCCTATACCTCCCCGTTAAAAAAAGGGATGCCCAGGGGACATGTTCCCGTTACCCGGATGGCGCTGGTTCCGGTATTTGAACAGGGCCAGATGGTGGCCCTGGCAGGGGTGGGAAACAAAAAAGAAAATTACAACTTATCGGATATCCGGCAGTTGAGCCTGATCATGGAAGAGATGTTAAAGATCCTTCAGCGGAAACAGGACCAGGAGCAGCTAAAGCAAAGCGAAGAGCGGTACCGCCTTTTAGCGGACAATGCCACCGATGTGATCTGGGTGCTGGATATTTCAAATGGTAAGTACATTTATATCAGTCCGTCAATTAAAAACCTGTCCGGATATGCCCCTGAAGAATACGAAGCCATGTCTGTGGGAGAGGATCTGACCAAATCCTCCCTGGATACGGCCATGGGCATCATTAATGAAGAACTCAAACAGGATGGTGCCCCCGGCGTAGACCCTGCCCGGTTCAGGAACATGGAAATTGAAATTAACAAAAAACAGGGGGGAACCGTCTGGGCAGAAGCCACGGCCCGGTTTTTAAGGGATGAAAACGGGAAACCGGACCGGATCCTGGGAATTACCCGGGACATTTCCCAGCGAAAATCCATGGAATCGCGCATCATGCAGGCCCAGAAAATGGAAGCCCTGGGCACCCTGGCCGGGGGGATTGCCCATGACTTCAACAATATTCTCTCCTCCATGATGGGGTTCACGGAACTTGCCCGGCTGGATGCCAGGGACGATGATCCCATGAAAAGCCACATGGACAAGGTGCTGGCCGCCGGCATAAGGGCAAGGGACCTGGTCCGTCATATCCTGGCCTTCAGCCGGAAAAACGATATCCAGAAAAACCGGATGGAAATTGTCCCCCTGGTAAAAGAATGCCTCCAGTTTATCCGGGCATCCATACCCGCTGATATTGAAATTAAGCGGGATATCAGGGAAACCCGCTGTGTGGTTCTCGCAGACCCCACCCAGCTTCACCAGGTGTTCATGAATCTGTTGACCAACGCTGCCCACGCCATGAAAGACAAGGGCGGGACCCTGACCCTTGAGCTGGATACCACCGTCATCGCATCAGCCCCCCAATTGTCCCCGAAAGAACTCAAACCCGGGACCTATGTCCGGATACTGGTCAAAGATACGGGATGCGGAATCAACAAAACCATTCAGGAAAAAATATTCGAACCTTTTTTCACCACCAAGGCCCGGGGAGAGGGAACCGGAATGGGGCTTGCCGTAACCTACGGCATTGTCCGGGATATGGACGGCCATATCACGGTTTACAGCGAACCGGGCATGGGATCGACTTTCCAGGTGCTGATACCCGAGCAGTCCGGTGACCTCGGAGAAGAGGTCAGGGTTGCAAATGATGACCTCCCCAAAGGAAAAGGGCGGATTCTTCTGCTGGATGACGAACCGGCCATTATCAGTTTTATGTCCCAGTTCGTGGGCCGGCTCGGATACAGCCATATTGAATTTACGGATCCGGCCAGGGCCCTTGAAACCTTTGAAAAAGAATCTGATTCCGTGGACCTGATTATTACTGACCTGACCATGCCCGGCATGTCCGGTCTGGATTTTGCCCGGGCGGCCAAAACCCTGCGGCCGGATATCCCCATTATCATCAGCACCGGTTTCAGCGAAGACTTAACCGATGAAATCCTTGAAAAATACGGTATCCAGAAGGTGCTGATGAAACCCATCATCACCGGCGACTTTGCCCGGGTTCTGGCTCAGATTCTGAAGGAATAAGGGGAAGACCGGGAGCCGAATCCGGAAAACGGCATCTGGCTCTTAATCCGGCCCATGCTCATCGTCTTGTGAATCAGCCTTGTTGGAGCGGGCCATGCCCGCGATTCGCGGGCATGGCCCGCTCCAACCCAAAATCGAAATCGGCCTCAAGACCCGTTCGATAGCGGCCGAAGGGCCTCAAGGGCCTCTTTGAACTTGTACTTTTTTACCCGGTTGCGGACATGGGCCAGGATCTGTCTTTCTTCATCCGGCAGTTCATGAGACTCAAGCTGTTCAAGGACCGGATTTACCAGGGCCGGGCGCTTGCGTTCAATCGCCGTTGTCAGTTCCCGGATCAACCGGTCATGGGTGTCAGGATCAAGCGGCGGGGCCGACGGGTTGTCCACCGTCTGATAGAGGACCTCACAGGCTTCGATCTCTGTGACCACCCGGTCTATCTCCCGGGCAAATCCCGGCATGAAATCCTGCGACAGTTCCTGCTCCATTTTTTCGGCCACGGCATTGAGGTCCATGGCCCCGATATTGGCGGAAAGCCCTTTAATGGTGTGGGCTAGCCGTTCGGCTGCGGCCCGGTCTTGGGCAAGCAGATCGTTCAGGGTCTGGGCTGCGTTTTTATACTCCCGGGCAAAATCCCTGAGCAGCGTGCTGTAAAGGTCGGTATTCCCCATGATGTGTTTAAGCCCCCGGGTTTTGTCAATACTGATGAAATCAGGGATTTCCATGTCCGGATTTTTCCCGGACGGTTCGTTCTGATCCGGGGACCCGGACAATGACTGGGGATCACATTTCTGACGGATATATTTCAGCAGGGTGGCAAACAGCTTTTCCACATCAATGGGCTTGTTCAGATGTTCATTCATGCCCGCATCCCGGGTGCGCCGGATATCGGTCACCATGGCATTGGCGGTCAGGGCGATAATGGGCACATCGGTATCCTGCTGCCGGATCAGACGCGTGGCGCCATAGCCGTCCATCACCGGCATCTGAAGGTCCATCAGGATCAGTTCAAACCGGTCCGGGTCCCCGAGGTAGGTGTCCACGGCCAGTTGGCCGTTTTCCGCATCCGTGATCAAAATCCCGCTCTCCTTGAGCATGCCGTGGATGATCTCCCGGTTCAGGGCGTTGTCTTCAACCAGCAGGATGGAACTGTCTTTCAGGGTGGTCAGCTGGTCCCTGAGTAAGGAGGTGTCCACCTGGCGATGGTAATCCTTTTTGACCCCCTCTTCAAATGTCTCCACCAGGGCATTGTAAAACAAAGAGGGACTGATGGGCTTTTCCAGGAACACATCAATCCCGCTGGCGCTGGCGGCCTTGAAAACCGTCTCCTTGCGGTAGGCCGAAACCATGATAATGGTGGTCGGCGGTGCCGGGCTGTGCTGCCGGATCTGGTTTGCGGCTTCGATGCCGTCCATGCCCGGCAGATGCCAGTCCATAAACACCAGATCGTACTGCCGGTTATCCCGGCACGACAGGGAGACCGCCTCTTCGCCGGATGCCGCCACATCCGGTTCTATGCCGTAGTATCTGAGCAGGTTGACCAGCACCTGCTGCCAGGACCGGGTATCATCCACCACCAGCACCCGTTTATCATTGAAGATCTTCTCATGGCCCCGGGCCCCCTGCTTTTCTTCCAGGGGAAGTTCAAAAATAAAGGAACTGCCTTTATTGGCTTCGCTCTCCACCCAGATGCGGCCGCCCATCAGGGTGACCAGCTGCTTGGAGATGGCAAGCCCCAACCCCGTGCCGCCGTATTTCCGGGTAGTGCTGGTGTCGGCCTGGGAAAAGGACTGGAACAGCCTGGACTGCTGCTCAGGGGTCAGGCCGATGCCCGTATCTTTGACCTGAAACCGGATCAGCCCGCTGTCTGTCTGTTCAATGTAGATCCCGACCTCGCCCTGTTCGGTGAACTTGACCGCATTGTTGGCAAGGTTAGTCAAAATCTGCCCGATGCGTAAGGGATCTCCAAACCGGATCATATTCATGCCGGGTGAATAGTAGACGATGAAATCAAGGCACTTGCCGATGGCTTTGATTTCAATCAGGGTGGAGACATTTTCAATCACCGTGTGCAGATCAAACTCCACCTGTTCAATGTCCAGCTTGCCGGCTTCAATTTTGGAAAAATCCAGGATATCGTTGATCAGGTTTAACAGGGAGTTGGACGAGCCTTCGATCTTGTCCACATAATTTTTCTGATCATCGTTCAATGCCTGCTGCTTCAACAGATAGGTCATGCCGATAATGGCGTTCATGGGGGTCCGGATCTCATGGCTCATGTTGGCCAGAAAATCGCTTTTAAAGCGGTTGGCCCCTTCTGCCTCATGCCGGGCCTGTTCCGCCTCTTCCCGCTGCTGGACGATCTCAAGCTCCATGGCCTTGCGCGGGGTAATATCATCCACCACCCAGATGATCCCCTTGTTCAGGTCCGGCTCAGGCCTGGCATCCAGGGCTTTGCCGGCAATGGCACACCAGATGAGTGTGCCGTCTTTGCGCATGAGCCTGGCCTCCGCCTGCACCCTGCCCCCGTGTACGATTTTCTGATGATATTGGTCCATGAATGCCCTGAAAGCCTTTTTAGAGGGATACAGATCCGCCATGGTGACTCTTTTTACAGCATCAGAGGTCTCATACCCGAAGATATCTGCCAGGCGCTGGTTGGCACGGACCAGCTGCCGGCCGTCGCGCAGCAGCATGAGACCGACCTGGGTGTTGTGGAATATGGCACCGGTTTCCTCTTCATATTTGCCCAGGTTTCTGGAAAACATGATCACAATCATGCCCCATACGCCGAAGATCACCAGGGCGGCCAGGGTAAGGTCCTGCTGTAGTTTGCGAAACGGTTTCATCAGCGACTTGCGGTTAATCGCCGTGGCCACCACCCAGTTGCGTTCACGTAGAAAATTATAATACATGATCTTGTCGGTAAGGGTTTCGCTTTCGGTATCTTTATCCTGAATCCGGTAATCCAGCCACCCCTCCACGGGGACATCAGGGTCGGCGCCGGCAACATCCGAAAGCAGGTCTTTGATAAAATATTTTTTAGTCCGCTGATCCTGTAACCCCAACAGGCTTTCGCCCTCATCATAATCCGGATGATAAACCACCTTGCCCCGGGTATCAAAAATCACCGCATTGGCCCCTTTGGCCTTGGACACCTGCACCCAGGCCATAATCTGACTTTCACTGATCTGATCCACCAGCTGGGAATCCTCAACAAAAAGCGCTTCTGCCATAATGCAGACCAGGGTGTTCATCAGCTTCAGGTCCTGCCTGGCCCGCTCAATCATGGTTTTGTTGATTCTGGGAATGGCCGTGAGGACCACCACGACAATCACCATGATGGTCAGGGCGAAAAGGCCCATTATTTTGTGGCTGATTTTTATATTCTTTAGAATGGCCCCCATTGTCTCTTCCTTCGGGCAAAAAGAGTATTTTTGAAAATGGTTCCGACTTGCGAATGATTCGTTTATTCTGTTTTTTATGAAAGACTGAAGGTGTTTAGGCTGAAGGCCGTCAGAGCTGCCGTTTCGGTGACCTTCACGGCTTTCATGATTTGTCATGTTCGTCAGGACATGCCTGTTATATATTAATTCATTCTTGGGAACATGCTGATCAATTTGAATCGATTATAAAATAAAAAAGGCGGTTAGAAAAGAAAAGAATGGAGACCGGAAGAAGGAAACCCGGAGACCGGATATTGCGACGCCCTCGGGTTTACGCATTCCGGCCAGCTGTCTGCTGTCCTCAATTTCCTTCAATTTTTTATACGAAAGTCTCACTAACATCTTGAGATGCACAAAGATTTGCTAAGCCATCTTTACGAAACAATTTTCACATTTTTTCTCGACGAATCAGACTCATTTAAATTTTTTCTTGACGAATCAAACCCATTTAAATTATTTTAATCCATAATGTTATTGGCCATACACTTCATCTAACAGCAGATTAAATCTTAAACTTTTCTATCTTTCGGCCCAGGGATTTTCATTTTCTATGATGTGCTGTTTTTAAAAACCGCTTGATCATATGGCCAACACGTTCAAAAGCCGGATCAGCATCGTGGTTTACAAATTCAACTGTCATCTTGAGGAAGAGAGATGAAAATTATCTTCTGGCTGACATTGCTGTCATTGGTTTGCTCCTCGGGGGCCTGCCTCGCCGGCGATGTCACAATCATAGCCAACCCAAGCGTGAAGGAAAATTCACTCAGTCAGAATGATATCAAAAAAATTTTCTTGAGCAAGAAAAAAACGCTTGAAGGCGGTGCCGTTAAACTGGTGATCCAGGAAGACGATACCATCCATGACGCATTTTTGAGAAACTTTGTGAAAAAGTCATCTTCGCAATTTAGAAGCTATTACAAAAAGCTGATCTTCACCGGCAGGGGCCAGGCCCCCAAGCGTGTGGCCAACGACAAGGCCATGATCTCCTATGTGGCCAACACCCCGGGAGCCATCGGTTACGTCGCCGAAGCTGCGGATACCGTAAATGTAAAGATAATACACATTCAATGAACAGCCCTGTCCGATATATAAAAAAAGTGAGGGAAAAATGAAGAAGCGGTTCATCCGTGGGGTGGTATGTTTAATTCTGACCTCGTTGTTCGTTGCAGGCCCGGCCTTTTCCGGGGATACCGGTAATGACACCAAAGATAAAACAGACCAGATGACAAAACAGGATCTGTACCGGATGATCCAGGACCTGCAAAAGGAGGTTTCCCGGCTCAAGGAGCAGCTGTCGGATCCCGGCAAACATCTGGGCGGCGAGGGTGTCCGGGAACTCGTCCATACAGAGGTAGCGGCAATGAAAGCCCGGGACGAACGCGTCATGGACCGGGTTGAAATCCATGCGTCCCTGGCCCAGGGATTTTTATATTCAGACCACAACAACTGGTCTGGGGACTCCAGTGACGGGATGCTGGATTACAATGAGTTTACCGTAAACTTTTCATCCAGCCTGACCGACAGACTGCGGGCGGGCATTCAGCTCATGTCCCGGGATATGGGAGATTTTGTCAACAATGAGATCCGTGTTGACTGGGCAAATATGGATTATACCTGGCAGGATGAACTCGGGTTCCGGGCCGGTATCCTTAAAATCCCTTTCGGGCTTTACAATGAGAGCCGGGATATTGATTCCGCCCGTATCGGAGTGCTGCTGCCCCAGGGGTTCTACAGCGAAAATATCCGGGAGATGACCAATGATTTACTGGGGGTTTCCTTATACGGCACCCTGGATTTAAACATGCTCGGCACCTTGAGTTACAGCCTTCTTTACGGCGGTAATGACGCCGATTCCGATGGAGAGATTGCCATGGCCTTTTCCACCACCGGACTTATGGATGAAGACTCCATTACAACGGTGCGGATAGACGATGTTCTGGCCGGTGCCCTGACATGGCAGACCCCGCTTGAGGGGCTGAATCTCAACCTCAATTACCAGGTTGGCAAGCTTGAG
This sequence comes from uncultured Desulfospira sp., assembly GCA_963663165.1. Taxonomy (GTDB): domain Bacteria; phylum Desulfobacterota; class Desulfobacteria; order Desulfobacterales; family Desulfobacteraceae; genus Desulfospira. The sequence continues at coordinate 5,799,584 of OY760175.1, read as the reverse complement.
ATCAATGGGGCCAAAACCATTGAGTTCCCGCCCGGATCCGGCAACACCATCACCCCTTCGGCCAGCGTCATGGACAAGAGCTTCAGCAACATCGCTGCAGGCGTTGAATACACATGGGGAAATCTGGTCCTGGCTGCGGAATACAGAGTCGCCAGGCTCAGCTATCACTACAGTCTCCACAGCGGGGACACCACCCTTTACGACCAGCAAATGGATGAGATCAAACCGGCCGGATGGTACGTCCTTGGCAGTTATCGATTTACCGACTGGTTTGCTGCTGAGGCATCCTACTCTGAATACTGGACCGATCAAAATGACAAAAAAGGCGAGACCCTCAACGCCAGCGGAGTCCCCATCGGATTGTACGGCTACCAGAATACCCTGTCGTTCAATGCCCGGTTTGATATCAATGATTACTGGATCATCAAAGCCGGGGTAAACTTCAATGAGGGCTTTGGCACCGGATACAGCTTTCAGCAGGATGATGAGCTGGAAAAGCACTGGATACTGTACCAGCTGAAAACTTCGATTTCTTTCTGATCAGCCGTTTTAACGTAGGGACAACGGCAATTTAGCAAAAGGAACATCACTGATGAAAATGTTTCATAAGATCACAGCGTCAACCCTGCTTCTTTTTTCCCTGTTAGGCTGCGCCCTGGCCCTGGCGGCCGACAAAGGGGATTTTTCCACCGCCCCGGTCACCCATAACGGCAAAAAATGGCGGATCGGGTATTTTGAAGGGGGGGATTATATCAATTACCAGCTCAACTTTCTGGGGATTATCAGGGCATTGATGGATATGGGGTGGATGGAAAGAGCCACCATCCCGGAGCAGACCGGTGAGCAGACCGCCGGCCTGTGGAAATGGCTTTGCGCCGACACCCAAAGCCAATATATTGAATTCGTTGCCGACGGCCATTATACCGGAAACTGGGACAAAGCCGTTATCGCAAAAATGGCCCCTCAGATCATTGCCCGGCTGAACAACCAAAAGGATATTGACCTGATCATTGCGGCCGGCACCCGGGCCGGGTTAAGCTTAGCTACAAACGACCATCATGTCCCCACCCTTGTCATTTCAACCACAGACCCCTTAGCCGCAGGGATCATCAAGAGTGTGGAAGATTCAGGCTACGACCACGTCCATGCCCGGGTAGATCCCTATCGCCACGAACGGCAAATCCGGGTATTTCACCACTTTGTGGGATTTGACAGACTTGGCATCGCCTACCAGGACACCGAGCAGGGCCGCAGTTACGCCGCCCTTGACAGCGTAAAAAAAGTGGCCGCTGAAACCGGTTTCCAAATTGTGCCCTGTTTTACCACAGACGAAAGTGGTGATATCAAAAAAGATGAAGAAAGTGTTCAAACATGCTTTAAGACCCTTTGCAAAACCGCAGATGCCATTTATGTCACCGCCCAGAACGGTGTCCATGCCAACAGTATTCCGGAATTGGTAAACATTGCCAATGAATGCAAAATCCCCACCTTTACCCAGTCCCATTCCGAACAGGTGAAATACGGATTTTTAATGAGCATTTCCAGGGCCAATTTTCAATATGTGGGACGGTTTTATGCCGATACCATGGCCAAGATTTTCAACGGGGCCAAACCCAGGGACATTGACCAGCTGTTTGAGGCGCCCTCCAAAATCGCCATTAACCTGGAAACCGCCAAAGCGATCGGTTATGATCCATCTATGGATGTCATCAGCGTGGCAGACGAAATATTTGAAAAAATAATTCCCCCGCCCAAATGATCAATTTTCCAGGGTACCGGCATTTGAAATGGAACACTGCATCTCCAATAAAATTGAATCTTGGATTTTCACATTACATGTGATGACGGTGTAGGGGCGATTCATGAATCGCCCCTACGGCCGACCCAACAACACCGCCTCATCCGGTCTCCCGTCTCCTTTTCTCCGGTTTCCTTTTTTTACATTATAAAATTCACCAACCACACCCAAATATCATGCCGGATTCTGCGGTTACCCTGACCCTGCAGATCAATGTTCTTGACATTCTTTATTTTTCCGGTATTATACGAAGGATGTGCATTTTGTATGTACTTATGTTCCTTCCCAAAGGTGTAATCCCCATTTATGCGGGTACTCCCCAAAGTTAGAAGCAAATTTTTATTTTTTTATTTAGGAGAATGCCAATATGGCAAAAGGTACTGTAAAGTGGTTCAACGAGGCTAAAGGTTTTGGATTTATCGAAGTAGAAGATGGCGGCAAAGATGTTTTTGTCCATCATTCCGGCATTAACGCACAAGGATTCAAGTCATTGAACGAAGGTGATCAAGTCACTTTTGAAATCGAGCAGGGCCCCAAAGGGCCGTCTGCTGCAAATGTCACCGTGCTGTAGGAAACCACTTTTTCTTATACGGTCCATGGGCCAGCCTGACCTTTATTTTCAGGCCTGCCCGCAACCAACATGAAAGAATGCCGGAACGTTGCGGTGCCTTTCATATGAACAGTCAATAAAGCCCCTGAGGATTCTGTTCTCAGGGGCTTTTTATTTTAACAAAATTATAAGCAGACCATACACCTTCAAAACACATGCGGTCAGTCCAGCTTGGACTAAAAAAGTCTGCTTTCAGGAGCTTTAATGCATTTTACCCAGTTTAATTTTCACCCTGACATCCAGTCAGGCATTCACGATGCGGGCTACACCCGCCCAAGTCCCATCCAGCAAAAAGCCATCCCCCCCATTCTTGACGGGAAAGATATCCTTGGCCTGGCCCAGACCGGCACCGGAAAGACCGTTGCCTTTGTACTGCCCATTCTCCAGGACCTGCTCAAAAGATCTTCTACCGAAACTTCGGGATCACCGTCAGCCTTGGTCATGGCCCCCACCCGGGAACTGGCCGAGCAGATTCATGAAAGTATTAAAATGATGGCCCGTCACACCTCTGTTAAAAGTGTGGCCGTTTACGGCGGGGTTGGAAAACACCTTCAGATAAATGCCCTTAAAAAAGGCGTGGATATCATTGTGGCATGCCCGGGGCGGCTGCTCGATCTTATGAATGAAAAGGCCATCACGCTTAAAGGGATCAAAATTCTGGTTCTGGACGAGGCGGATCAGATGCTTGATATGGGATTTTTGCCCGACATCAAGCGGATTATCCGGGTCCTTCCCCAAAACCGCCAGTCCCTGGTTTTCTCTGCGACCATGCCAAAAATGATCGAAAATCTGGTTCAGGACATTTTACACCACCCCGTTAAGGTTCAGGTCAACCACACACAGCCGGCACCCCGCATCGCCCACGGCCGGTTTAATGTCCAAAAAGAAAACCGGACGGCCCTGCTCAAGACGCTGTTTGCCAAAAACGGCATGGCCAGCACCATTGTGTTTACCCGAACCAAACACAAGGCCAAAAGCCTTGCCGTTCAATTAAAAAAATCAGGATTCAACGCGGTCTCTTTGCAGGGGAATTTATCCCAGAACCAGCGGCAAAGGGCAATGACGGGGTTTCGAAACGGCGCTTTTAAAATTCTGGTGGCAACGGATATCGCTGCCAGGGGAATTGATGTATCCGGGGTTTCCCATGTGATCAACTATGATCTGCCCGATACGGTTGAAACCTATATTCACAGAACCGGCCGAACCGGCAGGGCCAACCAGTCAGGCCAGGCCTATACCTTTGCAACCATGGCGGACAATAAAACCATTGCCTTAATTGAAAAAGCAATTGGAAAAAAGATGACCCAGGAGTCGTTACTTCCCGCTTAAACGGCTGTAACGCTGTGACTTAAAAAATGCAAGACTTTCACATGAAAAGGACAAACAAATGAATATCTATGTTGGCAATCTAACGGTACAGACGACGGAAGATACACTCAGACAGATGTTTGAAGCCTTTGGCGAAGTGAAAAGTGTTAAAATTATAAAGGACCGGTTTAAAGGATACCCAAAAGGATTTGCTTTTGTGGAAATGCCGAGCAATTCTGAAGCGGATAAGGCCATCAAGGCATTGAATGGCAACGTGGTGGATAAAAAGCCCATCAAGGTGAACCACGCCGATTCCGGGGGAAAGAAAAAAAAGAAGTCTTTCAGGAGAAGGCCATACTAAACAGCCCCCTTCACCTGTCACACCATAATTTGTGTCTGAACGAAAATTCTGTGTCTGGTGGAAAAATAACCAGGCACTAAGGAGTTTAACACCGTTAAGGGACAGGCCGCCGCAGTAAGCCAAAACCAATTGCTGACAAAAGACCGGCAAATTCTTGAAAACACCGGCAAAGCCGTCTGATAACCGCTGAAAATCCGGGGACGATATCTAATTTATAAGAAACTGGAGACAAGAAACAAGAGACAAGAGGGCGAAGCACCTGCGGTGCCCAATTTATAGTCTACCGTTGCTGGTATCTTCAGTTTCATTATTCGTTGTGGGCTTGTGGCCCGTGGCCGTTTATAAGAAAGTCTCACTAAGGTCCTGAGAAGACTTTCAATATTTGTTGTGGGCGGTGCTTGGTTGGATAACCAAGACGGCCCGTGGCCGTTATATAAAATCAAATAACGTCCCCAAAATTCTCTTAAAGCCCTGAACAGGCTTCAGTTCCGAATTCTTGTGCAAACACAGACAAAGTCACTTTGGAAAGATCTGCCGTAAGCATTTGCAGGTCTTTGCCGTCTACGTCACCGTCACCGTCCAGGTCGCTCTGGCAGCAGGGCGGCGCTGGATCAAAATAGACCTGATCAACCCACAGGATAAAGCCGCTGTCCCAGGTATCGGCATGGATCTCCAGATAGCGGATGTCGGTGAGATCGGGGGTGCCTTTGGCGCTGCGGCCCCAGCCGTATTCCCGACTTTCAGGGGCATCCAGCGGAATTTCAAGGTGGATCCACTGGCCTACCGCATCATTGAGCAGGGTCTGTACGTTCCCGTTGTCATAGAAATTGTATTCATAATAATTCCCGTCCTGGTCCACCAGGCGGACTTTCGGACCCTCCTGAAAATTATAGTCGCTGGGATTTTCGGCGTAAAAGCTGATATAAAGATAATCACAACCGCTCAGGTCCCAATGGGCCTCATAGGCACCGGGGTACCGCAGGTAAGTCTCCCATCCCCCATCGGTAACGAATTTAACCGAAGCATCGCCTGAGACCGTAAGGGTTGTATCGTTTTCAAAGTAGGAGTCCCAGTCAATGGGCTCTTGAGCCCATCCTTCCCAGTCCTGGGCATTATTTTCAGCCATGTCGGCCGGCGGGCAGGCCTGTTCGGGCACCAGGTCCGTTGCAACGGTATAATAAGCATCCTCGGTGTTGCCCTTCCAGTATTCCATGTTGTAGTCCGTGACTTCCTGGAAGCGGTACCAGACATGATCTTCATATTCGATGCGCAGAATCATGGTCCCATTGGCATGCCCATAGCCATGGATGATGTCCCCACCGGGGTTAAAGGGGTTGCGGGGCAGGTGAATGTACCCGTCGGCATCGGCGGTATAGGTTTGATCCGGTATATTGTCAATGGTTTTACCGTACCAGCCTGAGCCGCTTTCAACATTATAAACGGTCACACCGGCAAACGGCATGGGCTCCCCGGCCTTGTCCACAATGAGGATGTGATTGTTTCCGGGCAGATCCTGCAAAAACACGCCGATATTGCAAGGGGCGTTATAATTTCCGCAGGTGGCCCGCCGGCCGGCAATGAGGTTGAGCGCGGCCGCTTCATAGGGTGACCAGGCAAAATCGTAAGGCCCTTCCATAACGCCGCCGCTGGTGTTGTAATACAGGACCTCATCGTATGCCAGAAAGGGCATATAATGGCTGCCGGCCACATAGGTATCGCCTTCATAAATCTGAACCGCGTGGTGGCTTGACGTATTGTGGACATCAAACCCGTAATTATCGATCAGGTAGCGGGCATGCCCGAGTTCATGAAGCAGGGACTTTTCTATATAAAAGGCGTTGTCATCCTCAGTGGATGTGTGATCGCCGTAAAAGTCGGTCATGTCCGAGGTCGCAGGAAAACCCCACATGAGGTCCACGGTCTTGTCGTCGGCATTGGGATAGTTGGTCGCAAGCCCCCCCCAGGACAGCGGCAGGGCACCGTCCGATACGATCACGACTTTATCAAGCCGGAAACGGTCGATCACACCATTTGGAGACGTGGGCCAAACTGCCTCTTCACACATGAGGTTCCACCGGGCAATCTGCCGCCGGGCCCAATCCTCCCAGGAGTTGGCCCCGTCCCCAAGCTCTTTTTGATACTGGTGAAAGTAATCATAAACCGTCTGTTCAACCCAGAATCCGACACTCAGGGCATTGGTCAGATCTTCTACCGAATTGTTGGTTTCGCTTGCCTCGTCAAGCTTGTCCTCAGGATCAACCATCAGTTTGATCCGGTGGCTGCCGGATTCCCAGGTCCATTCATAAGTGACGATTTGCTCCTCTCCTGCACTCATACCAGTCAGGGTGCCGCTATACACCAAATCATCATCCAGGTACCAGGCATAATCCGCCCCGGAAAGCGATTCATGGCCCCAATACCGGATATGCCCGTTAAAGGTGACGGTGTCGCCCGGCTCGGGATTATTTTTATCTGCATCATAATCGTATCTGGGCAGCCTTTCAATATAAGTCACGTCAATATCCGGATCATCGGCCATGGCCGTTAACACCCCGGGACCCCAAAGACAGGCCAGTACCACCAGCCAGAAAGCGGTGCATAACTTCACCATAATCGTTCCCCCTTTTTTTTAAGGCTAAGACTCCGATTTTAGAGTTCATAACGCCCCAACTCACAATGTATAACTTGATGTTTATCAGCTGTGCTGTGCTACGTGGGAAGGTCTTAAATGAGTGAAGGTGGGGCACTGCTGAACAGTTATAATTGATGTTTATCAGCTGTGCCGCCCTAAAGCAAGCACAATGAAACTGAAAGGAGACTGGAAGCCGAAAGACTGGAGACCGGAATGCGTAGACCTGAAATGCCGATATTAAGTTAATGGGTTAAGGGGGTCCCCATCTCCCCAGGCCCGGGCACAGGAAATCATACATTTTGCCGGATCATCCGGTATACTCACACCACAATCCGCCAGCAGCGGTGGATCTTTTTTCTATTGCTCACATAGTCTTCGGGAATGGTGGTGTCGGTAATCTCTTCAAATTGAGATGCCTTGAGTTGGTTTTCCTTTAACTCAAAACTCTGGTGGTTGGTGGAGAAAAAGACCAGGCCGCCGGGTTTCATTCGTTGAAACGCAAGGTTGAGCATATCCACGTGGTCCCGGGCAATGTCAAAGTGCTTTCCCGCTGTCCTTGTGGTGGAATAGGACGGCGGGTCCACCACGGCCAGGTCAAAATTGGAGAATTCATTGCCGGCCCGGGCCAGAAAGTCCAGGGTATCTTTCTGGATGACCCGGTGTTCCGGGCCGGAAAGACCGTTGAGTTCAAGATTCTGTTTCACCCATTTGACCGCTGTTTTAGACCGGTCCACGGACACGGTCCGTACCGCGCCCCCTTTAACGGCGTAACAGGTAAATGCGCCCGTGTAACAGTAAAGGTTCAGGACAGCCTTACCCTTTGAAAGGTCCCTAACCATCATCCGGGTATTCCGGTGATCGGAAAACAGGCCCGTGTCCACGTAATCGCTGGGATTGACGTAAAATTGCAGATCCCGCTCCTTCATGGGAATCATCAGGTTGGTATGGTTGAGCCGCTCATACCGTTTTCCCTCTTTAACCCCGGCTTTCCGGACCTTAAGGTGAAGCCGGCTTGGGGGAACGTCCAGGGCATTGGCCACAGCCTCACCCATGAGGGGAAGCCAGTCCGGGGTGGACTGCTTTCTGGCATACTCCCCAATGACCAGATGGCCGGCATACCAGTCCACCACGGCCCGAATCTCAGGGATATCCCAGTCATAGAGCCTGAATACCTCCAGATTCTGCCGGGCATACCGTTTGCGCAGGTGGTGGTACTTTTTCTTGACCCGGTTGGCCAGCATCCTGGCCTGGTCTTCATATCTTCGCTGTTGTTTTTCCTGGTCCATGGGAGTTGTCTTTTATCAGACCGTCATTTCAAAAGCAAACGGGTTGTTTTCCCGTTTTAAAGAAAATCAACCCGTCTGGTTCATTGTTGAACAAAACCGGATAATGCAACCCCCGATTTAATTTCCAAATGCCTGGGCCATTTCCTCCAGGCAGCTTAAAGAAAAATCCTGGGCAAAGGCGGCCAGGTCTTCGCCGTCCACGTCCACGTCTTCGTCTATATCCTGAATACACCCCGACCATCCGGCCAGGCGGGCGAACAGGTACCAGGCGGCCCGGCCTTTGAGAACACAGTTGAGCCGGGCATCATTGTCAGGCCCGTCTGAATGGGCACAGGAACTGCACCCACTGTACCCATCCACCCCGTGGGTAAGCAAGGCCAGTTCCTCCCATAGATGGCGGTCCAGGTAGTCCGATGCCCAATTGGCGTCATGGGAACCCATAAGATCATAGTACAACGCATCGGTTACGTTCTTATCCAGAAAATAGTTGCCGTCCGGATCATAATTTTCAATATCGGAAAAATCAAAGAGTATCCGGTCATTTGCCGTACAATGAGCCCTGATCACTTCATTCCGGCTGTCCGAAGAATCCCCTTCCCCGCCCCCCTCGGCATGGCCGGTCATAAACACAAACTGAACCGGATGAACAGCGGCCCGGGCATCGCTTCCCCCCTCACTGAACTGTGCGATAAGCCATTCCATGCTGTTTAAGTAACGGTTGATATTATGGCCGGCAATGCTGCACCAGGACCACATGACGACGTTGATTTCATCGTGGGTATAACTGCCATCGCCCTCTTTTGCCGTCAAATAGGCATAGGTGTCTTCTGCCCAGTCTGCAACCCCGTCGGAATCTGAGTCCACATCGCCCTGGCTCAGATCGGCTTCACCCGGAATACCATTATTATCAAGGCTCAAGCTGTCAGTGTCATAGTTTTCCGTGTCAGTCCAGTTGTATTTATCCCCAAAAGCCGGATAGTTCTCAAGGGCGTTTAAGCCCGTAATAATCTGGCTGCCATGGGAGGTGTGGTTATAGGCAATCTGTAAATTTTCTTTAGCGGCATCAATCCATTCATCGGGAATCTGTGACAGATCCGTATGCTCATGGCCTACCGTAAACCCTGCCCCAGCCCATGGGACTGCGATTCCGGTTACCATGATCCCTATTAAAATAAGCGATTTTATTGTTTTCACGGGCTCCTCCTTAATGATTTTAATGAGTTATCCTAAGGGTCGAACCTTAATTAAATAACCGACTTTGGGAAAATATTCAAATTCAAATTTGGTTAGGCCTAAAATACCCTTACAAAAAGCGATACCTACTGCAAATATGTGGAAAAGGGGAAAATACGGACAGACACGGGCATGGCTAAACCCCGTTTATGCCAGAATGTTCTTTTTATCTTTTTCGATAGCGATAGCGATCCCGATAGCGATAGCGACGGAGGCCACCCCATCCCTCCCGCTATCGCCTTTTCATCCTTCAAAAAGCGCCTTAAGATCCTCCAAAATCAAATAAAGACAGGGCACCATCAGCAGGGTAATCACCGTGGCAAACAGAATGCCGAACCCCAGGGAGATGGCCATGGGAATCAGGAATTTGGCCTGTCTTGAGGTTTCCGTAATGATGGGGGCAAGGCCGCCGCAGGTGGTCAAGGTGGTCAAAAGAATGGGACGAAACCGCTGGATTCCCGCGGCCTGGACCGCAAAAACCACCGGCATGCCCTCTCTGATCCGCCGGTTCGCAAAATCGATGAGGACCAATGAATCGTTGACCACCACCCCGGACATGGCCACCAGGCCGAACAGGCTCATTACGGACAAAGAATATCCCATGAGGATGTGGCCGAAAATGGCCCCGATCATGCCAAAGGGAACACAGAACATAATGATAAAGGGCTGAAGATAACTTTTAAAGGGCACGGCCAGCAGGGCAAACACACAGAGCAGGGCAAGTCCGAGCCCCTTGATCAGGGCGGTGACGCTCTCCTTGATCTCGGCCTGCCTTCCTTTGAAATCATAGGACAGGCCGGGATACCGACTGACCAGATCGGGCAGGATCTGCTCTTTCATATCCCGGATCACATTGTCGGCCTGGGACTGGGGACGGACATTGGCCGTCACCTGGATTTCCCGTTTCCCGTTGGTTCGTTCAATACTGGTATAGGCCCGCCCCTTTATGGTTTTAACTGCGTCCCTGAGCAGGATTTCCCCTTCAGGGGCCTGGAGGACCAGGTCTTCAAAGGTGGCCTCTGATCCCCGTTCTTCCTTGCTGAGCCTGACCCGGACCGTTACCTCGTTTCTGCCCCGCTGGTTCTTGACCGCCTCCACCCCCTGAAAGGCGTACCGAACCTGGCTTGCCACCTCCCGGGAGGTTAAGCCCATGCGCTTACCGGCCTCGGTCAAGGTAATGTCAAACTGCCGTTTTCCCTTGGCAGATCCGTCGTCAATATCATGGACAATGGCGTACTCGTCAAGACTCTCTGCCAGGTCCTGCCCTGCCCTTTCCAGGGTGGCCTGGTTCCGGTGGCTCAAGCTTACCGTCAGGTTCTTTCCGGAGCCGGGGCCGCCCCGGTTGGACTCAAATGAAATGGTTTCAAGCCCGGGGACCCGGCCTACTTTTTCCCGCCAGACCCGGGTGACTTCTTCGGTGCTTTTGGGCCTGACCCCGGGATCGGTCAAATAAATCCGGGCCGTGACCTGGTTGTCTTTCACCTGGGAAAAAATCCCTGTGGACAGGGTTTGCCCCCCGTTTTGCGCCACCACTTTCACGGCCTGGTCCACCAGGGTCTTTTCAATCTCCCTTAGCCGGCTTTCAGGCGTGCCATAGGGGAGTTCGGCCTCACAGTAGGCATAATCAGACTCGGCTTTGGGAAACATGACCATGCCCATTTTTCCGGAAGCCACATACCCGGCCGTCACCAGCAGCAAGGCAATGCCAAGGCTGATCATGGCATACCGGAACTCTAAAACCCTTAGCAGAACCGTACCGTACACGTTTTTGACCAGGGTTTCAAATCCCCGGGAAAATGCGCCCTGCCATTTTTCAAGCACATTCAAGGGAAAAAACGTATGCCGTTTTTGATGGCTCAGATGGGCCGGCAGGATAAACAGGCTTTCCACAAGGGAGACGGCAAACACGGCAATCACCACAAAGGGAATGGTCTTGAAAATCTTTCCCATGATGCCTGGAATAAACATCAACGGAACAAAGGTCACCATATTGGTGATCACGCTGAACACCACAGGCACGGCAATGTCCCGGGCACCCTTTATGGCGGCGTCCAGAAAGGACAGGCCCTGGCCCCGGTAATAGTGGACATTTTCTCCCACCACCACGGCATCGTCCACCACGATTCCCAAGGTCACGATAAAGGCAAACATGCTGATCATGTTAATGGAAAAGGCGGTGGGGGCCAGCAGCAGAAAAGAGCCCAGAAAAGAAATAGGAATACCAAGGCTCACCCAGAAGGCCAGCCGGATTTCCAGGAATAACGCCAGAAAGAAAAACACCAGCCCCAGCCCCAGGTAGGCGTTCCGGAGCAGCAGGTCCGCCCGCTGGGCAAATACCTTGGACATGTCACGGACAATGTCCAGCCCTACCCCCTGAGGCAGAGATGCGTCAATATTCTGGACTGCTTCTTTGGTGGCTTTGGCCACCTGGGTCGGGGTCTGGTCGCCCACCCGGTATACGGCAATGGTCACGGCCCGTTTGCCGTCAAAAGAGGCCCAGTGTTCCGACTCCTCAAATCCTTCGCTGACCGTTGCGATATCCTCCAGAAGAATTTTGGTGCCGTCCTCTCCGGTAATGATGGGCAGCTTGGCGTACTGAAGGGCAAAATCCTTCCGGTCCTTGACCCGGAGCAGAATATCCCCGCTCTTGGATTTAATGGTACCGCCCCCTAACTCCACGGAAGCCTTTGAAATGGCCTGGGCCACATCATCCAGGGTCAGGCCGTACCGCCTCAGGGTGGTACTGGAAAACTCCACGTGAATCTCCCGGTCCCGGACCCCTTCAAGCTCCACCTGGGTGATGTCCTTGTTCAGGAGCAGTTCATCCCGGATCTGGTCGGCCAGCTCCCGCATGGTGGTTTCCGGCGCATCCCCGTGCAGGGCCAGGCGGACCACTTCCCGCTTCCTGGCCGCAATGGTGACCACAGGGTCTTCGGCCTCATCGGGGAAGGTTCCGATCCGGTCCACCTCCGCTTTAACCTCCTGCCACAGCCGGTTGATTTCCGTTCCTTCCAGAGCTTCCACCACAATGAAGGCAGACCCTTCCGACGCTGTGGCCGTAATTTCGTCTATGCCTTCCAAATCCTGGACCGCCTCTTCCACGGCCAGGATAATGCCGTTTTCCACCTCCTCGGGACTGGCCCCGGGATAGGAAATGGAGATACTGACCCTGTCCAGGTCAAATTCAGGAAAAACCTCCTGTTTAATGGAAAGGCCCACGAAAAGGCCGCCCACCAGCAAAGCGGCCATGAGCAGGTTGGCCGCCACGGAATTGCCGGCCATCCAGGCAATGGGTCCCCGGGATTCTGTGTCCTGAATTTGGGCGGTCACGACTTTTCTCCCTGGGCCAGTTGAATGGGCATGCCCTCAACCGGGGCCGGAAGTTCTGAAGAAATCACCTGGTCTCCGGGGTTCAGGCCTGACCGGACAAACACCCGGTCGGTTTCCTTCCAGACAATGTCGACGGTTTTGATTTTAAGCTTCCCGGCATCGTATATCCAGACCGTGCCGCCCTCCCGGATCAGGGACCGGGCCAGGGGATAGACATTTTCAAAGGCCTTTCCTGTAATCCGGACCGTGACATGATCGTCCAGCAGCAGCCCCGGGTCAGGATGCCCTTTATCAAGCCATAGGGGGTCAGCCACCTCAATAATCACCCCGGCCATGCGGCCCTCGCCGGTGATGCTGCCCGTGGCCCTGACCACCCGGCCGGCCCGGCTGCGGGTCTCATTTTCGGAAAAAACCAAAGCCTCGCTGCCCTGTTTCCCGTCAAAATTTAAAACAGAAAGCCGGTCTAAGGGAACCCGGGCTTCCACCCGGTAGATATCCACATTCACCAGGGTGGCCAGGGTCCCTTGAACGGCGGCCAGAGACCCGGTTTCCACATTTTTTTCCAGAACCAGGGCATTGAACGGAGAGACAATCCGGGTCCGGCTCAAATCCAGCCGAGTCTTTTCAAGATCGGTTTTGGCCCCGGCCACCGCCGCCTTTGCCTGGGCCAGCTGGGGTTTTCTCAAGGCCAGATCCGTGGAGCCGATCCCCTCAGGGGAGAGTTTGGTAATAATTTTTAATTCTTCTATGGCAATCTGCTGCTGCCCCTTTTCAATATCAAAATCGGCCAGGGCTTTATCCAGGGCATTCTGGGCCTTTTCCATTTCCAGCCGGTAATCGGTATCGTCCAGCCGGACCAGGGTTTCCCCTTTTTTCACCAGGCCGCCCTCAACAAACCCGGGCGCCGTCCAGACCACTTCCCCTGCCACCCGGGCCTTAAGGACCACGGTCCGGTCCGGAACCACCGTGCCCATGGCCTGGACCAGGGTTTCGTGGGTACCGGGCATCACACTCACCGTATCCACCACAGACATCTGCTGCCTGGGGGGTTTGCGTTTCATCTTCACTTTCTGGGACTCATAGTACTTAAATCCGGCCACCCCGGCAGCAATCAGGCAAACCGGCAGCAAAATTTTAATTAACAGTCTCAATACCAAGCTCCTTGGATTAGGGGGTTAGGCTGAAGGATCTTTATATCCTGTCTACCCCAAAGTTTTCAGTCTTTTATCCCCAATCCCAATTCGAAATTTACCAAACCCCACACCAGCTCACTCTCCCACCGGCTCACTTTCTCACTTTCCCACTTTCTCACTTTCTCACTTTCTCACCTGCCCACTTTCCCACTTTCCCACTTTCTCACTTTCTCACCTGCCCACTTTCCCACTTTCCCACCTGCCCACCTTCCCACCGGCTCCCCAGCACCCGGTAAAACCCAATCTCTTCCTTAATCAGCGAGGCCCGCTCCCCCACCAGCTGCCGCTCAAGCCCTTCAATGGCAAGCCGGGCGGTCAGGACACTCAAATAATCGCTCTGGCCGTTGAGATACTGGATCCGGGCATCCCCAAGGGTCAGCCGGGCCGCTGAAAGCTCCTCTTCCAACCGCGTAATATAGGCCTTTTGCCGGTCCATGGTCACCAGGGCATCCTCCACTTCCCGGATGGCCTGGGCCACGGTCTGGGCATAAAGGTGCAGGTTTTCTTTGACTTCCGCCCGGACCCGTTCCACCTCGGCCTTTTTCTCACCCCCGTCCAAAAGAGAACCGGCCACCGCAGCCCCCAGGCTTGCGGCCCAGTTATGGAACAGCATCTCCAGCCGGCCCGAAGAAAAAACGGCCCTGGCCGTAAGGGTAAAGGAAGGCAAAATATCGGCCTTGGCCGCTGCCACATCCGACTGGGAGGATAACAGCCTTAACCGGGCCGCTTGGATATCGGCCCGATTTTCCAGAAGATCGGCCGGAACGCCGGGATTTTCGGGCATCAGAGGGGGCGGCAGTTCACTGGCCTGAACCGGCAAAATGCGGCCTGGCGTGGTGCCGGTCATAAAGGCCAGCTCGTTGAGCAGCAGCGCCTCTTCCTGTTCCAGCAAAGGCTCCAGGGCCAGCACCTGGGCTAAGGACTCCCGCTGCTGGGATACGTCAAGGGCGCTGGCCTTCCCATTTAAAAACATGAGTTTAAGCAATTCGAGGCTGGTCTGGTTGAATTGGATCTGGCTTGCCAGGATGGCCTTGCGTTTTCTGGCGCTGATGATGTCCACCCAGGTTTTGGAGATATCACAGGCAAGTTCCAGAACCGCATCATTGAGATCCCTTACGGCCGCTTCAAGGGTCAGGTCCCGGGCGCTTACCTGGGCCTTTATCTGACCCCAGGCATCCACGGTATAGGACCCGGAAAGAGAGGCGTCCCAGGAATGGGAATTGGCATATGCCCCCCCCTGGCTTTTACCGGACTGGGTCCTTGTATAATCCTTTTCCCCGCCAAAGGAATAATCCAGGCCCGGCTTCAGGCCGGCGCTTTCCTTTTTCAGGCTTGCCCGGGCCTGGTCCACCCGGGCCGACAGCACCTTAAGGTTATGGTTGCCCTCAATCCCCTGTTCAATCAGGGCATTGAGCTCCGGGCGGTCCATTTTAAGCCACCACTCCCGGGCCGTTTCCCCAGGCGATTCCACCCCGGAAGCATCGGCCTGAAAGACGTAGGCACCGGGCAGTTCCAGGGGCAGTTGAACAGCGGGTTCAGGGGCCAGGGTCTTACACCCGGTTGTCATCAGGCAGACCAGAAGAGCCAGCAATAAAAAAGGGTTCATCCTCATACCTAAAAAAATAATGGAACATCTCATGAAAGCACCAGATTAACCGGAAACCGTTAATTGTCAACCGGAAAATGCGCTCCCGCTCACCCAGCCTTACTTTTTTACCCACATAAATTCAGTCAAATAAAATGTGAGCAAAATATGTTCCGGACCGCCCCTGTTTTTTCTAAGCATCTGAAATAAAGAAAATTATTTTTTCAAGGCCATAAACCCGCCACAAAAAAACGGGTATTTTTTACACACCTGTAACCCAAAGCGCATAAAAAATACCCGGATTGTCACCAACTCAAATTCTCACCGGCCTTCCGGCCCTCACCTCACTTTCTCACTTTCCCATCTGTCACCGGGTCAGGGCAGGAATTTAGGTTCTTTTCGAGGCTCAGGGCACTATTGGGCCGAAGTTGAAGTCACCTTCAGATCAAAATTAATCCCTTCTACAGTTTCTCCTTCTTCAACGTCAACCGGGGTGGCATCATCATAGTTATCTTTTTCTTTGTAATACTCAGGTGCAACGGTATACACAGCTGGATAGTAAGAGGCGCCTATTTTGTACCCCCCCGAAGACAAGCCTGAAAGGGTATAAGTCCCGTCCGATTCCACGGACGTCCATGAAGCAAACTCTCCGCTTGCAACATTAAACGCTGTAATTTCCACGTCTGTTAAAGATGCGCCACTGTCACCTGTCAAGGTTACTGTTCCGGTAATCGTCCCTTCCCTTTCAAGAATAAAATCGATCCCGGTTTTCGGCTCCCCGGCTGTAACCTCGACCATGCCCGAATAGGACTGGGACAGATAAGTCCGGGACGGAATGGTCTCCAACCGGTAGTTTCCAGCTTCCAGTCCGATAATGGTATACACCCCGTTGGAATCTGTCAGTGAATTTCCTTTCCAGTCGCCGGTATCCCAGTCCCAGGCATATACCCAGATGTCTTGAATGGGGCTTCCGCCCGTTGTCTTAACCGTTCCTGAGATACTCGCGCCTTTTTCAAGGCTGATATCAACAAAGACATCACTGGCGTCAGTACTAAAAGATGTTGCCTTACTGCGGCTGTCTGTTATTTCCCCGTCGGTTTCGTTCCACCACCCGATTATAAAATTCTGGTCCCCGCTGTTGGAAACATGCAGCTTAACAGAGGTATCTGACATTTCGACAATCCTGAAATAGCCGTCACTGTCTGTTTTCACGGATGTGATATAACCAGCGTACTCGCTGTCGCTGTCATACATATTAATCTGGATACCGGTTACGGGGACGGCAATCCCATCTTCAAGAGTGGTGACCCTGCCTTTTATCCCTGTAGTCATGTTACCAATAGATATATTAATGCCGGCCGGGCCGTCGCAGCTATCTGAAGTTACGTCAAAAGACTCCCCCCAAGTACCGTCAGTAGATACCGCCCCATAAACGCCATAAACATCCCCGGGACTCAGTTCAGAATCAACGTCAGTATCCAGGAATGCGATCATCCACACGTCATCATACTCCGTACTCAGTGACATTTCGTAATCACCACCGGAAGAAAGGGAGACGGAACCCACTTGAGAACACCATTGAAGGTCGGCCAGACCTGACGGTTCGTCTCCCCAGCAGTTATAAGCTTGGACTATAATGCTGGTGATCCCATCACCGCCCCCAATGCCGTCGGCCAGGGAAACTGTCCCGGATACCAGTACTGGGATCTCCAGGATTTCGGCCCAATCGTCGTTGCTAAGCCCTGTGAGAATACCCCCAAGCGTTGAGTTAATTGTTTCGCAAATGATCTCATTGGTGTTCGTGAAGGTGGGCAGGAAACCCCGCAGATCAGGGGCTGAATCAAAAAATTGGGTCAGATCCAGGGAAATCCCCACATCACTGTCAATAACCGTGGAAGCGGAAAGAGCTGACTTAATTTTTTCAAGTCCGGCCATAAACTCCGCTTCATTATCAATCTCCTCTTGTTCTTCGGGAAACTGAATCAGATCGTTATCCTGGTCATCGGTTTCTGCCTGGATAAAGCCTGACGCCTTCTTGTAACTCTCAATGGCAAGGTAGAGCGCCGCCTTAGCGTCTGTCAGCTGAGTTGCCCCATTCTCCGTATCCAGTGTCAGAAAGCCCGTATTAACGGACAAATAATCGTTAATGCTGATGAAGTTATCGGCCTCTAAAGCAGAAATCAACTGGGTGGTTTGGGCGATGTCCAGATCATAGGCATCCAGAATCAGCAAAAATGCCTTTAACCCCTGGAGGAAAGCCCGGTAAAGGGCAATGTCCCCGTAATCCACCTCAATCTTTTCACAGGAATCCGCCTCCTCGGGCAGGACCAGTTCTTCGCACAGAACGATATTAAGCGGATCTTCTTCTGAATTAACAATGCCGGAAAGTTCGTCCAGTGCCCCCTGCACCTCAGCCATAAGAGCGTCGATCACCGTATTCAGGGCCGTCCCGGTAGACGGCAGGGTTGTGGGCAGAACCGGATCACCCGCTTCGTCCCGGGTAAAGTCCGCCGTCCATCCACACAGGGTCCGGACATCTTCTGATACCCCGAGATCGGTAAGCAAGCCATTGAGTGCAGAGTTATCGATCAATGCCATAATACGGGTTACGGAATGAAACGCTCTTAGAACCGGATCCGGGTCTGTGGAAGCTGCAACGGCTTTCCCAAAGCACTGGTTGGCATCAACCGCATCGCAAGGCAGAAGCGCCCTGCCAACCGTAATGGGATCACTGCCGAATCCTTCGGAAAACCCGGCCAATGCCTCTGTGTCACCTGGGTTAAATATCTGGATAAATTGATATAAATCCAATCCGTCCACATCAATGTCTGCGGAGTCATAATCATACGTTAAGCCGTCCCAGGCCACTGCCCGGGGCAACAAAGCCCCTGAAAACATCATCCCAAAACAAAGAACCAGGCCAACTACCACCCCAATGCCCTTAGCCGTCAAATGTCTCATCCGTTCCTCCTGCTATCAATCGTCATATCCATCAGTTCAAAATCCGTTTCAATGCCTGTTCCCTGTATTTTCCGCTGGCCGTCTTCCAGCACATAGCGCTTTGATGTCAAAAGTTTTCCGGTGTTGGGCTGCCAGGTCAATTCCTCACAGGAAAGCCGTTTTCCCGCCATGCCGTTAATCTCTACATTCCCTTTAAAAATAAACTGCCTGTTCCGGGGATTGATCCGTGCCCTGTCAGCGGTAACAGAAGACCGGAAGGTCCCGTTTTTAACACGGTTGAGGGTTACCCGCTTTAATTCAATCCCTTTTATATGGCCGGGAAGATGATCCTTTAACTGATTGACCCGTTCCAAAAGCCGGTCCACCCCGTCAGGGGCTGAATGATTACTGAGGCTGGCCGGGCCGCCTGTCTTTTCCCGGGGAAAATCCGTCTCGTACAGGGTAATGGCCACCCCCTCAAAGCAGGCGATCTTCATAAACCCCAGGCGCAGAAAGCCCATCTTTTGTTTGGTAATATCAAAGGTATCAATTTTAAGTGACAAATGCTTCTGGCTGCCCTGGTAGTCGGTGATCTCAAGACCGCTCATGGAACCTTTCAGGTTTGCCTCAGCCTGAAAATTACCAGCCGGTTCCCGTGCCGCATCCAACCGGTGTCCAATCAGACTGAAGACCAGAACCAGAACCGGAATAGCCACCAACACCCACAATACCTTTTCCACCATGCTCAATCGGTATACCACCATTTACCCGTCCTTTTCTCTGACAAGGGTTAGGAGCGCAACTTTCATAAAATTCGAAAAAAACCCGGCAGAACCATTTGTGATCTGTTTCACCCGCGTCATTAAAGTGCAAAAAACATACCGGATTTTCGCAAATCGGAAAAATCGCCACATAACCTTTTTATTTCAATCGGTTGCCAAATAGAACAAAGCCGTCCCACATCAAAGAGGAACGATGAAAGAGAAAAAAATGTTATAAACTTAAGTAAAACTTGTTATACTTTAAGAACTTTTTTTCACATTTTTACGAAAGATACCCGACAGCCATAGCTTCACGCAAAGGCCAATTACGGCCCAATAGAATTAAGCTTTGCGCCTTAGCGCCTTTGCGTGAGCCTCTTTAAGGCTGAAAGTGCCGGATCCGGCATTTTTTTCTTCCGGGAAAACCCGAGTAGGTTTCATTGGGGAACCCGATGGCAATCACCGCATAAACGGTTTCGTCCGGCGGGATTTTTAACGATCTTTGAAGATCAGGTTTTTTTTGCATGGCCCGGACGGCGTAGCCGATCAGGCAGGTGCCAAGCCCCATGGCCTGGGCGCCCAGCAGAATATTCCCGGTCGCCAGCAGCGCATCCTCAGAGGGGCAGCTGGCCCCGGGCTCGCAGCCCACGACGATCAGGGCCGGTGCCCCGTGAAACAGAAGGTCTTTGCCCTGGTTCTCATAGGCGTCCAGGGCATATTCAACGGTGTCATAATACTCCGTGTAATACCTGTCCAGCTCTCCTTTGCCCACAAGCTTTAGCGCCTTTCTGAGCCAGTGGTTTTCGGCCATCCGGTTTGTCCGCCTGAAAAACGCGGCGATCTGGTCTCCCAAGGCCAGCACATCATGTCTTGTGGATAAAATGGTAAAGGTCCATTTCTGGCTGTTGGTTCCTGAGGGGGCGGCAATCCCCATCTTTACAAGGTCCTGGAGCATTTCAATTGGAACCGGTTTGTTCTGATAGTTCCGGCACGACCTTCTTGACAGCATCAGCTGTGCCAGGTCCGCCACGGGAAACGGCCCTGAGGCCAGCCATTTCTTTTGAACAGCAAAGGACGAAAAGGCCTGCATGCTGTCTTTGAGTTCCGGCAGCAGGACCGCCCCGGCCGGACAGGCGGCACGGCAATGGCCGCAGGCCATGCAATGGTCCCCTGACACAACGGCTTTCCCCTCTTTGAGTACCAGGGTATCGTGGGGGCAGACCGGGATACACAGCCCGCAGCCCGTACATTTTTCAAGATTAATTTTGGGCATGGACAATTCTTCCACTGGTTCCCCCCCTCGACTATGTTACTTCTGCTTACCGGATTCATACCGCCAATGGGGATGTGCTACCAAATTTGATATAAAATATCCAATATTTTTAGCCACACCCCTGCTTAAAAATATGCTAATTATAATTTTAATTGGTAATTGGCAACAAAAATGTTTCTTTCAAACCTTAAACCACCTGCTTACATTCAGGGTAAACGCATTATAAACCGGTATGTTATTGGGATACCGTTTTGTAATTTTTTATAATGTATAAAATGGGGACTTGGGATATGGGACTTGGGGTAGCAAGGGTTTCTCAATATATGGAATGCGTTTCTCTTTGCCCTGTGATGCTAAAATCGAGGGCTTCGCCCTCTTTTTTATATTTTCACGCAAAGGCGCTAAGGCGCAAAGAATACCATTGCCCAAGGGAATTTAGGCTTTGCGCCTTTGCGTCTTGGCGAGAGTTTTTTTGAAAGGAAAGTTCGGTGGGAAAAAGCCTATCCTTGTCCACCATTGTCCGTATACCATGTTGTTTTTGAGGGATAAACCAAACGGGCCCACGCTAACTACCGGCTTGAGACTCGGGATATGGGACTTGGGTAGGCCGTGGATACTGCAATCCCCAAGTCCCATATCCCAAGTCCCAAGTCCATTATATTAAAAATTAAGCGTATTATTATAATGCAGTTATCCCGTACATACAGGGCAACAGCATGGATCTTTGGGCGATAGTCTGATAGATAGAAAAAGAAAAGAAACCACTTCAACACGGCATTTTTTTTAAGGGGCCCAATTGAATACGCCCCTTTAAGCCGGAAAGGACCATCCGCCATGGCACACCCTGTATATCTGGACTACAACGGGACCACCCCCCATGCCCTTGAAGTGATTGAGGCCATGGGGCCGTTTATTGAAACCGAATTCGGCAACCCGTCCAGTTCCCACTGGTACGGTATCAAGCCCAAAAAGGCGGTGGAGGCCGCCCGTCTTCAAGTGGCCGGACTCCTGAACTGCCGGGCCGACGAGGTCTTTTTCACCTCCGGGGGAACCGAATCCAACAACCATGCCATTAAAGGTACGGCAAGGGCACTAAAGGACAAGGGCCGGCACATCATCACCACCACCGTGGAACACCCGGCCGTGCTGGAAGTCTGCAGGCACCTTGAAACCGAAGGATTTGAAACCACTTACGTGGATGTGGATGACACCGGCAAGGTGAGCCCGGACGCCATCAGCGCAGCCATCCGGCCGGATACCATCCTGATATCCGTCATGCACGCCAACAACGAGGTCGGCACCATCCAGCCAATTCCCCAGATTTCTGCCCTGGCCCGGCAGCACGGGATCCTCATGCACACCGATGCCGCCCAGAGCATGGGCAAAATTCCCACCGATGTTCAGGCCCTGGGCGTTGACCTGCTCAGTATCGCCGGGCACAAGCTCTATGCCCCCAAAGGCATTGGCGCTTTATTTGTTAAAAACGGAATCCTGCCTGAAAAATTCTGCCACGGTGCTGGCCAGGAAATGGGATGGCGGGCCGGAACGGAAAATGTGCCCTGGATCGTGGGGTTGGGAAAGGCCTGCGAAATCGCCTCCCAAAACCAGGATCAGATCCAGACCCACCTGAAAACCATGAGGGACCGTCTGCACCAGAAACTGACAGACCAACTGAACGATATCCGGCTTAATGGACACCCTGAAGACCGCCTGCCCAACACCTTAAGCCTGTCATTCAAGGGACTTGAAGCCAACCGAATCCTAGAAGAGATCGGCCTGGACGTGGCGGCCTCAGCCGGTGCCGCCTGCCATTCCGATACCGTCACCCTGTCCCATGTGCTTGAGGCCATGAAGGTTCCGGTGGACTGGGCCAAGGGAACTGTCCGCTTTTCCACGGGACGGATGACCACTTCCGATGACATTGACCGGGCCGTTGGCGTGGTGGTAGCGGCTGTTGAGCGACTGCGATAGTAAAACAGAGCAGGTGGGAAAGTGAGAAAGTGGGCAGGTGAGAGTGCGAGACATCATGGTTGTCGCACGATTTTCAACCCTGCAAGAATGCCGGACAATAAAAAAAAGAAGGCTGCGCCTTCTTTTTTACTTCATTCATCGACTGAACTATCCGCTTTCTCACCAACCAACGTTCTCACCCGCTCACTTTCCCACTTTCTCACTTTCTCACTTTCCCACCTGCCCACTTTCCCACACGCCCGCTAATCCCCACACTCCAAATTACCATCAATCAGAATGCCGCCGTCAATCCCGCCGTCGGGGCAGTTCAGGACCTGGTCTTTCAGGTCGTGGGCAAGGGGGGTGCATAGATTTGCATTGGCCCTTATCAGGAAAAGGTCGGATACATGGCAGAGGCTGTCCATAAACAGGCTGTTGAGAGCGTTGTTCCTTACAACCCCGAGATAGCCGGCTGAAACAAGGCTGTCCAAACCGGACAGGCTGGTCAGGGAAGCGTTGTTCTCAATAGAGACGACGCCTGAAACGGTTTTGAGTTCATCCAATCCGGACAGGTCAGGCAAAATAGCGTTATCAAAAATATACAGGTGCTTTACAAAGGTCAGGCTGTCCAGCCCTTCAAGGCTGGCCAGATAGGAGTTGTTTTCGATCCACAGGTCGCCGTCTATACGTTCCAGGCTTTCAAGGCCTTTTAAATCGGTCAGATTTGAATCACAGACCAGCAGGCTGCCGGCAATCCTTGTAATGCCCTTTAAGCTTTCAATATCGGCAGAATCCCGGATTGAACAATCCCCCTGCCGGACAAAGGGCTCATCAATTAAAATTTCGAGGGAAAGGCCATCCCGGTTTTGATATCCCATGCCCCAATAAATATCCTGTCCCGCATTACCATACGAAACCCATATAAACACCGCAGCCAATATAAAAAACAGGCCCTGTTTTAGTGGTTGATTCATTAAAGCCTCCGTTGCAATTTTTGCAAATCCCTGCTTTATATCATACCCCTTTTTTATTCGATTTTTGTTAGCATAACTTTTAAAGCTTATGACAATTAAAATGACTTTTCAAGAACTGTCTTGACAAAATCTGTTTCTCCATATAGAAACTGGTAGCTTGTTTCTATACAAAGGAACAAACTTGCACGCCAAAGTAATGTTTATCATTTTAAGCCTGGAGGAGGGCTGAATACGATGCAGAACAAGATTTTTTTAAGTGAAGACGAAATCCCCCGCCAGTGGTATAACCTTGCGGCTGATCTGCCCGGCACCATTAATCCGCCACTTGGCCAGGACGGCAAGCCCATCAGCCCGGATATGCTGGCCGCAGTTTTCCCCATGAACCTGATCGAACAGGAGATGTCCCAAAACCGGTGGATCGATATTCCTGAAGGGGTCCTGGACCTGCTGTACCGGTGGCGGCCCTCCCCGTCGCACCGGGCCCTTCATCTGGAAAAGGCCCTGAACACCCCGGCCAAAATTTTCTATAAAAATGAAAGTGTTTCCCCTGCCGGCAGCCACAAGCCCAACACCGCCGTGGCCCAGGCCTGGTACAATAAGGAGTTCGGCATTAAGCGGCTGACCACGGAAACCGGGGCCGGCCAGTGGGGATCAGCCTTATCTTACTCCTGCGCCCTTCTGGGCATGGAATGTAAGGTGTTCATGGTCCGGATCAGCTTTGATCAGAAGCCCTTCAGAAAGGTTCTCATGCAGACCTGGGGCGGGGAATGCATCCCAAGCCCCTCACCTGAAACCCGGGTAGGCCGGGAGATTCTCGAAACCATGCCCGACACGCCAGGCTCCCTTGGCATTGCCATATCAGAGGCCATTGAAGCGGCCGTAGCGGATGAAACCGGCCAGACCCGGTATTCTTTAGGTTCTGTTCTCAACCACGTCATGCTCCACCAGACCATTATCGGCCTTGAGGCCAAAAAACAGCTGGACAAAGCCGGCATTAAAAAGGTGGACACGGTGATCGGATGCGCCGGCGGCGGCTCCAACTTTGCCGGGCTTTCCTTTCCCTTTGTCCTGGACAAAATCAACGGTGCCGATATTGAAATCATTCCCGTGGAACCCGCGTCCTGCCCTACCCTTACCGCCACCCCCTTTTCCTATGACCATGGTGATGTGGCCAGAATGACCCCCATGCTGCCCATGCATTCTTTGGGGCATAAGTTTATCCCGGCCCCCATCCATGCCGGGGGCTTGAGATACCATGGCATGGCCCCCCTGGTGTCCCATGCCGTTGAAGCAGGCTTAATGGCCCCCATGGCTGTCAAGCAGCTGGAATGCTACGAGGCAGGCCTCTTGTTTGCAAGGACAGAAGGCCTGGTGGTGGCCCCTGAAACCTGCCATGCCGTGGCCTGCGCCATCCGGTCGGCCAATCAGGCCAAAGAAGAGGGCAAAGAAAAAACCATTATTTTCAACTTGTCGGGCCACGGCCTCATGGATCTGGCCGGCTATGAGAAATTCATGGCAGGAGAATTACAGAACATTGCCCTGTCTGCCCAGGATGTGGAAGAGTCCAGAAAATTGAGCCTTGAAGGGTTCCCGGTCCCCAAAATTTAACGGGTGTTTGGACAAAAAGCCACCCTTATGCTGTGTTGCAAAAAAAAGTTGCATTCCCCTGACATTATGATACCTTTATGAAGCCAAAAGGCCATGAAATGTCAGGGGATCAGATTGTGTCATAAAAAAATTGCCCATCGGAATCCAGACCTTTGGCGAAATCAGAGAAGGCAATTTTTAGACGGCTGGTTGGCTCAAACGTTATGTTCCTGAACTACAATTCAGATGAATACAAAACCAATTAAAAAGCCGCGTTTTTATTTCAATTCACAGAAATCTGCAAGAACTACCATTTTTTGGTTATTTATCATCAGTTTCGTTTTAATGATCATGGCTTTTACAAGTTACCGATCCTATGAGAACAAAGGCTATATTACCGTTCCCCAAAAATCGGGTTCTGTTGAAATTCACGGGCCGGATGCCATGACCACTGTTTATTTTTATGCAGGATGCTCCGTTTTGTTCTTTGGTTTGGGCTTATATTTTTTCTTCATGTACATTCTTATCCAAAATGTTCAAAAGTGGTCATCAAACAAGATAGTACCCGAAGAATGTACCCCGCTAAACGTAATTTGTCCGTCATGTTTAAAAAAACAAACCATTTGTGCCTCATCAGACCGGCTATGTCCAAAATGCAGTACCAAAATGGAGGATCAAAAAGATTATTTTGCCAGACCTGAAAACACCCCCCGGAAAACAGTTATAGCCAATAAGGCCTCTAAAGCTATATCAAGTTATGAGAAGTTTTATAAATCCCTGTATCCTGATTTCAGCGAATTATCTGTTTTTTTACTTGGATACGTACTTTTTCTTTTGATCCTCTTCAATCCGGAGTGCCGGAAAGAGGCTATAGCGTTTTTTACACCAACTGCCCATCATTCCAGTTCTCAATCAATAACAAATGGTTGTTTAATATTAGGCGCCTCAGTGATTATAATTTTGGGAGTGGTTACTTCCTTTACCCATCTTCTAATCAATTCTAATAAAGATGCTTTTTCTGTATTCTGCATGAAAATATTTGGGCTTACAGTTTTAAGTTTTATTGGATTCAAAAGCGGCTTTTACGTTTTTGAAAATCAGAATTATTTATTTATAATTTCTCCCGCCTGGAATTTAATTATGGGATCAATCTGTTATACCGGCCTGGCCATGATTGATGAAGTCCCTTTCAATCAAGACGATTCAAAATATGTACAGACTTTTTTAAGTTTAATTCTAGTTTCAATAATTTTTTATTTTTTAAACAATGTTTTAAAATTATATTGGCCCATTACCTTTTCGATTTGTATCAATTACGTAGTCTGTATAAACAAAGGGGCTGTTAATTCAAAATTTCTGAAGATTTATAGTCTTCAACAATAAACATAACAAATTCGGATGCTCCCCCGATCCTTGGTCAATTTTATGTTCTATAAAATTGATTTTGGTGGATCTTCGAGCAGTAAGGAAAATAATGTATATTGTTGAGACTTGGGATATGGGATATGGGACTTGGGGAGGCCGTGGATGCCGCAATCCCCAAGTCCCATATCCCAAGTCCCAAGTCCAATTTTTTGGAGATTAAACATCCCTGGCAGGGAAATGCAAGATTAAATTTAATATATTAAACTCCTGATTCTGATGGGACCTCAAAAAAAAGGCGTTTATACCTATACCCGTTCAGATTCAGGATTTTTAGCCCACCGCAGTGTCCTGGGTTTGTGCCCTTTTGTCAAAAGAGCAACGGGTTGAACGGTAAGTTTAAGCTTTAAGCAAGCTGCCTGAAATCTCCCTGCCGGGCGGTTGCATTGGCCATTAAAAATTGATATTGAATCGGCGGACAGTGCTACCCGGTAAAAATGATAGAAAAAGGAATGGTTTGCTTCAATGTCACAGATCAATAACCCAATGGAAATTTTCAAGCTGTTGAACGGCTCCAATTGCAGGGACTGCAATGAACAGACCTGCCTGGCGTTTGCCGTGGCCGTTTTTAAAGAGAGAAAGCCCATCCATGCCTGCCCCCATCTGCCCCGGGAGGTGATTGAACGGTATGGGGGGGCCGTTGAAAAACCCGATACCATTGATGAGAATAAGGCCAAGGCCATTGAATCCTTAAAACAGCAGATCCCTTTGATCAATCTTTCCGAGGCGGCCCAGCGCTTAGGGGCCCGGTTTTCCGACAACAAGCTGACCATCAAGGTCTTTGGCAAGGATTTCAGCGTTGATGCCAAAGGGAACCTGGCCAGCGAAGTCCACCTCAACGCCTACATGGTAGTGCCGGCCTTAACCTATATTTTGAACGGGGCGGGAAAAGTCCCCCAGGGCAACTGGGTCACCTTCCGGGAACTTTCCGGCGGGCCTGAACGGTATGCCCATTTTGAGCAGCGGTGTGAGAAACCGCTCAAACGCGTGGCCGACACCTATACCGGCCTGTTCACGGATATGCTGGAAATTTTTGACGGAAAACAGATTGACGGCCCCATTGATTCGGATATCTCCATTGTGCTGTATCCCCTGCCCCATTTTCCCCTCATGGTCTGCTACTGGAAACCTGAAGACGGCCTTGAATCCAGTCTTCACATCTATTTTGATGCCGTGTCCGATGACAACCTTGATATCGAATCCAACTATACCCTCAATGAGGGCATTGCACTGATGTTTGAAAAAATCGCCCGGAAACACGGGGCGTAATCCCCGGACTTTCCATTACGGCGGAATCTTGTCCACAACTATTTAAGGGTGATCTAATGAGAAAACCTAACCTCACCATGGTTCAAATTGTTTTAACTGTCCTGTTAATCTTTGTTTTTGCTCTGCCTTCATTTTCGGACACCGGCAGCCGGTCCAATACCCTTCGAATGGCCCTGCTTTCCGTTCCGGATGTGCTTCCCGCTTTTGTGGCTGAACATAACGGATACTTTGAGCAATCCGGTATCCGTGTTGAAATGCTGCCTGTGGGAAGCGGCCTTGAACGGGATCAGCTCATGCAGGCCGGGCGGGTGGATGGTATGCTCAACGAACTTTCAGGAACGGCCAGTTTTAACCGGAAAGGGATCAAAACCGTTGTGGTGGCATCGGCAAGACGCCCTATTTCCCAATCCCTGTTCAGGATATTGGGCGCCCCCAAAGCAGGGTTGACCGCTGTGGATCAGCTCAGAGGGGTGGATATTGCCGTGTCCAAAAACACCATTATTGAATATATCACGGACCGGCTTCTGGAAAAATCGGGATTTGATCCCGGCCAGATCAGCACCAGCTCCGTACCGGTTCTGCCCGAACGGCTGCAGCTTCTGTTAACCGGCCGGATCAAAGCGGCCACTTTGCCGGACCCCCTGGCGGAAAGTGCCGTAAAAGAAGGCGCCACTGTACTGGCGGGTGATATAGATATGCCGGATAAAAGTGTATCCGTACTCACCTTCAGCAAACAGTCCCTGGCGGATAAACCAAAGGCCCTGTCCTTGTTTATCCGGGCCTGGATGCGGGCCGCCCGGGATCTCAACGCTGATCCGGAACTATATCGTTCCTTGATGCTCAAAAAAATCCGGGTGCCGGGCAATGTCAGACAATCCTTTAAAATCCCCGCCTATCCGGTGAATGAAGTGCCGGACAAAGCCCAGTGGGATGATGTCATTGCCTGGATGATAGACAAAAAAATGATAGACAAAAAGCTTGACTATGCCGCATCTGTAACCGATGCTTTTCTCCGGGAATAACAGTCATCCCCTGAAGGGCAGAAACCGGACTGTCTTTGATTATCCAGCCCGGGAACAGGTCCACAACAAAAGGGGAAAAACCATCCGGCCAATGATCAACATCAAGGATCTGACATATACCTACCCCGGAGGAAGCCGGGTTTTCAGCGGGTTTAACCTGGACATTGAACCCGGAGAATCCTGGACCGTTATCGGGCCTTCGGGCTGCGGGAAAACCACCTTGTTATACCTGATTGCAGGATTGTTTCAGCCTGAAAAAGGACAGATCCTGATCAAAGGAACACAGGTGACCCGGCCCAGGCCGCGGACCGGCCTGGTACTCCAGGACCATGGCCTTCTGCCCTGGGCCACGGTGTTTGACAACAGCATGCTTGGGTTTAAAATCCGGTCCTTTTACGGCCCTGATGGCATTCACACCCCTAAAGAAAGCTTATCTGACCGGAAAAAGGAAACCGAACAGGTCAATCACTGGCTGGGACGTCTCGGAATCAAAGAGTTCAGTGGCAAATATCCGGGCCAGTTGTCCCGGGGACAGCGCCAGCGTGCCGCCATAGTCCGCACCCTGGTGCTTGAGCCGGACCTGCTGCTCATGGATGAGCCGTTTTCCGCTCTGGATGCCCCCATCCGCAAAGAACTCCGGCAGGTCATGAGCCACCTCCACCAGCAGACTTTACGAACCAGCATCACCGTCACCCATGACATCGAGGAAGCGGTGATCATGGGATCAAAAATTCTTGTCCTTAAAACCGGGATCAACCGGCAGGGAACCCTGTTTGACAATCCCCTGGCCAAAGCCCTGGCCAAAAACAGGACGGCCGTTAAAACCAGCGCCTTTGAACAGATGTGCGATACCCTTCACAACGCCATTGACGGGCTGCCCTCATGAAAAAGAAAGGATCATTCACCGGGACCATAACCGGAATGTTCCTATTCCTGGCACTCTGGTGGCTGGCAGCCATTCTGGTTCACCGGCCCATCCTGCCGTCTCCCGTTAAGGTTCTTCCCCTTTTTGCCGCCTCAATTTTCGGGGAACTGGGGCTGCATTTTCTGGCCTCTGGGGCCAGGGTCATGGCTGCGATAACACTGGCCACCATAACCGCTGCCCCGGCCGGCCTGGCCTTAGGACAGATCCGGGCTCTGGATCGTGTGGCAGGGCCATTGATTGCCATTGTCTATCCCATCCCCAAGATTATTTTTCTGCCGGTCATCTATGTTCTCATGGGCATCACAGACCTGTCCAAAGTCCTTTTGATTGCCCTGATTATTTTTTTCCAGATCCTTGTGGTGGTCCGGGATGAGGCCGCCGGCCTGAAACCCGAACTGATCATGTCGGTCCGCTCTTTAGGGGCCGGGCGCCTGGCGCTTTTCAGGTATGTGTATCTGCCGGCCTGTGTTCCGGCGGTGCTGACCGCATTAAGGGTCTCCACGGGTACGGCCATTGCCGTCCTTTTTATTGCCGAACAATCCTTAACCCAATACGGGCTTGGGTACTATATTGTGGTGGAAACCTACCAGATCCTGATGTACCCGGAAATGTACACCGGAATCCTGGCCATGGGACTTTTGGGCGTGGCCATTTATTTTGCCGTTTATGCCGTAGAACTTAAAGTGAACAAACACCTTTATTTGGATTAAAGCGATGGATATCATGAAATTAAACCACTGGGGGCTGGCCATCCGGCCCAAAACCTTACCCGCTGCCGCCTGTCCGGTGGTTGTGGGGGCGGCCTGTGCCATGGCAGATCACCATTTCTCGTTTCTCATGTTTATCTGCGCCCTGGCCGCCGCCTTGCTGATTCAGATCTCCGTAAACCTTGCAAATGATTATTTTGATTTCAAAAACAACATTGACACCGAGGACCGCAAAGGCCCTGTCCGGGTCACCCAGAGCGGGCTGATCAAACCGGAAACCGTCCGCAATGCCACCTTGTTCACCCTTGGCCTGTGTCTTTTGCTCGGGGGATTTCTGGTGATCAACGGCGGGCCTGTGATCCTGGCCATTGCCGTGGTTTCGGTGATCTGTTCCCTAGGCTACAGCGGCGGGCCCTATCCCATTGCGTCCAATGGGCTGGGAGAGGTGTTTGTCTTTATTTTTTTCGGTCCCGTGGCGGTGTGCGGCACCTATTATCTAATGGGCCATACCCTGAGCCGGGGATGTTGTACGGCATCCATTCCGGTGGGGCTGCTCATCACGGCCATCCTGGTGGTGAATAACCTGCGGGACATTGAGACCGATGAAAGGGCGGGCAAGCAAACCCTTGCCGTGATGATCGGTGCTGCCAAAACAAAAATGGAATACATTATTCTGGTTCTGGTTTCATTTTTGATTCCCTGCCTGATGTTTGCCACAGGATCGTATACCGCCTGGATACTGATGCCGTTGGTTGTGTTTTATAAAATTGTGCCCCTGTTTGATACGATTTCACGGCACAAAGGCGAGGTGCTTAATTTATGCCTGGCGGATACGGCAAAGCTTGCGTTTCTGTTCAGTCTTTTGTTTGCAGCGGGGATTGTAATAACAGGGGGTTAGGACTTTCCATGCCATTTTAAGCTGTCCCGGATTCAGGATCAGGGCAATCGCATGTAAAAAAACAATCCATTCCGGAAGGGGGAATAGGGGGAATAAAATTGAATTTTGGATTGTCATTATTACAGATGATGACGATGTAAGGGCAATTCATGAATTGCCCACCTAATGGTTATTCATGTAGGGGCGATTCATGTAAGGGCGATTCATGAATCGCCCTACAGGCGGCCCAACACCACCGCAACATCCGGTATCCATCATCATATTTTCTGCAGATAATAGGTTGGAGCGGGCCATGCCCGCGATCGAATCGCGGGCATGGCCCGCTCCAACCTTGCCGCTCAAACCAGGGAACTTGACGGTTTCGGCCTCCCGTCTCCTTTCTTCCGGTCTCCATTCTTTTAATAAGGTTTGCCATCGATTCCGTCAGGCGCCCTCTAATTTCCTTAATTTCTCTTTGACAAACCCCCGGGCACTATTCTAAAGTACCCCTACCGCAAATTGATTTTCATCAGATTTAAATTGGGCTGAGCCAGGCCTTTCCGGTTCATCATTACTTGCTGGCACCTCAAACCGCTTCCACAGAAAACTGCATCTATCCTTTTAAAAGACCCCTGTCGGCCCGCACGACAGGCACCTGCCCACTGTTTCACCGGTGTACTTTCCCTGCACCGGCAAAGGGGTAAAACTAAAAAGATTTTAAAGGAAGGCACCTATGAAAAAAAGCATCTTTAAAGCCGGCAAGCTGTTTTTATTATGTTTCTTACTGGCCCCGGGACCGGCAGTTGCCGACACCCAGAGCGACTTTGAAAATCCCCCGGGCTGTGAATGGGGCAGCATCAATCCGGAACCGGATCAGGCCACCGCCATTGCCAAGACCAGCGATGGATATATTGTCACGGGTTTTGTTTCCTTTATAGACCCGGATATGTACCATACCGGAGACGAAAAAGGCGGATACGCCGTTTTCTTTAAACTGAACGACAGCGGGGATCGCCAGTATTACCGCTCTTTTGCTGATGAAGCCATCTATCATTGCGATCCGGGCATCTGTGTGACCTGTGGGACCGTGGATGTCACGGATTTTGTTTCCCATGTTGATCTTGGACCGCCTTCGGAAGGGGTGTGTACCGGGCTGAACGATGTGGCCGTCATACCGGCCTTAGAAGGTGAGGAGCACTACGTATTCGCAGGCTCAAGATACGAACGGGTGGATTACAGCGACGGCTCGGATTACACCTATATCAAAGGGGCCTGGCTGTTAAAAACCTTCAGCTCGGGAACCGATATTGTGGACGTAAATTATGCCAACCGGTTTCCCCAGGAAGTGGACCCGGACGGCACCCCCCTTTATGTGTATTACTCCCGCGGCAAGGTTGTCACCCCGGTGTACGACCCGGCAACCCAGACCTATGATTTCCTGCTGGCCGCCAACACGCTTTACGGATCAAGCTCCCTTCACGGCAGCCTGTTTAAAACCAACTGTCTTGGTGGCGTGATCTGGGAAAAGCTCAATTTGTATGACAGCCAGTGGAGAACCACCTGGTATTCAGGCGGTGCCGGCATGACAGACATCCTTGAGCTTGATGACGGGTACCTTTTGAGCAGCGACGGCGGGGTCTGGAAGCTGGATGAAACCCTGGAAATCGAATGGAAATACACCGGCGGATATTTGAACTACCGGGACATCCTTGAAGAGGGAAGCGACACCATCGTTGTGACTACCCGCTACACTGAATCGGATTTTTTCCCGGCCCTTGCCAAAATAGATGACGATGGAAACGAATTGTGGCTTCAAAGATACGGCTGCACCGAAGACCAGTGTGAATTGGTCAAAGTGGTCAAAACCGATTACGGATACGTCATGGTGGGCAGTACCAACCTGAAAGGACGCGGGGGCCTGGATGTCTGGCTTGTGGGAACCGATTTTAACGGCAACCTTCTCTGGGATA
Organism: uncultured Desulfospira sp.; assembly: GCA_963663165.1. Taxonomy (GTDB): domain Bacteria; phylum Desulfobacterota; class Desulfobacteria; order Desulfobacterales; family Desulfobacteraceae; genus Desulfospira. The sequence goes on along the minus strand of OY760175.1, from coordinate 5,766,571 downwards.
AAACCCTTGGCGGAGAAGGAAATGACAAGGGAATGGACCTGATTTACCTTCCGGAAACAGAGACGGGCGATTCCCGCCTGGTCGTTGCGGCCACTGTCTCCTTTGACTCGGATTCCGACGGATCAAAAGAGCCCCATGCATGGGTCGTAAAAACACTGAAATCCCGGTACTATCCCCCTGTTGTTGATTTTACCTACAGCCCGGAACCGGTTATTGTCGAGGTGGGCACTTCGTTCACGGCCACGGCGTCAGATCCGGACGGTGATGATTCAAACATTCAATATGACTGGGACTTTGGGGACGGCACGGTTCTCCCGGATGCCGGGGCTGAAATCACCCACGCCTTTGCAACGCCCGGAACCTATGAAGTCACCCTCACCGTATGGGATGAAGACGGGGTCCAGGTTTGTGTTAAAAAATCAGTCAATGTCCAGTTCATGACCATCCAGTGGGAACGGGTGTACGACAACAGCCGGTACCGCCCTGATGAATCCGTTTCCAACCTTAAGATGGCCGGTCTCGACATGGTGCAGACACCGGACGGCGGGTTCGCGGTTACAGGTTATGCCGCGCTCTGGGACAACGCTTACGGCTTTGATCCGGTCCTTATCAAAACAGATGACCGGGGCATGTTTCTCTGGCAGCAGTATTTTGAAGGATACGGGTACAATCCTGAAACATATATCCTTTGTGCCGGCGAAGCCATTGCCCTGGAAGACGATGGCAGTATGGTGATCACGGGATATGTTGACCGCCACTATCAAGACTACGAGAGCCAGAACCTCTGGGTGGTCAAGACCAATGCCCAGGGGACCTGCCAATGGCAGGAAACCATTGACAACGGGTATGCAGACCACGGTTTTGACATCGTGGTCATGGATGACGGCTACTGGGTGGCCGGGGTCCGGTATAACAGCACCGGTATATTAGACACTCAGGCCTGGCTGGCCAGGATTGATGGCGAGGGGCACCATCAGCCGGCAGAGGATGCCCTTTTTTCAGATCCCCTGGCATTCACGGCCATGGAGCGGGTGGACAGTGGAAACAGCCTCCTTTTGACGGGCGGCCAGCTGAAAGGCGCAGATCCGGTTCCCCTGGTGCATACCAACAACTTAGGAACGGTAAACTTTTTCACCAGCTGGCCGGATACGAACCCCTCTACCTTTCTTCACCGCTATTACGGACAGTGGGTGGGCCAGGCCGATGACGGCGGGTATCTTGTGGCAGGGGGACTGTATGACCAGATTTTTCTGGCCAAGGTAAATGCCAGCGGTGAAACGGTCTGGGAAACTGTCGTACCCGATGACCTGAACAATAGTTACCACACGGCCATAGAAAGGCTTATGACCGGCACCTGGACAAACGACGGCGGATATCTCATGGCCGGCATGGTCAGGGATGCTGATTCCCAAAGCTATTATGACTGGGGGCTGTTCAAATTCAGCAGCGACGGGGAATACCTGTGGGGCTGGATACAGAATGACGGCACCGATCCATATGAATTTGAAGAGCCAAGGGCCATCATCGCCCATGAAGACGGAACCTATACCATTTTGCTAAACCGGGGCACAGCCGCCAATGACTGGAGCTCAGAATTTGTGCTTCTCAAAATCGGGCCGGGGCAGGCCCCCATTGCCGCCTTCGAGGAAACGGCAGGGGACGTCCTTACCGGAGATCCGCCGCTGACCATCAACTTTATTGATCGAAGCTCAAACGGGGTTGCGCCCTATACCTATGCCTGGGATTTTGGCGACGGCACCTCATCCGCGGAACAGAACCCGGTGAAAACCTTTGCTGAAGGGGTTTACACCGTATCTCTCACCATCACCGACAGCAACGGGGCTACCGACACCTATGTCAGGCCAAACTTTATCACCGCGGGAACGAATTCGCTGACAGGAGATCTGGACGGCGACTGCGATGTAGACGGCGCAGACCTTGCCGCCATGGCCGCAGCCATGGGCGCCCAGGAAGGAGATGACAACTGGAACCCCCGGGCCGATCTGGACGAAAGCGGCCAGGTCAATCATCTGGACCTTGAACGGATATCGGAAAATTTAGGATCGGTCTGCGAGTAAAAAAATGAATTGATCCTTTACTGCGCTTAAATCCTGCTCCTTCTCGAATTTATCCTCTGGAGCAGGATTTTCATGCCTTGATCCCCACTGTGTGTTGACCTTTGACCGGGACCGGTTGACCCAGGCCGAGCAAGCCGGGCTGGAACCCGAGGACATCATCATTGCCTACAACGGCCACCGGATTATTCATGCCAGAAATCTCATCTCCCAGGTTAAAAAAAGACAACTCCAAACCATCGGCAAGCCTTGTTATCCTCCGGGAGGGAAATCTGTATACATTTGATCTAAAGGCCGGTTTCATAGGCGTTAAAATATTTACGGTTCCCATGGATGTCCGCGAACTCAAAGCCCATTACAGACAATTGGAATCCGGATAAAATAAATTTCATGAAAAAAAAACGGAGATCCGAATCCCCGGCTCACCGTCTCCCTTTCCCACCTGCTCACTTTCTCACCGGCCCACTTTCCCACCGGCCCACTTTCCCACCTGCTCACTTTCCCACCCGCCCTAACACGGCAGCACAATCGTAAACACCGTCTCCTTGCCCTTAACTGACATAACGCTGATGGTGCCGCCGTGCTGCTTGATGACCGAGTTGGAGATGTACAGGCCAAACCCCGTGCCTTGGGTGCCTTTAGAAGAAAAAAACAAATCAAAAATCTTTTCCTTGATGGCGGGGTCCATGCCGCAGCCGTTGTCCGTGATCCGGATCATGGCCTGGCGGTCCTTTTTTTCGATGTCGCACCGGATTTCGTGATCGGTTTTGGCCTTATCGCTTAAACAGGCGTCCACGGCGTTGTCCAGGATATTGATCAGGGCGGCCAGCATGAATTCCCGGTCCATGGGAATGGTTTCAGGGGCCAGGGCATCCTGGCACTTAAATAAAATGTCGGTTGATTTGAGCTTGGGCGCCATGGTCTTTTGGACCTGTAAGGCAAATTCCCGGGTGGGCACCGGGACAATCTCCAGTTTCCGTTCCTTGGAGTAAAGCAGGACATCCATGACCATTTTCTTGATCCGGTCCACGGCCTGGGACAACATGGCAAGCCCGTCTTCCATGCTGGCGGTATCCTGTTTTTTCATGCCGGACCGGGTCAGGTAAATGCCGCCGTCCAGGTTGGTCAAAAGGCCTTTGATGTTGTGGGAAACGGTCCCCATCATCAGCCCCAGAGAAGACAGGTGGGAGGCCAGGTCCGTCTTTTCCATGATCAGTTCTTCAAGCCTCTGGGTATACTCGGCCAGCTGTCTTTTGGCCGTGATCTTTTCCACGGCCTTGGCCACGGAAATCTCCAGCACATCCACATTCACCGGCTTGGTGATAAAATCGGCGGCATGGTTTTTAAGACTGGCAATGCTCAAATCCATGTCCCCGTGACCGGTAATCATGATCACTTCCGTATCCGGGGTATGGTCCTTGACTTTTCGCAGCAACTGGATCCCGTCCATAACCGGCATTTTAATGTCCGTGATCACCACATTGGTGGGGGCATCTTTAAACACGTCAAAGGCGGATTGCCCGTTATCTGCCGTGAACACCTTATACCCTAAGTCCAGGAGGGCGATTTCAAGGACATCCCGGATATCCTCCTCGTCATCCACGATAAGAATGGAAATATCCGGCCGTTCAATCATGAGTTTCCCTCCCTTTCAATCACCAGTTCATCTTCAATCACGTCAGGCACCGGAAAAGAAATACAGACCACGGCTCCTGCCTTTTCAGCCGGCTTGATCCGGATGGTCCCGGAACAGTCTTTGATAATCCCGTAGGAAATGGACAGGCCCAGGCCGGTTCCCTTGCCCACCTCCTTGGTGGTAAAAAAAGGTTCAAACACCTTGTCGGAAAGATCCGTTTGAATGCCGATTCCCGTGTCCTGGATATGGACATGGAGAAACCCATCTTTTTCTTCAGTGACAATGGTAATCTTGTCCGGTTCCTTTTGGGAGCCGTCCTGTTTTTCCCATTTTTCTTCAATGGCGTCCCGGGCATTGATGATCAGGTTGATAAACACCTGTTCGAGCCGGTCCGGGTCCCCTAAGATATCCGGCAGGGTGTCGTCCTTGTCCCAGATCACGTCAATGCCCCGGATCTTGAGCTGCTGGTTGAACATCTCAAAAGTCCGCCCAAGCACCGAATTGATATTGGTTCTGACCAGACGGATCTCGGATTTTCTGGCAAACTCGCGCATATGATGGATAATTTTTTCGGCCCGGTCCACGTTGGCATCCATCTTGGTGATCAGCTTGTCAAAGGTCTCTTTTGGGATCATTTCATTTTGCCGCATCTTTTTCATGCAAAAGGATGAGGCCGACTTGATCACGGACAGGGGCTGGTTCAGCTCGTGGGCAATGCCTGTGGACATTTCCCCTAACGTCGCCATTTTGCTGGCATGCATGAGGTGCTGTTCGGTTTCAAGGCGCTTTGTAATGTCGTTGATGGTCACTAAAAGCACCTGCCGGCCCGAATAAACCGACGGGGAGACCCACATGTCCACAAAAATAAAGACGTTGTCCGTGACCTGGTGTCTTACCTTGTTGATCTCCCGGCATGTGGCCATCTTTTGAACCAGTGCTTCGCGTTCCCCGGCCAGAAAAAATTCACCAAAATTTTTCCCTAAGAGCTTGTCCCGGGGCTGCCGGTAATCTTCCACGGCCTTGGCATTGCAGTCCAGAATATGAAAACTTTGCTGGCTGACCACAAACACGGGATTGGAAATATTGTTGAAAATGGCATGGTATTTTTCTTCAGATCGCTGCAGCTCCTTTTCCAGGCGTTTTCTCTGGGTAATGTCCAGGCTCATCTCAATGGCGGCCGTGATATTACCGTCTGCATCCCGGATGGGAGAGGTAATGAATATCCAGTGGGTTTTTTCCCCGTCTTTTCCCACGCCTTCGGCCTCCCCGTAGTGGGATTTCCCGTCTTCAAAGGTCTTGTCAATGGGGCAGTCCCGGCATTTTTCCTCTAAGCCTTTATAAATCCGGTAGCAGTGGGACCCGGGTTCCGGGTCAAACCGTTCCTGGAACACCCGGTTCCACCGGATCAGGCGATACTCCCGGTCCTGGACCGTGATCATGCACGGGGCGGTTTCAAACAGCTGCTGGTACTCGTTTTTCTGCTTTTTCAACTCGGCCTGGTTTAAGCCGATCTGGTTTCCCATGGTCTTGATGGCATGGCCAAGAAGCCCGAGCTCCACATCCTGGCCAATGTCTATCTGCTGGTCATACTGGCCCTGGGCAATTTTACGGGTGCCGTCAATCAGGGTGATAATGGGTTTTTTCACAAACTGCATGATGGATAAAAATATGATCACCGAAGTGATGAGAATGGTAAATACCGCCAGTTCAAGTATCCCCTTTTCAATGTCCAGGATCTGGGCGTCAATTTCGCTCAAAGAAACCACCACGTCCAAAGAGCCCAGGATCTTCTGGCCTTTGGGGTGGAAATGGCAGGATTCGGCACAGCCCGGCTCGTTGCCGATGGGCTGGACCACCCCCAAAAGCCTTGTCCCGTCTTCAGAAGAAAAGAACCGGGTCCGCTGGGCCCGGCCGATCACGGCCGGCGGCGGGTCCTGTTTGTGGCAGATGTCACAGGCCACCTCCTTGATATCCACCACCCGGTCGATTTCTTCGGCTTTGTTGGTGAATTTGATCTGGCCGTCTTTGTTGTAAATCCGGATGGTCTCGATCTCAGGCTGGGTGGCGATGTTGTTGATAATCTGGTTGATGTCGTCCCTGGAGTTGAGCATCATGGCATAGTGGGTGCCCAGCTTAATGGAGTTGGTGAGCCGGTCCGTGGAGGCGATCACATTTTTCATGATCTGGGTTCTGATATTGTTGATATTAAAATAAGCCCAGGCGGAAATGGACAGCACAACGGTCAGCCCCACTGAAAAAATCAGCTTGGACACCAGGCTGTGGCGCAGGTATGAAAAAAGTTTGGTCATGTCACTCCGTATAGGAATTTAGGCTGAAGTGTACAAGCCTTGGGGACCTACATCCTTCGTCCTTTTTACCTTCAGCCTTCAGTCTTCAGCCTAATCCCCTTCAGCCTATCCACATTCGACAAATTCAAATTCAGTCCCACTTCATCGGCCGTTTTTCCCAGGGCAAGCCCCAGAAACTGGGGCAGGTACAGCACCGGGATTTCAAGCCCCCGGCCCCGGGAGATCTTTTGTTGAAAGCCTTCCAGGTTCATCTGGCACATGGGGCAGACCGTTAAAATCAGATCCGCGCCTTTGGCTGCGGCCAGGATCTTTTCCACCAGGGCCAGCCCGGCATCGGGCTTGGTGCTGGTATGGGAAGCCCCGCAGCACTGGGCCCCCATATCCCATTCAAACACCGTGGCCCCGGTGGCCCGGATCAACGGGGTCATGGAAGAAGGCGCTTCAGGATCGTCAAACACGGCAAATGGGCGCAGGCACTGGCATCCGTAATAAGGGGCGGCCAAAAGACCTTCCATCCGGTTCCCGGCCTGTTCGCGAATCCGGCCGGGGTCCACGTCCCGGGACAGCACGTCCAGCAGGTGCCGGACCTTAACCCTTCCATGATAGGTTAGGCCATCCTCTGCCAGGACCTGATTAATTTGATCTAAAAACGCCTTATCCTTTTTAACGGCCTGCTCGGTTTTTTTCAAGTTCAGATAACAGGCACTGCAGGGCACCAGGATCTGGTTTGTTTCATCCTGGGTCTCCGCAAGGGCCAGGTTTCTGGCCGGCAGGACATGGGACAGCAGGTAAGACCTTGATTCTGCGGCACTGGCCCCGCAGCAGGTCCAGTCCTCTATCTCCGTCAGATTTGCCCCGGCCCAGTCCATGAAAACCCGGGTGGCCGTATCGTATTCAACCGACGTACCCTCAAGGGAACAGCCCGGATAGTAAAGGTAATCCATATCAGCCCTCCAGTTCCCGGATTTTTTGAAACAGTTTGGACAGCTTGTTTCCCGTGGCAAAGGGGGATTGAAAATGCATTTTCCCCTTGGCCATGAGCTTGAGCCCTAACGGTGTAAATTCCAGGGGCAGCAACGGATTTTTCATGGCCATGAAATAATGGGTCATAAACTCGGTTTCCCTGACCCTGCCGTGCTTTTCCACACTGTCCATGAAGGCCTTGTAAAATTGCCTTGTCCGGTTTGCCCCCTTTATATCCATTCTGGAGGACGCCTGCTTTAACAACCCCATGGCCGTTGTCAGCTCAAGGCCCCGGGGGCAGCGCAGGGTACAGTAGTAACAGGACGAACACAAAATAAAGGTCTTGCTTGAAAACAACTGGTCCAGGCGGTCCATCAGGACCATGCGCCACATTTTCCGGGGGGTCAAGTCCATGAATGGCGCATTGGGGCAGGACCCGGTGCAGGTGCCGCACTGGATGCAGGTCTTGAGCATTTCCTTTACCTTTATGACCTCCTTTGGCGGTGCTTTGGTTGTCTGGGTCATCACACCCCCCGGTCAAAAAGGATGAAGGATGAAGGATAAAGGATGAAAATGGCAGTGCCGGCGTTTAAAATTGTTTTCATGGAGACCTCCTTAATGGTCCATTATCATCTGGTCTATGGTGTCGAACATGTGCTGGGCGGTAAAGCCTTCCAGGATGGCCGAATCACTGGGACAGACCGCGGCGCAGACCCCGCATCCCTGGCAGGCCAGGGGATCAATGACGATTTTGTCTTCAATGGGGTCCACGGATCGGGCCGCGTAGGGACAGGCATTGACGCACATTTCACAGACCGTGCAGGTGGCCGTCCGGGTGTGGGCCACCACCCGGCCGGATCTTAACCGTTCCGGGCCCAGGATCTGGAGAGCCCGGGCCGCTGCGGCCTGGGCCTGGGTAATGCTTTCGTCAATGGTGCTGGGTTTCAGACAGAGGCCGCAGGAAAAGACCCGGTAGTTCATACTGTCCACAGGCCTGAATTTGTAATCCGCCTCCTTGAAGAAGTTAAATTCGTCCAGGCCGGCGCCGTAGAGTTCGGCAAGGCCCCTGGGAAGATCCGGCTCAATGCCCGTGGCATGGATCACAGCATCGCTCTGGATCTGAACGGGACGGTTGAGGACATGGTCCCTTGCCGTGACCGTCACCCCTTCAGGTGAAATGTCAACCCGGGGGGGCTGGTCCGGTTCGTACTGGATAAAAAGCACCCCCTTTTCTCTGGCCCGGGTGTACAGATCTTCCATAAAACCGAAGCTCATCATGTCCCGGTACAGGATAAAAATCATCATATCCGGATTTTTTTCTTTTAAATCCAGGGCTGTTTTCAAGGCCCGGACACAGCAGATGCGCGAGCAGTAGTTCCGGGTGGCCGGGGTCCTGGTCCCGGAGCACTGGACCATGACCACGGTGTCAAGCTTTTCAGGCGCCACTTGGCCATCCGTTAATGCCTTTTGAAATTCTTCCTGGGTAAAGGTGACGGCATTTGGAGTGCCGTCAGTGAAATCGCTTTCCGGCAGCGGTGCCTGGGAACCGCCCGTGGCCAGAAGGGTGACGGCATGGGTCACGGAAAAGTTGTCCGGAGCATCCGGTTCGCTGGTTTTCCGGGAAAGGAAACTGGTGAACCCGCCCGGAACGGCCACAGCCCCTTCCACGGCGCTGTTTTTATAAACCATAATGTTTTCGTGGGATTCGACTTTTTTAACCTGGTCCTCAAGAAAGGCCTGGATATCATGGCCCAGAGGGGTCTGCGCCATCCAGCGCAGGTTGCCGCCCAGGGCATCGCCTTTTTCCACCAGGTCCACCTTGAACCCGGCATCGGCCATGCAGCGGCTGGCCGTCATGCCGGCGATCCCGCCCCCGATGACCAGGGCGGACGGTTCAGGCACCTGGCCTGCCAGGCTTTCAACGGGCATTGGATTGAAAAACTTAAGCCGGGAAACCCTGACCTTAAGTGCCCGGGACAAACGGGTATGGGGCCTGGCATTATCCAGGCGGCTGATGTCCAGTACCTCGATAAACCGGTCCGGCAGACGGGTTGCCTTTTGAAGGGATTTCATCAGCCCGCTGCCTTCCCGGGGCCGGCAAAGCCCTATGATCAGCCGGTTGCATTTAAATTTATCGACAAACTCAGCCAGCCGGTCCAGGTCAAATTCTTCCCGGGCCTCCACCCGGACCACATCCGGATCTCGTTCAAGGTCTGCCTTAAGGGCCTTGAATCCGGGCTCATCCATTTTTTCATTGAAACTTAGAATGATTCCGATCTGGGGAATCTGTCTTGAAAGGGATGCCAGAAGGGCCGGGCCATGGTCGTCCAGCGGCTTCCAAAGGGGGGTGCCGTTGGCCGATAACGCCTTGGCCGCTGCCATGGCCGCTGCCGATGCCGACACAACGCTGTCGGAAATATCATTAAACCCGGTGACCGTGCCGGCGGCAAAAATGCCCTCCCGGGAAGTTTGAACCAGGGAAAAGGCCTGGGGCTCAACAAAGCCAAAAGCGTTCATCTGAATCTGGTTGGCCCTGGAAATCTCCTCCATCTGCCGGCCGGGCCGGGTGCCCACGGCCAGGGCCACCAGGTCAAACCCCTCCTCATGAAGAGCGCCCCCATCATCGGTATACCGGGCCATCAGACGCCGGTGTTCAGAATCTGCCGTCTCTCCAAGGGAATGGATCCTGGCCCGGACAAACCTCACCCCATACTCGTCCCGGGCCTGCTGCCGGTATTGCTCAAAGGGTTTGCCCATGGTCCGCATGTCCATGTAAAAAATCACGGTCTCCACCTTTCGGCCGGATTTCCTGGCCTGTTTCTGGACCAGGACAGCCTGTTTAATGGAAATCATGCAGCAGGCCGAAGAACAGAACGGGGCCTGATCCTGGACATCCCGGGACCCCACGCACTGGAACCAGGCGATTTTCTCCAACGGCCTTTCCCGGGCCGGGTGAAGGAAATCCATGCCGGCCGGACCGGCCGGGCTGAGCATCCGTTCAAGTTCCAGGCTGGTGACCACACCGGGAAGGCTCCCATATCCGTAGGCATTCTTTGTCCGTTCCGGTTCAAACAGCCGGGCTCCGGCGGAAAGAATAACGGCGTCCACGGTTTCCGAACGGGCCTTGGCCATTTCATATTCCTGGAACACCTCAAGGGTCATGGCCACCAGCACATCCGGGTCAAAGGGCTTGGTCAGGTAATCCATAGCCCCGAGTTTCATGGCGTCCACAGCTGAATCCACGGCTGCATAAGCGGTCATCATGATCACGGTAAGATCCGGGCTGATCTCTTTGGCCCGGGTGAGCAACTCCACCCCGTCCATGCCCGGCATCTTGATATCCGTGAGCATCATGCTGAAGGGCTGTTCCTTTTCCGCCCCTTCCGCCAGCAGTTCCAGGGCCTTTTGCCCGGAATCCGCCGCGGCCGTGAAAAACCCCTCTTCCTTGAGCCACTCCCGGGTGGACTCCCGGACAATGGCCTCATCATCAACCACCAGCACCTTAAATCTTTCCCGGTCCTGCCCCGTGAGGCGGATGGCGTCCACCGGGCAGACCTTCACACACTCCCCGCACCGGGTACAGGCCGTGGAATCAATGGTCCAGGCATTGGAAAAGGACTGGGGAACGGGCAGGTACACGGCTTTTTTCCGGGTCATCCCGGCATTGAAGAAATCCTTTGTTTCCACGGGACAGACCGGTTCGCACTGACCGCACCCAATACACCGCTCCGGGTCAATCATGGCCGGCCCCTGCTTCAGGGTCACGGTAAAATTCCCGGCCTCGCCTTCAATGGACATGATCTGGGTGGACAAAAGGATTTCTATGTTATCATGGGCAAACCCCTTTCTCAGACAGCTTTGGGAAGACCGGTCCCGGTCCACCATGGGCAGCCCCCGGCAGAACCCGCACCCCTGGGACGGGAACTGGGTATCCAGCTGGCTGAGCAGCCCCCCCGTGTGATCAGCCCTGTCAATGAGCAGGACCTGAACACCCATCCGGGCCAGATCCAGGGCCGAGCGAATCCCGCTCACCCCGGCCCCGGCCACCAGCACCCGACCAACACTGTCTTTCATACCAACCTCCCGGTTTAGGTTTTTAGGCTGAAGGGGTTTAGACTGAAGTGTGCCAGCCCCGGAGGCTCACATCCTTCATCTGATTTATCTCCAACCTTCAGTCCCGACCAACAATCTGGCATTCTCACTTTCCCACCTGCTCACTTTCTCACTTTCTCACTTTCTCACCTGCCCACCTTCAGCCTTCAGCCTATCCACCTTCAGCCTATTTAAGAAATCCCCACAACCTCCTCCAGCTCCTTCTCCCTGAAGACGGCCAGGGGCGGGGCCTGGTCCTCATCCATGCCGGGCCGGTACTCAAAGGCGTCCTGGGTCAATGCCGCAACGCTCTTGAACAGCTCAAACACGGGGATATCCGAAGGACAGGCATTGGAACACTGGCCGCAGCCCACACAGGCATGGCTCATATGGGCCATGCGGGTGAGGTGGTAAAACAACGTGTCCGTGGGCAATTTTACACAGCCCTTGTTCTCGGCCCATTGAAGGTACTGAACCGGCTGATAGACAAAGACATCGGTGTTGAACACACACTCCCGGCAATAACAGACCGGGCACATGTTCCGGCAGTTATAACAGTTGATGCACCGGTCAAAGAAAGTTTCAAGCTTTTCCATGGTATTGGTTTTGGCCTCAATCCCTTCAAGCATGGCCTGATTGGCCGAGGCTGAACCGGCCAGGATCTGCTCTTTTAAATCATCCCGGTTGTCCGGCAGTGCCGCCTTAGGCAGCGTCATGGCCTCAAGAACGGTTTGGCCCTTTTCCGTGACCGCCTCGGCCAGGATACCGGCACCCAGATCTGCCCCGTGAAGGACCAGGTTGATATCCGTATTCTCAGGGAAGCAATGCTCACAGGTTTGACAGGCCATGCTGAATCCAGATCCGTTCAAATCCGCCTCAAAAGGTGACGGGTTGCCGCCAAACACCTGTTTCACAAAGGCATCGGAATCCCATGCCCCCCCGGCCAGATACCCGTCAACATCTTTCCATGAAAGGGCACCGGGGCAGTCGGTCCCTATCAGGATCAGTTCGTCCCGGCTGCCCTGTTTGAGCTTGACCAGCTCCACAAAGGCCCGGTGTTCGCAAGGCCTTAACAGAACAGCCGTTTTCCGGCCCGACTTTCGCCAGGATATCCGGGAGGCCATCCGGCCCGAATTCAAAGGGAAGCACGGAGAAAACGGCTCCGCCCGGTCCAGTCGCCCCGGATCCGTCACCAAAGCCGGCATCACCACCCCGGCCTTTCCCCTGCCCATGGGCAAAAACAGCGCATCCACTATCTTTTTTTCCAGCAGCCCCTTAAAAAAAACCCGAATCCCGCCAACGATACTGTTCTCTTCCGGTTCAATAAGGCCCACACGATCTTTCATTCTAACCTCCCGGTTAAGATTTTCAGGCTAAAACTTGAAAGCCCCCGATGTTCTCACCCGCTCACTTTCCCACCAGCCCACTTTCTCACCTGCCCACTTTCCCACCTGCCCACTTTCCCACCTGCCCGCCTGTTCACTCTCCCGCTTTCATCATCTCCACCACCTGATCCTTAAACTGAGTCATCACATGTGCAAACTCAATCCCGTCACTGGCCCCGATCCAGGTTAACCGCAGCCGTCTGGTGTCGATGCCGAACCGGGGCAGAATGGTTTTGAGCATGTGAATCCGTCTTCTTGCCTTGTAATTGCCGTTGATATAGTGGCAGTCCCCGGGATGGCATCCGGAGACCAGGACCGCATCCGCCCCTTCCAGAAAGGCCTTGATCACATACTGGGGGTCCACCATGCCCGTACACATGACCCGGATCAGACGGATATTTTCCGGATAGGTCAGGCGGGAGGTGCCGGCCAGGTCTGCGGCCGTGTAGGTACACCAGTTGCAGACAAAGGCAATGATCACCGGTTCTGAATTTGAGGCGGATACCGGCGGTTCAGAAGACGGTTCAACGGCCTGGGTGTTCGCTTGGACATTCATTAAAGAATCCCTCCTATTTCTGCAAAAATCTGTCTGGGTGTAAAATGGCGGCTGGCGGCAGCCCCGGACGGACAGACCCCGGAGCAGGAGCCGCATCCCTTGCACACGGCCTCATTGACCACGGACACGCCGCGCCGTTCATCAAATTCAATAGCGGAATAGGGGCAAAGCCCGATACAGGTTTTGCACCCGATGCAGATATCCGGGTCAATATGGGAAATGGTGGGGGCGATTTCCACCACGCCCCGGGTCGCTAAGGACAGGGCCTTGGCCGCCGCCCCCGACGCCTGGGAAACCGTGTCCGGGATATCCATGGGTTTCTGGCAGCACCCGGCCAGGAACACGCCTTCAGATGCCGTGTTCAAGGGGCCGAGCTTGGGGTGTTCTTCTAAGAAAAACCCGTCTGCGCCCTGGTTCACCCCTAAAATCCTGCCAATGTCCGGGGCATCTTCCCGGGCCTGGATGGCCGTACACAAAATCACCATGTCCACAGGCACCCGGACCGGTTCCCCCAACAGGGTATCCTCGGCCAGGGCAATGAGCTTGCCCTTTTCTTCGGGGGATACGGCATGATCTGTAACCGATGCCACCTTGCCCCGGATAAAGATGGTGCCCTCCTCCTGGCACCGCTGATAAAACTCCTCATACCCTTCCCCGAAGCAGCGCATATCAATATAAAAATCATAAACCTTTGTATCGTGGCCCACCTTTTCCTTGATCAGATGGGTATATTTTAAGGCATACATGCAGCAGACCCTGGAACAATACAGGTGGTGGTTCACATCCCTTGAGCCCACGCAGTGGACAATGGCCACGCTGTCCGGTGGTTTGGTAAAACCGCCCGTTTCATCGCGCATGAGAATTTTACCCCCTGTGGGGCCGGTGGCATTGGACAGCCGCTCAAATTCAAGGGCTGAAAAAACATTGGGGAATTTCCCATACCCAAACGGCTTGCTCAAGGCCGGATCCATGGTATCGTATCCCGTGGCCAGGATAATGGAGCCGGCCTGGAGGGTAAGGACCTCCTCTTCCATGAAGTGATCCACGGCCCCGGCTTCGCAGACCCGGACGCATTCCATACACTCGCAGCAGACCCCGCAGTTCAGGCAGCGCTCGGCCTCTGTTACGGCCTGGTCCCGGGTCAGGCCCGATTCCACCTCCGCAAAAGACCGGACCCTTGAATCCGGGGCCGCCCATTTTCCGTGGGCCCGATCCTGGACCTTCGTATCTTCCGGGATGTCTGCCCAGTCCGGTGCAGCGTGGTCTATCCTGTCCTGATCTGCCCCGGATGCTTCGCTTTTTTGCCCAAGCCGCTTGTTAATAAAGGCATCTATTCCCAAAGCCGCCCGGCGGCCCTGGGCAATGGCCTCAATGACCGTGGCAGGCCCGGTTACCATATCCCCTCCGGCAAACAGATTATCCACCGTGGTCTGGAGGGTTTCAGGGTCTACCTTGGCCCGGTTGTTCCGGGTAACCTCAAATCCGGGGATGGTGTCGGCCCAGGAAAAGTCGGTCTGCTGGCCAATGGCCGGAATAATAGTGTCACAGGGGATTACAAATTCAGAGCCTTCAATGATCACCGGCCGGCGCCGGCCCGAGGCATCAGGCTCGCCAAGCTTGTTTTTAACACATTGCAGCCCGGTAACCCGGCCGTTTTCAGATTTAATGCCGATGGGTGTGGTCAGGGGCTCAAGTTCAACACGCTCTTCTATGGCCCCCTCAATTTCCTCGGCATAGGCGGGCATTTCATCCCGGGTTCTCCGGTAAAGGATGGTCACGGCGGCATCTTTGATCCGCCGGGCACACCTTGCCGCGTCAACGGCCACGTTGCCCCCGCCGATCACCACCACTTTAGCGCCCAGATCCGTATGATTCCCCAGGTTCACATCCCTTAAAAAAGAGACCGCATCCATCACCCCCGGGGTGTCGGTTTCTCCAGCAAGCCCTAAGGTCAGGGATACATGGGCCCCGGCACTTAAAAACAGCGCAGAAAACCCGTCACTGACCAGGCCGTCATAAGTAATATCCGTGCCAAAGGCCTTGCCCGTGACCAGGGTTACCCCGTGATCCAGGATATGGTTGATCTCCTGGTCCAGTACCTTGTCGGGCAGGCGGTAGGAAGGAATCCCGGTCTTGAGCATGCCGCCGGGGACGGGCAATTTTTCATACACCGTGACCCGGTACCCCTTTAAGCGCAGAAAATAAGCGGCGGTCAGCCCGCAGGGGCCGGCACCGATAACAGCGACTTTCTCGTCCCGGTCCAGAATTTTGGGAATATCTTCGGGTCCTGGGAACCCCAGGTCTGCGGCAAACCGCTTGAGTTCCCGGATGGCCACCGGCTGGTCCACCTGGCTTCTGCGGCACTGGCTTTCACAGGGGTGGGGACAGACCCGGCCCAGAACCCCGGGAAAGGGGGCCCGTTCCATGACCATTTTGGCAGCCAGGTCAAATTTTTTAAGCTTGATCAGCTGGATATACCCCTGGACATTGATACCGGCCGGACAGGTCTCCTGACAGGGGGCCCGATCCTTTTTTTCAATATTAAAGGTAATGGGAATGGCCTGGGGGAAGGCCCGGCCGGTGGCTTTCCGGTCGGCCATGCCCAGATCCCATGAATTGGGAATAGATACGGGACAGGCCTTGGCGCACTCCCCGCATCCCGTACACAGGTCTTCTCTCACATACCGGGGGTTGCGTTTGACCGTGACGGTAAAATTGCCGATAAACCCGGATACATCCGTCACTTCACTGAAGCTGAGCAGTTCAATGTTGGGGTTCTGGCCCACCTCCACCATCTTGGGGGTCCCGATACAGGCGGCACAGTCCAGGGTGGGAAAGGTTTTGTCAAACTGGAGCATGTGGCCGCCAATGGTGGTGTCCTTTTCAATGAGAAAAACCTTATGGCCTGAGTTGCCGATATCAATGGCCGCCTGCATGCCGGCGATCCCGCCGCCGATCACCACCACGTTGGGATTGACCCCGCTGGTTTTGGTGGTCAGGCTGGCATGGTATTTGACCCGGTCCACCGCCGCGTGGGCCAGGTGCCTGGCCTTGGTGGTGGCCACAATTTCATCAGCCGTGACCCAGGATACCTGCTCCCGGACAGAGGCCATCTGAAAGTAATAGGGATTGAGCCCGGCCCGCCGGCAGGCCTCCATAAAAGTCTTGCCATGGAGCCTTGGCGAACAGGAGGCCACCACCACCCGGTTAAGGCCCTGTTCTTTGATGTCTTTTTCAATCATGGCCTGGCCCGGCTCGGAACACATGAACTTGTAATCCCTTGACACATGGACCCCTTCAAGGGTTGCCACATAATCCCTGACGTTTTCCACATCCACCTTGCCGGCAATGTTCACCCCGCAGTGGCAGATGTAAAAGCCGATCTTGAGCTGGGGTGGGTGTGAACGGTCTGGTTCTGGTCGTGCTTGGGTCATACAGTCCTCCCATGTTGGTTGTGAGGCTGAAGGGGTTTAGGCTGAAGGCTGAAGTATATCAATACTCTCCACACCTTCAGTCTTCAGCCTATTTCCCTTTCGGGCGGCAACTTAATCATAAACTCCGAGCCCAGGTCCTCAATGGACTCCACCACAATGGTTCCTTTATGGTTTTCCACGATGCCGTAGGCCGTGGACAGGCCTAAGCCCACACCGTGCCCTTCCTTTTTGGTGGTGAAAAAAGGCTCAAATATAAAGTTGAGTTCCTGTTTTGGGATGCCTTTGCCATTGTCTTTAACGGAAATAAAAACCAGGTTTTCCTGTTTGAGGAACCCGGTTTTCACCACCAGGATACCGCCCTTTTCCATGGCGTCGATGGCATTGAAAATCAGGTTGATGATGCATTGTTCCAACTGGTTGAAATCGCCAAACACATGAGAAGTGCCCGGGGCGTACTTTTTTTTAAGCACAATGTTGCTCAGTTCGAGCTTGTGGTTGCACAGCATCAGGCTGTGGTCCACAAGCTCATTGACGTCAATCTTCTTTTTTTCCAGGGTGGTCTTCCGGGAAAATTTGAGTAGCCCGGAAACCAGGTCCGAACACCGCTGGGTTTCGGATTCTACAATGGTCAGGTAGGACTTGAATTTTTCCGATTCTTCAGATCCTTCGCCGTTTTCAATTTCCCTTCCCAGCTTTTTAATCATCAACCGGATATAATTTAATATCCCGGACAGGGGATTGTTGATCTCATGAACAATGGAGGCGGCAAGCCGTCCCAAGGAAATCATCTTTTCCTGGTGAAGCATCCGGGCCTGGTCCGCTTTTTCCTGTTCCAGGTTCCTGACCTGGCGAAGATCAGCCACAAAGAGAACCATGACGTCTTCCATGTTGTCCGGCCTTAAAATAAACCCGGACAGCTGGACCGGGATCTCTTCCTTATGCTGTGACAGCATGGCGGTTTCATAAAAGGTCAGCTTATTGATCCCCCCAAAGCCTTTGCCGGCAAGATCCTGTTTCAGGCGGGAAACCGCATCCGGGGCAAAGAGCTCCTGGATCTTCCTTTTCTTTAAAACTTCGGTCTTTGGGTATCCGAGCAGGTTTTCCATGGAACGGTTATAGGTAATCACCAGATCCTGGTGGTCGCATCCAAGGATGCCGTCCATGGAATTTTCAATCAGGCTGCTTTGAAATTCCACATTTTTAACCAGCTCGGCACTGGTTTTCAGGTTTTCATTTTCCAGTAAAAGGGTGTAGTCCGAGAGTTGTTTTCTGTCCAGATACCGCTGTTTGGCCCGTTTCAGGGCCATGTGAAGGGTCTTGTCCTCAATGGGTTTGGAAATAAAATCCGAGGCATCGTATTGAAGGGCGGTCACCGCCTTTTCAACATCGCCGTACCCTGTGGTGACGATAACTTCGGTTTCCGGCTTGAGCTTTTTTATTTTTTCAAGGACTTCCAGGCCGTTCAGGCCGGGCATCTTGATGTCCGTGATCACGATCTGGGGGTTTTCCCGGGCCGCCAGCATAAGGCCGGTATGGCCGTCAGGGGCATAGACAACCGTATATCCGGCATCTTCCAGGGTAATGCCGATAATTTCCCGGATATCTTTTTCATCATCTATGAGCAAAATTTTCCAGCTTACCGGAAGGGCCATCAGACCTCCTATATGCTCATCTTACGATGGTCCGGCTGCAGCTTTCGCCGATGTTAAGAACAGGAACAGGAGAAGCCGGTCGCCAAAATGGCAAACACTTTGTTACCTTAATTAAGCCTTAACAACAAGTAAAGAGCAAACTTCATGCCGGAGCCATCCAATTGCACCACTTATTGTAAGGTCCTAAAATACAGGCCAAAAATTTTATGAAAAATGACCCCTGCCCCGGGCAACTCAAAGAATAACGCAATATTGCCCACATGTAAAATGCAATATTGCAACCCTATAAAACACTTGGCCGGTTTTCTTTGCATCCCGGCATTAAAAACCGGGGAATAATGGGCCTGCCGCCGGCGTATAGCTCCAGAATCCGGTCTGCATCACCGGCGATAAACGGGATCAGCCGGATGTTGGCGGCCTCAATCAAAAAGGCATCATTTTGTGAGATAGCGCCGCAAATCAGCACCTCTATACCCAATTCAGACAGTTCCCCTGCCGGCCCCCCTGCCTCCTGCCGGGGGTTAAAGGGATGGTAGAAAACACTTTGAATTTTTTGGTGTTTAACCTGGGCAACCAAAAGAGTCCGGGCCGAATCAAAAACCGGAGAAACTCTTTGCTCCCAGACGGTCACGGCCAGTTTCATTGATAATTGCTCCTTTGCCTGTCGAACTTTGTGGATTCCGGGATCTCATCTATATTTTAGAGCAAAGAACATGCCAGGCCACTACCCCCTCTTCCTGAACCGGCCGTCAATGGCGGGCAGCGTGATCCCGAGCTTATTGATCTTCCGAAACAGGGTGCTTTTATGGATGCCCAAGGCTTTGGCCGTGGCCTTCCGGTCATAGTTGTGTTTTTTCAGGTAGGTTTTAATGACCTTTATTTCAGCTGCCTTTAAGGGGAACTTTTCAAAACCGGGTTCCGTTTCAAAGGGTTCGGTTTCACTGCTGATATGGTGGGGAAGGTGTTCGGGAAGGATCTCTCCTCGGGTACACAGGACAAAGGCATGCTCCACGATATTTTCAAGTTCTCTGATGTTCCCCGGGTAATCATGGGCCATGAGAAACTCTAAGGCAGACCGGCTGATGCCGGTCACCGAGGTGCCCCGGATCCGGTTTAAATTTTTAATAAAATGATCCACAAGCGCCGGGATGTCCTCCATTCTTTCCCGCAGGGGCGGCAGTCTGAGCTGGACCACGTTGATCCGGTAAAACAGATCCTGCCGGAAGCTGTTCTTATCCACCATCCGGTTGATATCCTTGTTGGTGGCGGCAATAATCCGGACATTCACATGTTCTTTTTTAACAGCCCCCAAAGGCAGAAAGGATTTTTCTTCTAAGACCCTGAGCAGCTTGATCTGAAATGACGGGCTGGTGTCTCCGATTTCATCTAAGAGAATGGTCCCTTTATCGGCAAGGGAAAACTGGCCGGGCTTGGTTTTGACCGCATGGGTAAAGGCCCCGGCCTTGTAGCCGAAAAGCTCAGATTCCAGAAGGGTATCCGGGAACGCCCCGCAGTTGATTTCCACAAACGGATGGCCTTTCCTTAAGCTCAAATCATGAATGGCCTTTGCCAGAAGCCCTTTTCCCGTTCCGGTCTCGCCGGTGATCAGGACCGTGGAATCGCTCTGGGCGATCTGGGGCAGAATCTTGAAAATCTTGCCCATGGCCGCACTGCGGCTGATCATATCCCCGAGGCAAAACCCGTTGAACAGTTTTTTTCTCAATCCTTCGACCAGGCTGTGGTCCCTGAAAGTTTCCACGCCGCCGATGATATTGCCGTTCCGGTCCTTTAACGGGGCTGTGGCCACTGTGGTGGGGATTTTTTCTTTGTCCGCGTTAATAATATAGGTGGACGTGCAGTAACAGGACCGCCCCTCTTCCATGGCTTTTTTCAAGGCGCACCGGTCCTCACACATATTGGACCGGAACACATTCCAGCAGAAGCTGCCGATGGCGTCCTCCCTGGAAATTCCGGTAATCTTTTCAGCCGCCCGGTTAAAGGACAGGATCTTCCATTCATGGTCCACGGTAAACACCCCGTCGGAAATGCTTTCAAGAATAATTTCCGTTGTCCCCTGGGACAACCTGTCCAATATATGTTCTATTTCCATGGCATGGCTCCATATTGTTTGGCGGAGCGGTTTGAAGGTATGTCTACCTTCCCACAAACCAGCCTCGGGATCAAGCCCATTATTTTCTCTTGTATTTTCATCGCCGGTTCTATAAATAAGCCCCATGCAACAGGCCATGAAAAGTATAAAAAGGGTCAATTTTGAAGACTGTGATCCTTATTCCCATCTGAACAATGCCCATTACCTGAGCTATTTCCTCAATGCCAGGGAAGAACAGCTGAGAACCAACCACATCCTGGATGTTTTTGAACATGCGAAAAAAACAGGAAAAGGCTGGGCCGTGGTCTCCCACAACATCCGGTATCTCAAACCTGCCCGCATGGGAGAAGACTTAGAAATCTGGAGCCGGATGCTCACCTTTGATGCCTTAAGAAACCTGGTTGAGTTTGTCATGATCAGCCCCAAGGAAAAACAGGTCAAATCCGTCATGCTCACCATGTTTGCCTATTTCTCCATTGAAAAGGCAAGGCCGGTCAAACTGGAAAAAGAGCTGCTCGAACTGTATAAAAGAATCGCCATTTTTCCGGGTCAGGACATCAACGCCTTTGACATTGAAGAAAGAATCAGGGCCATAAAATCCGAACTAACGGCCACGGGCCGATTGGATTGTTAATCCGGTTCGGCCCACAACAAAGCATGAAAGAATTACAGCAGCT
Organism: uncultured Desulfospira sp.; assembly: GCA_963663165.1. Lineage (GTDB taxonomy): Bacteria > Desulfobacterota > Desulfobacteria > Desulfobacterales > Desulfobacteraceae > Desulfospira. Next base: position 5,745,682 of record OY760175.1, on the reverse strand, counting down.
TGCAGATTCTTTCATATAACGGCCACGGGCCGCCTTGGTTATCCAACCAAGTATCGCCCACAACGAATAATGAAAGTCTTATCACGCTGTTAGTGAGACTTTCATATAACAGCCACGGGCTGACCTGACATATCAGCACTGAGGTACAACCCACAACAAAAGTCGAAAGAACTCAATAGCTTATTGATATCTTTCTTATAAAAAAAAAAGACGACATGCTAAGCCGGTCATAGAAGACATTTTTTTTCAAAGGCCCGGCGCTTTTAAAAACAAGACCGCCCGCCGGGACGGCTTGCAGCGGATTGTTCTATCTTTCCCGACCCTCGCGAACGATATCCACTATTTCTTTTGATGTAATGTCCGCCTTGATAGAAGGCACATTTAAGGGAGAGGTGGCTATTTTTTCAGGAATCAGCGCAAGCCAGAAAATAGGCCTCATATGCATACATGTTGGTTTATTTTGATATGGCAACAGAATTAAAAAAATCCGTCTTGATATACCTTAGGGGACAAGTACCAAGATAAAAATGATAGTTTTGTCTCGTATCACTGGAATGGTGTCACCTGAATGGTGTCGGAATTGTATATGCAGACATGGTTTCTGGCGAAGATATTTTTTCTCAATGATTCAAAATTTGAAAAATGAAGGTTCCACGGATGCAGTGTACACCTTAATCGCAAGGGGAGCTAATATCTAATCCGGGTTGCATGACACATCCAAAAATTCGCTGTCTTAATCGGAATGTGAGACCGTCAGAGCCTGGAGTCTTTCTCTGGCAGCCTGGATGACTGACTCGTCTTGGTCATTTTCTATTATGGATTTGAGCAGGACCGTGTCGTCAGTCTTATTAATAAATTTAATCCGAACGTTTGGATCAGAATGAACATATTTGGGGACAAATAAATCTCGTAATTTCATAAAATCCTCCTTTTGGGCTTTCTCCAGTAGGATTAGACAATTTTCGAGATGCTTTCTGTCATGCCAGATAGCGGTTTCCGGAATCTATTTTCATTACAATTAAAGAAGTTCAATCATGTGCGGCAATCACAGTAATTTTTTTTGAAGTTCATTACATGATTCAAATTTAACCCATAGAACCTTCACATAAAACAACCTTTAACATCCTGACCACCAATACAACATACATGTTTTGTCTTGTCAAGGATGAGATCATTTGGCAAGACAAAACATGTCCACGATCGACCGCCTTGACCTACAATAAATTTTTCTTTTGAGTCCCAGGCGGTGGCCCCCAAAGAGTGAAGGCCGTCGGAAATTCAGGCGAGTTCACCCGCCCACATTCTCACTTTCCCACCGGCCCCAATCACTCCAGGGTATCAATAATTTGCTTATCAGACTCCCCGGCCTGAGCCTGGGCAAAACCGACGGCCCGGGCTTTGAGCTTGAGCTGGTTCATATTGATCATTTCTTCGGCCAGGTCAAGATCCCGGATATCGGACTCGGCGGCCAGGGTATTGATCCGTGTGACGGACAGGTTGCTGATGTTGGATTCGAGCTGGTTCTGGTCCGCCCCTTCTGATGCCTGTTGAGAGGCAAGGTAGGAAAGGGCTTCATCAGCGGCTTCAATGGCGCCCTGGGCGCCCTCCAGGCTGGTCACGTCAATATTGGACAACAGTCCGGACTGTCCATCTGAAATCTGGTCCGGGCTGATGGAACCTAAAGACATTTCAAGGGTTTCGCCGGCAGATGCCCCGGTCTGGAAGGACTGAGCTGAAAAGGCCCCGGACAAAAGTTTCTGGCCGTTATAGCTGGTGGTGTCTGAAATCTGGGACAAATTTTTCAGAGAACTGTCAATGTCGGCCTGAATGGCCTGGCGGCTCTCGGCGCTCTGGGCAGGGCCTGCGGCCTGGATGGCTTTGACCCGGATATCCTGAACCAGTTCCGTGGCCTGGTCCAATGCCCCGTCCGTCACCTGGGTGATGGAAACCGCCTCGCTGGCGTTCTGAGACGCCTGGGCCATTCCCTGGGCCTGACTGGCCAGACGATCGGCGATGACCATACCCGCGGCATCGTCGGCTGCTTTATTGATTTTCTGCCCTGAGGCAATGCGCAAAAGCGATTCAGACAATTCCTGCTGATTTTTCTGGGCCTGGTAAGCGAACCCGGCGCCCTGGGCTTTTGAGTTAATTGAAAATCCCATATCCCCCTCCCAAACTATTGTTATGCCTTCAAGTATAGGGAATTATAAATTAAAATCAACCCCCAAAACGTCATTTACTCCATGGGGTGAAGTGTGTAGAATAACCGAACTGCAGATTTGCCGGACCGTTTGGAACATATGCAAAAAAGATTAAACAAAAGGAAAATCAACCCATTTGAAGCCGCTGGAAAACCAGGACCCGATGATCCCAAAAATCAAGACCTTCCTGAACCGGACCGGCTGGGTTAAGGATGTGGAAACGGTCTCATTTCTGGCGGCCGGTGAATATAATGCCAACTTTCTGGTGACAGGCCGGACCGGAAAAACCGTCCTGAGGATCAACCACGGCAGCCAGCTGGGATTGGGGCCGGATCAGATTGCTTATGAGTACCGGGTTCTCAAGGCACTGGAAACATCCGGCGTCACCCCAAAGCCCCTGGCCTGCCATCCTGATCCTGATCCCTTGGGGGGCGGGGCGTTGCTCATGGAATTCTTACCGGGAAAGCCCCTGGTATATGAACAGGACCTTGACCGGGCAGCGGCGATTTTTGCCCGGGTCCATTCGGTCCCGGTGCCGGACAATCTGCCGGACAATCTGATTATCCAGTCTGATCCGGTCCGGGATATTGCCAAAGAATCTTTGGGCCTGATCCAACGGTATAAAGACCATCCCCTTAAAAAAGAACGAAATCAGATCCTGGCCTATTACGATGATGTCCTGGAACTGGCCGACGCCACCAGAGACCTCTTTGACCAAGACCGGTTGTGCATCGTCAACACGGAAGTCAACTCCGGCAATTTTCTGATCAGTGACCAGGGCGCGTTCCTGGTGGACTGGGAAAAGGCCGTGGTCTCCTTCAGGTACCAGGACCTTGGCCACTTTCTGGTGCCCACCACCACCCTGTGGAAGACCGACACCTGCCTGACAAAAGAAGAAAAGACCCGGTTTCTTTCCATTTACCGGACACGGGCCGGCCTTGACCTGGATCTGTCACAGATCCGGCAGGCCACAACGGTTCTTGAAAAAACCATTCTGCTGCGGGCTCTGTCCTGGTGTTTTATGGCTTTTTATGAGTATACACAAACCGACCGCCCCTTACAGAACCCGGACACCTTTAAAAAAATCAGGCAGTACCTGGATGATATCCCATGGATCTTGAACTCGACAGCATAGGCAAATCCTTTAAAAAGCGGGCCGTCCTCAAAGAGATCAGCTTTGGTGTGGGCACTGAGGAACTGGTTTCCATTGTGGGGCCTTCCGGGGGGGGCAAGACCACCCTTTTGAACATCATTGCCGGAATGGAACCGCCGGATACAGGCCGGGTGATCTTTTCTTCACCTCCCTCTAAAGAAAGCCCCGTTATCATGGTGTTCCAGGATTATGTGCTGTTTGCCGCCATGACCGTCTCCCAGAACATCGGGTTCGGCCTCAAGGCCCGAAAGCGGTCTTCATCTGCCATTAAAAAAGAGGTGGGCCGGATGCTGGACTATTTCGGACTTACCGGCCAGGCCCGCCTTTACCCGGCCCAGCTGTCTGCCGGCCAGAAACAGCGGGTGGCCATTGCCCGGGCCATGATCGTGAACCCGGGGGTCCTGCTTTTAGACGAACCCTTTGCCAATCTGGACCGGAACCTGAAAATGGAGACGGCCCGGTTCATCCGGCAGACCCAGCAGGAATTTAACATTCCCACCATCAGCGTCACCCACGATCTGTCCGAGGCCTTTGCCATGTCCGACCGGATCGGGGTCTTGTTAGGGGGCAGGCTCCGGCAGTTTGACACCCCGGAACAGACCTATTATCACCCGGTTTCCCGGGAAGTGGCCAAATTCTTGGGGCCTGTCAATATTATCCCCGGGACATTGTACCCCCTTTTTGATATCAACAGCCGGGAACCGGAAATTCTGGCCCGGCCCGAGGCCCTTGCCGTGGAGCCTGCGGACCAGGGACCGGGAAAAATTATAGAAAAAATGTTTGCCGGCCACTACACCGCCTATACCATTGCCCTGAACGATTCAAGCTTTACCGTATACAGCCAGAAGGCCCGGTTGGCGCCGGGCTGCCGGGTCAGGCTTGGGCTGAAACCTGAATTTAAATAATTTGGAGCTGCCATGACAAAAAAATGTTTATTTGCCCTGTTGTTCATATTTCTGATCTGCCGGGGCGGGGGTTCCCCTGCCCTTGCCGCAGGGGAACCCCTGCTCAACCAATCCTTTGACGCCATCACCCAAGAGGCCCGGGGCACCACGGTCAGATGGTATATGTTCGGGGGATGGGCCCATGTCAACACCTGGGTGGACACCTGGGTGGCCGGGCAGATGAAAAACCGATTTGATATCCGCTTAATCCGGGTTCCCATGGACGCCGGGGTGTTTATCAATAAACTGCTCAATGAAAAAGCGGCCGGAAAAACCAAGGGGAACATTGATCTTTTATGGATCAATGGGGAAAACTTTAAAAATGCCCGGCAGGCGGATCTGTTGTTCGGCCCTATTGCCCCCAAACTGCCCAATGTTATCCGAAATGTAGATCCTGACACCATGGCCTTTGATTTTGGTTTTCCTGTGGACGGATACGAGGTCCCTTATGGCCGGGCCCAGTTTGTATTTGAGTATGATACAGCCGCCATGCCCGCACCGCCCAAAAGTTTTGAAGCCTTGAAACAGTGGATCAAGGCCCACCCCGGAAAATTCACCTATCCCCAGCCCCCGGACTTTACCGGTTCCGCCTTTATCCGCCAGGTGTTTTACGCGGTCACCGGCGGCCACGAGCAGTATATGAACGGATTTGACCAGGCCCTGTTTGACCAAAACGCCCCAAAACTGTGGGCCTTTCTCAACGAAATTGAGCCTTTTTTATGGCAGAAGGGGCAAACCTATCCCAAGGACAGTGCCGGTCTTGATACCCTGTTTTCAAGGGGAGAGGTGGCCTTTTGCATGAGCTACCATCCCCCCCATGCCCAGAACAAGATCCTGGAAGGCACCTATCCGGCCACGGTCAGGACCTTTGTGATGACCGACGGTTCCCTTTACAACACCCATTTTACAGCCATTCCCTTTAACGCGCCCAACAAGGCCGGGGCCATGGTTTTGGCCGATTTTCTCATCGGGGTTACGGCCCAGCTGTCTAAATATGATCCCAAAGCCTGGGGAGATTTTCCGGCCCTTTCCATGTCCCGGCTGACCAAAAAGGAACAAGAAGCCTTTGAGAATGTGGATCTTGGTCCGGCCACCTTGGGGCCTGCCCAGTTGGCCCCCGTGGCGGTTCCCGAAATCCCGGCCCCCTATCTTGAAGCCCTGGAACAGGGCTGGAAGGCCCATGTCCTGGAGTAACCGGCATCCTATTGCTTTAGGGTTATGCCCTTTGCTGATCCCCTATGCCGTGCTGTTTTGCGGCGGGGTGGTGTTAACCCTTTGCCAGTCCTTGGGGATACTGACCCCCCTGCCTTACACCGGAGGTCTTTGGGATGCCTATGCCACCTTGTTTTCAAAAGGCTGGTTCAGCAAATCGTTTTTGTTTTCCGTCCAGGTGGGGGGATGCTCCGCTGTCATATCGGTAGCCGCCGGGACCCTTCTGGGATACGGGGTCTGGCGGCTGCCGGAACGGCTCAAGGGCCTGGCCCTGGTCTACAAAATCCCTTTGATCCTGCCCCATATTGCCGTGGCGTTTCTGGTCATGCTGTTCTGGAGCCGGTCCGGGTTGATGTCATCGGCCGCCTGGTCCTTAGGGCTGATCCGGGACATGGACCAGTTTCCCAACCTGCTCTATTCAGGGTACGGCCTTGGCATGATTCTGGCCTACGGCCTTAAGGGAACCCCTTTTGTCATGCTCCTGTGTCTGGCCCAGCTATCCGGGTTTGACATCCGCCAGGTCCGGACCGCTGTCATGCTCGGCGCATCCGGGACAACCATTTTTTTTAAGATTATCCTGCCACGGCTTGCCCCGGCCATGCATACCGGGTTCATCATCCTGTTCCTATACAGTTTCGGGGCCTTTGACATCCCCTATCTGTTAAGCGAGAGTCGGCCCGGCATGGTGAGCATCCATGTGTACAATCTTTACTTTAAGCATGACCTTGAACGGCGGCCCGAGGCCATGGCCGCCCTGGTGGTCATGTTTATTTTTGCCGTTGGGTTCATTGCCCTTTACTCGCGAATTGTCAGCCGCATGGAACGGGGGGGCAGGAAATTATGAAGCATGGGGTCTTTTTTCTGATTTTGTTTGCCCTGTTTGTTTTTCCGGTGATGGTGCTTATGATTTGCGCCCTGGCCCCGGGCTGGCGGTTCCCCCATGTCTGGCCCCTGCAGTTGAATTTCCAGGCATTTTTATTTCTTGTCCAGAACCGGGCCCCGATCCTGGAAAGCCTCATGGTTTCGGCTGCCTATTCCCTTTTCACGGTACCGGTCACCTTTGCCATGAGCCTGTTTCCGGCCATGGTCCTTGCCCGGCATGATTTCCCGGCCAAACCCCTGGTGGAGGGGCTGCTGCTGACCCCGGCCCTGGTGCCGCCCATGGCCTTTGCCATGGGGCTTCATTTCGTGTTCATCAAAGTGGGGCTGTCCGATACCTTCGGGGGCGTGGTGGCCATCCTGTCCATGGTCACCTATCCCTATATGCTCCAGGCCCTGGCCGCCGGGTTCCAGGCCGTGGGAACCGGGCCCGGCCTTTGCGCCAGAAACCTTGGGGCAACCCCATGGCAAACCCTGATCCGGGTGGAACTGCCGCTGCTGCTGCCGGCCATGGCCGCCGGTGCCAGCGTGGTTTTTCTGGTGGCATTTTCCGAATATTTCCTGGTATTTTTAATCGGCGGGGGAAGCGTTCCCTCGTTTACCGGATACCTGTTTCCCCTGCTCAATTCCTCCAACCGCTCCCTGGCCGCTGTCCTGACCCTGATTTTTTTATTTTTGCCGGTGCTGCTTTTCTGGGTCATGGACCTCGTTCTGGGCCGGACTTTCCGGAAAAAAGGAATGGTCTAATCCATCAATTTATAATTGAGAATTACGGACAAAGCTGATATTTTTCAGTTCGTTCTCAAGGCAGATTAACAACCGGTAACGCATAGACTTAAACATGGAAAAAGATCTTCAAAACTTTCAAACACAAATTGAACCCATCCGGGATGAAATTGACCGGATCGATGCCCAGATCCTTTCTTTGTTAACCCAGAGGCAGGAACAGGTAGAAAAGGTATTTGCCCTTAAAAAGGCCTGCAATGTGCAGGTTTACCACCCGGCCAGGGAAGAGGACCTGATCTCACGGCTCAGGGAAAAGGCTGAAACAGCGGGCGTAAATCCGGACTTTATGGAAGACCTTTACCGCCTGATCCTGCGCCAGTCCCGAACCCGGCAGACCGAAAAGATGCTGGCAGGCGCCATGCGGCCGGGGGCCCGGGTCCTGGTCATTGGCGGCAAGGGAGAGATGGGGTCCCTTTTTGCCCGGCTGTTTGAAAAATCAAAGTATGAGGTCCGGATCCTTGAACAAAACGACTGGGACCAGGCATCAGGCCTGTGCCGGGACATTGACCTTGCCCTGGTGAGCGTTCCCATTGAGGCCACCGAAGCCGTAATTGAAAAGATTGCGCCCTTTTTGCCTTCCCATGCGGTGCTGGCCGACCTGACCAGTGTCAAGGAAAAGCCGGTAAAGAAAATGCTCTCCTGCCACAAGGGGCCGGTACTGGGTATCCATCCCCTCTTTGGCCCCATATCCGGCACCCTGGACAAGCAGATTGTCGTGGTCACCCCGGCCAGGGATTACGAATCCTGTCTCTGGGTCAAGGATCAGATCGGGCTTTGGGGGGCGGTGCTGGTCAAAGCCACTCCCGAAGAACACGACCGGATCATGGAAATGGTCCAGGCCCTTCGCCACTTTGCCGCCTTCAGTTTCGGGCAGTTTTTATATCGGCAGAAAACCGATATTGACCGCACCCTGATGTTTTCAAGCCCCATTTACCGGCTTGAGCTGGGCATGGTGGGACGGCTGTTTGCCCAGGACCCGGGACTGTATGCCGAAATCATTTTTGCCACGCCCCAGCGCCGGGAACTGCTCAAAAATTTTGTTGGGTCCATGGCAGACCACCTTGAAATGCTGGAGACCAACGATAAATCCCTGTTTATTGAACGGTTCAAAGAGATTGCCGAGTGGTTCGGCCCCTTCAGTGAACAGGCGTTAAGGGAAAGTTCCTACCTGATCGACAAGCTTGTGGAACGGTTTTAGCCCGCACCTTCACCCTCCTGCCGGGACAATTTGATAAAGTCCAGGATCTCTTTTAATACAAAGTATTTGGTCAGGGCCTGGGAAAGCTCTTCAGGCTCGGGCCGTTTGCCGGTGGCGTTTTCCACAAATTCCTCTATTTTGCCCACTGCCTGGGCCACCATGGGGTCAATTTCCATAGATTTTTTTTGGGGGTTCATTTCTCTTTTCCATATTGTTTGAGTTTTTTAAGCAATGTTTTCCGGGTAATGCCAAGCCGCCGGGATGCCTCGCTTTTATTCCCCCCGGCAGCCTCTAAGGTGGATAAAATGGCCTTTTCTTCTATTTGAGACAGGCTGAAATTTTCAAGCCCGGTTTCAATTTCACTCATCTCGGGCAGATCCCCCTGGGAAAAGGGCAGGTTTTCGATGCAGATATAATCTGTCCGGGCCATGACCACCCCCCTTTCCACGGCGTTCATCAGTTCCCTGACATTGCCCTGCCACGGGTACCGGATCATGGCATCCATGGCGTCCGGGGAAAATCCTTTGAGCTCTTTGCGGTTCTTTTTGGAAAAATGATCCAGAAAGTGAAGGGCCAGCTCCGGGATGTCTTCAGGCCGTTCCCTTAACGGCGGGATATCAATGGACACCACGTTAAGGCGGTAGTAGAGGTCCTGGCGGAAACCGCCGTCAAGGGACATGGCCTTAAGGTCCCGGTTGGTGGCGGCAATCACCCGGACATCCACAGTGGTACTCTGGTCACTGCCTACGGGGGTCACCTCTTTTTCCTGGATCACCCGGAGCAGCTTGGCCTGCATGGCCAGGCTCATTTCCCCGATTTCATCTAAGAGAATGCTGCCTTTGTCTGCCTGCAAAAACTTTCCTTTCCGCTTTCGTTCCGCCCCGGTAAACGCCCCTTTCTCATGGCCGAACAATTCGGATTCCAGCAGGGTTTCCGTGATGGCCGCACAGTTGATTCTCACAAAGGGGGCATCCTTTCTCGGGCTGTTGGCATGAAGGGCCGATGACACCAACTCCTTTCCCGTGCCAGACTCCCCGGTCACCAGGACATTGGCATCAGTGGGGGCCACCATCTTGATGGTATCCAGCAGGGCGGCCATGGCCCGGCTCTTCCCTAAAATATTATGGTCAAAGCGCTCACTTTTGATCCGGTCTTTGAGGGCCTGGTTTTCCGATTTTAACGAAATCCGTTCCATGGCCCGGTCCAGGGTCAGTTTGAGTTTATCAAAATCAAGGGGCTTGGTCAGGTAATCATAGGCACCGATTTTCAACGCCCTGACAGCGGTATCCACGGACGAATAGGCCGTCATCATGATAACGGGCAGCGACGGGTTATATTCAAGGATCAGGCTTAAGGCCTCCATGCCCGACATGTTGATCATCCGGATGTCCATGAGCACCAGATCAAAGGGCTCGTTTTTGACCATGTCCACCCCGGCACCCCCGTCACCGGTCCTGAACACCTCATACCCCCAGTCCGCGATCAGCGTGTTGAGCATTCTTGCGTGGGCCGCGTCATCATCAACCACCAGTATTTTTTTCTTCATTTGTTAAGGTCCTTTTCTTTGGCAGCAGCCAATAAAAACGAAAGCGTAAACCTTGTCCCCTTTCCCGGCACACTGTCTACCCGGATGTCACCGCCCAGATTTTCCACAATCCTATGGACAATGGACAGCCCTAAACCGGTGCCGCTCTGGCGGGTGGTAAAATAGGGATCAAAGATATTCTCCAGGGTCTCCTGGTCCATGCCGCAGCCGGTATCGCCCACTTCAATTTCAAAATGGCGTTTGTCCGGGCCAAACCCTGCCCGGACAAAGAGTTTTCCTTCCGGCTCCATGGCATTGACGGCATTGATATACAAGTTAAGCAGCACCTGGTTAAGCCGGTCCGGATCGGTCATAAACCTGGACAGGCCGGGATCAATTTCCACTTTGGTGTGAATATTTTTCTCTTTGAAATCATGGTCGGCCAGGCGCAGGGAATGGGTAATTAAGGGCTCAATCTCCACTGTCTTTTTTTCCACGGCCATGGGTTTGGCAAACTCTAACAGCTGGGTAATGGACCGGTTGATCCGTTCGACTTCCTGGACCATGATCCGGGCGGTTTCAACGTCTGCCGGCTCATTTTCGTACCGTTTCATGAAATAAGTGGCAAACCCCTTGATGGAGCTTAAGGGGTTCCGGATCTCGTGGGCCACACCCCCGGCCAGTTTGCCGATGGCGGCCAGCCTGCGGGTGGTTTCCACCTCCTTTTGCAAAGAACGAATCTGGGTCATATCCTTAAACAAAAACAAAAAACCGATGACCTGCCCGTCTTTGTTCCGGATGGGAGAGCCGGTGATATCAAGCCTTAAATCCCCCCCCTTTTGCCTTGTCAGGGTTACCTCTTTTAGGATGGCTTCACCGGACACCGCCATATGGTCCGCCATCGCCTTCATCTCAGGGAACGGCCGGCTAAAGCCGTTTCCCAGAATGTTCACCGCCGCCTGATTGACCAGGGTAATGGTATGGCCGGTATCAATGGTGACCAGGCCGGAGGGCATGTTCTCCACCACATTGTCTGAAAAGGCCTGAACCTGGGTGAGGTCAGCCCGGGCAGACCGGTACCGCTGATAGGCCATGAGGCTGATCACCCCGGCACCGCATAATAAAAAGAATAGAATTCCCGATCCCACAGAGTGTTTGATCAACTGCCGTTCGAGCAGGTTCGCCCGGTCCATGGAAAACCCGGCAAAGATGTAGTATTCCCCGGAATCGGTGAAAACCGGAGAACCGCCGGGCGCTTTAAATTCAAATGACTCCCGGACAGGGCCTTTATCATCCATATCAAAATCAGGCGCGGGCAGGGGACGGTGCATCCGCTTTTCTCCCCTGTGGCCGGGACGGCCTATAAACCGGCTTTTCATGGGAGTGAACCGTTTAAACACCTCAAACACCCGGCCTTCATCAAGGTTCCGGGTCCGACCTGAAAATGAAAGTGCATCCGTGTCAAGGTTTTCCAGGTCCGGCATGCCCTCAAACTGTTCCCCGACCATGGACTCATCTGAATGGGCCAGGATTTGTCCGGTCTTTGAGGTGATCATAATATAGGAGATATCCGGCTGAAATGAGGTTTCCAGAATCATGGACTGGACCCGGCGGATTCCCCAGGGCATGGACAGCATTCCGGCCCGGGTCCCGGCCTCAAAGGTCCGGATCAGGGAACTGCCTTCAGCCAGGAGCCTTCCCCGGATATAGGCCCTCTGCCGTTCCATCCGGTCAAAGGTCATATAGACAAAAACGGGCAGAAGAACCACCAGGACCCCGGCCATCATATAAGGTGAAATGATATGGTGATGCTGTTTTCCGAATTTCATTTATTCAAACCCCTTTTAAGGAAGGCTTTTAGGCTGAAGGGGGTTAGGCTGAAGAATAACCATTACCTCTCCCCCCTGACGGTTTCAGTTTCCATCGCTTTTATTTTTTTGCAAAAACCATACCCGGCCAGAAAGTCATTGGAAACCCACCCAGGCCCGGCACCTTGTTTCCGATCCCTGACCGGACTGAGTAATTAGGAACCATATGGTTACCCTGTGCCGGGTAAAAAGTATACAAGAAACTGGGGTCAAGAGACAAGAAACAAGATGTTGAACCCGGAAAAAACCGGTTAAAATAAAAAACAAACCATTGGATATAATCTTGAAAAGCCCATCCGACCGCGATTCTCGCACTCTTGTTTCCAGTCTCAAGTTTCTTGCCTGGCACAGCCCTTGCTATAAACATTTCCAAGCGGATGAAGCATCCAAAACCAACAACAAAGACAAATGCGGAACCAAACCATTTAATAAAGGAGATTTACCCATGAAAAAATCACTCACACTGATCATCACTGTTCTGACCATTGCATTAATGGCTTCAACTGCCTTTTGCTGGACAAACACCAAGGGCGGGATGAATAAAGGCAGCAAAGCACACCGGGGACGGGCCTGCCAGAACCTGAGCCCGGAGCAGCTTGACCAACTCAAAGCCCTTCACCAGAAATTTATTGATGATACCGTTAAAGAAAGAACCGAAATCGCCGGCCTGAGAATGAAAATGAAAATGATCATGGAAACCTCAACCCCGGACAAGGAAGAACTGGTCTCCATCGTTGAGAAACTTGGCCCCCTGCAGACCGAAATGGCCGTCAAAAGGATAGATTTCCAACTTGCCGCCAAAAAGATTTCCCCGGATTTTCAAGGATTCGGCATGGGCCGTGGACCCGGTATGGGCCGCGGGCATGGCATGGGACAGGGCCCCGGCAAGGGGTCTGGTTTTGGAAACCACGGCAGATGCCTGGGTGCCCTGTCAGCGGACACCCCTGAAAGGCCTGCCCCTGAACAGCAGCAAGCCCAATAACCTACCGGCCAATTTTCCCGCCATACCATCCCTCCAACTGCCACCCCGGCCCTATTGCGCCGGGGTGGCCCTTTTTTTAAAAATATCATCCGGGAGCCCCCACCATCTCTTTTTTACTTTGTCCAATCTGAATGCTGAAGAAGAAAAGGCCTGGATGCAGATGATTCCCCTGCTGGTCACAATGGCCGACTGGCCGGGTTTCAATACGCGTTCATGGCGGTTGGGCCAGGTGAGCCAGAGAATGCCTGACAGACACCGGACGTTAAGGGTGGTGTTCTTAAAACCAATCACCTGATTCTTTGATAAATTCATGGCCGTCTCCTGCTCCGGGGTTAAATGCCTTATGCCGGATGAGATGCCCGGCATTGACGGAGTCAAGCATATCCTGGAGCCAGAAAAGGTGTAAGGGACACAGAAACGAAAAGATATGGGCACAGTTGGATACCGACTCCAACTGTACCTGTTTTTTTAACAGGAATTGTATCTTTTTCCGGGACAGGGTAAAGGTTACAAGAAATAACATGCGCCGGGAAAGCCCCCTGGCGGCCAGACCTAAAAACAAATGCGGGTATGGGAGAGTGATCATGAAACAGACGCGATATGAGCAGGTAGCGGACAGAATTGTTACCCTGATCCAAAACGGCGCCCTTCAGGAAGGAGATAAGATTCCGTCCATCCGTCAGTTGAGCCGGGAACTTGGCCTTAGCGTCAACACCATTAAAGAAGCCTACTGGCGGCTGGAGGATAAAAATTATATTGCGGCGGTACCCCAGTCCGGGTTTTACGTAAAAAAGCAGTCTGTTCTGGGGTGGGACAGCACGGAGAAAACCGATGCGGCGCAGTCCCGGATGCTCAATCCCCAGGAAGTCAACTTCTGCCAGGTCTATGCCGCCTTCAAGGAATACGGGGAAAGCCAATCCAAGGTGAACCTGGGGATTGCCGGACTGGATTCGGGATTCTGGCCCACTGAAAAAATGGCCCGGTTCATGGGGGAAGCGGTCCGGCAGCCTGATGTGGAAGCTTTAAATTATCTCATGCCCCCGGGGTACCTGCCCCTGCGTCAGCAGATCGCCCGCCAGGGCCTGACGGCCGGGTTGAATCTTTCCCCTGAAGAGATCATTGTGACCAACGGCTGCCATGAAGCGGTCTTCCTCTCCCTCATGGCCCTGTGCAAGCCCGGGGATACGGTGGTCTTTGAAAGCCCCATTTACTTCAGCCTTTTTCATATGCTCAAGCAGCTGGATCTGCGGGTCATTGAAATCCCGAGCCATGATGCCGAGGGCATCAGCCTGAAAACCCTTGAATTTGTCCTGGAAAGCCAGGAGGTCAAGGCCATGTATACAATTTCCAACTTCAACAACCCCATGGGATTCTCCATGCCCTCGTGGAAAAAGAAAAAGCTGGTCCGCCTCCTGGCCCGGTACGACATCCCGCTCATTGAGGATGATGTCTACGGGGACATTGCCTTTAAGGACCGGCCTGATACCTGCAAGGGCCATGACAAATCCGGCCGGGTTCTCTACTGTTCCTCTTTTTCCAAAACCATTGCGCCGGGACTCAGAATCGGCTGGATTTCACCGGGAAAGGCCTACGATAAGATCCTGGAAATAAAAACCCTTATGAACATCTGCGCCGCATCTGTCCAGCAGATCGCCGTGGCCCGGTTCTTAAAGGAGGGCGGCTATGACCGGCATCTCAGACACCTGAGAAAAAAGGTCAGCCAGGCGGTCCGGCAAATGCGGCAGGCGGTACTTTCCCATTTTCCCCAGGGGACCCAAGTGACAGACCCGGACGGCGGATTTTTGCTGTGGGTGGAACTGCCCCATGATGTGGACACCACCCTGGTGTACCGGCAGGCCATGAAAAGAAATATCCTCATCGCCCCCGGTCCCCTATTTACCCTTAAAGGCAAATTCTCTCACTGCATGCGGCTCAACGCCGGCATGTGGAATCAGGACATTGAAAAGGCCATTGCCCTGACCGGGCAACTCTGCCAGGCCCAGGTGCCTAAACAACGGGGTTTTCCAGCCTGCCCAGGCCCTCAATTTCAACCGCCACCAGATCCCCGGGACGAAGATAGACCGGTGGTTTGCGGGTAAATCCCACCCCTTCAGGGGTCCCGGTAAGAATCAGGGTTCCGGCCTTCAGGGTGGTGGCTTCGGACAGGTAAGAGATGATCTGGGCCACGGAAAAAATCATGTCGCTGGTACGGCTTTTTTGCATGGTCTGGCCGTTGACCCGGCACTGGATTGAAAGATCCTGGGGATTTTTTATCTCATCCGGGGTAACCAGGGCCGGGCCGAAAGGGCAGAATCCGTCATAACTTTTTCCCCTGATCCACTGCCCGCCCCCGGCATGTTTCTGCCATCGCCTGGCCGACACATCATTGGCGCAGCAATACCCCAAAACAGCATCAAGGGCGTTTTCCACAAGGATGTCTTTTGTGTCCTCTTTAATCACAACGGCCAGTTCAGCCTCATAATCCACTTCATCTGGATCAGCGCAAACGGCCGGGATGACAATGGGATCTTTATGGCCTGAAACCGCCGCCGGGTTCTTCATGAACAACACGGGATATTGGGGAAGGGGCAGCCCGGTTTCCTTTGCATGAAGTTTGTAATTCAGGCCAATGCACATCACGGCCGGCGGATCAATGGGGGGCAACAATTTTTTTACCGCTGCCCGTGTGCCGGTATCGGCCATGGGGCTGAAGATATCTCCGTCAAGCAACACTGCCGTATCCCCGTCATACTGGTGTCCTAAGCAAACTTTATCCTCACTGGACAAAAACCGGATGATTTTCATGCTTTATTTTCCCTTCGTTATTGGATAGGTTTAAAAAGGTGGATAGGCTGAAGGGGTTTAGGCTGAAGATTGGCAGAAGCCAGGCTCCCTTCAACCTTCAGTCTAATAACCTTCAGCCGGAGTAACTATTCAGCTAATGCTGAAAACTAAGCAAAACAAGGGTCCGTAACTGTTCATCAGTGCTTCATATTTGTTTAGTCAGGCCTTCGTAGCATACTGTTGCTATGTGAGAAGGCCTGAATGAGCGAAGATGGGGCACTGCTGAACAGTTACCAGCCGGATAAACCTGAGACCTGCCAATGATCCGATTATTTTCAAGCCTTAATAAAAAGCAGGCCGACCTGGTCCTATTGATCCTGGCCTCCCAGGCCATTCCGGCGGTTATCCAGCCCCACACCGGCCGGGCTGATTTTGATATCCTGGTGCCGGCAGACCATTGTGCCGCCGCCTCGTTTCACGTTAACCGGTACATTCTGGAGAACCAGGAACCAGCCGCCCCAACGCCTTCCCCGGTATTCGGGCCATCTGCATTCAGCGCTCCCGGGGCATTTGCCATCATGGGGCTGCTCATCCTAGTCCACGCCATCAGCTGCGCCAAAGGATTTCACCGGGCACTGATCATGGACTTCGGTGCGTCAAACCTTTACATCATGCAGGGGGAAACCTTCAGGGCCGTCACCGCCCTGTTTATCCATGCCGATACCCGGCACCTGATCGGAAACTTAGGGGGACTGCTCATCTTTGCTGACCCCTTGATCCGGGTTTCAGGCTACGGTACGGGGCCGTTGCTGCTCCTGGCCGCCGGCACATCCGGCAACCTGCTCAATGCGTGGCTTCAGGCCAATGCAAGGCTTTCCATTGGTGCATCCACCGCGGTCATGGGGGCCGCAGGGGGGCTTGCCGCTTACCAGATGACCCTGAAAAAAACCGGGGCCGCCGGGTTTGAAAGCCTGAAAAGCCGGATTTGGAAACGGCTGATTCCTTTTTTTGGCGCCGCCACCCTGGTGGCCATGTTCAGCCACGGGGAAACCACCGATGTCTGGGCCCATGTCCTCGGATTTCTCATGGGGCTTGGCATTGGGGTTATTTTTTTCCCCTTTCACCGGACCTTTGAACACCGGTTTAAAGAACCGGCGGCCCTTCTGGCCTGTCTCATTATTCTCATCACGGCCCTGGTGTCAGGACTATCAGGAAATCCATAATGTTTTTTCTGTCCGGTGCCGTTACGTCTCCGGGGGTGAGCCTTTTTTATCCTCAGTTTTTTCCCGGTACCAGTTCTGGCTGCCGTATAATTTTTCCTGGCATTCCGGACAAATTCCGTGGCTGAAAGAAGCTTGTGAGTGCGCCTCTATAAAGGATTCCAGATGGTTCCAATAGCCTTGATCATCCCTTATTTTTTTACAGTTAGCGCAGATGGGAACGGTTCATTCATCCCCTTAAGGTTGCCCTGCCCGTCATAATAATGAAATGGCGGGAACTTTCGGGGGCCGCCTATCCTGACGGTTTTATGGGTATTAAGCCACTGCTGCTCGCCGGGAGAAAATTTAATCTGTGAAGCCGGGGCGTTCGTTTGCGCACAAGCCCCCTGTGCCGCCATGCCGAAAACCATGAAAAAAATGGCCCCAACCCAGACAGCCATGCAAAGAGGATCTTTTGTTTTTTGTTTTTGGCTCATTCCTCTAGTACCGGGATCTGTTTCAACAGCGCCAGCAATTCCCCTTCAAGCTTGAGGGATTTGCCTTTAAAGTCGGACAGGACAAAGGTAACATCCGCATCCACACAGACCTGTCCGGTGGCCTGGTTGACCACCTGCTGCCGGATCACAGCGCTTTTGTTTCCAATTTTTCCCAATCCTGACCGGATCCGGATCACATCGTTCACCCGGGCCTGACTTTTATAAGAAATATTGATGTTGACCACAAAAAACAAAAACCCTTTTTCCATGAACGTCTGAAGATCCACATGGTCTTCTAAAAGCTGCCATCTTGCCTCTTCTAAAAATTCAAGGTACCTGGCATTGTTCACATGCTGATACAGGTCTGTATGATATCCTCGGATCTTAATCTCAGGCTCCATTGCAACTCCTTTCTCAATTAACCATCTGCCAACGGCGATTCACGGGCGGTACCAGGCTTTGTCCGCAAATATGGGGTTTTTAAAAAGGGGCCGACCGTAAAAAAATGCGGCCGACCATCATTATAAAAAAGAAGCAAATTTTACCATTGGATACCAATTTTAGAAAGCTCTTTATCACTTGGTTTCCGTTGGAAACTGAAACATCCGTTTGTATTCCATCAAACTTATGGTAGAATAATTGGGTATAAATTTTCCATTTATTTCATAGAAAGGCGCCTTCGCCCAATATGCCTAAAAGATAACGGTTTTATGATTGAAAAAATCGCTCTTCAAAAAAATCTGATCACCAACAGACAGTGCATTGAGGCCATAAAAGCCTGCAAAGACGCCACCGCATACGACCAGGCATTAAAGGAATATTTTCTTTCCCGGAACATGATTTCCAAGCCGGACATGGACAATATTCTTCAAATTGTTAAAATCATAAAAATCCTGAAAAAGAACAGCCGGTTCGAAGTGATTTTATCCAGAATGGGGTTACTGGACCAAGCCACCATCCAAAAAGAAATTGCCAAACAAAAGAAAGGGGCCGGCGGCAAAAAAATACCAGAGTTTATCGGTGATGTTTTTCTGAAAAGCGGCCAAATTACCCCAGAGCAGTATCAAGAGGCGGTCAGGCATCTGACAAACGAGCCCACGGCTGCGGGAAAAGAGGCCGCCGAACCGGAACCGTCTCCAGAAAACGGCATGGCAGAACAAACCGCCCGGCCCCAGGCCATTGAACCGGACGCAACCTTGGAGCCCCCTTTGGAAGAAACTCCGGAAATTAACATGGACCTTTGGCCGGAACTGGAATTCCCGGAACCGGAACTTCCGGAACCGGAACTCATTGACACCACTGAAGAAGCGTCCACATCCCGGATTCAGAAAAGAGTCGCCCAGGGCCTGTTCCTTGATATCCAGGAAGACCGGATGGCGGCGTTCCTGAAAAAAGATGACGGATTTTCAAACCAGATCCAGGTAGAAGACATCATGGATATCCTCCGGGACAACAGTGTCACCTTTGGGGTGGTCAACAAAGAGGTACTCCAGAATTTCATCGCCTCCACCGGCTTTAAAAAAAATGCATTCCAGGTGGCCAAAGGCAAGGAACCTGTTTTAGGGGAAGACGCCCGGGTGGAATATTATTTTGATACAGACCACCTTAAGGCCGGAGAGATGGATGACGAGGGGAATATTGATTTCAGGGAAAGGGGGGAGCTGCCCATGGTTGAAAAAGGGATGCTCCTGGCCGAGAAATTCCCCGTTAAAAAATCAGAACCCGGAATGACCGTTTCCGGAGAACCCATTGAAACCCCAAAGACAAGCGATGCCCGCTTCAATGCCAGGGAAGGGGCGGCCCTTTCAGAGGACGGGCTTAAAATTTATGCCCAGGCCAACGGCTGCCCCAAACTGACCCAGGGCGGGGAGATCATGGTTCAGGAAACCTTCCGGGTCGACAAAGATGTGGATTACAATACCGGCCACGTTGACTACGACGGGGATATTGAGGTCAAGGGGACCCTCAAATCAGGGTTTAAAATCAGGGGCCGGGACATCCGGATAGACGAGGTTGAAGGCGGAATCATTGAGGCCCTTGGGGATGTCATCGTTAAAAAAGGGGTCTTTCAGGCGTCCATTCATGCCTGGGGAAATGTGAAGGCCAACGCGGTTCACAGTTCAGAGATTTCCTGCTTAGGAAATATCCGGGTAACAAAAGAAATTGTTGACTCAGGCATTACCAGCTCCGGGACATGCCTCATCCCCAAAGGGGAAATCATTGCCTCCAAGGTGGCTGCCAACAGGGGAATTCATGCCTTGAGGATAGGGACGGAAAAATCTAATCCCAATACCATTATCCTGGGCCGGGACCTGTTTATTGAAAAGGCCCAAAGCCTTTCAGAACAGGAACTTGCCGCCATTAAAGATGAAATGGAGGTCCTCAAGCTCAGGATCGCGGCTGCCACCGACACGGTCCAGGCCCTGAACGGCAAGGTCACCCAGATGGCAGATGAACTGGACCGGGCCTCAGAAAAAAAGATCCGGATCGCCCTGGACTTGTCCCGGGAAAAAGAACAGGGGACGGATAAACCGGCCTCTTCCGGCAGATTCAACGAGGCCAGGATCCAGTGTTCAAGACTGGGTGCCGAACTCATGGACAGCCTTGACCGCATGGAAATCAAACGGAACCACCTCAATACCCTCATGAACAAAATAACCTATCTAGACCAGAAAAGACGGGATCTTGAACAGGAGCTTGAGATGTTCAAATCCTGGCAGGAAGTCAACCCCGGCATCCTTGAAATTACGGTTGACTCTGATGTCAGCACAGGCAACCTGATTCAGGGAAGACATTGTGAACTGACCATTAAAAATCCCCTTAAACGGGTGGTTATCAAAGAAGGGGTTGTGCCGGACACGGCTTCAGACCAGGACATATACGAGATTCAAATTCATGAAAACAATCAGTGAAGACAGGATTAAAACATTCCGGGACAGGCTGTACCACAAAAAAATCCCCCAGATTTTTCAAAAGGGCGCGGATGGGCTTGCCCCTATCAAGTGGTTCAAACGGGATGAGAACGATCAGGTCCTGGTGCCGGTCAGAAAAATTGTCTCTTTCTTTATAGAACAGGTCAGGGACAACCACCTGATTGTTCCCGATGACTATATCAGCGACCTGTATACCCTTTTGGATCTGCTGACCAGCAAAGCCGCGCCCTTTGCCTTTGAATGCGGGGTCAGCGTGTCTGAGCGGGACATTCATGAAGCCGGGATCAAGGCCGCCATTGAAAACTTGACCCAGAACCTGATCATCACCTATTTTGGCAGGATCAAGAATGATGCCAATGAGCTGGACACCCATCTGCTGGAGCCCGGCCTGAAACAGCTGATCCTTGAAAGCGGTTCCGGCCGGGACTATAAAACCCTGGCCGGCGAGACGTTAAAGAATCTCACCCAGGCCCTGGCAGAGGACAAGCCCTGGCGAAGCCACCTGGAGGACATCAACGATGCCGACCTGGTCTGCCGGCTGGTGGGGGCCAGGCTGCCCAAAATGGACAACAAGGTATTGTCCGGGATCATCCAAAAGGCCAGGGAGGAACTCAACCAGAAAAACGGCCTTTTGGAAAAGATCATTGATACACGGGCTTATATCCTGGGGAATGAACAGGACCCTAAGAAATTTTTAAAGGCCATGCAAAAATTAAGTCAGGCCGCCCAGCAGACCTTAAGGGAAATAGACCGGTTTCTTTTTTCCGCAGGCCATTTAAGGCAGGCCACCGGTTCAACCTTTAAACAGCTTCTAGGGGCTGAACATACCCAGTTAAAGAAAAACCTGGCCCGGCTGTTCCTGGTGGGCACCGGGGAACAAGATGGCGGAAACGGCCACTCAGAACTGCTCAAGGAGCTTGGATATGCCGGGGTCCGGTACCGGCTGAACCGGGTATTTTACTATAAATCCCTGGTGCTTTACTGCCGTGAATTTAAAACCGATCCCAACTACCAGACCCTGTTTTTAGACCTTTTCAGCCTGTGTTATGACGAACTGGAATCAAGGATCAATGCATGGTCATCCGGAGAGGAAACGGACACCGCCGACCGGCTCGGCCAATGCCTTAACGAAATCCGGACCGCCATAGACAACCTGAATCTGGAAGAACAGGATCTTCTCGAGGAAAAACAACGGGTCCGGGAAGCCTATATCAGACTGGTCAAAAAGGCCACCTATGAAACCCTTGAGCCGGTCATGGCCCTTAAAGCCGATGTGGGTCTGGCCACCCAGGACCGGACCATGGAACTGACGGCCAGTTTGCGCCGGATTTTGCACCAGAGCTGTTTTGAAGAGCTTTGCCGGTATTCCGAACGCCCCATGACCGGGGTGGATGTCCAAAAAGACATCAAGAAACGGCTCCATTCTTATGCCCTTTATTACAAACCCCAGCGGGCCTTTTACTCAACCTTTTTCAACCATCATATCTGCCCTGGCGAAAGGCTGTTTGCCCCGGGCTTCAATGACCTGATAAATAAGAACAAATACTTTGCCAAGACCCTTTTGGGCGTGTTTGCCGATTACCAGTTCATGTCCGGATTTATGGATAAGGAATATATTATCCATGCGCAGTCCCTAACCGACAAAATAGCTTAGTGTTTGAACGAAAAGCCACCCATCTGCTGCGTTGCAGGAAAATTTGCAAGCCTCACAACCCCAAAGGTTGCTCCGGTTGCAAATTTTCCTGGTTTCTGACCTTTAGGTTACGCCTTGCATCTGGGCAACTTCTCGCCCAAACACAGCCTTCGTTCAGCCCAAATCCCTTATTCGATCAGATTGTAGCGGGCCAGGGCGGATTTTACGATGTGTCCGATCAGGTTCCGGTAATCTGTCATGGGGCCTTCCGGGGAGCCGTGGTGAAGGGTGTAAATCTGGGGACTCCAGCTTTTAATGGGCTTAAGGCCGGGGATGCCGTTGACCTCAATGATTTTAAGGGTTCCCGTTGCATCCAGCCGCATGTCTGTCCGGACATGGTCCAGGCAGTTCAGGGCCTTCATGGCCTGGGCGCAGAGCTTGTCCGCCTTGTCTTTGAGCTTGCCGGCCGGTTTGATCTTGGTGACGCCGACCCCCCGAAGATCGCTTCTTAAAATGGGGTATTTGCCAAAAAGCTTTGGATCCACCTCCACCTTTCCGGCCAGAAATTCCTGGTATTGGCCGTTGCCCAGCATGAGGACGGTATACTCGTCTCCGGGCAGGTATTCTTCCACCAGGGCCGGCTGGTCAAAAGCCTCATGAATCCAGGCCACCTGGCGGGCCAGTTCTGTCCGGTCGTGGACCACACTGTCATCGTTGATGCCCACAGAGCGGGATTCATTGCTGGGCTTGACAAAGGCCGGGAAAGGAATGTCCGGCAAATCTTCCCCCACGCCCACCTGGAAATGAAAGGGAACCGGCACCTGATTTTTTGTCAGGATATCATGGGTGACGGTCTTCTGGATCAGGGCTTTCATGGTGGCGGCATCCGGGCCGATATAGGGAATCCCCTTTTCATCAAAAATATCCGCCAGCCACTGCCCTTGGGTCAGCCCAATGGTTTCTGACCGCTCAGTAACATAATAAAGGGCGCTCCAGATCATATCGAATGAGCCCTGGGCAAGGACATTCTCAAACTCGTCCATGGTGTTGACAAAGGCGATCTTTGCATCGTACCCGCTGTCAATAATGGCCTGGCACACAGATTCGGTTACCTTGATATCTCCCCAGCCCTGGGCGTCTCCGCCGGGTCCGGTGAGCAGTAAAATTTTATTCTTCAACACACACTCTCCTTAAATAAATGGGGGTCATAATGGTATTGCTTCAACGCCCGGACCACCTGGGGGAATTGGGGGGACAACAGTTTTTCATAGGCCGCAAGCCTTTCCGGCTCCCACTCTATCCGGGAAAAGATACGAATGTCCGTTTGTGCTTTAAACGGCTTTTCATGGCCGGGACAGCCGGCCAGGACACGGCCGGCCATCTCCTTGTTGGGGTTCAGCACCGTGACCTGGTCACTGATCTGTTCTTTGATCTGTTGTTCAAACAGGTCCTGCCGGTATCCAAAATGGGTGCAGCACAGTGCGGCAAAAACCGTCCCGCCTTTTTGGGGAAACTGCTGTGCCGCCTCTTTAATATAATCGTGGATCATTGTTTCAACTTCCCGGCCAAAGGGGTTTCGTTCGATTTTGCCGGCAAGGTTAAAGCAGCCCTGGTTGATGATCCGTTCCGGACGGATACCCCTTTCCACAAGGGCCAGTTGATGAATCCCGGACCGGGCCGTGGTCGGGGTGCCAAAGATAATTACACGGCTTTCCGGATCAGCCGCCAGTGCCCTATCCATCATATCCACCCCGCTGTCCACAATCCCGGACACGGGAATGGCAGTCTTTTCTGAAAACCGGGTATACGGATAAATCACCGACAGGGTGTTGCAGGCAATCAGAATCTGATCCGGGGAAAACCGGCCCATGGCCTCAAGGGCATTATTGAACACGGCGGCCCGGTAGGCCATGTCCGGAAAATGGTTATATCCCCTGTCCGGTTCCGGCCAGGCATTAAAATAAATCATGGACACCTCGGGCCAGGCCGATGCCTCTGAAAGCCCTGAAAGGATATCCGCCGCCACGGACAATCCCCCAAGACCCGAATCCGTCACCAAAATAGTTCTCTTTCCCACCGTCTCACCCTCTCACTTTCCCACCTGCCCCAAACATCTTACTCATCGGGAATCTGCCCGGTATCGGTCATATAAAGCTTGATAATCCGATCCCCCCACTCCACAGGATCCTTGAGATTGTCGGCGATAATCCCGGTCATGGTGTCCTTCCAGTGATGAAAATGCTGAAGGGTGGTCAAGCGGTTCCTCATCATGGCCGCCCCTTTCCGGGGATTGGTTTTCAGCCGGATCAGAATGCTTTCAATTTCATTTAAAAACCCCTTGGTGCCGTAATAGCATAAAAAGGCATGCCAGGCCTGTTCCAGGGTGGCATTGCTCTGAAGGGGAAGGGAAATATCCCTGAAGTATTGAAAAAACTCCTTTCTGGCCCGGGCCTTTAACAGTGAAAGCCCGGAATCCCGGATCACATAGGGCTTGACCTCGTAACTGGCAAGGCCTTTTTTATCCACGCCGATATCAAGGGTGAACCCGAGTTTCCTGAATTTTAAATCCGTGGGCTGGTAAAACACAAAATTTCCCAGGCTGAAAAAAATGGGCACCTGGTTGTAAAACCTTACCCCCTGGGGAACATGGGGATGATGGGCAATAACGATATCGGCCCCGGCATCGGCCACGCGCTCAAAGGCCTGGTTCACATAAGGCGGGGGAAAGGGAATATACTCAATGCCGCAATGGGCAATCACCATGATACAGTCCACCTTGCCTTTCAGGGATTTCACCCGGGCGCAGACAAAGTCCAGGTCCCAGCCGGCCACCCCCGGGCTGTCCTCATCAGCCGCGGTCAGGTCCTCCCCCTCGCTGAAGTTGATGACACCAATACGGATTCCTTTTTTTTCCAGGATCAGCGGCGCAAAGGCCTCCTTGATGTCTTTGCCCGCACCGACCCGTTTGATTTGGGCGTTGTCCAGGGTTTTAAGGGTATCTTCAAAGGCCTGGACCCCGTAATCGAGCACATGATTATTGGCCAGGGTCACGGCATCAAAGGGAACCGCTTCAAGGGCCTTGATATGGGCCTTTTTCCCCTTGAACACGCTGCCGCTTTTCTGGACCGGCCGGCCCATGTTGCTCAAGGGGCATTCGAGATTGACAATGGTTAAATCCGCCTCAACCAGCCCGGGCAGAAGATTGCCGAAAATATCTTCCGGGGTGTTCTCCATAATTCCTGAAAAGGCCCGGATGGGCGCAAGGTCCCCGGCAACGGACACCACAATCCCCTCCCGGTCCAAGGGGTCTGGCCTGCGCCATAAACCGGTTTCAAAATCAAATTGGGTTACAGGTGCCATGGGTATTACTCCTTGATTAGCGGTTATGCCCGGCCGGTCTTTCATGGACAAGGGGCATTCTGCCGGTCAGGCCGGCCGTTACTTCATAATTAATGGTGCCGGTAAGCTTTGCCATATCATCGGCTGACACGGATTCACTGCCCTGGGTTCCCATAATAACCACCTCATCCCCCCGGCAGACCCCGGGGATATGCCCCACATCAATCATGGTAAAGTCCATGCAGACCCGCCCTGTAATCTTTGCCCTCATTCCCCGGACCAGCATGGTCCCGCAACCGGACAGCAACCGGCTGTAACCGTCGGCATACCCGATGGGCACAGTGGCAATTTTAGTGGGGCCGGGGGTGATATGGGTGGAACCGTAACTGACCTTGAACCCCTTGGGCACATCTTTGATATGGATGATCCGTGACCGGATGGACATGACCGGCTCAAGCCGGATCAGGCTCCGGTCAACCTCGGTTGACGGCCAGAGCCCGTAAAGGCTGATTCCGGGCCGGACCATGTCAAAATGGGCCTCGGGCAGTTCGATCACGGCCGCACTGTTTGCCCCATGGGCCAGCAGGCTGGTTTCTCCTTTGGCCTTAAGGGTTTCCCTGATTTTGGAAAACAGGGCGGCCTGTCCTAAAACATGGGCCTTGTCATGGGCATCGGCATTGGCAAAATGGGTGTACATCCCTTCTATTTGAAGCCCGGGCAGTGCCTTGATCTTAAAAAAATCCCCTATGAGCCCGTCAATGTTCAGATCCGGGCCGGCCAGCAGGCCGAGCCGCCCCATGCCCGTGTCCATCTTCACATGGGCCTTGACCCGGCAGCCTGACCCGCTGGCCGCCGTTGAAATCTCTTTGGCCGCGTCTATAGAGGCCAGGGAAATTCTGATGTCATGGTCAGCGGCATATTGGGCCTGGCCGGGCAAAATGTCCCCAAACAAAAGAATGGGCGCGGTGATCCCGGCGCTTCTCAAGGTGACGGCCTCTGAAATCCGGGCCACCGCCAGCCATGACGCACCGGCCGCCAAAGCTGTTCTGGCCGTTTCCACGGCACCATGGCCATACCCGTTTGCCTTGACAACGGCCATGAGATTCACCTTGTCCGCACACTTTGCTTTCAGGGCCCGGACATTGGCCGACAGGGCGTCAAGGTTCACATAGACCCGGGTTAAGGGTTGAAGATCCCCGTATGGTTTATTTTCCATCATTTTATTCAGTATGCCGCCTATATTGGGTTACAAGCAAGGGCAGGTTTTATGCTATAGCCAATTAATAGCATAACATCATCCATTTTCCGTAAAAAATCAACAAAAAAGAGCCGGAAAAAAGACAAAAGAAACAAACACCCGCCGTTTTGTCCGGCGTTTTATTTTCCTTTCCCCGCCGCCTTTTCTGTCGCTATTGCCGGGTTTGCTTTCCGGTCATTTCACGGATGTCAATCCGGACAACCGTGGTCTGTTCAAGGGCTTTATCGGGGAACTCAAATTTCTGGTCTGAATAATGGGCCATAATGGCGGCAAGCCCATGTTTTTTTTCTTGAAAATTTTCCAGAATAACGGCGGTTCCCTGCCCGATAACGCTTTTGTATTGAGCCCCCCATTTGCAGGGCTGACTGCCCTGTATTATGCTTTCCAGAACATCCAGTTCAAAACAGACATTTGGGTTCTCCCGGATAAGGGTGATCTTCCGGCCTTCCCGGGCACTGTGAACATAGAGGCAGCCGCCCTGGTACCCGAAATTTAAGGGGACCACATAAGGGCGATTTTTGTCCACCATGCCAAGCCTTAAGACACGACAGGCCCTGATGATCGTTTCAATGGCAGCCTTTTCTTTGATTTCCCGGTCGGTTCGCCTCATTTGACGTTTTCCATGAATTGCTGAAACGTTTCTTCGTTTAATCCTTCTACACCGGGGGGGCGATCCGTTGCATCGTGGCAGTCTGAGCCGCCGGTAATCAAAAGACCATATTCTTCAGCCCAGGAAAGCAGGATGCGCCGGTGTTCCATGGCATGCCCCGGATAGTTGACCTCAATCCCCTTAAGCCCGGCATCCATAAACTCAGGAAAAATCTTTTCAACAGTTTCAAGGGGCGGCAGCACCTCCTTATAGTGGCCTTTCCCGGGAAAGGAACCGGCGGCCGGGTGGGCCAGCACCGGTGTTGTCCCATGGTCTGCAATAAATGTTTTGACCGCGTCAAGCTCAACCCCCGAGGGCAGGTAGGCCGGGCTGTCATTGCCGATGATCCGGGTGATCTTTTCCTTATCCCCAATGCCGAACCGCTCGGTCAAGGCCAGGGCAAAATGGCGGCGGCTGGCATTTGAACTGTATGCCGATATATCTTCAAACACCATGTCCCGGTCTAACAGCGGCGATGTCCCGCCAGGGCCGAACACGGTATTGATCTGGCCGATCCGTGCCCGGACAAGCCCCTCCCCCCGGCCTTTGGCCAGCAAATCCTCAAAGGCCCGGACAAAGGCCTGATCTTCAAGCCTGTCCCCGGGAAAGTAACTGAGCAGGTGAAGGGTGCCGGTAAAATAGGACCGCTTGAACCGGATGGAAATTTCCACCCCGGGAATCACCGTCACCCCGCAGGCTTTTCCGGCTTCAATGGCCGGTTTAAGCCCGGCCAGGGTATCGTGGTCGGTCACCCCGATGGCCTTTATGCCCAGTTCCTTGATTTTTTTAACCAGCTGTTCAGGGGTGAAATCCCCGTCAGATGCCGTGGTGTGGTTGTGTAAGTCGGCGTAAATATTCAATATTTATTATCCTTTAGTTGAAAGGTTGAAGGGGTTTAGGCTGAAGGTTGTTAGGGCTGCCCTTTCTGTGACCTTCATGGCTTTCATGGTTCGTTGAGGGCGTCATGTCCAGAATACCATACCAGACAACGCCCGGGTTTTATAACAAAAAGGTAAGTTGTTTTTTTATTCCATATCCCATCACAGGTTTTTTTCATAGTAATGATTTGTTTTTTCTAAAAAATTATAAGATATCAGTTGATTTTTACGGATTAAGTGATAGGTATAACGACATTATTAATTTTTACGATTTGGTACTGGGCTCCAAATTATTATAGCACATGGAAACTGATATGGATATTTTAAATGAGTTAGGAAAAATTCACTCCCTGGAAGATGCCCTTGCCCTGTTTAAAGAAAGACTGGACAACACCCATTTTTCAAGAATTTCCAAGATTCAACACCCCGAAGTATTGAAAAGAATCGCCAACGCGGTGGTGATCTGCAATCCCGACCGCGTTTTCATCAACTCCGGAACAGCAGAGGACCGAGAATTCATCCGGCAGCTCGCCCTGGAAAAAGGGGAAGAAAGCGCCCTGGCCATGGACGGGCATACCATCCACTATGACCTGGCCGACGAACAGGGCCGGATCGTGGACCGGACCTACTATATTGCAGACCCGGAAGACCTGGTCTCCTCCCTTGCCAACCGGATGGACCGGCCCCATGCCTTTGAAGAAGTCAAGTCCAACATGACCGATATCATGAAGGGCATGACCATGGTGGTCGGATTTTATGCCAGGGGGCCTTTGGGGGCGAAAGTCACCAACCCGGCCCTGGAAATCACCAGTTCCGCCTATGTCAGCCACAGCGCAGAGCTGCTTTACCGGAACGCCTATGACGGATTCCAGCAGGAAGTTGAACGTCAGGGCCATTTTTTCACCAATGTTCATTCCGAAGGCTTAAACCGACCCGAAGACCTGCCCCACGCCCGGGTGTTCATGGACCGAAAATACCAGACCACCTACTCCTTTAAATGCACCTATGCCGGCAACACCCTGCTGCTCAAAAAAGGGAACCATAGATTTGCCGTGGACAAGGCCGTATACGAAAACAGGGGGCTTGAACTGTCCGAGCATATGTTTATCACCGGCATCAACGGTTCCAATGATCGGGTGACCTGGTGTGCCGGTGCTGCCCCGAGCGGATGCGGCAAGACCACCACCGCCATGGCCGGAAACGTATTTGTGGGAGATGACTTGGCCCAGATGTGGATTGCCGATGACGGCAGCATCCGGTCTGTTAATCCTGAGAACGGCATTTTCGGTATTGTGGAGGATGTCAACCTTGACGGCGATCCATTGCTCATGAAAATTCTTCGCCAACCCGGCCATGAGGTCATCTGGACCAATGTGCTGGTTGACGAAAACAAAGTCCCCCACTGGGTGGGCAACAACGAGCCCCATCCGGACAAAGGATTCAACTTCCAGGGCGACTGGTTTGAAGGCAAAACCGATAAAAACGGCAAGCCGGTTCCCTTATCCCACCCCAACTCCAGGTGCACCTTAAAATCCCGCTGTCTGGACAACTACTCCCCGGAATCGGAAAATCCCCAAGGGGTGCTGACAAGGGTTTTCACTTACTCGGGCCGGGATTCAGACACCATGCCCCCGGTATGGGTGGCCAAAAATTCAGACCAGGGCGTGGTCATCGGTGCCTGTATTGTCTCTGCGGCCACGGCCACAGAGGTGGGGGTTTCCGGTGTTAAACGGGCGCCATGGGCCAATGCGCCTTTTATTCCCGGGGCATTGGGCGATTATATGGATGCCCAGTTCAAATTTTTCGGGTCCCAGAAAATTGCGCCGGAATACAAACCGGTCATGGCCGGCCTGAACTATTTTCTAACCCACCGGGCCCGGGGCGGGGATTCAGACAAACTGCTCGGAGAAAAACGGGACGTTAAGGTCTGGCTGGCCTGGCTGGAAAGATATGCCCACGGCGAGGTGGCATACCTGCCCACGCCCATCGGCAATCTGCCCGTGTATGAGGACTTAAAAACACTTTTTAATGATATTATTTCAAAAGAATACCCAAAGGCGCTTTACGACAAGCAGTTTGCGTTGTACACGGATAACATTATCCAGCGAATTGAACTCCAGGAAAAAGCCTATGCTGCAGAACAGGGGATTCCCCAGCAGCTGTTTGACATCCTGGCAGAACAAAAAAATGGTCTCAAAGCATTGAAACAGGAAAAAGGAGACATCATCCCCCCCGACGGTTTTAATACGGTAACCCCTTAAATTTTAAGATAATTAAATGTGGTTTTCAAACTTTCCAGAAAAATTGATCTGGCCGCTGGCCAAAGCCCTGGAAAGTTTGAAAACCGGACAGGCTTTATCGGCTTTTTCCCCGCCGCAGGTTTTCACGCTTCTCTTCTTGATTTTATTAGCTTTTCTGACTATCATGATTTCTTGTTCCGGTAACCCCGGGCAAAACAAAGCTTTTTCAGCCGCAGATGCTGTATTTTATATATTTACTGACATTAGGAGGAAGGAATAAATGACAAAAATCATCAATCGTGAGGAAATGGCCCAGGGGACCATTGTGATGAATGAAATCGAAGCTCCCCGTATCTCCCGGAAGGCCAAGCCCGGACAGTTTGTGATTCTCCAGGCCGACGAAACCGGGGAAAGAATCCCGTTAACCATGGCCGACACCGATCCTGAAAAAGGGACCATTACCATTATTTATATGGTGGTAGGGAAATCAACCGCCCGGTTTGCCGAACTTGCCGTCGGAGATGAATACTTTGCCCTGATCGGCCCCTTGGGCGCTCCCACCCACATTGAAAAACTCGGCAAGGTGGTCTGCGTGGGCGGCGGCACCGGAATTGCCGTGCTTCACCCCATTACCCGGGCCCTGAAGAACGCCGGGAACGAGGTCACCACCATTCTCGGGGCCAGAAGCTATGACCTGCTCATCATGGAAGAAAAGATGAAAAAAGCGTCCAACACCCTTCACATCTGTACCGATGACGGTTCCCACGGACACCACGGATTTGTTACAGATGTGCTCAAGGACGTTATTGAAAAAGAGGATATCAGTTTAGTCGTGGCCATCGGCCCCATTCCCATGATGAAGTTTTGCAGCCTCATCACCAAGGAAAAAGGGGTTAAGACCTTTGTCAGCCTCAACCCCATCATGGTTGACGGCACGGGCATGTGTGGCTGTTGCCGGGTTTCTGTGGGCGGCGAGACCAAATTTGCCTGTGTTGACGGCCCGGAATTTGACGGTCACAAGGTGGATTTTGACGAACTGGCCAAACGGCTTGCATCCTATCTGGATGATGAAAAAACGAGCATGGAAGCCTTTAAAAAAAGCCGGGCCAGTTAAGATTGACCAGCGGCCGCAACGAACGTTGAAAGCCAACGGCTAATGGCTAAAAGCTAATAGCTAACAGCTAAAAAAATGATATCCCCCCAAAGGGGTGACCATATGGAGGTATAAATGGCAAGCAAAAAAGAAAAAATCGACCGGGCCGTCATGCCGGAGCAGGACCCGGATGTCAGAAGACGCAATTTTATAGAAGTTCCTTTGGGACTGACCGAAGAAATGGCTGTGCAGGAGGCATCCAGATGCCTTCAGTGCAAAAATCCCGCCTGTATGCAGGGATGCCCGGTTTCCGTAAAAATCCCCGAATTCATTAAATGTATTGCTGAAAGGGATTTTGCCGGGGCCGCCAGAAAGCTGTGGGAAAAAAATGCCCTGCCCGCGGTATGCGGACGGGTCTGTCCCCAGGAAGAACAGTGTGAAGGCAAATGTATTGTCGGCAAAAAAGACAAACCCGTTGCCATTGGGTATCTTGAAAGATTTGCCGCCGATTATGCACGCAAGAACGGGGCCGGCGAGATCCCTGAAGTAGCCGCCAAGACCGGCAAAAAAGTGGCAGTCATCGGGTCCGGGCCTTCCGGCCTTACGGTGGCCGGGGACCTGTTGCTCAAAGGCCACGATGTCACCATTTTTGAAGCCTTTCACAAACCCGGCGGGGTTCTGGTTTATGGTATCCCCGAATTCAGGCTGCCCAAGGAAATCGTTGCCGCAGAAGTTGAAACCCTTAGAAAAATGGGCGCAGACATTCAATGTAACTCCGTGGTCGGGGCCTCGGTGACCATTGACGAGCTGTTTGAAGAAGGATACAGCGCCGCCTATATCGGTGTGGGTGCAGGACTTCCCAGGTTCATGAGCCTGCCCGGGGAAAACCTGATCGGCATTTATTCGGCCAACGAGTATCTGACCCGGACCAACCTCATGAAAGGGTATCTTTTCCCGGAATACGACACCCCCATTGCCCGGGGCAAAAACGTAGTGGTCCTTGGGGCCGGCAACGTGGCCATGGACTCGGCCAGAACCGCCATGCGGCTCGGGGCTGAATCCGTCAAAGTGGTTTACCGCCGTTCCAGGGAGGAAATGCCCGCCAGGAACGAAGAGCTTCACCATGCGGAACAGGAAAAAATAGAGTTTGTCCTGTTGACCAACCCCACCCAGTTCTTTGGCAATGACGAGGGCCGGGTTGTGGGAATGGAATGCCTGAAAATGGAATTGGGCGAACCCGATGCCTCAGGCAGACGGCGTCCGGTTCCCATTGAAGGGTCTGAATTCAGAATTGACACGGACCTGGTAGTGGTTTCCGTGGGTTCCAATGCCAACCCGCTGCTCACCAACACCACCCCGGACCTTGCCCTAAATAAATGGGGCAATATTGTTGCTGACCCGGTTACCGGAAAGACCTCCAAAAAAGGCGTATGGGCCGGCGGTGACATTGTCACGGGGGCTGCCACGGTTATCCTGGCCATGGGTGCGGGCCGGGCTGCGGCCAACTCCATGCATGATTACCTGACCATGGGATGGTAACAAGAAAATAGAGACTAGAAACAAGAAACTAGAGGTGGACATCAGAAATCTTGCCCCTCTTGTTTCCTGTTTCTTGTTTCCTGCCTAGTTATCTGTTTTGATGAAAATTTTGTGGTTCACCAGTGACAGGGAGTGGATATGCCCCCTGATAAATTTTTGTTCTCCAAAAATAGAGACCAGGCGGATGCCGTCCTCATCGGGTTCCACATTGTCCACGGCTTCCATGACAAGGGTCTCTTTGCCGTCTTCCATTACGTACGCATTTGCTTCACACATGGGGTGACTCCTTTTATATCTTCCTTGCCGGCAGGCCTTAAGTCCGGACGCCAAAACCCGCCGATTTTAGCCTTGTATTACTATGGGCATATTATAATCATTTCTTAGGAAATAGCTCTAACTTTTCAATTATTTTTTTTCTCATACCTGAACGGGAACCTTGGTCTGGACGAAAAGTCACCCGGCTGCAACACAGCAGATGGGTGACGTCTCGTTCAAACATTAGATATCTTTTAAGTGGGTTTCTATAAGCTCATCCACCAGCTGAGGAAGGGGCAAGCCCGTCAATCCCACAATACTGATGTTTTCCTGGCTTAGGGGGATCAACAGTTTTTTGGCGTCAGACAGGCAGACCGCCTCGGCCATATCGCGGGTGACCTCACCCATCATGGCGTGGGGCATAATGATGCCTACGGAGCCAATAATCACCTGGACTTTTTTAACCGTCTGAATAATGGCGTTGGACCCTGAGGCGCCCCGGTTGGCCCGGGCCTTGAGCATCTGGGCTGTAGCAATGGCATTGGTCCCCAAGGCAATCACTTCGATCCTCTCCCCAAAGGTCTCTTTGAGTTTTTTAATGACCACTGCACCGATTCCCCCGCCCTGGCCGTCAATGACGCAAATTTTATTTCCCTTTTCCATGATGTTTTCCAACTAGCCTTGCAGCAGCCCTCTCACCTTTTGGTAAATGCTTCTTTCCACCGCATCCAAAGAATCATTCCCGTTGATTACAATTATATGTTCTTTATCTTTAAGCCGTTCAAAAGCCAACAGATAATTTTCCCTAACCGCTTTCAATACCTCAATCTTTTCATATATGTCAAAAGAAGAACGGCTGGATCTGATTCGCTCCAGACAGACCTCAGGGGCCACGTCAATAAAGATATTCAGGTCAGGCGTCAAAATTTGCGCATTATGGGCATTCATTTGAATGACCTGGTCCATATCCATATACCGGGCATGATAGGCATAGGAAGAAAAATAGTACCGGTCGCAAAGTACCACCCGGCCCTGGTCAACCATGGCCTTAACGCCGTTTCCCGGTGCCAGCAGATGGTCGGTCCGGTCTGCGGCAAACAGGGCGGCCAGGGTCCGCTGGTCTACCGCAATGCTTCCGTTGAGCATGTCCCGGATTAACCTGCCCACCACCCCGTCACTGGGCTCAAAAGTGGACACCACGTCCGGATTTTCTTTTTGAAGGCGATGGTAAAGGCGGTCCACCTGGGTGGATTTCCCGGACCCGTCGATGCCCTCAATTACAATAAATTTTCCTGTTCCAGCCAAGCGCTTCTCCTGCCCGTATATGCGTTCTTGCTTTTCCCCATCACTTACGCAACGTTTTATATCAGTATATGACACTTAATACAATGCATCATCACCTTGAGAAATCGGGTTGATCTCCAAAAAAATGGACTTGGGATATGGGACTTGGGGATTGCAGTATCCACGGCCTCCCCAAGTCCCAAGTCCCATATCCCAAGTCCCAATTTTATACATTATGCTTACAGGCATCAAACTGTGGGCAGCTCAGCTACCCTGCGATGGATTGGCGCAGGCCAAACTCAAGAAAAGGCACCATGCCGGCCGGCCTGGCCGAGCAGACGCTTGAGCTTATGATGAAACATGGCCGCATTAACGGAAGCGGCCAGTGTGGCGGCAACAGATTCGAAAAATTCAACCTGGGCCTGTGAAAAGCGATTCAAGGCCCCCAATTCAAGGACCCCTTTGACCTGGTCTTCAAATACAAGGGGAATGGCGGCAATGGCCTTAGGGGCTCCGCAAATCAAAGAAGAGTCCAGATGAATGTAATCGTCCGGGACGTCATCCACCAGAATGATTTTTCGCTGTAGGGCCGCCTGGCCGGAAAGGCCTTCGCCTTCTTTAAATTTTCCGGAAAACCGGTTTCCCCCCTTCAGTGCATACCCTGCGGCAAGATAAAATTCATCCTTGGATTCGTCAAAAACAAAAATGGTACCAATGAGCGCACCGGTATAAGAGGCGATGAATTTAAGGGCTTTAGCACAAAGGGTTCTGATGTTCTGGTCTCCGCCAATCACGTTGCTCAACTCAGCCTGTCCGTTTTTCAGCCAGTTCTGTTTTTTTGATGCCGCATCAGCCTGTTCAAGGGCCTCAAGCACTTTATTCAGGGAATCACACAGATCATCCTCATCGTTCAAAGGGTCTATTCTGTAGGAAAAAGTTTTCGTGTCAACGGCCGTCTGAAGGGCTAAAAACAAGTCATGAAAATGGGACACATTGGCTTTGAGCTCTGTATGCAGGCTTTCACTTTCTTTGTCCTTGGTCTTTATGTGCTGGATCATGTCCACAAACCCGTTATAAAGGACACCGATCTCATCCTCTCTGGTTGTCTTTTTAATTTCAAGCAACGGCTTTTGACCGGGGTCTGAATCCTTGGAATCGGCTGCCTCGGCCACCCCGCCAGATTCCTGAAAAAAAGAATGCCAGAACCGGTATGAAAAAAATCGTTCCAGATTCACAAACCGCTTTTCCGGACGTTTTAAAAGCGGCTGCTCGTTACGACCGAGGTCATCTTCATTGGAAGAAACCTGAACCGCTGAAAACCCTAACCGGGCAATTTGACCGACAATACCGGTAAGTTCCAGAATGGGGCGGGAAAGATACCTGGCCCACCACAAGGCAGCGGAGCTCACAAAAGCAATAATGATACCGCCCAGAAACAGCATCTGTGTTTGCTGCTGATTGGCCGGGGCCAAAAAGGCCTTCTTTGGCTGAAAAAAGGCAACCCGCCACCCCACATCGTCCAGAGAAATGACGGCTGCGGCAAACCCCTCATCCCCGGCATGGGGAACGGTGCCGGTAAAATACCGGTTGCGGTTGTCCGCATTAAGAATGCCCTGCTGAAAATCCGTGAATTCAGGACCGAGCCCGCCTTTTGGCCGGGGTGGAATCAGGCGTTCTTCCTGCATTTGTTTGAGCTGATCATCAGGGATTTCCATGATGGGGGTAAATATAATTTCAGTGGCCTTGCCATAGGAGAATAAACCGCTTGCCAGAATCAAATTATGAGAGCTCACCACCATGGCAAAGGACTTTGGCCCAAGCAGGCCTGTATTGTCGCTAACCAGCTGCTGAATAACGGCGGCCCCGTACCGGGTGCGCAGCACACCGGTAAACCGGCCGTCTTCATCCTGGACCGGGCTGCTGAAATAAATAAATGCCTTGCCGGTCTGCTGATCAAATTCCACATCGGAACCATATGGCATTCCGGTTTCCAGGGCCTGCTTAAAATAGGACCGGTCGGATAAATCCGATCCGATACGGCCTGAATCAGAATCAAATGCGATTTTCCCGTTAATATCCAGGAGCGCATAAGAGGACAAAAACTGGCGGTTTTTTACCATAAGAGACAAAAACATCTGTGACAGCCGTTCCTGCTCGGCCGGCTCTTTTTTCTTCTCAGGGCTCAAGGATAAAAAACGGGCAATATCGGGAAGACGGGATTCTGCAGAAATGATTCCCAAATTTGACTGGATAAAACCGCTGAGCAGCAAGCGGCTGTGTGATGCCGAAGCAAAAAGGGATTTATATGCCTCGGTTTCAAGAGCGGTTCTGGTGGAGTGAACATTAAGGTACAGGACCACCCCTAAAGGCAAAAGGGAAATAACCAGAAAAGAAACCAGCAGCTTCAAGGACAGCCTAAAACGGATCTTTTCTTTTCCCGACAGCTTTTCCGCCAAGGTTTTGCTCATGTAAAGGACCTTATCTTTATTTATGTCCCGGATAAAGGACCTGCAGCAGAATCTGGTTTATCGGTATTGCCTCTCAGAAGTTTGGCTGCGGCAGCCATTGCCGCGTTCAAACGTCGTTAAGGCCATTTCACATGGACAGGCCGCCTGTTGGCCAGAAGCCAGACCGCATCTTTGGGAGAAACCATCCGGTCTTTGGATGGGTTGACCCGGACCTCTCCCTTGCTGGTGTGCAGAGCAAAGGTCAGGTAATCGTAAGTGCTTTTAAAATATTCATGCAGGTGCCACCAGGGACTATGGTCAGCCCGGTCCGGTACCGGCAGATAATAAATTTCTTCGGCCTCATTGTTTTTGAGCAGAATCTGCAAGGGCAGATGAACTTTATCCTGCATGGCCTGAACCATCATCTCTGCGGTCATCTGCATGATGATCTGAAAATCGCCGGGCACACTGGAAAAGGTATCCAGGGACTGGCTGGAAATGCACCGTACCGTGACCTCACATGTTTCATTCTTGAGTTTCAGGGCATTGACCAGGGCAAACAGGGTTTCTTCGTCAGACCCGGTGTGAATGGCCACCCGGGATGCATTGGATATGCCTGCCTTTTTGAGAGCATCCAGCCCGTCCGGACGGCCTTTAATAAAAAAGACGGTTTCGAACTCAGAAAAGGGATGGCGATTCGCATCGGCAATCAGGACAATGTCTCGCTCATCCCCGGCATCATCGTTGAGAATTTCGTTGATCAGCTGCCCGGTTTCAGCCGTAAGGCCGGCAATCACGATATGGCCGCTGCCGGTGTACGGTTTTTCTCCATGCATTTTTTTGTCTCTCCTTTCAATCAGCGATGAGGCAATATGGGTGATAAAGGCGGCACCCAGGCCGATTCCCATGAACATGGGCAGGATTACGGCAATGACCTTCCCCGCATTGGTGGACGGATACAGATCGCCATATCCCACTGTGGTGGTGGTGACAATGCTCCACCACAGGGCCTGATCAAATTCACTCAACCCGCCTGGCCCGGGCTCCACAAGGCGGATCAGTGTACTGGACACCATCAGCATCAGGAAATAGGCCGCAACCAGAAGAATCCCCCTGCGCTTGAAACTGAGGCGAAGCAATATTTTGAGGTAATAGATCAAATCCCGGAATCCGATGGTTTTAGCGTTTAGGTTTTGGATTTCGCCAGCCTGCCAACAGCCAACAGAACCACCATAATCCAGCGGCTATTTCCGGTCAATACTATTTGCAAATTAATTATTCTTCAGGCATTTCTTCCCAACTTACCCCCTATAAACACTAAAAACATAAAAGATAACGCCAAAAGCAGGTAATTGCTTGCAGGAACCGGGACCGGATAATCCGAACCGTCTGCAGGATCGGTTCCGGCCAGGTATTCCTGGATATTGGTATAGGAATCCGTATCCGGGTCTTCATTACTGTCATCGGTGAGGGGGTCAAGGCCGTTGTCCACCTCCCACCCGTCGGGCATCCCGTCCTCATCGGTGTCCACCGCTGACGGGTCGGTGCCGCTGCTGTATTCTTCGAGCTGGGTGAGCCCGTCTTCATCAATATCCGTATCGGCATCGTTTCCAATGGTATCCATATAAGCAATTTCCCATTCACAGGGCAGCCCGTCGCCATCAATGTCGGTATTGCCCAGATCTGCCCTGGGTTTGGTGAGATCGGCGGCACTGTAGTCAATGGATTCACCGGCCCCGGTCATTCTGGTTTTAATCTGCCCCGGGGTTAAGAATTCCCCATGAGCGGTGACCATGGCGCTTTGCATGACTGCGGCCACGCCGGCGGCATAGGGGCAAGCCGCCGAAGTGCCGCCGAAGTCGCTTTCATAGGCTTCGTCCGTATAATTTCCGCTGGTACCGGTCGTGTCTGGCGTGGCGGCATTGTGGCTTGGGGCCAGAATATCCAGATCGTCGGACATGTTGGTATAAGGTGCCGCCATATCAGCACCGGTTGAGTAAGCCCAGGCCACAGTGCCGGTATTGCAGCTGCTGTAGTCTTCCATGTTATCGGCGCAGGAACCGGAATCCACGCAAAACCCCACCCCGCCGATATCGGCATCAAACACAGCCCCCACAGAAATAATGTCTGAAAGGCAGGCCGGGGCGGCAATGGCGTCGCAATACCCGTCATTGCCGGAAGAGGCAAATACGGTAATGCCGGCAGATACCGCATCGGCTGCTGCTGCGGCATAAAGACCCCCGTATATATCGTCACAGGCGCTGCTGTAAGCATATCCGCCAAAACTGATGCTGATGATTTTAATGGGATAATCCCCATCATCGTCTTTATGGGTAATACACCACTCAATGGCATCAATGATGGTGGAATCATTGGAACTGTTACCGCTATTCTGGGTAATTTTCAAAGCATACAGCTTTGCCCCCGGGGCCACACCGCCGGCATAATCCCCATTCTCCACGACATCTCCTGCAGCAATTCCGGCGCAGCTTGTGCCATGTCCGTGCTCATCCATAGGGTCGTCATCCCCATTCCCGTAATCATACCCCCCGATAACCTTGTCATTGGGAAAGGTGCCGCCCCCTAACGCGGGATGGGTATAATCAATCCCCGTATCTATAACGGCAATGGATACGCCGCGGCCCGAATAAGCCGGCCGGACCTCACCGGTATTCATGACAGCCAGGCCCTGGGTGGTATGGGCGTGGACAACACGGTCCTTTTCAACGCAAACGACATCTTCCATGGCGTTTAGCTGTTCAATCCCTTCGGCCGTGATGGTTGCGGCAAAGGCCGGGGCAAATGAAAACCGGTGAATCATCTGAACCCGGTTCTCGGGAATCTTGTCGAGCACCTGGTCCTGAAGAGCCTTAACCCGGTTTTTCTGCTGTTTTCTGCCGACGGGATTACCAAGCCGGCCGGCGGCCCTGGCAGATGTGATCTCAGGGGTTTCTTTTAACATAACAATAACCCGTTGTCCGTCGGAATCCCGGGCTGCGGTTTGATCTGAGGACGGAAACTGAACGACCACAGGGTCAGCACCGGCTGAGAAGCAAAAGAAAATTACACCGATGGCAAAGGCGAGCAAGGCAAGTGAGAATTTCATTTTTTATACGTCCTTTTTATATAAACCGTCACGAACGACTTGGATGATCCAACCAAGAACCGTCCACAAAAAAAAATAAAAGTCTTCTCAGGATGTTAGAGAGACTTTCATATAACGGCCACGGGCCGCCTTGGTTATCCAACCAAGCACCGCCCACAACGAAAAATGAAAGTCTTTTCAGCTCGTTAGTGAGACTTTCATATAAAAAAAAATCAGAAGCAGGGGTCGAGCCGCAGGCAAAAGCCTACAGCTATATTTTTAGAAAAAGATTAGATTCAGGAAAATTTATGGAAGAATTTCTAAGCTTACCCGGTTTGCTTAAAGGGGAAATTACAAACCTCAAATTGGGGAAATGGGGCAAGGATGCAAACCGGAAACCGGAGGCGGGAGACCGGATGCCGCGCATTCTAAAAACTTACGCATTCCGGTCTCCGGTCTTCCTTCAATTTTAAGAACAGTCTGTCCGGCCGACATCCCCCACCAGGGTTTCAAGGTCCTCATGATCCACCCGGCCGTCCGACCCAGGCGATCTCATAATCCCGGCCGTTTCGCTTTAATGCCACGACCGTGGTGCCCATGCCCCGGCTGCCGTTGCCGTCTGCCACGGCGTCGAGAATCGCCTGATGGGCTATTGTCAGAGACTCTTTGAGGGCGGTGCCCGGCTGATATTTACGCTGACCGGCACACCGTTACAGGGTTCCAAGGCTGTTAATTTAGCCTGACCATTGAGCGGCGTTGACCGGTCCCGGGGATTAAAGGAATCATCAATCACCGGCTGGACCATTGTGGGCTGACGGCCTTCGGTGTCCTTGACTTCCGCCTCGATACCGGCAAAGCAGATGCGGTCCCAGGGTTTGAGTTCCCGCCGGCCTTTGAGGTATTCATTGTTGATGAAAGTCCTGTTTGAACTTCCAAGATCAACGATTTCAAATTTGTCCAGGTTACGGATAATATTGGCGTGAAATCCGGAGGCCCGGTCATCGCCAAGTATGATGTCATTTGAGTCATCCCGCCCAATACTGATCCGATCCTGATCCAGCTTCCAGTTTTTTCTGTCCCGTTTGAATTCCAACTCAAGCAATGCTGTTCCGCCTCATAATAGGCAAAAGGTCATGGCAGATAAATAAGCTTGCTGTTTCCCAGATATAACGGCCGGCCCGGACTCATAACGGTGCAGGAGACCCAATTTGATTCATGATCCCGGATACCGTTTTTGCTCTTCAGATCAATGGCCCACCAGTTGAGCAAATCAAAGGCCAGCATCAGATGGCGCTTGGACACAGCTGAATCTTTTAGCTGAATATCGTTTTCCCTGTCCCTGCCGACTAAAATCCTGACAGACCAGAATTCATACCGGTTAAACATATTTTTGTATTCAACCATCCAGTATGATCGCACTTGTGAACCGGCATCCCCAGCAGACAGATGTGCCCTTAGATTCCGGATCAGGGTTCTGCGGATAAAACTGGCCCTATTCGCATTGACCGGACACTCGGACAGAACAAACCGGGCATAGTCCGGCCAGTCCATCTGCCGTTCCTCGGCCTGGACTTCAGGTTCTTCCCACAAATGTGCTTCAAGACTTAACGAAAAATGGGAGTCTTTACAGACAGCTAGTGAGACTTTCATATAACTGCCATGGGCCACAAGCCCACAACGAATAATGAAACTGAAGATACCGGCAACGGTAGTCTATAAATTGGGCACCGCAGGTGCTTCGCCCTCTTGTCTCTTGTTTCTTGTCTCCAGTTTCTTATAAGGGCCACGGGCCGTCTTGGTTATCCAACCAAGAACCGCCCACAACAAATAATGAAAGTCTTCTCAGGAGGTTAGTGAGACTTTCATATAAAACCCCGTAAGAACCAGGCAGGATTAAGCCAAGCTGCCGGCTTAAAATGCCATGAGGCCCTGTGGGGCAGAAATAAAAACTGCCGTGGTGGGCGTCTATTTTCCTTCCATAAAATCAGCCGGTATGGATACAGCGATCATTTCACCTTTTGCGACTACCTTATCGCCGGCCAAAAGGGTTTCCGTGACGGTGACCTTACGGCCTTTCACTTCCTTGATTTTTCCGCGCACCTCTAAAACCCCGTCTATGGGTGTGGGGGCAATAAAATCCACTTTCAGGGAGGCGGTAACAAATCGCAGCGCCGGCTCGGTCCCCATGTCGCGGCCCTCTTCCCGGTATTTTGCGGCTGCCGCAGAAGCGGTTCCGTGACAATCCAGCAGTGATGCCACAAGGCCGCCATATCCAAAACCGGGAAACCCTCCCGTATAATAGGCCCGGGGCTGGTACCGGCAGACGGTCTCATCGCCATCCCAATAGCTTTTGAGGTGCAGTCCGTGTTCATTGAGCCTGCCGCATCCATAGCAGTGGGAAAAATCATCAGGGTAATAGTCTTGAAAGGCTTTTTCAGTCATGCGCATTTCCTCATGTTTGATGGGTTGTTGATTAAAGTTCCATAACACTGACGGATTTGTTTTGCAAACCTTTTTAGCGGTTACTTTCCCGACGCCAGATCCAGGGCCATTTGCTTTTTGCTTTTCAGGTCCGCCACCCGGTAAATGGAGACGTACTGGCTCTGGCTGGGGCCTGACCCCTGGTAAGTTCCAAGGCCGTGAAGGCCGGCCACCCAGTTCTGCAAAAAACGTGAAATGCGCATTCGCTGGTCTGCCGGTGCGGCAGCCTTGAGGTATTTTTCCACATAGGCCTTTACCTCAGGATTGTCCAGCTCCTTCTCGCTGGGCATGGTGGCGGGAATACCGCCGGCAATATCGCCGGCCAGGGCCATGACTTCCCAAAAGCCGTCATTGGTGTTGAGTTTGGCGATATTTCCCATGGTCTCATCAGGCATGTAAACGCCTGATCCTTCCGGTTCTTCCTTTCCGAACCAGGCCGCTGCCGTGGCACAGGCAAGGGAGGTGTCGTTGAGCTGCAGCATGCGCGTAATTTTCTGGGCAATATGGGAGGCGTCGGGCAGCCCGTTGTATTCAGCCATCAGCTGGGACGCGCCAATGATCAGGTCCATAAACCCCACCTTGCATGCCCCGCCGCAGTTCATCCGGTGGGTCTTGGCAAACCGGGTAATGAATTTTTGGGTATATGCCGTCTCTCCGCACATAAAGACCCTTTCCCAGGGAACAAACACATGGTCAAAAACAATAAGGCAAGTTTCCCGCTGGCCGTAAAGGGGATTGCCAAGGACATTGATATCTTCCTCATGTTCGCGCTCCGCACTGAAGGGATTGTACTGCCCGATATAGGTCACCCCTTTCGTCCCGTTGGGAATGACAAAGG
Source organism: uncultured Desulfospira sp. (assembly GCA_963663165.1). GTDB lineage: Bacteria > Desulfobacterota > Desulfobacteria > Desulfobacterales > Desulfobacteraceae > Desulfospira. The sequence continues at coordinate 5,702,502 of OY760175.1, read as the reverse complement.
CCACGGCATAGTCTTCTTCGCCTTTTCTGGTGGTAATGCCGGGCAGAACCAGGGTTTCATCTGCTGCATATGCCCCTGTGGCATGCTGCTTGGCACCGCAGACAACAATGCCGTCGGATTTTTTCTCCACTACCCTGACATACATGTCAGGGTCCTGTTCCAGGGGCCGTTTGCTCCGGTCGCCTTTGGGATCGGTAACCGAACCGCTGACCACAAGATCGTTTTCCTGGATGTATTTCATGTAATCATTGAACCGCTGATGGTATTCTGTCCCCAGATCGTGGTCAATTTCCCAGGTGGTGGCGGCAAGGGAGGGAAGCATTTCATTTCCCGGACAACGGTAATTGCAGGTTCCAAGCTTCTGACTGCTCAAGCGCGCCATGTCCAGGCGCTTGAAAAGATCCATTTTGCTCTGATGGATATGAAGCGCCCGGCTGATGGGCTCGCCGGTCAAATGGGACGTGGCGGTCATCACCTCGGCATACTCGAGGTCCATGGTCAACTGGTACACCTTGGCGGTGGCGTCGATCACCCCGCGGGTCACGGGATGGGCTGTCAGATCTTCGACTTTTTTGCCCCCGATAAACAGATTGGGTTTAAGGGCTGCCACCCGGTCACGGTATTCCTGTTCGGTCTTGATTGCCATAATGGTTAAACCTCCTTTAAAATATGGATGATGATCGTATTGCCCGGCTGAGGCCGGAGTCACCGGTCTGCCATGGCAAAAAAATATGATAGACAGGCCCACTGGGCAATGCTTAAAGATCACATAGGAAATACCTAGGTTTTATATGTATTATGAATGGGACAGCAGAATGGAGCGAAGATTGGATTTTTTCGAGGTTAGCCCCAGTTTGCGCCGGATATTCAGGCGGTGAAGATCAATGGTCCTTGGAGAGAGGCTCAGAAGCTGTGCAATTTCCTTGGTGGATTTTCCCTCCCTGACCAGATGCGCTATCTCAAGTTCTTTGGGGGTCATATTGAACTGGGTTAAGGCCATGTTACGGAAAAAGGGGGAGACGATCTGCTTCATGCCGGATTCCAGAATTTTAAAATAGGTCTCCCGGTCCTGGGAAGACCCGGCGTATTTGAGCTTTTCCAGATAGGGCAGCAACGACTTTCTGACATTGGTCAGCACGTTTTCCTCCAGTTCCTGCCGGTCCTTTTCCCGCTGCTCTAGCAGTACCTTTAAAGCGATATTGGTCTCTTCCAGATACATTGATTTTTCTTCCAGCTCCCGCTCCCGGATCTTAAGGGCCTTTTCAGCCAGAATCCGCTCCTCCATCTCTTTTCGAAGCCAGGCATTGGTTTTGGAAAGATCGCAGGTTCTTCGCTCCACCAGCTCTTCAAGGCGGTCACGGTATTGCTTCAGCCGCTTTTCAGCCCTCTTTTGATCTGTAATGTCCAGGGCGATCTCCATGCCGCTGGTAATCTGGCCGTCAGCCTCCCGGATGGGGTAGCCGTGAATCAGCCATGCTTTGCCGTTTTTATCAAACACCTCCCGGGTATGAGGTTTTCCGGTTTTCATGGCGCTTTGGACCGGACAACCGGGACAGGGCATTGTCCGGCCGGCCCAGACCTCATAACAAAAGCCGCCCACGATATCATCCAGGGACATCCCGCCCCGCTCGCAAGCCATCCGGTTGGCCCATAAAATCCGCATTTCGGTATTTTCGTGGCTGACCAGCTCATGCAGGTTATTGAGAAGAATTTCCTTTGGGACAGAACAAATTCCGGAACTCATAAAGAAATCCTCCACTCCAGGTTGAGGGCACAGATACGGCACTGATTTCAACCGTATCTTCGATGGTTTATGGTAAAATGCTATATTTGGGGGGGCAAAGTCAATGAAATCTGAAAACTATTTAAAAAATACCTTCTTTATTTTTGTGCGGGCAGTATTCTCTTGGCAAAGACCGTTGACAAACCGCATAAGCCCTGTACAATTGGTCAACACAAAAGCGGACAGCGGCAGACACATATGAAAAAAAACGCCCCAAAAAAAGCACCTGAAAGCATTACCAGAGAAGAGGCCGTTGCGGTTCTGGGGCAGTGCTGGCGGATCCTGGATGCCATCACGGATTATGTAACGATTCTGGACCTTGATAAACGGATCATTTCAGCCAATCAATCGTTTCTTGAAGGGTTTCAGGTTGAACTTGATCAGATCGCAAACTGCAAATGCCACGAGGCGTTGTGGGGCAGGGAAAAAAACTGCCGTGTATGTCCGGTTGAGGATGTGGTGCAGGACCAGAGGTCCCATACCATTGAGGTGGAAAACCGGAGGCTGGGCAAAGTATTTGTGATTTCCGCCTCACCCATATTTGATGACCACAATCGTATGGTCGGGATGGTTCATGTTACCAAGGACATCACGGACCGGAAAAAAGCGGAAAACGAACTGGCCGAGGCACGCGCCATGCTCGAAGCCCGGGTTGGGGAGAGGACCCGTGAACTGACCATCCTCAATGACCGGCTGTATGCTGAAATTGGCGAACGCAAAAAAGCCGAAGGGGTTCTGATCAAGCGGACTGCGGAACTTGACCTCAAATCAAAAACACTCGAAGAGGCCAATATTGCTTTGCGGGTGATCCTCAAGGCCCGCGAAGACGACAAAGACGAGCTTGAAGGCAAGGTGCTGGCAAACATGAAAAAAATTGTGCTGCCCTATCTGGAAAAACTGGGGACGAGCCGTCTTACCGATTCCCAGAGGACATGCCTTGGGGCATTACAGGCCAACCTGGAGAATCTGACCTCCCCCTTCTCCCAACAGCTTTCATCGCCCCTGATTAATCTGACCCCCCGGGAAATCCAGGTCGCCAACCTGATTAAAGAGGGACGATCCAATAAGGAAATTGCCGATTTTTTTAATGTTGCTTTGCGAACGGTGGAATTTCACCGGGAAAATATCCGAAAAAAAATCGGATTGGTCAATAAAAAAGCCAATCTGAGATCCCAACTTCTGCTGTATTAATCCAAAAGTCTCAAATTGAAATCGTCCGGGCCAGACTACCAGGTTTTTACTGGTATTTTCCTGGTAAATATTTGGTGTTGAATTTTGTTGCCAAGAGGGTATAGGTTTATCGCAAGCAACGTACCGTAACCGAGGAGGCCTTGCCATGTCGAACAATATTGTTAAATTTGCCATGAACCGCAATACCAGTGTTGATGAGATGGAGAATTCCAATCTGCGCTCCGTGTGCCGGTTGAACGACACCCTGACCGATGCTAAAGTTGCCATTGAGGTGAAAATGCCGGATATGGCCATTGCTGCCATTTCCGGGCATTTCAGGCATGCCTATTGGGGAGAAATTGAAGACCTTGACCAGCGCTTGCAGTCCGTGATCGGGGTGAGGGTGGCTGCCGGCATGCTCAAAATTATCAAGGGGCTGATGGGTGAAGAAGAAAAAATGCAGCAACTTGCCTATATGGTGGAGGAATGCTGTCACGGCGTCATCCTGACCTTAACCCGGAAAGTGCTTTTAAAAGCACCCGATGACGAGGCCGGCAAAATCGTTTTTTATTCCAATATGGTCCAAAAAAGCATCCGCCTGTATGACCGGTGTGCCGCCTTTGCCAAGGGGGGGCCCCTGGTTCTTGAATACGAGGCCAAGCTTGCTGCTGACAGCGAAGGAGGGGTTTAAATGTTTGATTTCATGCGCAACAAAGTGGTCAACGTGGCCCGGCTGGACCAGGAAACACTCGGGGTTCATGGGATCCTTGATGATTCCATTTACAGCATAGAAATTGACTTCAAGGTCAATCTCAGCGATCTTGTCTGCTCTGGCGTTAAAGGCCGGTGGCTGCGATGGACAACCACCGAATGCCCAAAGGCCATTGATTTTCTCCAGGAGGCGAACGGGTTCTGCCTTCAACCCGGTATTGACGATAAAATCCACAAAACCATCGGGCGGCGGTCCTGCCGCCATTTTGCCAACCTGTTTATCGAATGCGGCCACGCTGTGCGGGAAACCGTTAAGCTGATCTGCTGGGAACAGGCCAGAGAGGCCAACCCGGAACTTTCCTTGCAGCAGTTTATGCAAAATGAAGAAAACGGATTGGCGGCCGTGATGCCGGCAGACGAAGACACCCTCGAAGGACCGTCCGCCACTGTTTCCGAAAACCAGGCAGGCGCCCCGAAACCCGTTGTGCAGCCTCCCAAATCTTCAGGGCCGGGCCATTTCAACGGGGAAGGGTTTGTCATCGACATGCACCTTCACACCTCGCCGGCCTCGCCCTGCGCCTCCGACTCAGTGGATGCCATGATTGAGGAAGCCAAACGAATAGGCCTGAATGGCATTTGCCTGTCCGATCATAACTACGTCTGGCCGGCCGATGAGGTGCAGGCCCTGGGTGAGAAACATGATTTCCTGGTCCTGCGGGCCAATGAGATCATCACGGAACAAGGCGATATGCTGGTGTTCGGGTTTGATGAGGATATCAAAGGCATTATAAAGCTTGCCGACCTCAAAGAACGGGTGGCGGCCGTGGGCGGGTTCATTGTGGCGGCCCACCCCTTCAGGGGATTTCTGGCCTTCGGGGCCGATGATGTGGGGTTGACCATAGAAAAAGCCATGGACCGCGAAGCCTTTAAATGGGTGGACGGGGTAGAAACCCGGAACGGCAAAGTCACGGACACGGAAAACGAACTGGCCGTGAAGGTGGCCGACGGTCTTGGCCTGCCGTCAACCGGCGGCAGTGATGCCCATGATATTTTCAATGTGGGCACATACGCCACTGTGTTTGAGCAGGAAATTGACAGTGAACAGGCCCTGCTGGCCGCCTTAAAGCAAGGCAAATACCGGCCCGTAGCCTTTCGGTGATTTTAGCTGTTAGCTGTTACCTTTAGCTGTTAGCCCAAAATAAACTTAAGAAAGACATGAAGCCTGCCGGATGCCGTGATTTCATCCCTCATTCTTCATCCTTTCCAAAAAAGGAGGTATGAACCATGGACAGTGACCATAAAAAAAACTGGGAAAAAATCATCAGACGGTTTGAACTGCTCCTGCGCTTAAAGTCCTTTCCGGTTGCCTTTAAAATGCTGGAGAAAAAGCAGTCCCTTGATACCATCCCGTTCCTGAGGCGCCCCCAGGGCAAAATGACCATGTGCCAGATGATTAACCTGGTCCGCAACTTTGACTGGAGTGTGGGGGCGGATCTGGATGACTTTCTGTTTTCCTCCTGCTCCTCGATCCTGGGCTTAAGGGAACTGCCCGAAACCCATAAGGACGGGACCTTTAGAAATATTGTCTGGGTGGCCACCAAGGCTGACGGCCGCAAATTCGAGTCCTCAATTCCCCGCCTGCCCCTGGGCAAGTTTGAGGCCCTGGCCATGGCCCCCCTGGTGTACAACCCCTTTGACCCGGACATTGTGTTGGTTTACGCCAACCCGGCCCAGATCATGATGCTGGTCAATGCCTTACAGTTTCGGGACTATGAGGTCATGCAGTTTTTCTGCGTGGGGGAATCTTCTTGCTCTGATGCCATTGTCCGCTGTTATGAAACCGGCAAGCCTTCGGTGGGCATTCCCTGTTACGGCGAACGCCGGTACGGCCATGCCCAGGACGATGAAATGGTGATGGCGGTTCCGGCGGACATGATGGAAAAAGCCCTCTCCGGGTTGGAGGCATTGTACCGGCGCGGCGTCCGGTATCCCATCAGCTTTGCCGGTGCTGAAAGTGAACTGACCCCGGTATTTCCGCCGGTCTATCTGGGGCTGGATGAAATGATGAAAAAGGTCAAGCTGGACGGCCGGCATATTCTTCTAGGGGTCACCGGCGGTATTGCCAGCGGCAAAAGCACCATTTCAGACATGCTCAGCGACTTGGGATCGCCCCTGATCGATTTTGACCTGATTGCCCGCCAGGTGGTTGAGCCCGGGACTGACGGGCTGGCAAAAATTGTCAGCTACTTTGGCAGCCAGGTGCTGGCCGAAGACGGGTCACTGGATCGAAAGAAAATGTCGGATATCGTTTTCGGCGATATGGAAAAACGCAAAAAACTGGAAAGCTTCACCCACCCGCCCATTTACGAAGCCTTTTTTGACCAGGTTCAGGAAATTTGTAAGAAAGACCCGGAGGCCATTATCCAGGTGTCCATCCCCCTGCTCATTGAATTGAATTTACAGTATTTGTTTGACAAGCTTCTGGTCATCCATGTGCCCTCAGAAGTGCAGATCGAGCGCCTGGCCAAACGGGACGGCATCACAACCGAAGAGGCGGCCAAAATTCTCAAAGCCCAGCTGCCCATTGACGAGAAACTCCAGTTCGCCGATTTCGTGGTGGATAACACCAAAGACCGGGATTATGCCCGGCAGCAGATCGAATCCATCTGGGATCAGTTGAAAAAGGGATAAAGAAACGGAGACCGGAAGAAGGGAGACAGGATACCGGATGCGGAAGCCTGAGGGATTCGCGATATCCGGTTTCCGGCCCAGTGATGGGTTTCACTGTGCTGAATCTGCCCTACCGGGATTAACGGATGAAATTTCAATGCGCAGCACTGAAACTAAAGTGTTTCTCTGTGCTACTCAGCTCCAAAAGCTTAAAATTTTAGTAACTGTTCAGCAGTGCCCCATCTTCGCTCATTCAGGCCTTCTCACATAGCAAAAGTATGCTACGAAGACCTGACTAAACAAATATGAAGCACTGATGAACAGTTACGGACCCTGATTTTTACTTAGTTTTCAGCATTAGCTGAATAGTTACAAATTTTATTAAGATTATTCTGGGGGAAATAACCCCAACAAAATGGACTTGGGATATGGGGCTTGGGACTTGGGGATTGCAGCGTCCGTGGCCGCCCCAAGTCCCAAGCCGGTAGTTGGCATGGCCCCGTTTGATTTACCCCTCACAAACAACATGTTATATGGGCAATGGTGGGCAACGCTTTAAAAAAAACTCTCGCAAAGGCGCAACGGCGCAAAGCTTAACTTTCCTTGGGCAATAGTATTCTTTGCGCCTTAGCGCCTTTGCGTGAGAATATAAAAAAAAGGGCGAAGCCCTCAATTTTAGGATGACAGAGCAAGGCGAAAAGCATTCCATACATTGAGAACCTCTTGCTACCCCATATCCCAAGTCTCAACAATATACATTACATTCACCAGCAGGGAACACATATTGGGGTTGCGGCTTTGCCGCGCTGTGCCCTAATGCCCCGCAACAACCTGTCGTCATCTTCGGCCTGGCGTTTTTTCCCTAAACCCTTTCAGCCGAATCCCTATAAAAGCCCCGACAGATCAAAGCTGCCGGATTTATTGATGGTCAGGACAAACCGTTTGAGCAGGTCGGCATTAAAACAATGGGCCATCCCCTGATCCCTGAGTTTGTTTCGGGCTTCGACCCGTTTTTCGGCTTCTTCCTCCAAAATCTCCCGTTCTCTGAGCCGTTTGAGCTTTTCCTCATATTTGTCCCTGACCACCGCGGTCACCGGGGCCCGTTTGTTTTCCTTGGCTTCGGCTTCAAACTGCTGCAGGGCATCGAGGTGGGGGTTTTTACCCGCCATGATCCCCAAGGCTTCAAAGGGGGTTTTGGCTTGTTTATAGGAGCGCTTTGAGGTGAGTGCGTCAAACACGTCTACGATATGGCAGATTTTGGCCAGAACAGGGATCCGGTCCCCTTTAAGACCTGAAGGATATCCGGACCCATCCTCATTTTCATGGTGGTACAAGATAGCCTGCATGCAGGACTTAGGTAGGTTTGTATCAAACAGAAGGCTGACGGAATATGCGGTATGGGCCTGAATCAGGCCGTACTCGAGGTTGTCCAGCCGGCCGTTCTTATTGATCACATTTTTGGGGATTTTAACCTTCCCGATATCGTGGAGGAATCCGGCCACCGCAGCACGGATCATGATATCCCGCAGGCTTTTTTTGGTTTTCACGTTGATCAGGTCCTGGTTGGCATTGATAAAGGTTGCCATCAGCCAGCCCACTTTAACGGAATGGGTGTGGGTATCGTAATCGTGTCCGGCCAGAGCGGATATTCCCTTTAAGGATTCCATTCCGGCAATAAAATCCACGGCGCGGGCAACGAGATGTTCCACATTTTCGACAACGGCCTGGGCCCCTTCAAAGGTTTTAAAATTATCAGAAAGAGAGGCCTTGATCACATCCGTGGAAAGGCTTACCAGGGTGTCGGTTTTCTTTTTGATATCAATTTCGTCGTGGTCCAGAATATATTCAAGGTTCTCCCTGACATATTCTTTGTATGCCGTCTGCTGTCTTTTATGAATATAGACATCGTCCCAGGATCGTAAAAGTGCCATCAGCCGTTCCCTGGGAAGGGCGTCGGAATCCGTTAAAAGACATCTGAATTTATAGGTATTCCCATTTTTTCCAAACCGCTCGAACAGAACAAAATTGGACAGGGTTTCAGGGCTGATGGATAACGGATCAACAAGGAAAAACGAACTTCCGTCGTCAATATATTCGGGCGCCAGCCCTGTATTCATTTTTTGCATTTTAATCCATCGATTTTTTGGGTTTTGCTCTTACTCTGCCCCGTATCCCAAGTGAGTCGCTTCAACGGCTTTAAAGTACCAGCATATGACCGGAATGTAAAGCCCGGAAAACCCGGTTTCCCGGTCAATTTCACGTTTTTTACAATCAGCAAAATCAAACCGTTTACTTAGGGCGGCAAAGCCGTTCCCCTAACCGGTACCCCAACATGGCGATACATTCGGCATCCAGAAAGGATTCCACATGCCGGTGAAACAGCACAGAGCAGGACGCCGGAAACCCGGGTTCTGCATCGTTGAACAGCACCACCATGGGGATCCGGGGCAGTCCGTCCACCTGGACAGCCAGATCATAGCTGACATCCAGGTCCGGTGGATATGCGCCAAGCTGCCCGAGCATTGTCTTTAACCGGTCCAGTCCGCCCGCGAAATGATCCCCGATTTTCTTTTCCACATTATCCTTGAAATAAACGGTCAGGGGACCTGAATCCTTAAGGTCCCGGAATCCTGTCCAGACCTGGTCCCGGGGCAGTTCATCCGGGCACATGAGCAGATACCGGCATAAAATCACACAGGCATCATATCCCGGTTTTTTAAGGCCCGGGCCTGTGATTTCCCCGGACGAAATATCATACCATGTCCCCAGTAACGGCAGGGAAAGCACCTTCCCGCTGTCCTTAACTTCTCCGCCCAACTTCAGGGCCAATGCGTCAAAATCCAGAAGGGAAATCTGCTCCAGGTAAGATTGATAATGCTGTTCAAACACAGGGGATACCCTATCCATTACCGGCCTCCTTCAAATCTCCTTCCTGTTGTACGGCAAAATAGGAAAAATTTTCAACAACTTTATGACATTTTTTACCAAAATTATACACCTTTTTGCCTTGAATCATTTTGCGGAAACAATCAGGCCGGAACCTGTACCTTTACCATTACCAACAGCGGGACAACCACCAAGGCCTAGAACATCTCAACCGAATACAGCCTGACCAATGAGGACCTATCCGTCATCATTGTTTCCCAGAACGATTTTACCAGTGACGAGACCACCACCTTTACCGTGTTCAACCTGACCGATACGGATACGGACTATGACGTGGACGGAAACGACTTACAGACCTTTACCCAAAGTTTTTCAGACGGTGTCTTCCCTGATGCGGATTTGAACGACGACGGCGAGGTGGATGAGGAGGACCTGTCGATTTTTGCCTCGGAATTCGGCAACTGATCCGGTCCCCGCACCACCCGGCAGCGGCCCCGGCAGACGATTTGTCCACCAGTGCCGGGCAGACCGGGGTCATGTTAATTGGTGTATATGACGGCATCAAATAACGCTTGCCCGAAGATTTCCTTGTACTTTTCCCAAACCGGTTTGACTTTATCCACAAAAGCCTGTTTGTCCTCAACTTTATTGAGTTTAACCCCGAGCTGCGACAATTTTTGCAACCCCAGCAGGTGAGACCGGGCAGACAGCCAGCGCTGGTGTTTTCCGGCCTCTTTGCCGGCTTTTAATATGGCCGCCTGGTTTTCAGGGCTTAAACTCTGGAACAACGCCTCATTCATGACCATATCGGCCAGGCCGTAAAACACATTGATATAAGAGTAATAGGTCAAAAAATCATAGAATTTCATATCCACCATGCCCGGCGGGGGGCCTTCCAGGCCGTCGGCCAGATCCTCTTTGAGCGCATTGTACAGATGCCCCCAGTCAATGGCCACGGCAATGGCACCAAGGGTGTTGTAGGTATCAATCATCACAGGATTTTTAGGGACCCTGATCCGGATTCCTTTAAGGTCCTCCGGCTTGTTGATGGGCCTGATCTTATTAAAAATCGACCGGTCTCCCCACTCAAACCAGGATACGATTCTCATGTCGCTGGCCTCGATATATTCTTTTTCCATGTTCTGCCCGATGGGGCCGAACAGGACATGTTCCGCATGGGTTCTGTCTCTGAAGATAAACGGCATGATATAAATGTCCATGGGCGGGTACCACATGGTTGTGTTGTTCACCGCCTGAAGGCTTAAGTCCAAAGTGCCGAGCCGGACCATCCTGGTGGTTTCCTGCTCTGTGCCGAGTTCGGCCAAGGGGAATATTTGTATTTCAATTTCCCCTTCGGTGTAGATATTGACCAGTTCGGCAAACCGTTGACACCCCTTATCGTAAAGAGAGTCCACAGGAAGCCCGTGAGCCAGCCTTAATTTATACTTAACCGGCTTGATAAACGTAATGTCAACTGGCGGATCGGCCGCGCGGCCCTTGCATGGCACCAGAACAAGGCCTGCCGCTACCAGGAAAGCCACTGCTGTTTTCAGCGCTGTTTTCATCGTTTCTCCCTCCATCTGATTTTTAATAAAAGAACGTCAGGTTGATGATTTAAGTCTGCCTGAAAATCCGGCAAAACCAGCTGATGACGATTGGAAGAGACAGGGCGTTTTTTGTGAACAGGCAGAACCCCGGCCATTTAATCTTTGCCTTGAAGGCGTTTTCAAACGGTTTGGCCGGTTTAAGTTTTTATCATACATGGTATGCTGACCGGGTCAAGGAAAAACAAACATCTTTCAAGCCGTTCTTGCCAGAGACCTGCCCGGCCATATTTGGGTTGACATTAACCGGGCCGGCCGACATAAATTGTGCCTGACCGGTAGCATGACAGCCGGGCCAAAAACAAGGAGAGAATCATATGACGTTCATATCCAGGGATGACCCTGAAATTGCCAAACTGATCAAAAAAGAAGACACCAGGATCAACACCACCCTTAACATGATTGCAGCTGAAAGCCATTCCCCGGTCTCTGTTATGGAGGCCCTAGGGTCTGTCTTTAACACCAAGACCATTGAAGGATACCCGGGCAGGCGGTTCCATGCCGGCTGCCAGTTTGCCGACCAGGTGGAAAACCTGGCCATGGAACGGGGGAAACAACTGTTTGGGGCAGAGCACGTCAATGTTCAGCCCCACAGCGGGACATCGGCCAATTTGGCTGTTTATTTCAGTATTCTGGATGTGGGGGATAAAATCCTTTCCATGCACCTTCCCCATGGGGGTCACCTTTCCCACGGCCACCGGGCGTCCATTACCAGCAAATGTTTTTCGTTTGTAACTGTTCATCAGTGCCCCATCTTCGCTCATTCAGGCCTTCTCACATAGCAAAAGTATGCTACGAAGTCCTGACTAAACAAATATGAAGCACTGATGAACAGTTACGGACCCTGATTTTGCTTAGTTTTCAGCATTAGCTGAATAGTTACTTTCGTTTAAACATTATTCAGTAGACCTCACCACGGAGCGGATCAATTACCGGCAAGTCGAGTCCATGGCCCATGAATTCAAGCCCAGAATGATCGTTGCCGAGGCCAGCTCCTATGCCAGGCTTATCGACTATGAGAAGCTCTCCCAAATTGCCCGGGACATTGGCGCTTACTTTATGGTGGACATGGCCCACATCGCGGGTCTGGTGGCCGGCGGCGCCATTCCAAGCCCGGTCCGGCACAGTGATTTTGTCACCTTTACCTGTTATAAAACCATGATGGGCGCCAGGGGCGGTGTGATTTTAAGCCGGGGAAAATACGCAAAACAAATAAACGCCAGCGTCTTTCCCGGGTGCCAGGACACCAGCCCGGTGAACGTTATGGCGGCCAAGGCCCTTACCTTTAAGCTGGCCATGGGGCCGGGATTTAAAGCCATCCAGCAAAATACCATTGAAAATGCAAAACACCTGGCAGCCGCACTGTCCCGGCACGGTTACCGGATCGTGTCCGGCGGAACCGACAACCATCAGGTGATCATTGATGTGGGCAGCAAGGGCCTTGAAGGCGGCGCCACAGAAAAGGCGCTTGAAGCTGTGGGCATTGTGGCCAACCGGAATGTCATCCCCCGGGATTCTGACCGCCAGGGCGCGGTCAGCGGGGTCCGGCTCGGGACCTGTTCCCTCTCGGCCAGGGGAATGGGGAAATTGCAAATGGGGGTTATCGCGGATCTCATGGACAAAACCATGTCCAACCCCGGTGCCCCCGGCACCTTTGAGCGGGTGTCCCGTGAGGTACAGGCGCTTTGCCGGGAATATCCGGTACCTTTTTAACTGTCAGCGGTTAGCCATACCCTTAACCCATGCCTCAGGCGATAGATAAAAGAAATCCGAATTCTCCCTTTACTTCGTTCCCCGTTTTTTTTATACACTTATGGTGATGTTGTGCAGACCATTCTCTTTTGGACAGAAGACCTAATGATAAAAAACCGGCGGGTAAATTTATTAAAGCTGTACGGCAGGTGTCGTAATAAATCATAAGAAACACAAATTAACACTTATTTTTTGGAGGAAACATGAAGAAAATCACTTGTTATCTGGTTGCCGTCCTTGCAATGGCCATGGTTTTTTCATCACCGGGGTTTTGTAAAAGAGAGACCGTTATTAAAATCGGTATTAACGCGCCCCTCACCGGTGATATCCCAAAGGTTGGCGAGGGGTCCAAATATGCGGCCCAGATGTGGCTTGAAGACATTGAAAAGGCGGGCGGAATTGAAGTCGGCGGCAAAAAATACAAGGTTGATCTGGTCATTGAAGACAATGAATCCAAGGCCGAGTCCGCTGTAAAAGCCAACACAAAAATGATCAGCCAGGATGATGTCCTGGCCATCATCGGCCCCCAGTCCTCCAAACAGGCGATTCCCGCAGGGGAAGTGGCCAACAAATATGAAACCGTCATGATCAGCCCCTGGTCCACCAACCCGGATACCACCTTGAACCGTCCGTTTGTCTTCCGGGGCTGTTTCCTGGACCCGTTCCAGGGGCCTGTGGTGGCCAACTTCATCACCGATGAGTTCGGGTTTACCAAAGCGGCTGTTCTTTATGATGTGGCGTCCGACTACCCCAAAGGCCTGGCAGAAGTGTTTAAGGATGCATGGGAGAAAAAACATGGTGCCGGCTCTATTGTGGCCTTTGAAAGCTTTACCACCAAAGACACGGACTTTTCTTCCCAGCTGACCAAAATTATTCAGTCCGGGGCCCAGGTGTTGTTTACCCCCCAGTACTACAATGAAATCCCCTTGATTGTAAAACAGGCCAAAGAACTGGGATGGAAAGGCCCCATTGTGGGGTCCGACTCCTGGGGATCGGCTGAAACCGTTGAACTTTGCGGGGAAGACTGCTATGGCCAGTTCTTTTCATCCCACTACGCCGCAGCCGGTGCCAAGGGTGCCACCAAGGCGTTTATTGACCGGTACAACAAGGCCCACGGATACGTTCCCGACGATGTGGCGGCCCTGACCTGGGATGCCCTGCGCCTGGTTCAGCAGGCCATTGAAAATACCGGTAAAATTACCGGTAAAATTGAAACCGACCGGAAGGCGGTCCGTGATGCCCTGGCAAAAGTCAAAAACTTTGAAGGCATCACCGGCAACATGACCTTTACAGAAGAAGGCGACCCCATCAAATGCGCGGTTATTGTTAAAATCAGCGACAAGGGTGAGTTTGAGTTTTACAAATCCGTATGTCCCTAACCAACGGTTGAAAAACGAAAGTTCATAACGGTTTTAAATTAGACATAATGACTGCCGGGAACCTGTTGCGGCAGTCATTATGTCGCGTTATTTTTATTGTTTCGACAGGAGTGGTTCCATGGAATCCTTTACGGATTTGATCCAATATTTTATTCAGAACTTTATCAATGCACTCCAGCGGGGCAGTTTTTACGCGGTTATTTCCATTGGGTATTCCATGGTATACGGCGTACTGATGCTCTTTAACTTTGCCCATGGTGATATTTTCATGCTGGGCACCTATATCGGATTTGGCATTGCCACCCTTTTCCTGGCTTTGTTTGCAGGCTTTCTACCGGGGCCTTTGATTTTTGTGGCCACCATTGTGGTGACCATGTTCCTGGCCTCCTGGATCGGGGTGTTTGTGGAGGTTGCCGGCTACCGGCCGCTGCGCCAGGCACCCCGTGCGTCGGCCGCCATCACCGGCCTGATGATCGGGATTATATTCGAAACCGGCATTTTAATTCTTCTCGGGGCCAAACGCTTAAGCTTTCCCCCGCTTATTGAATCGATTTCCTATAATGTGGGCGGGGTCTATTTCACCAACGTCAAAGTGATGATCATCATCATCAGCCTGCTGCTCATGATCGCCCTGCACACCTTTATCCAGAAAACCAAATGGGGAATGGCCATGCGGGCCATGTCCTACGATTTTCTGGCCGTCCCCCTCATGGGGGTCTCCATTAACACCATTGCACCGTTAACTTTTGCCATTGGGGCGGGGCTTGCCGCCGTATCCGGCATTTTATACGGCCAGGCCTATCCCATCCTGGATCCCTACATGGGGGTGCTGATCGGCTGGAAAGCCTTTGTTGCGGCAATCCTTGGCGGCCGGGGCTCCATTAAAGGGGCGGCCCTGGCCGGATACCTTTTAGGCTTTATTGAAATATTTGTGGCCACCATATTCCCATCCACCTTAAGGGATCTGATTGCCTACACCATTATCCTGTTGATACTGACCTTCAGGCCAAGGGGATTTTTCGGTATGGAACACAGCACCAAACTTCGGCTGTAATATTTTTTTATTTCTTTTATCCGTTTTCAGGAAAAAAACCTGCCATGAACATTGGACAACCCATTAAAAAATTTCTTGCCAACATCCCCATGGCCGGCTGGCTTATAGGATTGCTGGCCGCTGTCTTAATTGAGTATTTCTGGGGGTATGACTATATTTCCTATTACCTTGGCCTGCCCAAAATCCCGGTGCTGTTCGGTGCCATCATCATGCTCAAAGACCCCATGATGATCCCCGGGGCCTTAGCTTATGACCTTCTGGTGTATCTCCTGCCGGTCTGCCTTGTGGCAAAAGCCTCCACGTTTTTCACCAACCCCCTGGCCCGGGCCATGGAAAAACTGCCCTTATGGCTTTCGGTCCTTATTTACCTGTGCTGTTTTTACGGGGTCCTGCAGCTGTGGGCCGGCATCAACGACTATCGGGTCCTGGTGGTGAAACTGACATTGATCTCCATTATCCTGACCATCAGCATCAACGTGATCAACGGCTACCAGGGCGAGTTCAGCTGCTCCCATCCCGGTTTCATGGCCGTGGGCGCCTATGTATCCTCAGCGCTGACCCTTTATCTGTTTGTCAATGACAAGATTTTCGGGACGGCCCTTTTGCCCCCCGGCCTTGGGCCCTGGCTGTTCCCCTTTGCCCTGGTGATCGGCGGGGCCGCCGCCGCCTTAAGCTCTCTTCTGGTGGCCATTCCGTCCTTTAGAACCCGGGGCGACTACCTGGCCATCATCTCCCTTGCCTTTATGTTCATAGTCAAAAGTGCCGTGGAAAACCTTAATGTCATCGGCGGCGCCCGGGGCATGGGCGGCCAGCCGGACCTGGCCCCCCTTCATGTGATCTTTATCTGGACCATGCTGTGCATCTTTGTGATCCACAACTTTGTCACCTCCATCATGGGCAAGGCATTAAATGCCGTAAGGGACGACGAGGCGGCCTCGGAATCCATGACCGTAAAAACCCGGAAGACCAAGATGACCGCATTTATGTTCGGCGCGTTCTGGGCCGGGGTGGCCGGGGGGCTCTTTGCCCATGTCCTGGCCTATATCAATCCGGGCATGTTCAGCATCAACCGGCTGGCCGAAATTCTGGCCATGGTCTATTTCGGCGGGCTGAACTCCATTGTGGGGTCCATTGTCGGTGCGGTCTCCATCAACATCTTGGGAGAGGCCCTGCGCCCCCTTGAACTCTTTAAGTGGATCATTATTCCCCTGATACTGATCTTTGTGATGATCTTCAGGCCCTACGGCCTGATCTCCTTTAGGGAGTTCAATGCCAAAAAAATGCTTGCGGCCAAGCCCAGCAAATAAGGAGACCCCATGGCGCCTTTACTTCATGTAGATAAAATGACCCATTACTTTGGCGGATTACGGGCGGTCAGTGATTATAACCTGATGGTGGAACCCAGGCAGATTGTCGGCCTGATCGGCCCCAACGGTGCGGGAAAAACCACTGTGTTTAACCTCATTACCGGCGTATACACCCCCACCGAGGGCAGCATTACACTTGAGAATGAAAGTATTGTGGGACTTGCCACCAATGAAATCGCGGCCAAAGGCCTTGGCAGGACCTTTCAGAACCTGGCCCTCTGGCGGCATATGAATGTGCTGGACCACATCAAAATGGCCCATTATTCCCAGCTGACCTACACCCTTTTTGACTCATTTTTCAATACCCCCAGATGCCGAAGGCAGGAGGCCAAAGTCGAGGAAAACGCCTATCGCCTCTTAGAGCTTTTTGACATTAAACAGCATGCCCACCAGCTGGTGACCAGCCTGCCTTACGGGGCCCAGCGCCGGGTGGAGATGGCAAGGGCCATGGCCACCAATCCCAAGGTTCTCTTTCTGGATGAGCCCACCGCCGGCATGACCCCGGATGAACTCATCCAGATGATCAAAATCATCCGGCAGGTGCATGAGGATTTCGGGGTGGCCATTTTCCTGATCGAACACCGCATGAAATTTGTGATGGAGCTTTGTGAGCATATCCAGACCCTGGTGTTTGGGGAAGTGATCGCTGAAGGGCCCCCGGAAGAGATCCAGAACAACCCCCAAGTCATTGAGGCCTATCTGGGCAAGGAGGATTTGACCTGATGCAACTGACTGTGAAAAACCTTAAGGTATCCTACGGCAATATCAAAGCGCTCCACGGGCTTGACTTTACCATTGATTCCGGTGAAATCGTCACCATTATCGGGGCCAACGGCGCCGGTAAAAGCACGACCCTCCGGGCCATTTCCCGGATGGTCCCCAGCGAGCCCGGCACGGTGATTGAATTTGAAGGTAAAAATGTGCTGTCCTATTCCACAGACAAGGTGGTCAGCAAGCTCGGGATCTCCCATGTGCCTGAAGGACGTCGGATATTCGGCAACCTGACCGTAACGGAAAACCTGACCCTGGCCTGTTTTGCCCGGAAAGATCCCGGCCAGATTGAAAAAGACAAAAAGTGGGTGTTTGACCTGTTTCCCCGCCTTGAAGAACGGAAAAACCAGCTGGCCGGTACCCTGTCCGGCGGCGAGCAGCAGATGCTGGCCGTGGGCAGAGGTTATATGAGCGGCCGGAAACTCATGATCCTGGATGAGCCCTCCATGGGGCTTGCCCCCCTGCTCATGCTGGAGATGTTTGGTGCCTTAAAAGAGATCAATAAATACGGCACCACCATTTTGCTGGTAGAGCAGAATGCAAGGCTTGCCCTGAAGTTTGCCCAAAGAGGGTATGTGATCGAACATGGCGCCATTGTCCTTGAAGGCCCGGCCAGTAAACTGCTGGATGACCCGGAGGTTAAAAAAGCCTACCTGGGGGCATGAAGCCGGGCAGATAAACCTTAAAGACCTTAATGTCATTAGCGTCCTTAACGACCTTAAGGTCTTTAACGTCTTTAAGGAAAACTCTCATGAAAGAAGAGCTCATCCCCAGAAAAGGCAATGCTCAGGAATTTCTGAAGATACTCTGGTTCCGGCCCGTGTCCTTGGCCCGGTAGAGGGCCTGGCCCGCTTTTTTAAGCAGGCTGTCTAACGTGGGGGTTTCGGCCATGCTGCATGAGATGCCCCCGGAGATGGAGCAGGAGATGATCTGGCTGCTGCCCGCGGCAATCCGACTGACCGCAACGGCCTGATGGATCTGGTCGGCGATCTTTACCGCCTGGTCCTTGGTGCCGGCCCTGAACAGAATGGCGAATTCTTCTCCCCCCATCCGGCCGAACAGGGCATCATCGGGCAGGATCTCGCTTATGGCCAGGGTAATTTTTTTGAGAACATGGTCTCCTGTCTGGTGGCCGTATTCATCATTGATCCGCTTGAAATGATCAATGTCGATAATAAATGCGTAAAGCCCTTCAGTTGAATGGGCAAGCATTTTTTCGCCCAGCTCAAAGAATTTTTTTCTGTTGTAAATCCCGGTAAGGCTGTCCCGGGTGGTGACAAACTTTAATTCCTGGTTGATCTCCCTGAGCCTGATCTGCCCATGGATACGGGATAAAAGCTCTTTGGGGGTAAAGGGCTTGACCACATAATCCGCCCCGCCGGCATCAAAGGCTTTCTCAATGAGCCCCCCTTCAAAACGGTCAATGATAAACATCACAGGAATATCCCGGACCACAGGGCTGGCTTTTATTTCCCGGCAGACCCCGCAACTGTCCATGCCGGACATGCACATGTCCAGCAGCATCAGGTCCACCGTTTTTTCTTTTAAAACATTCAGGCAGTCTGTTCTTGAACCCGCCCCAATGATGTCATGTCCCTTAAACAGACGGGACAGGACATCCAGGCTGTCCGGGGTGTCATCTGCCATCAAAATGGTTTTTTTGCCGGATTCATTCATGGGCAGCCGCTTCCAAAACCTTTACCGCGTCCTTGAATTTGTATCTATAAACTAAAGCTTCAATGTCTTTTAAAAGCCCGGCATCCTCCTTAGAAAGGGCATATTCTTTTAATTCTGCCAGAACCGGTTTGATCATTTGGGGCCGGCGGCGCTGAAGCCCTTCCACCAGGCGCTTGAAAATATCGTTTCGCTGTTCAGTGCCCAGCGCCTTTTTATCAGTGCCTGAATCTTTGTCCTCGAGATCTTCTGCTTCCGGCAGGGTCTTGATCTGTGTAATCACCCTGTCAAGTTCCAGGCAGAATTCAGGGATCAGTTCAGAATCATGGGTCTGGTCCAGTTTAACCGAGGCCTTATGCAGGGCTTCGGCCCCAATGGCCGCAGACAGGCCCTTAATGGTGTGAACCATCCGGGCGCCGCTGGTGGGGTCATCTTCCATAAGCTGGGACAGGGTCTCCTGGACCCCGTTGTATTCAACGGCAAAATTTCTGAGCAGCTTGACGTACAACCGGCGGTTGCCCATGAGACGGGACAGCCCGGAATCCACATCAATACAGGTCAGCCCGGACAGAACCCCGGAAAGCGCCTTTTCCTCCGGGGTCTCCTCGCTTTGAACAATGTCACACTTCTGGGAAATATATTTGAGCAGGGCGGCAAACAGCTTTTCCACCTCAATGGGTTTGTTGATATGCTCGTTCATGCCGGCTTCCCGGGTGCGCTGGATATCCCGCATCAGGGCATGGGCCGTCAGGGCGACAATGGGAATATCCGTGTTAATTTCCCGGATCTGGCGGCAGGCCTCATACCCGTCCATGACCGGCATCTGGATATCCATTAAAATCAACTCATACCGTTCAGGAGCGGCCTTGAACTTTTCAACGGCCAGCCGGCCGTCGTGGGCATCATCAATAACAATGCCGCTGTTGGCGAGCATGCCGTGGATGATCTCCCGGTTTAGGGCATTGTCCTCTACCAAAAGGATGATACTGCCTTTTAAGGACACCAGCCGGCTTTTCAATGAGGCCCTGTCGGGCCTGATTTCAGTGCCTCTGCCCAGTTCCCCCTTGTTCCCGAAAGCCCCCAGGAGAACGTTGTGAAAAGTAGACGGATTAATGGGCTTATTTAAAAAAATGTTGATTCCGGTCTGTCTTGCCGCCTTTTGCACACTCTCTTTTTTATACGCCGACACCATGACAATGGTGGGCGGCAAAGTCCCCAACCGTTCTTTTATCTGCCGGGTGGTTTCAATCCCGTCCTGCCCGGGCATGTGCCAGTCCATAAACACCAGGTCAAAGGGCTGATCCTGTTCACAGATAAGGGCCAGGGCCTCTTCTCCGGACAGGGCGGTATGGGTTTCAATGCCGTAATGGACCAGCATGTTTTGAAGGACCTCCAGCCAGGAAGGGGTGTCATCCACAATAAGGGCCCGCTTTCCGGCAAATGAGGGTTCCCGGATTTCAGGGGCCTGGCGTTCTTCCAGCGGGATCTCAAAAATAAAGGAACTGCCCTGCCCTTCCTTGCTCTCCACCCAGATGCGGCCCTGCATTAAATTCACCAGCTGCCTGGAAATGGTGAGCCCAAGCCCGGTTCCCCCGTACTTTCGGGTGGTGCTGGCATCGGCCTGGGAAAAGGACTTAAATATTCTGGCCTGCTGGTCCCGGCTCATGCCGATCCCTGTATCCCGCACCTCAAACCGGACCATGCCGTTTTTCACCTGCTGGACATGAATACCGATCTCGCCTTTTTCCGTAAATTTAACGGCATTGGTGGCCAGGTTGGTCAGGATCTGACCGATTCTCAAGGGGTCGCCGTGCCGGTTCACATTAATCCCGGGGGAATAGGACACGATAAACCCGATATGCTTTTCCAACGCCTTGAGTTCTATGAGGATGGACACATTTTCAATCACCGAGTGGAGATCAAAATCATAATTTTCGATTTCCAGCTTGCCGGCCTCAATTTTTGAAAAATCATGGATATCGTTGATCAGCCCGAGCAAAGCCTTTGACGATTTTTCAATCCGCATTACATAATCGGCCTGTTCAGCGGCAAGATGCTGCTGGCTTAACAGATAGGTCATGCCGATAATGGCATTTAGCGGGGTCCGAATTTCATGGCTCATATAGGCCAGAAAATCACTTTTGGTCCGGTCCACCTCCTGGGCCTTCTGGCGGGCAATGGCTTTTTGGGCCGATATTTCATCCACGGCCCAGAGAACGCCTTTCGTCAGATCCGGGGGCCGTGCCGTATCCAGGGCCTTGCCGGACATGAGCCCCCAGAACTCAGTTCCGTCCCTGCGCCGGAAGGGATATTCCACCAGAAACTGTTCGCCGGCCTTAATGGAATTGTAATATTCTTTGCCAAAGGTTTTAAAGGTTTTATCCGACAGGTGAATCGCCCGGGAGGACAGGCCTTCCATCTTGTCCGGCCGGCCATATCCGAAAAGATCGGCGCACCGCTGGTTCACTTTGAGCATTTTCCGGTCATCCGCCAGTAAAATGAGGGCGATGTCGCTGTTTTCCGTGATGGCGGACAGTTCATCGTCCGCCCACCGGCAGGCCGGTTCAGAAGACATACGGTTTGTCGTCGGCTTTTCTAAACAATGCTTCATATTTCGTTTCCCGCCGGAGCCCAGCGGCCCGGCAGTAAAAAATATATATGACCGCTGCCGGCGGTTAAATGCCCCCCGGAAGCCAATGCCTGAAGCGTTAAGGCTTCGCCCTTTGATACCGGCGAATCCCCCCGCCGGCACCCAACGGCCACAGCCAACCCTTCCGGGGGAAAACACAAAACATATTTTTCAATGGTATAGCAGGTAATACCGGGTACAGCGTTCAATCCGTCCGGAACAATGGGTAGCAGCAACGGTTGCCACCGGCCAAAATCAAGTTAATAGTGATAATTTAAAATGAATGGCATAACATGTCAACGGGATATTTTTTAGGGAAACACCACGGAAGGGGCACCCTGCCTTGAGAGGAAAGGATAGTCTCCAATTGAATTGAGGGGTTTAGGCTGAAGGGATGCATCATCCTTAGGGATTCGCAACCCTAACCCCCTTCAGCCTTCAGCCTAATCCCCTAAATTAATCATCCGAATCCGTGGACATCATGGTATCAATATAGCTCTGGATGGACTCAATCTCGGCCAGATAGGTGTCCAGCTCGCTGTACTGGTCGGCCAGGATTTCGTATTTCTTTTCGATGCGCTCCATTTCGGTTTCATAGTTTTCTTCCAGGCGGTCTATTTTTTCTTCAACCGCATCAATCTCCGTCTGGATATAGCCGTCGGACAGGGCATAACTGCCAATGGTATCGTTAAGGGTGTCGGCAATGCCGGTGACGTCGTCGGTCCCTAAGAGCAGGTCCACCACGTCATCATAGCTTTCGGCCAGGACCTCGCTTAAGGTGTCTTCATCAAGGGAAAGGGTGCCGTCATCGTCAAATTCAAACCCGATGTCCAGAAGGCTGGTGATGCTGCCGCCGGTATCAATGACGGTGCTGAACAGGTCCTGGAGGTCCTGTTTCAAATTCCGGGCAGTGGAACTGCGGGCCAGGGTTCCCCAGGTTTCCTCGTCTTCGTCATAATCATCGTTCTCCTCAATTTCGGTGAGAAGGGTGTTGTACATCTCCACCAGGCTTGCCAGTTCCTCTTCAATGCTGTCGGTGTCATTTTCAACGGTAATGGTGGTGCTTCCCGTACCGTAAAGGGTTAAGCTCACCCCGTCAATAATATCACTTAACGTCTCATTTTCCTGGCGCTGATAGGTGACCCCGTCTACGATGATTTCCGCATTCAGAGAAGACTCAAAGGGGGTGATGGTCTGGGTGGATGAAAACCCGAGAAGGCTGGATGCCGTGCTGTCCTCATCTTCCCAAAAGATGGTCATTTCCTCTAAGGTACCGGCTTCGGAAATGGTCATGACGCCGGTGTCTTCATTGATCGTCACCTGGTAGTCCACGCCTTCGCCGTTGAGCTGGGATTCATTTTCCAGGGCCGCCTCAACCGCTTCGGCCAGTTCCTCGGCGGTTTCATACTCCCCTTTGGCGATGGTTGCGGTCAGTTCATCCCCGCCATTTTCAGAGAACACAATGGTGTTATTGGTGTCATCCACGGTAACGGCCGTCTCAAAGGAGATGGCCGTCTCAGCGGTCATGGCATACCCTTCCCCGCTTTTTTCCGACAGGATGAGCCCTTCAGGGGAGCTGACAATGGAAATCCGGGAATCCTCTCCGCTGTCATTGGCCTCAATGACCAGCTGGTAAGGGTTGTCGCCCACACCAGTATAGATCACCGTGGCCGTGACCCCGGGATTGTCCTCATCTTCGTTGATCCGTTCGGCCAGGTCCTCTAACGTGGTTTCAGCCGGAACGGAAATGGTATAGGTCTCGCCGTCCCCAACGGTAAGGGAAAGTTCTGATGTGGGCGTTGTAAAGTTTAAGTCTGAGCTATAGCTGGATACGGAAACCCGGTTTTCTTCGCCGCCCTCATCTGAGGCCGCCTCAATCCGGATATGGCTAAGACCGTCCTCCTCATCGATGTAAGTCTCCGCCACGACCAGGGCCTCACCGTCGCCATCCTGATTTTCGGCAGCATTATTGATGGCCTCCGCCAGGGCCTCGGCCGTATACCCGCCCTCGCCGGCGGTGATGGTAATGGTGATGGGGTCATCCTCGTCCCCATAGCTGATTTCCAGGGTTTCACCCTCGGCCAGGACAATATCCGATGATTCGTATCCGTCCGTGGATTCCTTGGTGGTGGGGACATTGACGACAGAAGATTCAGATGCATATCCGCTTGAGATATAGGAGCTGTTGGAGGCAATCCGTGTGGTTTCAACCCGGTGGGACCCGGTGTCTGTGCCGTCCTGAACCGTGACCGTTGCCACATCTTCATCTGATGACGTCACGGAACGGGTCAGATAAGTTGAAGAAAGGGACAGGTCCAGCACCGTGGTCTTCATGGATAGCAGCTGGTTGAGTACGGAGTTCAGCTCATCTTCAATGGCTTCCTGCTCTTCTATATCGTCCAGTGTCAGATCGGCAATAGCCTCATCCGCTTCCTGCAGGGTGTCCAGCATGCCCTGAAGGTCAAGGTCTGACCCGATTCCCAGTGAGGTGATTGTTCCTGTTGCCATTGTCCTGCCTCCGTAAGGTTTATTTTAAACTTCCTTTAAACTCAGGAAGTTCTGCTTTTATATCTGCCGTTCCCGGATGGCCTGGCCCTTAGCGGCAAGTTCCCTTGAGCCAGGGCCGGGCAATTTCTGCCGGGCGGTTTTTAAGACTGGTATCGTTGGTTTATCAGTGACCCTTTAACGGCCCGGGAAGGACCGGCAGGAGGTGTATCAGCTGATTGGTTTTTAACCTGATATGAATTTCCGGCAAATGGCAGCTGTTTTGAAAAAATTAAGCTCGTGAGACTTTTGTTTAAAAATATATTTCTTGATCCCTGATTTCCGGGCAGGTGCCCCCATTTCATGAATAGGCAATTTTTTCCGGCTCAAAAACATTCAATACTTCTTTATTCTCAATTAGTTAGAAATATTTATAAAAATAAATATCAAAGGATTGATCCTGTGACACTTATTTATTCAAGGCAGGCAAAGAGGGTTAATTCTCAAAACATTCCGGCAAACATACCGGTTCCGGATCCCCCCCACAAAACGAAATCAATCAAGTGATACAGAAAGTCCCCGGGGACCGGCCGGCCCCGGGGTTCGTCTTTTCCGGTACTTTTCTTGATATTTATCTGTTCAGCAAAAAGGCTCTGCAGAGCCGAACAACAAGAACCTGACACGCAAAGGAGAAAGCATGTCAACCTCATCTGTGGACAGCACCATACTGCAGTCTCTGGTTTCCAGCTATGTCTCTTCAGAAGATACGGAAACAGAGAGCACCTCAAGCAGTGACCTGGGGACAGAAGATTTTTTAACCCTCCTGGTGGCCCAGCTTGAAAACCAGAACCCCCTTGATCCAGCGGATACCTCCCAGTTCACAGACCAGCTGGCCCAGTTTTCCCAGCTGGAACAGCTGATCAACTTAAACGACAAAATGGATGAAACCCTGGAAGCCGTGACCGATTTCGAAGAGGAAGTGGACGCCTCGGTTTTTGTGGGCATGCAGGTTACGGGCACCGTTGACACCATGACCGTTGAGGACGGCAGCGTGTCCTCAGGGTATTATGACCTGGATGAGGCCGCCGATGTCTATGTCCTGGTGTATGACGAGGACGGGAGCCTGGTCACCACCCTGGATGAGGGGCAGGTGGATGCCGGCTCTTATCTGATTTCCTGGGACGGCACCGATTCCAGCGGGGGTGCCGTGGATGACGCCACTTATACTTACGTGGTCATGGCCAATTCCGGGTCCGGGTATGAAGAAATCACCTCCACCATTACCGGCACCGTGGATGCCGTCTCCTACCTGAACGGCAAAGCATATCTGGTGGTCGGCGGCCTGCTGCTGGACCCTTCATCAGTCACCACGGTCACCGACGCCACTGAAACATCTTCCGACAGTTCATCCGTCTCTGTCCTGGAATACCTGGGAACCACGGTGTCCACCTATTATCCCATTGTCCGGGTGGAAGACTCAACGGTCAGCGGTGACGATTTAACCTTTTATCTGGACGCTCCCGAAGCGGTCACCATCACCATTTATGATGCCAATGATGAAGCGGTGGCCACCATTGAAGTGGATGCCGATGACACCTCGGCCGGTGACAATTCCGTCCATTGGGATGCCCTGGCCGATACCGGCTACGCAGCCGACGATGGGCTGTACTACTACACCGTGGAAACGGCCAGCGGGGATTCAGCCACCACCCCGACGTCCGGCGAAGTGGTGGCCATCCAGTCGGTCAGCGGAACCCAGTACCTTGAACTTGACAATGGCCGTTTAGTGTCCGTGTCCAATGTAACGTCAATCAGTAAATAGCCCTTAGCTATTAGCTGTTAGCTGACAGCTGAAAGGCTAACGGCTAATAGCTAAAAGCTAAAAGCTAAAAAAGGAGTTTCCATGTCTTTATCCAGTTCACTTTATTCGGGAACCAGCGGCCTGACCAACACCAGCAGCGCCCTTCAGGTCACCAGTAACAACATTTCCAATGTAAACACTGTGGGGTTTAAAAAAGGGGACACCACCTTTGCGGACACCCTGTACCAAAGCATCGGCACCCAGGCCGGTGCGGCCCAGGTGGGCCTTGGCATGTCCGTGGGCAACGTGTCCCAGAATTTCAGCGACGGGTCCCTTGAAACCACCAGCAACTCCACAGACCTTGCCATCAGCGGTGACGGGTTTTTCATTGTATCCGAGCTGGGATCAGACAAAACCTTTTATACCCGGGCCGGTAATTTTTCCTTTGACGAAAGCGGGGCCTTGAGTACTTCGGACGGGTATATTCTTCAGGGCTGGTATGTGGATGACGAAGGGGATGCCGTCGGGGCCATTACCGACCTGATCCTCACCGAGTTTACCAGTTCCCCGGAAGAGACCAGCGAGATGACGGTGATCACCAACCTGGAATCGGATTCAGACTCAAACACCAATGTCCTGTCCAACGTATACAAATATGAAGAAGGAGAAGACACAACAGTATCTTCAGACGCCTATGAGTACCAGACCGTGGTCACGGTATACGACTCTCTGGGCTCTGCCCATGAGGTGACCATTTACTATGACAAAGTTTCGGATACCGAATGGGAATACGCCATTGCCACCACCGCCGAAGAGGACAGCCGGGAACTGCTTGAGGGAACCAGTGCCCAGGGGCTTCTGGCCAGAGGGACCATCACCTTTTCAGAGAGCTCCGGGGAAATCGTGAGCATGACCATGGAAGAACTCACCGGCCGGGTGGGGAACCTGGAAGCGGTTGGCAACAACTCCACAGATGACATCCACTTCTCCATTGAGGATTCAGAAGCCATGGAACTGGACGGATACGGCATTGCCATGACCTTTGACGGCAGCAAGTGGGTGCTGGACACCAGTTCTCTGCCGGATAATTATGCCAACGCCGAGATTATCTACTCTGATTCCCAGACCATTGAGATTGTCCTTGATCCGAACAGCAGCGGCGGGGAAACCGAGGCCGATCTGATCATTGAGCTGGATGAGTATGCGGTGGCCGGGGACACCATCAGCTTTGACATCAACGACACCTCGGATCTCCATGTCCAGGATCTTGAAAACGTTATCTATACCGGGGATGTGGCCAACAACACCACCATGTCCATCAACGATGCCAGTGTCCTGACCGTGGATGCCGAAGACTGCTGCATTATCTGGAATCCGTATACCCAGACCTGGCAGTGGAGCAACCCTGATCAGGCCGCTGAAGACGGCACCCTGATCACCAGTGTGATCGCCAGCAGCACCGCCACCAGCACTGATACGGACACGTATATGAGCATTACCGATGCCTCTGCCATGGAAATGACCGTGGAAGGCCTCAACTTAAGATACAACGCCACCACCGGGGAATGGGACTGGAACGAAGAGCTGACAGAAGATGATATCGCCAATGAGGCCGTCACACTGCTTGACTCCAGCAACGAAGCCCGCATGGATCTCATCGATTCCGGTGAGGAAGGGGCCATTGATTCCGGGGGCGCCATTACCCTGACATGGGACGGCACCACCTCGACCTGGACCGCCATCGGCACGGCCACCATGTATGCCATGATTATCACCTCCGGGAGTGATGCCACCTCGGTCCGGGTGGCCCTTTATACCGACGGTACCACCGCCGGGGCAGCCATTATCGAGTACAGTCTGGACTCCGCTTTGGGCAGCGCCGGGACCGAAACCATTTCCTTTGAAATCGATCCCACCCCGCCGGATGAATATGGCAATGCCACCATCACCACCAGTGCCAGCGGATTTTCCATCGACTTTGACGGGGAAGACGGCGATGACCTGACCTACACCGGGGTCACCGGCACCCTGGCCAACGGGGATACCCTAACCTTTACCGTTGATCCGGACACGGCGCCGTCAGAATACAGCGATGCGGTCCTCACCGGTGATGAAACCAAGGCCATCATCGATCTGGACGGGTCCGGGGGGGATGATGACGATGACATTGTTTTTACATTCAGCGACGCTTTAAAAGCCGGCACAGACGCCGATGCATTAGAAGATCGGAGCGTGATCCGCTTTGATATCTCAGGCTCCACGGCCTGGCGGGAAGTCACCATGGATGAGGTCGAAGAAACCGGATACCTCCAGTTTACCGTGGATTTCCTGGGGGGATCATACGGGTCTACGGAAAACAGCATCTCTTTTAATATCGGCAGCCAGTACGACGGCAACAACTGGGTCAACGATTCTTTGTCCACCACCCAGTATGCCAGTTCCTCCTCCACCACCTACCAGGATGCCGACGGTTACCCCCCCGGGGACCTGACCGGCGTTGAGGTCTCCTCGGACGGGGTGGTGACCGGTTCTTACTCCAATGGCCAGGAAATTGCACTGTTCATGGTGGCCCTGGCCGACTTCAACAACCCCAACGGGCTGGTCAGCGAGGGGGGAAACCTTTACTCCGCCAGTACGGAAAGCGGCGCGGCCATTACCAACCAGGCCGGGGCAAACGGCCTTGGCACCCTGTCCTCTTACAGTCTTGAAATGTCCAACGTGGATATTTCAGAGGAATTTGTCAGCATGATCGAGCTTCAGAACGCTTACGAGGCCAATGCCAAAATCATCAGCACCGTGGATGAAATGATGGACACCACCATCTCCATGAAACGGTAAAGGGAAACAGCCATGATACCTTTATTTAAGGAAGATATTGACGTGGACCAGTTTGATGCCCTTGAACGGAAAATGGTCCGGACCCTGGCCCTTCACAATGAGCTGAACAAACTGCTCAAGGCCGAATATGAGGCCGGCAAAGCCGTTGACCGCAAAACCCTTGAGAAACTGACCCTGCGCAAAAAAAACTGCGTGAACCGGCTGGAACATCTGGTCAGAACCATCAGCGGCCAGCTCAAAGAAATGGGGGACGGCGATCTTCCCAGCACCGTGCCCAAGACCATGCCCAACCGGGTCCGGGCCATACCAGGCATTGACCCGGAACATGAAGCCGTGCTGATTCCTTTAGCCCAGGCCCTGGAGCAGGGGCACCGGGAACTGGTCAGGGAAGCCCGGAAAAACACGGTCCTGTTTAAGGGGGTGCTGGACCAGCTCTGGGCCGCCTCCAAATATGCCAATCAGGGAAAGATGAGATGAGCAGCTTAAGTGCCATTCTAAATACCGCCGGCAATGCCCTTTCCACCTACCAGTCGGCCATCAGCGTCACGGGCCAGAACATTGCCAATGCTGACAATGACGATTACAGCATTCAGACCATCGAGTATGCCACCACGGCCACGGTCACCACCGGGGGGGTAACTTACGGCACCGGAATCACCGTGTCATCGGTGACCCAGGAGGTCAACCAGATCCTTGAAAATCTGTTGACCACCGAGCTTTCCACGGAAGCGGCCTTAGAAGAAGAGTCCGTTTACATGACCCTGATCGAGGACCTGTTTACCGAAGATACCGACGACAGCTTAAACACCCTGCTGGACAATTACTGGACCGCCTGGGAAGACTTGGGCAACAACCCCGACGGCACCACCGAACAGGAGGCGGTTTATGAAGCCGGCATCAGCCTGGCCGAGTGTTTTTCCACCCTAAGCCAGGAACTGGACCGCATGGCTGGTGACTTAAATGAAGAAATTTCCACGGCCGTGGTGGAGGTCAATGCCATTGCCGCGGAAATTGCGGCCCTGAACCTGGCCATTATCCAGACCGAAAGCACCGGCGGCAACGCCAACGACTTAAACGACCAGAGGAATGCCCTGGTAGACGACTTAGGGGAACTCATCGACATTGAGATAACGGTCAAGGAAGACGGCTCCTACCTGATCACCGCCACCGGGGGCCTGCCCCTGGTGGAGGACGGAATCTCCTATTCCCTGAGCGTATCCGGAGGAGACATTTACTGGGTCGGCAACTCAGGCAACCGGACCGAAATCACCGATGACATTGAGGGCGGTTCCATTGCCGGATGGCTGGAAGTCCGGGACGCCATTATCCCCGAAATCCAGGCCGAGCTGGACGAACTGGCTTCCAACCTGATCTGGGCACTGAATTACCAGCACTCCCAGGGGGCGGGACAAACTTACTATTCAGGCCCCATGGAAGGGACCTATGACACGGATGACACCGGGACTTTTTCAAGCCTGGCCTACGGGGATGAAATTGACTATTTTAAAGATTTCACCATGGTCATTGCGGACAGTTCCGGCACCGAAGACACCTACCAGACCGTAACCATTGACATGGGGATTTCCCAGGCTGAAATTTCCAATATTTCCGGAACCGGAGAGGAAGACGCCACCTATGTGATCACCGTGATTGACGAGGGGACCTTAGGAGAGCAGACCGTGACCCAGTCCAGTGCCGATCTCATGGGCGCCGTATCCTCGGGCAGCACAGTGAGCGATGCCCTGGATGCGGCCATAGCCGAACAAACCCTGACCATCACCGGGTCGGGCGGCACCCAGACGCTTGAAATCAGCGATTCAGGATCCGGAGCAACCCGTTCTGCCGCAGACATTGCCGAAGCGCTCAGCCGCATTGACGGCATCACCGCCTATGCCTCCACCACCCAGGTGACCCTCAGCCTTGAGAGCCTTTATGTTTCCGGGGCCCAGGAAGGGGATACCATTGAATTTTCCCTATACGTGGACGGTGTGGAAACAACCGTCAGCTTCACCGTTGATGACAATAGCGATGCAGGTCTTGAAGAAAGCCTTGAGGCCGCCCTTGAAGCGGCGGTGGAGAAGATCAACGAAACCAACCAGAACACCGACCTGGTACTGGACGGGACCACCATTACAAGCACCTCGGGCGCCACCATCGGGGTTCAGGATTTCGGGGTAACGGATAATTGCGGTATTTACCTTGACAATTTCCAGAATTTTGATGAAGGGGATACGGTTACCCTGACCCTTTCCACGGATGCGTCTACCCCGGATGAGGTCACCGTAAGCGTGGACTTATCGGGTGTGGACACCACTGACAGTGATGCAGTGGCCCAGGCCTTTTACGATGCTTTGGAAGGGGAACTTGGGGATACCCCCTTTACCGTGGAACTGGATGAAACCAATGGACAGGTGATTATCAGGACCACCGACGGCACGGGCATCAGCCTCTCCTCGGCCTCAGGCGATACGGGAGATGATGCGACAATAGAGGTAGACGCCCTTTCCGGCAGCACCATAACAACCGGGGACACAACCCTTGCCTTTGACAATTCAGATACGGCCGCGTTTTCGCCAGTAGAGGTCACCGGCGATTATATCATGTTTGAACTGGGCGGTTGTGAAGGCAGTTCCAGTACATCCAGCACTGTTGCGGTGGCCGATTCAGGCAGCACCACAGCGGCCGTTGCCACCGGCAGCGTGACCATCCTCACGGATCCGAACATGGAGATCTTTTCCGATGACTCGACCGCAGCCGGGCTTTTCGGGGATTCGGGTATTACCAGTTCCGGCAACAGCCTGATCACCCTGGGAGGCGCCGGCGGATATACCAACTTCAGCCTGAATGACAACATTGAATTTGAGCTGGACGGATATACGGTTTCCTATACCATCACAAATGACACCTCAGACATGGCGCAGGCCGATCAGCTGTACGCTGCCCTGACCGCTGCCCTGCCCTCGGACGAGTACGAGGTTATCCAGAACGGGGTCTCAGTGAGTGTGGTCAGAATTGCCGAGGCAGACGACCCCATTTCCATCACCGGATTTACCGACACCATCACCGGGGACGCTGAACTTGCAGTCTCCACGGGCACCGGCACCGGGACAGACGAACCGGAAAACGACACCCTGGTCTCGGGTGATGCCCTTCATGATTCAACCTCGGCCGTGACCTGGAGTGACTCGGCAACCATCTACTATGAGGTGTTTGACAGCGACGGGGAGGCCACAGGCGAATCCGGCTATATTGAAATCGACGGGCCGGGACTGGTGGAACTCACCGAGGACGGAGAGACCACCCTGTCCTTTGAAATCTCCCAAGGCAGCCTGGTGGCGGGCAACACCCTGACCATCAATACGGATTCCGATGGTGAGGCTGATCCCCTGGACGTCACGGTCAAGGGCACGGCCAACAGCATTGACGACACCTATACTTTTACCGTGGTATCCGGCGGCACCCTGCCGGACAACGATGAAGATATTGTCATTGAGTGGACCAGCGGGGCTTCTTCCGGAACCCTTACCCTGGAAGGCAATGAGTCAGACCTTGCCGCCATTGCCGTGGAAGTGGACGGCATGACCCTTTACTTTAATTCCGGCACCCTGGTGGACGGGGACACCTTTACCATTACCACGGACGAGGACGGACAGGTGGTCTCTTCCCTGAGCGGTGAAAGTTCTGAAACCGTCGAGACCCTAAGCGACTGGCACTGGACCCTGGACTCCTTTGCCGATGAGCTTAACCGAAGCGCCGGGGGGATTACCGCCTCGGTCAGCGAGGACAACACCCTGGTCATTGATTCCAATTCCGATTACTGCGCCATCGAAAATGTCAGTTATTCCAACTCCGATGGCATCACCGAAGACAACACCACCATCACGGTACTGGATTATTCCGCCCTGACCATTGAAGTTGAAGACCTTCAGTTTGTCAGAACTGAAGGGGTCTGGGAAATTGAGAACGACCCCACCGGCGGTATTATCTCCATCATTCCCGAAGGCGGGGACGATGACGGATTTGCTGTAGACCTTGACGGGGACGGAATCGGGGATATTGAAATCACCTTTGATGCCACCGTCACCGGAGACGGAACCATTGAGCTGGAACTGGCCTCAAGGGATGATACTGACTTCTCCTATGCCTTTGCCGGAGACGAAGAGGATGGGGACAGCGGGGTAGCCGCCGCTTTAGGCCTGAACACTTTTTTTACGGGAAGCGATGCCGGCACCATGGGCGTCAATGAGCTGGTGGAAGACGGGGATTATCTGGCCTCGGGCATGGTGGACACGGACACCGGGGAACTCTCTTCGGGGGACAACACCAATGCCCTGGCCATGTCCGACACCCGGAACACCACCATTGAGATGAAAGAGTGGGACTATACCAGAGGGGAGACCGCCACGGCCACGGTAACCACGACCACCCTGGATACCTATGAGGACACCATGATTGCCTCCATCGGCCTGACATCATCCAGCGTCCAGTCCTCCCTTGAATATTCGGAACTGCTGGTGTATGAACTCACCGAACAGCGCAACTCGGTTTCAGCGGTCTCCCTGGACGAGGAAATGATCAACCTGACGGCACAGCAGCAGGCGTATACGGCAGCGGCCCAGTTGTTGACCACGGTAGAGGAGATGTTCGATGCCCTGATGGCAACGAGTTAGTGTTTGAACCAAAAGTCACCCATCTGCCGCGTTGCAAAAAAATTTGCAATCCTCACAACCCCAAAGGTTGCTCCGGTTACAAATTTTTCTGGTTTCTGACCTTTAGGTTACGCCTTGCATCTGGGCAACTTTTGGCCCAAACACAAGCCCCCGGCAAGCAACAGACAGGCCGGGCGGCTAACCGCCAACGGCTATTGGCTAAATGCTAACCGCTAACCGCTTTTTTAACGGAGAAGTAATATGAGGGTCCCCACCATAAGTTTATACAACCAGGCCACTTACCAGCTCAGCAAGCTGACCAGTAATTTAAGTGAGGCCAATGAGGTGGTTTCCAGCAGCAGCCGGATCAATACCATTTCTGATGATCCGTCGGGCATGGCCCAGGTGCTGGACATTTCCTCCACCATGGCCTGCCTAAACCAGTACCAGTCCAATATTGACCAGGCCCAGACCACCCTGACCAGTGCCGAGACCGCCCTGGACACCATGGCCGATGAAATTCTGGAACTCAACCTGCTGTGCTCCCAATTGGCCAATGCATCGGCCAGCAGCCAGGAACGGACCAATGCCGTGGAAAGCATCCAGACATACCTGGAAAGCATTCTGGACCTTGCCAACACCCAAAGCTACGGCGGGTATGTCTTTGCCGGGGATGAAAATGACGCCGCCCCGTTTGTGCTTGATGACGAAGACACCCCTACCAGTGTTACCTATCTGGGCAGCACCGATGCTGTGAGCATCAAAACCGGGGATGACGCCACCGTCTCACTGGGCTGCTGCGGCAGCGGCCTCTTCTATGAAGACGAGATCGTTGTGGACACCACCAACAACCAGCTAACCTTTCAGGAGGACCCGGGCAGGGATGACGACAGTGTCCTGACCCTTGATGTCACCATTCCCAGCGGGAGCTATACCCGGGAGGAACTGGCCCGGACCATTGAGGACCTGATGACCGAAGCTTCTTCGCAAAGCGGATACGGCGTTGTCTACGAGGTCACCTATGATGAATCCGGGAACACCTTTACCATTGATACCGACGGCAGCTATGACGGCATCATGACCACCACCCTGATCGCCCAGTACGATTCTATGGGCCGGGTTTCCAACCTCACCGTGGAAGAGGGGGATTTTGAAAATATTGAAATTGACGTCGCCGATGCATCGGCCCTTACCGAATATACCCCGGAGCCGGAAGGATCCGAACCCTTCACCCTCACCTACAATGAAGACGGCACCTGGACCGTTGAAAATGATCCCGGATACGGCCTTGGCACTCAAATTGATGGGAACGGCACCACCATTGAAATTGATTTTGACAATGACGGGGTCACCGATGTCACCATTGATCTGAACGAAACCCCTGAAGCAGGAGACGCCATTTCCTTTGACATTGTTGAGGGAGAAGAAAACAACAGCATCCTGCCGGATTTGGGCTTTGACGACGAGACAGTTTCCATCCAACCGGTCCAGGGCACATCCGCTGTCAGCGGTGCCACCACGGTAACAGCAGGGGAAAATGATGCCATTGATTTTACACAAACCCTTGAAAACGGGGAAACCACCCTTTTGACCGCCTATATCGAGCCCGGAACCTATACGGATCCGGAGTCTTATGCCAAAGCCGTGGAAGATGCCTTAGAAGAAGCCTCTGCCCAAAGCGGCAGCCGGGTTAATTACGATGTGGCTTACGATGCTGACAGCATGACCTTTGTAATCCGTGAAGATACCGATACCGGCCGGCAGCTGGAGTCCTTTGAACTGTTGTTCGGCAGCGGGGCCAATGCCGGCAGCAGTGCGGCATCGGATCTGGGATTTGACCCCGTTGACGTGGGGTCCGGCGGGGTCACGGGAGACGAAGCCTCATGGAGCATCTTTGACACCCTTCTGGACTTAAAAGAGGCCCTGGCCAACGATGACGTGGACGGCATCGAACGGGCCATGTCCCGGCTGGACAA
Organism: uncultured Desulfospira sp.; assembly: GCA_963663165.1. Taxonomy (GTDB): domain Bacteria; phylum Desulfobacterota; class Desulfobacteria; order Desulfobacterales; family Desulfobacteraceae; genus Desulfospira. Next base: position 5,667,304 of record OY760175.1, on the reverse strand, counting down.
CCATTATGAGAGCCTGACCAGCGCCATCTCCGCCATCGGGGTCACCTATGACAACCTCACAGCCACGGAAGACACCATCACCGACACGGAACTGACATTGACCTCCCGGCTGTCCGATGTCCAGGATGCGGACACGGTGGAGGCCATTATGGTCCTGAATTCTACCCAGACCACCTACGAAGCAGCCTTGAGCGCCTGTTCATCCATTATCGGCATGAGCCTGGTGGATTATATGTAAAAAACGTAAAACCGGAAGAAAGGAGACCGGAGACCGGATCGCGCATCCTTAGGGGCTTTGGTATTCCTACAAATGGGATCAACCTTTACAAATGAAACTGGCGGACCATGTCCCCAAGCTCTGTTGACAAAGTGCTTAAGGCCCCGGCACGGTCCTGCAGCTTTGAACCGCTTTCTGAAATCTGCTCGGCCGCCGCCCTGACGTCAGCAATATCTTTGGCGATTTCTGAAGACACCAGGGAACTCTGGGATATATTATCCGTGACCTCCTGAATGCCCTTGGAGGCGTTCAGCACGTTGTCGGCAATCTGGCCGGTAATCCCTGACTGGGCTTCAATGGCCCGGGTAATCTGGGCAACTTTATCGTTAACTTCATTAATAACGGTAGAAATTTCCTCGATCTCCCGGGTGGTTTCCACAGAGGAACTCTGGATATTATCAATTTTTGATTTTATCTCACTGGTGGCTTTTTCGGTCTGATATGCCAGGTCTTTTATCTCGTTGGCAACCACGGTAAACCCCTTGCCGGCCTCCCCTGCCCTGGCCGCCTCAATGGTCGCGTTTAACGCCAGCAGGTTGGTCTGGGCCGATATATCTGAAATGGTTTCTGTAATCTTGCCGACCTCTTTGACGATCTCGCCGAATGCCGTCACCTTCCGGCTGGTTTCTTTGGCCTTGGTCACGGCGTTTGACGTCACGGCCATGGTGTTTTCCGTGCTATGCTTGATGTCGCTGATGGTCTTGGTCATCTCTTCTGCAGCAATGGTTACCGTGTTGACATTGGAAGAGGTCTCTTCGGCTGACGCCGCCACATTGTTCATATTGACACTCATCTCCTCGGCGGCGGCAGATACGCTGTTGGTTTTGGCAGAGGTGTCATCAGCGGTCTGGCCGAGCCGCTCTGCCATCTTTGACAGTTCCCCGGCCGTATGGTTCAACCGGCCCGAATTATCCGATATACTCTGAATAATGGCATGTATTTTTTCAATAAAGGTGTTAAACCACCGGGAAAGCTCTCCCATCTCATCCTCATTTTTAATATTCAACCGTTTGGTCAAATCGCCTTCCCCCTGTGCAATATCCTTTAACATGTCGACTGTCTGAGCGATGGGTTGAATAATCCCCCGGGTAATAACAACCCCCAGAATAATCAAGGCAAGAATCACCAGAACAGAGATCAGAAGGGTGTTTATTCCGGCGGTTTTAATACTCCGGCTGAGTTCTTCTTTGGCTGTATTGGCTATGGCAACGGCAATTTGTTTAACTTCGTTTCCTGAAGCGTTCAGCCTGGGCATCAAGGTCCTGGATGTTTTCCATTCTTCCAAAAGGCTGAGTTCCTGACCATCCGAAGTGATTAAAATCTCTTTAACCTTGGACAGTTTCTGCTTAAAATCATCAGACCCCGTTGCCGCGTAAATAGTGTCCAGATTTTTCAACGCAAGGTCAATGGCTTTTTTAGTGGCATTTTTAGTGGCCAGATACTTTTCAAGGTCATTGTAAATAAACAGATTGCCCAGCAGGTTGATCTGTTTTTCATTGCCGAAAAACAGAAAATCGATGGTTTCTTTCCGGGCTGACATTTTTTCCGGAGACAGCATCTCCCCTTCCATGGCCCGTTCAGTATCTTCACTGTCAATGTCACTGACCACGGTTTTTAAAAGCCCGGTAATTTTCTCGTTGCTGCTGTTATAATCGTCCTTTGTCTTGTTGATCTGAACCAGTACATGAAGGATTTCTTTAAAAACGGCCGCATGCTGTGCCTCCAGGTTTACAATTTGCCCAACCGTTTTTTGAATCGCCTCCTGATCCGCGGTTTCCTCAACCTGGGTCATGAGCCTTTTAAGGTTCGCCCGTTTCGCCTCATATTCAGAAAGGTCGCCGCCTGAAGACCGGATCAGTCCCGTTTCCAGACACATCATATCGGATATATTGGTGGCGATTTCCTGACTCAGCCGTCCGATCAGTATGTCCTGGTTTTTAGAATAATCAAAGTATTTACTGAGAATGCTGATGGAGGAAACCCCGATAATGCCGACCACAGCGAAAATAATCAGCTTGGTTTTAATTGTAAAAAACCTGTTCATTTTTGAGCCCATCATCAACCTCCTGAAAATTGATCAAAAACAATATCCGGCCCTGCCAGGAATACAGCAGGGCCGGCCGCTTTCATACAGCCCGGGTGCATGGCATTATTCTGCGTATATGCCAGCCCCCATTAAGGCGTTTTCATCCGGCACCTTGTATACATAGGTAATCTTTCGTGACGGGTTTTTTTCGCCGGGTTTAGGCCACATATATTCCACCCAGCCGGTCCCTTTCTCTTTTGCCATAGTGACAAACTCAGCAAAAAAAAGTTTGCCGTTGGTATCTTTTACATGCATGAGACTCTTGCCGACCAGTTTGGGTTTGATGGGATGCGCAAGGGTGTTCTTCGTTTCCGTATCAATGCAGAAAATGTATGTATCTTTCCAGACAAACGGGCTGTTTTGAGCCATGATCGCCGCAAGGGTCGCCTCAAGCCCTTTTTCCTTGACCATCCGGACCGCTTCCTCACACTTTGCCATGCATTCTTCTTTTGTTGCGTTGTCCTGGGAAAATCCCGTACCCGCCAACACAAAAAAAACCACACATGCGATACTCGCCAGTTTCTTCATACAAAACTCCTCATGATTTAATAAATTTATAACGGCCATACCCTAAAAAGCGAAAACCGGCCGGCCAGATCAGCCGACAAAGCCCCGCAAAAATGAATATTAAACGTAACTATAAAATATTAGAGCCATTTTCAACAAACCAACTTGACAGAACGCCACTCAGCATATGGAGAAGAAAACAGAATAATGACAAAAAAGAAAAAAAGGGAATCAGCAGAACGGATTATGTTTGGAAAACTATAGTTCAGCCCCCATCCTAAGTCAAGGGGAAACCTACGGAAACAGGAGACCGGATTTACGATTTCCTATGGTCCATTTTCTTGCTCTTGCCCGTAATCATGCTCTTGCTCTAAAAGATTTGAGAAAGCGCGTGATTAAGGGCAAAATACAGATCCCTGAATCTGGCATTCCGGTCTCCCGTCTCCGGTTTTCGGTCTCCATTACATTTTAGTAGTGCTTATACGCCCTGGCAATCATAACATAGATAAGAATACTCCCCGACGTTTGTAGACATATGCCGGCTGCAATATCCGCTGCCGCATTTAGAGCATTCATAACCGGCGACACTTGAGCAGCCCTTGTAACAGCATGGGGCGGATTTCAGTGTTTTATCGTCTTTTTCTTCCTGTTTTTTGTTTTCGGCCATTTGATCGCCTCCAGTATGCATTGTTTTTAAAGAATAAAACGCCTGTTGAACCGTATCTCTCTTTATCATATTCATGAGTTCAGCGGCGCTGGGGGGCAGGTATCGTTCATAGATGGTTTCCAGGATATCATGATGGATAAAATAAATCTATATTTTCAATCACATTTGAAAACCGGTTGTTGAAACATAAAGGGGTTGGTCTTCAATTTAACGACAAATATGAAATTTCATTAATCAAATTTGTTATTCTTCCCCATGGTTTTATTGCCTGCCGCTTATTCTTTTTATTGTTTTATCTTTTAAGAGCCCCTTTTTCAGGGGTTTCAGAGGATTTCCGGACAGATTTTTCCTGTGGTGTTAAAAGCCGGTATTGAACTTGCAAACCTTTTTTGGCAGTACCATCCCCTAAATGGGGAGAACCATAGGAGAAATGGATGAGTAAGATAACTATTCCTCAGAACATGAAAGTGGCGGACATCATCCGGCAATGGCCGGAAACCCGGGAAGTTTTCCAGGCCAACGGGCTGGGCGTTCTGGTCAGCGATGACGGCCTGCGGGCCCTGGCCCCGTTTTTAACCCTTAGAACGGCCCTGCGCAGCCGGTTTATGAACCTGGATGTTTTCATAGGCCTGTTGCAGTCAGCTGTTAACCCGATACCGGTTCCGGAGTCGCCGGGGCTGGATTCAATGGAAACCCAGGGGGACCTGACCATGCTCGGGCTCATGCCCTGCGGACTGAAAATGCCTTTCAGCCGCGCCTTTGCCGGCTTCATGGACCGGGTGGAGCTGGAGGGGCCCATCAAATTTGCCGTAGAGGGCAATTTAAATCAGGAGTTGTCCTACTACGCTTACGTGGGCACCATTGAGGACCCGGATGAACTTCCTGACATTATTGTATCCTCTGACTTTAATGTATTTTACGGGCACTCGTTTTATGAAAAATTTGTGGCCCCGGGCCATTTTACAGGGTATGGGAATTTCCAGCCCGGGGCCAACTTTACAGATGCCGGGATCCCGGACCCCAAAGGCGAGTATACCGTTCTTTGCGTTAACCCCCTGGTCATGGTGGTGAATTTAGAGCAAGCAGGGGAACGGCCCCTTCCCCGAACCTGGGTTGATATTTTAGACCCGGTCTGGGAAAAAAGCCTGGCCATCCGGGGAGGAGAACAATTTTTCTGTCATGCGGTACTGCTGCCCATATTCCAGCAGTTCGGGGAAGCGGGGCTAAAAGCCCTGGCCGCCAACGTGGCCCGGGGGCTACACCCGTCCCAGATGGTCTCACGCATGGACAGCAACAGTGACGGTGCCATTTATGTGATGCCAGAATTCTTTGCCAAACGGGTCCGGCACCAGGACCGGATCAAGATCATCTGGCCTGAAGACGGCGCCCTGGCAAGCCCGGTCACCCTCCAGGCCAAACCTGACAGAATCCCTGAGCTGAAACCGGTTCTGGATTATTTGACCGGCCCGGGACTTGCCGCCACCCTGGCCCATGCCAGGTTCCCGGTTCCCCATGCCGACATTGAGGCCGAAGTCCAGACCCGCCCCCTGCGGTGGCTGGGATGGGAGTATCTCAGGCAAAACGACCTGGTTGACTTAAACCGGCAGATCGATGACATTTTTATGCCCCTGGCACCGGTATAGGAACACGGTATCCAAGCATGCCTTTGTCTGAACTCAAACTGGTCACCGTGGCCGGTCCGCCCTCTTCAGGAAAGACATCGGTGATCATTCAGACGGTCAAGCACCTGACCGCCCTGAAAAAGGCTGTGGGCGTCATCAAATTTGACTGCCTGACCGGGGATGACCATCTCAGATACCAAAAAGCCGGCATCCCCGTCAAAAACGGTGTTGCCGGCGGGGTCTGCCCGGACCATTTTTTCATTGCCAATATTGAACAGGCCCTTCAATGGGGAAAAAGCCAGGGGATGGACTATCTGATCAGCGAAAGCGCAGGTCTTTGCAACCGATGCTCCCCCCACATCAAAAAAGTCCTTGCGGTATGCGTCATCGACCACCTGGCCGGGGTGGACACCCCGAGAAAAACCGGGCCCATGCTCAGGAACGCCGATGTGGTTGTCCTGACCAAGGGGGATATTGTGTCCCAGGCCGAACGGGAGGTCTTTGCCTTCAGGGTCCGCCAGGCCAATGCCAAAGCATCTTTAATTGCCGTCAACGGCCTTACCGGCCAGGGCAGCCTGCTGCTGTCCCAAACCCTGGAAGGGGCTGTGCCTGTGTCCTCCTTAAACGGCATGCGGCTGCGCTTCATCATGCCCGGTGCCTTATGCTCTTACTGCCTGGGAGAAACCAAAATCGGTCCGGACTGCCAGATCGGCAACATCAAAACCATGGATTTTTCCTGAAATGTCTGCTGATTTAACCCGACAGTCTTTAACATCCCTGCTGACTGAACACCCGTATCTTCATGATTTTTTTTCGGCCATGGAAATGACCCTGCCCCGGAACGATGCCACCCTCAAAGACGTTATCTTTTCGGCATCCACGGAAAAGCTCTCCGCATACGGCCTCACCCATGAAGCCCTCATGGCCCAGGCCCTGGATTTCATATCCCGGATGGCAAAGCTCAAAGCAGAAGATCATGACAACGTCATCCGTCAGGTGACCATCGTGGCCGGCCGTGACAAATCCGGAAAAAAAGAGGCCTGTGATGTGGTGCTTTGCCCGGGAGAAGTGGTCTGCATAGTGGGGCCTACCGGGTCCGGAAAAAGCAGGCTTTTATCGGACATTGAATGCCTGGCCAGGGCCGACACCCCGTCAGGCCGGCAGATTCTGTTAAACGGCGTCCTGCCGGACCAAACCATGCGGCTGTCCGGAGACCGGCAGCTGGTAGCCCAGCTGTCCCAGAACATGAATTTTGTCATGGACATGGCCGTGGCCGAATTTTTAACCCTGCATGCCGAAAGCCGCCTGGTCCATGATCCCGCTGAAAGGGTCAGGCAGATCTACGAAGCGGCCAAGGGGCTTGCCGGTGAACCCTTTGACCTGGATACGCCCATCACCTCCCTTTCCGGGGGCCAGTCCAGGGCCCTGATGATCGCGGATGTTGCCTTTTTAAGCGCCTCTCCCATTGTCCTTATCGACGAAATTGAAAATGCCGGGGTGGACCGGCGCAAGGCATTAAGCCTGCTGATCCGGGAAGAAAAAATTGTACTCATGGCCACCCATGATCCCTTGCTCGCCCTTTCCGGCCACCGGCGCATTGTGATCCGCAACGGCGGCATCTCCCAAATCATCCCAACCTCTGAAGCCGAGCGGCAGGCAGCGATGAAGCTTGAAGCCCTTGACCGGAAACTTGGCCGGCTCCGGGAGGACTTAAGGCAGGGCCGCAGCCTTGTGTTTGATTTGGAGTAACTGTTCAGCAGTGCCCCATCTTCGCTCATTCAGGCCTTCTCACATAGCAAAAGTATGCTGCTGATGCGGTTGCAAACCACATTCGGGATTAAGATCCAATTGGCTGGTTTTACGTTCAAGGCAAAGGATATCTGCCTGTGGAAAGCACCCATTTATGTCTTGACAACAACTGGATTCTTGTCTTACAAAACCCAGGCGTGGATAAACGAAAAGGCCTTTGTTTGGCAGTTCCGTTCATTTTTTCGGCCAAAAATCAATACCCGGCAGATAATTGCCTTTTTATCAATATGATATTTGCCTTCCCGGTCGAGGATATTCGGCAGGGTGGGGTGGTAACAATCAAATTTGACAAAGGAAAATATTGTATGCAAAAGTCTCTGACAGCCTTGGCAACTTCTCTTTTCATGATTTTTTTTCTCAGTGTGTCAGCTATGGCCGACCCCGTTGAAGTCACTACCAAAATCAAGCATAAACCCCTGGCTTATGCGGTCCCGGGAAAACGGATCAAAGTGGAAGTGAGTGTAAAGGATAAACTGCAGATCCATACGGTCCGGTGCTATTTTAGAGCCAAAGGTGAGGCCGATTTTATTTTTGCCGGGATGGACGTCCAGGGCAAAAACACCTATACGGCCCTGTTGCCGGCTCCCACCGACCAGGCAGGAAGCATAGAGTATGTATTCCTTACCGTGAACCAGGCCAACCAGGTCATCAAAACCCAGATTTTTTCCACTGACGTAAAACCCGGAGAAAAAATTCCGGAATGGCAGACAGACCCGTCCGATGAGCCCATCACGCTGGGAACGGAACTTTCTGAAGCCCCCTCGGAACTGGCCGGTTTTTCAGATTCAATCCATATTGACGTAGTTGAATCCTCTGCCCGTTTCGGTCTCGTGGCCGGGGGCCTCTACGCGGCCTCATCAGGGGCAGCCGGGGCCGGTGCGGCGGCCGGCACAGCCGGAGCCACCAGTGCGGCGGCAACAGCCACCACCGCAACGGTGGCCGCCGGAGCCGGGCTTTCCACTGTTGCCACCGTTGGCATTGTCGCTGCCGGAGCTGCGGTAGTCGGAGGAACCGTTGCGGCAACCAGCAGCGGCGGGGGCAGCGGGGGCAGCGGCAGCGGAGGAGGCTCTTCCAGTTCCGATTGCGTTGACCTGGCAGGGACATGGGTTCTTGTTGAAGAATTCAGCGGATGCTCCGGGGTTTCAGCAACGGCGTATGTATACCTGACCGCAACGGACGGCGTCATTTCCTCAACCTATGCCTCCGGTGATCAAATTAATGCGGCCACATGTGGCCTGGAGTCCATAGACAGTAATGATTCGGATAACCTTTTAGGGATAAATGAATGCGCCACCCAGGCAGCATTTGAAGAGACCCTTGACAGCGATGAACAACTGATTTCGTATTCTTCCAGCCAAATCGTTTCGCAAGAAACCGACAGCGGCGGAACATGGACCTATACCGCCACCAAGTCCAGCAGCAGTGAATAATAAGAGAGATGACCTTAATCTAGTACGTTTAAAAACACATCCTGAGGCGCTGGAACAGGCATACCTTTAAAAAACAGAAACTTAAGAACATGTTTTCACGGCGCCTTCAGGATTCCACCCCAAAGACAAAACGGCAGCACCACTGTCTATGCGCCCCATTCTCACGCTCTCACTTTCCCACCTGCCCACTTTCCTCCTCTCCCAGCCTGCAATTGCAATAAAGTTCAAGAAAAGGTACAGTAATAAGCCAAAACTCAACCCCCAAAAGGGACCTGACCATGCAAATTCTTACCCTTTTAGCCCAAAAGGGCGGCACCGGAAAAACCACCCTTTCCATTCATATGGCGGTTCTGGCAATGGCCACCGGCAAAAAAACCGCTATTGCCGATATGGACCCCCAGCAAAGCGCCCTGTTCTGGAAGAAACGGCGGGAAGCTGAGTACCCAAAGGTTCTGGGGATCCAATCCCACGACCTGGACCAGGCCATATCGGATTTGCAGGCCCGGGACACCGACCTTCTGATCATTGATACCGCCCCCCATTCCCGGGAAGATTCCCTGGTAGCGGCCAAGGCTGCAGATCTTGTCCTGATCCCCACCCGGCCGGCCATCCTGGACCTTGAGGCCATAAGAAGATCCGTTGACATTGTTAAATCGGCAGGCACAAACGGGGCAATTGTCCTTAATGGCTGCCCCTTCCCCGGTCCAAAAGGAGAGCGCGCCATCGTAACCGAAGCCCGGGATGCGCTGGGGGTCTATGGTCTGCCCGTGGCGCCCACAGCCCTGTCCAACCGGGTGGCGTTCAGCCATTCCCTGATTGACGGAAGGGCCGTTTCCGAGTTTGACAAGACCGGGAAAGCGGCGTTAGAAATCAAAACATTATTCCACTGGCTGGAGGAAAAATTATGGTAAAACGAGCCAAACTGACATTGGAGCCGGACCCTGTAGAAAATGAAGAAACCCTGCCGCCTGAGCCATCCATTGAAAAGGCGGAAACACCAAGGGCCAGACCGGCAGCGCCACCGGTAAAAGAGTCCGCCCCGTTTAAAACCATTCTTTTTGCCGGGCTGACCATTGCCTCCTTGATTATATTCAAGCGCAAAATATTTTAGCTTGTTCACGTAACAAGGGCATACTCTGGCGCCGTCAAGGCGAAGTCAAAAACCTCTTTCTTTGAAAATTGAAAACCCGCAAGAGTCGGTAACCCCGACGGGTGTGCAAATTAACGATGAATAAGGATGATTATCCACAAGCAGGCTTACAGCGGCTCTTTCAAAAAGGGGCCAATAATTGTTGATTTGAATTTTATGCTGTTTTCGGTTGAGCCAATAATTTTGACCGAGAATGTCAGTAAGTGTTCCCTCTGTTATCAAAAAAGGTTGAAGTCCACCCGCCTTTTCACATGATTATCCTGACCGAAACTTTTAAGCATGGATTCGCTTCGCTCATCCGAAGTGGGTTTTTTAAGGCATGGGCAGAGCCACTTGAATAATACAGAAAGGGGAAGCAGGATTTCCCCACTTCCCCCGGCGCATTATTCAATGCGGCCTGCTTCCGGCTATCCCTTGTCAGGTTTCCTCCCCAGGATATCCTGACTCCGTTTCACCGAAACTGTTAATTTGTAGTTAGTGCCTGACCGGAAATTGGAACCATCATATTTTCCAGGGGTATCTGGGCTGAAATTCGTTTGAAGTTTCTGTTGTGATATGAATTACTTGTTGCTTTTTACTAATTACTATGTTAATCTAACCCTATAAAATTATATAGGATTTATGTTTTGTGAGACAAGCCAATAGTAATTCAAACTTCAACATTCCATCAGAACTTCGAGGTCGTTTTGCGTAAAATTTTTGAACTACAGATGACATTCGGGCAGACCCCTATCGATCAAATTAAAATTGATATGAGAGCCAGGGATGAAATCCCCAAACTTCTTTTGGGACTCCAACATATCTATTGCGACCAGAGTCTTCGACAAAAAGTTTTTGATATCCTCACGGACATGATCCCAGAAAGTACCGATTCTAAAAATGGACGTCCCGGTATGGACCTGTGGAAGATCCTTGTAATGGGCGTCATTCGGCTCAATTGCAATTGGGATTATGATAAACTCCAGGAAATGGTGAACAACCACAAAACAATAAGGCAGATGCTGGGGCATGGCATGATGGACAATGATATCGCCTACCCCCTTCAGACCCTGAAAGATAATGTCAGGCTTATGACCCCAGATATTCTTGACAAAATCAACACTCTGGTTGTGCAAGAAGGCCATAAACTTCTGATGAAAAAAAAACTTCGGACGATGGAGCCTTGATTGGGCGGTGTGATTCATTCGTTGTAGAAACCAATGTTCATTATCCCACAGATATCAACCTGCTTTTTGATGCAGTCCGAAAAATGATTCAAATTGCCGCTATTATCAGCCAGGACATTGGAACGAGTATGTGGCGGCAATCAGCGTATAATATTAAAGCATTTAAAAAGCTTTATCGAATAGTCCAGCGTTTGAAACATTCCACATCAAAGGATGAAAAGAAAAAGGCCAAAAGAGTCCAGCAAATTATGGATGCCCATACAGCATATATCAAGCTTGCTGAAAAATATATTCAAAAGGCGCGATTGACCGTGGAAATGATACCGGCATCCGATATTATATGTGCAGCCCGAGCTGAAGAATTACAAACATATATCAACTACGCACTTTGGCAAATTGATTTGATCAAACGCCGGGTGTTACAGGATGAAAAGATCCCCCATGAAGACAAGATTTTTTCGATTTTCGAACCCCACACGGAGTGGATTTCAAAAGGCAAGGCCGGTGTTCCCCAGGAATTGGGCTTGCGGGTATGTATCCTGGAGGACCAATATGGCTTTATCCTGCACCACCGGGTGATGGAGAAAGAAACCGATGATAAAGTCGCCGTTGCGATGGTAACATTGGCACAAAGCAAATTTTCTGATCTCAAAGGATGCAGTTTTGATAAAGGGTTTTACTCTCCAGGCAACAAAAATGACCTGAAGGGCAGATTGGATATTTTGGTGCTTCCGAAAAAAGGCAGATGCAACAAGGCGGAATATGAAGAAGAAACAGCGGAAGATTTCATTCGTTTTAAAAGAAAACATTCAGCGGTGGAATCTGCCATAAACGGACTGGAAAATCATGGTCTTGACAGATGCCCGGATCATGGCATTCAAGGGTTTAAGAGGTATGTGAGCCTGTCGGTTTTGGCAAGAAATCTCCAGATCATCGGGCATCACATACAACAAAAGGGATTAAAAAAGCTGCAAGGGTCTGAACAGCGCAAAGCAGCTTAAAACAGGCCATTGCTTAAAAAAAACACGGCAAACACTACAGTTGCGTCCGGAAAAGGAGAAAGTTGCCGAAAACCGGCAGAGATGGAAGCATTTCTCCCGGTTTGTGATGACAGGAACAACAAAGATTTAAGGTTTTGTCAAACATCGACCCCCTGAAAATTTCAAAATCGGGGTTTCCGGTCAGGCACTAGTTAGATCGTCTGTCATCTTAATTTTTAGTATCATGTCCGCATCCACTGTTTTCCGGTCACAGAACATGGCATAGGTCAGGGCCTCTTCGCAGATATTCCCGATCAGCCTTGGAAAACCGTATGAGTATTCCCGGATGGCCGCTAAAGCATCCTCTTTAAATATAGGAATTGAACAGCCGGCCCATTTAAGTCGTGACATAATATAATTGCTGGTGTCCTGCTCCGACAATCCTGTCATGTGATATCGCATTCTAATTCTTTGATTCAGCGGTTCCATGACGGCAAAGTTCATCATGCGCTTTAAATCGGATTGACCTGATAAAATGAGCAGGAAGGGATCATACGAATCCATTTTAAAGTTTGTCAGCAGCCTTATTTCTTCAAGTGTTCCGGGTTTTAACAGATGGGCTTCGTCAATAATAAGAACCACCGTTCGTCCCCGATGTTCTCTGGAGTCGAGAAGTTCTTTTTGAATTTGTTGATAATTGGCGCTTTTGGCAAACCTGTTCTGCAATCCTAACAGGGCATTGATATGTCTGAGGATATCCGTCCGGTTAAGGGTGCTCAATGGTGTATAAATGACATTGAACAGGCTTTCATTAAGGGAGTCAGCAAACCGCCTGGTAGCAGTGGTTTTGCCCACGCCGGGGTCCCCTGTCAATAACATGATGCCGCCCCTGCGTTTCATATACTCAAACCGGGCAAGGGTTTCTGTAAAAACCGGCGTATCAACGACATCAGCGGTTTTGATCTCTTTGTCGAACGGATAATGTTTAAAGCCGTACCAGGCCAGGATGTCCTTCATTTCTGCACCTTTTCCCTGGCATAAGAAATAGTGGCCTGCGCCTGATGGGGCTTAAAAGTCCTTGCGTTCTGACGTTTATCAACGAATTTGAGACGGCAAACCCGGATATCCTTATCATAAAGATACAGTTCCTGGTCCGCGTCTACTGGATGACGAACGTCAACACGCTGCCGGATATAGGCGGTGGGAACTTCAAAAATGTTCCCCTTAAAGCTGATGGTGGAATCATTGTTGACGACCCGCTCATACCGGGCAAGAAATATTTCATCCAGTTCCGCCTTGGCTGGCCGGGTGATATTGGTATGGCTGACAGACCTGTGGTAACGGTCAATGGGACGTTCGTCTATGCCGGTATGCAGTTTATGGTGATAATCGTCATGCAGCCAGCTGTCGAATGCAGCGTTGAGTTCTTCCAGTGTCAGTTTTTCGGTAAGGGATGACAAAAACCGGTCCCGGACCGTGCGAAAGAACCTCTCAATTTTCCCTCGGGAAGGTGAATCATAGGGTTTGGAGTGAATTAGTGATATGCCGGACAAGGCGCAGGTTTTGGCCAGGAAATCAGAGCTGAAAGAGGCCCCGTTGTCAACATACAGACGTTCCGGAAATCCAAAAGCCAGAAAGGCGTCCTTCAATACCAGGGTCAGGGAAAGGACTGTCTCAGTGGAGGCAAAAGCGTGTCCCACGATCATCCGGCTGTGGTCATCTATGATCGCACACAATATGGCTTTATGCATTTTCCGGTTTATAGTCACCAGGGGACCATGCATGAAATCGCCGATCCAAAGGCAGTTGACATGATCGGTTTCAAAGCTGGTCCGCACATCCCGGCGTTTGTTCCCGAAAGCCAGTAGCTGCTCTTCTTTAACGATACGCAGCAGTGTATTGTAATGGATGGGCGGGTCTCCAATCAGACCTTTTTGTGAAAGCATTTCATGAAGCTTTTTTGCGGTAATATAGGGATAGGCTTTGCATTGAACCCTGATGGCATCCATCAATTGCGGGCCGGCTTTTCTCGGTCTGCCTTTATCGTTTCTTACTTTGGGCTTCAGGCCCTCAAAGCCATGCTTCCTGTATGCTTTAAGCCAGGATTTCAGAGTGGATATTTTGACCTTCCGGTTGCCATAGCGTGGAAATTCATGGTGTTTGCCTGCCTGAGATCGAAAGTACTCATTTTGTACCCTTCCCGGCTCTGCCAACACAGGGCTGATCAACTTGTAACGGATTAAAGCAATTTGTTCACGGGTTTCGTTGTCCATAACACCTCCTGTAATGAGATTACCGATAAAAACCGTTGTCATGACCGGCAATTTAACCCACTGAAAAGAAAGGTGTTATCAATCCTGTGTCAGAGTATACCCAAAAATCTCATTCCAAATACCGGGAGCTGCCCTGGTCAACAGAATACTGAACATGCCCGGTGTTTTTTTAAGGAGGACGGTTGCGGTCACAGGATGAGCGCCCGAATATGAATTTTTCAGTTTGGTGGAAATGATACAGTATGGCCGGTTTCACCTGGCAGGGTTTGGGACTGGCTGAGCCGGAGATGCTTTGGAGGTACAGATAAATCGTTGCGATTATCTGCATTGAGTCAGGTTTTTTTGAATCAGGTAAGGGGTATTTCTCATGGAGGACATGATGACCTCGAAGGAAACCGGCCATTATCAATACGGCCCAGGTCTGGATCAGGTACGGTGTTACTGAACAATCAGGAAAAAGTTCAAGGCTGGCGCCATGGTATCCTTTTTGTCCGATTTGCTGATAGTCATAGACTTTGATGAGGGTGCCAATCACGGCATCAACCGTGTACTGGCAATAAGGCATCAGTTGGCTGGGCAGCAAGGAAAATGTTCCACCCGTTTTATTGCATAAGAATCTGGGGACTGGAACTTTCTGCTTTTTAAATGGAAACAGGTCTATGGCGTAACGATAATATTCTCTGATGGGCTTATGGCAACCTTCTTCCCCACAGATAAGACATTGATGTCCGACATAATCTTGAAAATTTATGTTTGAAAAGTCAGCTTTGTATTCCCAGATGTCCGTATATGTGTTAACGAATTGATATTGGATATTTTATATCCTGTGTGAGTTGGGAAGGGGGACTATTGGCGTAGACGTACCTTCCCAACTTTTTTCATTAGCATCGGTTCCAGTCAAAAAATCAATGTGAATTCCATACATTAATCAACTGACTATTCACATATCAGCGGTCAGAATAATTTGCAATTTCTTGGGGAAAACTTGAAGAAATAATGTTGTAATCAACATAATTTCATACTGTTGCACAAGAATGGAGAAGCTGTCGCCTTTCAATCCAACCAGGATGGCAATATTAATATCATTGATCGTCAAACTGATATCAGTTTCAGATCCACAGGGCTCTCATTACTTGATGATGGCTGGGAATGTGTTGGGCCAGGCTTGAAATACAGCTGGTTGTTTGAATAATCCCGTTTACTATAGTCTGGTGGAGGGCATCCCACGGGGCTTTCTGCCATGATGTATTACGCGACAGACACGATATATTCAAGTTCAGCCTCACGGATCATGTCTTGTATGGCAAATTTAATCCATGTTTTTTCTGACATTCCAAGGGCTTTCGCTATTTTAGCGGCCCTTTTTACAGACGGTATTCTTCGTCCTTTTTCCAGGTCACAAAGGCTGGATGATGTTATGCCTAAAAAATCAGCAAACTGCTTCTGGGTCATTTCTTCGCCTTTTCTATGGGCAGCAAGCGCTTTGCCAAATGCCAAAGGTCCAAAATCGTTTTCTAATTCTTTAATGCCGTATTCAGTACTCATGCTTGTTCACCTCAATAACCTCTATAATATATAAAATGTAATCTCGAGATTTGAACCGGACCACAAGATATGGTATCTGGATTCAAATTGGGACTCTCTATTTACACAGTTTCAAAATGTTGATAAAGCTAATATCGAATTCAGCAGATATAAAGGCTATTGCCGCTCCAGTTATCAATCATTTCTTCATGATAGTTTAGATATTAAACCAAATATGATAACCGGGCTCGTTCAGTACTTGTTATTTTTTAAAGGAATAAATCCATGGGTATTGATAAAAACCATCCCGATTATGTTGATTTACGTTCAAGAATCCGTGAAAATCCGATGGATTTCGTTGCAATCGTAGGGGCTGGTATTTCTCGAGTTGCTGACTTGCCAACTTGGAATGGGCTGCGTGAAAGATTAGTAAAAGATGCCTTGGATAGAATCTCAGGAATAGATGAATCTGAAAGAGATGGATATAAAACAAAATTACAAACAGTTGGCGCTGAGAATGATTTATGGACCGCGTTTTCCGAACTCAAACATATCTTACCAAGACAAGCTTATGAAAGTTGTATTAAAAAACATCTGACGTTAGAAGAACACAATAAAATTCCTGAAGTTTACAATCTTCTTTGGCAGCTTAAGATAAAAGGGATACTAACCTTTAACTTGGACACGTGTTCAATTGATTCTTACGCCAAAACATTCCAACGCGCTGTAGATTATTCTACATCTAAAGAGAACTCAAGATTCACTCAATTTTTATCAGGGCCACAAAAATTTGTTTTCTACCCCCATGGCATTATATCAGATCCTTCAACCTGGATTTTTACCAATCAAGAAAGGACGAATCTTCTGAGCAATGAAACATATAAACAGTTTATGCGATCATTGTGTCATACGAAAAATTTATTAATAATGGGATTCAATCCCGATGATTTTGCTTTCACCTACCTTCTTCAAGATGCGTTGACAGAAAGAAGCGAATTAGGCTCAAAACACTATATTTTATTTCCAAAATCGAATTTTGGATTGGTAAGAAAGTATGGTGATATGGGATTTGCTGTTATTCCGTATAAGCCTAGTGACGAAAAAACTCATCCTGAAATAAAAGAAAGCTTAGAAGATATTCTTTCATTTTATCCCTCTGACGATATTCCATCATCTGTCTATGATAAAGAAATCCATAGTTTTGATGAAGAGCTTCCAACTGATGAAGAGTTGATTAAGATGCCTGTTGATGAGGCGAGAAGGCTACTAAACGAATCAATCGCCAAATTAATTCCTCCAGACTCTACCCCCAAAAAAGAAGATATCGAAAAAGTTAAAACATTTTATACTGAACATTTAAGGGCAATCCATATGGCATGGCTTGTCGAACCGGAAACAGAATTAGACACGCTCCATGGTTATAAAACTTTGATTTCAAAAGGACGAGGTTCCTTTGGTCAAGTGTATGAAGCACAAAATATAGTGTCAGGAGAGCGGGTTGCAATTAAATTGTTATTACCAGAAGTGAGGAATAACTCAGATTATTTGAATAGTTTCCGGAGAGGTGTCCGTTCTATGAGAATACTCAGCCAGAGAAATGTTGGCAAGATGGTAAAAATAATAGATGCCTATGAAGTTCCTGCTTGTATCATCATGGAAATAATTGATGGTCCCACGTTATCTCAAGCCAAAGATTGGGGGATTTTTAAAGACTTAACCATCTGCTTAGATATCCTTGTTCAAATTGGCTCGGTGGTTCATAAGGCACATAATTTGGAAGAAAGGGTCCTTCACCGTGATCTAAAACCTGATAATGTTATATTACGGAATGTTTTTGGCCCAGAAGATCCTATCGATGTCGTCGTGCTTGACTTCGATTTGTCGTGGCATAAAGGAGCATCAGATTGGTCTGTTGTTCATGGAGCGCGAGCTCAGGGATATGCAGCTCCGGAACAAACCGCCACTGGACTAAAAGAGGGGGTAAGTACAAGGCATACTGCTGTCGATGTATTTGGATATGGCATGTTGGGATTCTTCATTTTGTGTGGTAACGACCCTCGGCCAAACGAACAAAATTTTAGCGACTACAAAAAAACGACAACTAGAATGATTAGAAATAAATTTAATTGCAAATGGCGTTGTCTTCCACATTATCTTTCAGAAATAATAGCAAGTTGTACATATGATAAACAGGATGATAGAATCTCCTTAGCTTCTGCTGTAGAAGCCTTCCGCGCTGCTTACGACATGACGTTTTCAGATAGTGTATCTAATACTAATCCATTAATACTTCAAGAGATGGCTGTTATATTAGAAAGGGATGGAGAAATTCAGATTGAGGATTATGATAGAAAGGTTTCCATACAACCCCTTGATCCGACAAAACATATCGTCCTCAGTTTTAGCAATGATGAAAATTATTTATTCGTTAAAATCAAAATTTCAAAAGTCCGATCAGAAGGCGAACAAAGGAATGTTAGCAAATATTTAGGGAAAGCAAAAGACAAAGCAGTCTCCGTATTAAATACTGCCCCATTTCGCAAAGCAAAAGGTGAAATTGGACAAAGCCGACTTGATATTTCTGCAGAATGGTGTCTTCCTCAAAAAGTTTCAAGAGAAGAACTAGAAAAAATTTGTGATAGAATATTAGAAGCCAAACGTCATATGGAACTTGGTAAATAGGGCTCAGAATATTGTATTTCTGTAACAGTATTCAGCCACTGTATATTGTGTCCGCTTTGATAGAACGGAAATCAATTTAATAGAACATAAAATTGACTGAGCATTGATAGTCTGATCGGTTGTCCAAGTCAATTTCAAAACAATATTCAATAACAAAAGTATTGTGGATATTGTGTGGGGGAGGATCATTTATATTTTTGCGATATTATCTTTACCCGTAAGGGACATATGGTTTGGCTGTGGTCGTACATAGTTGCATTCCCGCCGAATCAGGCTTGACTTTTGCTTTTGATTTATTATAAGTAGCAGGCATTAATCACCGCAGAAGCGGCCTTAAGGGTTAAACTCAATCCTTATCACCGGGGATAACTCCCCACAAATATCATACCTCGAATTCGAAGCCAGGAAGGTTTCCATTGATGCGGATGGGAATTTCCCGGCTTTTTTTGCCTTTTTCCCAAACAGCCACGGGCGGACTTGATAATCAACGCTAAGGCCGGCCCATAACGAATAAAGACCATAACCCAGGAGGATTTGTCTTGTGCGTACCTGTATAACCATACTCAGTATTGTGATATTGCTGGTTTCAACCTGGCCGGGAGGGGTCTCAGCCCATACCGCTTCAGCCACCCGGGTCAAAGAAACCGCAGAAAAAACCGTCGGCATTGACGTGGGTACCCAGAATTTAGTGGAAGACTGGGCCCAGGAAAAACAGGATATGCTGGACCGGATCGAAACCTTGTCATCCCAGTTGAAACAAGCCCAATGGCAGCAGGAAAAGAACATTGTGTTTATCAAGACACTGGAGGAAAAAATTGCCGGCCTGAACCAGCGGGCCGCTGAAATTAAAAAAGTGGAACTCGAATTGTTACCCGTACTGGATGCCACCCTGGATCAGGTGAACCGCCTGGTGATGTCCGACATACCGGCAAACCAGGAACGGCGCAAGGAGGCCATTTCCCGGACCCGGACCGTGCTGGATGACTATGACATGGGTCTTCTTTCAAAAGCGCGGACCATGTTTGATTTAATGAGCCGCGAGGTGGACCTTGGGTATACCGTAGGCGTTGAGGAGCAGGAAATCACGGCAGACGGACAGTCCAGGCAGGTCAAACTGCTGCGGGTGGGCCGCATCGGCCTGTTTGCCGTCACCCTTGACGGCCGGAACGGATTTGTCTGGGACCGGTCAACAAACCAGTTTACCACGCTGGAAGGGTCGGCCAAAGATCTTTCCAACGCCGTTGAAATGGCCGAGGGCATCCGCCTTATCGGGTTAAGCAACCTGCCCCTGGACCTGCCCGAGGCCAAAATGGATGAACCCCTCCCAGAAGGCGACAGCCTGGCAGGACACGAACCGATAAATGGAGGAGACCGTGGTGAACTCAATTAAGGCCGCAACCTTTGGTATACTTGCTGCCGGGCTGATGCTTCCGTGCCTTATGGCAGGGCCTGCCCGGGCCCTTCCGGCCAATGACCTTCAAAGCGTGGCCAGAGAAATAAATGCTGACCATGCCCATTCCCTGGAAAATCGGAAAATCACTGCTCAGGATATTAAAAATGAGCGGGCACGGCTGGCCGAAGAAATCCGGACCCTGGAAGCCGGGCTTACCGGAGCCCGCCAGGAAGTAGCCCTTGGCAATGCAAAATTAAAGGCGTTATCCGGTGAACGGGATGCCTTGACAAAAGAGATCTCTGACCGGATTTCCAGGAAAGAGGAACTGGACGCCATCATACGGGATACGGCCAGAAACCTTTTGGGAAGGGCGGAAAAAAGCCCGGCCAGTGCCGAACACCCGGAACATCTGGCCACCTTGAAATCCTTTCTGGCCCCGGGTGCCCAAATGGGCATGGCCGAACTTAAAACCCTTTTTGAATTTTGTTTCAAAGATATGGCCGCATCCAAAACTCAGCATCAATACACAGGCCCGGTGCTGGACCGAAGCGGTGAAACCGTTCAGGCCGATATCACCCGGTTAGGGCATCTGGCCGCCCTTTACCAGACAAAGGATGAAACCGGCTACCTGACCCTGTCCCCGGCCTCGGTCCGGCTGGTGATGAGCGCGGCCCCGCCGTTTTTGATCAAGCGGGCCCTGGACCGGTTTGTGTCAAACGAAAGCCAAACCGTGCCCATTGATATTTCCGGCGGCATTGCCGTGCAGCAATTGTCCCGGCAGGTCAGCCAGGTTGAGCAGCTCAAAAGCGGCGGCATCCTGGTAATCCCCATCCTTCTGGTGGGTGCCGTGGCCCTGATCCTGACCCTGGAACGGCTGGTATTCCTTGGCCGGGTCCGCCACAACACCGACGCCCTCATGACCCGGGTCACGGATCTGGTGGCCCAGGGAGATTTCAAAGGGGCTCTGAACACCACCCTGCCCCATAAAAACCGGCCCACGGGCCGGGTCCTCATGGCCGGGCTGGCATTAAAAGACCAGGCCGGCACGGTCATTGAGAACGGGCTGTCCGAAGCCATTCTCAAAGAAACCCCGAGGCTGGAGCGGTTCCTTACCGCCCTGAAGGTCTCAGCGGCCGTGGCACCCCTTCTAGGTCTTTTGGGGACCGTCACCGGCATGATCAATACCTTTCAGGTCATCACCACCCACGGCACCGGGGATCCCCGGCTCATGGCCGGGGGCATCAGCGAGGCCATGGTGACCACCCAGGTAGGACTTGTCGTGGCCATTCCCGTGATGATGGTGGCGGCCTTTCTGGGCCGGCGGGCCCATTCCCTGGCCCAGGACATGGAAGAGAAGGGGCTGGCCCTTATGGCGGCGCTGCTCAAACATGCGGCCAACGGTTCAGGCCATAAGGGGTGAGTGATATGAATACATTAATATGGATTTGGGAAATTGTGGAAACCGGCGGGCCGGTTATGCTGCCCATTGTGGTGGTTTCCGTCTGGATGTGGATTCTCATTGTCCTTAAAGCCGACTGGATCTTTCAGGTTCGCCGCCACACCCTTAAGGTGGCCGATGCCCTTGAATTTTTAGAATCAAAGAAAGAGATCCTGCCGGATACCGGCTGCCCAAGGGCCGGAATACTGGCCTTTTTCATGGACATGCACTTTAAAGAATCCAAAACCGTGACCGGAGAGCCGGACCGTCTGTTCTTTGAGGTGGCGGTCCGCCGGCAGACCCGAAGCCTTTACCGGTACATTCCCACCATCATGGTCCTGGCGGCGGCGGCCCCGCTGTTAGGCCTTTTAGGGACCGTCACCGGCATGGTGGAGACCTTCAGGGTCATCGGACTGTTCGGCATGGGCAATGCCCAGGCCATGGCCTCGGGCATCAAAGAAGCCATGATTACCACCCAGGCCGGACTTTTGGTGGCCATCCCCGGCCTGCTGGCAGGCCAGGTCATGCGCCGCCGGGTCCAGGCCATCCACCGGGAGATCCTGATTTTTCACCAGGCCGTATCGCAATGGCTTGAAAAGGAGTGGCAAAAATGCACCGAATAAGCAGCCGAACCGGTTTAGACGATCCCCTTGCCAACGATGATGTGGAAATCAACATGATGCCCCTGATCGACATGATCTTTATTCTGCTCATCTTTTTCCTGGTCACGGCAAGCTTTGTCCGGGAATCCGGCATTACCGTGAACCGGCCCGAGGCGGCCACGGCCCAGTCCAAGGAGGCCATCGGTCTGGTGGTCGGGGTCACTGAAGAGGGAAAGGTTTATATCGACAATCAGGAAACCGACCTGCGGCGGGTACGGGGCCTTGTGGAGGTCTTTTTAACAGAAAACCCCGACGGTGGGGTGATCATTGATGCCGACGGGGGCTGCCCCACGGCCCGGACGGTGGCGGTCCTGGATCAGTGCCGCCTGGCCGGTGCCAAAGACGTGGCGGTCTCGGCCACCCGGCCGGGGAAATAACATGGATACCGTGCTTTCCATCAGACCCCATCCCTTTCGCCGGGGCATTCTGCTGGTGCTGGGCACTTTTCTGGGCATGACGGTTCTGGCCCTTCTGCCCTTGCTCATGCACCACACATCAGCCAGACACCGGGATTTTCTGGCCCGGCAGGTCCGGCTGATTGCCCAGGCCCCTGAGCCGTTTATGGAACCGCCCATAGAAAAGGAACCACCCCCGCCGCCGGAACCGGAACCTGAAATTGACATCCCGGAACCGGAGCTGCCGGACATCCCGCCGCCGGACCTGGCAGAGCCCCCGCCCCCCGACCAGGTGGCGCCGGAACCCATGGACATGGCCCCACAGCCGTTGGGATTTGAAACCCCGACCCTTTCCTCGCTGTCGGTCAAAGGGGTCCCGGTCCGTGCCAGACCGGCCGGATTTAAGCGGGATTTTGCCCGTTCCCTTATGCCGGGCAAACTGGCCCGGCCCAAGGCGCCTGCCCGACTGGCACCGCCAAGGATTCGCTTTAATTCCGATGAACTGGACCGGCAGCCGGAACGGATTTCCCAGATTGAGCCAGTTTACCCTTACCGGGCCAAACGCCGGGGCATCGAAGGGGTTGTCGCGGTAAAATTCCTGGTGGACCGGTCCGGAGCGGTAAAAGAATTGACCATCACCGGGTCAGAGCCTCCCGGGGTGTTTGACGATACCGTGATCAAAACCCTGGGCAAATGGCGGTTTAAACCGGGCCGAAAAGACGGGAAAGCTGTGGAGGCTTGGCTGAAGACCAAAATCCGCTTCAAATTAGATTAGTGCTTGAAGGAAACCAACGTGAAGACTATCCGCATAATTGTTCTTTTTATATCACTGCTGACCCTGTGCTTTGGTTCCGTATCCGGGGCAGAGCAGGCTGAAGATTCTCCTGACTGCCCCCAGATCCAGGCCACCCTGCCTGCAGACTTCCATGAGGCGGTCACAACGGCTGAAGCCCTGGCAGACAAGGAAGAGTACAAGGCAGCGGCCCGGAGCCTGATCTCATTTGTCAAGGCACACCCAAAGCCATCCTTTGCCTATGTTGCCTATGACATCGGTTATTTTCTGTACCAGGCCAAGTCGTATAAAGAGGCGGTGCCATATCTGAAAAAAGCCATAGACCTGGCGCCCTGTTTTAATCAGGGCCGGCAGTTGCTGGCCAATGCCCTGTACGATGCCGGGGATATCCGGACGGCGGCCGCCGCCATGGAAAAAGCCGCCGCCATGGCCAAAGACCCGGATCTGACCTTTCAAGCAGCGGTGTTCTGGATGGAAGCCAAAATCCCGAAAAGCGCCCTGCCCCTTCTCAGGGACCTGGAAAAACGGCCTTCCCCCAAATCCGACTGGCTGGTGGCCCTGTCCAATGTCCTGGGGGAGTTAAACCAGAAAAAAGAAACGGCCCAGGCCATGGAAAAAGCGGCCCGGGCCGGCAATGATCCCAACCTTTACTTTCATGCGGCCTGGCTTTGGACCGAGGCAGACCAGCCCAGGCAGGCCCTGGCCCTCCTTGAAATCCTGGCCCAGCGAGAAACCGTTAAAACAGACTGGCTGCTGCTGCTGTGCAACACCTATCTGGCCCTGGACAGGACCCTGGATGCGGCCAAGACCATGGACCGGGCCGTGGCACAGGACCCGACGCCGGCCAACCTTTATACCGCCGGTGTGCTCTGGCTCCAGTTGGAAAAACCGGCCAGGGCCCGGGAACATTTGCTTAAACTGGTCAAACTGCCTGACCCTGAAGCCGACTGGTTCGTGGCCTTAAGCCAGGCATGGGCCATGTCTGACAATTATGCCAATGCCGCCCCGGCCATGGAAACGGCCTTTTCCTTAAGCCGGAAACCGGAACATGCCTACCAGGCCGGTGTCATGCGGCTTCAGCTCAAGCAGCCGGACAAGGCATTAAAAATGCTGACATTTCTGGAGACCCTTCCCCATCCCAAGGCCGAATGGCTGGTGGCCCTGTCCAATGCCTGGGTCATGAAAGAAAATTATAACAAGGCCGCCCCGGTCATGGAGCGGGCCGCCACCATCAGTAAAAAGGATGAGCATTATTTCAGGGCATCCCAGCTCTGGCTTCAGGCGCAAAAACCGGGCAAAGCCCTTCCGCTGCTCAAGCATCTGGCCGCCCGTCCCTCTCCCAAAGCGGTCTGGCTGATTACCCTTTCCAACACCCACCTGCTGCTGGAACAGCCCCTTAATGCGGCTAAGGCCATGGAACGGGCCGCCGGCATCTCCAAAGAAGGCAAGCATTATTTCAGGGCCGCCATGCTCTGGCACCAGTGCGGGGACAGCCAGAAAATCATGACCAAAACCATTGCCCTGCTCCGCCTGAGTGTGGCAAAGGACCCGGTAGAGCAGCGCTGGCTAATTGAATTGGCAGACCGGCTGATCCAGACCGGGCAAAACAGGGAAGCCCTGACCGTCATGGAACGGACCCGGCTGGCCAATTCCACAGAAGCCTCCGGGCTCTGTTACCGGGGGGCCCTGCTGTGGCTCAATTTGGACCAGCCCCGGAAGGCCCTGCCGGTTCTGGAATTTCTCTGCCAGAAGCCCGGGCCTGACTATGCCTGGCTTTCGTCTCTGGTCCGGCTGAACATGGAACTGGAACGGCCCCAGAAGGCCGACGGGGTATTGTCCCGGCTGCTGGAAGCCTTTCCCCTTGAAAAAAAGGCCTGGACACTGGCGGTCTGGGTGGCCAGGGAACAGGCCGATTATACCAGGGCAGCGGCCGCCATGGCCGTGGCGGTCCGCCTGGACCCCGATGATAACGCCGCCCTAAAGGCCCTGGCCCAGTATTACCAGATGGCCGGGGTACCGGATAAGGCGGCCGGGATATTTCAAACCCTGGCCGGCCCGTCTCCCAAACCCGAAGACTGGGACCAGATCAAGGATGTCTATCTAAGTGGCAGACTGTACGAAAAAGCCCTTGAAGCGGCCCGCTCAGCTGTTTCAGCCGAACAAACCCCCCAGCGGTGGGAGGCCATAGGGGATATTGCCTTTCTCATGCACCAATATGACGACAGTGCCAGGGCCTATTCAAAAGCCGCCGACCTTGCCGACACGCCCCCGGTCCGGCTCAAAGCGGCCTATGCCCTGATGAAACAGGACAAACTGGAACAGGCTACCCGGCTTTTCCAGGATATCCTGAACCAGGACATGGCCGATGACACCCTCAGAAGGGAAGCCTCCCAGGCCCTTGCCTATGTCCGGAGCATCCAGGCCCTGATGCCGGAAAACGCCGCGGCCCCGTAAGCCTTAAATTTCGGGGCGGAAAAGTCGGCCCGGATTTGGGAACGCCCTTTTTTCATATTTTAAACCGGGCCGTCATTGACTTAAGGTTTTCGGCAAGGGCGCTGAGTTCTCCGGACCTTTCCAGGATCTGGCGGCTGCCGTCCTCTAAGTGGCTGGTGGCCTCGTTGACGCTGGCGATTTCCTGGGTTACTTCCCCGGCAACGGTGGAGGATTTATTGACATTTTCATTGACTTCCCCGAGACCGGCTGCGGCCTGGCTGACATTATCGGCAATTTCCCGGGTGGTGGCGGTCTGCTCTTCAATTACCCCGGCAATGGTGGTGACAATGGTATCGATTTCATTGATCACGTCTACAATGACGTTGATGGATTCAATGGATTCGCTGGTGGTTCCCTGGACTTCGGAAATCCGGGCATTGATTTCCTGGGTGGCCAGGGCGGTCTGGTGCGCCAGGTCTTTTATTTCACCGGCAACAACGGCAAATCCCTTACCGGCTTCGCCAGCCCTGGCCGCCTCAATGGTGGCATTTAAGGCCAGAAAGCAAAACCCCTGGCTGCCATCACGGATAATGACCATGACCCGCTCATTTCCCGATGGCAATGAAACGCAGGCTTCCCTATCCTTGACATTAGGTCCGCTTCATATCAAACAGCTTATCATAACGCAATATAAAAAAACGGGTAACTGTTCAGCAGTGCCCCATCTTCGCTGTCTTCTCACATAGCAAAAGCGTGCTACCAAAACCTGGCCAAAAAATATGAAGCACAAATAAACAGTCCCGGACCCTTGGGTTTGTTTATTTTTAAGCATCAGCTGATTAGCTACAAAAACGATGCCCACCAGCCGGGACAGATCAAACCGGTTGCATCGGATTTTTTGAAGTCCTTTTTCAGAAAATCAGAAGCATTAAAAAAGAAAACTGGAAGCCAAATTTCATCAGTTTTACCGATTTTCTTATACCGGCTTGTTTTTTATATAAACCCAGACTGTATGCCAATTTGATAAAAGGAGAAAAAGAAATGAGCTGTTCACGTGTTAAGGCAGGATTTTTCATTTTGTTTGTTGCCATGGTATCTGTTTTTGCCGGCTGTGTTGCCACCCAGAATATTTCTCAACCCAGTGAAATGGAAGCCCCCGAGCCCATCGCGGATAATTCCGGGGAGTATATGTGCCCGTATACTTCAGATGGGGTGATGTGCGAATGGACCGATAAAGCGGTTAATGCCAGCATGGGATCAACCATCGGCAAAACAGCCGGGGCCTATGCCGGGGCCAAGGCGTTGGAACAAGTCCCTTTTCTAGGTGGTTTTCTCGGGGGAATGGCAGGGGATGCCATTGGCAGAGAAATGGCCATTCAGGCTTCAGGCGGCTGGGAGTATATCAAGGAAACTTCGGACTTATCCTTTAACAACTTAGAGGAAATGGCCGTTTATATGTATGTGAACCACTCCACCCACGAACATTATCAGGCGGTTTTAAAAGCCACCGGAGAGATTTATCCTGATTTCAACAAAGTCTATACAAGCGCCCTTGTGAGCGCATCCAGCCCATAAACGGCCCGGGCACTGCCCGGCAGTGCCCTTTATAAAGTTCTGTCCACATCAACCATTGATCCAGGGACTATCTACTGTTCGAGGGATCGAAGTGAAAAGGTCTGCGATGATGAATAAAGCAATCTTGGTACTGTTCAGCCTTTTTTTAATATCTTTATGTTCATGCACAACATCAACTTATACCCATACCCATACCAACACCACCACAAGGGTTGACAATACGGCCGGGCGGCCGACGGTTTATGAAGATCCCGGCGAAACCGGCTCTGTTGCCGGCGTGGGAATCGAATCCCAGGACGTTGTCAGCATGACGGACCGGATGATGCGTGATATTCTGGCAACCCCGTCTATTGCGGGAAGGCAGTCCCCGCCCCTGGTAATCATTGATGACAATTATTTTGTCAACGACAGTTCCAGTGTGATCAACAAAAAACTGATCACCGAAAGGCTGATGGTCAGTCTGAACCGGTCATCACAGGGCCGGATTATTTTTATTGACCGCAACTCCATTGGAATGGTCCAGAAGGAAAGAGAATTGAAGCGGACCGGCGTCGTGAGCGGTGGCACGCTGTCCCAGACCGCGGCTGTGGCCGGTGCCGACTTCAGGCTGACTGGCAGAATCATGTCCCTTGACAAGGCCGAACCGGGAAGCGGAAAAGTATCCCGGTACACCCAGATCGTATTCAAACTCATTGACCTGGAAACCGCCATTCCAGTCTGGGCGAACATGTATGAATTCAAGAAATTCGCCCAGGACGACATCATCTACAGGTAACTTATGATGAATTTAACCTCAAGGCGGCTGTTGTGGGGGATTGTTCTTGGCCTGAATCTGTCCATGCTGTCCGGGTGTGCCACCCGGCAGACATTTGAAACGGCCAAAATCCCTGAACCGGTATTGGAACAAAGCCTCGCCGACAAACCCGCCCCCCTGAAGCCTTACTATAAAACACTGATGGAAGAACAGGATAGAAACGCCGTTTTAAACCATATGAGAATCGGCAAGAAAGCCCTTGAGATTCAGGAATACGGGTATGCAAAGTCATCATTTGACATTGTCAGGAACGATATATCCGCCATTTACGCCAACAACGAGACCGCTAAAAAGGCCCGAAGCTTCTGGTATGAAGAGGGGATGAAAAAATTCAGGGGGGAACCCTATGAACGGGCCATGGCCTTTTATTACAGCGGAATTATGTTCCTGATGGACAAAGATTATGAAAACGCCAGGGCCTGTTTCAGGTCCGGTATCCAGCAGGATGCCTTTGCAGAAGAAGAGCAGTTCCGGTGTGACTTTGCCTTGCTGATTTTCCTTGAGGCCCTTTCATCACATGCTGCCGGGGACGCTCAATTTGCCCGGGAGGTCATCGACGAATTAAAAAAAATCAGGCCTGAATTTGACCTGGATCTGAGCAAAAACACTTTGGTCATCATGGAAACCGGCACCTCTCCGCGAAAGCTTGCCGACGGCCCCGGGCATTCCGAATTAAAGTTTCGCAGGGGTAAAGGGTTCCAGGAAAAAAGGGCTGAGGCCTCCTTAAACAACGGCGGCTTTGCCCCCATGTTCATGATTGAGGATATCTATTTTCAGGCCGCCAGCCGGGGGGGACGGCCCGTTGATAAAATCCTGGAAGGCCAGGCCGTGTTCAGGCAGACCACCGCAGACACCGGTGCCGCATTAGGGGATATCGCCGGCGCCGGAATGATGGCCGCCCCTTTATTTGACAATTCAGGGACCGTCAGTGCCATCAGCGGTGCCATCGGCCTGGTGGCAGTGGCCAATATGGCCATCGCCCAGAATGCCCGGCCCCATGCCGACACCCGGTACTGGGACAACCTGCCTGATGCGGTCCATGTTTTGATGGTGGATCTGCCTGAAGGCGAAAGTACGCTTGAGTTCCGGTTTAAGAATGATCAGGGGGATCTCATTGATGATTTTACAAAAATCCGGTCCGTCCGGAAGACCGACGGGCCCATTTCCGTTGTCTGGCTGTCCAGCCGCGAGTCTTAACCCTTGACCGTTCCGGGTAACGGCCATTGGAAAGCCTTAACGATACCCCGGCCGGTAACCATAAGGGGTGAACGCCCAGGCGTTTTCACCTGCAAAGGAGAAAAAAATATGAAGTCTGATTTATCACTGATTTTACTTTCAGCCGGGGCGGCGCTGCTCATTTTCAGCGGCTGCGGCGTGACCACGACCCATACCAGTACGGAGACCACACAAATTGTCGAGGGGCCGTCCCCGGGTGTCCGTGTGGAGAATTCCCCGGGCGGGATCGCCCAGGTCCGGATGAACTCTGTGGCCATTTTGGATGATTCCCTTCAAAGATGGTACGTTTATGAAAATTCCGTTACCGGGGTCAAGGAACATGGCAAAATCGGCAAAATCGCTGTGGAATCCACCAACACCCGGCGGACTCCCACCAACACCCTTGAGGCATGGGCCATGTTCAGGAACCGGACGGATTATGATTTGCAGATTCAGTGCCGGGTGCAATTTTTTGATTACATGAAGGCCCCGTTAGAAGACCCCAGCGCATGGAAAAGAATCTATCTGCCGGCCAATTCGGTTGCCTCATACAAAGAAAGCTCCATTGGCGTCCATGACATTGGCTATTATTATATTGAAGTCAGAGAGGGAAGATAACATGAAAAAATTAGGCGCCGCTGTTTTGGTTTTCATCCTGGTCCAGGCCACGGTCTTTGCCGAAACCGAAACCATTTACTTAGACAAGCCGACCCCGCCGGGCAGTACGGCCCCGCTTGACCCCATGAAGAACCAGGGCCAGAACCGGTCGCCGGCCGATACCTACCGGGGATTAAACCCCGTAACGGTTCAACCCATTCCCTCCCGGACGTCAGAAGACGCAAAGAATAATGACAGTATGGTCCAGGCCTTTTCAAAGGCTTATCGAAAGGCAAAGTCACCGAGAATGACCCTTTTCATGAACCGGTATTTAAGCGATGAAATCCAGGAGTGGTCCAGCAACTCACGGTTCGCGGCGACCAAAAGCGGTTCGCTCAAACTGGTGGACGGCAGCGCTGCGGCCTATAAACGAAACGGTTTCATCAGCCCGGCCTCATACAGCCTGGCAGGGGAAAGCAGCGGGCTTGACATGGAAGTGGCTGACGGCACCCTTGTGGTCACCACCCAGACCAAAAACGATCTGGCAGGGAGCCGGTCTCCCATTATCGAAGAAAATATGTGGCGCATCGAAAATGGATTCATGAATGGATTTCTCAATGCCGGGGCCAACATTGTTGACCGGGCCACCATCATCCGGCTCATGGCCATGCGGTATAATTCAAACAACACCGTTGACCTGCCGGAAAAAAACATCGAAATGTCGGCATTAAGCTATTATTCAGACATTTATATTGAAATGCTCGTCAAAAGGACCCGGGGCGGCTATGTCTTCAAGACCGTTGCCAAAGAGATCAAAACCGGCCGGATCCTGGCGGTTGCCGGTTCAGATGATGCCTATAAAAAATTGGGAAACCAGAATCAGGCCACAGAGTACGTGGCCACCGACCAGGGGTTCCAGCCAAAGGGGCCCGAGCTGAAAACCATTGAAGATGTGGCCTATGACCTTGGCCTCTGCCTGATGTCATCTCTGGTCAGGACGTGGGAAAGGCCATAATGAAACTGAAGATACCGGCAACGACAGGCTATAAATTGGGCACCGCAGGTGCTTCGCTCTCTTGTCTCTTGTTTCTTGTCTCCAGTTTCTTATAACGGCCACGGGCCGCCTTGGTTATCCAACCAAGCACCGCCCACAACGAAAAATGAAAGTCTTTTCAGCTTGTTAGTGAGACTTTCATATAAACGGCCACGGGCCGCCTTGGTTATCCAACCAAGCACCGCCCTCAACGAAAAATAAAAGTCTTTTCAGCTTGTTAGTGAGACTTTCATATAAAAATTGACATACCGGGTTCTGACCTGGTATGACCTCATGGGCCGGCCCCCTCAACCCGGGAATTCCTTTATGGTGATCGTGGCTGGCGGCATAACCGGGGCTGACCCGGAAAAATGCGGAACAAAAGAGTGTAACCATGACCATTAACATCCTGCTGGCAGATGATCATCATATTACCCGTGAGGGTCTGGTTTCCCTGATACACAGCCGGGAAGGCATGGCCGTGGCCGGGGAGGCGGAAAACGGCCGGGAGGCCGTTGAACTGGCCCTGTCCCTGGAGCCGGATCTGGTGGTCATGGACATCAGTATGCCGGAACTCAACGGGATTGAGGCGACCCGGCAGATTCTGGCCCAAAAGCCGGAAATTAAAATCCTGGTCCTTTCCATGTACACAGAACGCCGGTATGTGACCGGCATGCTGGATGCCGGGGCATCCGGGTACCTGTTGAAAAACTGCATGTTCAAAGAATTAATTGCCGCCGTGGAAACCATTTTACAGGGCCGCCGGTACCTAAGCCCTGCCATATCGGAAATGCTGGTGAACGATTTTATCCAGGGACGAAAATTTAATGACTGTTCTGAAGCCATGACCCTGACCTCCCGGGAAAAAGAAATCCTTCAGATGATTGCCGAGGGATTTTCTTCAGTTCAGATTTCAGCCCGCCTCCACATCAGCGAAAGAACCATCTCCACCCACCGCAGAAAAATGATGGACAAGCTTAACGTCCACAGCATTGCCGGCCTGACCAAGATCGCTATCCGGGAGGGGCTGACGTCTCTGTAAAATGGGGCATGCCTTTGCCCTGGCCAAGCCCGGGCCCTGGCCGGAAAATAAAATGTCCTGGGAGAAAAATTTCCCAGGACATTTACCCTTAAAACAAAGGATTGAACAAAAAATTTTTAAGCTTTGCGGCGTCTTCCCACCTGTGACAGGCTCATCAGGCCTAAGGCAAGGAGGCTGAAAGCCGACGGAACGGGGACGGTTTCAGCGGCCTTAGTTTCAACATCAATGCTAAAAGAGATGGCATTAAGGGATACATTGGCAATGGAAATGTCAAGGGAACTGACGCTTACCCCTGAAATCGCCTCTTCATCCCCCCAGAAATAGAGGGTGGCCAGAACAAAATCATCAGACTGGCTGGCAAGATCTGAAGCATCCAGCAGGGAAACCATGCTTAATGTGATGGTTCCCGGTGTGAACGCATCTTCCTCGCCATAGCTGTTGTCTACGGCTTGCCCGTCATCAATGCTGCCCAGCTCATCGGTCAGAACATAACCGCTGAAGTCGAGCAATGAACTGTCATAGGTAATTTCCATGTCAAAGCCGGACAAATCAACCGAGTCCATGCCACTGATGGTAATTTCCATGCTCAGGTTGCCGTTGACAAAGGAAGCCGCCCATGCAGACGGTGCAAGGCCCACAAGGACCGCTACTAAACCAGCCAGAATACCTTTTCTTAAGTCGAACACGATTTTTCTCCTTTTTTCAATGGTAAATTTTTGAGCCGGAAAACCCTTTTCCCGGCCCCGGGAATTATTGATGACGGGCGCAAGGGGTTCAGGGCACTGTCCCTGATGCCTGCCTTGGTCCGTCACCCTTTACAAGAGCAAGGGGCATGCCACAATGTAACCCTCTGATTTTTCAAAACTATTATAAAACAGGGCTCCCAAACACCCCAACCGGGTTACGAAAATTTCATCCTGAATAACGAATTTTTCCGGTTTGGGGGAATTTAAAAGGGGCCAAGATTCAACCCGTCGCAATCAAATACAACATAAAACAATGCCCCTGAAACACCGGTGAATAAAATTGAATCTTGGATTTTTACATTACATGTGATGACGGTGTAGGGGCAATTCATGAATCGCCCCTACGGCCGACCCAACAACACCGCCTCATCCGGTCTCCCGTATAGCGGTCTAACGGTCTCCGTTTTTTACATTAAATTCACTACCGATAACCCAAAATCATGCCGGATTATAAATGCGGTTACCCTGGAATGATATTGACACCCTATTTTAAATTTGCTTTAAGCAAGATGGTACAGACTATGGCCCGGATCAGATTCATCTCAAACACCACAAGGAGGACCCCATGAGCAACCCTGCCAAGAAATGGTACATCAGCACCCAGACCTTTTGCGAACTGCTTGCCCGAAATGTTGATGAATTTGGTTCAAAAACCGCCCAGTGCTGGAAAGACAACCAGGGCAATGTCCAGTCACTGACCTTTTCCCAATTGGGCGAAATGGTAGAACAGACCGCCTGCGGTCTCATGGCCTTGGGGATTGAAAAAGGTGACCGGGTGGCCCTCATGTCCCATACGAGCCCTGCCTGGATGCAGACGGATTATGCCATATTGTGCGCCGGGGGCGTCACGGTATGCATTTATCCCACCTTGTCGGATAAGGAAGCCGCCTATATTGCCAATGATTCCGGTGCCAGGGTCCTGTTTGTCCAGAATGCAGATATTCTGAAACAGATCCTGCCGGGAGCAGATCTTATGCCGGATCTTGAAAAAATGGTGGTATTGGATCCGGAATTTGTGCCGGATTTCCCGGATGTAATCGGGATTCAGCAGTTGCGGGATATGGGGAAAAAATTTACCGAAGATAACCCGGACGCCTATGAAAACCGGTGGAAGTCTGTCGCGCTTGAAGACAACATGACCATTGTCTACACCTCGGGCACCACGGGAAAACCCAAAGGCGTGGTCCATACCCATGAAAGCATGAATGCGGCGTGCCGGCGGGATATGACCATCTTGGGATATATCGACCCCGAAGATGTCCTGTTGTCTTTTCTGCCCTTAGCCCATACCTATGAACGTGAATGCGGCCACGGCGTTGCCATGCACTGCGCCGCCACCATTGCCTATTCCACCCCAAAAACCATGGTGGATGACCTTCAGGTTTTCAAGCCCACCATTTTCATGTCCGTGCCCCGGATTTACGAACGTATTTTCATGGCCATGCGGGCAAAGGCATCCTTGTCTCCGATCAAAAAAGCCATATTCAACTATGCCCTTTCCATTGGCCAAAAGGTGGTGGACACCAGGGCGGATAAGGATGGATTTGTGGACATGGGGCCGGACACAGACCTGTTTTCAGGGCTGCCTTTGCCCCTCAAGCTTCAATACCGGTTCGTGGACAAAATCCTGTTTTCCAAGGTGCGGGATCTTTTAGGCGGCCGGTTCCGGTTTGCCTTTTCGGCAGCCGGTGCCCTTTCGGCGGATCTTTGCAAACTGTTCATGGCCATGGGCGTAAGGATATACGAAGGGTACGGGGCCACGGAAACCTGCAACACGGTGAACCTGAACCGGCCGGACAAGGTGCTGCCCGGCAGTGTCGGCCCCCTGGCATTTGGTGTTCAAGGACGGATTGGCCCGGATGGGGAATGGCTGGTCAAGGGCCCTAACAACATGAAAGAATACTGGAACAACCCTGAGGCCACGAAGGAGGCCTTCACCGAAGACGGATTTTATAAAACCGGAGACATCGTAGAAGAACTGGCCGACGGATACATCAAAATTGTGGACCGGAAAAAAGGGCTCATGGTGCTGGATACGGGCAAGAATGTCCCCTCTGCCAAGATTGAGAGCTGTTTCGCTCTTTCAAAGTTTATCGACATGGTGGTGCCCGTAGGCGACAACCGCAAATTTGTGGCCGCCTTTGTGATCCCGGATTTTGATGCGTTTATTGAATACTTTGACGAAAGCCAGATAGGGTATGACGCATCCGCCCTTGAATTCTCGGATCTGGGCCCCGCCCGAATGTGTGTTGCCGTTGGGGATGATTTTCTGGAAAAACAAGAACTGAAAGATTTGATAGCCCGGGAAATTGATCAGGCCAACCGTGTTCTTGACGAATTTGAAACCATCAAAAAATACACCATTCTCAACCATCGGCTCACCGAACAGACCGGGGAGATCACCCCGACCATGAAAGTGAAACGGAACGTGGTCCTTGCAAGGTTAAAACCTGAAATAGAACAATTTTATCAATAAACGATTTTTGGGCAAAAAAATGGGTTTGGCCAGGGCAATCGCATGTAAAAAAATAAGCCATCCTGGAATGGGAAATAAGAATAATCTCCAAAAAATTGGACTTGGGACTTGGGATATGGGACCTGGGGATTGCGGCATCCACGGCCTCCCCAAGTCCCATATCCCATATCCCAAGTCTCAACAATATACATTATTATCCTTATCATCTAAATTGACATCACCGGAAGGCAAGTTACATGCGATCACCCTGTGGGTTTGGCTTGCTTTTCCCGGCAATTCTTGTATAAATGTACCCTAGGTTTTGTCCAGTAGGTTGAGAAAGAATTCGCATTCCTGATATACCGGAAAGCTCCCTGCCATTTAAAAATTAAAAATTTAGCAACATCATACTAACCTAAGGATTTATCATGTCAAACTGTTTATATATTACATCCACTGAAGCCGGCAGCGGCAAATCCGCTATTGCTTTGGGCGTAATGGAAATGCTGCACCGGAAAATAGACAAGGTCGGATTTTTCAGGCCCATCATCAACCCGGAATCCTGTGAAGACGGCATGGACCACGACATCGGGCTGATGAAAACCCAGTTCAGCCTCAGCATCCCTTATGAGGCCATGTACGGGATCACCCAGAAAGATGCGGACGCCCTGCTGTCCCAGGGAAAAAAAGAAGAAGTCTTTGAGCAGATTATTGAAAAATACAATGAAGCTAAAAAGTATTCGGACTTTATTCTCTGTGAAGGGACCGATTTCAAGACATCTACCACAGGCCTTGAATTTGATATCAATGCCATCATCATCAAAGATCTGGCCTGCCCGGTTCTTCTGGTGGCCAATGCCGCTGAAAAAACCCTGGAAGATACCATTCTGCCCATTAACCTGACCATGGAATCTCTAGAGCAGCGGGGGTGCCAGATTATCGGCATTATCATCAACCGGGTTCAGGACGGCCAGTCACAGCGGGTGGTGGACCAGGTCAAGCAAGGAAAACAAAGCGGCGGGCAGCTGGTTTTTGCCATTCCCGACGAAGCCGTCATCGGCAAGCCCAGCGTGGCAGAAGTGGCCAAAGCCTTGAACGCCGAGGTGCTGTTCGGGGAAAAACAGCTGTACCGCCATGTCAGGGGATTTGCCGTGGCCGCCATGCAGCTGAAAAATTTTCTTCCAAGGATCCAGCACGGCACCCTGATCATCACCCCGGGGGACCGGGCCGATATCATTGTGGCATGTCTTGCGGCCATATCTTCCACATCCATGGAACAAATTTCCGGCATCCTGTTGACCGGAGGCCTTGTTCCCGAAGGGGCTGTGGCCGAGGTGATCAAGGGCTTTAAAAGCATGGTTCCGGTCCTCAGTGTCCAGACAGACACCTTTCAGACCGCCGTGGAAGTGGAAAAAATCCGTTCCGTAATTTCCCCCAGTGACCACCGGAAAATCACCCGGGCCCTGGCCCTTTTTGACCGGAGCGTTGACACGGGCCTGCTGTCGGAAAAGGTCATTACCACCAAGAGTACCACGGTGACCCCGAAGATGTTTGAATTCGAGCTGATCCAGAAAGCCAAGGCCGATAAAAAACGGATTGTCCTGCCCGAAGGGGAGGAAGAACGGATCCTCCATGCCGCTGAAATTTTGTACAGAAGGGAAATTGTGGACATTACCCTTCTGGGCAACCGGGAAAAAATTTTAAAAAAGATCGGCCAGATGGGATTCCGTATGGGGGGCATAGACATTATAGACCCCCACACCTCCCCGTACATAGATCTGTTCACCCAGACCTATTACGAAATGCGCAAACATAAAGGGCTTCCCCGGGAAGTGGCGGCGGACCGGGTAATGGATTTAAATTATTTCGGCACCATGATGGTTTACCATGAATTGGTGGACGGCATGGTCTCAGGGTCGGTCCACAGCACCGCCGCCACCATCAAGCCGGCCTTTGAGATCATCAAGACCCGGCCGGGCATGAATTCGGTTTCCAGCCTGTTTTTCATGTGCTTAGCCGATAAAGTCCTGGCCTATGGGGACTGTGCCATCAACCCGGACCCCGATGCCGAAACCCTGGCGGAAATCGCCATCATATCCGCTGAAACCTCCCGGATGTTCGGGATTACGCCTCGGGTTGCCCTGCTGTCCTATTCCACGGGAAGTTCCGGCAAAGGCAAGGATGTGGATAAGGTCCGCCTGGCCACCAGCCTGGTCAAAGAAAAACGGCCGGATCTGTTAGTGGAAGGCCCCATCCAGTACGATGCGGCGGTGGAGCCTGACGTGGCCCGGACCAAATTGCCGGACTCCCCGGTGGCCGGAAAGGCCACGGTCCTCATCTTCCCGGACCTGAACACGGGGAACAACACCTACAAGGCGGTTCAGCGGTCTTCGGGAGCTGTGGCGGTCGGGCCCGTTCTCCAGGGGCTGAACAAGCCAGTCAATGATTTGAGCCGGGGGTGCCTGGTGGCGGATATCGTCAATACCGTGGCGATCACCGCGATTCAGGCCCAGGGCGCGGGCGCCCACTCCGAAGCCCCATAGGTTCCGGTCTCCGGCCCCCGGTCTCCGTTAATTTTAGACTTGTATTCGAGCGGCCCGACTGGTACATTTGAATATTACATAAATGACATGTTGAAATTGCAGGCCGCACTTAAAGTTGAATTTCAAGCCGAAAAAATTTGCGAATATCGCCGTTTGAATCTTTTAATTCAAACAGCGTATTCAAGATATCCTGCGTACCATTGGCCAAGCTTGTGATGGGAAGCCAACTCATATTCATTTACAAACAATATAACTTCCCTGAATAATTTGTGATCAAATATCAACCGGGAGGGATAGACCATGATCATAGAGTCGGAAAAAAGGACCATTCTGGTGGTTGACGATACTCCGGAAAACATTGACGTGCTGGTGGGCATCTTAAAAGCCGAATATAAGGTTAAGGCAGCACTTAACGGAAATGTCGCCATCAAGATCGCCCAGTCAGACCATCCGCCGGATCTCATCCTTTTAGACATCATGATGCCGGAAATGAACGGGTATCAGGTTGCCGAAACCCTGAAAAGTGACCCGGACACCCGCAATATCCCCATTATTTTTGTCACGGCCATGAATGAACTGGAAGATGAAAAAAAAGGGCTGGAACTCGGGGCTGTGGACTACCTGATCAAACCGGTCAGCCCGCCCCTGGTCAAAGCCCGGGTCCGCAACCATGTGGAGTTAAAAATGCACCGGGACCGCCTTGAAGACTTGATCCTGGAGCGGACAAGGGAACTGGAGCTTACCCGGGAGGTCACCATATACAGTCTTGCGGCCTTAGCTGAAACCCGGGATAATGAAACCGGCGGCCATATTATCCGGACCCAGAAATATGTAGAAATCCTGGCCCGGACCTTGCAGAAAAACCCCAAATTTGCCGCTGTTCTCAACGAGAATACGGTCAGGCTTCTGTATAAGTCGGCGCCCCTGCATGACATCGGGAAAGTCGGTGTGCCCGACGCCATCCTGCTTAAACCGGGAAAGCTCACCGACCAGGAATTTACCATTATGAAAAAGCATACCGACTACAGCAAAGAAACCATTCTTAAAGCGGAAGCGGCCATGGAAGAACGCCAGGTCAGTGCTTTTTTACAGATCGCCCGGGAGATCGGATACAGCCATCATGAAAAATGGGATGGCTCCGGCTACCCTTTGGGAATCAAATCTTATGATATCCCCTTGTCCGGCCGCATCATGGCCGTGGCCGATGTTTACGATGCCCTGATCAGCCAAAGGATATACAAGCCGCCCTTTACCCATGCCAAGGCCAAAGAAATCATGCTCAACGACAGCGGCAGCCATTTTGACCCGGATGTGGTCAATGCCTTTATGGACCAGCAAGAGGCTTTCCGCCTGGTTGCCCTGGAATTTGCAGACCACGAAGAAGAACGGCAAGCACTGAATGAGGTCTGACAGACCCGTAAGTTACTATTTTTTTTATCCCTGTGCCCCTTTGCCGGAACACATCGGATTTAAGTTCAAAATGGTTCCCGGCATTGGCCGGGAACCATTTTTCAGGACATATGTCTTATTCTTTTACCGGGGCTTCCTCATTCTGCTCACCGGATTCAGACTTTGCCAGGTCAGCCAGGCAATCCGCAACGAACTGCTCGACCTCGTCTTCCGGAATATTCTGTTCGATGGCCATTGCCCGGCAATCATCTTCGGTCGGCCCTTCCTGTTCCGCTGCCCATATGGCCGGTGCCGTTAACATTATGGTAAGGGCAGCGGCAAGGGTAATCAATTTTTTTTTCATTATTTTCTCCTTTGAAAAATATGCGTTAATTAAACTGCCTTCAGGCGCATACTTATTTATCTTCTTTCTATTTCCTGGTAAAACAAAATAAAATGATTGAATTGATAAAAAAAAATTGTCGTTGATTACCGAATTATGGATACGGAACTGCTCAAGACTTTTATGGAACTGGTTCAAACCCGCCATTTCGGCAAGGCCGCCAACAGGCTGAACGTCACCCAATCGGCTGTCAGCGCGAGGGTTCGGCTCCTTGAGCAGGAAGTGGGACGGCCGTTGTTTAACCGGCAACGAAATAATATCCAGTTGACCCATTATGGTGAAAAACTGGTCCGTCACGCAAAAGAGGTCCTCCAGGCCTGGGATAAAGCCTGCATAACCCTTTCCCTGGAAGAAGAACCAAGGCCTTCTTTACGGATTGGCGGGGTCTCAAGCCTGTGGGAGAATATGCTGCTGCCCCTGGTAAGCCATCTTCATCACACCCTGCCCGAAATGACCTTTGCCGTTTCAGTAGAACCCCATGACACCCTGATAAGAGAAGTGCTGGAACGGCGAATTGATATCTGTTTTTCCTATGATGCCCTGCCCATGCCCAACCTTGTTTCCCGGAAGATGGGGGAAATCGAACTGGTCATGCTTTGCCTGAGCCCGGATATGGACCTGAATGAAGCTTTGAAACTGGATCATATCATGGTTGACTGGGGGAAAAACCCTTCCGTGGCCTATGCCCAGTCAATGGATTTGCTGCCCCGCCCTGCCCTGCGCACCAACTCGGCCAAACTGGCCTTAAATTTTTTCCTGGAAAACGGCGGCACGATTTTTCTGCCCAGGCGTTTTGTGTCCCGCCTCCTTGAGGAAAAGCGCGTTTTTATTGTCCAGGGATCTGCCCGGCATCAATATCCGGTCTATGTCCACTTTTTATCCGATGGAGAACACAAAGAGACGGTTGAAAAAATTCTTCTTCATACGTTTTTTGACAAAGTGCATTTCCCCGACATATATGAGGATTTTCCCAGTTCTTAATCGTTCAAACACTATTTAAGCTTAAACTCTTTAACCCAGAGGGCAAACCGCTGCCCGTGATCCGGGCTAATTTTGTTCAGCTTTTTCAGAATTTTCTTAGCTGTCATTTCCCGGTCTGCTTTTTTGGAATTTTTTGAAAAATATTTGTCCGCGCAGCAGATAATTTTTTCTTCCAGGGTCACGGGAACCAGGTCCCGGTGGGGAAGGGGAAGGTTGTTGGTGATAATGTTTTCAAGGGTGATGCCGGCACCGGTATGCCGTTCGGCCACCAGGCCATAGGCCGGGTCAAGCCCTTCGTTATCCAGAATTTCCCGGCCCAGATATCCGTGACAGACATAGGGCAGGTCTCCCTGGCATCCAATGGATGGGGAACTGGTCTTAAATATGCCGATGTCGTGGAGAATGGCGGCATTTTCCAAAAACTTCAGGTCCAGAAGCACCTGCTGGTCTTTGGGAAGGTTCTTGGCAATTTCAAGGCTTTTTTGGGCCACCTTGTGTCCGTGGTCCTTGAGCAGGGCATTGAGACGGGAGCCCGGCGGGTAATATTTATCGATAATTTTGTCTGGATTCATTGTTTATTAGCTGTTAGCCTTTAGCTGTTAGCTGTTAGCCGACGGGGATCTGAAAGCTGATGGCTAACAGCTAAAAGCTATTCAAGACAGCAGCACCCCTTCAATAAACGGATCAAGGTCACCGTTCAGGACCCGGTCCACATCACCGATTTCCTGGCCGGTCCGGTGGTCTTTTACGAGCCGGTAGGGGTGAAGGACATAGGAGCGGATCTGGTTGCCAAAGGCAATGTCGTCTTTGCCCTCATAGAGGCTTTGCATTTTCTGGTCCTGTTTTTCCTGCTCAAGCCGGTAAAGCCGGGACTTGAGAACCTTCATGGCAATTTCCTTGTTCCGGTGCTGGGACGGCTCCTGCTGGCACTGGACCACCACGCCGGTGGGCAGATGGGTGATGCGCACAGCCGAACTGGTCTTGTTGACATGCTGCCCCCCGGAACCGCTGGCCCGGTAGACGTCAATGCGCAGGTCCCCTTCATCAATATCAATTTTAATTTCATCTTTGATTTCAGGATAGACAAACACCGAGGCAAAGGAGGTGTGCCGTTTTCCGCTGGCATTG
Source organism: uncultured Desulfospira sp. (assembly GCA_963663165.1). GTDB lineage: Bacteria > Desulfobacterota > Desulfobacteria > Desulfobacterales > Desulfobacteraceae > Desulfospira. The sequence continues at coordinate 5,626,096 of OY760175.1, read as the reverse complement.
AAGGGGGAAATCCGGACCAGGCGGTGAACCCCGGATTCCACCTTCATGAACCCATAGCAGTTTTCTCCTGAAACCTGGAGGGTGACGCCTTTGATCCCGGCCTCGTCCCCGGGCTGATAGTCAATCACCTTCATTTTATACCCTTTTTTATCGATCCAGCGGGTATACATGCGAAACAGCATCTCGGCCCAGTCCTGGGAGTCTGTGCCCCCGGCCCCGGCATTGATGGACACCAGGGCATTCCTGGCGTCGTCCTCGCTGTCCAGGGTAATGTCCAGGGAGAATTTTTTAATCTTTTTTTCAAGGGTTTTGACCAGGCCGGCCACTTCCTGCTCGCTTTCCCGGTCTTCTTCTTCCCTGGCCAGTTCCAAAAGGACATTGGCATCATCAATTTCGCTGAAAATGGATTCACAGGTGTCCACGAGATTTGAAAGGATATTCTGCTCCCTTAACAGGTCTGTGGCCTTGTCTGCGTCGTTCCAGAAATCCTCTCTGGCACTGAAATGTTCTATTTCCCGGAGGCGTTTGAGTTTGACCGGCAGGTCAAAGATACTCCTTGAGCTTTTCAGCTTTGGCGGTAAGATTTAACAGGGCTTGTTTTAATTCTGCACTCATGACTTAAGATCTCCTCAAGGTTTTTTTTGAAGCTTTTACCACAAAGGCTGCCAGGAATGCAACCAGTGCGGTTAAACCAAACAAATCCGGGTGCCGGGAATAAACGGTGATGTCCGTCACCACCGGCACCTTTCGGGTAACAACGGCATCCTGGAACAAGGCGGTCTGTGCCACCATCCGCCCGACCGGATCGATAAACCCGGATATTCCGGTGTTGGCGGCGCGGACAATGCTGCGCCGGTTCTCAACGGCCCTTAAAACAGCGATGGAAAAATGCTGAAAAGGGGCAGATGTTCTGCCGAACCAGGCATCATTGGTGGTGGTGGTCAAAAAATCAGCCCCGGCCCGGGTAAACTTCGCGGAAATGGAAGGAAAAAGAATTTCAAAACAAATCAGGACCCCGGTTTGAAATTTCTGGTTATCCTTGGCGGCAAAGGTTAAGGGGACAAACCCGGTATGCCCCGGGGTAAAATCACCGGCCTGCTCGGTAAGCTTTCCCAAAAATTGAAGAATTTCTCCAAAGGGAACATACTCCCCAAAGGGAACCAAATGGGTTTTGTCATAATGGCCTGCCTCAAGACCCAGGGGATTGAGCATGGTGGCCCGGTTAAAAAATAAAATGCTTTCCCGGGTTCTTTCAAAGGCCGGACTGCCGATTAAAAAACTGGTCCCGGCCCTTTGAACAATCTGATCCATCACCGGGGTATAATCCATATCATAGCCATAATAAAACGGCAGGGCGGTTTCAGGCCACACCAGAAGATCCGGGTTGGATCGGGCCGCTTCAAGGGACAGTGCCCCGTATTTTTCCATGGTCGATGTTTTAAATTCCTGGCTCCATTTAAGCTCCTGGCGGATATTGCCCTGGATAACGGAAACCGTTGGACCGGGACAGGATGCCATGATCTGATCCATGGTTTGGATTCTATGCCGGCCGTACCCCAAAACAGCTCCAAACAGAATCATTCCATAAGCCAGGCAGGCCAGAACCTGTTTTTTAGCAGGCCGTTTACCGGCGAAAGAAGGGGCAAAAACCTGCCAGCATAACGCGATGGCATGGTTGCTCACCAGAATCAGAAATGAAATCCCCAGAACCCCGGCAAGATCTGCGGCCTGAATCAGGAACAGGTGGGTATACTGGCTGTACCCCAAGGCCCCCCAGGCAAACCCGGTCAGCGCATAGGTCCTGATCCACTCAAGGCCGGCCCAGAGGCACCCCCCTGCCAGGGGAAGCATAACCGGGGGCGGGTCCAGTTTTTTTATGCCAAAGGCAAACAGGCCGAAAAAAAGGGACAGGTAAATTGACAGCAGAATCAGGGCGGACAGGGACAACACCGGGTGAAGACCGCCATAGGTGGACAGGGTGGGAACAATCCAGTAAATCAGGGTGATATAATGGCAAAGCCCCATGATCCCCCCTGCATAGAACGCCTGTCGCGGGTCCAGGGCCTCAAGGGATACCAGAAAAGGGGCCAGGGCCGCGAACATCAACACATTCACGTTAAGGGAAGGGAACCCGGCCGTGAGCATCAAACCGCTGAGAATGGATGGGAAATAAACCAAGTCGGGCATACCAGGAACGGTTTTTTTTTCAAACAATTTTAATTGGCCTTAAATTCTGTAAAAGATTATGATATTAAGTATCAATTAATTAATTGGTAGTCAATTTATTCAAATGGAGATGCTACCATGACAACTCAAAGGCAAAAGGACGGCCGCATGGAGATGGAAAATCTCATTGACGAGATCGGACCCTGCGATTGCAGTGAAATTTCAGACCAGGACTGTCTGACACTGAACCAGATGAAAAACATTCTGGCAACCTTGCCTGCCGGAATCGGGATTGTCTCCAGCGGGACCCTTGTCTGGGCCAATGAAAATTTATATGCCATGTTCGGCTATGAGTTCGGAACCCTCAAGGGGATTGACCTTCGGGCATTTTTTGCCTCAAAGAGCGATTTTTACCGGGCCGGCAGACAGTTGTCTTCCGGGATGGAAAAATTCGGTGTCGCCCTGATCGAAACCTGCCTGGCCCGAAAAGACGGAACCGTTCTGGACTGCCGGGTCAGGGCGTCTTTACTGGATCCCCGAAGCCCGGAAAAGGGAACCGTCGTGATTGTCACGGACATCTCTGAGATCAAAAGCCTCCAGATCCAGCTCCAGCAGGCCCAGAAAATGGAGGCCATCGGGGTCCTTGCCGGAGGAATTTCCCATGATTTCAATAACATCCTGATGGGCATCCAGGGCCACCTGTCCCTGATGCGGATCGATTTAACCGCCACGGAAAAAATTACCTCACACATCCACCAGATCAAAGAACTGGTGGGAACCGCCGCGGAACTGACCAACCGGCTCTTAGGCTTTGCCAGGGGCGGAAAATACCAGATCATTCCCCTGGATGTAAACAATGTGGTATCCATTGCCCTGGATATTTTCAGTTCCACCCGAAAGGATATGGACCTGAGCAAATCCCTTGAAAAGGACCTGGCCACCATTGAAGGCGATCAGGCCCAGTTGGAACAGGTCTGCCTTAACCTAATGTTAAACGCATCAGAAGCCATTGCCGACCACGGCAAAATCTTTGTATCCACCCGGAACTTCACGGTACCCGAAAACCATGACTATCCCTTTACCGTTGAGCCCGGCGATTATATTCGAATCAGCATCAAAGATACCGGCGTGGGCATGGGCAGGGAAATTCAAAAGAAAATATTTGACCCGTTTTTCTCCACCAAAGAAGTGGGCGATAAAAAAGGCCGGGGCCTGGGGTTGTCCACGGTATTTGGAATCATCAAAAACCATGGCGGGTTTATTACGGTGGACAGTGAGCTTGGCAGGGGGTCCATCTTTCATGTCTGCCTTCCGGCACTGCCCGGCGCCGGGCCTGGCGAGCTTCTCAAGAGCCGTGAAATCGACCCCGGAATCAAGGGAACGGAAACCATTCTGGTGGTGGATGAAAAGGAAAATGGCTTCATTCAGGGCAAAAAATTTCTTGTGGAACATGGGTATAACGTCATCACGGCCAGAGACGGTATGGAGGCCTTGAAAATATTCTCCATGTACGGGGATGAAATTCTACTGGTGGCCCTGGATGTGCCTATGGTAAAGATGGATCTCATAAAGCTTATCGCTGAAATCAAGAAAATGCGAGAAGATGTGAAAATCCTTCTGGCGGCGGGCCATTCCCGGGAGGAGCAGAAAATTCCTGAAAGGGAATACCACGGGCTGATCCGAAAACCCTATTCCATGTTCGAATTTTCCCGGGCATTAAGGCAGACCCTGGATAAATAAATCAGGACTAACGGCCACGGGCCGTCTTGGTTATCCAACCAAGAACCGCCCACAACAAATAATGAAAGTCTTCTCAAGATGTTAGTGAGACTTTCATATAAAATGAACATTTGGTCAGCAAAAATTAACCATCAAAAGCCGGAGCACCAAACAGGGACGAGAAAAGGGCGGGGCCGGCCCTAGAAAAACGGCCAAAATTTGCAACCCGTTTTTCGATTGCGCTTTACAAGGGCGCCTTCAAATGGTATCTTTGCTAAGTTAACCTGCTGTTTTATGGCATCATTCTTACAGCAAAGGCGTAAAACAAATCAGGGGGTTTCGTTTCAATTTTTAATTTGGGCTGATCCGGATATATCCGGCAGCCTGCGGCGGACATATGAAACATATTGAGATCAGGTTCGGAGACAGCATAGAAACACATTCGGGACAGGAGAAATCTTTTGAAAATATGTTTCAGTCGGTCAGCCCCATGTTCTGTTTTTCAAAACCAATCTTCAAGCCCCAGATGGATATGTTCGAAACCCGGGAGGAGATCATTATCCAGGCTGAGATTGCCGGTGTAAAAAAAGAAGATATCATTATCGAAGTTTCAGGCAAGGCCGTAAAAATCACCGGAACCCGGAAAAACAACCAGCCCCATCCCACGGCCACTTACCGGCTGGCCGAAATTCAATTTGGCCAGTTTGAGAGGGTGTTGTACCTGCCCACTGCCATTGATGTGGAAAAAGTATCCGCAACGTTTACCAATGGATTTCTCAAGTTAAGTTTAGGAAAAGCCCGGCCCCAGAACATGGACCATAAAAGGAATATATCCATAGATTTTGCCTGACGCCCCCCGGGCAACCCGGAATCCTTCCCGGGTTTATTTACAAAAAAACATTGAGGTTACGCATCACATATGAGCGCAGTTTTACATAAATCCCGGCAGCACCGCATCAACGAAGGATTCAAGCCCGTTACGAGGACAGTTCATGGATGATATCAGCCCCCATTCAGCACAAATCTCCAGCGCCCATATCCCCCAAACCATTCCCATTCTTCCCATTGTGGATACCAATCTGTTTCCCAAAATGGTGCTGCCCCTGGTTCTGGTCCAGAAGGAGGCGGTGGACCTGATAGACGAAGCCATGGCCGGCAACCGGATGCTCGGACTGCTGTTGTCCCGGCGGTCGGACATCAACACAAAGCATACGGCAGAGGACCTTTTCAAAATCGGGGCCGTGGCCATGATCCTGAAAATGTCCAAAATGGAAGATGACAAAGCCCAGCTGATGATCCAGGGACTAAACCGGTTCAAGGTCCTTGAATTTCTTCATGGAAAGCCCTATATGCAGGCCCGCATTGAAGTTATGGAAAGCAAAAACAGTCAGGCCAGTGTGGAAAACCGGGCCTTGATGGCCAATATCGTTGAGCAGTATGAAAAAATAGTGGATCTGTCCCCGGGCCTGCCCTCTGAGTTAAGCCAGATGATCAAGTCCATTCAGGAACCCAACGTCCTGGCCGATATGGTGGCCTCCACCATCAATGCCCCGGTGCTGGAAAAGCAGAAAGTCATTGAGCTTCTCGATGTAACCCGCCGGTTGAAAAAAGTCACCCGGATGGTCAATGACCAGCTTGAAATCCTTGAAATGGGTTCCAAAATCCAGAGCCAGGTCAAGGAGGACATGGACAAGCGCCAGCGTGAATATTATCTGCGCCAGCAACTCAAGGCCATCAAGGAAGAGCTTGGAGAAAATGAGGACCAGGGGGTCGAAATCCTTGAATACAAGGCGTTGATCAAGAAGAAACAGCTGCCGGAAGAGGCTGCGAAAGAGGCGGACCGGGAGCTTTTGCGCCTTTCCAGGATGCATCCCTCGTCTTCGGAATATGTGGTGGCATCCACATACCTGGACTGGCTGACATCCCTTCCGTGGAATGAGGCATCCAAAGACCGGTTGGATATCCCCAAGGCCCGGCAGGTGCTGAACCAGGATCATTTCGGCCTTGAAAAGCCCAAAAAGCGGATTCTGGAATACCTGGCCGTCAGAAAACTCAAAAAGGATTCCAAAGGCCCCATCCTCTGTTTTGTGGGGCCTCCGGGAACCGGCAAAACCTCCCTGGGCCGGTCCATTGCCAGGGCTCTGGGCAGAAAATTTGTCAGAATCGCCCTGGGCGGGGTAAGGGACGAGGCGGAGATCAGGGGACACCGGCGAACTTATGTGGGGGCGCTTCCCGGAAGAATTATCCAGCACCTGCGAAAGGCCGGGAAAAAGAACCCGGTTTTTATGCTGGATGAAATAGACAAAGTAGATTCCTCCTACCATGGGGATCCGTCCTCTGCCCTGCTTGAGGTTCTGGACCCGGAACAGAATTTTTCCTTTTCCGACCATTACCTGGACGTGCCCTTTGACCTGTCCGATGTCATGTTCTTAACCACGGCCAATGTGCTTCATACCATTCCGGCCCCCCTGCGGGACCGCATGGAAGTCTTGGAGCTGAACGGCTACACCGAGGACGAAAAGCTTAAAATCGCCACCCGGTACCTGATCCCCCGGCAGCGGGAAGCCAACGGCCTTACTGCCGGCCAGATCAAAATCACCCCGGGGGCCGTCAAACGGATCATATCCGGGTATACCCGGGAATCCGGACTTCGCAACCTGGAGCGGGAAATCGGCACGGTCTGCCGGGGGGTCGCCGCCAAAGTGGCCGAAGACAAGGCCCAAAGCCTGGTGATCGGCCAAAAGGACATCCCCGAATATTTAGGCCCGGTCAGAAATATGCCGGACCTTGCCTTGAGTGTTAAAAAGCCCGGGGTGGTGGTGGGACTTGCCTGGACCCCGGTGGGCGGTGAGATCCTCTTTGTGGAGGCTGCCGCCATGAAAGGCAACGGCAGACTGACCCTGACCGGCCAGTTAGGGGATGTCATGAAAGAGTCGGCCAGAACAGCCTTAAGCTATATCCGGGCCAATGCGGAAAAACTCAAGGTGGATGAATCTTTTTTTAAAACCCATGACATCCATGTCCATGTCCCTGAAGGCGCTATCCCTAAGGACGGTCCCTCTGCCGGGGTAACCATCCTGACCGCCCTGTCCTCTCTGGTCTGCGGGCAGAGGGTCAAGCCCCGCCTGGCCATGACCGGTGAAATCACCTTACGCGGAGACCTGCTGCCCGTGGGCGGCATTAAAGAAAAAGTCATTGCCGCGCACAGGGCCGGCATCCGGTCACTTATCCTGCCCTTGTGGAATGAAAAAGACATGGAGGAAGTGCCGGACCACATTAAAACCCATATGGATTTTTATTTTACGGATCAAATGGAGGATGTCCTGAAAAACGCATTCAGCCTATGAAACCCCAATTATTGAACTCATTGCCTGCCCTGATCGGTTTCTTGATCCTGATCATTTTTTTTCTGGCCGGCTGTTCCAAACAGGTGGAAGCCGATTACTACGGCAGTTATTCCTCCCGGGACTATGACTCAAACACTGCCCCGGCCACCCAGAAACCCTACCGGATAAAAGGGAAAAAATACTACCCCATTCCTGACGCCAATGGATTTTCCCAGACCGGGATTGCGTCCTGGTACGGCAAAAAATTCCATGGCCGGAAAACCTCCAACGGCGAAACCTATAACATGTATGCCATGACCGCGGCCCATAAAACCCTTCCCATGGAAACCTGGGTAGAGGTTCATAACCTTGAAAACGGCCAAAAAATCAGGGTAAGAATCAATGACAGGGGACCGTTTGTGCGAGGACGGATCATAGACCTGTCTTATACCGGGGCCAAAAAAATCGGCATTGCGGACAAGGGCACGGCAAAGGTCAGGGTCACCGCCCTAGGCAGCGCGGTTTCCTATGCCAAAAACAGCCACACGCCCATTAAATTCAAACCCATGGATTACTGGAAGGGGAATTTCTCGGTACAGGTGGGGGCGTTTAAAAGCTTTGCCAATGCCCAGAGCTACCGGGACATGCTGGCCAGATCCTATCAGAACGCCCACATGGTCACCTATGAGGATTACCGGGGAAGGTTTTACAGGGTAAGGATCGGGCATTTTTCCAATGCTAACGATGCCATGCAGTTCAGCGACCGGATTGTGGAGAGGGGATTGTTTAAGAGCGCCTTCCCCGTAGGAGAATAAATGGTGTTTGAACGCAAAGCCACCCATCTGCTGCGTTGCAGAAAAATCTGCAATCCTCACAACCCCATGGTTGCTCCGGTTGCAAATTTTTCTGCGCCTTGCATCTGGGCAACTTTGCGCCCAAACACTGGTTTCCCGCCAGATACCAAACCTAAACGCCTTCAGCCTTCAGCCTATTTACCTAATAAAGATATTATGGGCCACAGTGAAAAAATAATTTTTCTGGACCGGGACGGGGTCATTAATGAAGATTCTGACGCCTATATCAAGTCCCCGGAGGAATTTTTCTTTATTCCCCAGAGCCCGGAAGCCGTGGCCCTGCTCAACCAAAACGGGTTTGAGGTGATTATCATCACCAACCAGTCCATGATCGGCCGTGAAATGGTAGGCCTTGACGCTCTTGAAGCCATTTTTGAAAAAATGACAAAGGGCATTGCAGCCGCCGGGGGCCGGATAAAAGACGTTTTTTATTGTCCCCATGCGCCGGACCAGGGCTGTTCCTGTAGAAAGCCCCTGCCCGGCCTGATCCATCAGGCCCAAAAAAAATACGCCATAGACCTTGGCACCACCGTCATGATAGGAGACTCAGCCAGGGACATAGAATGCGGCATAAATGGGGGATGCGGCGCCACCTGTCTGGTGGCCACTGGCAGAGGCCCTTCGGCCCGCAAGGCCTTAAAGCAAAAGGGCATCACCCCGGACCATTTTGCCGACAACCTGTACCAGGCCGCCCGCTGGATCATCGACGGCCGGTCTTAGCACGATGCGCCCTTTTCATCCTTCATCCCTCATCCTTTCAGAATGCCATGATCACCATTAAAGGCGTTCTCACCGGAATCACCTTCCAGAACCCCGACAACCATTATACGGTCTGCAGACTCCGGGTGCCGGGGGTTGCCGATCCCATTACCGTAACCGGCTGCCTGCCCGGGGTATCTGAAGGAGAAACCTTAAGCCTTGAAGGAAAATGGACGGCCCACCCCAAATACGGGGACCAGTTCAGCGTCCAGTCGTTTAAGGTCACCCTCCCGGCCACCATATCCGGAATCCGGAAATACTTAGGGTCCGGGCTGATCAAGGGCTTAAGCCATTCCCTTTGCGACCGGATCGTGGACCGGTTTGGCGAACAGACCCTTGAGATCATTGAAAACCAGCCGCACAAACTCCTGGAAGTTCACGGCATCGGCAAGGCCAAAAGACAGGCCATTGAAAGGGCATGGAACCGCCACCATTCCGTGCGGCGGGTCATGGGATTCCTCCAGGACAAGGGTTTGGGCCTGTCCCATGCCGGCCCTATTTTAAAAACCTATGGTGCCAATGCATTAGACGTTCTTGAAACCGAGCCCTACCGGCTGGCCCGGGATATTCCGGCCCTGGATTTCAAGGCTGCCGACCGGCTGGCCCGGTCCTTGGGATTTGAAAAAGAGGACGCTGGCCGCCTGTCTGCCTGCCTGCTCTGCCGGCTGGCCGCCTTTGAGCAGGACGGCCATGTCTATGCCCCAAAGCAGGAACTCATTGCCGACTGCGCAAGAACCGCCGGGGTCAGTTCAGGCATCATTGAGGACTGTTTAAGGGACCTGGAAAGGGACGGAGAAATCACCATCTTTACCCCGGACCTGCCCGACGCCAATGGAGATCAGGATACCGGCAGTCTCCAGGAGCGGGTTTACCTAAGCCACATGTTTAAGGCTGAGAACCTGATCGCATCAAGAATCAAGGCACTGCTGTCCATGCCTGTCCCCGAATACCACGTCAGTGACGATGACATTTTAGAACAGGTCCTTTCCACCCTGGCTGTGAAGCTCTCCGAAGAACAGCTCCATGTGGTGTCCCAGGTGATTGCCCGAAAAATATCCGTGATTAGCGGCGGGCCCGGCACCGGCAAAACCACCCTCATCCGGGCACTGTGCGCGGTGTTCAGAAAGCTTCGCCTCTCGGTGGTTTTAGGGGCGCCCACGGGCAGGGCGGCCCGCCGCCTGTCCGAGGTGACCGGTAAAAAGGCGTTCACCCTTCACAAGCTTTTGGGGTACAACCAGGACACGGGACAGTTTGAATACGGCTTTACCAACCCCCTTAACCTGGACGTCTTTGTGGTGGATGAGGCGTCTATGGTGGACACCCTCCTCATGTACCACCTGATGGAGGCCATGCCGGCAAGGGCCTTTCTGATCCTGGTGGGTGACACCTTTCAGCTGCCCTCGGTAGGCCCGGGTAACGTGCTGTCCGACATCATTGAATCAGACCAGGTCAAGGTATTTTCATTGACCCGAATTTTCCGCCAGGCCGAACAAAGCCCCATCATCGCCCATGCCCACAGCATCAGGAACGGTAAACTCCCCGATCTGAAACAAAAGCCGGACAAGGACAGCCTGTCTGAATTTTATTTTATCGAAACCCATAATCCTGCCCGGGTGGTGGAAACCATCCAGGAGCTGTGTTCAAACCGGATTCCCAAAGCCTTTCCCCATATCGACGAAGTCCAGGTGCTCACCCCCATGCACCGGGGAGACGCCGGCACCATTAACTTGAACCAGCAGCTCCAGGCCGTCCTGAACCCGGACAAAGACGGTATCCCCAGCCGGGGCATGGTGTTTCGAGAAGGGGACAAGGTCATGCACCTGAAAAACAACTATGAAAAAGACGTGTTCAACGGGGACATCGGCACCATCCTTTCTGTGGACAAAAAAGAGGGGCGGGTAGCCGTGGATTTCGAAGGCCGTACCGTGGCATACGACGTGCCGGAGTTAGATGAGCTGACCCTGGCCTATGCGGTCTCCATCCACAAATCCCAGGGTTCGGAATACCCGGCCGTGATCATCGCCCTGACCCGGGCCCATTTCCCCCTTCTACAGCGCAACCTGCTTTACACGGCCATCACACGGGGCCGGGAGCTGACCATCATTGTGGGATCATCCCGGGCCTTTGAAATCGCCTTTGAAAACAACCAGACCCGGCTTCGCCGGTCAGGCCTCAAAGACATGCTGATGCAGGGGTAACTTTCGAAAATCCGGGGGAGTATCTAAGGTAACACCCCCTATCAAAATAACCCAATATCCTATCCCTGGCCTCAAGGATCAATGCCTCTCTCTTAGGTAGGAAAAATTTTACATACCACTGTTACATTTATTTCCTAAAACTATTACCGATTTTACACACCAACCCTGACATATGGACTAAATATGAAGGGTTACAATCAATTAAATTAGATTCATATTATAATTTTAATTTATTATTCAGCCAACATGCCGAACTGGAAAAGGATTCCGAATTTTCTTTTATTTTTTTTCCTACACCATTCGCAATCGGTTCACTTTGCATAGAACTTGCATATAATTTAAGACGAGACCAGCGTTTGTTCAATTTGTTTTTAGAGTAAAAGCCCATGCTTTGAATATAATTTTCAATGCATGGGCCGGATTTCGAATTTGCGTCAAGACATACCCAGGGAATGGCCGGAGTTCCCTTGGTGCCATGATGATCAAAAGGAGATTCGGCGTTGCGTATTGTTTGATGAGCCAAATTTCAAAATGTCTGACTTGCAGTATTCTTTGCAGGGTGCAAATAATATATAAGGAAGGGGTATTTAAAAGTAGCACCATACACATAAAATTAAAGTGGATGCTCACTTAACCGATTTCACATGTTAATTGTGTCCTTTGAATCTGAAATCTGTATATTAAGGTTCCATAGGATGTATATACAGACAAATTAAAAGGAAAACGGAATATTTTTAGACAATAGACAGAATCTGCCTATTATACTATTGGCCCATTCTGCCTATTTCACTGTTATCATTTAAAACCATCTCCATCTTGACTTAAATACGTCAATGGCGTATTGTTGTGTTATGGAATTCATTGAAACATCAATATTTACCAAGCAAGTTCTGAAGCTTCTACCCGACTCGAGTTATCGAGTATTGCAATCTGCTTTAATGTTAAATCCAGGTGCAGGGGCAATTATTAAAGGAAGTGGAGGAATTCGTAAAATTCGTTGGAAATTACCTGGTGCAGGCAAAAGAGGGGCTTTACGGGTTATTTACTATTTTGATCAACCCGAAACGATCTACATGCTGTTCATGTACAAGAAAAACGAACAAGAAGATTTAACCCTCGAACAAGTCAAAATCTTGAAAAAAGCATTAACGGAGAATTTATTATGAAAAAAGAAGCTTTTGATATGTTGCTTTCAAGCATAAAAGAAGCTGGCGATATAAAAACCGAAAAAAAGAAACCAAGCCGAGTTTTTGAGATTGAAGCTCCTGAAATTAAAATGGTTCGGAAGACTTTAAGCGTTTCACAGTCTGAATTTGCCATGATGATAGGAGTAAGCGTAAGAACTCTTCAAAATTGGGAACAAGGGAGGAGGAAACCAGAAGGCCCTGCAAAAGCCTTGTTACGTATCGCCTCCAAAAACCCTAAAGCGGTACTTGAAGCCCTTCATGCTTGATCAAAAATTATGATAACAAAACGCTGCAGCCGACCCGGGGGGCTAGCGGCTTTTCGAAAACTCTTGGTTTTCGAAAGAACTTGGCTTCGACAACCTGCTCGGTTATATGCCCCGGTCGGCTGAGCTCCCCGTTGTGCTTCAAAACGGGGACGGATAATCTCCAATTAAACTTGACTATTGAATCCAAGAAAAACTTCTTTTGATATTGTCAAATATGGAAAAAATTTACGAAACTGAGTTCAAAAAAGCTGTTGAATTAAAGAATTCTGGCAAATATACAGAAGCCGTTGAGAAGTGTAGAGAAATCATCGAAAACAATGGAGCCTATGGTCCCGTTGTTGGCATGATAGCTTCCCTGCTTTATTCAGAGTTGAATGATCCCAAAAAAGCTTTACCGTGGGCACAAAAATCCGTGGAATTGTCGCCAAAATCTGAAACTGCTTCAATATGTCTTGTTTTATGTATGCAACAGATGGGACTCCGAAGTGAAGTCAACAAGGAAATCACAAGATATTTAAAAACAGGCAGTTCCTTGGACCTATATAAAACCCTATTTGAAGAAAATAACCTGGAAAAAGAAAATTTCATATAAACAGCCACGGGCCGACTTGACATATCAGCACTGAGGTGCAGCCCACAACGAAAGTAGAAAGAACTCAATGGCTTATTGAACTCTTTCATATAAAAAGATTATTCAAACGTGATGGTAAACAATCATGGTTAAGGTATTTTTAGTTCAACACGTTCACCAGTTCGACGATGAGACAGAAGATTTAAAAATCATTGGAATTTATAGTTCGTTATTCATAGCCCAAAAGGCTGTGGATAGACTAAAAGATGTTTCTGGCTTTAAAGATCGCCCTAATGGCTTCTCAATAGATGAATATGTTTTAGATAAAGACCATTGGGACGAAGGATTCCAGACCATTTTTTTAAAAATACATTTTTTATATTATTTTCATAATTGTTACGGAAAAATATGCACAACAAAACGCTGGAGAGGGACCAGGCTTACAGAGCGGCCTTTTCTGAGTCCCTGGTTCAGGAAAATTTAAACTTTTATCGGAGCTTTTTGGGTTTAAAAGCCTGGCCCCTCAGCTCCCCGTTGTGCTTTGATACGGAGCGGGGATGGTTAACTAATAACAAGTTTGGCTTGTCGGAATTATTGAAGGCTAATTTTATAAACTCCTTATTCTTCAAGAACCCTTCAAAATTCAATTTAATAGGACAGATTGAATCAGAATAGGAGGGGGGGGGGGGGGGTAACATATGCAAATATACATACTTGGTGTTACTCATGACCAGCAGACGGACCCATCACCTGAATTCGAGGCTTACATAAAAGAGATATTTAGCAGTCATGATATTCGTTCACTTGGGGAGGAGATGAGCTTAGATGGTCTCTCTGATGTGGGGGAAAGCAAAACTATCCTCAAGTGCTTTGCGGATAGAATGCATATTCCACACAAGTATTGTGGCATTACCCGAGAGGAAAGGGCGCAAAGAGGAATCCTTGGCTTACAAGACATTGATATTCAGAAGTTTCAGTATGATTGGTCACAAAGCAAAGTTGAGCAGGAAACGCAACGTTACTTCAACATGATCGAAGATGCGTGGATAGAGAAACTCAGTTCTGCGTTTGTGGACCCTATGTTGTTTGTGTGCGGTGCCGACCACTTAGATTCCTTTGCAGACAAAGCCACAAAACACGGTTTTACTGCAATTATATTGGAACGTAAATTCATCACATCAAAAGAAGACTTTAAAAAAAAGTGGATGAAAAAAAATTGAAAGAAACTGAACAAAACGCTACAGCCAAAGACAGCTATAATCAATTTAATAAAACAATAAATTAATTATCGACTTTGAGAGAGGGTCTGCTTTCTTAAGAATATTGCACAACAAAACGCTGGAGAGGGACCAGGCTTACTGCGCGGCCTTTCGGGAGTCCCTGGTTCAGGAAAATTTATCTTTTTATCGGAGCTTTTGGGGTTTAAGAAGCCTGGCCCCTCAGCTCCCCGTTGTGCTTCAAAACGGGAACGGATAGTCTCCAATGAAAAGGATTTTGGCTTTTCAAAACAAACATAATATATTGGGGCTGGATAATTTCAGATAGTGATGACCAAAACGAGTCGGTTGATCAGAGAAGTTGGTTTTGGAAACTTCATTTCATCGCTTAGACGGAGGATAAAAAAAGAGGAATTCACTACAACATGGGAAAGAAAAAAGAGGATTCGTTTCTCAATGATTATCAGAAAATAAAAAACGAAATGGTTTTTGAGAAAGTTGATAATATCCTAAAAGATCAGCCAGGCAATTTCCGTGAAACTTTAGAAGAAATTGGTTTTGAATATTACGAGGAAGAAGATTTTGAAGAAAAAGAAGAAAATAATGCTGTTCCTCAAAATTCCAACCAAAAATATTTAGTTTCATATTTTGACGGCAAGAAAGAATTATCTGAAAAGACATTACAAATATTTGACGCTGAACGAGATGCTCAACATCCCAATCATCCATTGATTAGAAAATATTTCAAGAAAGCAAATAAAAATCTTAAAGCCCTTCTTTTGTATGGCCTTGATCAACGACCTACACACGTTCAGCTCTTATATGATTTAGCCTATTATCATGAATTTGAAAATATTCTCAAGGAGCTTATTTCACGGTTTACCATCGCATGTAATAAGGAAAATAATTTATTAAATTTTAGCGAAATAGCTCAAGAATTTTATTACGCAACAATCCCAGATGGCTATGATGCATTATATTTCCTTAAGGAGTTGTTCCCACCTCATACAAAAAAAGGGGAAAATATTAGATTGTTAATTACTGAGTTGACAAAGGAGAACGATACATCTGGGTCTATAACTTTTTAAAAATATTGCACAACAAAACGCTGGAGAGGGACCAGGCTTACAGAGCGGCTTTTCGGAAGTGCCTGGTTCAGGAAAATTTAAACTTTTATCGGAGCTTTTTGGGTTTAAAAGCCTGGCCCCTCAGCTCCCCGTTATCTTCAAAAAACAAACGGAAGAATATCGCCCAAACTAAATCGGATTATAAAAGAAAAAAGGACTTTGATTCCAAATTTAAAATATGCTTAAAGTAGTACCATCAGACATGGCAAACTTTGACAGATTTAGGTGACTCGATCGACCAATAAAAAATCATGTTCTAACTGATACTTGGTTGGTTAAGGATGCGGTGTCGGGTGCTTGACAAGTTGTACAAAATTTCTGAAACGGAGTGACTATGATTACTTGCTATCTGAGATATGTTATCGATCCTTATAAAATAAAAGATTTCGAAGTTTATGCAAAGATGTGGATTCCCCTGGTCAACAAGTTTGGCGGAACTCATCATGGATATTTTTTACCACATGAAGGCGCCAATAATATTGCAGTGGCATTATTCAGTTTCCCTTCTCTTGCGGAGTATGAAACCTATCGGGATAAAATGAGGAAAGATCCTGAATGTATAAAGGCATTTGAACATTCTGAAAAAACACGGTGTATCATAAGTCATGAACGTAGTTTTATGAATCCCATTTTAAAATAAAAGATAACAAAACGCTGCAGCCGACCCGGGGGGATAGCGGCTTTTTAAAAGCTTTTGGTTTTTGAAAAAATTTGGCTTCGACAACCTGCTTGGCTGTATGCCCCCGGTCGGCTGAGCTCCCCGTTGTGCTTTGAAACGGGACGGATATCTCTAATGAGATGATTTATGGATATTAAACTCATTGTAGCAATAATTGGACTGATTGGTGTCGGGGCAAGCGCTTTGATCCAATTTTTTCTGGGACGCCGGGCAGAAAAAAGCAAAAAAATTTTAGAAATCCGTACACAAGCATATCTCGATTTTATAAACATCATTTCTGAAATAGCAAGCTCAGCAAAGCATCGTGATAAACGGACTCTTGAACAGCTACAAAAATTGACACAGGCGAAATCCAGAATTGCCTTAATTGGTAGTGCAGAAGTTGTATTGGAAATGCGTAAATTTTTTAGCGGTACTAATTTTCTAATAACAGACGAATCCTTTTTGGCTTTCAGCATGTTGATATCAGCAATGCGAAAAGATTTAACAAAGTCAGATTCTATCGAAATAGGAGTTTTGCGGGATGTGATTTTCGGTACAAGAGAACACGCAGAATCCCCAAAAGACGTGCAATATATTGGGTAAAAAATATGCACAACAAAACGCTGGAGAGGGACCAGGCTTACAGAGCGGCCTTTCGGAAGTGCCTGGTTCAGGAAAATTTATCTTTTTATCGGAGCTTTTTGGGTTTAAAAGCCTGGCCCCTCAGCTCCCCGTTCTGTGTAATAAAACGCAGCTGATTAATAAAGATGAATGAATCTGTAATTTTAATAATTGTATTGTCATTTGTGGCTGGATGGATTTTTGTTTTAGCCCGGCACTGTTATTTGATTCGATTTCCTTTTCAAAAATACATGTCAAAAAAATATCCTTTTGAATGGGAAGCTATGAAAAATGATAGCTCGTGGACTGCAACGTGGACGCATCCTTATTATTCACAATCAGTCTATAATTTTATTTGGAGATCTTTAGACAATTACAATGATCCAACTATTGAAACGTATAAAAAACAGATTCGATGGTCAGGATGGCATATCCCAATCTATTTCTTTTTTATAGCTTGTTGTGGAATCATATTATCGATATTAGATGGGAGTTAACTTCGGACGAATTTAAAATAGCACAGAACAAAACGATGCAGCCGACCCGGGGAGCTATCGGCTTTTTTAAAGTGCTTGGTTTTCGAAAAACTTGGCTTCGACAAGCTTCCCGGCAATATGCCCCGGGCGGCTGATCTCCCCGTTCTGATTTAAAATGACACTACTTGTTTCTTGGATAGGAGTTGATACACACGGGACAGCATCCGCATATATTGCTGCAGATAGTCGTGTAAGTTGGGGCCATGCTGCAAATTATGATCATGGAAGAAAAGTATTTGCCTTACAACATTCTCCAGATATTCTCGGATATTGTGGGGATGTACTTTTTCCTATGATGGTACTTTCACAAGTCACGGAAATGACTGATCGAGGTTTATTTTTTCCTGAAAATGCATCGTGTAAAGAACGATTCGAATTAATCAAAGAAAAGTTAGTCCATCAATTTGATAAATATCCTAAAATGGTGAGAGGTATAGTCTCAGATGTATTTCAGATTATCCACATTTCAAGAGATCTGGAAGATAATTTAAAATTTGAATGTCGGCTTATAGAATGGTCCCGATCAAAAGGATGGTCAGGAAAAGAGATAAAAATGCCAGAGAACTCTGATATACTTTTTGTTCTTGGTTCAGGTGCTAATGAATTTCGCGATAATTATAAGCGTTATAATGAGGGGCCAGATAAAGGGACGAGCCGTAGCGTATTTCATTGTTTTTGTGACACTTTGTTTAATATCAAAGACATAGCTTGTGGAGGGGCACCTCAATTAGTTGGCGTTTATCGTAAGCCGGGTTCGTCGGCTATTACATTTGGTATAATTATAGATAAAATCCGATATTACCTTGGAACACAACTTGATAATAATGTGGATTTAAAATGTATAGAATGGAGAAATGATTTATTTGAAATCTGTGAAGGGAAAACAATGAGAAAGATGATGAACGCACAATCCCAACCAGATTTCTTAAGGAGGGAATAATCAGAGGCAACTCCCTGGACCCTATCTTTTAAGGTGGGGGGCGAGGTGCTGTCGGAGGTTTCGGCTTTATGAGCCGAGACCTCCTACTCAGGGTAAATCCTGTTAAGCATCCCAGGTGAAAATGAGAGCAATCACGATAATTCATGGACAACGTTTCATGGTAAATAAGGGCTTTCCCGGAGGCCAAGAGAGCCCGATTTTAACTGATAATTTTTTCAGCTTTCTGTAATGTCCTGATCAGATACTGTGTTTTTTTTCGTTCACCCGCATGATTAATCCAATCCTGCCTTTCATTGATAATGCGATTGTAAATTTCCATTCGTGAGAAACCTCTTCTATAGAGGGCCAGAGCATATGCAAAATCAGTGGCAGATTCGTCACCCTTATCATAGAGGGAGCGGGAAATATTACCGTTATGGCACACTCCCCCCCGGGGTTGATGGGAAAAGACTTCTTGAGGTTGGGAGGATAATTCTATTTCAGGGACAATAGCCTGGCATTTCCAGTCCACCCATAATAGCTTTGCCAAAGGGTATTGTCCTGAAGGCGTTCTGTGTTTTGCTTTTCTGTTCCTGAACCCGGGGCATCTGCCCCACCTGTTTTTCGGGTCGGCGCCGGGATCACTGTGCATGTTTTCCAACCAATACTTTTTTTCGGGAAGGCTTAACGGACGGTCACTGTGAATCCAAATTTGATAATTGCCGGGAGATGTTTCTATAACCATCCTGCCTGGTTTAAAGCGGTTTGATATGGATTGATGATGCCGGATAAGCAGGTCAATGTTTAAATCGTCGGCAAGAAAATAATAAGGCTGAATAACAGGATCAGGTCTGATCAGGATGTGCCTTCCTCCGGCATTTTCAGCTTTAAGATAAGGGATGTTTTTACAAGAGGGGAGAACGGGCCACCGGCCCTTAATTTCATCAAGAACTGCCAGGCTGAAGCGGTGCTTAAAATAATTGCCGATTTTCCAAAGTATTTTTTCCATTGAGGCAGGCCCGGACCTTTGGAGTCCGGGCGTACGTTCAAAACGGCTCGTGTTCTTTATGACGGTTCTTTTCCGTGAGCCTTTGTTTCTGGAATCGCCTGAAGGCCCGATATTCCATATTCAAGCTTTCAAGTCCGGCAAGGACCATATCCAGGATAAAATGTTCCAATTCCTGTGTGATTTCTTCCAGTTTCATGTCCGGATCATCATAAATACCCATATTGTTCTCCTATGATTTTTTATTGGGCGGCTGTCTGGAATAGACTTCCATAAAAAGCTTTTCGTCCAATTGATTGAGTTCTTTTTCAATCCCCGCAGTCAGCAGGTCTGCGGCCATATTGTTAAGAACCCGCAGGTTGCCGGCGCAATGGTCTGCAAGGGTCCTGATCAGAGTTTTCGTCATTAAGTGCGGGGCGCCGGCCTGGTTCAGGCTGTGATCCATGTAATCCAGCAGGTCATCCCGGACATAGGGAAGCAGCGTCAGCCGGAACTGCATCCGGCTTCCCAGCGATACCAGGGATCTTGATCTGAACCGTTCCGGGAGCCGGTCATCGCCGCAAATCACGGTGGTCAACAGGTTTTGGGAGTCAAAGTCCGCGCTGTTCAACAAACGCAGTTCATTTAAGCATCCGGTCAGCATCTCCTGGGCCTCATCTATGAGCAGGATGGGCCGGAACAAGGTGGTTTTTACATGACTTTTCCAGCGCTCCCGAAGATCCTTGAACCCGCCGTACCGGTTGGCAGGGCTCAAATTGACACCAAACAAAACTCCCATTTCCCGGTAAAAGTCTCCGACACTGCTTTGGGGACGTTCCATTACCCCGACAACTACCTCGTCAAGTTTACCGAACTTTTGGGCAATCATCTGCAACGCCTTGGATTTGCCAAGGCCGGGGTCCCCGCTGATCAAAGCAAAGCCCCCGTTCAGGGTCATATTCTCAAGACGAAAAATAAAACTGTTCATCAATGGCGGATGCCATAAGGCTTCCACGGGGATATTAGGAAAAAAAGGGTTCCATTTAAGGCCGTAATAAGCCAGAAGCTGTTTGTTGTTCATGATTCTCCTTTGGGAAGATAGGCTGGAGGCATGCCGCTTTGGGCATACTCGGCCATCAGTTTTCTTAATAATGCAGGCTCGGATTCTTTCAATGTTTCATCCGGTAGAATGGTATGCTCAGGTCTCGACTTGATCTTTCGTTTTCCTGAAGCATTTTTGATTTTGTCCTGGGGGTAGATCTGCGCAATCTGTTTGCCGGTTCTCTGGTCCATGAGCCAGGCCATGGATTTATCCCAATTGGCAAAGCAGACATGTAACCGAGGGATATGGTGAAACCGGGAAGGGATCTCAAATCTTACCCCGTTGATGGACACGGTACCGTCAGATTTTCGCTGATTTCTGGATTCGCAGACTGTAAAGGCGAACCTCAGTTGCTCTTCATCCGGTGCCGGCCGGGAAACATCTTTGCCTTCAAGCATGCGTTGAACAGGAGATGTGCCGATGTCACTATGCCTGGTTTTGTTATATTCCATCTCGACCCAGGCCTGACTGCTGTGATTGAGATATTCCAGTGTCAGAGGGTCCACCCGGGTCAGCATGGCCATCAATCTGCCTTCAAGGGTTCCCCAAAAGGCTTCCTGCTTACCGTTTTGATAAGGGCTGTAGGGCAGTGTCGTTTCATGAAGTATCCCTGTTTTTTTAAGACCGTTGCAAAACTCATGGGAGGTCATGGCAGATCCGTTGTCCGTCATCAGTGCCCTGGGAAGCCCCCTTTTGAAAAATGCCTGGGTCAATCCATGAATCAAATCCTGGGTGGTTTCTCCTGAATACCATTGGATGTGGCAGCACAGGCGGGAATGGTCGTCAAGAATACATAAGGCTTTGGGCGTATACCAGTTACCGTTGTTATCCACCACCCGCAGACTGCCTTCATGAAAATCCAGATGCCACAGGCTGTGAACATATTCTGCTTCGTATCCTCGGATTTCATGGCTTTCGAACCGCTTTGCGGCAATTTTCATACCCGCTGTCTGTTTTTTCTTTGCTGAGGGCTTCCTGGTCCACCCCCTTTCGATCATCCGCCGCCGGACACTGGCATAGGATGGTACCGATACTGAAGCCTCCTTTTCCTGGAGTTCTGCTGCGAAATTATCTGCGTGCAGTTTGTAGCTCCAGTTCGGATAAGTCCGGTATTGTCTGCCCAGCATCCGGATCAGTTCAGGTGTGAATACAATTGAACCGCCATAGTCAGAACGAACTTTCCGCCCTAAAGCAATAATGGGGTCCTGGGCATTTTTTGCCTTGTAATACCAGCTTTCAATAGTTGAAAAATGAAATACCGTTGATTCGTTCGTGATGGGATGGGTGTAAATCTGATAGGAAAGCTTTTCCAGTTCCTTGCGCAGCTCACCTTTGGCCGGCGGATTTGCCAGCAAACCGCCAACGACTGAGAAGCGAAACAAAGCCCAGTTATCAACCGGACTTTGGTTTTTACTGTTCATAGGCCGGGGTCCTTTCAATTTTGAGTTAAAATTTTCAGCGAAATGCTGATAAAAATCCCGGCCCCTTTGATAGAACAGTTGAGCGCCCAAGGCCACGCCCATCTTCTGCGTGAGATTACCCGGCCCTTATTTTTTGTGATATTTCACTGCCTTGAGACAAGAATGACAAACAGGAGATCAACGTTTTTTTGATGGACGCCTGTTGATGCAGATAGAAGTTGACCAAACTTGCTGGAAGACGATCATTTTTTACGCTTGCAGGTACTCGGCCCCGGATTTTCTTCCATTGAGAGCTTGTTGGAAATATTTCTTTGAATAAGCTGACCCAGCGGCTAAGGGTGTTGCGGGAGATACCGATTGTTTCAGCAAACCTGGACATCGTGATACCTACAGATTGGTTCTGCCAGTCGGACACAATCGTCAGAATGGCCGCATACCAGTAAATGTTTTTACCAAGGAAACGGCAGGTTGGCGGGATCAAACGACGTCGACAGCCTTCCCTTCCGCAACATAAACTGAATTGTAAAAAACATTCTTCAGACAACCCTTCAGGCTCCCCCCTGGGTTTGCGCGGATAATTGGCATAATACAACGGTCCCTGGCAGTGGGGGCACTTCATCTGTCTATAACGTTCGGCTGTTGCCAGATCTATTTTGTATAGATCCCAAAAAAAACTTTCGTTTTTCAGAACTTCTGATAGCATATCTCCTGCCCTGTTATTGGGTGGGGAGGCAGGAGTTTCACGATTATTTGCGAGATAAACAGGGGAACTTCTGCCTCAAACCTGACATATCTTGCAAATTATCTTCAATTTTTCCATGATTTTTTGTGACCATTCTCAAAAATAGATCAGAACAAAACGCTGCAGCCCGCCCCGGGGAGGTTAGCGGCTTTTCAAAAGCCCGCGGTTTTTGAAACAAATTTAACTTCAGGCAAGTGCTTGGTTTTCGTTCCCCGGGCGGCTGAGCTCCCCGTTAGCATGTTAAAATCGACCATGGATATCATTAAACATACAATGGGAAAAAAGGAAATTTATTGACAATAGTTTTCATCATTCTTTGTGTTTCTGTATATATTTTGGAGGGAATACCAATTAACCCTTTTGCTTTTTGGAATATGGTCCCTCTTGTTCTTGGATATATAGTATTGAAGAGTAGCTTTAAAAGCAAAAGCTATGCCAATAAATTGGGGGGTATTGGATTCGCTACAGGTGCGACCATCATAGTCTTTTTTAGTCATTTCGCATGGTTTTTTGATTGGTGGGCAACTAAAACTGGTTCATCTACAGCTGGCCTTATATTTATTTTTATTCCGCTATACGCAATTGGCGGTAGTCTTGTTCTGGGATTAATAACATCACTAATTGGAGTGATATGCGATAAAACCATAAACGTAAAAAAGCTATGATTCAGCTAACAAGCCGCTCCAGCCGACCCGGGGGGCCTAGCGACTTTTGAAAGACCTTGATTTTTGAAAGGATTGGGCTTTTACAACGCGCTCGGCAATTTGCCCCGGTCGGCTGAGCTTGTCGTTCTTTTTTGAATGAAACGACAGAAAAAGATACGGGATTTGATGGCAGCCACCAATTGAAAGGAAAAGATTTAAAAATAGTGCATTACAAATTTAGGATTACAAACAGTTAAAGCTTAACGGATTTCATGGCAAAACCATTTAAATTTCGTAACTACTCACCCCATAAAAAAATGTAAAAATTTAAAAAAAAGACTTGACAGGTTTTTTGAGGTCAATTTTAAAATTTTTTAAATGGTCACCAAATCCTTTATTAAAGCATGCTGGCGCTTATTTATCCAGAAATTTACCGTAAAATCATGACAGATGATGCCGAATACATAGAAAATCCGCTATAGAGCAAATCTCGAGCCGCCAAAAACCCGTGTTATAATGCTGACATGGCAACGGTAGATAAAAATAGTGTTCGGGAAGAAATAGCCCGTCTAAAAAAGGATTTTGAAAATCTTTGTGCTGAGGGCAAAGTATCTCCTGAGATGCGGGCTCTGATGAACAGCATGCTCCTTATTGTTGAATTGATACTATCTATCTTCCTTGAGAAAAAGACCCGCAAAGATAACAAAAACTCAAGTCTACCGTCTTCACAAACATCTAAGGATGAGACCTCCAAATCAGATCCTGGAAATAAAGGAAAGGGCAAAGAGGTCAGCGGTAAGCTTAGCAGTGCCCGCACAAAATCAACCGTCACCGTTGCGCAAGCTGTAACATGTAATGTATGTGGTCAGCCGCTTGATCAAGCACCCTGCCAGGGATATGAGCGGCGTACCAAAATAGATATCATTTTTGAAAAAGTCGTGGATCATGTTGATGCCGAAATCAAAGAGTGCCCCAACTGTAACACGACGGTCAAAGGACAATTTCCAGAGGATATGCCAGGCCCTCTGCAATATGGGAATGGACTCAAAGCATTTGTCATTCACTTGATCATCAGCCAAATGGTTGCACTCAACCGAGTTCAAAAGCAGATTTCTGCAATGATCGGTGTGGTAATTTCAGAAGCAACCCTTCTAAAGTTTGTCTGGCGACTTTATCAAGCACTTGAAAGGTGGGAGGTCAAATCGATAGAAGACATTCTTCAGGCCCCATCAATTCATGTTGACGAGACATCCTTTCGGGTGGATCGAAAAAATCACTGGATACATGTGTATTCCTCCGGAGGCACCACCTTGAAGCTACTTCACCGAAAGCGAGGCAAGGAGGCGATAGTCGATTTGAATATTATTCCCCGCTATGGCGGGGTAATAATCCACGATTGCTGGGCATCATACCTGTCGTACGATCATTGTGGACATGGACTTTGTGGTTCCCATCTATTGAGGGAACTGACATTTATTGTTGAATCCAATCAGTACAGGTGGGCTGCTAATATGAAAAAGCTTTTACAGGAAACTTGTCATAAAGTAGCAAAGCGGGAAGAAAAGTGTTTGGCAGATAAAGAATACGCTAATTTGCAAAAACGATTCCGTAACATTCTTACACGAGGTGATAAAGAGCTGCCGGAAATCCCGCCAAAACCAAAAGGCAAACGCGGTAAAATGGCCAAATCAGATGCCCATAATTTGTGGGAAAGGCTTAAAAATAATGAAGCGGCCGTTTTGCTGTTTGCCAAGGACCCATATGTTCCATTCACTAATAATCGGGCAGAACGCGATCTTCGGATGGCAAAGGTAAAACAGAAAATATCAGGTTGTTTTCGATGTCAGCAATATGCTCATGCTTATTGTCGAATTTCAAGCTACCTGCAAACCATGGCAAACAAAGGCGTGAATCCTCTTGTTGCCATTCAGCTTGCTTTGGCAGGTGAAATCCCCGGTGTCGATTTTGACCGGGGTGAGTAGTTACTAAATTTCATAGGTTAAGGAGAACGATTATGAAGCATCTCAAAATTAAGATGGCCGTTATTCTTTTAATCACGGCACTATCGTCAACCATTACAGCAGGAGATTTAGATCCATCTGGACCGCCCGGTTCAACCATGAATAGTCTGGAGGACATATTTAACCAAAATGAAGAAATATTAGATACCCTCAACACCGCATTGGACTGCCCTGAAGCACCTGTCCCTGCGACAGGCCAGTCTACATCATATGGCGACAGGGACGATGGTGAGCTTCGCATAGGGGTTCAGCCCGAATCCGTAAGATTCACAGACAATGGTGATGGAACAATCACGGATAACCTTACCAATCTTGTGTGGATGAGAAATGCCAATCAACTTGAATCGACCTGGCAAGGGGCAATAGATTTTTGCAGCAGCCTTTCCGCCGCCAGCAATGCTGATTTAACAGACGGATCTCTGGCCGGAGACTGGCGCCTTCCCAATAGATCAGAGTTAAGGGATGTGGTAAAATCAAAACCCACAATTCATTCCTCATAGCATGGAATATCAACAGCCCATTTTTCAATCCCTGGAATCCGAATAATTTTGTTTTCTATATTATTCACGGCGGACTTGACCAAACGTACCCCTGTCGGGTAAACACCTTTGATTAATTTGACGACAGGATTTTCTCCTTTCCATGTCATTGTTCGACATAGACCGAGAACCTTTTCAATTTTGTTCAGCAATTCGCCTTTCCAATGATTTTCCAAAACACCCCAAACTCGCTCTATTGGGTTGTATTTACTGTGGTACGGGGGATAGTACACCAAACTAATATTTACAAATGCTGATTTGGCAAAGTCCACGAGGCGACTAATGAATTGGCTCCTTCGGCTACTATTTTCCGGCCCATTATCAAGATTGATCACCAGTGTATGTGGGGCGAATCTTGCGTTCAAAGAAGGCCAGAGTGATTCCAGCGCATCAATCATGAAATCAGAGGTGATGTTGCTTTCAGTGATGTACATATAATTTTCATCCAGAGCAGGTATGTTGATACCGAAAAGTTTCAAAAGGGAATCGGGTTTAAAATCATGGTCCGCCGCTTTAAGATTGCAACGACTATATCCGCCTCGGGAATAAGGCCCTATTTTAATAGTGGCTTTTGCGTCCATTGAGATACGTAAAACGCCATCTGTTTCATCGGCTAGTTGGTTTGTCCTATGCACATATTCAAAAATGATGTCTGTTTCAGGAATTTTTTTTTACCTTGGCTTTGGCGACCTTCTTCAGTTTAAAACCCAATTTATTCATTATGGTGGATAGAGTCCGTACTGTTGGCATATTCTCAGGGTCATATCCCATGTCGTCAACTAATCGACGGAATACTTCATTCGCAGATATTGGGGAATATAAATTCTGGGTACGGAATGTAGGATCAGTCTGACATATAGGGTTTACAATACGAGTTATGTCCTCTTTTAAATTCGGAAAATGTTCTAAACACGATTTCCGGCCTCGTCCGGAAAAATTATCAACACAGGTAACTCCGCTTTCTATTTCCCGTCGCCCTTTGATTATTGTTTTCCGATCCCAACCCAGTTCTCTTTCAGCCTTTAGTTGTCCGCCGTGCCCCATAAGGGAGACAACGCGTGCCATGAATTGGCGCCGTTCATGGCCTTTTAATTTGCTTCGAGTGGTATTCAGAAAATCCTTTAGTGGTGGCGTTAATTCCGATATAGTTTTGGGTAAATTGTGCTTAGAATGATCAAACATGGTCCTCCTGTATTTTTATGTAATCTTCCATGTTGACCATAAACTATCGATTCCATGTTGTCTATAGAAATCAGAATTCAGACTATGGAATTGTGGATATTAATTTTTCTGAGGCCCTAAAAAGCCTTCTAAACCTAAATTACTCAAACCCGTGCATTTCGAACCAATCCGGGGCCGGGCAATGGGCTGAAGGCAATATCTTCAATAATGTTCAATCCGACTGGTATTGGACAAACTCAACATACATAAACAATACGGATATGGCCTGGGCCGTAGAAATGGCTGAAGGGAGTATAAATGGTTTCAGAAAAGTTCCTACCAATGACGGTGCCTATGTCTGGCCTGTTCGGGGAGGGCACCAATAATGCTTCAACTCATTCATCATAAAGGAGATGTCATGATACACTCCAAAACATTTTTATGCTTCTTGCTGTTGGTTTTTATTTTACCTGGGCCACTCTTTGCTGGCGATTTAAATCCCTCAGAGTCACCGAATTCAACCATGAGAACACTAAGTGATATATATACTCAAAATGAACTGATAAAAAATAATGTAGGATCTCTTGCAAATGAGCTTTACCTGTCAAACTGCGCCGGAGCACCTGTCCCCAAGACTGGGCAATTTCAAATGTTTGCTGACAGATACGATGACGGGCATTTACAAAGAGGAAAATCATGGCCAGTCCCTCGATTTACAGATAACAACGATGGAACTGTAACCGATAATTTGACCGGATTGATTTGGCTAAAAAATGCCTTCCATTTCAGCGAAGCCAAAACATGGTCTGAAGCCCTGGCTTTATGCAACGACCTTTCAGAAAACGGCACAACCCTGACGGACGGATCGGCAGCCGGTTCCTGGCGTCTTCCCAATCTGACGGAACTAGGGAGTCTGATTTGTATTGCTTATATCAATCCCTGTATTCCGGACACTGGAGGGACTTCACAATGGAGTGAAGTAAGAGGACCATTTAATCAAATTCAGTCTTCTTCTTACTGGTCGAGTACAACAAAAGCAGGTAGCGATCAAAACGCATGGTCTATAAATTTGGGAAACGGCCAAGAGGTTTATAATGCCAAGACATTAACCAGGAACATCTGGCCGGTGCGCAATTAAAATCAGTTTCACCTTTAATTCGGGAGCATGATCAAAATGAAAAAAAATATCCTAACAGGGGTCATGATTGTTTTAATCCTTACAGGTGCCGTTGGCCTGTGTCAGGCAAGTTTGATCCAGATCGGCATGGCCTATTACAATGATGGAAGTTCAAATACCGGCGCATATAATTTAATTTATGATGATGTCCAGCAGATTACTTGGCTGGATTATACCCATGAACGAACCAATTATGAGGACCAGGTCAGTTGGGCCGAAAGTTTAAACGAACCCGGTGAACTTAACATTATGTTTTTTCAGGGTTTCTCCATGACCTGGACCGGGGAGTGGCGACTGCCCGAAACCGTGGACGGTCCCTTTGAAAATGGTTATGACGGGACAACAACCTGCGGATACAATATCACCTCAAGTGAGATGGGATACTTGTTTCATACGGCCCTTGGGAACTTGTCTTATATGGGGCCTGACGCAACGCCTCAAGATGGATCAGGATTAATAAATAAAGGATCTTTCATAAACTTAACGAGCCATCAATATTGGTCGGGGACACCGTCTGGTTATGTAACCGATTCGGCCTGGACCTTTGCTTTTGGAGTGGGATACCAGGGATATGTTCAAACTGATGTTTATTTCTATGGAATCGCCGTATGTTCAGGCTATCTTTCGACCCCACTGCCTGGGGGATTTTGCCTACTTTGCGCAGGTCTTATAAGCCTTGTCGGAATTAAAAGGAAAAATAATAGCTGATAACAGCAACACTTTGACCATTAACAAAAATCGGAGAAAACCCATGAGCCAAATGAAAATTCATATAATTCTCCTGTCCGCTATGCTGTTGATTTCGTTTGTTTCCCCCGGAACAGCAAGGAATATTGATGTTAATGATAACGGGCATCGATACGCCTGGGGCGAAAATGTCGGGTGGATTGACTTTAATCCGTCTTACGGAGAAGGAATAACCCTCTCCGCCACAAACTTAACAGGGGATGCCTGGGGGGAGAATGTCGGATGGATAAGAATGAATCCTGCTTATGGCGGCGTTGTCCATAACGGAAACGGAACTTTATCAGGATACGCCTGGGGTGAAAACATTGGATGGATAAGCTTCTCCTGTGAGAATACAGACGATTGTGAGTCGGTGGATTATGGTGTGACCGTTGATCCGAATTCGGGTATCCTTTCCGGCAAAGCCTGGAGTGAAAATACAGGGTGGATCGTTTTTGATTACAACAATTCTGATACATACGGGGTTAAAGCCTTTTGGGGATTTTGTGCCGGTGATTTCGATTCTGACGGAGATATTGACGGACTGGATTTGTCCGCCTTTATAACAAAATTTGATAACGGGGAGCTGTCGGATAATGATTTGATTACCTTTACAGGCAATTTTGGAATCACTGATTGCTCGTCCTATGTTGAGCCTGCTGAAGTTTTACAGCAAACCGTTTCTGTGGTTACAACGGATAGTTTAGACACTCTGGAATCCACATCTTCGAATAGCCTGGGATTGTCACAGAGCGATTATTCAGTCACAACAGCATCAACCACTGAAGCGGTTGATTCACTAGAAGACGAAGTCGATCCCTTAACACAAGAAATGACCCCTACAGCCATAGGAATCGACCAAGTAATCTGGGCTAATTCTAATGGTCTTCAGGGAGTTGCAACAGAAGAATGGGGATGGGAATGGAAAATTGATGAAATTACCCTCGACCTGGGAACCAATTTATTAAATGTGGTCGTAACAGACCTAAACGGCAATATTGCCGAAAAAGAAATCCAGATAGTTTACAATAAAATTTTAACGGAAGAAGGGGAAGACCTGCAGGAGAAGTGGGTGCGCAAGTTGATATATAAATTTAAATTCGACGATTCGGATTTAGAGGAAACAACCACAGTCGCAGATGTGACCGTTTGGTTATGGCCTGATGAGATCATCATGACCGATGACTATGCAAGTTCCGACACTATAGAGATAGACCGAATGACAACGGAGGATGGATTTCAGTATCATTGGAGCATGAAATGCAACGCCTCTAATAACAAAATTCTCTATTTGGATTTGCCCCTTGAGGCCTACTAAGACCTCATTGGGCAATGTCGGAGAAAAAGGGGCAAGGCTCCTATGTTCCCCAACGTAATGGAAAAGAACAAGCCGCTCCAGCCGACCCGGGGGGCTTAGCGACTTTTCGAAAGTCCTTGATTAATGAAAGGATTTGACTTTTACAACGCGCTCGGCAACTTACCCCCGGTCGGCTGAGCTTATCGTTGGGTGTCGTAACATCCATCCTCAAAATATTCATTTAAAGCCTTTAAAATAGTATCAAAGTGTAATATCATTTGAGCATGAATAAAAAGCAACAACAAACTCTTGAAAGAATATTCGAAAAACCAGAAAGATCAGATATAGCGTGGTCAAATATTGAATCGCTATTCTCCGCACTCGGTGCTGATATTTCTGAAGGTAGGGGTTCACGAGTTAGAATTGCGCTAAATGATGTCCGTGCCGTTTTTCACAGACCTCACCCGGAAAGAGTCACTGGGAAAGGGGCAGTCAAATCTGTACGAAGATTTCTTCAAGAGGCAGGAGTAAGACCATGATGGAATATAAAGGATATTTTGCAAAGGTTGAGTTTGATGATGAAGCCAACATTTTTCATGGAGAAATCATCAATTTGAGAGATGTAATTACCTTTGAAGGAGAATCTGTTGAGGAGCTTAGAAAAGCATTTACAGATTCAGTAGAAGACTACTTGGAATTTTGTGCTGAGCGGGGCGAGGCTCCTGAAAAGCCATATTCTGGGAAATTTTTAGTTCGAGTTGGCCCAGAACTACATAAGACCCTTGTTATTCAAGCACGAAAGAATGGTAAAAGCCTTAATACATGGGTAACTGATGCGCTTCAAAGAACGGCAACAGATATCACCCAACAAAACGCTTCAGGCCGACCCGGGGGTGCTAGCGGCTTTTGAAAAGTGTCTGGTTTATGAAATGAATTTAATTTTTGGGAATTTCTCGGTTTTCGTCCCCGGGCGGCTGAGCTCCCCGTTAGCGTGTTAAAATCGACCATGGATATCATTAAACATACAATGGGAAAAAAGGAAATTTATTGACAATAGTTTTCATCATTCTTTGTGTTTCTGTATATATTTTGGAGGGAATACCAATTAACCCTTTTGCTTTTTGGAATATGGTCCCTCTTGTTCTTGGATATATAGTATTGAAGAGTAGCTTTAAAAGCAAAAGCTATGCCAATAAATTGGGGGGTATTGGATTCGCTACAGGTGCGACCATCATAGTCTTTTTTAGTCATTTCGCATGGTTTTTTGATTGGTGGGCAACTAAAACTGGTTCATCTACAGCTGGCCTTATATTTATTTTTATTCCGCTATACGCAATTGGCGGTAGTCTTGTTCTGGGATTAATAACATCACTAATTGGAGTGATATGCGATAAAACCATAAACGTAAAAAAGCTATGATTCAGCTAACAAGCCGCTCCAGCCGACCCGGGGGGCCTAGCGACTTTTGAAAGACCTTGATTTTTGAAAGGATTGGGCTTTTACAACGCGCTCGGCAATTTGCCCCGGTCGGCTGAGCTTGTCGTTATCATTTAAAACCATCTCCATCTTGACTTAAATACGTCAATGGCGTATTGTTGTGTTATGGAATTCATTGAAACATCAATATTTACCAAGCAAGTTCTGAAGCTTCTACCCGACTCGAGTTATCGAGTATTGCAATCTGCTTTAATGTTAAATCCAGGTGCAGGGGCAATTATTAAAGGAAGTGGAGGAATTCGTAAAATTCGTTGGAAATTACCTGGTGCAGGCAAAAGAGGGGCTTTACGGGTTATTTACTATTTTGATCAACCCGAAACGATCTACATGCTGTTCATGTACAAGAAAAACGAACAAGAAGATTTAACCCTCGAACAAGTCAAAATCTTGAAAAAAGCATTAAAGGAGAATTTATTATGAAAAAAGAAGATTTTGATATGTTGCTTTCAAGCATAAAAGAAGCTGGCGATATAAAAACCGGAAAAAAGAAACCAAGCCGAGTTTTTGAGATTGAAGCTCCTGAAATTAAAATGGTTCGGAAGACTTTAAGCGTTTCACAGTCTGAATTTGCCATGATGATAGGAGTAAGCGTAAGAACTCTTCAAAATTGGGAACAAGGGAGGAGGAAACCAGAAGGCCCTGCAAAAGCCTTGTTACGTATCGCCTCCAAAAACCCTAAAGCGGTACTTGAAGCCCTTCATGTTTGATCAAAAATTATGATAACAAAACGCTGCAGCCGACCCGGGGGGCTAGCGGCTTTTCGAAAGCTCTTGGTTTTCGAAAGAACTTGGCTTCGACAACCTGCTCGGTTATATGCCCCGGTCGGCTGAGCTCCCCGTTCGCCGGAGAAAATGTTGAATGAATGAATTTTCCGAAGCAATTAAGGATGTTGAAAATAAATATTCGATGTTATGCGACGCCCCTAAATGCTGCATGAAGGCTTTGCCGAAAGATATGCCCGCGTCTGGAATATATCTTTTTTCGGAAAATGAAACCGCTCTATACGTTGGCAGATCAAACAAATTGCGTAAAAGACTTCAGTATCACACTCGAAATAACCATAACCAAGCTACATTTGCTTTTCTTTTAGCCCGTGAGCAGACTGGTAACATAAAAGCATCTTATCAAAAAAAAGGTTCACGAAAAGACTTACTAACACAGCCAGATTTCAAACAGGCATTCGATAAGGCGAGACAGAGGATCAAAAATATGGATGTCCAATTTATTGAAGAGCCCGATCCTACTCGGCAAGCCTTGCTTGAAATTTGTGCTGCTATACGGCTGAAAGCAAAATATAATGACTTTGATAATCACTAAGTTAATTGGCGAACAAGCCGCTCCAGCCGACCCGGGGGGCTTAGCGACTTTTGAAAGACCTTGATTTATGAAAGGACTTGGCTTTTACAACGAACTCGGCAACTTGCCCCCGGTCGGCTGAGCTTGTCGTTGGGCTCCACAAAATACCGAAAAGAAAGTATGGTAATGGGAAAACAAGTACGTAAAAACCAATCCAGAAAAAACAAGAGAAAAGCTTTGGGGTTTAAAACTCAAAATATTAAAAAGCATAAAACAACCCAAACAAAGTACCAGAATTTAAATAAGAAGGTACATGATTTGCTTAAAGGATTAGATTTGGATCCAACAAAGATGAGTATTATTGATAATCCTGATCAAATCAAAATGTCAGCAGTGATTTTGAAAATAGCGGAACCATATATTAAAATGTATTGGGGAAATGAAATTAGGGTTCGTGGAATAATAGATTTATCTATGATGATATGGAATATGGCTTATTTGCCTAAGGAAAAACAAAATGAAATCCAAGAACAATGGGTAGAGGCTATGCTGCCAGGCGATTATGATGCCCATGATGTTGCTGCAATGCTTCATCTTTTTGAGAATTTACAAAACAGGCAAAAGGATTTCTTTCCCGATATTCGAAAATATATCATGGCACACGATCTCAAATTAGATAATGAAAATATCCATTTGAACATATCATCTGCGCCATTAGGTGAAGGGCTTTAATCTGATTTGATTCAAATAAAAGCCCATCAAATAAAAGCCCAACAAAACGCTCGAGGCGACCGGGCTACCTGCGCCGTCTTTTTGAAAGCTCTTGGTGCATGAAAAATTAACTTTTTATTGGAGTTATGTTGCGAGCGGTCCTGAAGCCTTGATTGACCGTGGTTTGGGCGCCGTAATGCCGTAAGTCAAAATCGTTCAAATAAACAGTTGGTTATCAAGGGTATGACAAATTTGCAACAAATCACTAAACATAATAAACAGCTACAGTTTGCCCTGAGGAGTGCTGGTGATGAAGTCTGTAAGGATCTATAGACTATCCAGCCACTCAAGAACGTTTTGCTTGTTTTCCCACTGGATCAACTCCTCAATTTTCGGATCAGATTTCAGGTGCTGTTTGGTGAACTGGATGAAGTTCTCTTGTAAATGTCGCTTCTGGCCTAGATCAAGCTTTAAGTAAACCATTGTGGATTTGACATTAGAATGCCCCAAGCGATTCTTAATTTCAGATAAAGGCCGATCCTCTGAGAGCATTCGAACGGCACACGAATGACGGAAGCTATGGACGGGGTGCATGGTCGCTGTCCGCTTTGCCGGTAAAGCCTGTTCAAGGTAGTTTTTACAGATCCGGTTGATACCGTGGCGGGTCAAGCTTGTTCCTCTTTGGTTGATGAACAGCCTTTT
Source organism: uncultured Desulfospira sp. (assembly GCA_963663165.1). Classification (GTDB taxonomy): domain Bacteria; phylum Desulfobacterota; class Desulfobacteria; order Desulfobacterales; family Desulfobacteraceae; genus Desulfospira. The sequence goes on along the minus strand of OY760175.1, from coordinate 5,591,948 downwards.
TTTAAACGGATGGATTGGCGTATTGCGATGTTCTTCAATATACTGATGCATAAGCTCTACTGTTTTCCCAAGCAACTGAACTTGTCGATATCGGTTACCCTTCCCAAGAATCGCCAGAGTTTGATTTTCATAATCAAAATAATCCATCTCAAGGGTAGCGATTTCCGTTGCCCTGGCACCGGTATCATATAATAGATACAGAAGGGTATAATCTCGGAACCCGTCCTTTCTTTTAAGTTGGACCGCATTAAGGATTTGATTGATCTCCTGGGGATACAAAAATCCGATCAACTTGTGTTGGCTTCGTTTCCGGGGAATATCAAGGATCGCATTGGTCAGTTTTTGTTGCTCGGGATAAATAAAACGGATCATTTTGGCAAAAGACTTTAAAACGGCCAGGCGCTGGTTCCGGGTTTTAGCCGTGTTGGACCGTTTGGATTCAAGCTCATTGAGAAACTGCAAAATTAATTCTACCGTGATATGTTCCAGATTGAGCGAACTGACCTTTACGCTGTGGTATTCGGCAGCAAACGGTAAAAAAAAGCGCATGGTATCCCGGTAACTTTTGATCGTATTGGGGCGGCACCCTTTGACATAAGGCAGGTATTGGTCAAAAAATTGAACAACGCAACGGGTCAGGTTCATGATTCATCCCTTCTGCCGGTGGTAAATTTGAACAGGCTGTCGCGGCTTTCAGCATCAACTGCTTTCAAATATTCCATGGTGTATTTATACTCAACATGACCCATATAGCCGGCAAGCACCGGCAGCACATTCCGGGGTGATTGTTTCCGGGCAATGGCTGCCTTCAAGGTGTTAATGGCAAAAGAGTGCCGTAAACAGTGCGGAGTGGGCTTCCCAAAGGTCGTGTCGCCGATAATTTTCCTTGGGCGGCGGATCCCGATTTGACGCACAGCATCGTGAAAAACAGAGCGAATACGGTTATCGTTCAAGCCGTTTTCCCCTATCCCCATGAACAGGTAGGGATTCATATCGTTTTCAATTAAAGCGGCCCTGGTTGAAAGATAGTTGTCAATCTGCATGGCAGTTGATTTTGGAATAGGGATAAGACGGTCCTTTTTGAACTTGGTTTTCTCTATGTAAATCGTCTTTTCATCCGGCCGGTAATTTTTCAATCTCAGGCGCAAGGGTTCATTCATCCTCAGCCCACAGCGGGCAAGCAGAAGGATCACCAGATATTCACTGTAATCTTTAAGGAACCGCATAGGGGTTTGCCGGATCCGTCCGCATACCACCCCCAGTAACATTTCTACCTGCTCCGGTGAGAATATAAAGGGGATGAAGGTGCGCCGGGCCGGAGCGGTCACATCTTTCAAAGGGTTATCAAGATTTATCCGCTGCCGTTTCAGATAATCAAAAAAGCCTCGAACTACATTTAGAATGCTGGCTACGCCGGAGGGCTCAAGGCCAATCTCATTTTTAAAGGTGATATAAAAATGGGGCATCCAAATGTCTGAGAGATCCGGCTGCCTCATTAAAAAATCGTCAAAGGTAAGCAAGGCCCACCGGAGCATATGGCAACTGTATCCCAGTCCTTGCCGGTAAACAATAAAGTTTTCCATCTCTGTGGCCAAAAAGCTTTTAAACGGTTTCATCGAACAACACCCGGCGCATCAATTCCTTGTGGATACTTAGATATACTTTTGTGGAATCAATGATGGAATGCCCCATCATTTCTTTGATTTCAAAAATGCCGGCACCTGCTTCCAGCATGTTTTGTGCAAAGGTGTGGCGCAGCCAATATCCTGTACCGGGAAGACCGGCAGCCCGCAACGCCTTTGTTAAATCGTGCCTGGTGAGCCAGGCACTTACAGCTCTGTAAGGTGGGCAATGGCTGGTTAAAAAAAGAGAGCGAGACTGACTTTTAGGCCTGCCTCCAACGATATAAGCGGTGATTGCTTTGATAACTTCATCGGGAATGGGCAATTGAAGGGGCTTTGCATTTTTTGTGTTTTCCAGGTTTAGCAGTCCTTTGGCAAAACAGATATCGTCCAGAGTAAGGCGGCTGATTTCAATGGGGCGCAATCCAAGATAATAAGCCAGGTGAACCTGTGCATAGACACGAAGCTCTTTGGATGTTGCACAGGGCAAATGATCAAATAACTGACGGACTTCACCGGGTCTTAAAAATTTAGGAGGCTTGACTTGAGCAAACATTGGCGGACCGGTCACAAGCGGGGCTAAATTCTGTTGGATCAAATGCCGTTCATTATACAGGTAGTGCAAAAAGCCTCGAAAACAGGAACGGTATACCCCCTGGGTACTCTTTGCATATGGGGCATTGAACCTTGCCAGAAAATCATCAACATGCCCTATGTTTATATTGACCAGTGAGACTCCCGATGTTTGCAGATAACTGTCAAACGCTTTGATAATTTTGGTCCTGCAACAGGTTTGAGAAGGAGAGCTTTCCTTGATTTTAAGCATATGGTCCAGATAATCCCGGCGGATCTGATCCAGATCATAACCGGGCGGACTTTTGGGTGTCTGCTCAACCATGATCGGCCTCCATAACCAGTTTGCTCAAAATTTTTCCAACTGATTCAGGTTGACGGCTGTTCAGGGAAGATTTTTTTTGTACAGCAGATTGTATAAGGTTGGCCGGTAAGGAAAGCACCTGGTAAATGGTGCCGTCAAAGGCAATCAGATCATTTTCCATCAATCCATCCCGAGCTTCAATGTACTGGTCCAGTTGCATTTTTAGCAGGGTGCATATTTTATCATAACTGTAAAAACTTAATCCGTTGCGGTCACCGGCCAGAACCAGGAAAAAATACAATAACAACTCGTCCCGGCTTAATGCTCGCAAAAATCCACCCGTAAGAAACCGATGGGGGATAAAACTAAATCCTCCTTTGATACAACGCACCCTTGAAGGGTTCAGGATTTCTTTTTTTACCATGCCGCGCCTCCAGTTTTTACGTTTATCCATATCCCCGCCGGGGAAATTGTGTGACGACTTGACCTGAAGAGCCGCAGAACTGACAATATGGTTTGATTGGAAGGCCCTGAATCTGAAACAAAATCCACAATATTATTGTCCTACACCAAGCAGGCAGCACTGTGGAAGCTGTATCATCCATGTTTTTTGTCTCTTGAATTTTTTTTCGATGCCGACGCCGGTTCTCGGCTTCCCGATGCCGTCTTTTCCCCTTCTCGGTCTGGCGGTATCGTCGCTGTGCTTCTCTTTTGTTTCTGAGGATTCCGGCCTTACGGCAGTCCCTGCAACAATAGGCCTGCCCTCTCCAGCAGAACCTGCAAACAAAAAATACGAAATGGCACCATCGGCATGTATTTGGAATTAAAAGCATTTTAGATTTTTCCGGTATTGCAGATAACCGGAAAATGATATAGAAATATAACTGTGTGTGTGGGCTTCTCCGGCTATCGACGGGAGTTCACAATCAAAGCCCGGAGGGGCTACTCCGGGCTTTTTCTATGCATATGATTTGGAATTATACGAATAAAATGAAAGATTTGAAAAATCTTTTTGAATAAAAATGAATAAAACTCACAACATAATCAAACACGCTACATAATTGGAGTTTTTGTGGTTTTAAAGCCCGGCCCCTCAGCTCCCCGTTAGGTGGTAAAAAAGGAATGTAAGGATGTCAAATGAAGATACAACCCCCGTAATTTCAAAAACTGCTTTTTCATGCCCACATTGTGGTGCTTACACAACCCAAACCTGGTACAGCATCTTTGTTAAACCATACGGACAAGACCATCGGACTCCAAGTATCCCCAATGAAGAGTCTCTTGAATTTTTTAAAACCAAACCAGATATGGAAAAAGATTTAAGGGATAATCTTGTTCAATGGTGCGAAAAAATGATGTTAGGGAAGCCTTTTTTTGAAAATTCCGACAAGACACCTTACACAGCACCAATTCTTCAAAACTGTAATTTGGCAAGATGTTATAATTGCAAAGAAATCTCTATTTGGGTTTATGATCGAATTGTATATCCAACTTCAAAAATAGATATAAAGCCCAATGGAGATCTTCCAGAACATATTCAACAACTATTTGATGAAGCAAGAGAAATTGTTGAATCTTCACCAAAAGGAGCGGCAGCGTTACTCAGGCTTAGCATTCAATACTTGTGTAAAGAATTGGGGGAAAGCGGCAAAAATATTGACAAAGACATCGCAAGTTTAGTTAGCAAAGGTCTAAATCCCCTTGTGCAAAAATCTTTGGATATCGTAAGAGTTATTGGCAACGAATCTGTTCATCCAGGGGAAATTGACTTGAATGACAATAAAGAAATCGCTTTAAAATTATTTGGATTGGTTAATTTAATAGCAGAGCAAATGATATCTCATCCTAAACAGGTTGAAAGCTTATATGGAACACTGCCTCAAAATAAATTAGATGGAATTGAAAAAAGAAACACAAAGGCCAGTCAAAATAAAAACACCTAACAAGCCGCTCCAGCCGACCCGGGGGGCCTAGCGACTTTTGAAAGACCTTGATTTTTGAAAGGATTTGGCTTTTACAACGCGCTCGGCAATTTGCCCCGGTCGGCTGAGCTTGTCGTTGTGCTTTAAAACGGGGATGAATAATCTCTAATAAAGCAGACCACCAGGCAAATTACAAAATTCTGCTTATGTTATAGTTTAAAGGGAAAGGAGAACAGGAGCTATGTTTAGATTTTGTAAGAACGCTTTTATCGGATTGTTATTTTTGCTTGTATCCAGCCTAACAGTTAGAGCAGAGATAGTTTCCACGGATTTGTGGGCTCTAACTGAGTTAAATGGTGATTTTAACTGGGCAGAAACTGATTATAATCATGGATACTCCTACTCAGATGAATTGAACAATACTGTTCATTTGGATACTGTCGATGGCCTCATGAAAGATGGTTATGAGTTCAGTTCCGGAGGTGGAGAAATAAATTATAATGGGATTGCGACTGATTCAAAAGAACAAAGCATCGTTATTGAATTTAACCCTACAACGTAACTTAGTGCGTATTCTTTCTATCAAGAAGCCTCCTTTTTCGATGCGATAGATATGCAGCGTGATTGCGCCTTTGGTAATACAAAACCGATTGCATAACGGTATGAAAACGACAAGGTCTCAATGGCAAAACCACCTCCATTAGTATTCTAAGCTGCGACACTGTAATGGATGGAGCTTTTTTTTCCCATCCTGATTTTCAGGTGCCACAAGAAAAAATGTGCAAGCATGCACGTTATTATATGATGATTCCAGCCTGGGTATTTACGGACCTCATAATGATCCATGCCGAGTTCAGTCTTGGTTTCCTCAAAACACTGTTCAATTGCCCAACGAATACCACTAAGCCATACAAAAAGCTTTAATCTGGCACTAACCCCGGCATTGCTAAGGAAAAATTTATAATCCGGGGATTTCCCAAGGGTTCGCCTCATGATCAGCCACACCGATTTTGTAGGCGTGTTTCCTTTGGAAAGTACCACTCGTCTTTTGGTAAATTCATATTCAATAGGTCCTTTGGTACCTTCAGATACTTTCCGGCGGTACCAGAAAAAATCATTTATATTTTTTGCGATAGTTTTGACATCGACCGGCTTTTTGGAGGATTTTTCAACAACTATTTTTGTACGCTGCTCTCCTTTGTATTTGTAAGTTTTTTCAACGGTAATAGGTCTGTTAAACCAGCATTGAGTATTACAAGGAACTTCTACAAAATAGGTCAAATCCGGATGTTGCTCAACAGCTTCAATAAAATCATCACTGTTGCCATACAATGAATCCGCGGTAACATACTTAAACGGCACGATGGCTTCTTCTGCGAGTTCGTTCAACATTTCGGAAGCCAATTGCGGTTTTGTCTTAAACGAAACAGACTCAGGCAGTTTGCACTTTTTTCTTCCCTGTTTGTGATCGTCTTTAAACCATAGTTCAGGTATAAACAGTCGTTTATCAATCAATCCGTAGCCCTTTGGGGAAGCATAGGCTGCAAAAACACCCACTTGGCTGTTTTCAACCTTGCCGACATTCCCGCAATATTGTCTGGCAACACCGATGGATTCATTGCCTTTTTTAACAAAACCGCTTTCATCAAAAATAAGAACGCCATCAGGTGTCCCCATATCTTCATTTATGAGATTACGATACTTGGCCATAATATTGGCGTCATTCCATTCAGCATCGCTAATAAAACGCTGCATTGCCCTAACATTGCCATCTTCAACGGCCAGAGCAATGGGTTCAATTGATTTTCTTTCCAGGTCACTAAATTGCCCAGCCATATACCTGAAAAAATGTTCCCTTGACTCAGAACGATGAAAACAGTCGTGGAAAATTTCATGAAACCCTTTAAGTTCATTGAAAAAATTTTTTACATCCCCTTCACAGATATCAAATTTGGGGATAGGATAAAGGTACTCATCTTTTCGGATTTCAGGCAACATACTCTACCTCCTATATAAAAGTTATATTGCGGAGTGTAGCAGATTATGTTACCTAAAACAATAATATTAAATATAAGTCACGTTGTAGGGTTAATTCACCTCAGGATATTGTTTCTGCTAATGTTCTATCATCCAGGTTAGGCAATGACAATTATACTGCTATTGAAATTAAGATAGAAAAATATTTAGCCGGCAACCTGATAAGTACCAATGTGCACTATAATGGTTACTTCGAGGTCGATGATTACTATTATGATTCTGATACAGGTGTCTATGAGGCTTTTGGCGGAGTATATTATCCGGGTTTTGAAGGATACAGAGCCACTCATTCTCTTTCTTTAAATTCCAAAACGGTAACATGGGGGTTTACAACGCCGCAACCTCCCTGGATTAGAATGGAACTTGATGAAGGAATAACAGATAAAATTACAATCATCATAACTGGTGGAACTCACTACAATTATTCAACTTCTTACGATGGTATGATTATTCATGAAATCGAATTTGAATCCGCAGATACAAATCCTCCTTTAGCAAATGCAGGAGATGATCAGATTGTTTTCGATGAAGTCTTTCTTGATGCATCTTTGTCACAGGATGAAGACGGAGTGATTGTTTCTTACGAATGGGAATTGAAACACAGAGCTGATTCGTCCTATGACAGAATAGCTACAGACATATCTCCAACTGTAAGTGATTTGGCTCCAGGGTTCTATGATGTACTTTTAACAGTAAAAGATAATGATGGGAAAGCTGGTACAGATGAGTTGGTTGTAGGTGCTATTGGGAAAAAAGGAGACTTGGATTTAGATGGTGTAGTTGATGGAAAAGACTTGAAAGAGTTTGCCGTAAATTTTGGAAATTAAGAATATTAGTAAGAACTAATTATATTTTAAGGGATGTGGTAAAATTAAAACCCACAATTCATTCCTCATAGCATGGAATATCAACAGCCCATTTTTCAATCCCTGGAATCCGAATAATTTTGTTTTCTATATTATTCACGGCGGACTTGACCAAACGTACCCCTGTCGGGTAAACACCTTTGATTAATTTGACGACAGGATTTTCTCCTTTCCATGTCATTGTTCGACATAGACCGAGAACCTTTTCAATTTTGTTCAGCAATTCGCCTTTCCAATGATTTTCCAAAACACCCCAAACTCGCTCTATTGGGTTGTATTTACTGTGGTACGGGGGATAGTACACCAAACTAATATTTACAAATGCTGATTTGGCAAAGTCCACGAGGCGACTAATGAATTGGCTCCTTCGGCTACTATTTTCCGGCCCATTATCAAGATTGATCACCAGTGTATGTGGGGCGAATCTTGCGTTCAAAGAAGGCCAGAGTGATTCCAGCGCATCAATCATGAAATCAGAGGTGATGTTGCTTTCAGTGAAGTACATATAATTTTCATCCAGAGCAGGTATGTTGATACCGAAAAGTTTCAAAAGGGAATCGGGTTTAAAATCATGGTCCGCCGCTTTAAGATTGCAACGACTATATCCGCCTCGGGAATAAGGCCCTATTTTAATAGTGGCTTTTGCGTCCATTGTGTTACCGCCGGTCGTAACCGTCCCCACCTATGGCGATGAAGCAGGCCACCCCTTTAGCCGGTAACAAAGCCTCCATCCTTTTTACTTTGTCTCTTCTTCATCCCATATTTTAAAAATATATTTTCTTCCTTTTTTTCTTTGAATTTGGTTTTGTTTCTTGGATGGATTTGAAAAATAAGGAAGGCTCGAAGTAGGCCGCTTCGAGCCTTCAAAAAGCAGACATCCATATAAAATACGGAAGCTACCCAACATCTTCATATAATCACGGCTTCCGTTTTATGGCAAGAACGGAAAATGTGGAGATCGTTTTATTAAAAGAAATCCAGTGTAAACGATGCGGCAGCATTTTTTATATCTGCCACAGTTGCTGGCGTGGACAGATTTATTGCTGTGAATCCTGTCGGGAAACTGCTCAAAGAGAAGCTCACCGTAACGCCCAGAAGAAATATCGACAAACTGAAAAAGGTAAGTTAGCCCATCGTCGGCAGGAAAAAGAGCGGAGATTAAGAAATTCTCAAAAAACCGTGGATGATGACACTTCAACACCCTCCAAATCCAATGATAGTCTTCGGGTAACGCCTCCGTCTTCCCATCCATGCTGCTGTTTTTGCGGAAGAAAAGGTCTGATTGTAGATCAATTCCCCCGGCGGGGATATGGCAGACGGTATTCAGGCGACAATTTTCATCATTATATTTCCAAGGAGGGTAAAAATGATTACCAAGGAACCGTTGAAGGACCATCGAATTAGAAAAATTAACGGCAGTTTCGCATGGATAAGCCACCGGTTTATCCGCCAGGGGTATTGGGGCAGCCTGAACCACCAGGAGCTTGTGCTGTACCTTTTTCTGGTGATGGTGGCAGATCGTCAGGGAATGTCTTATTACGGCTATGATAAAATCTGTTCATTGACGGCCATCCGCCTGGACGAATATATCCAGGCCAGGAACGGGCTCATTGATAAAGATCTCATAGCCTTTGACGGCCGACTGTTTCAAGTGCTTTCCCTTCCCAAAAAAAATGTTGCAGCACCGACGTCCAAGGCGCCTAAGCAACCCACCGGCGGCAGTGGCCTTATCTCAATCGGGGAGATTTTTCAAAAAAGCCTCAATATAGCCGGAGGTCCAAATGATTAACCTGCGTCCGGACCAATTGGATTTACGTCTGGGATTCCTGCGGCCGGTCCACGCCGGTGCCCAGGAAAAGATGGCGGCTTCATTAGTCAAGCATGGCCAATTAACGGCTGTTGTTGCGGTTGAGCAAGGAGGTTGCCATATTTTAATAGACGGTTTCAAGCGGCATCGCTGTGCAGGCCTTCTTGGCATGAAGACGCTTAAAGTGGCTGTGTTGAAAAAAAGTGCTGCAGAAGCCAAGGCATTGCTCTACCTTCTGAACCGCCCGGATGGGTTTTCCACGATCATGGAGGCCCTGGTGGTCTGGGAACTTGTAGAAATAGAAGGGCTCAATCAGGTTGAAGCGGCGATACTCCTTGAGCGGCATAAAAGCTGGGTTTGCCGACGGCTTTCCATGATCCGCAGCCTGACCCCGGAAATTGTCCACGATATCAAACTTGGGCTGCTCCCTGCCGGGGTCGGTCCGTCACTGGCGCGGTTGCAGCCTGCAACCCAGGCCGATTTTTCTCTTTGTATTCAAAAACACAACCTTAAAACCCGGGAGGTGAACCGTCTGGTGGACCTGTGGTGCAAGACCAGTGATCCCGGAGCCAGGCGCCACCTGCTTGAATCTCCCAGGCAAGCGCTGGAGTCCGTAAGCCGGGACAAGGAAAATTATTATTTGATTATTGATGCCATTCTTTCAAAAATGTCCAAGCTGAACAACTGCATTGGCAGCGGCACGATCAATGGTTCCAAGGTCTGCGCCCTTAAAGACTTTATAGGGCGGGCCGGTGCCCGGATGAAACGGCTCAATGAGTTGATAGGAGGGCACCATGAGCCGGTTGAGTGAAAAGGAACAGGAACGTATTCGTAAAGTCTTTGGGCGCACAGCATCCATCCGTCAGACAGCAAAACAGACCGGGCACAGCCGCAAGGCAGTGCGCAGGGCATTGGGCTGCAACAATGTTATTAATGCGCCTCAAACCAGTCCCCGCAAAAGCAAACTTGATCCTTACAAGGCCAAAATCGGTTACCTTGTAAAAGAAAAACATCTCAGCGGGGTTCGGGTGTTGGAAGAGATCACGTTGTTGGGGTACACGGGCGGATACTCCATCCTCAAGGAGTATATCAGAATAATCCGGCCCAAAGGCTTGAAGGTGCCCAGGCCTCCAATTGATCATGCCCCTGGAGATGAGGGGCAGATGGACTGGAGTCCTCATAGTGTGTACATGGGTGGACAACGCGTGGTGGTGCATACCGGATCTTTTGTATTGTGCTTCAGTCGTTGGATATTTATACGTCACTTTTTTGATGAAACTATAGAATCAGTGATCCGGTTGCATGAAGAGGCGTTTGACGAGATCGGGGCGGTTCCCCACAAAATCACCTATGACAATATGACCACGGTGGGCAGGCACACGGGCCCCGGAACCGTTTGGATCAATCCGGTATTTAAACGGTTTGCCCAGGAGTATGACTTTGAGATCGTCATCCTTCTACCCGGCAAAAAGGAACGACACGGCAAGGTAGAGCGGCCGTTCCGGTATATTGAAGACAATTTCCTTAGAGGCAAAGAATTTATTGATCTTGAGGATCTCAATAACAAGGCCGATGCCTGGCGGGCGAACACAGCCAATGTCCGTATCCACGGTACCACCCGGGAAAGGCCTGTGGATCGCCTGGCAAGGGAAAAAAGTCTGTTAAAGCCTGTGCCATGGAATAAAACGGATCAATTTTTTAAGGAAGTACGTCGACTTGTTAACGTTGATTTTTGTGTCACCATCGACAAAAAACGATACTCTGCCAATCCTGAACTGATAGGCCGTTATGTCCAGGTCCGTTTGTTCCGTGATCACATTGAAATATGGTGTGATGAAACGATGGATTGCCGGCATGTTTACACTCAAGAAGACAGGCAGGTGTTGCCTGAACATGAAGCCCTGTACAGGAAGATGACAGGCCAGAGTCAATTGCTCAAAGATGCCTTTTTGAGATTGGGTGAGGTGGCGCAGGTCTATTATAACGGATTGAAAGAAACCCGGAAAAGCGCTGCCGGGTACCATATGGGCCGTATCCTCAAATATGCCGACCGCTATGGTGCGGATGTGGTCTCAGGGGCATTAGCTCATGCCACGCGGTTTGACTCATTTAGTGCTGATGCCGTCCTGCGTATCATCCAGGGGAAAAACATTAAAGCTTCAAACAAAACAAAAGCCGGAAAAGGTCTGCCCAACAACACCCGGAGCTATTTGAAATCCTGTTCAGTGGAGCAGGATAACCCACAAAGGTATGACCACCTGATTAACAGAAAAACAATGGATGGCAAGGATGAATGAAAACTTAAGCGACCAGGTTAAAAAGAAACTGCGCAAGCTTTATCTCAAGGATATGGCCCAATATCTGGAGCAGGCCCTTGCCAAGGCGCAGAAAAATCAATCCGGTCATTTGGCGTTCCTGGCCGACATCGTGGACGTACAGATGAAGGCAAGAAAGCACCGATCCCTTGAAAAGCGGCTAAAAACAGCGGATTTCCCCAGAAACATGACCTTTGATAACTTTGATTTTAACTTCCAGCCAAGCCTGAATGTAGAGCACCTCAAAGATCTGATGGAGCTATCCTTTGTGGATCGAAAGCAGCCGCTGCTTATTTTTGGGAAAACCGGCACGGGCAAAACTCATATTGCCTCAGCCCTTGGCGACCAGGCCTGCCGTGCGGGTTATAAGGTTCGATTTTTTTCCCTGCAAAAACTTCTGGCCATGCTGTATACGTCATTGGCTGACGAATCCACCGATGAGGTGGTCGCCGGCTTAAGCCGTTTTGATCTTCTGATCATAGATAATGTGGGCGGTATCCGCACAAAGCCGGAATATCCCAGCCTGCTGCTGGATTTGATCAGCGTCTGCCAGGACGATACCGCCTTTATTGCCACATCTTCAATCAGTCTTGAGGATTGGGGGACGACTCTGGGAGATCCGGTTGTAACTCATGCCATTATCGATCGATTGATGCACAATGTTCACATCATTAATATCCGGGACGGACTCAGTTATCGAACGGAAGGTCCCAACACAACGAACACTACTAATCCCCAGTCCATACCCCAATAACCATCTCTTCACATCTGCCGGGTTTTATACGTCCTCGTATAAAACCCGGCTTTTTTACTTCCAAAATCGGGATTGACGCCTGTTGGTGAGCGTGTTCTTCCAACCGCAGGTGCTTTACTGCAACCAAATTGATTGCTATGGCGCTATTCCATTAATATATCTTGTTTTAGCTGATTGTGTTGCAAATTATCGATACAAATGAGAATGGTATCTTCCCTCAAATATTACACCTGCGAAAAGCCCTGACAAGTCAATATATCACAGGTGGGGACGGTTCGTTGCCGGCAAAGGTGGTGACCTTGATCACCGGCGATAACATCCATTGAGATACGTAAAACGCCATCTGTTTCATCGGCTAGTTGGTTTGTCCTATGCACATATTCAAAAATGATGTCTGTTTCAGGAATTTTTTTTTACCTTGGCTTTGGCGACCTTCTTCAGTTTAAAACCCAATTTATTCATTATGGTGGATAGAGTCCGTACTGTTGGCATATTCTCAGGGTCATATCCCATGTCGTCAACTAATCGACGGAATACTTCATTCGCAGATATTGGGGAATATAAATTCTGGGTACGGAATGTAGGATCAGTCTGACATATAGGGTTTACAATACGAGTTATGTCCTCTTTTAAATTCGGAAAATGTTCTAAACACGATTTCCGGCCTCGTCCGGAAAAATTATCAACACAGGTAACTCCGCTTTCTATTTCCCGTCGCCCTTTGATTATTGTTTTCCGATCCCAACCCAGTTCTCTTTCAGCCTTTAGTTGTCCGCCGTGCCCCATAAGGGAGACAACGCGTGCCATGAATTGGCGCCGTTCATGGCCTTTTAATTTGCTTCGAGTGGTATTCAGAAAATCCTTTAGTGGTGGCGTTAATTCCGATATAGTTTTGGGTAAATTGTGCTTAGAATGATCAAACATGGTCCTCCTGTATTTTTATGTAATCTTCCATGTTGACCATAAACTATCGATTCCATGTTGTCTATAGAAATCAGAATTCAGACTATGGAATTGTGGATATTAATTTTTCTGAGGCCCTAAGCATTATTTCCAAAATAGTAGCAAAAAATATTGCACAACAAAACGCTGGAGAGGGACCAGGCTTACAGAGCGGCCTTTTGGGTGTCCCTGGTTCAGGAAAATTTAAACTTTTATGGGAGCTTTTGTAGTTTAAAAGCCTGGCCCCTCAGCTCCCCGTTCTGCTTTCAAAACAAAACCGAATTGGTAAACGGGTACAATGATGATATACATATATTATGGCTATGCTGAAAAAATGAAAGCGCCAAAAACATGAAATACCCCTGATTACCGAGGAGAATTTATGCCCACAATTTCAATGTTCTACGGCATCATCATACGAATGTATTATGCCCCAAGTGAACATCCACCCCCGCATTTTCATGTATACTATGGGGAACATAGGGCTACAGTCGATATTCAAACTTGCGAAATAACCCAAGGTCAATTGCCCAAAAAGCAATCAAGGCTTGTCATTGCGTGGGCAGAACTTCATCAAGAAGAACTAATGGCTAATTGGACACTACTTATGAATGGTGAAAAGCCGTTTAACATCCAACCTCTTCAATAGGAGGCAAAATATGTATCCGGCCGTCAAAGAAGTAACTCCGAAAGAAAATTATATACTTTCAATCATTTTTGATAACGGAGAGCATGGAATTCTGGATATGAAGCCACTTTTGGATTTTGGAATTTTTCAAAGCCTTAAAAATCAAAGTGCATTCAATCGTGTTCGGGTAGTTTTTGATACCATTGAATGGGAGTCAGGAGCTGACTTAGATCCAGAGTTTGTTTACAAGAAATGTAAATGATATTGCAGAACAAAACGCTGGAGAGGGACCAGGCTTACTGCGCGGCCTTTCGGACGTCCCTGGTTCATAAAATTTTAACTTTTATCGGAGCTTTTAGGGTTTTAAAAGCCTGGCCCCTCAGCTCCCCGTTAAGGTGCGACACGAAGTCGCATTATTGGCTGTTTGGCGGGCCAGTCGGTCCTGACCAAACCCGGCATTCTCCTGCCGGTACCCTAGGTGGCATGCGGTTGTCGGTGCATCCGGCAACGGTGTGAAGCCCAACCGACAACGTACCGAATTCCGCAACTGCGGAAGGGGTGGAAGCTGTGAGGCAGATACCCTCCTGGAAGCCTCAATCCGGGTGAGGGCAAGGGTTTGGATGATATGGTCAAATTAATTGAATGTTCCGTAAGTACCGTCAGGGAGAACAAGCTAAAGAGGCTGGTAAGCTTGGACCAAAAGGTGAGCGGTCAGGCTGCCGGTTTCCTAACTGCCTGCACGGAGATGTTGCGCCGCCGGTGCAGAGGGCAGGCCTAAGTCATCCACTAATTGGCAATAGTGTGGAACGTGGAAACCCCGTATCTTCGCCGGGAGTATTCGGCAGGTGAAACCGTAAGGCACACTGATGGAGGTGCGGGAGTAAGATGCAGGAAAAAGCGAAGGCCATCTTGTAATGAGGTGGATACGGATTGAGGAGAACATCCCAACATTATCCGGCCCGAAAGGGAGCTGACCTCCGGCGGGTGTGGCTACAGGCACACCCGGGCAGGTGTTTCTTTGCGAGAGAGTCTGGAGAATCTTTGAAGATGGGAAAGCAAATGACGGCAATAGCTGGTGCGCCCATCTGCAGATTTATTCTGTTAAAAGACTGTAGATGCGTATCGCAAAGGTTGTTAAAGTAGCACACAGCATACACGCCAGAGGCATCTTTCAAAAGGATGTTCTCTTTTGACCCGGAAAAAGAAAAATACTTTCCGGGCAGATGCTCAAGGATATATGCTATGAAATAACTGTAAATTTCATTATTGCTAAAACAACCGGGCGGCCCCGCAAGGCTTAGCCTTAGAAATGCTTGAGCCGTATGACGGGAAACTGTCACGTACGGTTCTGAGGGGGCCTGGGGTAGATAACTACCCCCGGCTACCCGATCCCATTTAACAATACCTTTAAAGGCAGAAAAGATGATTTGGACACTTAAAATTGAATGTGAGTGGGGAAGATATCTTGAGGAAGACTGTGTTCGCATGATTGAAATAGACGAAGAATCAACTCTTTATGATTTACATTTGATTATCCAAAAATCAGTCAAATTTGAAAATGATCACCTATTTGAGTTTTTTACAGGAAGACATTTCAGAAACAGAAAACCCTTATTTCCAGAAGATGCTTGGGATTTTGATTACGAAAAAGCAACTGATAATTATCATCAAATGACACTCAATGAGATCTATCCTTTGCCCAAAGGGTTAAAGTTATTTTACCATTTTGATTTTGGTGATGATTGGATTTTTAAAATTACTAAATCAAGAAAAAAGCCAAAATCACCAGATAAAGAAATTGAATATCCCCAGCTGATAGAAAGTATTGGTCCAGCACCACAACAATACCCTACATGGGAGGAGTGAAACGAGGCCGAACAAAACGCTGGAGAGGGACCAGGCTTACTACTCGGCCTTTCGGGAGTGCCTGGTTCAGGAAAATTTATCTTTTTATCGGGAGTTTTTGGGTTTAAAAAGCCTGGCCCCTCAGCTCCCCGTTAGCGTGCAGAACCAAACTCATCCTGATTTCTTGACGCCTGTTCTTGTGTGGGTTATTATAGCTATAAAGATCAACATAAAATATGGAGCGATTATGAAAACCATACAAATGACACTTGACGAAGATCTCGTTGCAACTGTCGATCAGATATCTAAAGCGCTTAGCACCAACCGCTCAGCTTTTACAAGAAAGGCCTTACGCGATGCTATCAAAAATTATAAACTTGAGCAGTTGGAGCTTAAACATAAAGAGGGATATCTACGTCATCCTGTAACACCTGATGAATTCATTGAATGGGAAGACGAGCAGGCTTGGTGCGACTAATGAAGCGTGGTGAAATACGTTGGTATAAATTTGCGAAACCGGACAAAAAGAGACCTGTCTTAATTCTAACCCGTGACTCAATAATAGAGTATCTTGGCGAAGTTACTGTAGCCCCTATTACGAGTACGATAAGAGACATTCCATCAGAAGTATTTCTTTCTAAAATTGAAAATTTTATGAAAAATGACTGTGCTGTAAACTGTGATCATATACAAACTGTTTCAAAAGGGAAAATTGGCGCATTAATTACTTCGCTGTCCAAAAGAAAAATGGGGCAGGTTGGAAAAGCTATTGAATTTGCACTTAATTTATAAAAGGCTAACAAAACGCTGCAGGCCGACCCGGAGAGATAGCGGCTTTTCGAAAAACCTCGGTTTCTGAAAAGAATTTAATTTTGGGGAAGTCCTCGGTTATAGTCTCCGGGCGGCTGAGCTCCCCGTTAGGGTGCGACACGAAGTCGCATTATTGGCTGTTTGGCGGGCCAGTCGGTCCTGACCAAACCCGGCATTCTCCTGCCGGTACCCTAGGTGGCATGCGGTGGTCGGTGCATCCGGCAACGGTGTGAAGCCCAACCGACAACGTACCGAATTCCGCAACTGCGGAAGGGGTGGAAGCCGTGAGGCGGATACCCTCCTGGAAGCCTCATTCCGGGTGAGGGCAAGGGTTTGGATGATATGGTCAAAGTAGTTGAATGTTCCGTAAGTACCGTCAGGGAGAACAAGCTAAAGAGGCTGGTAAGCTGGGACCAAAAGGTGAGCGGTCAGGATGCAGGTTTCTCAACTGCCGCGTGAGATGTTGCGCCGCCGGTGCAGAGGGCGGACCTAAGTCATCCACTAATTGGCAATAATGCGGAACGTGGAAACCCCGTATCTTCGCCGGGAACATTCGGCAGGTGAAACCGCAAGGCACACTGATGGGGGTGCGGGAATAAGATGCAGGAAGAAGCGAATGCCGTCTTGTAATGAGGTGGATACGGATTGAGATGGATCTACTGACCTTCAACATTATCCGGCCCGAAAGGGAGCTGACGTCCGGCGGGTGTGACTACAGGCACACCCGGGCAGGTGTTTCTTTGCGAGATAGTCTGGAGAATCTTTGAAGATGGGAAGGCAAATGACGGCAACAGCTGGTGCGCCCATCGGCAGTTTCAGGAATTGGAAGTCCATTCATTGGAAAGCCATTTATGAAGCTGTTAAAAGACTGCAAATGCGTATCGCAAAGGCTGTGAAAGAAGGAAGATACAGACGGGCCAAGGCCCTCCAGTGGCTTCTGACCCACTCTTACCAGGCAAAGCTGTTAGCTGTAAAACGCGTGACCTCCAATAAAGGGAAACGCACTCCGGGTGTCGACAACGTCACCTGGAAAACCGCCAGGCAGAAATTCCAGGCAGCAGGCAACCTCAAACGGAGAGGATACCAGCCATCACCGCTCAGGCGGATCTATATTCCCAAAAAGAACGGCAAGAAACGTCCGTTAAGTATTCCCACAATGATCGACAGGGCTGTTCAGGCATTGTATAAACTGGCATTGGAGCCGATAGCAGAAACACTGGCCGACCACAATTCATACGGATTCAGGTCATACAGGCGATGTGCGGACGCCATATCCCAATGCTTTAATACACTGGCCAAGAAAACCTCGCCGGTCTGGATACTTGAAGCGGATATTAAAGCCTGCTTTGATGAAATCAGCCATGACTGGATGATCGACCATATCCCTATGGATAAGATGATCCTTACCAAATGGCTGGCTTCCGGGTTTATGGAGGACGGTAAATTCTTTCCAACAGGCCGGGGAACACCGCAAGGCGGCATTGCCTCTCCCACACTGGCCAACATGGTTCTGGACGGCATTGAAGGGACTGCCGGATCTGTTGCCCCTGTCAGGGACAGACGCAACGGTAAGGACATCAGTTCCAAAATCAACGTCATCCGGTATGCTGATGATTTCATTATTACCGGTGCAACCCGGGAACTTCTTGAAGACAAGGTCAAACCGGCCATAATCAGATTTCTCTCGGAACGGGATCTATCCCTGTCTGAAGAAAAGACCCTGATTACCCGAATTGACCGGGGATTCGATTTTCTGGGCCAAAACGTTCGTAAGTATGACGGCAAACTGCTCATTAAACCATCCAGGAAAAATGTGCAGGCCTTCATGGATAAAATCCACGAGACGTTCAGGAAGCACCGGGGATCGAAAGCCGAGGCTCTGATTCATGATCTTAACATGAAAATAAGGGGTTGGGCGAACTATCACAAACATGTTGTCTCAGCAAAAACTTTCAGCTATGTTGACGGGTACATATGGAATGAAGCGTGGCAATGGGTGAAACGACGTCACCGGAATAAAAGCATCCAATGGTTGAAAAAGACGTACTGGTCAAAGGGCTCAAAACCGGGGCGGTTCTCAACGGTGGTCAAAGATAAAAACGGCAACCCGAGAACATCCGAACTCATCAAAGCGCACAGCATACATATCCAACGGCACATCAAAATCAAAAGCGATGCAAATCCTTTTGACCCGGAACATCAACAATACTTCCGGGCAAGACGGGTGAAACCAAAGGTGATCCCTGTCACAGCGGCCGAGAAAATATGTAATGAAATAACTGTAAATTTCAGCATTGGCAAGAGAAAACAGCCGGGCGGCCCCGCAAGGCTCAGCCTTAGAAATGCTTGAGCCGTATGACGGGAAACTGTCACGTACGGTTCTGAGGGGGGAAAGGGGCTGTAAAGCCCCCGACCTACCCGATCATTGCACCGTATCCCCAATAATGCAAAATTGATAGATGAGCTCCGGCTTGACAAATTCACCACTCTGATTTAGACTAGTTTTAAACTAGTCTAAATTTTTAAGGAGGAGCATAATGGAAATAATTGGTGCATATGAGGCCAAGACACATCTTCCAAAACTACTTGATAGAGTATCTAAGGGAGAACGAATTACTATTACAAAACACGGGATTCCAGTGGCTGTTCTACAACCACCAATGCATTCAAAAAAGACTGAGCCTAAAAAGGTAATAGCTGAATTACGTAGATTTCGTGAAAAACATGCTCTTAAAGGCCTTTCAATTAGAGATATGATAGACGAAGGAAGAGCATAAATGGGTAATGATTTTGTTGTTGACAATTCTGTTGTTATGACTTGGTGTTTTAAAGATGAAAGCAGTCAGTATTCTGATTTTATTGGAGTTATGTTGCGAGCGGTCCTGAAGCCTTGATTGACCGTGGTTTGGGCGCCGTAATGCCGTAAGTCAAAATCGTTCAAATAAACAGTTGGTTATCAAGGGTATGACAAATTTGCAACAAATCACTAAACATAATAAACAGCTACAGTTTGCCCTGAGGAGTGCTGGTGATGAAGTCTGTAAGGATCTATAGACTATCCAGCCACTCAAGAACGTTTTGCTTGTTTTCCCACTGGATCAACTCCTCAATTTTCGGATCAGATTTCAGGTGCTGTTTGGTGAACTGGATGAAGTTCTCTTGTAAATGTCGCTTCTGGCCTAGATCAAGCTTTAAGTAAACCATTGTGGATTTGACATTAGAATGCCCCAAGCGATTCTTAATTTCAGATAAAGGCCGATCCTCTGAGAGCATTCGAACGGCACACGAATGACGGAAGCTATGGACGGGGTGCATGGTCGCTGTCCGCTTTGCCGGTAAAGCCTGTTCAAGGTAGTTTTTACAGATCCGGTTGATACCGTGGCGGGTCAAGCTTGTTCCTCTTTGGTTGATGAACAGCCTTTTTTTAAACGGATGGATTGGCGTATTGCGATGTTCTTCAATATACTGATGCATAAGCTCTACTGTTTTCCCAAGCAACTGAACTTGTCGATATCGGTTACCCTTCCCAAGAATCGCCAGAGTTTGATTTTCATAATCAAAATAATCCATCTCAAGGGTAGCGATTTCCGTTGCCCTGGCACCGGTATCATATAATAGATACAGAAGGGTATAATCTCGGAACCCGTCCTTTCTTTTAAGTTGGACCGCATTAAGGATTTGATTGATCTCCTGGGGATACAAAAATCCGATCAACTTGTGTTGGCTTCGTTTCCGGGGAATATCAAGGATCGCATTGGTCAGTTTTTGTTGCTCGGGATAAATAAAACGGATCATTTTGGCAAAAGACTTTAAAACGGCCAGGCGCTGGTTCCGGGTTTTAGCCGTGTTGGACCGTTTGGATTCAAGCTCATTGAGAAACTGCAAAATTAATTCTACCGTGATATGTTCCAGATTGAGCGAACTGACCTTTACGCTGTGGTATTCGGCAGCAAACGGTAAAAAAAAGCGCATGGTATCCCGGTAACTTTTGATCGTATTGGGGCGGCACCCTTTGACATAAGGCAGGTATTGGTCAAAAAATTGAACAACGCAACGGGTCAGGTTCATGATTCATCCCTTCTGCCGGTGGTAAATTTGAACAGGCTGTCGCGGCTTTCAGCATCAACTGCTTTCAAATATTCCATGGTGTATTTATACTCAACATGACCCATATAGCCGGCAAGCACCGGCAGCACATTCCGGGGTGATTGTTTCCGGGCAATGGCTGCCTTCAAGGTGTTAATGGCAAAAGAGTGCCGTAAACAGTGCGGAGTGGGCTTCCCAAAGGTCGTGTCGCCGATAATTTTCCTTGGGCGGCGGATCCCGATTTGACGCACAGCATCGTGAAAAACAGAGCGAATACGGTTATCGTTCAAGCCGTTTTCCCCTATCCCCATGAACAGGTAGGGATTCATATCGTTTTCAATTAAAGCGGCCCTGGTTAAAAGATAGTTGTCAATCTGCATGGCAGTTGATTTTGGAATAGGGATAAGACGGTCCTTTTTGAACTTGGTTTTCTCTATGTAAATCGTCTTTTCATCCGGCCGGTAATTTTTCAATCTCAGGCGCAAGGGTTCATTCATCCTCAGCCCACAGCGGGCAAGCAGAAGGATCACCAGATATTCACTGTAATCTTTAAGGAACCGCATAGGGGTTTGCCGGATCCGTCCGCATACCACCCCCAGTAACATTTCTACCTGCTCCGGTGAGAATATAAAGGGGATGAAGGTGCGCCGGGCCGGAGCGGTCACATCTTTCAAAGGGTTATCAAGATTTATCCGCTGCCGTTTCAGATAATCAAAAAAGCCTCGAACTACATTTAGAATGCTGGCTACGCCGGAGGGCTCAAGGCCAATCTCATTTTTAAAGGTGATATAAAAATGGGGCATCCAAATGTCTGAGAGATCCGGCTGCCTCATTAAAAAATCGTCAAAGGTAAGCAAGGCCCACCGGAGCATATGGCAACTGTATCCCAGTCCTTGCCGGTAAACAATAAAGTTTTCCATCTCTGTGGCCAAAAAGCTTTTAAACGGTTTCATCGAACAACACCCGGCGCATCAATTCCTTGTGGATACTTAGATATACTTTTGTGGAATCAATGATGGAATGCCCCATCATTTCTTTGATTTCAAAAATGCCGGCACCTGCTTCCAGCATGTTTTGTGCAAAGGTGTGGCGCAGCCAATATCCTGTACCGGGAAGACCGGCAGCCCGCAACGCCTTTGTTAAATCGTGCCTGGTGAGCCAGGCACTTACAGCTCTGTAAGGTGGGCAATGGCTGGTTAAAAAAAGAGAGCGAGACTGACTTTTAGGCCTGCCTCCAACGATATAAGCGGTGATTGCTTTGATAACTTCATCGGGAATGGGCAATTGAAGGGGCTTTGCATTTTTTGTGTTTTCCAGGTTTAGCAGTCCTTTGGCAAAACAGATATCGTCCAGAGTAAGGCGGCTGATTTCAATGGGGCGCAATCCAAGATAATAAGCCAGGTGAACCTGTGCATAGACACGAAGCTCTTTGGATGTTGCACAGGGCAAATGATCAAATAACTGACGGACTTCACCGGGTCTTAAAAATTTAGGAGGCTTGACTTGAGCAAACATTGGCGGACCGGTCACAAGCGGGGCTAAATTCTGTTGGATCAAATGCCGTTCATTATACAGGTAGTGCAAAAAGCCTCGAAAACAGGAACGGTATACCCCCTGGGTACTCTTTGCATATGGGGCATTGAACCTTGCCAGAAAATCATCAACATGCCCTATGTTTATATTGACCAGTGAGACTCCCGATGTTTGCAGATAACTGTCAAACGCTTTGATAATTTTGGTCCTGCAACAGGTTTGAGAAGGAGAGCTTTCCTTGATTTTAAGCATATGGTCCAGATAATCCCGGCGGATCTGATCCAGATCATAACCGGGCGGACTTTTGGGTGTCTGCTCAACCATGATCGGCCTCCATAACCAGTTTGCTCAAAATTTTTCCAACTGATTCAGGTTGACGGCTGTTCAGGGAAGATTTTTTTTGTACAGCAGATTGTATAAGGTTGGCCGGTAAGGAAAGCACCTGGTAAATGGTGCCGTCAAAGGCAATCAGATCATTTTCCATCAATCCATCCCGAGCTTCAATGTACTGGTCCAGTTGCATTTTTAGCAGGGTGCATATTTTATCATAACTGTAAAAACTTAATCCGTTGCGGTCACCGGCCAGAACCAGGAAAAAATACAATAACAACTCGTCCCGGCTTAATGCTCGCAAAAATCCACCCGTAAGAAACCGATGGGGGATAAAACTAAATCCTCCTTTGATACAACGCACCCTTGAAGGGTTCAGGATTTCTTTTTTTACCATGCCGCGCCTCCAGTTTTTACGTTTATCCATATCCCCGCCGGGGAAATTGTGTGACGACTTGACCTGAAGAGCCGCAGAACTGACAATATGGTTTGATTGGAAGGCCCTGAATCTGAAACAAAATCCACAATATTATTGTCCTACACCAAGCAGGCAGCACTGTGGAAGCTGTATCATCCATGTTTTTTGTCTCTTGAATTTTTTTTCGATGCCGACGCCGGTTCTCGGCTTCCCGATGCCGTCTTTTCCCCTTCTCGGTCTGGCGGTATCGTCGCTGTGCTTCTCTTTTGTTTCTGAGGATTCCGGCCTTACGGCAGTCCCTGCAACAATAGGCCTGCCCTCTCCAGCAGAACCTGCAAACAAAAAATACGAAATGGCACCATCGGCATGTATTTGGAATTAAAAGCATTTTAGATTTTTCCGGTATTGCAGATAACCGGAAAATGATATAGAAATATAACTGTGTGTGTGGGCTTCTCCGGCTATCGACGGGAGTTCACAATCAAAGCCCGGAGGGGCTACTCCGGGCTTTTTCTATGCATATGATTTGGAATTATACGAATAAAATGAAAGATTTGAAAAATCTTTTTGAATAAAAATGAATAAAACTCACAACATAATCAAACACGCTACATAACCCTACAACGTAACTTAGTGCGTATTCTTTCTATCAAGAAGCCTCCTTTTTCGATGCGATAGATATGCAGCGTGATTGCGCCTTTGGTAATACAAAACCGATTGCATAACGGTATGAAAACGACAAGGTCTCAATGGCAAAACCACCTCCATTAGTATTCTAAGCTGCGACACTGTAATGGATGGAGCTTTTTTTTCCCATCCTGATTTTCAGGTGCCACAAGAAAAAATGTGCAAGCATGCACGTTATTATATGATGATTCCAGCCTGGGTATTTACGGACCTCATAATGATCCATGCCGAGTTCAGTCTTGGTTTCCTCAAAACACTGTTCAATTGCCCAACGAATACCACTAAGCCATACAAAAAGCTTTAATCTGGCACTAACCCCGGCATTGCTAAGGAAAAATTTATAATCCGGGGATTTCCCAAGGGTTCGCCTCATGATCAGCCACACCGATTTTGTAGGCGTGTTTCCTTTGGAAAGTACCACTCGTCTTTTGGTAAATTCATATTCAATAGGTCCTTTGGTACCTTCAGATACTTTCCGGCGGTACCAGAAAAAATCATTTATATTTTTTGCGATAGTTTTGACATCGACCGGCTTTTTGGAGGATTTTTCAACAACTATTTTTGTACGCTGCTCTCCTTTGTATTTGTAAGTTTTTTCAACGGTAATAGGTCTGTTAAACCAGCATTGAGTATTACAAGGAACTTCTACAAAATAGGTCAAATCCGGATGTTGCTCAACAGCTTCAATAAAATCATCACTGTTGCCATACAATGAATCCGCGGTAACATACTTAAACGGCACGATGGCTTCTTCTGCGAGTTCGTTCAACATTTCGGAAGCCAATTGCGGTTTTGTCTTAAACGAAACAGACTCAGGCAGTTTGCACTTTTTTCTTCCCTGTTTGTGATCGTCTTTAAACCATAGTTCAGGTATAAACAGTCGTTTATCAATCAATCCGTAGCCCTTTGGGGAAGCATAGGCTGCAAAAACACCCACTTGGCTGTTTTCAACCTTGCCGACATTCCCGCAATATTGTCTGGCAACACCGATGGATTCATTGCCTTTTTTAACAAAACCGCTTTCATCAAAAATAAGAACGCCATCAGGTGTCCCCATATCTTCATTTATGAGATTACGATACTTGGCCATAATATTGGCGTCATTCCATTCAGCATCGCTAATAAAACGCTGCATTGCCCTAACATTGCCATCTTCAACGGCCAGAGCAATGGGTTCAATTGATTTTCTTTCCAGGTCACTAAATTGCCCAGCCATATACCTGAAAAAATGTTCCCTTGACTCAGAACGATGAAAACAGTCGTGGAAAATTTCATGAAACCCTTTAAGTTCATTGAAAAAATTTTTTACATCCCCTTCACAGATATCAAATTTGGGGATAGGATAAAGGTACTCATCTTTTCGGATTTCAGGCAACATACTCTACCTCCTATATAAAAGTTATATTGCGGAGTGTAGCAGATTATGTTACCTAAAACAATAATATTAAATATAAGTCACGTTGTAGGGATAATATTAGATAAACTTGAGTATAACACTGCGTTTGTTCCTTCAATTTGGGCATTAGAGGTAACTAATGTGTTGTTGGTGGGCGAGAGGAAAAAACGAATTAATGAAGCAGGCAGCACACGTTTTATGGCCTTACTTGCTGAACTTCCAATTATCGTTGACCAAGAGTCTCCTGAAAGGATGCTTAAAGAAATATTCGCATTAGCCCGAAAACACCAACTTTCGAGCTACGATGCATCATATTTGGACCTTGCTATGAGAAAGGGTTTACCTATTGCCACACTTGACAAAGCCTTATTGGAGGCTGCAGAACGGAGTAACGTCCCAATAATAAAGAATGGAGAGTAAATTTTGCCGAACAAAACGCTGCAGGCCGACCCGGAGAGCTATCGGCTTTTTTGAAAGCCCTTGGTTTTCGAAAAGGATTTAATTTTTGGGAAGTCCTCGGTTCTAATCTCCGGGCGGCTGAGCTCCCTGTTGGCGTGCGACACGAGGTCGCATTATTGGCTGTTTGGCGGGCCAGTCGGTCCTGACCAAACCCGGCATTCTCCTGCCGGTACCCTAGGTGGCATGCAGTTACCGGTGCATCCGGCAACGGTGTGAAGCCCAACCGACAACGTACCGAATTCCGCAGCTGCGGAAGGGGTGGAAGCCGTGAGGCGGATACCCTCCTGGAAGCCTCAATCCGGGTGAGGGCAAGGGTTTGGATGATATGGTCAAATTAATTGAATGTTCCGTAAGTACCGTCAGGGAGAACAAGCTAAAGAGGCTGGTAAGCTTGGACCAAAAGGTGAGCGGTCAGGCTGCAGGTTTCCTAACTGCCGCGTGAGATGTTGCGCCGCCGGTGCAGAGGGCAGGCCTAAGTCATCCACTAATCGGCAATAGTGTGGAACGTGGAAACCCCGTATCTTCGCCGGGATCATTCGGCAGGTGAAACCGCAAGGCACATTGATGGAGGTGCGGGAGTAAGATGCAGGAAGAAGCAAATGCCATTTTGTAACGAAGTGGATACGGATTGAGATGGATCTATTGACTATCGACATTACCCGGCCCGAAAGGGAGCTGACGTCCGGCGGGTGTGACTACAGACACACCCGGGCAGGTGTTTCTTTGTGAGCCCGGATGGCCACTTTAAAATCCCCCACCTGTGGCCGGGTCAAAATCCCCCAGCGACAGAATATTGAGATCTAAGTTATGCTCTTAAAATCTGCGATTTTTTCCTTTTTTCATCCCTCGTTCTTATTTTGTGGCGCAGAGAGCCGTTTAGCGGCTTCCTTGAGACGGTAGCTTTTCCCTTCGAACTTCAGCAGGTGACCATGGTGGAGCAGCCGATCCAATATGGCCGATGATGCGGCATTGTCTTTGAGCAGCAAGCCCCAGTCTTCAAGGGGTCTGTTTGACGTTATTACCGTACTCTTCCTTTTTGAATATCGGTTGATGATGATATCCAGCAGGTAATCGGCCGCATCGTTGGGCATTCTTTTACGAAGGAACAAATCATCAATAACCAAAAGATCCGCCTGTGTAAACAGTTTGAAGATCTTTTTCTGATTATGGGTTTGTTCTGCTTCGAACATGTCTTCAAAAAACACATGGGCCTCCCGGTACAAGGTTTTCTGGAACAATTGAACAGATGCATGGGCAATAGTTTTGGCAATCCGGCTCTTTCCAGTACCCGGCGCACCGATTAAAAGGGCATGCTCTCCATTTTTTATGAACTTGGCGGTCACCAGTTCATAAATTTCCTTTTTAGGAAGTTTTGGATTGAACCCCCAGTCAAAATCCGTCAGCGTCTGGAGTTCATCCAGGCCGGATGCCTTGAATCTGCGTTGTTTAAGATTTGAAGAACGATGATCCAGTTCATCCTGAACCAGCCATGACAGCCCTTCGACAAGGCTTGCATTGGACTGATTGGCCTGTAATGCCCGGCTTTCCAGGGTAGCCTGCATACCGCCCAGCCTGAGTTCTTTTAAGTGCTTTTCAAGTTCCGTGGTCGTCATACTCATGATGCCTCCTTTTTTTCTTTTTTCATCCCTTTGACGAGCTTCAAATACTGTAACGGTGTTGAGGCTTGATGCTACCGATAAAAATCAATGTTTTTATTGTGATTTAAAAGTGTTGAGTGAAATCGTCATCAAAAGAATAATTGCAAAATAATGTAACGGTCCAAAAAGAACTCAAAAATGGTCTGTGGTTTCAAGACATTAACAATAGATCAAGCAGGCATCGGCACCATTATATAATGAACAGATACAACAAGGCCGCCCTTGGTGCTAACACAAGGTGGCCTGTTAGTGCAGATAAATTGTGATAAGGATTACTGGGGAGGAAGGTCGGATATTGAGAGCAATCACGATAATTCATGGACAACGTTTCATGGTAAATAAGGGCTTTCCCGGAGGCCAAGAGAGCCCGATTTTAACTGATAATTTTTTCAGCTTTCTGTAATGTCCTGATCAGATACTGTGTTTTTTTTCGTTCACCCGCATGATTAATCCAATCCTGCCTTTCATTGATAATGCGATTGTAAATTTCCATTCGTGAGAAACCTCTTCTATAGAGGGCCAGAGCATATGCAAAATCAGTGGCAGATTCGTCACCCTTATCATAGAGGGAGCGGGAAATATTACCGTTATGGCACACTCCCCCCCGGGGTTGATGGGAAAAGACTTCTTGAGGTTGGGAGGATAATTCTATTTCAGGGACAATAGCCTGGCATTTCCAGTCCACCCATAATAGCTTTGCCAAAGGGTATTGTCCTGAAGGCGTTCTGTGTTTTGCTTTTCTGTTCCTGAACCCGGGGCATCTGCCCCACCTGTTTTTCGGGTCGGCGCCGGGATCACTGTGCATGTTTTCCAACCAATACTTTTTTTCGGGAAGGCTTAACGGACGGTCACTGTGAATCCAAATTTGATAATTGCCGGGAGATGTTTCTATAACCATCCTGCCTGGTTTAAAGCGGTTTGATATGGATTGATGATGCCGGATAAGCAGGTCAATGTTTAAATCGTCGGCAAGAAAATAATAAGGCTGAATAACAGGATCAGGTCTGATCAGGATGTGCCTTCCTCCGGCATTTTCAGCTTTAAGATAAGGGATGTTTTTACAAGAGGGGAGAACGGGCCACCGGCCCTTAATTTCATCAAGAACTGCCAGGCTGAAGCGGTGCTTAAAATAATTGCCGATTTTCCAAAGTATTTTTTCCATTGAGGCAGGCCCGGACCTTTGGAGTCCGGGCGTACGTTCAAAACGGCTCGTGTTCTTTATGACGGTTCTTTTCCGTGAGCCTTTGTTTCTGGAATCGCCTGAAGGCCCGATATTCCATATTCAAGCTTTCAAGTCCGGCAAGGACCATATCCAGGATAAAATGTTCCAATTCCTGTGTGATTTCTTCCAGTTTCATGTCCGGATCATCATAAATACCCATATTGTTCTCCTATGATTTTTTATTGGGCGGCTGTCTGGAATAGACTTCCATAAAAAGCTTTTCGTCCAATTGATTGAGTTCTTTTTCAATCCCCGCAGTCAGCAGGTCTGCGGCCATATTGTTAAGAACCCGCAGGTTGCCGGCGCAATGGTCTGCAAGGGTCCTGATCAGAGTTTTCGTCATTAAGTGCGGGGCGCCGGCCTGGTTCAGGCTGTGATCCATGTAATCCAGCAGGTCATCCCGGACATAGGGAAGCAGCGTCAGCCGGAACTGCATCCGGCTTCCCAGCGATACCAGGGATCTTGATCTGAACCGTTCCGGGAGCCGGTCATCGCCGCAAATCACGGTGGTCAACAGGTTTTGGGAGTCAAAGTCCGCGCTGTTCAACAAACGCAGTTCATTTAAGCATCCGGTCAGCATCTCCTGGGCCTCATCTATGAGCAGGATGGGCCGGAACAAGGTGGTTTTTACATGACTTTTCCAGCGCTCCCGAAGATCCTTGAACCCGCCGTACCGGTTGGCAGGGCTCAAATTGACACCAAACAAAACTCCCATTTCCCGGTAAAAGTCTCCGACACTGCTTTGGGGACGTTCCATTACCCCGACAACTACCTCGTCAAGTTTACCGAACTTTTGGGCAATCATCTGCAACGCCTTGGATTTGCCAAGGCCGGGGTCCCCGCTGATCAAAGCAAAGCCCCCGTTCAGGGTCATATTCTCAAGACGAAAAATAAAACTGTTCATCAATGGCGGATGCCATAAGGCTTCCACGGGGATATTAGGAAAAAAAGGGTTCCATTTAAGGCCGTAATAAGCCAGAAGCTGTTTGTTGTTCATGATTCTCCTTTGGGAAGATAGGCTGGAGGCATGCCGCTTTGGGCATACTCGGCCATCAGTTTTCTTAATAATGCAGGCTCGGATTCTTTCAATGTTTCATCCGGTAGAATGGTATGCTCAGGTCTCGACTTGATCTTTCGTTTTCCTGAAGCATTTTTGATTTTGTCCTGGGGGTAGATCTGCGCAATCTGTTTGCCGGTTCTCTGGTCCATGAGCCAGGCCATGGATTTATCCCAATTGGCAAAGCAGACATGTAACCGAGGGATATGGTGAAACCGGGAAGGGATCTCAAATCTTACCCCGTTGATGGACACGGTACCGTCAGATTTTCGCTGATTTCTGGATTCGCAGACTGTAAAGGCGAACCTCAGTTGCTCTTCATCCGGTGCCGGCCGGGAAACATCTTTGCCTTCAAGCATGCGTTGAACAGGAGATGTGCCGATGTCACTATGCCTGGTTTTGTTATATTCCATCTCGACCCAGGCCTGACTGCTGTGATTGAGATATTCCAGTGTCAGAGGGTCCACCCGGGTCAGCATGGCCATCAATCTGCCTTCAAGGGTTCCCCAAAAGGCTTCCTGCTTACCGTTTTGATAAGGGCTGTAGGGCAGTGTCGTTTCATGAAGTATCCCTGTTTTTTTAAGACCGTTGCAAAACTCATGGGAGGTCATGGCAGATCCGTTGTCCGTCATCAGTGCCCTGGGAAGCCCCCTTTTGAAAAATGCCTGGGTCAATCCATGAATCAAATCCTGGGTGGTTTCTCCTGAATACCATTGGATGTGGCAGCACAGGCGGGAATGGTCGTCAAGAATACATAAGGCTTTGGGCGTATACCAGTTACCGTTGTTATCCACCACCCGCAGACTGCCTTCATGAAAATCCAGATGCCACAGGCTGTGAACATATTCTGCTTCGTATCCTCGGATTTCATGGCTTTCGAACCGCTTTGCGGCAATTTTCATACCCGCTGTCTGTTTTTTCTTTGCTGAGGGCTTCCTGGTCCACCCCCTTTCGATCATCCGCCGCCGGACACTGGCATAGGATGGTACCGATACTGAAGCCTCCTTTTCCTGGAGTTCTGCTGCGAAATTATCTGCGTGCAGTTTGTAGCTCCAGTTCGGATAAGTCCGGTATTGTCTGCCCAGCATCCGGATCAGTTCAGGTGTGAATACAATTGAACCGCCATAGTCAGAACGAACTTTCCGCCCTAAAGCAATAATGGGGTCCTGGGCATTTTTTGCCTTGTAATACCAGCTTTCAATAGTTGAAAAATGAAATACCGTTGATTCGTTCGTGATGGGATGGGTGTAAATCTGATAGGAAAGCTTTTCCAGTTCCTTGCGCAGCTCACCTTTGGCCGGCGGATTTGCCAGCAAACCGCCAACGACTGAGAAGCGAAACAAAGCCCAGTTATCAACCGGACTTTGGTTTTTACTGTTCATAGGCCGGGGTCCTTTCAATTTTGAGTTAAAATTTTCAGCGAAATGCTGATAAAAATCCCGGCCCCTTTGATAGAACAGTTGAGCGCCCAAGGCCACGCCCATCTTCTGCGTGAGATTACCCGGCCCTTATTTTTTGTGATATTTCACTGCCTTGAGACAAGAATGACAAACAGGAGATCAACGTTTTTTTGATGGACGCCTGTTGATGCAGATAGAAGTTGACCAAACTTGCTGGAAGACGATCATTTTTTACGCTTGCAGGTACTCGGCCCCGGATTTTCTTCCATTGAGAGCTTGTTGGAAATATTTCTTTGAATAAGCTGACCCAGCGGCTAAGGGTGTTGCGGGAGATACCGATTGTTTCAGCAAACCTGGACATCGTGATACCTACAGATTGGTTCTGCCAGTCGGACACAATCGTCAGAATGGCCGCATACCAGTAAATGTTTTTACCAAGGAAACGGCAGGTTGGCGGGATCAAACGACGTCGACAGCCTTCCCTTCCGCAACATAAACTGAATTGTAAAAAACATTCTTCAGACAACCCTTCAGGCTCCCCCCTGGGTTTGCGCGGATAATTGGCATAATACAACGGTCCCTGGCAGTGGGGGCACTTCATCTGTCTATAACGTTCGGCTGTTGCCAGATCTATTTTGTATAGATCCCAAAAAAAACTTTCGTTTTTCAGAACTTCTGATAGCATATCTCCTGCCCTGTTATTGGGTGGGGAGGCAGGAGTTTCACGATTATTTGCGAGATAAACAGGGGAACTTCTGCCTCAAACCTGACATATCTTGCAAA
Source organism: uncultured Desulfospira sp. (assembly GCA_963663165.1). Lineage (GTDB taxonomy): Bacteria > Desulfobacterota > Desulfobacteria > Desulfobacterales > Desulfobacteraceae > Desulfospira. The sequence goes on along the minus strand of OY760175.1, from coordinate 5,560,494 downwards.
TTATCTTCAATTTTTCCATGATTTTTTGTGACCATTCTCAGGATATAAATTCCAGGGCAAGATTGATATCAACAAAGTTGTGGTTCAACTCCTTTGCCCTGTCCTGACAGTCTGTACAGATTTCTTTAAATTTTCTCATGTCGCCTTTGACGGCCATATATATCTGTTCAACTGCTTCATGCTGGATATCTTTGTATTTTTCAATGAAGTCCTCGACCTCTATGGGATATAAAATCAGAGTTTTGAGCCGGCTGAGTATATCGGGATGATTCCGGCTCAAATAGGTTCTGACCTTGGGGAGCCCTGCAAATACGATGGGGACACCGGCATCAATAATTCGTTTGAGATATGGCCAAACCCGGGAGTCCAGGTCGTTGGCTTCATCTATGATGATAAAACAATTGGATAGGTTGCAGATCGTTTTCAGGTACTGGGGAGTCCGGCGGTAAGTGGCGGAGGTCTCATAATTCAGTTCTTTAAGTATGGATGCCAGGGTTTCATGGATGTTGAACAGAGACTCGACCCATACGGCATGGAGCTTTTTAGGCCGCAGCAGTCTTAAAAAACGAGTTTTGCCTGCGCCAAAATCCCCTTCAATGAGTACGCTTTGACCCCTGTATATCCTGTTATAAGTAGCAGACAGGTATGAGACCCTTCGTTTATCACTGATAAAATCCTCTTTCATGGCATATCTCCGTGGGATGCATAAGTGGCCACCTGATTCGTATTTAACGATTTTTGGCAATCAAGCATAAAAGCATTAAATAAGGCTTGATTTTTACGTTCCTCAGGCTGGTTCATTTTTTTCATGTAATCTGCGTACCTTGATTGATTATGGTGAAGCACTTGCTCCGCCAGGGACAAGGTGAGGCCTTTATGGTAAACTTCGATTAAAATAGGCCGGTCAACGGCCATATTGTGCTTTTCCAAAAGAGCGATAATGGTGTCGAGTTCGTCGGGTACAGGAGCGGTCGCTGGAGACGGCGGGCTGTCAAACGGCTTTTTTGCAATGGCTTCGCCTATCAGGATGCCGTCTTCACTGGGCTCAAAGATAAAAAGTTTGTCCCTGTATCTGGATATTTTTACCGGTGTACTTTTATGCCTGCTGAACCGGTCTGCACCACTGGTCACATAATAATCCCTTTTGTCATGGCGGATGGTTCTATTTTTGGATACCGTGGCTTTGATTTTCCTGTAACCGTATTTCATATATTCCTGAACCTGCTCCGGGGTAAAATTCAGGGTGTCTGTCTGATTTGATAAAAAATCATCAAACTTTTGTGCCGGCACCCAGGCACTGACTACGCCGTCTTCGGTAAAATAATGTTGTGTATGATTGTGTTCGTTGCGGTATTGGCTGAGCACAGTGCTGTTCCTCAATTCATCAAGGGTGATATCAAGAAGGGTTACAGTAACTTTTTCCTTTCTTCCCCGCTTGAAGTCATATTCGGTAACGGTTTTCACAATCCTGCTCTCAAACGCTTTGATAATTCGTATTTCAAAATTATGCAGGCTTCGGTGTGAAGATTCCAGATGCGCCTTATCTTTGGGGGAATGCGCCCTTGAAAAATCCGGTGCCAAATAAAAACCGCCCGGCGTAGAATGCGCAAGGTTAATCGCATTAATGGGACGCTTGAGATTTAAAAATCCCTTTGCCCGATCAGGCCTGATACCGATTGTTATCAAAGGAAAAGGTGTGCACAACAAAAAACGGGTAAAAAGATCCACAGAATTCAGATTGCTTTCGGTAAAATAGAATTCCATAATAAACAGTTTCCTGGAGCCGGTATCGAATATTTCAATTACCCGTGGTTTCTGCCAGTTGCCATGTTCATCTCTGATTCTTAAATATTGGAACTTGCAACCGTCAACCTGGATCAAGGTAAACACCGTAACCGATTTGAAGGTATAACGTGCCGGTGACGGCTCCTGATCGTCCTCTTTTTCCAGGTAAAATTTGAGATTCTCCCTTTTGGCGCATCGCCAAAGTGCAGGGAGACTGATTTTTTTCCCCAGCTCTTCCTCAAGCCAGCAGTGGTAATTTTTAATGGTCCTGGCTCTCCGGGTGATAAAAATGAACCCCTGGGATGAGGGGTCGCATGACGCCTTGACCATTTCAATAAACCGCCTTTGGGTTTGTTCGTCTATGACTCTGGGCCGCCCGCTGCACTTGCGGCCATCCATAATTCCTTTTTCAACCAGTAAAAGGGGAGGCGGGATAATCCCGTTTTTTTTGTACTGGTCCTTGTAATATTTTTTGGATCTTCTCTTGGCAGATCCAGTTTTGTTCATGATTTTTTTGTGCAGCAGTAAGTGGAAGCGGTCGTCAATGCTTAGGTCATCCATTATCTGCCCCCTTTGATATGATCTTTTCGTATATGACCCGGTGCCACAACAATGCGGCTTGGCGGGAGGTCTGCTGCCAATGATCATGTTGTGCCACACGGACCTGCTCAAGCATTGCCTTTACAACAGCCATGTATTCATTTGAAATTTTATTTGTCAGATCCGGTCTACTTGCCGGAGCCGTTTTCCGGGCCTCAATAAATTTTTTGATATTTTGTGCGGTCAGTTCCATGCCGCTGTTTATAATCTCCCTCCAGATACGGCGTTGTTCTATGGAGTCCATTTGAGTCAGGGGACGGACCTGGGATTCGTTGGCAGGTAGCTTGTCGCCAATTGGCGACAAATTGTAGATCACTTCATAGGCTCTGATCAGGCGGTAGGCATAAGCCTTGCCCATATCCCATCGCTGCCTGGTATATGTTTCAAATGACTCAAACAAAGCCTGTTTGTACAAACGGTTATCTCGAATTTCCTTCAAGGCCCGGCCGATTTTGTAAAAACATTCCTGGTTGCGACCAATCAGGGTTTCAAGCTCAAGCAACCGTTCCATATTCACTGCCCTGCCGGCATGGGTCTGCCGACCATAGCAGCAAGAGCCGTCAATTTTGCGGTCTGAACCTGGGGGGCCGTATTTATTTGTTTCAAAAACAAAACACTATCCCGGAAGCCATAACCCTTGATTTTCATGACAAGGTCGATGGTATTAAAATTCTTTTCGCATCTGAAGCACCTGGCCAGGTTCGTGGCTGGATTTACAGCGGTTTGAAATTCATTGCACAAAGGGCATAGAAAACGAAAGTAGCCATCCCTGATCTTGGATGGAATCTGTAAATGATTGTTACCGCCGGTCGTAACCGTCCCCACCTATGGCGATGAAGCAGGCCACCCCTTTAGCCGGTAACAAAGCCTCCATCCTTTTTACTTTGTCTCTTCTTCATCCCATATTTTAAAAATATATTTTCTTCCTTTTTTTCTTTGAATTTGGTTTTGTTTCTTGGATGGATTTGAAAAATAAGGAAGGCTCGAAGTAGGCCGCTTCGAGCCTTCAAAAAGCAGACATCCATATAAAATACGGAAGCTACCCAACATCTTCATATAATCACGGCTTCCGTTTTATGGCAAGAACGGAAAATGTGGAGATCGTTTTATTAAAAGAAATCCAGTGTAAACGATGCGGCAGCATTTTTTATATCTGCCACAGTTGCTGGCGTGGACAGATTTATTGCTGTGAATCCTGTCGGGAAACTGCTCAAAGAGAAGCTCACCGTAACGCCCAGAAGAAATATCGACAAACTGAAAAAGGTAAGTTAGCCCATCGTCGGCAGGAAAAAGAGCGGAGATTAAGAAATTCTCAAAAAACCGTGGATGATGACACTTCAACACCCTCCAAATCCAATGATAGTCTTCGGGTAACGCCTCCGTCTTCCCATCCATGCTGCTGTTTTTGCGGAAGAAAAGGTCTGATTGTAGATCAATTCCCCCGGCGGGGATATGGCAGACGGTATTCAGGCGACAATTTTCATCATTATATTTCCAAGGAGGGTAAAAATGATTACCAAGGAACCGTTGAAGGACCATCGAATTAGAAAAATTAACGGCAGTTTCGCATGGATAAGCCACCGGTTTATCCGCCAGGGGTATTGGGGCAGCCTGAACCACCAGGAGCTTGTGCTGTACCTTTTTCTGGTGATGGTGGCAGATCGTCAGGGAATGTCTTATTACGGCTATGATAAAATCTGTTCATTGACGGCCATCCGCCTGGACGAATATATCCAGGCCAGGAACGGGCTCATTGATAAAGATCTCATAGCCTTTGACGGCCGACTGTTTCAAGTGCTTTCCCTTCCCAAAAAAAATGTTGCAGCACCGACGTCCAAGGCGCCTAAGCAACCCACCGGCGGCAGTGGCCTTATCTCAATCGGGGAGATTTTTCAAAAAAGCCTCAATATAGCCGGAGGTCCAAATGATTAACCTGCGTCCGGACCAATTGGATTTACGTCTGGGATTCCTGCGGCCGGTCCACGCCGGTGCCCAGGAAAAGATGGCGGCTTCATTAGTCAAGCATGGCCAATTAACGGCTGTTGTTGCGGTTGAGCAAGGAGGTTGCCATATTTTAATAGACGGTTTCAAGCGGCATCGCTGTGCAGGCCTTCTTGGCATGAAGACGCTTAAAGTGGCTGTGTTGAAAAAAAGTGCTGCAGAAGCCAAGGCATTGCTCTACCTTCTGAACCGCCCGGATGGGTTTTCCACGATCATGGAGGCCCTGGTGGTCTGGGAACTTGTAGAAATAGAAGGGCTCAATCAGGTTGAAGCGGCGATACTCCTTGAGCGGCATAAAAGCTGGGTTTGCCGACGGCTTTCCATGATCCGCAGCCTGACCCCGGAAATTGTCCACGATATCAAACTTGGGCTGCTCCCTGCCGGGGTCGGTCCGTCACTGGCGCGGTTGCAGCCTGCAACCCAGGCCGATTTTTCTCTTTGTATTCAAAAACACAACCTTAAAACCCGGGAGGTGAACCGTCTGGTGGACCTGTGGTGCAAGACCAGTGATCCCGGAGCCAGGCGCCACCTGCTTGAATCTCCCAGGCAAGCGCTGGAGTCCGTAAGCCGGGACAAGGAAAATTATTATTTGATTATTGATGCCATTCTTTCAAAAATGTCCAAGCTGAACAACTGCATTGGCAGCGGCACGATCAATGGTTCCAAGGTCTGCGCCCTTAAAGACTTTATAGGGCGGGCCGGTGCCCGGATGAAACGGCTCAATGAGTTGATAGGAGGGCACCATGAGCCGGTTGAGTGAAAAGGAACAGGAACGTATTCGTAAAGTCTTTGGGCGCACAGCATCCATCCGTCAGACAGCAAAACAGACCGGGCACAGCCGCAAGGCAGTGCGCAGGGCATTGGGCTGCAACAATGTTATTAATGCGCCTCAAACCAGTCCCCGCAAAAGCAAACTTGATCCTTACAAGGCCAAAATCGGTTACCTTGTAAAAGAAAAACATCTCAGCGGGGTTCGGGTGTTGGAAGAGATCACGTTGTTGGGGTACACGGGCGGATACTCCATCCTCAAGGAGTATATCAGAATAATCCGGCCCAAAGGCTTGAAGGTGCCCAGGCCTCCAATTGATCATGCCCCTGGAGATGAGGGGCAGATGGACTGGAGTCCTCATAGTGTGTACATGGGTGGACAACGCGTGGTGGTGCATACCGGATCTTTTGTATTGTGCTTCAGTCGTTGGATATTTATACGTCACTTTTTTGATGAAACTATAGAATCAGTGATCCGGTTGCATGAAGAGGCGTTTGACGAGATCGGGGCGGTTCCCCACAAAATCACCTATGACAATATGACCACGGTGGGCAGGCACACGGGCCCCGGAACCGTTTGGATCAATCCGGTATTTAAACGGTTTGCCCAGGAGTATGACTTTGAGATCGTCATCCTTCTACCCGGCAAAAAGGAACGACACGGCAAGGTAGAGCGGCCGTTCCGGTATATTGAAGACAATTTCCTTAGAGGCAAAGAATTTATTGATCTTGAGGATCTCAATAACAAGGCCGATGCCTGGCGGGCGAACACAGCCAATGTCCGTATCCACGGTACCACCCGGGAAAGGCCTGTGGATCGCCTGGCAAGGGAAAAAAGTCTGTTAAAGCCTGTGCCATGGAATAAAACGGATCAATTTTTTAAGGAAGTACGTCGACTTGTTAACGTTGATTTTTGTGTCACCATCGACAAAAAACGATACTCTGCCAATCCTGAACTGATAGGCCGTTATGTCCAGGTCCGTTTGTTCCGTGATCACATTGAAATATGGTGTGATGAAACGATGGATTGCCGGCATGTTTACACTCAAGAAGACAGGCAGGTGTTGCCTGAACATGAAGCCCTGTACAGGAAGATGACAGGCCAGAGTCAATTGCTCAAAGATGCCTTTTTGAGATTGGGTGAGGTGGCGCAGGTCTATTATAACGGATTGAAAGAAACCCGGAAAAGCGCTGCCGGGTACCATATGGGCCGTATCCTCAAATATGCCGACCGCTATGGTGCGGATGTGGTCTCAGGGGCATTAGCTCATGCCACGCGGTTTGACTCATTTAGTGCTGATGCCGTCCTGCGTATCATCCAGGGGAAAAACATTAAAGCTTCAAACAAAACAAAAGCCGGAAAAGGTCTGCCCAACAACACCCGGAGCTATTTGAAATCCTGTTCAGTGGAGCAGGATAACCCACAAAGGTATGACCACCTGATTAACAGAAAAACAATGGATGGCAAGGATGAATGAAAACTTAAGCGACCAGGTTAAAAAGAAACTGCGCAAGCTTTATCTCAAGGATATGGCCCAATATCTGGAGCAGGCCCTTGCCAAGGCGCAGAAAAATCAATCCGGTCATTTGGCGTTCCTGGCCGACATCGTGGACGTACAGATGAAGGCAAGAAAGCACCGATCCCTTGAAAAGCGGCTAAAAACAGCGGATTTCCCCAGAAACATGACCTTTGATAACTTTGATTTTAACTTCCAGCCAAGCCTGAATGTAGAGCACCTCAAAGATCTGATGGAGCTATCCTTTGTGGATCGAAAGCAGCCGCTGCTTATTTTTGGGAAAACCGGCACGGGCAAAACTCATATTGCCTCAGCCCTTGGCGACCAGGCCTGCCGTGCGGGTTATAAGGTTCGATTTTTTTCCCTGCAAAAACTTCTGGCCATGCTGTATACGTCATTGGCTGACGAATCCACCGATGAGGTGGTCGCCGGCTTAAGCCGTTTTGATCTTCTGATCATAGATAATGTGGGCGGTATCCGCACAAAGCCGGAATATCCCAGCCTGCTGCTGGATTTGATCAGCGTCTGCCAGGACGATACCGCCTTTATTGCCACATCTTCAATCAGTCTTGAGGATTGGGGGACGACTCTGGGAGATCCGGTTGTAACTCATGCCATTATCGATCGATTGATGCACAATGTTCACATCATTAATATCCGGGACGGACTCAGTTATCGAACGGAAGGTCCCAACACAACGAACACTACTAATCCCCAGTCCATACCCCAATAACCATCTCTTCACATCTGCCGGGTTTTATACGTCCTCGTATAAAACCCGGCTTTTTTACTTCCAAAATCGGGATTGACGCCTGTTGGTGAGCGTGTTCTTCCAACCGCAGGTGCTTTACTGCAACCAAATTGATTGCTATGGCGCTATTCCATTAATATATCTTGTTTTAGCTGATTGTGTTGCAAATTATCGATACAAATGAGAATGGTATCTTCCCTCAAATATTACACCTGCGAAAAGCCCTGACAAGTCAATATATCACAGGTGGGGACGGTTCGTTGCCGGCAAAGGTGGTGACCTTGATCACCGGCGATAACAAAATGATCCCTGATCAGCATATCCACAGGGATATTGTTCCTCAGTTCAAATAATTCCCGGGATGAAAACCTGTTTGCCATGAGACATCTCCTTATTTTTAGAATTTCAGATGCCTTTTTATATCACCGGCCAGGGTCGGCTGTCAGTTGCCTCTTGAACTGGAATACTGATTACTCTGTTTGTATCTATATATATTATCAACAACTTATGCGCATGATGTCTCTTAGAATCAAAATTCGATTACTCTGTTTGTATATCTTAATATTACAAGAGGTTAACATAACCTTGTCTCTTGAAATCAATATTCGATTAGTCAGAGGTGTTTATGGGAATTCTCGAATTTTTTCTTTGGTATGACAGATAACCTGGGCAACCAGATATTCGACGATAATTGCCGGCTTGATACCGTATTCTGTTTCAATAACTTCCAGCGGCAAAACAGGCAATTTCCCGGATGTTTGAAGGTTTTGAGCCTTTTCAATTTTCTTTGCCAGGTAATTATTTATGGAGACCGCTTTGTTTTTCCTGTTCCAGTTTTCACATTGCCTTCGATGAAGCTCATTTTGGCAAACCGGACTGCATGTTCTCTGTCGGCCTTTTTGTCTTACATCAGGAGCAAACCATTTTCGGCAAATAGAGCAAGGGCGTTTTCCACGAGAATTCTTTGCCATCATTTTTCTCCAAGATTCGAATCACGGAGATTATATGTAGCAAATTTTGAATAAGTCAGCGGCGGGGTCTACCGGCGGGGTCGGCATGCGGGGTATGATTTTTATAATTTTTTAGCAGGGTGTGGCAGCGGGGTATCTGGTCGTTACATTATTTCGTTATGAATATAGGGGATAGGCGTTACACTTTTAAAAGCTGGCCATCCCTTAAATCATCCCTTGTTTTCTTAAGTATTTGAGCTGGGTTTCAGACATGTCGGCCGGATCTTTTATATCGGGCTTGATCCCTGCAGGTGGACATCCGGGCCGGATGAACCGGTGGTTCCAGTCAAACACATTTACAGTAAACCCATGGTGCGTAAGTAGTGATGCCGCAGCCCGGGTCCCTTTACTTCCAGCCTCATCCCGGTCCAGGAAAAGGTTGACCTTGTTTATATCCATATGTGATGCCAGAAACCTGAGTTGGAGAACCTGTTCCACTGCCATATGTGCGCCCATGAGAGCACCTGCATTCAAGCAGTCAGCGGACACCAGGGCTGCCACATCAAAAAAGCCCTCCACAAGGGTCAAGCCATATCGTTCCACCTGATCCCTGGCGTTTGGGTCCAGCAGCAGTTTGTCCTGGTTGTAGATTTCCAGCTTTTTGGAGAAAGGAAAGCCCCAGTATCTGCCATCCAGGTCAGCCTGATGGTCTGTCAATGCACGGCCGACATGGCTTAGAATGACAGGGGTTAGTTCCGGACTGATCCCTCGCACCTGAAAGACCACTCTTCCGTTTAATGGAGAACTTTTGCCTGTGGCTCTCTTGGGCAGATATCCGCATCCCAGGTATCGGCAGGCCTTATTGGAAATCCCCCGGTTTTCAAGTTCCGGATGAACGATTTCCAGAAACGGTTGCAGATCAATACTCACCGGCGGGTTGGCCTGATTCTTTTCTGGAGTTGGTTTGGGCTCAACGGCCACGGGTTTGTTCAGGCTTGAAATGCCTTCGCTGATCATCCATTCCGCCACTTGGTAGCAGTTCATCACCCGCCCTTTGCGGGCCAGCAGATCCTGGCAGAAATTGAGGATTCCACCGCCTTTGCCGCTGCTGAAGTCCTTGTAGACATTCTGCCCCAGATGCACATGCAAAGAGGCGTTCTGTTCTCCGGTAAAAGGGGATTGAATCCAGATTTCGTCTTTTTTGTTCTTTTGGGGCTCAAGGCCGAAAACGGCCATCACCTTCAACCAGTCGGCACTTTGCCATACATTTGGCAGGTCCTGTTTTGAGATAACGGGTTGGTTACCGGCAGCATACGTGTCGAAAAACTGACCGTAATCATTTGACGGCCGGATCAGTTCATGCTCCTGGCTGATACCCTCTTGTGGCCTGGTATCTGTAAATGATTTCTGGTGTTCAACCAGCCGGCAAAAGGATTTGTAACTGCGCAATCCCTTCTCTATGGCTGTTTTGGCCGCCGCCTCAATACTGCCGGCCTCATGTTTCCGGGCAAGATTGACAATGCCCTGCATCCGGCGCTGTCCGGGGCGGCCCTTTTCCTTGAAAATCAGTTCGCATAGCTGTCTCGTCGCAGGACCGATACTTTCGGCTTTATTCAAAAGGCTGGTTGTTTGCCGGGATGGATTGAAGATCCGGTCTTCCTCCTCCATCTTAACCGCTCCGGGCCGGTCGCCTTTGATATGGGTGCGGATTTTTTCCATGGTCCGGGGATTGATGATGTCAATCTGTGTTTCATAAATCCGGACAATGACCTCCTGGTGCAACGGCGCCGGCAAGGCGGAATAATAGCATGAGTCTACCTGGATAGTTCCGTCATCATACACTGTGCGGGTCTCCTGGCGAAAATATTCAAACCCTTTCAACGGCGGGAGGGACAAATGGGGCTTTTCCTCCTGGAACATCTCCTCCACCTGCCGTTTCTTCCGGCCGTGTATCCGGGTTGATGCCCATCTTTCTTCCCAGTGCATCAACCATTCATTCTGGGCTTCAATGGTGTCAAACTGCTTTCCTTTCAGGGCTGTATTCTGGGTATGCTGAACGGCATTCTCCACCGTGCCCTTGCGGTCGGGATCTCGTACCCTGGCCGGGTCTGCTACTACACCGTAGTGAGCCAGTACAGCTGCATAAACCGGGTTCAACTCAGGCTCATAGATATCCGGCTTGATAACACCCTCTTTTAAATTGTCTAAAACCACGTATTCAGGGCAACCACCGAAATAGCGGAACGCCTCTTCATGAAGCTTGGCCCAGGTTTCTTGACTGGATTTCCAAACTACCTTGCGAAAGGAGCGCCCTGAATATTTCAAAGTCATCACAAATAACCGGGGACGTTTGTATTTGCCATTTGGCCCCTTGGTTAAGGCGCCTTGGCCATAATCCACCTGGGCTTCTTCTCCAGGCCTAAACTCCAGTCGGTCAAACTGCTTGGGGTCTTTGCGCTTTAACTTGCGGACAAAGCGTTTAACGCTGTTGTACTTATGTTCAAAACTGAACTGCTCCACCAGATCCTGATAGATAGCCATGGCGTTTCTGCCCAGTCGAACCTGGTCTTCAATCCATTTCCGGTGAGGCTCACAGGCGGATCTTGCGTGAAACGGTATGGGGCCTGAATCCACTGAATCAGCCGGTGGCCGGGGTGGGGGCTTTCCAATCTGATCGGTGGCCGGGGTGGGGGATTTTGATGTGGCCTCCGGTGGGGGAATTTGGATTGATCCGGGAGCGTTTTGACGTATGTATCGGCGTACTGTCTTCCGGTCAATACCAGTTTTCCTGCTGATTTCTCGCTGGCTTACATTCTTGTTGAGTAATGTGCTGATTGCTGCCTGTTTTTCTGGTTTCAAAACGTTCATCCTTTCCAACTCCCATGATTAGATTGATCGGGTAATACATGGGAATTTAGGGATGTGGTAAAATTAAAACCCACAATTCATTCCTCATAGCATGGAATATCAACAGCCCATTTTTCAATCCCTGGAATCCGAATAATTTTGTTTTCTATATTATTCACGGCGGACTTGACCAAACGTACCCCTGTCGGGTAAACACCTTTGATTAATTTGACGACAGGATTTTCTCCTTTCCATGTCATTGTTCGACATAGACCGAGAACCTTTTCAATTTTGTTCAGCAATTCGCCTTTCCAATGATTTTCCAAAACACCCCAAACTCGCTCTATTGGGTTGTATTTACTGTGGTACGGGGGATAGTACACCAAACTAATATTTACAAATGCTGATTTGGCAAAGTCCACGAGGCGACTAATGAATTGGCTCCTTCGGCTACTATTTTCCGGCCCATTATCAAGATTGATCACCAGTGTATGTGGGGCGAATCTTGCGTTCAAAGAAGGCCAGAGTGATTCCAGCGCATCAATCATGAAATCAGAGGTGATGTTGCTTTCAGTGAAGTACATATAATTTTCATCCAGAGCAGGTATGTTGATACCGAAAAGTTTCAAAAGGGAATCGGGTTTAAAATCATGGTCCGCCGCTTTAAGATTGCAACGACTATATCCGCCTCGGGAATAAGGCCCTATTTTAATAGTGGCTTTTGCGTCCATTGAGATACGTAAAACGCCATCTGTTTCATCGGCTAGTTGGTTTGTCCTATGCACATATTCAAAAATGATGTCTGTTTCAGGAATTTTTTTTTACCTTGGCTTTGGCGACCTTCTTCAGTTTAAAACCCAATTTATTCATTATGGTGGATAGAGTCCGTACTGTTGGCATATTCTCAGGGTCATATCCCATGTCGTCAACTAATCGACGGAATACTTCATTCGCAGATATTGGGGAATATAAATTCTGGGTACGGAATGTAGGATCAGTCTGACATATAGGGTTTACAATACGAGTTATGTCCTCTTTTAAATTCGGAAAATGTTCTAAACACGATTTCCGGCCTCGTCCGGAAAAATTATCAACACAGGTAACTCCGCTTTCTATTTCCCGTCGCCCTTTGATTATTGTTTTCCGATCCCAACCCAGTTCTCTTTCAGCCTTTAGTTGTCCGCCGTGCCCCATAAGGGAGACAACGCGTGCCATGAATTGGCGCCGTTCATGGCCTTTTAATTTGCTTCGAGTGGTATTCAGAAAATCCTTTAGTGGTGGCGTTAATTCCGATATAGTTTTGGGTAAATTGTGCTTAGAATGATCAAACATGGTCCTCCTGTATTTTTTATGTAATCTTCCATGTTGACCATAAACTATCGATTCCATGTTGTCTATAGAAATCAGAATTCAGACTATGGAATTGTGGATATTAATTTTTCTGAGGCCCTTAAACGTTCTGTCGCCGTTTTTCCTGAATTTCCTGATTATCAGCGATTACGCCTGATTTTTTAAACGCTCAGGTGGGGGATTTTGAGGTGGCCATAAGTGGGGGATTTTGGGTGGCCATCCGGGTGAGAGAGTTTGGAGAATCTTTGAGGATGGGAAAGCAAATGACGGCAATAGCTGGTGCGCCCATCAGCAGCTTTACGCTGTTAAAAGACTGTAGATGCGTATCGCAAAGGTTGTGAACATGCAACACAGCATACACATCCGAAGGCATATTTCAGAAGGATGAATATTCTTTTGACCCCGGAAAAAAGAACAGTATTTCCGGACAAATGCTCAAGGACATATGCTATGAAATAACTGTAAATTTCATTTAATAAGGAGACAATATGAAGATGAATCGGATCAATTTAACATTCTGGCAGGTGCTGTTGGTATCAGCGCTGTTGATTAACGCTTTCTCACTCCCTGCTACTGCCTGTACAGGCATTCGATTAACCGCTAAAGACGGAGGTGTTGTTTATGGCAGAACTATGGAATGGGGAGCTTTCGACCTACATACAAGAGTCGCCATCATTCCGAGAGGGTACAAGTATGTCGGCTTAACGCCGGATGGAAACAATGGAAAAACTTATACCACAAATTATGGTATTGTTGCGCTCGACATGGTTGGAAAAGATTTCATCTCGGATGGAATGAATGAAAAAGGTTTGGCGCTGGGTATGTTTTACCACCCCGGATATGCCGTGTACCCCGAATACAAAAAAGAGAATGCCCAAAACAGTATTTCAAGCCAGGAGCTTGCAAACTATATTTTAGGTGAATTTGCAAGCGTGCAGGAAGTGCGTGATGGCTTGCCCAATGTAACTGTAGTAGGCGTTGTTGAAAAAGCTATTGGTATAATTGTTCAAGGCCATTGGATGGTTACTGACAAAACCGGAGAATCGATTGTCATTGAATATACTGAAGGAAAATTAAAGATTCATGATGCCCCTCTTGGAGTTATTACAAATGCCCCAAACTACGATTGGCACATGACCAATTTAAGCAATTATGTAAACATATCTATGTTTTCCGTAGAACCTAAGGAATTAGAAGGAGTCAAGTTTTCACCAACCGGAGCAGGTTCGGGTATGATAGGCTTGCCAGGTGACAACACGCCACCTTCGCGTTTTGTCAGAGCTGTTGCCTGGACACAAACAGCAAGAAAAACCGAAACAGCCGATGAAACTCTTTATGAGGCTTTCAGGATATTGGATAATTTTAATCTCCCACTGGGCCCCGATGGAGCAGAAGGCGCGGGCCACGCTGGCGACACTGACTTGATGCGTTCATCAACTATCTGGACCAGCGCCTGGAACCCAGTGCTGACGCATGAAAATTTATAGTCAATGATATCAATGACGCAGCTCGATATCCAAAATTATTTTGTCGCAAAATTTAAATAGACAAAATTTCGGCCTTTTGATAATGTAGCATAGGGTACGAATGAGCGCCCCCCCAATCGAGACACTACATTTGAAGAGGAGGATGTCGTGATTGTCCAATGTGGCCGGAAAATTAAAGACGAAGAGCTTATACAGATTTGCGAGACAGTAGAGACCTTTTCGAATTTGAGTCAGACTGAACTGGCTCATACAATATGCGAACATTTGGGCTGGTATACCGCTTCTGGTAGGAACAAGGTGGATGCCTGCCGGAAATTGCTTCTGCGACTGGAGTCCCAAGGTCTCATACGGTTGCCTGAAAAAGAGAAACTCGGTCCCATAAAGGGCTCTCAACAGAAACTGCCGGTAGCGGACGACAGGACCCAGCCCCAAGATAAGGTAGCGGGCACGCTTTCGGATATCGGGCCGATCGTTGTCAGGGTCGCACAAGACACGGAAGAACGCTCACTGGTTAATGAATACCTGCACCGTTACCATTATCTTGGCTACAAGCGGCCGTTCGGATGTCATCTGCGTTATTTGATACAAGCTCAAGAGCGCATATTGGGATGTATGCTGTTCTCAGGGGCGGCCAAGGCGCTGACCCCGAGGGATCGATGGATCGGCTGGAGCACCAACGAACGCTTAAGAAACTTGGGATTTGTTGTAAACAATGGACGCTTCCTGATTTTTCCGTGGGTCAAGGTCCGGTATCTGGCAAGTCACGTATTGGGTAAAATTGTCAGAGATCTGGTGCAAGACTGGGAGCGGAGCTGGGGGTATCGGCCGGCTTTGCTGGAGACCTTTGTCGACCCACAACACTTCGATGGGACGTGCTATCGGGCGGCCAATTTTAGACACCTTGGCATGACCAGCGGAAAGGGGCTTGTCCGGCAGGGTAGAAGTTACAGGACCAGTCCCAAAAAAATCTTCGTTTATCCGCTGGTGAATAATTTCCGTCAGGTTTTGAGGCAGATCGGATGAGCAAGCCTAGCCGACGCCCCAATCGTGAGGAGATAAAGGCCAAAAGAAAGCAGTTTAAAAAGGAGCAGAGAAAATTACGTCGGGATGAAGAGGCCAGGGGATTTCAGCCGCCCTCTCATGGCACAATTTCTAACTGCAAATGCCGATATGAAAGTGTAGAACAGGAGGGGCGCATCCGCAATGAGGCCGTGGCTGAGAAAATGAGTATTTTTCGCGCTAAGCTGCCAATTCTGCTCAAACGTATGGCCAAGATTGAAGACCCTCGAAACCCTAAGAAGATAAAACACCAAATATCCACACTCATGATCTATGGGATACTGACCTTTGTGTTTCAGATGGCTTCTTGCCGTGAGGCCAACAAAGAAATGAGCCGGCCGATGTTCTGGAAGAATCTTCAATATTTTTTCCCGGAGCTTGAAACGCTTCCCCATCATGATACGTTAAAACGCCTATTGTCTAAGATTGATATCAATCAAATCAAGAAGCTTCATCTCGATCTGGTCAGAGATCTGATCCGGAAAAAGAAATTTCGACGGTACCTGGTCAATGGCTGTTATCCGATTGCCATAGATGGTACCGGTAAATTCAAACGCGACTGGCTTTGGGATGAAGAGTGCCTGGAACGTAACATCAAGAAAGAGGATGGCACCAGGAAACAGTATCATGTCTATGTTCTGGAAGCTAATCTTGCGTTTTCCGATGGCATGAGCATTCCGCTGATAAGCGAAATCCTGAGCTACACCGAAGGAGATACCGCTAATGATAAGCAGGACTGCGAACTCAAGGCGTTTTACCGGTTAGCCTCTTGCCTGAAGGCGGCATTTCCCGCCCTAAAAATTATGGTGCTTTTGGATGGGCTTTATGCCAAGGGCCCCGTGGCAGAAATTTGCCGAACAAACAAATGGCAGTTCATGATTGTACTGAAAGATGACGCTCTACCCAGCGTAATGAATGAATTTGAAACGCTTGCCGCACTCGATACAGAAAACTGCCACCAACACACATGGGGCAATAGGAAACAGGTTTTTCGGTGGATCAACGCCATTGACTACCGGTTTGGTCCGAACGGCAAGAAAAGTCAAATCCTGCACGTTGTTGAATGCAAAGAGAGCTGGAAAGAGGTTAGCCGGGAAAGCGGTCAACCGGAAAAGAAAAATAGTCGTCATGTGTGGTTGTCCAGCGAACCTTTGGACAGATTTAATCTTCACGAACGATGCAACATAGCCGCCCGTTCCCGTTGGTGTATTGAAACCGGTATTCTCGTTGAGAAACATCATGGATATGAGTACGAGCACTGTTTTTCGTATGATTGGAACGTCATGAAGGGGTATCATGCCTTGATGCGCCTGGGCCATATGTTTAACGTTTTGGCCAGATACTCGCAGCGGCTTGCCAGGATTATTGAAGATACCGGCGCACGGGGCCTGATTCGTTTAGTCCGGGATACCATGTCCGGCCCGTGGCTGGATTACATGTGGCTGGAAGATCGTCTGTCCACTCCCTTTCAACTCCGATTAGTATGACGGCAACGACGGACGGGTAATCGAAAACACTCTCCCAAGCAGAGAGGTGGGAACGCTATGTTCGGACCGAAGGACCGTCTTTCGTTTCGGCCATAGTCAGTGTCTGAAGGACTGCCTTTTTGAATTAAAAAAGGCTGGATCTCCCCCCAAAGGGAGTGGTTAGATCGACTAAAGCCAACCTTTTTTTATTCATGCGTCAGCACTGCCTGGAACCTTAAAGACTTGACATTGAATTACCACACACAGCACAATCGACGTATAAGGCAAGTCGATATGAAAGCTATAAATTTTGGTGAACTTGATGGTGAGATAGTGCATGTCGTTTTGGATGATAAAAAAGAACAGGATCTAAAAGATATAACGCCAAAAAAATAGAATACGAAGAATAATTGAACACAACAAATGGCTAACAACCGCTCCAGCCGACCCCGGGGTCTATCGACTTTTCAAAGACCTTGGTTTATGAAAGGATTTGGCTTTTACAACGCGCTCGGCGACTTGCCCCCGGTCGGCTGAGCTTATCGTTCGGGGTGCGACACGAAGTCGCATTATTGGCTGTTTGGCGGGCCAGTCGGTCCTGACCAAACCCGGCATTCTCCTGCCGGTACCCTAGGTGGCATGCGGTGGTCGGTGCATCCGGCAACGGTGTGAAGCCCAACCGACAACGTACCGAATTCCGCAACTGTGGAAGGGGTGGAAGCCGTGAGGCAGATACCCTCCTGGAAGCCTCAATCCGGGTGAGGGCAAGGGTTTGGATGATATGGTCAAAGTAGTTGAATGTTCCGTAAGTACCGTCAGGGAGAACAAGCTAAAGAGGCTGGTAAGCTTGGACCAAAAGGTGAGCGGTCAGGATGCAGGTTTCCTAACTGCCGCGTGAGATGTTGCGCCGCCGGTGCAGAGGGCAGGCCTAAGTCATCCACTAATTGGCAATAGTGTGGAACGTGGAAACCCCGTATCTTCGCCGGGATCATTCGGCAGGTGAAACCGTATTGGAATGTGAACAAATTTTCTTCAACAGACCGCTTATAATCAAATATGATAAGCACCATTCTATTATTGAAGACCGCTATTACGTGCTTGGTCGAACTGAGATGAATCGTTTATTTTTTGCTGTTTTCACCATTCGAAACGATAAAATAAGAATCATATCCGCTCGGGATATGACCGATGCGGAAATGGAAAGGTATCTAAGATGAAAAAGAAAATACCTGAATTTAGCAGTGAAGCCGAAGAACGCAAATTTTGGCAAGAAAATGATTCTTCTGATTATATGGATTGGTCTGATGCAGAGAATGTTGTGTTTTCGAAACTAAAACCTTCAACTCGGAAAATTTCTATCCGGTTGCCTGAATCCATGATTGAGGATTTGAAAGTATTGGCAAACAAAAAGGATGTTCCGTATCAGTCTCTTTTAAAGGTTTTTCTTTCTGAACGTATCGACTCGGAAATGCGGTACTAATGAGCAGAACGAATAAGGATAGATCGTGTGAGGAACAAACCACGATCTTATCCGATTGTTGAACAAGCCCGGCCAAAATGAACCGGGCTTTCCCTATATATGAAAATATCTTTTTGGAGATTAAGCGGCTGGAAGTAGTTTGGTTTTCGGCCATCGGAGATAAGGCGCACCTGTAGCATAGCCCTTTTCAGGGCTTTCTAAAAAAAGCCGGATTATTTCATAGCGTTGCTCTCCTCCAGTTAAATTGAGATTTGGTTTCTACCTTTTGTTTTTCCTATCCCGCACCGGCAGGTTTTATTCCCAGGATTTTCATAGGCTGCCCGCAATGGGGGCATTTAAACACAGGCCTTGGCCGACGCACTATTGCCGTAATCCGTACGTGGAGAATCATCTGTACCAGAAAGAGCAGTTTTTTGGCATTCCCATGAAGAAAACCGTAATCCCTTGCCCTGCGAAATCCCCGGGGCAATACATGAAGCAGGATCAGGCGCAGGAAATCTTCGCCGTTAAGGGTTCGCGTACATACTTTTTTGGTTTTGCCGTCAATATACCTGAAGGTAACCTGACCGTTCTGGTTGGCAATAATATTACGCTCGCTGATCACTCCCCTGTATAAATACCTGGACAGATACTTCAGGGCAGAGAGACCTGCTCCAACCCTCTCACAATCAACAACCCATTTGGGACGAGCACCTTTGGGAATCGGCAAATTTTTTTTGTTCAATCCATCCAGGAAACGTGCCCGGAAAACCTTGGCCAGGGCTTTCTGGTTAAACAAATACTTGCCTTTTTTCTTTTTCCATTGCCGTCTGGATGGATCAACACCGCCACCTGGAACAATTACGTGAATATGCGGATGAAAATCCAATTTTCTGCTATTGGTGTGAAGGACCATGGTCATACCGATCTGAGCACCAAGGTGCCGGGGGTTGAGCCCAAAATCTTTCAAAGTGCCGGATACACATGAAAACATCAGAGAATAAACTGCCCGTTGATTCAGATATGCCACATCTCTGAACTGACAGGGCAAGGTAAAAGTCACCATGAAATACTGGACCGGCAGCAGTTTATTTTGTTGCCGGTCGATCCATTGACTTGTTTCATGGTTCTGGCAATGGGGGCAATGCCGGTTACCGCAGGAGAGAGGGTGCTGTTGTAGATGATTGCAGTCCGGGCAGGCCGTATAAATCTGTCCGGCATCTGGTGTGCGGCAACTGAGCATGGCGTTTAAGGCATTAATCTGCCCCGGCAACGCCTTGTCCCCGTAACGGGTCTGGAATGCATCATAATACTCTTCAATGATATGAGAAAGTCGCATAATTACACCTTCCAAAAATCTACATGAATGGTGTTGACCAGTTCGTTAATGGTTGTCCTGCAGTCCTTTTCCGTGATCTCAGTGAGATGGGCGTAACGGGCGGTTGTTTCAGGCCGGGCATGGCCGAGAAGGGCCTGGATGTGGCGAAGGCTTAAGCCGTTTTCAAGCAGGTGAGTTGCAAAGCTGTGGCGCAAAGAGTGTATGGAGACTTTTTTTTATGCCGCAATCGGCCACCACAGCCTTCATGGCATTTTGGACACCACCCCGGTCCATATGGGATTTGGCCTTTTGAATGGTTTCCAGTGAGCCTTTAGCATTGGGGAAAAGAAGGCTGGGGTGTTGATGTCTTTTCCATAGTTCCCGCAGTCCGATCAGGGTACGGTCCGGTAATGGGACCAACCGGTCTTTATGGCCTTTTCCCCTCCGGATATGGACAAGTTTTCGTACCGAATCAATATCCCCCACTTGCAAGGACAGTGTCTCTGCCAGACGCAGGCCCATTGAATAGTTTGTCAGCAGGAAAACCCGGTAGCGCAGTTTACGCGTTGCGCCGATCAGATGTTCCACCTCGCCGGGAGTCAAAATATCCGGGATGGTTTTAACTTTGGGCGGCTTGACAATATTCAACCAATTCCATTCCTTTTTTAAAACGAATTTCCAGAAATGCTGAAGTCCCAGACGATCAATTTTAACCGTGCTCCACGAATGGGACTCGACCAGGTCAGCAAAATAATTTTCGAGTTGTTCTGGTTTAAGTTTGTCAGGGCAACAGTCAAAATAGTCTCTTACCCGGCGAATGGCCCGGGAGTAGGCATCAATGGTTTTTTCAGACTTTCCCTGAAGTTTCAGGGTTTTCAAATGGCGTTCATAGAGCTTGTTAAAACGGTTTACTTCGGATTCGTTCATGGTATACTCCTCCTTAAATTAAATTGATATTCGGGATGCCCTGCACAGGAAAACCCCAACGGAGTATACACAACTTTGACTTTTTCCGCCGCGGTAGCGGCTTCGTTCAACAATCCGCTGCAGGTCGAACCAGGCAGATCATTACAACCACTTATTTTTAATATGTTAAAATTTTCTATAGTATACAAAAACCGCTCTTAGCGGCCCCATTTTTGTAAAGAAAACAGGACCTTTCCCCGGCTGAGTTTAACCCCCCACTTACAGCCCTTCCTTTTTAGAGAGGAATATCCGTTTGTAAAGCAATGCGGCAATGGGCAGGGCGACGACGCCTGCAGCAACTTTGGCGGTAATCATGGGGGCGACCATTTCAGGGCTTACCGCTGAAATAAACCCAAGGTGAGCCCCGAAAATATTGGCTGTGGTGGCCGCAAAGGCGCCAAAAATTATTTTGCCTTTGTCGTTCATATCTTTCAAATAGACAAATCCCGGAATCAGGGTGGCCAAGGACAACAGCATGGACAAAACAGATAAATCCGTTATCCCGGTCAATTCAGCGATTTTATCCAAAGGCGTTTTAAAAACTTTCATGAATCCATAAATAAACGACATGGTGCCGGCCAGGATGATCGTTATGTTCCCTAAAATTTTCATGGATGCCGCTAACGGGTTCATTCCCTTGATGACGGCAAAACCGGTCATCTGCTCAATCACCGCAGCCGTCAGGCCGAAAATGATGATGATATGGATAAATTTGGCAAAGATGGTGAACATTTTTATCATTTTTTCAGGGAAAAAAATAAGCCCGATAATCACCGCAACGGCCACAACCGTCACGGGCATCAGATTAATCAAAATCACGCCGGCGGGAAGGCCGCAGGCAAGACCGCCGATGAACCCGCCAAAGGGAATGACAATAAAACCGGACATGACGCCCACACTGAAAAATTTATGATCCTCTTTTTCAATGATACTGATGGCCACGGGAATGGTAAAAGACATGTTTGCCCCAAACAAAGCGGCAATGACGGCACCGGCAAACAGACCGACCTGGGGATCCGCGGCAAGTTGTGTGGCGATTGAGTACCCGCCGGAATCCACGGACAAAAACGTCGGTGCAAACATGGCCGCGTCAGCGCCGAAAGACTGGTATAAAGGAACAACAACCGGTTTTAACATGCGGGCTATGACCGGAGAGATGGATATCAGGCCCAGAATATTAAGGGCAATTGTTCCCATTAACGAAAAGGCCCGCTCAAATTCTTTTCCAAATCCCAGGCGATTGTCCAGCAGGTGGTCTATGGCGCCAATGGCAAAAAAAACGGCCATTACCATCATTATAATTTTTTGTATGGGCAAGTGGAACTCCTCATGAACGGTTTTGGTTTGATCGGTTTTCGCTTAAACGTGTTATGATTTATTTTTTGGTTAAGGCAGGAATACCTTGGGTTACTTTATCCAGAAGGGTTATCAGGGTCTGCTGTTCAGCCTCATCTAATCCTTTCATCAGCCGGTCAATTCTGGACCAGTAGTCGGGCAGCAATTTTTCCAGAACCCGCTGTCCCTTTAGGGTGAGGGACAAATGCTGTTTGCGGCGGTCGGTCAAATGGGCGTGCCGCATCAGGAAACCATCCCGCTCCAGCCCGTCAATGAGGCGGGTCATGGTAGCGCGGGTTACCCCGATCTTCTGTGATAATATAGACGGGGTTGTCCGTTCTCTGGGTTTCCGGTTCATGACCATCAACACCAGAAACCGGCCTTGGGACAAATTATAGCCGCTTAGCAATTTTTCAAACCCCGTGAGCAGATCGCTGCCGGTTTTCAAAAGGTTGAGCATGGTCTTAACCGGCTGCGGTGCCATCTGGGTGTACCGTCCGGCCAGGTCCTGGAATTCTTTTTCCGTTGGTTGATCAAGCAAATAAAACATAGCCCCTCTGTATTTGGTTAGCTGGCTAGCTATATGCCACCTAATTAATTAAAGCAACCTTAATTCATGTTTGATCGGGAAATCACCGCCCTTGTAAATTTCAATTAAAACCTGAATCGACACGGTTGGGACATGGGGGGGGGGCAGCCAGCTGAAAAGATAAATGGGGACAAAAAAATAAGCCTGGAACCGTTGCCGCACGCAATAACGGTTCCAGGCCTGGTTAAGGCCCTGCCCGGACAAATGCCTGTACGGGCCGGGGCCGTTATTCATACGCTACTTGCTTTGGATGAGTTCATATCCCGACACGGTCAGTTTTGCCGGGGTCTTCATACTGTCAATATTGCCCGGCATGCCGACCAGCGGATACCACAGGGACATGCACAGGCAAAGGACAAGAATGCCCAGGATGGACCGGAAAACCAGGACCTTGAACGCCTCCCACTGGGAAAAATACCCGAAGCCGTAGGCAATCAGGGTGGGAGGACAGCCAATGACCAGCAGTACAAAGGTCGTGGCCAGCGGAACAGACATGGCAATGGGCGCCGCAGGCGTTCCGGCCAGGTCTGCCATGGGCACCACCACCGGCACCAATAATGCCGTGGCTGCCGC
Organism: uncultured Desulfospira sp.; assembly: GCA_963663165.1. Taxonomy (GTDB): domain Bacteria; phylum Desulfobacterota; class Desulfobacteria; order Desulfobacterales; family Desulfobacteraceae; genus Desulfospira. The sequence goes on along the minus strand of OY760175.1, from coordinate 5,537,673 downwards.
ATTGGCCATGAAGCTGGTAATCAGGGCACTCAGTGCGGAAGCACCGGCCGCCACCACAGGCCAGGGAGAGCCCGTGAAGATCGGGAAAATCTGGGTCGCAATCCATTTTCCGGCACCGGTGTCGAGCATGGCCACGCCCAGGGAGAATCCCGCGCCGAACACCATGATGGGGTTCCAGGGATACTCCTCCAGACAACGCTTCCAGTCCACGACGTTAAAGACCATGCATACGACAATAAACAGGCCGCCAATGGCTGAGACGTGGATTTTTGTAATGTCTGTCAAAAACCAGAGGACAAAGGTGCCGGCAAGAATCCAGGCGAGCTGTTTTTCTTTTTTTCCCATGGGCGGCATTTTTTCAATGGCCAGCTCCATGGGCAGCTCCTTGACCTTCGGCGGATAGATGATCCAGACCGCAAGCCAGGTGGCCAGCCCCAGGAACAGGGATGGTACAAACTGGTATAACATGTATTCCATGAAGCCGATGTTGTAACCGGTAATCTTGAAGAGCAGTTCCGCCGAGGCCGGGGAACGGCCCGAGCCCAGGAAGGTTGCACCGCCGCCACAGGCCGCACCCAGGGGGATCATAAACATGAAATGCTTGGTAAAGCTGTTGCTCTTCTCAGGGGTCAGCCCCATTTTCAGGAACATGGGCATCATGGCATAGAGCAGGATAATGGTGATGGTGGCATCATGGGTCCACGCTGCAAGAAAGGTGGCTCCCATGCACAGCGTAAAACTGAGGCGTTTGACATTTCTGCCGCCGACTTTGAGAATATATGCCATCAACCGGTTGGGGATGGTGGTCTGCCCGAGCATGACCCCGAGCATGATGATAAAGAAAACAAAGACAACGGTTCTGTTGGCATAAGGTTCCCACGCGGCTTTAGAGGACTGAATCTTAAAAATGATCAGCCCGCAGCCCACCCCGATTGAGGTGACGCCGATGGGAATGGCCTCGGACGTCCACAACAGAACAACCGTCGTTAAAAGGGCCAGAAAGGCGTGGCCCCGCGCCCCCAGGTCTGCCGGGGTGGGGAGCAGCCAGACCAGAACACCTGCGGCAATGGCAATGGCAATCCATTTAAGGGTAAATTTCTGGCCTTTTCCCGCTACCGCTTCTTCTTCCGCGCTTGCAATATGCAGTTCGTGATTCATGAGTTCCTCCAATCCGGTCATCTGGTGACGATGCTTACGATTTCAAAGAAAAGGTCCTGCTCCCTGAGAATACCCACGATTTTTTTGCCCGATGTAACGATCAGGCGGGTTCTCTGGGTTTTGAACAGCAGGTCCGCCACCTCCATGAGGTTCGCGTTTTCATCGATCATGGGTGGGGAATCCAGGGTGAGCTCACCGATTTTTTTATCGGCCAGGGCCTTCATCTGGATGGAAAAAAGGCCGTCCCACCCCCCGGTGAATACGTGGGAAAACCGCACACTGTCTGCCTTGGAGGATTCGGGAACAGACAGATACGCGGGTCTTACCTCCCGGATCAGGTCTTTCATGCGCAGCAGCCCGGCATAATTGTTGTCACTGTCAAACACAATGAGAGCGCGGTGGCCCGCCTCCCGGATCAAGTTGCCGCTTGCCAGCTGGGCCAGGGAATCCATGAGCTTTCCCACTGCTTCCCGGATGGTCGTATCAACGGTGACTGTGGTGTAGTTGTCCACTTTGGTCATGATATCCTTGACCTTTTTTTCCGTCCGGGCCGCATCGGTATGCACGACCGCATAAGCCTCATTGATTTTTGCAGCAATGATGTCAATGTCGCAGGGCTTGGTCAGATAATCAAACGCGGCCAGCTTTCGGGAGCTTTCGGCCGAATCCGGGGACCCGTACCCGGTGAGCATGATGACCTGGGTTTGGGGGGAAATCCTCTTGATTTCCGAAAGGGCCGTCTGTCCATCCATGCCCCCCATCTGGACATCCAGTACGACCACGTCATGGGGTGTTGTCCCAAGGATTTGGATGGCCTCCTCCCCGGACCCCGCAATGGTAGTGTCAAATCCTTTTTTGGTTAAGAGCATTGATGTGGTTTTTCGAAATCGATCTTCATCGTCAACCACCATCACTTTTATTTTTTGGATCATGTTTAATTCTCCTCAAAACATGTTCAATCGTTGTGGACCGGCCACGAATAAATATCGTATCGGCCCGGTTTCTGCCTTTCAGGGTATGGCGTTGTCGGATTTGTTTATGCTCTTGGGTGTTCACTTTCTTTGGGGTGTGTCTCCTCCGTTGTTAGATTGCCGGATACCCCCGCCATCTTCAGGCTGCAAAGATTCGGGATGATGGAATCGAAGCAACTTGTATGCCGTTGCGACAGCACCCCCAAAAAATGCACAACACATTAAAATAATTTGATTTAAATACACGCTCACCCAACAGAAGATCAGGGATCGGTGTCAGGAAAATTTTCGATTTGATAATTTTTCATACAGCCCGGATCGGACCTGAAAAAGACTTGTTTTACAAAGGCCGCACGATACCCCTTTGATAAGTGCACACCCTTCTACATCCTTCACATATTGTGTCACCGGCCTGTGGCCGGATGTTCCTCGCCAGCGGACCATATGGGCACTCATCAGCCGCCGGGCGCGTTTTAACCTGTTTTATGGCTTTGCCGGCATCCCCCGGTCATCAGGGACATGGCACCGGCCGGGCTTGATCCATTTGACCAGGGTCCTGTCCAGCTGGGCCGGGTCAATGGGCTTTGTAATATGGTCATTCATGCCGGCATCCAGGCTTTTGTCCCGGTCACTGCTCATGGCGTGGGCCGTCATGGCCACAATGGGCAGGCTTGATATGCCCTGGTCCCGGATGGCCTTTGCTGCGGTGAGCCCGTCCATTTCCGGCATCTGGATATCCATGAGAACCAGATCGTAATCCTTGTCCTTGCCATGGGACAGCGCCGCCACCGCCTGAAGGCCGTTATCCGCCACATCCACCACCAGCCCGACACCTTCCAGCAGTTCCACAGCGATCTGCTGGTTTATTTCGTTGTCTTCTGCCAGCAGCACCCGCCGCCCCTTCAATGCCTCGATACCCGCCACTGATTCATCCTCCACCACTTCTCTTTTGGGGAGCGTGCCCGGTTTGACCCCCCTGACATCAAGAATCGTATCCAGAAGCGTGGAGATATTGACCGGCTTTACCAGAAAGGCATCAGCGCCGGCTTCTATGGAATGCTTCATCACATCCTCCCGGCCAAAGGCCGAAACAATGATCACTGAGACAGTGTCCTTGAGCCTTGGATCGTCCTTGATTTTCCGGGTTGCATCCGCCCCGCTCATCCCCGGCATTTTGTAGTCCATGAGGACCAGAGAAAACAGCTCGTCATCAGGGGTATTCTCAAGAATGCTCAAGGCCCGGGCTCCGGAACTTGCGGTTACAGGCTTCATTTCAAGGGTTTCCAGCAATGATTTTAAAATAAGCTGGGAGGATTCACTGTCGTCTACCACCAGCACGGGCTGCCCTTTCAGGTCCCCTGCCAGAACGCCATAATCCTGCCTTGGTGTGGTGATGCTGGCCTCCGGAATCTTGAAACGGCAGGTAAACCAGAAGGTACTTCCCTGCCCATACTCGCTTTCCAGGCCGATCTCACCGCCCATAAGCTCCACAAGCCTTTTGCAGATGGACAGCCCAAGCCCCGTGCCCCCGTACTTTCGGGTTGTGGATGTGTCGGCCTGGGTAAAGGGCGCGAAAAGCTTGTCACGCTGCTCTTTGGTCAGGCCGATCCCCGAGTCCTTGACACTGAACTTGACCAGCAGATCATTGTCAGACCGCTCCAGTATGGTTGATTTGACAATAATTTCCCCCTGGTCGGTAAACTTGACGGCATTGCTTGCAAAATTCAACAGGATCTGACCTAACCGGAAGGGGTCGCCCACCAGTTCTTCGGGGATATCCATATCCTGGTCGATGATGAATTCCAGCTCTTTTTCCTGGGCTTTCTGGTAAATCACAACCGAGAGGTTGTCAAAGACCTGGCCCATTGTGAAATTAATATTTTCAATATCCAGCTGTCCGGCTTCGATTTTGGAAAAATCTAAAATATCATTGATCAGCCCCAAAAGGGCTTTGGCTGAACTGTCGATCTTGTATATATAATCCGCCTGTTTGGCGTTGAGGTCGGTTTTGAGAACCAGATGGGTCATGCCGAGAACGGCGTTCATGGGCGTCCGGATTTCATGGCTCATGTTGGCCAGAAAACCGCTCTTGGCTTTGTTGGCCGCCTCGGCTTCCTTCATGGCGGTCTTGAGCTGCTTGGTCCGTTCTTCCACCAGCTCTTCCAGGGACTGCTGGTATTGTTTGCGTTCCGTAATATCCATGATGGTAAAGGAAAAGCCCTGGGAAAAATCTTCCGGAACCAGCGGGGCAGCGTTAAAAAGGATGTCTTTGTTGACCCCGTCCTTATCCTGGAAAACCGTCTCAATGGATGCTTTCCCCTTTTCTTTAACCTGCATAAGATATTCTTTGCCCACCGCATTGAAGATTTCGTCACTGTGATAAAGGTCCCGGGGGCTCTTGCCTGAAAGCTCCTCTCCGGTGTAGCCGATAATTTTTTCAAATTCATCGTTGGTATGGGTTAACACCCCGTCTTTCACGATACCGATCCCCACAGGGGACGTCTTGAAAATACCGTTCAGCCTTGCCTTTTCCCGGGTCAGCCGCTGTTCGGACTCTTTGCGTTGGGTAACGTCCATACCGTCGGCCAGAAGAAACATGGGAGCGCCCTTTTCATCCAGGATGGGCTGGATGGCAACTTCAACATCAAGCGGCCTGCCCTCCCGGGAAACATGCCTTGCGTCGAACACGGTGGGCTTCCCGTTTCGCGCCCTGTCCACAGCTTTGCGAACCGCTTCCTGGGCTTCGGGTTGCCCCTGCCACCAGACCGTATCCCAGAAGGGCCTCCCCACGACATCCTCCGAGGAGATACCCGCGAATTCCATGGCCGTTCGGTTGATCCGGCTCACCCGGCCGTCCAGCTCGAGAACCCCCATAAGCTCCCGGGACTGATCAAAAATGCCTTGAAGTGTGGCGTCCCGGCGGCGAATATCCCGGGACGCCAGAATCCCCTGCCGGATGGAGACAAAGGTGAGAAACCCCGCCACCAGGAGGACCGCCATGCTGATCAGTAAAAAGTCCCTGGCCTCCTTTTGTGCCGCAGCCTTAATATCTTGAAGATAGACCCCGGTGCCGATCATCCAGCCCCATGGTTCAAAGCGCTTAACATAGGAAATCTTGGGGACAATGGGGCTGCCCGGGCCTTCTAACTGCCAGCGGTAAGAAACAAAGGCCTCCCCGGTCTTTTCGCTTTTCAGGAGCATTTCTTTGAACATCTGCTTGCCGTCAGGGTCATGATAACTGCTCAAATCCTGGCCGTTCAATGCCGGTATGGCCGAATGCATCACCATTCGGGGATATAAATCATTCACCCAGAAATAATCCTTTTTATGTGCTCCATAACGAAGGGAAGAAATGGCATCCAGGGCCAGCGCCCGGGCTTTTTCCTGTGTCATGCCGCCTTTGGATGCTAAAGAATGGTAGTGCTGAACCATGTCCAGGACAATCTGGGTCATGTTTTTAAGGGCGTGTTTCCTCTCTTCAAGCGGGGTATTGTAAACATTGGGCAGGTGTACGCCGAAAATGGCGATTGAAAAAAGTAAGATGGAAACAACGATGGGCAGGGCCGTCTTCACCCATAAGGGGGCGGCCAGACCCCGGGACAAAAACCGCACACACATAAGCCCTCCTGTGATTCATTAGGGTAGCGGGCCATGCCCGCGATTCGATCGCGGGCATGGCCCGCTCCTCCCTTGCATTGACCCAAAATGTAACGATAGACGCCGGATGCGGGGTTCCCTTAGAGGAACGCATCCGGTCTCCCGCCTCCGGTTCCCGGATTCCTTCTTATCACTGGTAAGCCGTGCAGTTTTCAATACGGCGGCTGATTTCATCCTCAATCAGGAGATAGGCGGCAGAGTCCAGATCGGTATACTGTTTTTTGAACTGCAATTCCATGATGCCTTCGGGCAGGTGGTCGATTTTAGGCATGAATTCGCTTTCCTTTTTTACGGCAGCCATTTTCTGCTGGATCCGGGATGCCTGTTCCGGGGAATCAACGGCCAGTTCTCCCAGCCTCACCCCGGCCCTGTCTGCGGCCAGGTCAGCAAAGCTGAATCCGCTTCCCCCGGCTGAATCATCCACCTCCTTGGCAAGTCCCACAAACTGGCTGAGCTTGCTGCCGGCTGAAACCGCCAGGCCTGCGGAAACCAGAAAATGTTTGGCCAGGTCATCTCTGCCGTTAAGGCTCAAGGTCATGTCCACACGGGGCTTAACCTCTTTGAGCCGGTCTTCATTGACCAGATGCTCAAGGGATTCACCCAGGCAATAAATGGTCAGGGCCTGGAGCAGTGCCCGGTTTTCCATGACCGGGTCCGCTGAAATCCGGCTTTGGTCGGCAGCCAGCTGAAACAGGGACCGGATCACCCGGGAAAGGGAAATGGGCTTAACCTGATGTTCCTTTACGATGGCGGCAATGCTGCTCAGTTCGTTAGTGTACAGGATCAGCCCGGCCTGGTGTTCCGGTGAGACCAGAAGGGTCTTGCCGCTTTCATGAAGTTTGGCCAAAGATTCCGGGTCCCACTCGTAGATCAGACTCAAGCGCTTTTGCCGGATTGAAACAGAGCGTATGGCATCCAGATTTTTGATGAGCTGGTCATAAATTTCCGGGCTCAAAAAACGGGTCCCTAAAAATGAGGCCAGGGGCTTGATAATCCAGCCGGGGATGTTAACTTTTCCCAGGCCCAGGTAAGCGATATCGGGTCTGTCATGGGTAAACTTCAGCGCCAGTTCCGGGTTAACATATTCCCCTAAAGGGGTTGGGGGAATCTTTACGGTGGCACGGACATAGACCATGGGGTCGGACAAAAAGATCTGAGGATAAATAAAATTCCTGCTGGTGAGCTGAGAGACCCCGTAATTGACCATCAGATTTAAGTCATCTTCAAGGACACTGATCCGCCGGACCTGCTTAAACCGCATATACCTGGGTTTGTACTGGCGGATAAGCTGCTCCACCCGTTTGACATTGTCGAATGACAATTCAGGGCTTTCCCCTACCGCAGGCGTCTTTTCAATGGCGGTGACCAAAAGCGCAATCGGGCAGACCACCACCAGAACAAAAACCAAAAAAACAAAAAGCTTAATGATTGATTTGATCATGCTATTATCAGACCCCAAGATGACTTTAAATTATGGATATCTTCCTTTTTAAAGGACCCGCAGGCCACTGTCAAGCGGATGTTCAAAACCGGCAGGGCAATCGCATGTAAAAAAAGCAATCCATAATAATTAAATGGAGACCGGAATGCGCTCCTCCAAGGAAACCCGGCGTCCTGCAGCTATCGTTACATTTTGGGTCAATGCAAGGTTGGAGCGGGCCATGCCCGCGATCGAATCGCGGGCATGGCCCGCTCCAACCCAAAAATTGAAATTGGTTTCAAGATTCGCTCGATTTCGATAACGATTTCGATTTCGACTACCCAGCCGGCAAGTTACATGCGATCACCCTGTCAGAACCCAAACAACTTGTTGAGTTTTAAAATTATACCTGATAAAAATAAGGGTTTACTTTTTGAGGGCCGGACATGGACTACACGGTTTTTTAGGGCCTTCAGAAAACCATTTTAAGGATTCATAATTGGGGATGGCCGCAAGAGGCCGTTAAGAGAACTGTCATGGGCGGCCTGGGTGTTGGAGCCAGTGTTGTCCGAAATAAAGGCTGAAAGCCATTAGCTTTTAGCAATTAGCCGTTAGCTTTTAGATTACCCCAGTCCGCTAACCGCTAACTGCTTATAGCTAACCGCTTTCATAAAAAACTAACCATAAGCAGGCAGGATACACCGGCCAAGGCGCGTTCAAGGCCTTGTTTCCTGTATCGAATTTCCAGTTTCTTGAAGGGAGAACTACCATGGCTGATGCCGCTGAAACACTAGACCAACTGACCATTAACACCATCCGTACCCTTTGCATTGACGCCGTCCAGAAGGCAAACTCAGGCCATCCCGGTGCGCCTATGGGACTTGCGCCGGCCGCATATGTGCTGTTCAAACGGTTTTTAAAGCACAACCCCAAGAATCCGGCCTGGATTAACCGGGACCGGTTTGTCCTGTCCGGGGGCCATTGTTCTTCCCTGCTTTACAGTCTGCTTTACCTTTTTGGATACGGGCTGGAACTGGATGACCTTAAGGATTTCAGGCAGTGGGGCTCTAAAACCCCGGGCCATCCGGAGTACGGGCATACCCCCGGGGTTGAGACCACCACCGGTCCCTTGGGCCAGGGCGTGGCCAATGCCGTGGGCATGGCCATTGCCGAAACCCATCTGGCCGCCCGGTTTAACAAAGATGATAAAGAACTGATCAACCACTATACTTATGTGATCTGCGGCGACGGGGACCTTATGGAAGGGGTGGCCATGGAAGCGGTTTCCCTGGCCGGCCACTTAGGTCTTGGCAAGCTGATCATGATTTATGACGACAATGCCATCACCATTGAAGGCAAAACCGATATCACCTTTACGGAAAACGTCAAAGCCAAATTTGAAAGCATGAACTGGCATGTGGTTGAAGTGGGCGACGGCAACGACCTTAACGGTATCCAGAAAGCCATCCAGGCCGGACAGGACGCTGTGGGAAGGCCGACCCTGATCAAGCTGTCCACCCACATTGCCTATGGCAGCCCGGCCAAGCAGGACAGCCCCGACGCCCATGGTTCTCCTTTGGGTGAAGAAGAAATCAAAAAGGTCAAGGAATTCTACCAGGTTCCGGCGGACAAAGATTTTTACGTGCCCCAGGAGGTTCTGGAAAATACCCGGAAAGCCGTTGCTTACGGCCAGGGATTTGAGGCCACCTGGCAGGCCGTATTTGATGTATACCGGGTGGATTACCCGGAAGATACGGCCCTGTTTGCCGATGCCGTCAGTGGATTTCTGACCCTGGGATGGGACAAGGATATCAAGTGGCTGAATCCAGAAGACGGCCCCATTGCCACCCGGGCCGCATCCGGCAAGGTGCTCAATGCCATTGCCCCGAACCTGCCCACCCTCATGGGCGGCTCCGCCGATCTGGCCCCGTCCAATAAAACCTATATGGACTGTTCCGCCGAATTTCAGGCCGCCGCCCGGGAGAACAGAAACATCCGGTTCGGGGTCCGGGAACATGCCATGGGCGCCATCATGACCGGCATGTACCTGCATTCAGGGGTCCGGCCCTATGGCGGCACCTTTCTGGTATTTGCCGATTACTTAAGACCGGCCATCCGGGTGGCCAGCCTCATGAACCTGCCCCTGATTTACGTGTTCACCCACGACAGCGTGGCCGTGGGCGAAGACGGCCCCACCCATCAGCCCGTGGAGCATATCGCCTCCCTTCGGGCCATCCCCGGCTTAAAAGTGGTCCGGCCGGCCGATGCCAACGAGACGGCCCTGGCCTGGAAACAGGCCTTAAGCCACATGAGTTCTCCCACGGCCCTGATCCTAAGCCGCCAGAAACTGCCGGTCCTGGAAGCTTCAAAAGATAATATTGATTTTAACTTCGGGGCATACCCGGTCAAAGATGCCGGCACGGATGCCGACATGATCATCATTGCCACCGGGGCTGAAGTCCATGTCAGCCTTGAAGCGGCAAATATTCTGGAAAAAGAACACAAGGTCAAGGCCACCGTGCTTTCCATGCCGTCCTGGGAATGGTTTGAGGCGGCCCCCAAAGCGTATAAAAAAAGAATGCTGCCGGATACCGTAAAAAAACGGCTGGCCGTTGAAGCCGGAATCTCCATGGGCTGGGAAAAATATGTCAAAGATGAGGGACAGATCATCGGCATTGACCGGTTCGGCGCATCCGCCCCCGGCGGCAGGGTATTAAAAGAATTTGGTTTTTCAGCAGATAATATTGTTAAGAAAGCCCTTGAAATGGTAAAGCCATGATGATTTCCGTCAAAACTGCGGCCAGGACCCAGATGATCGACATCACCGCCAAAGTCAGGGAGGTGGTCCAGGCATCCGGTATCAGGGACGGCCTGGTCCATGTGTATTCCATGCACACCACAGCGGCCGTCACCATCAACGAAAACGCTGACCCTGCAGTGGAGGCGGATATTCTCAAAACCATAAATAAGGTCATTCCCTGGGATGACCATTTCAAACACATGGAAGGCAATTCCGCGGCCCACATCAAGGTCAGCCTGTTTGGGCCGTCGGAACTGATCCCCCTTGAAAACGGCAGCATGGTCCTGGGGACCTGGCAGGGTATTTTTTTCTGCGAGTTTGACGGCCCCCGGAACCGGAAGGTCAATGTTAAAATTTTAGCAGGGTAAAAAGGGCAGTCCATGAAAACCATTTTGCTTTTGACGGCCCTGGTGGCCGGCATGCTGGGTACCCTCCAGGCCGGGCTGAACACGAAAATGGGAAAGAGCCTGGGTGATCCGGTTTATGCGGCCCTGATTTCCTTTTGTGTGGGAACCCTGACCCTGTTTCTCTATTCCCTGGTGGTCCGGGTGGACTTTTCAGCCGCCCGCCAGGCATCTTCCCTTCACTGGGTTTACTGGGGGGCCGGCTGCCTCGGGGCTTTTTTTGTGGCCTCCACCATTATGCTCACCCCGAAACTTGGGGCGGCCCTAACCTTCAGCCTGCTGGTGGCCGGACAGATGATCATGGCCTTGTTCATTGATCACCTGGGGCTGTTCGATATTCCGGCCCACCCGGTGAACTGGCTGCGGGTGGCCGGGATTGCATTGGTGATGGCCGGGGTGATACTGATTAGGAAATTTTAAAAAAATAATGGATCCGCTAAAAAAAGTACTGGTAACCAGGAAATTCCCGGTAATCGGCCTGGAACTGCTGGAAAAAAACGGATTTGAGCTGACCCTGTGGCATCAGGAGCGGCCCATGACACCGGATGAGCTTTCTCAAAACGCCCAGGGCCACCAGGCCCTGATGTGTACCTTAAGCGACGCCGTCAACCAAAAATTTCTAGATCAATGCCCCCGCCTCGAGATCATTTCCCAGTTTGCCGTCGGATATGACAATATTGATGTGGCCTATGCCACGGCACGTTCAATTCCCGTGGGCTACACCCCGGATGTCATGACCGAGGCCACGGCCGATATCGCCTTTGGCCTGATGATTGCCACGGCCCGTAAAATGTTTTTTAACCACAAGCTGATCCTGGACGGAGGCTGGGACTTTTTCAGGCCCCGGGCCCACCTGGGGATGGAGCCTTCCGGCAAAACCCTTGGCATCTTCGGCATGGGCCGGATCGGGATGGCCATGGCCCGGCGGTGCAAAGGGGCCTATGGCATGGATATCCTTTATTGCAACCGGAACCCTTACCCTGCTGCCGAAAAAGAACTTGATGCCCGCCGGGTGGACTTTAAAGACCTGCTGGCCCAAAGTGATGTGGTATCGGCCCATTGTCCCCTGACCCCGGAAACCAAAGGGGTGTTTGACAAGGCCGCATTCAAACGAATGAAGCCCTCGGCTATTTTTATTAACACAGCCCGGGGGGCGGTCCACCACCAGAGTGATCTTTTGAACGCCCTAAAAGACAGGGATATCTGGGGGGCCGGCCTGGATGTCACAGACCCGGAACCCATGGCCAAAGACCATCCGCTGCTGTCCATGGAAAATGTCTGTGTGCTGCCCCATATTGGTTCGGCCACAAAGGAAGCCAGAAACGGTATGTCCCTTCTGGCCGCAGAAAACATCATTGAGTTTTATAAAACCGGCACCGTTCCCCATGTGGTTAACCCTCAGGCACTGATAAATGGTTAGGCAGCAAGTTAAAACCGGTATCGAAGCCCCAGGCCGATGAAATTGCTGGCCCCGGTAACCCCGTTGAAAGTGCCGAACACACCGGAACGGTGGTAAATCTGAACAAACCCGACCCATTCCGGCGTTGACGGAAGATTAACCGCAATCTCGAATTTTAAAAAATTTAAAAACCGGGACACCTTGTCATCATAGTTTTTGATTTCGACTTCCGGTGTTTCGCTGGCATAGGAAAGGCCTTCACCGAACCCGAAGCTGGTGTCCAGATAACGGTCCCAGGGGAATTTAAGCCACCTGGCCACCAGCATTGCGTTGTATTCTTCATAACTCTGGTGGCCATAATGCTCGGCGATTTGAATCTCCCATTCAAAAGAAATACAATCCCGGTATCGCCAGATTTCTCTTCCCAAACCAATGGACACCAGATAATAATCCATGAACCCCGTACCTTCAGTAACCATAGCGGTAAGATGATTGTCCGTTGCCTGCCCGACATAGATACTGGCAAACCATTTGCCGTCACCGGCAAAAACCGCTGTCTTTGACGGGCAAAGTATAGCGAACAGGGCGATTAAGAAAAATGTGATCAATTGATGTTTCATCATTTTTCCTCAACGGGCCGGGATTCAATTCTTACTTATGGTTTAATCTGTATATCTAACTATTTACGGCAATCCCCCAGTGATGTCAAATAAAAGGAGACCGAAGACCGGAAAAAGGGAGACCGGATCACACATTCTGAGGGGTTTCACATTCCGGTCTCCCGTCTCCTTTTCTCCGGCCTCCCTTTTTTTTCGTTCGTCCGCCATATTATTTCAAATGCGGATACCCGGGCCCCAAACGAATAAGGCCTTTACACACCAGCCGTATTTGGTATAGAAAAAACAGACTGCGGAGCCCCTTTGAACATTAAAGAAAAGTGACCCTATGCTGCCATCCATTTTCGGGAATGCTGATTCTGTACAGGCGTTACAAGAACGAGAAAGGCTTTTATGCACCATTATCCAGGCATCGCCGGCCTCAATTTGCACAATTAAAAACCGGAAAATTGTCTGGTGCAATGACGCTTTTTGCAAACTGGTCGACTACCGCCTTGATGAAATAGTGGGGAAAACGACGCAATTCCTTTATCTTAATAAGGACACCTATGAAACGGCAGGTGCAGACCTGTACCGCCAGATAAATGAAACAGGCGAAGGGACCATTGAAACAGCCGGATTAAAAAGAGGGGGGATTAAACGGTATATCATTATCCGGTGCGCCCGGGTACCGGACAGCATAAAAAAGTTTGATACCATCTTTACATGTGAGGATATAACGGACCGCAAGCTTGCGGAAATAGCGCTGAAGGAAAGTGAAGTCAAATTTAAAAGCATCTTTAACCATAAGGGAACCGCCATATGCATTTTTAAACAAGACGGTCTCATCCGGGAATGCAACACGGTTTTTCCAGAACTTACCGGATATCCCAAAGCCGACATCATTGATAAAATAAAATGGTCGGATTTAGTGGTCAAAGAAGACCTGGAAAGGATGCAGAATTATCATTCCCTGCGGACCAGAAAGGACACCACAGCGCCGTTTCAATACGAATTCAGGATTAAGCGTAAATCAGGTGAGATCAGAACGGTGATGGTTACGGTCAGTTTAATTGAAACCACCCGGGTGGCGTCTTTGATGGATATCACGGACCGGAAACGGGCCGAAATTGAGAGAGATAAACTCAAAGCCCAGCTCCAGCAGGCCCAGAAGCTTGAAGCCATTGGAACACTGGCCGGAGGGATCGCCCACGATTTTAATAATATTTTATCGGCCATTCTGGGGTATTCGGAATTACTGCTTGAGGAACTGCCGATGGATCCGTACATCCGTCCTAAGGTGGAGGCCATCCACAGTTCGGGCATGAGGGCCCGGGACCTTGTTTCCCATATTCTGGCCTTCAGCCGCAAAGACGAACAGGCCAGATCGCCCATTGAACTGAATCAGATTGTTGAAGATGCCCTCAGGCTGCTGAGGCCTGCGATTCCCATGACCATCGACATCACCACCCAATTGGCGGCTGCTTGCCGGATCATTGGCGATTACTCACGGATCCATCAGATCATCATGAACTTATGCACCAATGCCTATCAGGCCATGATGGAAACCGGCGGGACATTGAAAATCATCCTGTCAAATGAATCTTTAGGAGCTACAAAAGCCGCTGGCATGGGCCTTTTGCCGGGCGATTACGGGAAGCTGACCGTTTCCGATACGGGGACCGGTATTGCGCCCGAACATATGGATCATATATTTGAACCTTACTTTACAACCAAGGAAACGGGAAAGGGGACCGGATTAGGCCTGGCCGCAGTCCACGGGATTATAAAAAGCCACAACGGGGCCATTCTGTTTGACAGCCGGATGGGCAAAGGAACCACTTTTGAGGTGTACCTGCCGTTAACCCGGGAAAAACCCGTGGAGCAGCCGTTGACCCGGATTCCGTTACAGGGGGGCAGTGAATCCATCCTGCTGGTCGATGATGAACCTGCCATTTTAGCGGTGGGCAAACAGATGCTCACAGAACTCGGTTACCGCGTCCAGGCGGCAGGCAACGCAACAGAGGCATTAGAGTTGTTTGCCGGACACGCCCGTCAGTTTGACCTGGTTATTACAGACATGACCATGCCGGGGATGACCGGCGACCGGCTGGTGATTGAACTGCGAAGAATCCGTCCGGCCATTCCCATTATCCTGTGTACCGGCTTCAGCGATCTGGTGTCCAAAGAAAAGCTGGAGACCCTGAAGGTCAACGGTTTTTTCATGAAACCGGTTCCCCTGGCCGACATGGCCCGAATGGTTCGGAAAGTGCTGGATGAGCCTGACAGCATAACCGTGCAGTGGTTCTGACCCCCCACAGCCAAAGGCCCTTTAATCGGAGGGTTAATTCATTTTTACCCGTGGTTGCCCTCCTCCCAAAGGCCCTTCCGGTTAACCCGATTATAACCAACAGACAATCATATGCTAATTTTTTTCTGGTATAAAAGAAGATGAAGTGTTATGTAAAGCAACCAAATAGGGCCTAACCTTTTTCTATTACTGTTCATCCGTTTAGCAAGGAGATTTTTTTATGTTACGGTTTAAATATTTTACGAGCCTAATCTTCATTTCTTTGTTCTGTGTTGGATTATTTTGTTCTTCTGTGTTCGCTGTAACGCTTAAAATTGATTACGACAGCACCAATCGACGTGTCCTTACAGGGGCATATGATGTTGAGGTTGTGGTAGGCGAAAAAACATACCTGTTTGACGTTGTATTTGTTGATAATAGCGGAGACAGTCTTTTTTGGATTAATGATACATGGGATTTTGGTTCTATTGTAAATGGGGAGATGGCAGCAGCAGCATCTATAGCTTTGTTAAATCAAGTTTTTCTTGATTTGAGCGAAACCGGTGTCACGGATCAGTACGATAGCTCTCCGAATTTAACCTACGGTATTGGTATGGGTTCTACTTATGCGATTGTTCTTACAGCATTCGGTGTTTATTCTTCTAGTGAAACAGGTACACTTCTTAGCACCTACAGCGCAATTAATAATGCTAGTGGGGATGATGAAACCCAATCGACTAACACATCCTCGAATACCAATATGGCGAGTGAGAGCAATTACGTCTACGCCGTCTGGACAGTGGCAGCGTCCACCATCCCGGAACCGGGAACGATATTAATGGTGGGGTTTGGGCTGCTCAGTCTGGCCGGAATGAACCGGCGGCGCAATTGATTTTCATAACAAAGTCCGGGGGGAGGCCATGTAAACAATGGGTGACTTCTCGCTCAAACACTAAATATCCTGGAGCTTTCCGAATTCTTTTTCCAGTTCCCGGGCTTCGTCCTTTTGCCCCTGCTCCTCCAGGCTTTTGATGATGTCCTGAAGTTTTTCCTCAAGCTTGGGCAAAAGATCTTTTTTAATGGTCTGTTCCATTTCTTTGCTTGAATTCTTTAGCTGGGTTTCAAGCTCGGCCAGTTTGTCCTTAAAGCTTTGGTACTCTTCAGATTTCTGAATATTCTGAAAGGTGGCAATGAACGCGGCCACCGTGTTTTCCACGGCTGTTGCCAGGGATTCCATGTCCTGTTCAAAGGGGGTATCGCCCTTGCCTTCATATCCTTTGACCACGGCTCCCGATTCAATGGGGCTGCCGCCAGGCTCAGGCTGTTCCACCAGGATGGCTTTTTCTCCCGCCTGCCCCGGGGAATCAACAATGGAAAACCTGGCGTTCCGGGTGGCCAGATGAGCAACGTCAGGCTCAAGCTCAACCTGCACCAGGAAATCGGCATTTCTGGTATAGGTGACGTCGTTGACTTTGCCGATGGTTCGGTCATTGTAGATTACAGGTGCGTCGGCTTTCAGGCCGTTGACCTGTGAAAACTGAATGGAAAAAGAGTGGGAAGACGCGCAGGCCATAAGGGTTAACAGGCAGGCCGCCGGTAAAAGGCACCAGGGCAGCAGGCTTCGGGTTGATCTCATTAATTTAAGTCCTCGCTGTCTTTTTTTAAAACCGGCACCTTAAACACCGGAACCCCTTCTTTGGACAGAAGCTTTTCCTCTTCTTTGGTGGTGGTGCCCCGGATATTTTTATGTTCCGTGGTGCCGTAATGCATTTTCAGGGCCTCTTTGGTAAACGACGATCCCACATCTTCAAAATTTTTTTCCACATACTCGGCCACTTTTTCCGTTAATTCGGCCATGGCTTCCTGGCCGGCCCTCAAGGCCTGTTCGGTTTCGCCAGGGCAGTTGCGGTCAAAAGACCGGGCAGAAGACGATTTTCTGATGGCAATGGGGTGAAGCTTTTGGACTACCGAGGTATTTTCACAGACCGGGCACTGGATCATGCCCTGTTCTATCTGGTTTTCAAGATCTTTTTTGTCCTCAAACCAGCCTTCAAAGGTATGGCCGTTAAGGCATTCAAGATCAAATACGATCATGGGGGGCTATCCTGGCAATTTCAAGTTTAAGCATCTGTTTCATAGCTCATCATAACCGCTTTCTCATATTTTTCAACTGGTAAATCCGTTTGATATCGTCTTCCGATGCCACACAGGGGAACAGGGTGTTATTGGTCAATGCCGGGTGAAGCCGGATGTCAAACCGGGCATGGGCCACCGCTTCCTCCCACATGGGGGTGTGGGGAATGGGGGTGTAAAAGGCCTGGACCGGGGTGATCCCGGACTGCCGGACCAGGTCCATAGCGGATTTAATTTCACAAATCCGCTGGCCGGGCAGCCCGCATAACAGATAGGCCCCGATCTGTTTGGTTTCAAACCCCGCCTCCCTGAGGGCCTTGACGGCCCTTGCAAATTCGTCTTTTTTCACCTTGGCGTCATGGGTCCGGTTTTCACTGAAATCCGTGGTTTCCAGTCCTAACCGGATGGTTTTAAACCCGGCCTGAAACATGAGCCGGGCCGCCTTGGGGGTGATTTCCCGGATGTGGAGGGCATTGGGGGTGTGAAACATCAGATCAACCCCGGAATCAATGATTTTTTCCAGCAGGGGATAAGCATAGGCCTTGCTGTTGATCAGCAGGGCATCATCGTAAAAGGCAAAATTTTTCACCCCCCGGGTCTGGTGCCAGTAGATGATCTCTTTGAAAACATGGTCCGGCGATCTTCGCCTCATTTTAGGCTCAAGGAATGAAGATGCGCAGTATTCACAGGAAAACGGACATCCCCTTGAGGTGAGAATGGGGGCAAAGGGGATTTGGGACTGTAAGTCCAGGGCAGCAAAGGGATAGGTGTCCAGACAGCCGGGGTCAACGGGCAGGTCTATTTTAAAGCCGGTAAAGGTTTCAATCATGTGGGACAGATCGTTTTCCACAGGGCCTGCCATAACCCGGTCTGCCCCGGAATGGGCCAGGGCATGCTCATGGCAAAGGGACGCATAGATGCCGCCTAAAACAACCGGGACATTGGGGTATACGGATTTGATGGCCTGAATGGTTTCCGCCGCCCCCGATGCCCAGTAAGCCATGATGGAGGTGACAAATATCAGGTCCGGCCGGTCCATGGTTTCAAGATCCCGGATAAACCATTGGGGCAGGACCCCGTAACGGGAAAAGGCCTGCCTGACCCGGGGCAGTCGGCTGGTATCCCCTACAAATGGGGCCAGGACCGAATCAAAATCAAGGGGGGTTTTCCGGTAGGGGCCCCGGCCGTCCCAGAGGGTTTTGACGGGCCGGGGTTCATTGGGGTGAAACCGGTCCAGACAGTTCAAATAAGATACCCGGACACCCGCCTTTCTTAAAATGGCGGCAATGGACAGCAACCCCAAAGGGGCGGCCCAGAAATCGAAGGCGGCAAAGTCGTGGATCCAGGGGTTGACGCAAAGGATATGGGGCGGATCAGTCTTCAAAATACTTCATTGAGGTTTTTTTCAACTCCTGGCGGGAAAAGAGCATGGTATAGGTCTTTTCCCCAACAGCATCGGAGATTTTTTGAACAATGGCCTGACACGCCTCCTCGCTTGCCGCATGGACCATGGTATACAGGTTGTACGGCCAGTGGGGGGCCGGGTTTCTTCTGTAGCAATGGGTGATCTCGTCAAATCCGGCCATAATGGAGCCCGTGGCTTCCACCCGGTCCTCATCCACCTGCCAGGCCACCATGGCATTGGCTGTAAAGCCTGACTTCTGATGTTTGAGGGTGGCCCCGAACCGCCGGATGATGCCCCGGTCATTGAGGCTTGCAAGGATCATAATAAACCGGTCTTCTGAAATGCCGATTTTCTCGGCCATATCCCGGTAAGGCCTCTTGCTGACCGGGATATCGGTCTGCAACAGGGCAATGATTTTCTTTTCCGTAAGGGAAAGCTCAGGGGGGTTGGTTTCTGTCATAATTTATTTTAAATCCTGTTGTTCATGGCATTTTCTTTTCCGGGAACAATTCCATGATCCCTTCTTCATCCGCCTTGCAGATTCCCCGTTCGGTGATGAACCCTGTGACCAGGCGGGCCGGGGTGACATCAAAGGCGTGGTTGGCGGCCGGGCTGTCTGCCGGGGGAACCAGCACTTCTTTGATTTTCCCGTCGCAAAGGCCCTGGATATACCGGATCTCGTCCGGGTTCCGTTCTTCAATGGGAATATCCTCTACCCCGTCTGTAATGGACCAGTCAAAGGTGGAAGACGGCAGGGCCACATAAAAGGGAATGTCGTTGTCCCGGGCAGCCAGGGCCTTTAAGTAGGTCCCGATCTTGTTGGCCACATCCCCTGTCCTGGTGGTCCGGTCGGTCCCCACGATGACCAGGTCCACCATGCCGTGCTGCATGATATGGCCGCCGGCATTGTCCGTGATGATGGTGTGGGGGACCCCGTGTTTGCCAAGCTCCCAGGCGGTAAGCCGTGATCCCTGGTTTAAGGGCCTGGTTTCATCCACCCAGACATGGACGGGAATCCCCTTGTCAAAGGCCGTATAAATGGGGGCCGTGGCCGTGCCGTACTCAATACAGGCCAGCCAGCCGGCATTGCAGTGGGTAAGAATGTTAACAGGTGCCCCTTTTTTTCTGGAATATATATCTTCAATGACCACAGATCCGTACTCACCAATCTTCCGGCAGTTGACCGCTTCTTCTTCAATCACCTCAAGGCCGCCGTTCAAGGCGGCCTTGATCCGGTCCCGGGCCGACTCATGCCGCAACACAAGATATTTGATCCGGTCCACGCCCCAGAACAGGTTCATGGCCGTGGGCCGGGCATCTTTCAGGCGGGCGCACTCGGCTTCAACATATCCGTCGTCTTCAGGCATAGCGCCCTCCTGGACCAGGCTGACATAAACCCCCATGGCACCGGTGGCACCGATAAGGGGCGCGCCCCGGACCACCATTTCTTTGATGGCGTAAATCGCATCATCCACGGTGTTGAGGTCTTTAATCCTCAGTTCATGGGGCAGGAACCGCTGATCAATGACCTGGACTGTTTTACTTTCCCGGTCAAACCATATGGGCCTCATATCTTTTCCGTCCACTTTCACAGGCAGATCTCCGAATTAGCTGTTGGCTTTTAGCTGTTAACTGTTAACGATTAATGGTTGTGGCCTTTTCCTGGTTACAGGTTTAAACCCCAGGCCGCCCGGAACGGTTATAGCAAAACTTGCAGATTTTGATAATCTTTTTTATATGTAAGCAAACAGCGTTCCCTCTTAGCTAACCGCTAACCGCTAACGGCTAATCCCAAAACAAGCGTGTTATAAAAAATGAATTTCTCATAAGCAATTGTCGACCCGAGCTATTATTTTGTGTCTCCAATTTCCATCAAACAGACGCACGAGTCCTGATGTTTTTTGGAATACTGCCGATTGTGTTGTGGTTCATTGCTTAAATTCCCTTTTGAAATCTACAGGTTTTAGACTCGCCATTGCAGCCCGTTTGCAATAACTGTCCGGAGCAAAGGCATCATGTAACCCAGGCAGTCTTCAAAGAGTTAAAAAACTTGAACACGCTTGTGAGCCTGTTGTTATAACCAATGATTCGATATTTAATGGCCCTGCTGGAACGTATGATCAAGCAAGGGATATTTATAAATGTCTGGATAAAGCGTTTGAATTCCATACGGACGATGGAGAGACCTAAAGCTCGATACGGCATCATCATTCCATACCAGGCTTTCAGATCCCATGCCAAAGATGCAACAACCATATAGGCCCAGTTGGCATTTAGGGAATCAGAAGGATTAGCCATTGCATGCACGCCATGTTTCAACTGATCAATGTCATTTTCGTGATCCGCCCGTTTCCGGTAAAAATCCACCAGGTGCCTGGCTGATTTTTTCCAATCGTTTGTGATGTAAAAAAAGTAACGGATATCGTCAAACAATAGACGTTCGCCTTTATACTCATTTATTGTTTTGCGCAGCACGATCATCCGGTAGGGTTGCCGACATTTACCAGGTTTATATTCAAATTCGGCTATATGTTCACAGGCGGTCTCAAGACGTTTGAAATTGCGTTTTTTGACCACTTGAAGTTTGATATTTTCGGGACGTTTTCTGGGGATTGTTTTGATGGCTTGCGGCTGTTTTTCAAATATCTCCCATTCGGAATCTGAAAGACCACCGGCCAGTTTTATCAGGTTTGATCTGGCATCCATGCCAAAGACAAAGGTACAGCGTTGATCCCATTTGTCAAAATTGGAAGTAAGGCTGAAATCAGTATCACCCCGAACGTATAATTTTTTAAAAGTGCCTTCCAGCAGATCAAGGGACTTATCCACCCAACCCGCAGAGTTGAGGTGGGACGGAGCATTGCCGGATCGATTGATTATATAAAGAGGCTCCCTTGTTTTTTCCAGAGAGACTATCAGAGGGGCATATCCCCACTTACCATTATAAGAGATGTCCATACCCTGTTTGCACTCGCCGGTTGTTTCACTGATAGTGCCGTCGATATTGATGATGGCTTCTTTCTTGAAGTTTTGCGGCTGCTTTTCCCATACCTTTTTCCGGATGGTATTTTTGACGTCCTGCAGAGTTATGATATCTTCCTTGGAAAACCGGCGCAAAAAGTCTCCGGCTGTAGTGGGATCGGGGATAATTTCTGCATCCAGAGCATTCAACCAGGCTTCATTGTTTCTGAGCAGCTCAATATCCTGAAGGCAGGTGCCACCGGCAAGAATATTATATGCCATGTTGGCGACATGATCTGATTCATGATAGGGCAAATGGCGTTTAAGCAGTTCGAGCTCCTTATCAATTTCTTTCAGAAGGCCGGTCTTTTTGGCAAGCATATGAATTAACCCTATGCCGCCGGGAGCAACCCCTTGGAGGCGACCGTCAATCTCGTATTGAATGTTGGATGCTTTAAACATAGGGGCTGGCTGTTCATCCCAATCTCTTTTGTTGAGCTTTTTGCTTATTTTTTTCTTGCGTTTTGCCAAATTTTTGTTGATATTTTTATTCACTCGAAACGTCCTTTCAATTTGGTATATTTCGTTGTGGTAAACTTATTATACCTTTTATTGATAGGCGTTTCGAGGATTTTATCTCATTTTTATTACTTATCTCACGCTTGTTTTGGGGCTAATGGCTAATGGCTTTTTAAACAAACAACCACAGGAGCACCCATGTTTGACTACCTACTGACCGATGAACAAAAAAAATTGAAACAGGAAGCCCGGGATTTTGTAAAATCAATTCCCAGACAGATGATTCTGGATATGGATGCGGACAACATTCAGTTTCCCAGGCAATTTTTACAGGAAGCGGGCCGGCGCAACCTCATGGGGTGCCGTTACCCTGAAAAATGGGGCGGCAGGGGTATGGACTGGGTCTCCACCTGTATGGTCATGGAAGAGATCGGGGTATTGGGATATATTTTTGCCTGCACCTTTGGGGTGGGCGCAGAACTGGTCTGTGACGCCATTATCCTGCACGGCAGTGACGAACAAAAAGAAAAATATGTCAAACCGCTGCTCAAAGGGGAACTGTTTGCGGCAGAATGCCTGACCGAACCCCGGGGCGGGTCAGATTTTTTCGGAACCGCCACCACAGCCCAGGACAAGGGAGACCACTTTATCCTTAACGGCCAGAAACGGTTCATCGTGGGCGGTGAGGGTGCCGATTATTTTCTGGTCTATGCCCGGACTGATCCCGATGCCCAGCCCCGGGAGGGGATTTCCTGTTTTATTGTGGACCGGACAGAAGGGGTTAAGACCGAATACCTTTACGGGCTTATGGGCTGCCGGGGCGGGGGCGCGGCCCGGATGGTGTTCAAGGAGGTCAAGGTGCCCAGGGAGAATCTTGTGGGCGGGCTCAACCAGGGGGTCAAGGTGTTTAACACCATGATGATCCCCGAACGCCTGGGCACGGCGGCCATGACCATTGGCGCGGCGGTTCCCGCCCTGGACATTGCCACCGGGTATACCTCAAAACGAAAGGCCTTTGGCCGTCCTGTGGCCGCATTTCAAGGCGTATCCTTTCAGGTGGCTGAAGCCCTTACCCTGCTGGATGCGGCCCGGGCCATGATTTACAGCACGGCCCGGGCAGTGGACGAAAGGATCCATGAAAAAAAGATCCGCCGCATGGTGTCTGAATCCAAAAAATTTGTCACCGAATCCTGCCAGAAGGCGGCCCACAACGCCATGCAGGTCATGGGCGGCATCGGCTACACCAATATTTACCCGGTGGAACGGATTTTCAGGGACCTTCGCCTGGCCTCCATCTGGACCGGCACCAACGAGGTCATGTCCATGATCATTGCCAATGAATGGTACAAGGAGTACTGGGCAAGGAAAAAAGACGGGGCAATCCGGGACATGGAGGATATTGCCCATGAGGCCGGGGCATTGGACGAGAAGATTTTTGAATAGTGTATAAAATTGGGACTTGGGATATGAGACTTGGGGAGGCCACAGATACTGTAATCCCCAGGTCCCATATCCCATATCCCAAGTCCATTTTATTAACCCTACTGTTTTCCAAGATAATTTTTATAAATTTAAGCGTTTAGATTAGCGGCAAGAGGGATAATAATGAACTTTGCAAATTTGGTAACGGATGTGGCGTCCGGTCCGTACAAGGGCCGGGATATGGTGTTAAAGCTGGAAAAACAGGCGGCTGGCAAAGAGATGATGTCCTTTAGTGACCGGGACAGAATGACCCGGCTCAGCAACCGGACCATTTCGGTCTGCATGGCCCTTAACAATGATGAAATGAGTACCATAACCTATGAAAACGCCAAAATAATCACGGATTTCAAAAACAATTTAAGGCCTGATTTTTCCCATCCTGAAAAAATGCTCAGGGATATCCCGGATTCAGACAACGCTCACCTGTTCATTACAACCATAAACGGCAACCCCTATTTGACCCTGAAAAAAGTAAGTTTGAACTTTCTGTCTACCGCCGAACTTTACTATCTTTGTGAGATAACCAGAAAGATTCTGGTTGCCGGGAACAGCCAAACCGCCTAACTGTCAAGGGTCTCAGGCACCACACCGGTCAAGGTCATGGGGGTCTGGATGCCTTTGAGCTGCGCCGTGAAGCTGTGGCTGATGCCGACATCCGGGAGAAGTTCCAGCAGGTCTTCAGAGACCAGGATCTCCCCCTGCCCGGCCCTGGCCTGAATCCGGCTGGTGATATTCACGGCGGATCCCACGATGCCGTATTTGGCCCTGGTATCAGAACCGATATTGCCCACCACCACCGGCCCGGTATGCATTCCGATGCCCATGGCCAGCTGTGGCAGCCCCTTTGAGGATAGATCACGGTTCACCACATTCATGCTCTCCTGCATGGCACAGGCACAGGCCAGGGCCTTCTGGACGGTCCTGTTAACCGGGGTATCCAGGGGATCAAAAAAGACCAGTATGGCGTCCCCGAAAAAATCAACAATAATGCCCTGATGGGACTGAATAATCTGAATCATCCGGGAAAGATACCGGTTCAGCACATCAATGGTGATTTCCGGGTCCAGGGATTCGGCCATGGGGGTAAACCCCCGAAGATCGGACATCAAAATCACCACCTGCCGCCTCTGGCCCCCCAGCCGGGATTTTTCCGGCCGCTCCATCAGCTGCCTGGCAAATTCAGGGTCCACATACCGGCCAAAGGAATCCCTTATAAAATCCCGCTGCTTTAACCCGTCCACCATTTTATTATAGTTTTGAACCAGCCGGCTGATTTCGTCCCTTCCCGCCACCGGGATCGGGCTTCCGTACCGGCCATTGGCCACGTCAGCGGCTTTCTGGGAAAGGGTCTGAATTTCCCCGACCACCCGGCGGGTATGCTTCCGGATCAGCAGGACAATCACCAGCACCATGGCCATACTGATCCCAAAGAATGAATTCCGGTAAAGGATCAGGGGGGCCAGCACGGTTTCTCCTTCACCGAACAGGATCAGGACCCAGGGGACCGGCTCCAGGGTGTAAAACCCGGCAACGCCCTTAGGGGGAAACTCTCCGCTGGTCACCGTGCCGGACCTTTCCCGGGCGATCCTTGCCATAATTTTTTTTTCAAAGGTATCCCCTGACGCCCCCATCATTGCCCGGCCCGGGGTGGAATTATCCGCATCAGCGAGATAAGTCCCGTCCCGGGTCACCAGGCAGGCCTTGTAACTTTTCCACCATTCCTGGCCTGCCACTTCGGCCATAAGAAAATCAAAACCCATCTGTATTTTCAGTGTTCCGGCGGCCCGATCCTGCCGGTCCAGAATCTCAATGGCAATGGTGACCACTTTCCCCTCCAGGGAGGTATCAAACCGGGGATTCGAAATCTTTTTTATCCGGCACCTGCGAAACCCTTTTCCGGTTTCAGATCTTTCTGCTGAATCACCGCCGCCCTGCCGGATCACCGACGGGCCCGGTGCAAAATCCACATCCATCACCCCGTTAAACCCTTTTAAAAGGGCCGCAATATCTTCACCCGTCCCCCGGTAAGCAGATTCATTTGTAAAAAGGGCCTCCATAATATTCAACGGAGCGGTCAGGCGCATCTCAATGCTGTGAGCCGCCCGGGAAAGCTTTAACACCGTGGATTCTCTCCATTGCTCGAGCAGCAGATTACGGGTAAATACAAAGGTCAGGGCGCCGCCGGTCATCAGCAGCAAAAACACCGGAATCAGCAAAAAAATCGTCAACCGGGTGTTCAGGCTTTTAAATCGGTATATGGAAAATCCGGTCATGGTCCGTCCTGGGCATAAAGGTTAATCAAGCGCTATAAAAATAAGATACCGGCCGCTATGTGGTCATAACTCAAGCTTTTACCATTTTTTAATTACGGAATAAAGGAAAGGTCTGAGATACCCGGCTGGTTTGCACCGGCCAGGTATCTCAGATAGGAAATCGTCTGAATGGGTTGTGCGGATACCGGGGCCGCCCAAGGGGCGGTTTTAGATGATGACCCGTCTGGCCTCGGCATAGAGCCGTTCAACAACATCTTCGTTCCAGCTTTTATGGGGTGCCGGGGCCTCAAACCCTTCCGCGCGGAACAGGCGCAGGACATCGTTGGTGGTAAATCCCTTTTCTTCTTTGAGCCAAATGACATTTCGCAATACCAGCCGGTAATAATTATCGTCCTGAACCGTTCGGGAGACAGGCCCTTCCTGTTGTTGGCTTTCCTGCTGGTAAGCCTCCATAAGCTTGGAAATCTTTTTTTGCTGGCTGTTCACCATTGAACTGTATATGCGCAGCTGCTCCTTGACCTTGAACAGATCATTCTTGATGTTGAGGATTTCAGTCCTGTAGGTCGTCACGAATTCAACAAGCTCATCCACATATTCTTCCGAACCGGCCTCGGTCTGCTGCCTGGGCGTTTCTTCATACGGCTGTTTGCTTGCCTCAACTGCTTCGAAGGTCTGTTCTTCAATTTTCTTTAATTTATCGAGCCGGCTGTCTGCCCTTTCTTTGGCGAACATTTCAATGTCAAGCAATGAAGGTCTTTTCTTTTTCATATCACTTGCTCCTTTTCCATATCATTCCCGGACAGGGACGTTGATATTCGTTGATCTATTGATTGGGTCACCCGGTGGGGGCATCCCCTTTTTGCCGGTTACTGACCCAGAAGTAACAGGACTTCCCCGGCCAGGGCCTGGATTTCCTTTGCCGCACTGTCCTTTTCGGCAAACTCCGACACACTCTGGCCATAAATCAGCGAATACTTGTACGCCATCCGGTTTGCGATTTTTGTATTGCAGATATCAAAATTATAGGTTTTCTTTAGTATTTCTGCAAGCTCACGGGCCATGACGGAATTGACCTGAATCCGGCTGAGCAGAAAATAAGCCATCAGATCAGGATTGAGTGTTCTGGCTTCGTTTATCAGATCTACCGTTGTCTTTGTACTGCGGATATCCAGAGGAGAGTCCTGAACAGGAATGAGGATAAGGTCAGAACAAAGGGTTGCCACCGTGACCACTTCATTGTCATGGGGAGG
Source organism: uncultured Desulfospira sp. (assembly GCA_963663165.1). Classification (GTDB taxonomy): domain Bacteria; phylum Desulfobacterota; class Desulfobacteria; order Desulfobacterales; family Desulfobacteraceae; genus Desulfospira. The sequence continues at coordinate 5,510,955 of OY760175.1, read as the reverse complement.
AGTATCAACAAGGGCAAAATCATAATCAGACTCGCAGGTCTCAATGGCCTGGTACAGATTTTCATATACGGGTGCCACCGTAACCTTCACCGCATCCTGGTCGCTGCGCGCATCAATGGTTTCATAGCAGCTGCCCTGGGGGTCTACATCAAATATGATCACCCGGTGATTTTGCAATGCAAATTCGATGGCAAGGTTTAAAATAATGGTGCTTTTTCCACAACCGCCCTTCTGGTTTGCAAGTGTAATAACTTTCATGATGAACCCATTTGTGACGTTTTTTGTTTGGAAGAAAATATGGTTGAATCATAACGTAGCTTGTTTGTGCTTGTCAATAGGACATTTCGCCTTAAAGGGGATATTTCGTAATTTAAGGATTATTTTGTCGGCGATGTTTTTTTTACCGTGCCGCCATCTCACCCTTTGCCGAGCTACCGGGGCCAATAGTTTGAGATACCGGGCATTTTGACCCAATTCAGGAGAAATCGTCTATTGGATTTCACGCTTTGACCAGGTTTCGTATCCACTTTCCTGACAAAAACCGGGGAATCCCAATGGCCAGTTTAAAAAGCTCCTCTGTGGCGATAAACGCCATCACCCAGTAGACCGGCAGTTTAAGATAAAAGGCGCAAAAAAAGGCCATGGGCAGTCCGACGCACCAGACACCGGCAAGGTCTAGAAAAAAGCCGAAACGGGTATCCCCGCCGCCTCTGAGTACGGACACGATGATGGTGAAATTCGTGGTCTTCCCCCAGAATACCAGACCGGCGACCAACATCAGAAAATAGGCGTTTTCATAGGTAGCCGGGGAAATGTTATAAAACGAAAGCACAACCGGCCTTGACAAAATCACGGCCGCACCGGCCCCGGCCGCCATGACCATCTGGGCAACCAGGAGAAAACGGCCCAGGACATAGGCGGTCTGTTCCTTTCCGTTTCCAATGCTGTTGCCGATCATCACACTGCCGCCATGAAAGATGCCGAAAAACGGAATGAACATGAACTCTTCAATGGTGGCAACGATATTCATTGCGGCAATGGCCTCGGTACTGATCCGGGCATAGACCAGCTTATAGAGGCTGACGCCGGTTACCCAGAACAATTCGTTCAGAAACACCGGCCAGCAGGTGGCAAAGACCCGTTTAAGGAAAACCGTGTCAAAGCAGAACATTTCCTTGAGACCGGCCGCCAGGGGTAAGCGCGTCCGATAAACAATCCCCACCATGATCACGGCCTCAACAACTTTGGAAACCGTGGTGCCCATGGCGGCACCCGTAACCCCCAGGGCAGGCAGTCCGAGTTTCCCGAAAATTAAAACATAATTCAGGGAAATATTTAATAAAACAGCGATCATGGAACAGACCATGGGGGCCTTGACATGACCGATGGCCCTGAGATTGGACACAAAAGAAAACATCACCGCACTGAAACCAAACACCGTACCCACAATTTGAAGATACCCTGCCCCGAGAAGGACCACCTCAGGGTCTTTTGAAAACAAGCCAATGATAGCCTGGGGAAAGACCACGCAGGTGAAACTGAAAATGGCGGCCACAAAAAGACCGGACATGATTCCAATGCCGGACAGGTGTCTGATCCGGCTTAAGTCTTTTTTGCCCCAGTATTGGGCGGTAAAAATGGCAACCCCGGAATGAATGCCGAACTGAATCACATTAAAGACAAAGATCATTTGATTGGCAATGCCAACAGCGGCAATGGCCGTATCATTTAACTGCCCGATCATAAGAAGGTCAACAACCCCCATGGAACAGGTCAGAAGGTATTGCACAGAGATGGGCAGGGCCAGGGCCAGCAGCATTCCAACCGGCCTGTTTTGAAGAACGCTGAAAGGACGAACCATGGCTACCCCTGATTTAACGGCATTTTACATCCAATATGCGGTGATGCGTTCCCCTGAAACATTTCAAACAGTGGAAGCCGCAGGAAAGTGCGTATATCAGAACCGCCAGTTCCCGTCAAGGCTGTCACGGATATTTACCAGGGCTAACCGGATTTAGAATCCGGCATGGCATTTGGACATTGTTTGTAAATTCTTTAATGTATATTGTTGAGACTTGGGATATGGGATATGGGACTTGGGGAGGCCGTGGATGCCGCAATCCCCAAGTCCCATATCCCAAGTCCCAAGTCCAATTTTTTGGAGTTATGTTGCGAGCGGTCCTGAAGCCTTGATTGACCGTGGTTTGGGCGCCGTAATGCCGTAAGTCAAAATCGTTCAAATAAACAGTTGGTTATCAAGGGTATGACAAATTTGCAACAAATCACTAAACATAATAAACAGCTACAGTTTGCCCTGAGGAGTGCTGGTGATGAAGTCTGTAAGGATCTATAGACTATCCAGCCACTCAAGAACGTTTTGCTTGTTTTCCCACTGGATCAACTCCTCAATTTTCGGATCAGATTTCAGGTGCTGTTTGGTGAACTGGATGAAGTTCTCTTGTAAATGTCGCTTCTGGCCTAGATCAAGCTTTAAGTAAACCATTGTGGATTTGACATTAGAATGCCCCAAGCGATTCTTAATTTCAGATAAAGGCCGATCCTCTGAGAGCATTCGAACGGCACACGAATGACGGAAGCTATGGACGGGGTGCATGGTCGCTGTCCGCTTTGCCGGTAAAGCCTGTTCAAGGTAGTTTTTACAGATCCGGTTGATACCGTGGCGGGTCAAGCTTGTTCCTCTTTGGTTGATGAACAGCCTTTTTTTAAACGGATGGATTGGCGTATTGCGATGTTCTTCAATATACTGATGCATAAGCTCTACTGTTTTCCCAAGCAACTGAACTTGTCGATATCGGTTACCCTTCCCAAGAATCGCCAGAGTTTGATTTTCATAATCAAAATAATCCATCTCAAGGGTAGCGATTTCCGTTGCCCTGGCACCGGTATCATATAATAGATACAGAAGGGTATAATCTCGGAACCCGTCCTTTCTTTTAAGTTGGACCGCATTAAGGATTTGATTGATCTCCTGGGGATACAAAAATCCGATCAACTTGTGTTGGCTTCGTTTCCGGGGAATATCAAGGATCGCATTGGTCAGTTTTTGTTGCTCGGGATAAATAAAACGGATCATTTTGGCAAAAGACTTTAAAACGGCCAGGCGCTGGTTCCGGGTTTTAGCCGTGTTGGACCGTTTGGATTCAAGCTCATTGAGAAACTGCAAAATTAATTCTACCGTGATATGTTCCAGATTGAGCGAACTGACCTTTACGCTGTGGTATTCGGCAGCAAACGGTAAAAAAAAGCGCATGGTATCCCGGTAACTTTTGATCGTATTGGGGCGGCACCCTTTGACATAAGGCAGGTATTGGTCAAAAAATTGAACAACGCAACGGGTCAGGTTCATGATTCATCCCTTCTGCCGGTGGTAAATTTGAACAGGCTGTCGCGGCTTTCAGCATCAACTGCTTTCAAATATTCCATGGTGTATTTATACTCAACATGACCCATATAGCCGGCAAGCACCGGCAGCACATTCCGGGGTGATTGTTTCCGGGCAATGGCTGCCTTCAAGGTGTTAATGGCAAAAGAGTGCCGTAAACAGTGCGGAGTGGGCTTCCCAAAGGTCGTGTCGCCGATAATTTTCCTTGGGCGGCGGATCCCGATTTGACGCACAGCATCGTGAAAAACAGAGCGAATACGGTTATCGTTCAAGCCGTTTTCCCCTATCCCCATGAACAGGTAGGGATTCATATCGTTTTCAATTAAAGCGGCCCTGGTTGAAAGATAGTTGTCAATCTGCATGGCAGTTGATTTTGGAATAGGGATAAGACGGTCCTTTTTGAACTTGGTTTTCTCTATGTAAATCGTCTTTTCATCCGGCCGGTAATTTTTCAATCTCAGGCGCAAGGGTTCATTCATCCTCAGCCCACAGCGGGCAAGCAGAAGGATCACCAGATATTCACTGTAATCTTTAAGGAACCGCATAGGGGTTTGCCGGATCCGTCCGCATACCACCCCCAGTAACATTTCTACCTGCTCCGGTGAGAATATAAAGGGGATGAAGGTGCGCCGGGCCGGAGCGGTCACATCTTTCAAAGGGTTATCAAGATTTATCCGCTGCCGTTTCAGATAATCAAAAAAGCCTCGAACTACATTTAGAATGCTGGCTACGCCGGAGGGCTCAAGGCCAATCTCATTTTTAAAGGTGATATAAAAATGGGGCATCCAAATGTCTGAGAGATCCGGCTGCCTCATTAAAAAATCGTCAAAGGTAAGCAAGGCCCACCGGAGCATATGGCAACTGTATCCCAGTCCTTGCCGGTAAACAATAAAGTTTTCCATCTCTGTGGCCAAAAAGCTTTTAAACGGTTTCATCGAACAACACCCGGCGCATCAATTCCTTGTGGATACTTAGATATACTTTTGTGGAATCAATGATGGAATGCCCCATCATTTCTTTGATTTCAAAAATGCCGGCACCTGCTTCCAGCATGTTTTGTGCAAAGGTGTGGCGCAGCCAATATCCTGTACCGGGAAGACCGGCAGCCCGCAACGCCTTTGTTAAATCGTGCCTGGTGAGCCAGGCACTTACAGCTCTGTAAGGTGGGCAATGGCTGGTTAAAAAAAGAGAGCGAGACTGACTTTTAGGCCTGCCTCCAACGATATAAGCGGTGATTGCTTTGATAACTTCATCGGGAATGGGCAATTGAAGGGGCTTTGCATTTTTTGTGTTTTCCAGGTTTAGCAGTCCTTTGGCAAAACAGATATCGTCCAGAGTAAGGCGGCTGATTTCAATGGGGCGCAATCCAAGATAATAAGCCAGGTGAACCTGTGCATAGACACGAAGCTCTTTGGATGTTGCACAGGGCAAATGATCAAATAACTGACGGACTTCACCGGGTCTTAAAAATTTAGGAGGCTTGACTTGAGCAAACATTGGCGGACCGGTCACAAGCGGGGCTAAATTCTGTTGGATCAAATGCCGTTCATTATACAGGTAGTGCAAAAAGCCTCGAAAACAGGAACGGTATACCCCCTGGGTACTCTTTGCATATGGGGCATTGAACCTTGCCAGAAAATCATCAACATGCCCTATGTTTATATTGACCAGTGAGACTCCCGATGTTTGCAGATAACTGTCAAACGCTTTGATAATTTTGGTCCTGCAACAGGTTTGAGAAGGAGAGCTTTCCTTGATTTTAAGCATATGGTCCAGATAATCCCGGCGGATCTGATCCAGATCATAACCGGGCGGACTTTTGGGTGTCTGCTCAACCATGATCGGCCTCCATAACCAGTTTGCTCAAAATTTTTCCAACTGATTCAGGTTGACGGCTGTTCAGGGAAGATTTTTTTTGTACAGCAGATTGTATAAGGTTGGCCGGTAAGGAAAGCACCTGGTAAATGGTGCCGTCAAAGGCAATCAGATCATTTTCCATCAATCCATCCCGAGCTTCAATGTACTGGTCCAGTTGCATTTTTAGCAGGGTGCATATTTTATCATAACTGTAAAAACTTAATCCGTTGCGGTCACCGGCCAGAACCAGGAAAAAATACAATAACAACTCGTCCCGGCTTAATGCTCGCAAAAATCCACCCGTAAGAAACCGATGGGGGATAAAACTAAATCCTCCTTTGATACAACGCACCCTTGAAGGGTTCAGGATTTCTTTTTTTACCATGCCGCGCCTCCAGTTTTTACGTTTATCCATATCCCCGCCGGGGAAATTGTGTGACGACTTGACCTGAAGAGCCGCAGAACTGACAATATGGTTTGATTGGAAGGCCCTGAATCTGAAACAAAATCCACAATATTATTGTCCTACACCAAGCAGGCAGCACTGTGGAAGCTGTATCATCCATGTTTTTTGTCTCTTGAATTTTTTTTCGATGCCGACGCCGGTTCTCGGCTTCCCGATGCCGTCTTTTCCCCTTCTCGGTCTGGCGGTATCGTCGCTGTGCTTCTCTTTTGTTTCTGAGGATTCCGGCCTTACGGCAGTCCCTGCAACAATAGGCCTGCCCTCTCCAGCAGAACCTGCAAACAAAAAATACGAAATGGCACCATCGGCATGTATTTGGAATTAAAAGCATTTTAGATTTTTCCGGTATTGCAGATAACCGGAAAATGATATAGAAATATAACTGTGTGTGTGGGCTTCTCCGGCTATCGACGGGAGTTCACAATCAAAGCCCGGAGGGGCTACTCCGGGCTTTTTCTATGCATATGATTTGGAATTATACGAATAAAATGAAAGATTTGAAAAATCTTTTTGAATAAAAATGAATAAAACTCACAACATAATCAAACACGCTACATAATTGGAGATAAAGCTTATTATTTTAAACCCAGTTCCCATAGGATATTCAGGGGATATGGAAACACCTCACCGCACCAGATGCCGGATAAAGTCCCCCACGGCCCGGGGGCACTGCTCTTCCACAACCCGGATGGTCTGAGAGCCGATCACGGCAATATCGGTTTTGCCCTTGAGGTATTGGATGTCATCCCTGTCTTTGACCCCGAACCCAACAGCTAACGGAAGGCGCGTGGCGTTCCGGCACCGGTGGAGATAGACGGCAAGCTCGTCGGAAAAAGCGGTTTCTTTGCCCGTGACCCCTTTTCTGGCCAGGCAGTAGATAAATCCGGAAGATACCGCATCAATTTCGGCCATTCTCCGGTCACTGGTTTCAGGAGAAAAAATATGGATGGGGCACAGGTGGTGCCGGTTCATGGCATCAATATAATCCTGTCCCTCTTCCGGGGGAAGGTCGGGCACAATGGCCCCTTTCAGGTTTATGGCCGCAGTCTTTTCAGCAAAGGTGTCAAAGCCGAGCCGAAAGGCAATGTTGGCGTAAGACATAAATAGAAAGGGAATGTCAAACTCGCCGGCCACCCGTTGGGCAAAGTCGAAACATTGGGCCACGGTGGCGCCGGCTTCAAGGGCGGACTGGTTAGCCTTTAAAATAACGGGGCCGTCGGCCATGGGTTCGGAAAAAGGAATCTGAAGTTCCATTAAGTCCACCCCGGCCTCAACCATTTCCTTTACAATGGCAAAAGAATCGTCAAAGGACGGATACCCCATGACAATGTGGGTCATGAGCAGGATGTCTTTGGTTCCAAGTTTTTCTCTAATATAGGATTCAAGCATGGGTGTATTCTCCGGCCTTTTTGATGATAAATTCTTTCCATTTGGGATCGTCAATGGCATCGGCCACCGTGAAGATATCTTTGTCGCCGCGGCCGGACTGGTTGATAATGATGATCTCTTTGTCCGACATCAGCGGGGCCTCCTTAAAGGCCCTGGCAAAGGCATGGGCCGACTCCAGGGCCGGGATAATCCCTTCCTGGGCCATGGTCAGTTTAAGGGCCTCCACCACTTCCATGTCGGTGGCCGCCTCAAACCGGGCCTTTTTTTCCTCGTGCATTCGGGAGAGGATGGGAGAGACGCCCACATAATCCAGGCCGGCCGATATGGAATGGGTCTCTTTCATCTGGCCGTCATCATTCTGGAGAAAATAGGTTTTATACCCCTGGGCAATGCCGGGGGCCGCGTCCTTTGAGCAAAGCCTGGACGCGTGAAGGCCGGATTCAAGGCCTTTGCCGCCGGCTTCCACCCCGACCAGCTCCACCGGGTCATCCATAAACCCGGAAAACAGGCCCATGGCATTGGAACCGCCTCCCACACAGGCATAGACCCGGGTTGGCAGCCGGCCTTCGATTTCAAGGATCTGCTGTCTGGCCTCTTTGCCCAGGATGGACTGGAACCAGGCCACCATTTCCGGAAACGGATGGGGTCCGCAGGCCGTTCCCAGGACGTAGTGGGTGGTGTCCATGTTGGTGACCCAGTCCCGGAAGGCTTCATTGATGGCGTCTTTTAATATTTTTGTCCCGTCGGTTACCGGGACCACTGTTGCGCCTAGCTGCTCCATCCAGAACACGTTGGGCCGCTGCCGGGCCACGTCTTTTTCACCCATGTAGATGGTACAGTCAAACCCGAACTTGGCCGCCATGGTGGCTGTGGCCACCCCGTGCTGGCCGGCCCCGGTTTCGGCAATGACCCGCTGTTTGCCCATTTTCTTGACCAGAAGGCCCTGGCCCATGACATTGTTGGCCTTGTGGGCCCCGGTATGGTTTAAATCTTCGCGTTTGATATAGATCCTGGCCCCCTTAAACCGGCGGGTCAGGTTTTCGGCAAAGGTCAGCGGGGTGGGCCGTCCCGAATAAGATGCCATCAGGTCGGCATAACTTTGCCAGAAGGCTGGATCTTTTTTGGCATTTTCAAAGGCGGTTTCGAGCTGGTCAAAGGTGGCCACCAGAATCTCGGGCAGGAACGCCCCCCCGAATTGTCCGTAATATCCTCGATGTTTCATATTTTGCACCTCGTAAAAAAGCTTTTAGCTGTTAGCCATTGGCGGTTCACCCGGGAATGTTGAATTTTCATCCTTCATCCTTCATCCTTCTCAATTGATATGGTCTGAGAAAAGGCAAACGTATCGGTCCGGCAATACAGGATGGCGTAAACCGCGCCAGGGGCATCCGGAAAATTGATTTCCCGCTTGACCACCAGAACCGGATCTGTCGGCCCGAGTTCCAGGATACGGGCCGTTGATGCCGGCGGGGTTTCCACGGTAAAGGTCTGGACCCCGTTTTCCGGCTTGAGGTAATAGTGATCCGATACCACCTGGGACAGGGATTTATTCTCCAGATCGATCTTGTCCAGGCCCAGAAACAGTTCCGGGTCCAGGTAAATATCTTCTGCCAGGACAGGCCTGCCCTGGGCCAGGGTCAGCCGGGAGAGGAAAAATGCCTTTTTCCGGTCGAACGGATTGTCCGGCTGATTTTCAACCGGCTTCAAGGACAACAGACCCATCAATTTCCTGGTGGTCTGAATCCCCCGGGTTGAAAACGCCCGGGAGGTTCCGGCCAGGGAAAACAGATCCACCCGGGGTTCCGGCCGTTTTACAAAGGTCCCGGCACCTCTTCTTCGATGGACCAGCCCCTTGCGGACCAGGGTATCCATGGCCTGGCGGACCGTGGGCCGCCCAATCCCGTACTGCCGGGCCAATCCGGTTTCAGAGGGAATCACCCGGCCCGGCTCATACTCCCCGGACCGAATCCGTTCTGCCAGGATATCGGCCAGTTGCTGGTAAAGGGGAAGAGGGGATTTTGGGTTAAGCATATGCGGTCCTTTGGCTTGGTCCTTAAATAGTGTCAGGCCGATGGTAAACAGAATCTGTAAAGTTGTCAAGACATTTTTACAAATCTACCCCAGGGTTGACCCATGCAAAAAATATACATTCAAAATCCCGCCTCTCTGTGGTGTTTGGCGAAAGCCAAACCTCGGTGTCCTCTGTGGTTTAAAAACATGAAATCCCGAAGGGGTTGAATTATTCTTCTTTAACCTCCTGGTTTTATAAATTGTGGGCTTCGCCCACGCTTTAAATTTAACCACAGAGGGGCACAGAGAAACACAGCGCGGCAAAGCCGCAACCAAAAGATGTGTTCCTTGCTGGTAAATTTAATAAAAAAAGGAAACCGGAGAAAAGGAGACGGGAGACCAAAACCGTCAAGTTCCCTGGTTTGAGCGGTAGGGTTGGAGCGGGCCATGCCCGCTCCAACTTTGCATTGACCCAAAATGGAGCGATAGATGTCGGATCATGTCACAAGTGGTTACCCTGACAGCCCCCCCCCAAACTAAAGGCCGGATAAAAACCGGTTTACCGCGGGGAAGTATTCATTAAACCCGCAAATCGTATTGTGCCCTGCAGTTTCGATGGTCACCAGTTCTTTGGTGCAGGTCAGGCTGTCATAAAGCCCCAGGGTTATTTGCCTTGGGATAACTTCATCCTGCCCTGCGGCCAGAATCAGGGTCGGGGCGGTAATGGTGGAAGAAAAATCCGTTGTCTGGTGCCGGTCTCTTAAGACAAGCCGGACCAGCCAGGCCGGGTAATAGGCGGCGGCAACCTGCTCAATACTGTCAAAAGGACAGGTCAGGATAAGCCCTTTAAGTTTTTTTTGGGAGGCCAGGTAACAGGCCATGGAGGACCCAATGCTCCGTCCCCAGGCAACCGTCCTTGAAACGTCAAGGTTATATCTGGAAACCATGGTCTCATAAACCGCCAGGGCATCGGCTTTAAGGGCCTTTTCTTCCGGGCGGCCCTGGCTTTTTCCATATCCCCGGTAATTGATCAGGATGACATTGGCATCAAGGTTGATGCGATAGGCTTCCAGGTTCAGGGAAACCTCCTCGGCATTTCCCCCGAAATAAAAGACAACCGGAAGATTTCCCATGTCTTTTTTTATGATCCAGCCGTGAAGCACAACACCCTGCTGCGCCGGGACGGTGACCTCTTCCACGGTGTTAAAATGATGTTGGATATATTCCAGGCGCCCCCTTTCCATGGCAGCGGGGAAATAGAGCAGCCGCCTTGAAAATACGGCCAGGCCACATAGAAACAACAGGGTTGCCAGCAGAAGATAGCCAATAATTTTCATTTCCGCTTTCCTTAAAAAAACTCAATACTCATAAAAACAAGCCTGGACCTGTTCAGGGGCCGGGTCCGGGATAAGGGCCAGAATCAGCATGAGAAGAATTCTGGACTTGGCCGGGTTAAGGTCATCGGATGCGATAAAACCGTTGAGATCATCATCCACCTCCATATTCCGGCCCACTGTTCCCGTGGCAACCCTGGAACTTCGGACAATCCATATGCCCTTTTTTGCCAGTGCCGCAGCCGCTTTTATGCCGGCCGCATTCATGTTCCCGTTTCCATCACCGGCAATGACAATCCCCCGGGCGCCGCTGGCCACAGAGCATTCAATGAGATCCGGGGGCATGTCGGCACAGGCATAGACAATGTCCACCCGGGGAAGGGGAAGGATAGCAGGGGGCGAAAACCGGCTGGAAACCGTGTGGGTGCGGGATGGGGTCCTGAAATAGGTGGTCTTGCCGTAAATCACCGTGCCGATCAATCCGTTGATGGGGGAAACAAAGGTTTCCACAGATGTGGTATTGCTTTTGGTCAGGGAATGGGCCCCGTGGATCCGGTCGTTCATGACCACCAAAACTCCCCTGTCCCTGGCTTTGGGGTCAGCGGCCACGGCAACGGCGTTGTAAATATTTAAGGGGCCGTCGGCGCTGATGGCCGTGGCCGGCCGCATGGCACCGGTCATGACCACGGTTTTGGGGCTTTTTACCGTCAAGTTAAGAAAATAGGCGGTTTCCTCCATGGTGTCGGTCCCATGGGTCACCACGATCCCGTGGACATCCTTGTCGGCTGACAGCGAATTGATTTTCCGGGCAAGCCTTGTCATGATTTCAAAGGACATGTCCTGAGAGCCCACATTGGAGATCTGCTCCCCGCTGATCCGGGCAACCTGTTTGAGTTCAGGAACTGCCCGGATCAGGCGGTCAATGTCCAGGCGGCCGGAACGGTACCCGGCCTGGGTTGAAGATCCGGCGGCCCCGGCAATGGTTCCCCCGGTGGCAAGGATGACCACCCTGGGCCGGGCCGGCCTGCTTTTTTTTGTAAGAATCGTCATTTTTTTTTATCCAAAACATTTTTAAATGGATTGACTTTCACTGTTTTTGTGTAATCTTTTTCCCAAGTTTCACACCTTTTAAAGACAATTTCTTGCTTATCATAACCAGAGGCAGGATTAAAATCCAACCCCGGTTTTCATAAGAAAAATTTTTTCGTTGAAAACTACTCACTTTTTCTAGTATAACTTATCAAAATTCTAACAAATACAAAATACGTTACTAATCCGAAAAAAAGACCTGTCAAAAGGGATCGAAATTTATGGCGGAGACGAGATTTTCAATTGAGCAGTTGATAAAGATCGTAAACGGTGGTGGAAAGGTAAAAACAGGGGTCGATGTCTTCAACTCCAAAGGAATCCTTCTTCTAGACAAGGATGTCCTGGTAGAAAAAGTTAGAATTCTGGAAATCATCAAGGAAAACGGGATTGATTCCGTGGTGGTGGAAGGGGGGTTGTGGGATGAAAACAATAACCCCATCAGCGATGGTGACGATTCCGGGGCCGATGAATCCGGCGGCGATGGCGGGGCGGAACAGGACCGGGCCGATTCCCCGGCTACGGAACCTGAAAAAATGCCGGAACGCCCCTTTCCCGATACCGTCACAGGGGAAATTGAAACCCGCCTGGTTGAAATCGAAGAAATAAAGGCCCAGGCCCGGGAAAAATACAAAAACGTTAAAGGATGCGTTAAAAAAATTGTCGGCGACATAAAGGAAACCGGCGGGGAGTTTGATTATAATGTGGTGGAATCCCATGTGGGCGACATGGTTAAATTTCTACAGACCGACGAAAACCCGTTTTCTTACCTGGCCCAGGAAATATTTTCCTTTAACGATTATCTGTACAATCACTCCATCAATGTACTGACCACCGGCACCACCATGCTCAACCGGTTCAATACCCATTTTTCAAACTATGTGGACCATTTGATCAAAGGAAACTCCCAGGATGTGCATGATCCCTTTGGAAAAGAAAAATTAAGCGCCAAATCGTCCTTTTTCTGCTATTACAAAGAAGATCTTCAAGACATTGCCCTGGGTTTTTTTCTCCATGATATCGGTAAAGTGCTGGTGGCCGACGAGATCCTCAATAAAGAGGGGAAGCTCACCAAAGAAGAGTATGAAGAGGTCAGGCGCCACTCCTATGAATACGGGGTTCAGCTTCTGGAAAAAAACCGGATTAAAAATGCCTATATCCAGAATATCGTCAAGTATCATCATGCCCCCCTGATTGACGGCGAAGAGCGGTGCTACCCATCGGGAAGACCTTACAGTACAGTCCCGCTGTATACCAAGATATGCAAACTGGCCGATATCTATGATGCCATGACATCTAAACGATGTTACGGCGAAGCGGTCAATCCCATCAGCGTGGTAACGACGATTTTCAGAACATATGCGAAAAAAGATCCCGTGTTGCAGTTCCTTCTCCACTCTTTTGTGAAAAGCATCGGCATTTATCCCCCCGGCAGTATTGTTTATTTAAGAAACGGCCAGATGGCCTATGTCCTTGAAAGCAAAGGGCCGATTGTCATTCCGTTTACAGACTCCCATGAGCAGACATTAAGGGAAAAAGCAGAGCCCATTGATATCAACTCCCCGGATGTCGAAGATTCCCTCCTGATTGACAGCAGACGAAGCATAAAAGCCCCCAAAGATGTGTTTGATCTGTTACCGCCTTTTTTAAGGGGAACAGTTTCCGGATAACGGCCATACCCTAAAGGGCAAAAACCGGGCCGCCTTGGTTATCCAACCAAGAACCGCCCACAACAAAAAATGAAAGTCTTCTCAGGATGTCGGTGAGACTTTCATAAAAACAGTCCAAAGCTGTTTGACATTTAAAACGGCTCCGGGGGATGGTATTCCGGCAATGTGAGAGATGAACTCTCATTAACGAGCGGTAAGCCGCTAAATTCGTGTCTGGCTGAGATGAACAACGAAAAACAACTTCACGATTTACAAAGAATCCTTGAGATTACCAATCTCATGGCGGCTGAAAAGCGGCTTGAGTATCTGCTCAGCTTGATCATGAACGGGGCAAGCCGGGTCCTTGACGCCGATGTCAGCTCTATTTTCCTGTGCGACTATACCCATAACGAGCTGTACAGCCGGTTTATCCAGCAGGCCCATATCAACGAAATAAGGTTTCCCATAGACAAAGGGATTGCCGGAGACGTCGTTAAGACAAAACAGACCGTCAACATCAAAGATGCCTACCAGGACCCCCGGTTTAATCCGGATATTGACCGGCAGACCCAGTACCAGACCCAAAGCCTTTTGTGTATGCCCCTGATTTCCCGCCAGGGACAGGTGATCGGCGTCACCCAGGTATTAAATAAAAAAGAAGGGGCCTTTTCCGCCTATGACGAAGAGCTGTTGGCCATGTTTTCCCTCCAGGCCACCATCTGCATTGAAAATACGCTGCTGGCAGAAGAACAAAAGCGCCTTTTTAAAAGCCTGATTCACACCCTTTCAAAAACCATTGACGCCCGGGACCCGATTACGGCAGGCCATTCCCAGCGAGTGGCCCTGTATGCTGTCCGCCTGGCCAGAGCCTGCCATCTGGACGACCAGACCGTTAATGAAGTGGAGGTGGCTTCCTTTTTACACGATATCGGAAAACTGGGCGTCAGGGACAATATTCTGCTCAAACCCGGGACCCTGACAAGCGAAGAATACAAACAGGTCAAAGAGCATGCCGCCTATACAAACCAGATCCTTGAACAGGTTCATTTCTCAGAGGAGTTGAAAAAGGTGCCGTTCCTGGCATCGGTCCATCATGAACGGATAGACGGCAAGGGATACCCCTATGGACTGGCCGGGGAAGATCTGCCCCTTCCGGCCCGGATTATCTCTATCGCCGATGTGTTTGATGCCATTACCGCCTATGACCGGCCCTATAAACAGGTCATGTCCCTTGACAAGGCCATTGGGGTTCTTGAAAAAGGAAAGGGTACCCAGTTCGACGCAGAGCTGGTGGACCTGTTCATTAAAGAAAGGTGCTATAATATCGAGCGCCGACAGTTCCAACGGGTCTCTGTAAACCTTAAATTTGAAATTGTTTTTCTTTCCTACGACGATCAGATCAATTACTGGGGAAAGTTAATGGGCGGACAGGCCCCTGAAAACCGTCCTCCGGTTGAAGCGTGTGAAGAGTCCGGCCTGCCGGAAGTTTTTGGAGAAAAACTGGGCATCCGGGTGGATGATATCAGTGAAGGGGGCATGCAGTTTGAAACCGGGTATTATTTCCCGGTCGACAACCTGGTGATCATGGAAATCCATGTCAAATCCGTATGCCTTTCCGTTCTTTCCAAAGTGGTCCGGGTCAGGCCCCGGCCCATCGGAAGGTATCTGATGGGGGTTGAGTTCGTGACCATGAAAATGGATGAGCGCAGAAAGCTGCTTCACTATATCCACTCCCTGAGCCAGACAGAAAAACAGACCTTGATCCGGCTTTACTGACCCCCCGGGGCTAATCAGACTGGCGGATACACGGCCGGTTCTTAACCCAAAGCCAGAGCGCCCCGCACACCACTCCCATTAACAGCAGCATCATTCCCAGCCAGGAAATCAGATCCCCGGTCACCAGGGATACCATAAACATGCCGACACTGCCCATGGCCATGCCCGTAAAGTTAATCAGGGAGGCGGCCGAACCGGTGTCCTTCTGCTGCTGGGCCAGCAGCAGGTTGGCGGTGGGGGGCCGCATCAGGCTCATGGCCCAGGTGGCGGCACCCATGATCAGGGCAAAGGCCACCGGGGACTTCGCTCCCCAGGCCATTAAAAGAATGCCGGCCCCGGTCGCAATACCAAAGCACCCTGAAATGATATGGCCGGACGGTATCCGCTCAGAGATCCGGATATACAGCAGCGGACCCACAAGGGCACCTAACGCATTAAAGGCGAAAAAACAGCTGTACACGGTTTCGGTGAGGCCAAAATCCCGGATATAAATAAAAGAAGAGGCGGCAATAAAGGCCAGCAAAGGGACGGGAACCAGGGAAAACACCACCAGCAGAAAGGAAAATCCCGGATTTTTCAACACCACGGCCAGGCGGCCGATGGACCGGATTAAAGAACCGGAGTACCGCTCTTCCAGGGTTTCAGTCAGTAACAGGGACAAACTGAAAACCAGAGCGCCAATCACCCCCAGGGCCCCGAAAATCACCCGCCAGGACGCAATCTTAAGCAGCATGGCCCCCATCACCGGTGCCACCACCGGCGCCACCACCACAATGGCCATGACAATGGCCAGAACTGACTCCCGCTGCCGTCCGCTGTACATATCCTTGACCATGGCCGTGGAAACGGCCGTGGAGGCGCCGCCGCCAAAGGCCTGAACCACCCGCCACACAATGAGCTGATAAACGTTGCCGGACAGGGCACAGCCAAAGCTGGCCAGGGCATACAGGGCAAGGCCGGCCAGGGCAATGGGTCTGCGGCCGTACTTTTCACTGACAGGCCCCCAGACCAGTATCCCTAAGGAAAAGAAAAGCAGAAAAAGGCTTAAGGTCATGTTGATACAGGTTTCATTGGTATTCATGGCCTCAACCATATGGGGCAGGGCCGGCAGGTAAAGGTCAACGGAAAGCGGCGGAAAGGCGCTGAGAAGCGCCAGCATGACAGGCATTGTCCGGTCCCCGAAAAAACGTTGTTTCTGGTTCATATATCCTTCTTGCAAAAAAGTTAAGAGGTTCCTTTGGATGCTTCCCCAAAGGAACCTCTGGTATGGCCTGACTCAAAAGTCACAATTTTGACTACACGGTCAAATTATATGTTCAAATCATTTTTTGTCAAGATTGCTCTTGACCGGAGACCTTTTTAAAAAAACAACCAGGAAACCACCTGGTCAAACAGGGAATCGCTCTCCCATTCCGGCTGTTTATTCAACTGGGCAAAAATGCCGGCATCGGTAATTTTTTGTTTTTCCATCTTTTCTTTTGCCTTTGCCGCTTCAATCTTTCGCTGTTCATGAAGCAGGGTGCCGCCGGCCTTTTTCCATTCCAGCAGGCGCCGCAGTTCACCGCTGTCCAGCCAGATGCCATGGGCCTTGCAGACGTCAACAATCACGCCGCTTCGGGCACCAAAGTTCACGCGGTTCATAATTTTTGAACAGGCCGGGCATTTGATATAGGTTATCGGCTGATCATCTTTAGACATGGCATTGGTGATATTGGCCAGTTTTTCAAGGTTGACGGTATAAACATGTTTGACCGAATCTTCCAGTAACGCCTCTAATTCTCCGGGATCGAAAAAAAGCCCCAGGCACTGTTCACACCGTTCAATAAAAAATTTACCGCCGATCTTCAGGTCAATGGTGGCCAGGGCAACATGGCAATGGGGACACATCCGGCCCGATTCCAGTTCATGGGTGGTATAGGTATGAATCCCCATCAAATCTGTATCGTTTCGACTGCCGCAGTATTCGCACACAACGGCGTTGGGCGGAAGCGGGGCTGAGCAGTTCATGCATTTCATGGGTTGGTCTCCCTGGGGTCAAGGGGCGGGGGCACCAGGGCAAACCCATGGGACAACGCCGCAATGGTATGGGCTTTTTGCCAGCTTTCAAGCCCGGAATGCCATACCAGGGTATCCCGGCCGATGTTGCCTTTTTTGATGTTGTGAAGAACCGTCTCAAGTTCCAGAGGGCCAATTTGTTTCCCTTTAATGGCCACAAAGTATTGAAGATTCCCATGGGAGCCCGGCAGCGGGGGCGGACCGCCGGCCGGCCGGGCAGCGGCACCGGTGTCCGGCTGAGGGGAACCCGGGCCGCGGCTGAACGGCTGCTGTTGTCCTGCTGCCATGGTCTTGCCTATCTGCCCGGCCATGGCAAACCCCATGCCCATGCCGATACCGCTGGCAGCATCTCCCCCCGGATTTTGGGCCGCCTCTTCCATGGCATTGGCGCTTTGAAATTTAAAATAGTCATCCAGATTCCCGATAACCTGCATGCTGCTGCGTTTGTCCAGGGCCTTTTCCACCTCTTCGGGAAGCGAGATGTTTTCAACCAGGAACTTGGTCAGTTCCAGCCCGTAGGCCATGAATTCCGGAGAAATGACCCGGGTTAAGATATCCGACAGTTCACTGTAATTGGCCGTAAGCTCTGTGATGGGCAGCTTTTTTTCCCCAAGCAGGTCGGAGAACCGGGAGATAATCAGATTTCTGAGCTGATCGGCCACCTTTTCCACTGTAAAAAGGCCGTCCGTCCCCACGATCTCCTCAATAAACCGGCCGGGGTCGGCCACCTTGATGACGTAGGTCCCAAAGGCGCGCAGGCGCAAGGGGCCGAATTCCGGATCTTTTACAATCACCGGGTTCCGGGTGCCCCACTTAAGGTTGGTAAAATTTTTCAGATTTACAAAATAGACCTCCGCTTTAAACGGGCTGTGAAACCCATATTTCCATCCGGCAAGGGTGGTCAGAACCGGCAAATTGTCTGTTTCAAGGGTGTAATGGCCCGATGGAAAAATGTCGGCAATTTTCCCTTTATTGACGAAAACAGCGGCCTGGGCCTGGCGGACCACAAGCTTTGCCCCGTATTTGATTTCATTGTCATTGCCGGGAAACCGGTAGACCATGGTATGGGTGGAATCATCGGTCCACTCCACAATATCGATAAATTCGTTTTTGGCTTTTTCCCATAATGACATAGGCGTCTCCTGGTCTATCAAATCGGGGATACCGGCCGGTTTTCCATTTCAATGTGAACCGGGTCGGCATGCCAGATATCCCGGTTATACTCAAAAATGGTCCGGTCACTGGAAAATTTGGCCATCCGCGCCGTATTGATAACAGACTTTTGATTCCACGCCTTCCGGTCCCGGTACAATTTGTCTATACGCATCTGGCAGTCATGGTAGGCGTGAAAATCGGCCAGCACCAGGTATTCATCCTGGTGGATGAGCCGGTCCATCAGGTTTTGAAAAATCGCCTGGTCTTCGGGGCTGAAAAAGCCGCTGCGGATCATATCAATGGTTTCTTTCAACAACGGATCTTTATAATAATATTCATTGGCATTATAATGGGACCGAAGCTCAATCACTTCCTCGGTGGTCAGGCCGAAGATGAAAATATTGTCCTTGCCGATTTCTTCGAGCATTTCCACATTGGCGCCGTCAAGGGTGCCGATGGTCAGGCTGCCGTTAAGGGCGAATTTCATATTTGAGGTGCCGGATGCCTCATACCCGGCCGTGGAAATCTGCTCGGAAACCTCAGCGGCCGGGAAAATTTTTTCCGCCAGGGTGACCCGGTAATTGGGCAGAAAGGCCACCTTGATCCGGTCATTGGTGGCGGTATCGCGGTTGATCATTTCAGCCACATGACAGATCAGCTGGATGATATTCTTGGCCACCCAGTATCCGGGGGCCGCTTTGCCCCCAAAAAAGAAGGTTCTGGGATGCATGTCAAATGAAGGGTCTTCTTTGAGCTTGAGCCAGCAGTAAACCACATTCAGGATATTGAGCAGCTGGCGTTTATATTCATGAATCCGTTTGACCTGCACATCAAAAATAGAGGTGGGATCCACATTCACGCCGGTTAAGGATTTGGTGATTTCAGCCAGCTGGATCTTGTTGTTCTGCTTTACCTCGGCCCAGGCGCTTTGAAAACTTTCGTCATCGGCCAGGGGCTCTATCTGTTTAATATGGGTTAAATCCTTGATCCACTCCTTTCCGATGCGGGACATGATCAGCTCGGACAGCAGCGGATTGGCCGTATACAACCAGCGGCGCGGAGTCACCCCGTTGGTTTTGTTGTTAAACCGGCCCGGATACATCTGTTCAAAGTCGGCGAACTCACGCTCCCGCAGCAACTGGCTGTGCAGGGCCGCCACCCCGTTGACGGACCGTGACCCCACAATGGCCAGGTTGGCCATGCGAACCTTTTTTTCCGATCCTTCTTCGATGATGGACATGCGGCTTTGGCGCGCATCATCTCCCCGAAACCGTACGGCCACGTCCCGCATGAACCGCCGGTTAATTTCAAACAGAATCAGCAAATGGCGGGGCAGTAAAGTTTCAAACATCTCCATGGGCCATTTTTCCATGGCCTCGGACAACAGGGTATGGTTGGTGTAGGCGCAGGTGTTCTGGGTAATTTCCCAGGCCTTTTCCCAGGAAAGGCAGTGCTCATCGAGCAGCAGCCGCATCAGCTCGAGAATGGCCAGGGAAGGATGGGTATCGTTGAGCTGAATCACCACCTTATCGGGAAATTGATCAAAATTTTCATGATCTTTAAAGTAGCGGCGAATAATATCCTGCACGGAACAGGAAACAAAAAAGTACTGCTGTTTTAGGCGCAGTTCCCGGCCCTCAAAAAACGAATCATTGGGATAGAGCACTTTGGAAATATTTTCAGACAGGTTCTTTTCTTCCACTGCCCCCATGTAATCGCCGCCTTGAAAATAATTCAGGTCAAACTCTTTGGAGGCCCTGGCGGACCACAGCCGTAAGGTATTTACCGTTTCATTGCCGTAGCCGTCAATGGGGGTATCATAGGCAATGCCGATAACATCACTGGTGTCTTTCCATTCGGTTTTCAGGGTGCCGTCGGGCAGGGTTTCCTGTTCCACATGGCCGTAAAAATGAACCGAAAAATTGTACTCAGGCCGGGCGATCTCCCAGGGGTTGCCATACTTGAGCCAGACTTCAGGCAGTTCCACCTGCCCCAGGTTTCTGATGGCCTGATCAAATATGCCGAACTCATACCGGATCCCGTACCCTTGGCAAGGGATTTCCAAAGATGCCGCCGAATCCAGAAAACAGGCGGCCAACCGTCCTAACCCCCCGTTGCCCAGCCCCATGTCAGGCTCTTCCTGGGCAATTTCTTCCAAGTCAAGGCCAAGATCTTGTAACGCATCAATGGTCTCATCATAAATCCCCAGGTTAATCAGGCTGTTAATCAGAATCCGGCCCATCAGGTATTCGGCCGAAAGATAGTAAACCCGTTTTGAATTCTTGTAATGGTAGGTTTGCTGGGTCTGAATCCAGCGCTCCACCATCCGGTCCCGGGCCGCCAGTGCCAGGGCATGGTAAAGGTCGCGCATGGTGGCCGTAAACTGATCTTTTGAAAGTGAATACTCCAGATGGTTTCCCAAAGACAGCTGTATGCTCTTGCTATCCATGCCTTTGGCAAAAATTCCCCAGTTGGAAAAAAAAGAACTGTCTTTTAACATGATTCATCCTTAACTTAAGTGGTTGGATTTGCGTTAAGTTCACCCCGAGGCAACGGACATTCGGGAACGCGCTCATGGCCAGGGCCTAAAAAAATGTCAGGTTAGAAACGTTAAATGAGTTATCAGAATGATTTAAGACAAATTAAGATAGGAACGCCCCTTTTGTCAAGAAATGAATACACCTGAGAATCCTTTTTTTCTTGACTCCCGGCCTGCTTATTCCTATATTTTTACCCGTTTATGATTTAATTTCTTAAGTCATCATTATTATTGCAGGACCAATTGAATCTTTAAAAAGGGAGGAAAATGTATGAAAGGGCTGTTAAAAGGATTCATTCTTACACTCGTATCCATGGCGGTTTTGTCCGTGCCGGTGTTTGCGGCCGATACCATTAAATTAGGGGTGGCCGGTGCCCACAGCGGTGACCTTGCCTCCTACGGCCTGCCCTCGGTCAAAGCTGCCGAACTGGTGGTTGAAAAAATCAATGCCGCCGGCGGGGTTCTCGGCAAACAGGTTGAGCTCTTGGTGGAAGATGACGTATGCAAGCCTGAAGTGGCCGGTAACACCGCCACCAAACTGGTTTCAGAAGGCGCTAACGTGGTCATGGGCCATATCTGCTCCGGCGCCACCAAAGCGGCCATGGGGTTCTACAAAGAGGCTAAAATCGTGGCCATGTCCCCTTCCGCAACCAATCCGGACCTGACCCTGTCCGGTGATTATCCCAACTTTTTCAGGACCATTCCCCATGACGCCAAACAGGCCCAGCTCCAGGTCAAATTCGCCACCGAAGTCCTGAAAGTCAAAAAAGTAGCCATTCTCCACGACAAAGGGGACTATGGCAAGGGCCAGGCAGAACTGGCTGAAAAATATTTTAAAGAAGCGGGCGTCGAGATTGTCCTGTTCGAAGGGGTAACCCCGGGGGCGGTCGACTATTCCGCCATTGTGACCAAAGTAAAGCGCAAAAAACCGGAACTGGTGGTCTGGGGCGGATACCATCCCGAAGCCTCAAAGATTGTGACCCTGATGAGAAAAAAGAAAATGGATACCCTGTTCATGGGGGCTGACGGCGTCAAAGACGACACCTTTATAAAAGTTGCCGGAGAATATGCCGAAGGCGTTTATGCCACCGGACCCATGGATATTTCCAGCAATCCCCTGGCCAAGCTGGCAAAAGAAGAGCATCAGAAAAAATACGGATCTGATCCCGGTGCCTTTTTTGACGCCGCCTATGCGGCCACCCTTGCCCTGCTCAATGCCATTGAAAAAGCCGGGTCAACCGACTATGACGCCATTGTAAAGACACTGAAAACCGAATATGTGGATACCCCCCTTGGAAAAATCAGATTTGATGAAAACGGAGATGCCACGGGTATTGGTTTCACAGTTTACAGGGTCGACGGCGGCCAGTTTGTAGAGCAAAAATAAGCCGATTAATTCAATGCGCAATAAACCAAATAAAAAGGGCAGGGAACTATGACCTGCCCTTTTTATTTAGCTTTTAGCTATTAGCCTTTAGCTATTAGCTGTTGGCTGACGGCCAACATTCCCCACAGCTAACGGCTAATAGCCCATATAAAAAAAGGTATTTATGGAGTTAGACTTTTTTCTGGAACTTTTTCTCGGTGGACTGACCCGAGGCAGCATTTACGCGCTCATTGCACTGGGCTACACCATGGTATACGGGATTATCCAGCTGATCAACTTTGCCCATGGTGAAATTTACATGATCGGCGCCTTTACCGGCCTGATCGTTTCCAGCGTATTGACCATGATGGGGTTCCCAGCCCTTGCCGTGGTCATTGTTGCGGCCTGCGCCGCCGTCCTCTATTCATGCGGCTACGGCTACACCATGGAAAAAATCGCCTACAAGCCCTTGCGGACCGCGCCACGGCTCTCCGCCCTGATCAGTGCCATCGGCATGTCCCTGTTTCTTCAAAATTATGTCCTGCTGGCCCAGACCTCGGACTTTCTTCCCTTTCCCAGCCTGATACCGGATTTTGAATTCTGGGAACCCTATTCCCATATCATCACCTCACCGGAGCTGGTGATTTTGATCACCACGGTGGCGGTCATGATCCTGTTGACCATTCTGATCAAATTCACCACCGTGGGCAAGGCCATGCGGGCCACTTCCCAGGACCAGACCATGGCCTCGCTTTTAGGGATCGACGTGGACAAGATCATCTCCATCACCTTTATTGTGGGATCGGCCACGGCTGCCATAGGCGGGCTTCTGATCGCCTCCCACATCGGGCAGATCAACTTTTACATGGGCTTCATTGCCGGGATCAAGGCCTTTGTGGCCGCCGTCCTGGGCGGCATCGGCAGCATCCCCGGTGCCGTGTTGGGATCTCTGGTCCTGGGGTGGACGGAAAGCTTTTTTACCGGGTACATCTCCAGTGACTATGAAGACGTGTTTGCCTTTTTATTCCTGGTCCTGATCCTGATTTTCAGGCCCTCGGGCATTCTGGGCCGGTCTGAAACCCAAAAAGTTTAAAATGACCGTAAAAAGAAATTGACTATGAACATTACCAAAGAAATCAAGAAATCGACCCTGACCGGCCTCTGGTTTATCCTGCTGACCTTTCCCATCATGGTGATCCGGGTCAACACCGTTACCAAAACCATTGAGTGGCGGTTCTGGAACATGCTCTATATCGGCCTTGGATTTTTCGTCCTCTCCTTTTTCTGGCGGTATTTTCTTAAGAAAAAAGAGCTGAACGCCCAAAAGACAAAATCAACCGAACTGGGGTGGGTCCAGCAAATTTTTGCTGATAAAAAGCGGCAGACCGCCATCTGCATCCTCTTAGGGATTGGTGCCCTGGCCTTTCCCCATGTGGTCTCCATGTACCAGACCAATATCATGATATCGGCCCTGATCTATGTGATGCTGGGACTCGGGCTCAATATTGTGATCGGCCTTGCCGGGCTCCTTGACCTGGGATATGTGGCCTTTTTTGCCGTGGGCGCTTACTCCTATGCCCTGTTAAACCTTCATTACGGCATCAGTTTCTGGATCGCCCTGCCCCTTGGCGGGGTATTGTCCGCCATTTTCGGCATTATCCTGGGGTACCCCGTCCTCCGCCTCCGGGGCGATTACCTGGCCATTGTCACCCTGGGGTTCGGGGAGATCATCCGGCTGGTCCTTGAAAACTGGAACGATTTTTCCAAGGGGCCTTCCGGGATTCCCAATATCCCCAAGCCCGGATTTTTCGGCCTTGACCTGTCTCTTGAACAGAGCACGGTCTACCTTTTTTACATTATTGTCTGCCTGGTCATCTTTACCATCTTTTTTATCAACCGCCTGGAAAACTCCCGGATCGGCCGGGCCTGGATCGCCTTGAAAGATGATGAAATCGCCTGCCAGGCCATGGGCATTGACAAGGCCAAAACCAAGCTGCGGGCCTTTGCCTTAGGGGCCACCTGGGCCGGTATGGGCGGGGTGGTGTTTGCGGCCAAAACCGCCTTTGTCAACCCGGCCAGCTTCACCATCTGGGAATCGGTGATCATCCTGTGCACCGTGGTCTTGGGCGGCATGGGCTCCATTGCCGGCGTGATTTCCGGGGCCTTTTTGCTGATCCTGCTGCCCGAGTACTTAAGGGCGGTTTCCGAATACCGAATGATCTGTTTCGGGGTCATTCTGGTCCTGATGATGGTGTTCAAACCCGGCGGCATGATCGAAAACGTACGAAAAACCTATAAATTTAAAGCAAATCATGACTAACCCCATAAAACCGATTTTAGAAGTCAGCAACCTGACCATGAGCTTTGGCGGGCTAAAGGCCATTGACAAGCTGAACCTTTCCATCAACAAAGGGGAAATCGCGGCCCTCATCGGCCCCAACGGTGCCGGCAAAACCACCTTTTTCAACTGCATTACCGGCATTTACACCCCCACCAGAGGAGACGTGGTGATCCGGCCCGACGGCACCGATGGCTCAGTCCAGCGGATCAACGGGTTAAAACCCAACCTGGTCACCCGGAAAGGGCTTGCCAGAACCTTTCAGAACATCCGGCTGTTCTCGTCCATGACCGTGCTGGAAAATGTCATGATCGGCTGCCACCCGGTAACCCGGGAAGGCATTCTCGGCGCCCTTTTCAGGGGAAGCCGGACCAGAAAAGAAGAACAGTTCATCGTGGATAAAAGCTACGAGATCCTGGAAAAAATCGGCCTTGAGCAATATGTGGATGAACTGGCCCTCAACCTTCCCTACGGGGCCCAGCGGCGTCTTGAAATCGCCAGGGCCCTGGCCACAGACCCGTTTTTGCTTCTTTTAGATGAACCAGCCGCCGGCATGAACCCCAAAGAAACCCAGCAGCTCGATGAGCTGATCTTAAAAATCCGGAACGAGGAAGGCATCAGCATCCTCTTAATCGAACATGACATGAAACTGGTCATGAGCCTGTCTGAAAATATTTTTGTGGTGGACTACGGGAAAAAAATCGGAGAAGGCCGCCCCGAGGACATCCGGAACAATCCGGTGGTCATCAAAGCTTACCTGGGAGAAGAGATTGATGCTTAAGCTTACGAACATTCAGACCTTTTACGGGAATATCCAGGCCTTAAAACAGATCGACATCCATGTGCAGGAAGGGGAAATTATCACCCTGATCGGGGCCAACGGCGCCGGGAAATCCACCACCCTCATGACCATCTGCGGCATTGTGCCGCCCACATCGGGAAAAGTTGAATTCCAGGGCCGGGATATCACGGGCCTGCCCCCCAATAAAATTGCGGCTTTGGGCATCAGCCAGGTCCCCGAAGGCCGACGGATCTTCCCCTATCTCACGGTCATGGAAAACCTGGACATGGGCACCTTTCTGCGAAAGGACAAGGCCCGGATCAAATCCGACCTGGACCACGTGTTTGACCTGTTTCCCATCCTGGCGGAACGGCGCAGCCAGCAGGGCGGCACCTTGAGCGGCGGGGAACAGCAGATGCTGGCCATTTCCCGGGCCATCATGAGCCGCCCCAAACTGCTGCTCTTAGACGAACCCTCTCTCGGGCTTGCCCCTATCATTGTCCAGCAGATTTTTGATATCATTCGGAAAATCAATAAAGAGGACAAGGTCACCATCTTTCTGGTGGAACAAAACGCCAACCTGGCCCTTAAGGTGGCGGACCGGGGCTATGTCATGGAAACCGGAAAAATTACCATGACCGATTCCGGGGCCGCCCTTCTGGCTGACGAGGCCGTTAAAAAGGCGTATCTGGGGATGTAGAATTTGAGACTTGGGATATGGGATTTGGGGCGGCTCTGCGGCCGTTTTTCTGAAGTCTGAAGTCTGAAGTCTATAGTCTACAGTCTAAAATCTACCGTCTAAACAACAGGAGGTTAATGATGCCTTTTCCCTTTGATGATAAAAATAATTTCACCATAACCATTGAGGCGGTGCCGCCGGCAGACCATGATCCGTCAGGGCTTCTGGAAAAGATGAACGCGGTGTCCGGCCTTGATTTTCATGGGTTCAGCATTGCCTCCAATCCCGTGGCCAAACCCAGGATGTCGGCCATGGCATTTTGCCGCCTGGTCCGGGAAGCCACCGGAAAACCGGCCATCCTCCACCTGACCGTCCGGGACCATAACCGCCTTGGCCTTCAAAGCGAGATTTACGGGGCCAGAGCCCTTGGCATTGACACGGTAATCTGTCTTACCGGAGACCCGTCTGCCCGAAAATCCGATCACCCGGCCGTTACGGTGCTGGATGCCAATGTCTTTGAACTGATCACCATGGCCAGACAGGCCGGTCTTTCCACCGGGGCCGTACTGGACTATCGGCCTGAAATCGACGGGCTGGCCAATGAAATAAAGCGTTTGCAACGAAAGGCCGAAGCCGGGGCCCAATTCATCGTCACCCAGCCGGTGTATGATGAACAGACGGCCTTAAAGATTCATGATGCCGCAGCGTTTTTAAACCTGCCCGTGATCATGGGAATCCTGCCCCTTGTGTCGCCCCGCCATGCTGAATTTCTCCACAACAAGGTGGCCGGAATTGCCGTGCCTGATGCCCTTCGCGCCACCATGGCCCAGGCCAAAGACCCCCTTTCAGCCGGGACGGCCCAGGCCAAAGAGATGCTGACCCTTGCCAGAAAGTACTTTGCCGGGGCCTGTGTCATGCCCCCCTTTGACCGGTTTGAAATCCTTAACGGCATCCTGGATTGATTAAACCGAATTGAACCATTTTTTGACAAGTTGAGGCCCCCCATGAACCCAGCCGCTATAGAGATAAGATCCGCCGTCCCCGCTGATATTCCCTGTCTGGTCGATTTGCTCAGACAGCTGTTTTCCATTGAAAAGGATTTTGTGTTTGACGCCAACGTCCAGCATAAAGGGCTGGCCATGATGCTTGAACAAAACAGCGGCAACCGGACCATCCAGGTGGCCTGCCTCAACGGCCAGGTCAAAGGAATGTGTTCGGTCCAGACCCGGATTTCCACGGCAAAGGCAAAGCAATGTGCCATCCTCGAAGACCTGGTGGTGGACGAATCCTGCCGGGGCAACGGCATAGGCAAAGCGCTGATCCAGGGGGCCTATGCCTGGTGCCGGGCAAAAGGAATTTTCCATATCTGGCTTCTGGCCGATAAAGACAACCCCCCTGCCCTTAAATTCTACCAGGACCAGAACTGGTCATTCACCAACCTGATCTGCCTGACCAAAACCGTTCCGGATATGTAACCCTGACGCTGATCAAAACGGATTGTAACTGTTCAGCAGTGCCCCATCTTCGCTCATTTAAGGCCTTCTCACATAGCAAAAGTATGCTACGAAGCTTCCATAAATTGTTGACACGCCAAGCAAAAGATGATTAAGCAGAACAAACAAAATTGTTCTTAATTTCCTATCAGCTTCAAGCAGTTTTGTTTTGTACAAGCCGGATTGTAATTTTTTTTTAAAACCAATCTGTCGAACTCCGTATAAGTAAAAAAGAGACAACAACCCTTTTTGAACGGGAACCTTATCTTATGGAATACGGAAACTACACTTTTCAGATCAAGCTCAACCGGGATGCGTCCCTTCCCCGGTACAAAGGCTCCACCTTCAGAGGCCTTTTCGGCCATGCACTCAAGAGAACCGTCTGCGCCCTTAAAAACCAGGCGTGCCCCTCGTGCATTTTAAGGTCCAGCTGTACCTACGCCCTGGTCTTTGAAACCGCCCATGCCCTGCCGGCCCCTGAAAACAGCCGGATATCGGCACCACCCTGCCCCATGGTCTTAGAGCCGCCCTTAACCCTGAAAACCGATTTCGCATCCGGAGAATTTCTTAACTGCGGCCTGGTTCTTTTCGGAGCCCTTAACCAAAACCTGCCCTATTTTATTTACGCCTTTGACCAGATGGGCAAGATCGGCCTGGGCAAAAAGGTTCAGGGCCGGCGGGCCGGTTTCACTCTTGAATCCGTCACCCATGAAGGAGAGCCGGTCTACACGAGACAGGACGGCCGCGTCACCCTGCCGTCCTGCCTGCCGGAATTCACCCTTTCCGGCTGTCCGGACCGGGACACGGACCGGATCACCCTTAACATCAAAACCCCTTTCAGGGTAAACGGGAACCCCACAAATCCCCCCGACCTGCCCTTTGACCTGCTGATTCGCTCCCTGGTCCGGCGGTGTACGGCCCTGTTCAACACCTATGGCAATGGAGAGCCCGATCTGGATTACCCGGAGCTGGTCAGAAAAGCCGGCGAGATCAAGGTAACGGACAATAGCCTGTCCTGGTTCGACTGGCAGCGCTACTCCGCCCGCCAGGACAAAAAAATGGCCATGGGCGGCCTGGTGGGCCGGATCTCCTACCAGGGAAACCTTGGCCCCTTCATGCCCTTTCTTGACATGGCCCGGATCGTCCACGCGGGGAAGAATACGTTTTTCGGGCTAGGGATGATTGAGGTGGATGAGACAATATAAACCTATGAAAACAAAAAGTTAAATAGATTTTATAGGGTAAACTATCTGAGTTGGTTTACATATTTGAGTATAAACAACCCATGAAATAAGGGAAACAATAGGGGCTGATGAATGGAACAAGAACCCAAAGCAATGGTGTGCATTTCCACCAGGCAGAATACAGTTAATATTTTGCCGTTTTTACAGTTTGATATGGACCTTCTGATTTTATTGGAGACAAACTTCGCAGCCAAGGAGGAATGGTCGAAAGGTATTCGTACGGTTGTGGAAGATCAGGGGAAAAAAGTATTGGTCTGCCCTATAGGTGAGGGAACAGAACTGGAGGAAATGCTTCCGCAAATCAAGGGGGCTGTTGATTCAGACCGTCCAGTTTGCTGGAATATTGGAGGTGGTCAGAAAATGCAGCAGTTGGCTTCTTTCAGGGTATTTCATGAAAGGTTAGGATGCGGATTGGCTGATTGGGCCTGTTATGCAGATCCCCAAAGTAGAAAAATTTTTAAAATAACAAGTGACGGAGCAAATTTGTTGAGCCGGGCTGTCTCCCTTAATACGGCAGTTAATATTGAGATGATCTTAAAAATATTCGCTTTAGATCAGCAAAAAAATAATACCCCTTGCCTGTTGTGGAAACGAACTACACAGATGCAGCCTTCTCATGAAATTCCTGAGTATGCTGATGTAAACGAATTTTGGGATCAAAACTGCAGAAAAAAACTGATCGAATGGAGTCTAACCCATGAAGGCGAAAAACCGTCATTGCTTGAAAAATATCCAAAAGGATTTGCTGACTATTTTGAGCGGGTCGTACAGTTTGAGGTGGTAAAGATACTGGCAGAAAACCCTGAAGCACATCATGTAAATGAAGCCTGGGCAAATGTTCGGGTTAAGGACGGCCGGGGAGTCGAAATTGCCGAATGGGACATAGTCCTTGTGACTGACTTTGGAACATTGATTATTCTGGATGCTAAAACAGGACAATTTGGACAAAAGGATGAGGACGCCCGATTATATAATTTGGAAAGAGCCACCGGTGTATACGGACAGTTCTGGTTGATAATTCCATACATGAAGGAAGATCTGGAAGATGAAGCGTTCTGGACCGCTTATGGAGACAAGGGTAAAGAAGCAAGACTGCAGCCGTTTAAATTGAATGAGCTAAAAAGCAAACTTTTGGCAGTTACTGGTCAGCCCCATTCGGTTTTTATTCAAAAAGGTAAGAAAAACAAGGTGAAAATGATATCTGCGGAGCAGGCAGACAGGGAAAATGAAAAAATAATGGAGATACTTGATATAAAAACGCTTCTTGAGACATTACGGCTCAAACGAATGGATAAAGAATAAATGAATTTTCATTTTTAAATCCGAACAGGAGGGCACATCATGGGATATTTATACGGAGCGGCAGTTCAGGGGATTCAGGGGTTTATATTTGAAACTGACCGGCTCAGAGAGGTCATTGGTGCAAGCGAGATCGTGGAATATATTTCCACACGGCTTTTTAAAAAATTCATTGATAATGACGTGGAGATCCTCTTAAAAGCTGCCGGAAATATCAAACTGTTTTCCAAGGAACGGCAGGGATTGGAAAAGCTTGTCCGCCTGTTTCCTAAAACCGTTATGGAAACAGCACCGGGCATCACCATATCCCAGGCGGTGGTGGAGCTTACCCAGGTCGAAGCCGGGGATCAGATATCCAGTACTCATATCAATGTGCTTGAGGATAAACTGAAATCAGAAAGGAATCGGGCATTTCCGCAGTTGGATGTTTCCGGACTGGCAATAACAAGGGCTCCCCGGACCGGTAAATCGGCTGTCTATTTTGATCGGGAATTTCTTGATAACAGCACCAGGGCAAAACTTAAATTTGAAAAAGAGCAGACGACCTTGGTCCAAAAACTTGCAAAAGAATCCGGGAAAAATTTTTCAAAAAATATGGAAGACATTTCAGGTGTTAATTCCTGGGTGGCGGTGATCCACGCCGACGGTAACAGTCTGGGAAGAACCATCCAGCGAATGAATAGTGCCCGGAATGAATTTAATGTCAAACAGTTCAGTGAATTTTCGGAAAAACTGGATCTATCCACGATAGGCGCTGCCCAGGCCGCATTTGATGCTGTAATAGAAAGAGATTTCCAAAATAACAATAGAGAAGAATATCAAATTCGACCGGTTGTGCTTGGCGGTGATGACCTGACTGTTATCTGCAGGGCGGACCTGGCATTGGACTTCACACAATCATTTTTGAAAAATTTCCAGGACCTGACAGCCTTTCATTTCGGCAAGGAAAACCGGATCACAGCATGTGCCGGCATAGCCTATATTAAGGACAGCTTTCCTTTCCATTATGGTGTTGATATGGCGGAGCAGTTATGCGCCTTTGCAAAGCTTAAATCCCGGCAATCAGGCTCGGATCAGGTTGCAGCCAGCCTTATGTTTCATAAAGTACATTCTAGTTTTGTAGATGATTACGCCACCATCACAAAAAGAGAACTGACCGCCGGAGATAACTCCCTTCAGTACGGCCCCTATGGGATTGATGACCATGTACCGGATACATTGATTTCAATTAAAGAACTGCAAGACAAGGTCAGGCTTATTAAAGAACCAGGTGCCCCCAAATCCGGGCTGCGCAAATGGCTGTCCGCCCTTCACGACGACCCCGGGAACGCAGATTTTCTGCTGACCCGGATCAGGGAAATAACCTCTGAAAATTATGTAATGAAGCTTGGTCTTGAAAACCCGTTTAAAAAAGGCAGAACTATTTTTCATGATGTTCTGGCCATTTGTTCCCTGGAGGAGATTGATCATGACGACAATAACATGCAAAATTAGTTTTTTTTCAGACTGGCATGCGGGATCCGGCATGTCTGCGGGAACAGATCTTGACGCACTTGTGCTGAAAGATATGGACCATTTCCCTTATATCCCAGGCAAGACACTGAAAGGACTGCTCAAAGACAGCGCCATAACCCTGGCTGCGTTTTCCGGCAGCCGGGAATGGACTGATTTCATTGACGCCTGCTTTGGCATAGAAGGTACAAGACAGGGGGATTGTCATTTTTCCAATGCGGAAATGACCATAAAATTGAAAAAGGCCATTAAAGAAAATGACATGTCCAGCCTCTTATACAGGAAAATATCATCCACAGCCATTGATGAGAGTGGTGTTGCCATGAATAAAACATTAAGAAAAATTCAAACCACTATCCCGGCATCCCTGTTTTTCAGCATCTCAGGGGTTAAGGATGTGCATATGGATAAAATCAGGGACTGTCTTGCCTTTACCAGGCGGATGGGGCTTGGCCGGAACCGGGGCCTTGGCAGATGCAGATTTACCATTCAAGGAGATGAAAAATGATTGAAAGACATTATATATGCCGGCTTCTGTCAGACATAATCATCAGCGCCAAAACTGCCACTGAGGGGGCTTCCGTTTCCCTGGACTATATTCCAGGCAGCAATTTCATGGGAATTGCCGCCGGATCTTATGACAAATTCGGCAGTGACACAGCCTATGAAATTTTTCACTCTGGGAACATCAGATTCGGGGATGCCCATCTTGCTGTGGACGGTAAAAGAAGCTTGAAAATGCCATATTCCTGGCACTATCCCAAAGGTTCGGAAAGACTTGATGAATGCTATATTCATCATGCCATCTCACCTGAAAAGCGGCAGCTTTTCAGAGAAAAGGGGCCTCAACTCAAACAGGTCCGAACCGGTTTTTTTATCCAGGATCATGATTGTTTTTTCAAAGTATCCAGCCCCCATCAATTTTCAATCAAGTCTGCCTATGACATGCATATGAGAAAATCAAAAGATGAACAGATGTTTGGCTATGATTCTTTGAACCGGGGCAGTCAGTGGATATTTACTATATCAGGCCAGGATCATGGCCTTCTTGAAAAAATTCATCAAGTAATTATTGGTGACCGGCATATCGGCAGGTCAAAGACAGCACAATACGGCAGTGTCGAAATTACGGAAATGCCTTCATTTTCAGCAGAGACAGGCGCGTTTGAAAAAGAGAAAGGCAACCGGCTGATCCTCTATTTTGAGAGTCCGGCCGCCTTCCTGGATCCACGGGGAAACTGGACGGTTCAGCCCGAAGTATCAGATTTTGGTTTGAGTTCAGGCCAAATTGACTGGACGGCATCCCAGATCCGCCACCGCAGTTTTGCCCCCTGGAACGGCAAGCGAAGGGGGCGGGATCAGGACCGTGTGTTTATAGACAAGGGAAGCGTGATCCTGATCAGGGATTATGATCAGAATCTGGACCTGAATGTCTGGTCGAAACAAATCCGTCAGGGAATTGGTCTGTTCAGAACAGAAGGGTTTGGCGCCGTTATCATCAATCCCGGGTTTTTAAATATAAAGGAAGATACCACCCTTAAAATATTGGAACGTGAGATTGACCGTGAACCTGTATCTGTTAAAACTCAGGACCGATCTGATGAAAATACCATCCAATGGCTGAACAGCAAAAAACAAGATATAGACAATCACTACCGGATAATAAACCAGGTGTCGAGTTTTCTAAAAAAACACAGGACACGGTTTAGGGGGATAACTTCCAGCCAGTGGGGTGCCTTACGGGAGAGGGCCCAGCGGGAACCGGATTTTGAACGGCTTATGAATTCTTTGTTTACCCCGGAAACAGGATTTTTACGCCATGGAAAAAGCGAAAAAAGCTGGCGAAATCATTGGGATATTCTGGAAGATAAGATGCAGGAACTTCATCGGGATCTGCCCATGGGATCCGCCCGGCTGTTCCTGATTAAAGCGGCAACTGAAATCCAGAAAATAAAGGGGAAATAAAATGAAAACTATAAGATTTGAAGATTATCCTCTGCGATATACAGCCCAGGTTACACTTGAATCTATGACTCCCTTGGCAGTCTCCTCCGGGGAGAATGACATTCTGACAGACGCCGTTATTTTAAAAGATGCCAACGGCCTGCCCGTCATACCCGGGTCTTCTCTTGCCGGTGTCCTGCGCGCAGCTTTTGGTAGGCTTGATGAAAAAAATCTGAATCAGATTTTTGGATTTCAGGATGAACAAAAAAAAGAGGGTTGTGGCTCCCGGTTAATTTTCAGTGATGCCGTTTTTGTGGGCAAAGACGGGAAGGCGGTCGAAGGACTGGTACCCATTGACTGGGAAGATGACTTTTACGCCAGGTTTCAAAGCCTGCCCATACGACAGCATGTCAAAATTTCACATACCGGGGGGACAGACCCTGAAACGCGGGGCAAATTCGATGAACAAGTGGTGTACGCAGGGACCCGGTTCAAGTGTGAATTTGAACTGGTGGGAAACCGTGACGACGCCGGGCAGTGGGAAACAATCAGGCAAATTTTTTTGGACGCGCAATTAAGGGTGGGCGGAGGAACGCGCCGGGGATTCGGCCATCTTGCCGTTATATCCTGGATGGAAAACGTCTTTGATCTGAAAGACCCGGAGCAACGGCGCAAATATTTAAAGAAAACCTCATCTTTGAATGATTCCGCAGGACTGGAACCTTATTCTCCGGAAGCAAGAAGAGGTGGAGAATGGGTCGAGTACCGCCTTGAACTGGCTCCGGAAAATTTTTGGTATTTCGGGTCCGGATTTGGTGACGATCAGACAGACATCACTCCGGTATACGAGGAGTGCGTTGTCTGGCAGGACCATATCCCTGTTTTTTCTCCCAGAAAAGTACTGATCCCTGCATCTGCTGTAAAAGGGACCATTGCCCACAGGGTGGCGTATCATTACAACCGGCTTTCCGGCGTGTTTGCTGATCAGACAGACAACATCCAAAAGCATATCAACGGGAACAATAAAGCCGTCAGAGAGCTGTTCGGCTGTACCCTGTCCGAGGAGGACAACTTAATTGATCCGGGGAACATATTAATTTCAAGAGGAAATGTCATTTTTTCGGACCTTTATATGGACGACGCGTCCACAAAAATTTTAAACCATGTCTCCATTGACCGTTTTACCGGTGGAAGCCGGGACGGGGCACTTTTTGATGAAAAGGTGATTGCCGGTTCCACTTCTCTTCCCTGCATGAAAATTTTGGTGAAAAAAGCGGTTCTTTCAGACGAGACGATTAAATCAGCCCTGGAAAAAACACTGGATGACTTAACCCGGGGATTCCTTCCTCTGGGGGGCGGCTCCATGAGGGGCCATGGTGCTTTTAATGGAACCTGGGAGGAGGTTTAGCCATGCAGAATATTAATTGCGAAAAAATTCAACTTTCGGATCTGATATCCACAGGGACGTACACAGGCTATTACTGGCTGTCTGATGCCGACCATCCGGTCATCCTGCAAAATCAACCTCTAACTTACACACCGGTATTGAACCCGTTTATCATTGAAGGGCACCTGTTTTCGGCAAAAGATAATGCCAGTATCTCCATCCGGCACATTGACGGACAGTACCATATTTACAGAATGTCCTGGTTACCGGATACACCGGAAGATGTCATCACAGAGGAACCGTACACTTATCTGGCCGGATCTTTGTTTAAAAAATCCGGAATAAGAACATTGCACTTCAGGCGATACTGGCAGGAACAAAACCTGGAAAACTGCGGGGGCATGGCAGTCCTTGTCCCTGGACCTGTCGGATTTATCGGATTTGGAAAGGAGACAGACAATGATTAAAGCACCGTATAATTTTGTACCAATTCATGACAAGGTCTATTTCCCCGACTGGTCTGATATGATTTCCCATGATGTGCCTTTTTCAGACGGTGAAAGCGGAACAATCCGGGTGACCCTCACGGCCCATTCCCCTGTTTTTGTCCGGAATGGATCTTCCGGGGAAGACAATACTGAATTTTCCAACATTGACGGCCGGTACTTTATTCCAGGGACCTCTGTCAAAGGCATGGTTCGCTCAGTTCTGGAGATTATGAGTTTTGCAAAAATAGGGAATGTCACCAAATGGACACCGACCTTCAGGGATCTTAGAAATCAAAAATATCTGAATGCCATAAGAGGTGTTAGTTGTGGCTGGCTGCAAATGTCCCCTGATGATCCTGAAAAATATGAGATAAAAGAGTGCGGGGAACCAAAACGCATAAGCCACAGAAGTATTGATGAGAAGTGGGGAACGGAGTTCTTTGAAATATTCAGTAATAATTTTAACGCTGAGTATAAAAAAGCAGAAAGAAAAATAAAGGATTTGGAAAATAATGGATTCAATATCCATACGATTTATTCTTTTAATGTCATTAAAAACGCAGGAGAAGGTCCTGAAAGATTCGAATTCTCTGATAATGGTAATAATCTTAAAGGCAAATTAGTGGTAACTGGGCAGCCCGGCAAAAGAAACGAGAAAGAAGGGAAAGGCAAGCATCTGGAATTCATTTTTGAGGAACAGGAAAATTCCCAAACTCTTCCTGTATCTGAAAAAGTATTCAACAATTTCAGGTATGCATATTACGATGGAGACCTGAGAAATGAATCTCCGGACTGGCAATATTGGAAAACAAAATTGCATGCCGGAGAGTCAATTCCCGTATTTTTTAAAAAAAATAGTAATGGAGAAGTTTTGCATTTTGGTCTTTCGTACCTGTATAAATTGCCTTATCCGCACGGCATCGAACAGGCCGTTGAAAACCTCGGGGGCGATCACCGCTCCGAAGCTTTTGATCTGGCTGAATCCATGTTCGGGGTCTGCACCAAAAAAATTCTCTTAAAAGGAAGGGTATATTTCTCTCCGGCGTTTGCCCGGCCTGATACGGCAAATCCGTTGGCGCCGGTAAATGCAGTTCTTGGCTCTCCGAAACCTTCATATTATCCGACCTATATCAAGGGCAAAGACGGGTATCACTCCAAGGACCTGCAGCTTTCCGGCCGGAAACGATATCCTGTTCACAAGAATCCCCCGGTCAATTTTAACCCGGGGGCCGAGAACGTAAGCACAGAATTTACTCCTCTTGATGCCGGTGTTGTTTTTGATTGCCCAATTCGGTTTCATAATCTTCGGCCGGTGGAAATCGGGGCCCTTTTTTCCGCACTTACGTTCCACGGTAACAATGACCAGCTTTTTCACTCCATCGGTATGGGCAAGCCCCTGGGTTTTGGTAAAATAAAAATTGAAGTATCTCCCGAAGGCCTGAAACACGACAAAGAGACTTATATGAGCACTTTTGTCAAAGACATTGAATCAAAACTGAACCTTAACTGGGCCGGGTCCAAGCAGATTCTTGAATTATTGACAATGGCAAAAGAACAGAATAATTCCGGCAATTCTGAGCTTGCCTACATGGAATTGACCGAATTTGCACAAGCAAAAAATGAGGAGAACCTGCTTCAATACTCTAAGTTGCAGGGTATCCAGATTTTTTCAACAATGTCCCGTGACGATTACCTATGTAAGATCAGGGAAAAAAGCCCGGATGACCTTAAAAATTACTACACTAACAACAAGGAGATTGAAAATTTTAATTCTGCGTTAGAATTTTTTCTTGAAACAGATGCTTTTAATTCCGATTTTCTTGAATTTTATCAAAAATTCTGTGCCAATCCATTGATTGCAGCAAAATATATAAACGGGTTGGACAGTCCGAAAAAACCAATTATCGAGCCCTGTATCAAAAAAATGGGAAACGATATTGACAGATCACACTCGGCATTTCAGGAGTTATTCGATACTATCCTAAAAAAACTGTATGATTCAGTTGTTCCGGCGGACGGTATTCCCCGCTACCTGGAACCCTTGAAATATACCTGGGCAGACCTTTTTGGGAATGAGGGTATTACAGAAGACAACTGTGATTACTGGATAAAACAGTGCAAAATCAGAGTGTGGCCTCCTAAAAACGACTTTATCCATGCAGTTAAAAGTTCAAATCTGGATCAAGATACAATAGACCTTATTATTGACGAGTTAAACGAATGAAAAACTTTCTTCTCATATTCAACCACACGCTTGCACCGGAGCAAAAAGAGTGGGCTAAAGAACATTTTGGTCCATGCCGCTTTATTGTGATGCCCGATGATCTGAAAGAAGCCTGGGCTCAGGTCCCTTCTCAAACAAAGTCCCTGTTGTCCTGGACCAAACCCTTTCGCAAATGGGTCGGCCGGGAGGGGAAAAAAGGAGACCTGGTCTTAATTCAGGGGGATTTCGGGGCCGCTTACCTGATGGTCAATTATGCGTTTAAGCTTGGCCTTGTTCCGATCCATGCCACCACCGGCAGAAAGGCAAGAGAAACCCGCCTGCCTGATGGGACCGTTAAGATGGAGCATGAATTCCGGTTCTGCCGATTCCGGAAATACGGGGAATAAACTTTCATGTTTTTCCTGGTCTGCTTTGACATAGTTGACAACCGGGTCCGGTACCGGGTAGTGAAAATCCTGAAAGGGTACGGGACCCGGGTCCAGAAATCTGTATTCGAATGTGCCAACATGACCGAATATAAATTTATGAAGATGCAGTCTGACCTGGAAGAGGTCATTGACCATGGCGAGGATACCATCCGGTATTACCCGCTTTGCAGGCATTGTGTCGGGCATGTTGAATTCTCCGGCACCGGGAATCTGCCCAATACAAAGGCCTATTCCGTGTCATGAAAGGATGAAGGATTTGATTCTTTTGGGTAATCGGCGTACAAATAATAAACATGTATTAAAAAAGCAGGGAGATAAACCATGGCTCAGGCAAATTATCAGCAAGTCATATCCGAAATAAAGACACTGGATCTGGCAGATCAGTTGCGTCTCCTGGAAGACATGGTGGTACTGATCCGTGAAAATGCCGGCAAAAACAGATCACGGAGTATTTTGGAACTTAAGGGCAAAGGCAAGCATATCTGGAAAGGGATAGACGTTAATTCATACATCGACCGGGAAAGGTCCTCATGGAATGGATAGAAAAACTTCAAGGAAAGACCGTGGGTCTTGATACTGCCCCCTTAATTTATTTTATTGAAGAACACCCTGTTTACATTGATATTGTAAAGCCGTTTTTTGAAGCAATGGATAAAGGCGACTTTCGGGTTGTTACATCTACCGTTACATTATTGGAAGTGCTTGTGCATCCAATGCGAAGCAACAATACAGAAATAGCTTCAGAATATCGTGATATTCTGCTGAATTCCGGCTTAATCACCATGGATGTATCCTCCGAGATTGCCGAACAGGCTGCCACGCTCAGGGCATCCCACAATATCCGAACACCGGATGCTATCCAAATCGGTACGGCCCTTCAGTCCGGAGCCACATATTTTTTAACCAATGACATCAGGCTTCCGAACATCCCTTCAATCCAAACACTGGCTATTAATAACCTTGGGGAAAAAACGGGGGGCAGTTAAAGATTTGAGATCATATTGACATAGATGAGACCCGGGTCCAGAAATCCGTGTTCGAATGCGCCAACATGACCGAATATAAATTTATGAAGATGCAGTCCGATTTGGAAGAATTCATTGACCATGGGGAGGACACCATCCGGCATTACCCGCTTTGCAGGCATTGCGTAGGGCATGTTGAATTCTCCGGCACCGGGAATCTGCCCAATACAAAGGCGTATTCCGTGTCATGAGGCCTTATCGATCTTTGACAATTTGTTCGCAAAAAATCCAAAAGAGGTCCGGCATTTTTGTATCGTATTTAAAATCAAAGTGTTATACAAAAAACAGCCTGCATTTAAGTGTGAAATTTTTTTCCGAAACCCGAAAACAAGGTAGGTCCGGCAAAACGGCCTTGAAAAGCCTTGCCGGACAAGCGTTCCAGATACCCAGAGTCAGAAAGACTGCCTCGATTAGAGAGGATTAAGACTCACGTTTGTTTACAACCATCCCGATGTTCGAATTTAGTCAGAAAGACTGCCTCGATTAGAGAGGATTAAGACCAATACAAATAATTTAAGGTATTTTTTAATTTAGCAGTCAGAAAGACTGCCTCGATTAGAGAGGATTAAGACGCTTTGCTTAATTCTGTATCAAAAAATAATTTTTTGTCACAAAAAATAATTTTTTGTCAGAAAGACTGCCTCGATTAGAGAGGATTAAGACATACCAATCTCAAGCCCAACGAAATACACATTAAGTGGTCAGAAAGACTGCCTCGATTAGAGAGGATTAAGACTTTGTCCAATTTAGGATTGGCGGTGCCATGAACTTGTCAGAAAGACTGCCTCGATTAGAGAGGATTAAGACGATTCGACATTATTGATCATACGATGAAGGTTACCAGGTCAGAAAGACTGCCTCGATTAGAGAGGATTAAGACTTATATTTTTGTAACAGTCGGTCTTCCATTTTTTCGTCAGAAAGACTGCCTCGATTAGAGAGGATTAAGACTCAATTTCATAGCCTTTAAAATCTAATCCCTGGAAGTCAGAAAGACTGCCTCGATTAGAGAGGATTAAGACATGGGGCCTTACCCGTTCTTTTGACAAATCCCCTAAGTCAGAAAGACTGCCTCGATTAGAGAGGATTAAGACTTCTGCCACAATCCCCTGGGCCATACATTCTTTTGGTCAGAAAGACTGCCTCGATTAGAGAGGATTAAGACTATCAAACAACCCGTTGTGGTAAAACCCGGCTTTTCGTCAGAAAGACTGCCTCGATTAGAGAGGATTAAGACTTTTTAACCAGCCGAAACCGGGCACGAAGGTCAAGTCAGAAAGACTGCCTCGATTAGAGAGGATTAAGACTTCAAGAGCGTTCCGCGAACATATATAGCACCTCTGCGTCAGAAAGACTGCCTCGATTAGAGAGGATTAAGATAGGCGGCCTGAGGCGCCTTTATCGTGAGTCAGGCAAAGGCAGTTATGCTGAACGGGCATATTTAAACGCATGCATCATGTACGGTGACCTTGAAAAGCTAAATTAACAGGCTTTGGTGATAGTGCCCTGGCTTGTTCAAGAAGATTTTCCTCCTCCCCCAATAAATTTCATTTAATCCATTCAGTTCAAAATTATTTTAAAAACAGTCGGCCGGCTCCGTAAAAAATAAGAGAAACGGGTTTAACACGAGAAAAAGGCCGGAGTGATTCAACATGTCAAAACAGTATGTGGTGATTGCCTATGATGTTGCCAGCAATAAAAGGCGGAATGCACTTGTCAAGCTGCTTAAGGGATATGGCATCCGGGTGAATTATTCTGTTTTTGAATGCCGCATCCGAAAATCCGGAATTTTCCCCCTGAAAAAAAAGATTGAAGCCATTATCAACTCCGGGCAGGATTCCGTCCTCTACTATTTCCTTTGCGGGAAATGTGCGGATCAAAGAGAGCAGAGCGGCATCAAAAAGGAAAAATATGACACGATCATTTAAAAAGAGGATCAGGACATATGAGAACAGGTACCATTACTGATGCCTTTCTGGATGAATCCAACCTGCTTGGCGCCTTTCGCCGGGTGAGGAAAAAAGGCTCCCTGGGCGGCGTGGATAAAGTCAGTGTTGATTCATTTGAAAAAGACCTTCATAAAAATCTTCGCCGGCTGAGACAGGATATTTCAGCCGGCAGATACACCCCGGAGCCGGTTCAGGAGGTCCGCACCCCGAAATTTAATGAAAAAAAAGAGTGGCGCCATCTCGGACTGCCCACTGTTGCTGATAAAGTTGTGCAGACAGCATTGCTCCAGGTTGTTGAACCCCTGGCGGAAAAACTGTTCCTGGACACCAGTTATGCCTATAGAAAAGGCAAAGGTCATTACCGTGCCATCCGCCGGGTGGAGCATAATCTCAATGCCGGAAAGCTGCAGTGGGTGGTTCGTCAGGATGTTGATAACTTTTTTGACCGGTTGAATCATGACCTGCTTATATCATTGTTCAGCAACCTGGTGGGCGGGGAGAAAACAGTTGTGGATCTGGTGGCGCTGTGGTGCCGTTCCGGCATTGTCGCCAGGGGCGGAAAATGGAAAGATGTTAAAGAGGGGGTTCGGCAGGGGCAGGTTATTTCACCGCTGCTTGCCAATCTTTATCTTCATGAACTGGATCTCTTTGTCAGGGAAAAACAATGGGGATGGGTCCGTTACGCTGATGATTATGTCTTACAGTGCGCGCACGAGAAACAGGCCATAGAGGCGGATCTCGCGGTCAAGGCGTTCCTTTCCCAAAAACTGTCACTGCAGCTGAACGAAAATAAATCACCGGTTGCGAGTCTTGCCGGGGGCTTTGACTTTCTCGGAATTTATTTTAAAGGTGAAGACCGGCGCATCAGCGAAAAAAAGCAGAACAAAATGCTGGGAAAACTTGGTTATCTTCTTTCTCCCAATAGCCGCCTTGGCCTGGAAGAGGTGTTTGCCCGCCTTGAACAATCGGTCAAAGGCTGGCAGTTTCATTATGGGTTCCTGGGTTCCGGCGAGCAGTTTCTATTCATTGAGAAAAAACTGATCTCCCTGTTTGAACGGCTTGTGCAGCACCGGCTGAAGCAGGGGAAATGGCCCAGGACCCCGCCGCCCCATCTGCGGCTGCCGCTGCCTGCCTCGGAATACAGTCTTTCGGGAAAAGAAAAAAAGGCACAGCTGGTGGCCATCTGGAAAGAGGGCCGAAAGGCTTTAACATCAGAGCAGCCAATTAAACAGGCAGATAAAAAAGCCAATGTCAAAAGGAGGCAGTTTCAGCGCAAGCAGGTGGCCGGGGGCGAGATTTTTGTCCTCAGCCCGGGTCATTATATCGGTCTTCAGTCCAATCGGGTTGTTGTCCGGCAAAAGCAAAAGATTGTATCTGAAGTGCCGGTCTCGGAACTGAAAGGCATCACTGTTGCAGAACACGCCCTTTCTGTGTCAACAAATATCCTGCATCATTGTGCTGAAAAGGATATTCCGTTTCATATAATTAACGGCCTTGGCACCATTACTGCCGTTTTGCAGCATCCTGCCGGTCTCCGGGCGGAAACGATCCAGAAACAGGTGGCACTCAAGGATCATTCAGAAGGGTTGCAACTGGCCAGGATGTTCATCTGGGGCAAGACAAAAAATCAGCTCGCCCTGTTGAAATCATACGGAAAATATAAAAAAAGGGACAACGGGTACAAGGCGGCTTTTGAACACGAAAGGGCGCAGCTTGAACGTCTCATCCATAAAATTAGCTCGCTAAAGACGGAAGGCCGGGCTCCCCGGAACTTCAGAAATGGAATTATGGGGCTGGAAGGCACGTTTGCCACTAGATACTGGCGTCTCATTTCCCATATCCTTCCCGGTGAGGTTAATTTCCCGGGCCGGAAACGAAGAGGGGCTGGTGATCCGGTCAACTCGCTGCTCAATTACGGATATGGCATCCTTTATTCCCAAGCGTTAAATGCTGTTATCAAAGCCGGACTCAGCCCTGCCGCCGGCTTTCTTCATTCCTACCAGCCGGGCAAACCTGTCCTTACTTACGATCTGGTGGAGGAATTCCGGGCACCAGTGATTGACCGGACAGTTATCAGCATGCTGAACAGGGGTGGAAAAATTGAACAGCGCAGGGACGGCCTCTTAACAAAAGAGTGCTGCAAAAAAATGGCGGGAGCCACCATGGCCCGGCTGGGGACGGAAGTCAGCCACAAAGGCGGGCGAAAGACCCTGCAGGAGG
The DNA here is from genome assembly GCA_963663165.1 of uncultured Desulfospira sp. Classification (GTDB taxonomy): domain Bacteria; phylum Desulfobacterota; class Desulfobacteria; order Desulfobacterales; family Desulfobacteraceae; genus Desulfospira. The sequence goes on along the minus strand of OY760175.1, from coordinate 5,467,862 downwards.
TGCTGTTTCAGCAGGCGGTGACGCTTCGGGAATATCTGTATGGCAAAAAGAGTTACAAGCCTTATCTTAGCCGGTGGTGACTGGGTCTAAAATAAAATCTTTATTTTCATGATTGTAAAATCCGTCAAAGAGTTAATAGATGAATGGTATCTAAACTATTATCCGAATCAAGACCGTGGAAGGGATGCAGATGCCTTTTCATCTGGTAAAAATTTCATGTCAAACAATGATCAACAGTTACAGGCCCTGATTTTTGCTTATTTTTCAGAATTAGCTAAATAGTTACAAATTATTTTTTTAAAATCTGAAAAACACTTCCGTATATATCTCCAGGTCAAGAATACATTTCTTATTAGAGAGCAAACTACCCAAAAAAGAAGGGAAACAAAATGGGAAGAGATTATCACAAGAAAGGGCAGCAGGATCAAAAGAAAAGCAGGAACGACAGTTTCGTGGATATTATCCGATCCGGAGGGTCAAGCCCCCATTACAGACCTCCGAAAAACAAAGCCGATAGAGATACTTACAAGTCTGGCCGGGATAATGCAAAAAAGAATCGGTAAACAGGAACGCCCAATATAAGGAGACAATATGCAGACACTTTGGATGGTCATACCGGAAGAGGCATATATTCTGGTTTTGGTCGGTGCTGGTTTTGCCCTGATGCTTGGCCTGATAAGCATGTCAAAGGCATGGGCCATCGCAGTGACGGTCTGTCTGCTCGCCGTCCTTGCGCCTTTCATCGGCCAGATTATAGAAATGCTGCCGTTCTGGGCATTCCTGCTGCTATGCGTGTGGATGGTCATCGCAACCTTAAAGATTGTAATGGGCGAAAAGATATTTGAACGGGTGGCCAGCATGATAATTTTTGAGCTGATTGTTCTGCCGTTTAAAATCCTGGGACGTATACTCGGATTTGGAAGAAGGCGTTAATCTGATTTTTTAATTTTCAAAAAACATCTCCGTATCTCTTATCATAATGACGGCATCTGCTCCAGGACGCTGCCAGGAATAAAGAACATATGCCAGGCATCAGTTGATGTGCCTGGCGTATGTTATCACCCCCCCCTCAATTCCTCGGATTTTAAAATACAGGAGAAAAGGTATGGCCGGACCAAAGCGGTTTTTTCGCATTCTTATCGTGGAGGATAATATTGAGCGGGCCAATTTGCTTAAAGCCTGGCTGCCTGCGGATGCAAGGCCTGTGGTCGTTACCAGTGCAGGCAAGGCAATCGGTTTAATCCGGAGGGACAAAGGCCATGTATATGCCGGGATAATGCTGGATCATGATCTCCAGGAACATACGGTGAATGATGCCGATCAGCTTTTAACCGGGATGACGGTGGTGGACACCCTGATCCGTCACATTCCCAATGATGTGCCCATACTGGTTCATTCCGTCAACCAGACCCGGGGGCCTGCCATGGTGAAACGGCTGCGGAAATTTAATTACTGGGTCACGCGGATTCCCATGGATGAGTTCACCCAGGAACAATGTGAGGGGTGGATTGATGAGGCCAGGGAACTCTGGGAAGACTTGCAGCCATGACTCACAAGATTTTTTTGAAATTTAAAAAATCATCTCCGTATATTCTGTTACAGGTGAAGAATTAAAATAAGGGGGCATCAAAACCTTGAATCAAAACCTTGAATGGAAGGAGGAATCCAATGAAACGATCAATGCTGTGTTTGGCCTGTATTATGCTGCTGGATGCCGGGCTGTACCATGCGCCCTGCCATGCGTTTTTATTTCACGCCACCCGGAAAGCGGCAGCCAGGAAAATTCTGCAGAAAGGCTTCAGCCGAGCAAAAATGAAAAGCGCCGCCAGATTCGGCAAAGGGGTGTATCTGGCCCCTAAAGGGAAAACCGCAAAAGTGGAATCAAAAGCCGCTGATGCCGTAATCAGATTCAAGGAAAGCAATTACCTGAAGAACAATACAATCAATATGAGAAAGCCCACCCCTGCCAGCATCAAAAAACAGGTAAAGTACAAAGATTTGAGGGGCACTGTAAAAAAAAATGTCATCGGCCCAAAACTCGGGGGAAAGATGGGAGCAGCAGCCGCAAAAAAAGGAAAGGCCATAAAGTACCAGTCTGTTAAATCTCCGGGGCAGTCTTGCGTTTTTATCCCGGCCGACGTGTACGGGAAACACCCGAAGATCATTAAATCCGGTAAACCGGTCAGGTGATGTGCTTGCCCGCAAAAACAGTAAAAGGAGGGGACAATGATTAAAACAAAGTACAGGATCAAAAAAGTAATTGAAGAACTGGAGCAGATGTTGATTGAGGCGCAAAGGGATGTCGAACGTAAAATCAGCATGGATGCACCCCAGTCATACTGTGATGATATGAACGGCTGCGCCAGGGGCATCAGTATTGCGACGGGCAAAACCATCCGTTTTCTGAAAGAAAAATTATTGTAAGGGGAGTATGGCAGAGTTGATAAATATCCCGGAAAAAGGCAGGTTGGCAGGCCGGCCAGAGCAGAGACCGGCAGAGACGGTAAAAGGGGATGGGTGCAATACCTTACGGCATCTGCGGAATAATGCCGTCAAGCGTGAGATGGCGGCCGAACTTAAGCGCATGGGGTTGCCTGACGAGGCCATATCAAGGCAGTTGAATCTAAATTTACCAGGATAACACGGCGTCCTGCCTGCTGCGAGATTTTTACCCGGCGTAACCAGGAGAGGTTTTTAAAAATGTATAAGGAGAAACCATTGACATTTTTCCCGGCAATTGTGATCCGAAAAGCAAAGGATGCGTTTGAGGGTACGGCCCTGCTGCGTCTGGATTCTATTCTCCAGGGAGAACTTTTGATGATTGATTCACAGGTCAGGGACAGCCGCATTGCAGCCCTTAACAGGATCAGTCCTGCCAATCTGCAGAAAAAACGGCTTGCATTCACCCGGTCCTTGTCGTTCCTTGATAAATCAGTTTCCCTGGAGCTGATAATGACCTCTTTTCCCAGCCTGAGTGATCCGGCAGGAAACAGGCTGGAAATTGCATTGGCCATCCATTGTAAGAATGCCAGTGAACAGACAGTTAAAGAAAAAATCATTGCAACTTTCTTAAGTGTTAAGCCGCTTCTGTCCTCATGTTTCCCTGAAGCGGATTTCCGGGTGGTTTCCGATCACAGGAAAGTGATGCTGATAACAAATACAACGCCGTTTCACTCTGCCCTGATGATCCATCGGAAGACGGAAAAGGTCTGTCTGCAAGCCCCGTTCTCCCCGGGCAGAATCGGGTATACCGCCCCGGCCGCCGACAATTTTGGCGGTTCAGAAAACTATATGGTTCGCCATGTTTTTTCCTGGTACCCATCAGATGACGACTGGTCCACCCTGATGAATGTGATGCTCAGTCATATTGATCCGGTCAGAATTATCATCAGAATCAGGCAGCATGCGCTCACTGCAAAAAATATCGGGAATATGGAAGAAAAGATAAAAAAGTGCGACCGGTTTCTGGACATGAAGTTTAATAATAATGTGACGTTAAGAGAGCAGGCAGATGACATTCGCAGGCAAATCCTTGACCGGATGAATCAGCTTTCAGAGGGCAGCTTTGATCTTGGCGTATTTCTGTTGACTGCCGGTCAGCCGGACGGGTTTTTAGGCAAGCTTCTGGCCGATTCCATCACCGGGCCGTCAGGCCGTTCCGAGCAGAATCCTTTATGGAAATCAGGCACACGGATTTCACAGATCCGTGTTGAGAACGCTGTTGAAATGCAATACATCCCAAAAAGCATTGAACCGTTCTCCGCCCTTGAGGCCTCCTGTGCTTTCCGGCTGCCCAATCCTCCTTTTGAAGAGATCCCGCCCGGATTCCCGGTAAAAAAATTCCGGAGTGCTTTATCCATGATCGAAGAAAACCCCCTGGCCGCAGATGATGTCCTCATTGGTATGAACACGTACCAGGGGAGGCAAAAGCCTGTTCGAATCAACAATGAGGACCGGTTCCGGCACAGCTTTATCATTGGGCAGACAGGCACCGGCAAATCCACGCAGATGAGCAATATGATTGTTCAGGATATTCAAAACGGCAAAGGTGTGGCTGTCATAGATCCTCACGGGGATATGATTGATAATATCATGGCCCGGATTCCCGAAGACCGGGCGGATGACGTGATCTTTTTTGATCCTCTTGAACCGTCAAGGCCCATGGGTTTTAATGTTTTGGAATGGAACACGCTCCAGGAACGTGATCTTATCGTTGATGAAATATACCAGTGTATTCACCATAGTTACGATCTCTCCCAGACCGGGGGGCCTATTTTTGAGCAGTACTTCAGGGGGGCGATGGGATTATTGATGGGTGACAAAAAAAGGGCTGGTTTTACGCCCACCATACTGGATTTCCCCACCTTTTTCCTGGATGAAGAATTCAGGGATTATCTTAAGTCCACAGTGGATGATTATCAGCTCCATGATTTCCTGGCGCAGGCGGAACGGGCCGGGGGCGAGGCTACCCTTGCCAATATCGCGCCTTATGTCATTTCCAAATTTTCACGATTCCAGGATACCGTCCTGAAAAGAATTGTCGGCCAGTCACACACCACTTTTAGTTTTGAACAGATTCTGGACCAGGGGAAAATTTTTTTAATGAAGCTGGGCAAGGGCCGGTTTGGCAGCATGGTCTCCGCGTTCCTGGTCAACATGATTGTCAGCCGGTTTAAACTGGCTGCCATGAAAAGAGCTGTAATGCCGCCGTCAGAGCGCCGGGACTTTTTTCTTTATGTGGATGAAGCCCACAACCTTCCGGCTGAAAATTTTATGGAACTTTTGTCCGAGGCCCGGAAGTACCGGTTGGGACTTGTTCTGTCCACCCAGTATGCCGGTCAGTTGAAAAACAGAGGCAAAAACACCCGGAATAATTTGCTTTCAGCCGTTCTTGGAAATGTAGGCCAGATTGCCATATTCCGTCTTGGGCAGGAGGATGCAAAAGAGATGGCTGTTTCACTTTCACCGGTATTTGATAAGCAGGATATCATCTCTTTGCCCAATTGGCATGCTTACGTCCGGATGCAGACAAAAAATAACGCCCTTGCGCCTTTCAGCCTAGAGACAGTACTGGATGACACCCGGTATGACGAAAGCATTGCTGCCGGAATAAAAAGAGCGTCATCGCTGAAATACGGGATGGATGTTGCAGCCATTGACAGGGAAATTCGGCATCGCCGTGCCGTCTGGCAGGCATACGCCTGAAAGGACTGCTTTTAATGAGAAGTATACAATTATTGCCTGTTTCTCAAAAAGTCAAGCCGATATTAATTGACAAGCACCTCAGGGACTTGGTAGGAAAGAACAACAAAGTTAGCATAATCGGTTGTAAAAAGGTCATATTCAAGGAACGGGTGTACCAACGTCATATTAAAATACACCCGGTAAAATTCATAAAACGGCCTCGATCTTTGGGGTCTGAGGCATCTGACGGGAAAATATTCTGCTGGTCATCCCGTGTCGCAAAAACTGCCTCAATGAAAGTAAAGGAAAGTTGTCATGCCTGAAGACGTAACCAGACTCACTTTTAATTCTATCTGGGGAAAACCGCGCCGTACCATCACCGCCGAAACAGACCTTGAAAGGGTACAGGTAGACCTATAACCGCAAATGACAGTTGGATTTTTTCAACCAACTGATTTTTAATTCAATTAATACAACTTGTTTCAATTTGCAAAGTATATGTTTTAGTCGTTGAATCGAAAAACTCTAAGATTCTGGGCGAAATGGATTATTTTTCCTGTTATTGCTTCGTAGTATATGATATTATTTGGCACAAATATCATATACTACGAAGAGAGGTTGTCATGCCTATTATCGACGTTCAAAAAATTGAATCGGCCAGATCAACGCTTAAAAAACAAAAAATTTTTACCCTCAAAAAGCTTGTTTCAATTCTGGATTGTTCCTCCAGAACTGCCCAAACAAAACTTAAACAGTGGAAGACCTACACAAGTTACAATCAAAACGGGAAGTATTATACTTTGCCTGAAATCCCTCAATTTGACGTTTATGGTATATGGCAATTTAAAAATGCCGCGTTCTCTAAGTATGGTAATCTAAAAAAAACCATTATCCATTTAGTGAACTCCTCATCTGAAGGGCTTACCGGCAGACAACTTGGTGAACTTCTTGGGTTATCACCACAATCCTTTGTGCATCATTTCCGTAGTTGTCCGGGTATCTGTCGAGAAAAGCACGCTGGTGTCTATGTCTACTTCTCTGACAACATTTCAATATTTAAAAATCAAGTAAAACAAAGGAGTTCCCTTGTCCTCCGTCAAGCGGCTATTTCCATTTCTGACCAGGAAGCAGTCATGATTCTGGTTGCTATTATCAGGCATCATGGCATATCCGCAGAAGACATTTTGGGCTTGCCGGAGATCAAAAAGAGCAAACTAAAGCCGGCTAATATCCAAGGATTTATGGAGTCTCATGAGTTGTTAAAAAAAATTCCGGATTCCAAGCATTAAAACTGCTCAAAAGCTTTATCTCCAAGCTGACTGGGTCCGTCCAAACTAGTGTGCTATTCTCAGCAAAGCCGACTTTGCATTTTTACCCGGAAATTTTAAAATGCCCTGATTGTAATTCTACACTCCATGTTCAGAAAACCGATACGAAGACCAGGGTCACCATGGACATCGGTGCCTATTTTGCCAAGGAAACGGTATTGTATTGCCCCCACGGTCACGGAACGTTCAGGTCCGAACAGCTTCGAAACCTTGTACCCAGGGGCGGCACTTTCGGGTTTGATGTCATTGTGGAGGTGGGGTTTGCACTTTTTGTCCGTTGTCTCAGCAATCAGGAGGTCATGGCTGAATTGGCGATCAAGAATGTATTCATCTCTGAACGGGAGATCAGCTTTCTGGGCCGTAAGTTTATCATTTATCTTGCCCTGGCTCACCGACAGAGCCGGCCGGCTCTGCGAAAGTTCTTCACAAGCAGGGGAGGATATATCCTTCATGTGGATGGAACTTGTGAAGGTGATAGCCCCAATCTATTTTGCGGCCTTGACGGACTCTCAGAACTGGTCCTTGATACGGTAAAAATTTCTTCAGAGAAAAAAGATGAGCTCATCCCATTTTTCCGTAGCATCAAAGAGCAGTATGGTGAACCAAGGGCACTCGTACACGATATGGGTAAAGGGATTGTCAGTGCGGTGGAGGAAGTTTTCCCAGGGACACCCGATTTTATATGTCATTTTCATTTCCTGCGTGACATTGGCAAAGACCTGCTAGCTGATGAATATAGTTTTTTGCAGAAACGGTTAAAGAAACTCAAGGTTCGACCTGCATTGAGGAGGCAGGCCAAGTATCTTGAGAAAAAAATTGATCCGGTCGGCAAGGATATTGATGAAATTATTGAGAGCCTTCAAAGTGGGAATTGGCAGGCAACTGATTTCGATCATATCCCCACGATTATGGCATATGCTTTAATCCATTGGATATTTGACTATCCAAATCAATCCAACGGATATGGTTTCCCTTTTGACCGTCCATACCTTGATTTTTATCGACGTCTTCAAGATGTTCTCCGGTTGCTGGAACAAATCATGACCGTGAACCTCAGTGAGGCAGCAAATTTAAACAGAGCCTTTTCCCAATTATATAAAGTAGTCATAAAAGTCGTAGAAGATAAGCGTCTTAATGATCTTGCCAAAAACATGGAATCAAAGGCAGCCGTATTTGACAAGCTGCGTTGTGCTATGCGAATTGCCCTTCCTGATGGCAAAAATGGCATTAATGATAATGGCGATTCCATGAACATGAAAAGTATTGAAGAAAAAGTGACTGAATTCAGGAACTGGCTCCTTGAGAATAAACACAGACAAAAAACCTATGCTAACATGGTGGCACAGATTGACAAATACTGGGAAAAGCTCTTTGCCGACCCGATACCAGTCGTCACATCGGACGGAATTTTTACGGTCCAACCACAGAGGACGAATAACCTTCTGGAGAGATTTTTCCGGGATGAAAAACGACGAGGTCGGAAAAAAACCGGCATGGGATCGCTGAACAAAATGCTAAAAGCGGTCCTTGCCGACACGCCGCTGGTGCAAAATTTAAAAAACGACAAGTATATGGAGATTATTCTCAATGGATGTTCCAACCTGGCAGAAAGGTTTTCACAAATTGATGCTGATCTGGTACAAAAAGAGCTGACCAAGGCGGCTGAAAACAATTGCAAAATATTCCCGGGGATCAAAAAAATGATAAGGGATACTGAATTAACGGTAAAAATCTCAACGCTGTTTTGTCCAGCAGATGCAAAATAAATACCAACCGTCATTTGCGGTCATAGAGGTAGACAGAGCCCGGCAGCCGGTATCTGTATGGCGGAAGAATTTCTTTTTCATGGGAGGCATGAATCAGGCCCTGAAGGCCTTGACCCAGGGCCGACTTCCATGAACCTGATTGCAACGGGCAGCCTGGAGCGGATCTTTGAGGATATCAACCTGGTAGCGGATTTTTTTAACCATGCCCTGGCCCGTGTGGACGCCGGGGATATGGACGGCACCCTGTCGTCCTGCATAAAAACTTACCTTGAGGTCCCAAATCTGGACATCATCCCTGAAAAACTGCCGGATTTTAACGAATGGCAGATTTCCCTTTTGAAAGGTTCGATTGTCTTTTGAGTCACTTATTTCGAAAAATAATTTTAAAGGACGCCTATTGAATTCCGTAGTCAAAGTAAAGATTGGAGGTCTTATGAAAAAAAAGAAATTTATTGTTGTTATGGATGTGCCGGGCATTAAAAAATATGTCTTTGGAACGGATCGACTGGCGGAAATTCGAGGGGCCAGCGCCCTGCTGGCGGAGCTGAATAAAAACACAATCCCTGCCTTGTTATCTGAAATACTGAACGAAGATGATTTTGAATGTGTCTTTTCCAGCGGTGGTGCCGCTCAGTTCATTATCCATGCGGAACCCGCCACCTTGGAAGCAGCCATGAAGGCACTGCAACATGTATTTAACCGGGAAAGTCGGGGGGCATTAAAAATCATTTTTGGTATCGCGAAATATGAAGAAGAGCGTTACTCAGAGTCTTTGGATCAAGCTTTTGTTCAATTAAAAAGAATGAAAGATGAAAGCCCTTTGGTTCCATGTTCCCTTCTGCACACGGGGTTTATTCGTGAATGCGACAGTTGTGGGGGACCGGGCTCACAATACATCAATTATGCTGACAGTGAGTTCTTACTTTGCGATGTCTGTGCGACCAAACTCCATTGGGGCAAGAAAAAAGGACTGTGGAAGAACTTTTCAGCTTTTGTAGAAACAAAAAATGAAGATCTCCAGCAGTTTAAAAGACCAAATACATTTGAAGAAATCGGAGAATGCAGTCAGGGGAAAAAGGGGTATACGGCCTTAATTTATGCAGACGGCAATGCCATGGGGAAATTAGTCAGACAGATTGATCACAAAGATCATTTCCGTTTCTTTTCGCATGTAGTTGATGAATCCATTACTCAGGCGTGTCATGAGGCTCTTTATGAAAATTGTATCCCGGTGTCCGGCGTTATGCCCGCCAATATCCTGCTTTTAGGCGGGGATGACCTGCTGGTTTATATGTCGGCGAATCATGCCCTGGAATTTGCCATTGGGGTATCCAAAAAATTTTCAGATAAAACCCAACGCCGATTTTCTGAAAATCCTTTTTTCAGCAACCTGTTAAACGGTAAAGGCCTTACTGTTTCCCTGGGGATCGCCTATGCCAAAAGCCATTCTCCATTTTCACAGATTTTCACCCAGGCCCAGGAGTTACTCTCATCTGCAAAACGAGCCGGCGCAAAGGACCCGTCTGCCGAGGGCTTTTTTGCCCCGTCATACATTGATTTTCATATCACGCCCCAATTTAATCATTTACATGTTCATCACAGCAGGAATAATTATTTGCACCAATATGACGGCCAACTCAAACTATATCAAAAACCTTACCTGCTGGAAGATGCCGAACGTCTTCTGAAGTGTGCCCGTGAACTTTTGCATTCCGGCATTCCCCGGACACGGCTCAAGCGACTTGGCTACACGCCGTTTGAGGGTAAAATGAACGGGACATTGGATTTTTTAAAGCTGTATACCCGCTCCAAACCGGGCAAAGAAAGACTGGCCATTAGAAACGCCATGGAAAGTTTCGGCTGCGTTCCGAACATGCCCTGGAAAGAACCCGATGATAGCGCAGACAGTCAAGAATGGACAACCACAATGATTACAGATTTAATGGAAATCTGCCAGTTCTGCAATATTTCCATGACACATCAGAAAGGATGGAACGATGCATCATAAACTCGAACTGACACTTAGTTTCCAATTTGAAACCATATGGCATACAGGATCGGGAGATGGAAATATTCTCACGGATCGTCTGCTTCAAAGAGACGCCAGAGGCAATCCCTATTTACCGGCAGGCACTTTAAAGGGCGTTATACGGGAATCGTGTGAAAAACTCTGTCGGACGCTCAATTTCCCGGAACCTTCGGACCCCCACAGTATTGATCTGCATTTTCCCGGCGCCTTTGGCCCCCTGAGCCGGGCTCCGTCACCAGTGGATCGTCTTTTTGGAAATAAATTTGAAGAAGGGGGGCTCTATTTTCGAAATGCTTACCCTGTTGGAGATCCAAATTTCACCAGCCGAAACTTTCAGATCCGGAACCGGGTAAAAATAAACCGCAAATTAGGGACAGCTAAACAAAATCATCTGTTTACAACTGAATATGCGCCTCCAGGAAAATTTCAAACAACAATTTCAGCGCGGCACCGGGATTTAGCTGTTTTTGAAGAAACAGATCCCCCGTTTGCATACTGCCTGTTGATTGCCTCCATCGGCATGGTTAATCGTCTTGGTGGTGACAAAAGTACCGGGGGAGGGCATATCGGCCGGCACCTTACCATTACCCGGATGCTATATAACGACATCTCTTTTTCTGCAGACAACTATCTGAATGAAAAAGGAGAATTTTATCTGGACCCTTCGAATTACCAGGAAATGAGGGAATAATGAATACTTACTATCGCATGACGGCAAAGCTGCTATCACCGCTGATCATCCAGCAGGATCGCCGGAACAGTTCCCCTCAAACGCTAAATTATATTCCCGGCGGCACCTTGCGGGGGGCTTTGGCTGCAAGTTATCTAAGGGAAGGCAAAAATGCGGAAGATGATGCGTTTCGTACCCTTTTTCTGGAGAATCCGGTACGGTTCTGCAACCTTTTACCCGGGAAAGGCCCTCAGGATTACTCGCGGATATTACCAGCAACCCTGATTTCGTGTAAGCGGGAGCCTGGATTTGATCAACATGGCGTGTTTGACACACTTGCTGCTACAGCAGCCAGTCGTATTGGCGGCACACCGCCGGATAAAGCAATCTGGAAATGCCCCGGCCCGAACTGCGGAGAAGATATGAAACCCTTTTCCGGTTTCTGGAACGGCAATCTGGATACGCCTGAAGCGTTTGAACCGGATATCCTGGTGAACCGTCATACCGGTATTGACCGGTCAACAGGGACGGTTGCCAACGCCATGTTTTTTATCACGCAATCCATAGCCGATTTTTACAAACATTCGGATCAAGGGCAGGATCTCTATTCCCGGCAGCACCTTAGCGGGCAACTGTTTTTAAACGAGGAGCAGGTAAATTGTTTAACTCCTTTGCTTGAAAACACTATTTTTGTTGGTGCAGACCGGACAAGAGGATTTGGAGAAATCAAACTCACCTTGGCCCCTGTTGACGACAAAAGACTTCCAACCGGATCTGCTGAGGCTATCCAGTCGTGGCACAATGCGTTTACAGAAAAATTATCAAAATTGATGCCTTTAAAACCTGAATCAACCGGCCAGGGGATCTTTTTCAGTGTGACCCTTGAGTCCCATGCGGTTTTTGTAGATCGTTTTTTGCGGCCGGTCTTGGAAATCGAAGAATTCCGGCACCCGGATATCCGACCGGTTACCCAAATCACCAGTACACAGACAATACGGGGGTGGCAGGCCGCCATGGGGCTTGCCAGAAATGATGACATCGGTGTTTCCATGGGAAGCGTATATCTGTTTAAATATACAGGGGATTCTCCTGGAAAATTACAACGATTTCTTGAACCGCTTTTGATTAACGGTGTCGGTTTGAGGAAAGAACAGGGATTTGGTCAAATATCAATTTGCGATGCATTACACACCAGGGAGAGGATATGACACACATCAATGAAACAATCTCCAGAGAAATTGATCTCTTTCTCGAACAAATTTATGGTGATTCAAAACAGATGGGAGATGAACTGGCTGCGGTGGGGCTGGGAAAAACACAACTGCGCGGGCTTGAAACACTGATCACTTCCACCAGCCGGTTTTCTGAAATTATCAATTACATTAAAAACCAGGCGGCAAAGGATACCAAAAAAACAACATGGATCCGGGTGGCACCAGGGGTGATCCGCCAACTGGAAGCATTGGAGGTCAAGGCCCAGGAGATAGGCAGCGGGGACCCATCCCTTGTTCTTGATATCAAAATGAAACTGGCCAGAGGATGGGGCAAGCAAGTTATTTTTCACTGCTTATATAAATTGCAGCTAAACCAGGAGGAGGCCGGGCATCATGGACAAGGCATATGAAGCATATCTAAACTCAGACGCATTTCACCTGTTTCTGGATAAAACCCTGCGGGACCACGCCTGTGAAGCTGTGGAAGAACTATGCGGCAATTACGGAGCCAAAGATTTTATAACGACTTCCCAGCTTCACAGCATTCCCGCCGCTATTCAGTCAGGGGGGAAAAATGCCCTTACCAGACTGATTGATCATCAAAGGCAAAAAAATTCAAATGAGAAAAAAAAGGTGTTTTGGAATTTTATGTCCAACCAGATATCGCGCACAATAGAGAGCCGCGACTGCCTGTACATGGCGGTTAAAGACCAATTGGCCTCTTTTCTTGAAGACGAAATATCCGCAGGGGATGACAAACCGCTCAGAAATAAAATCAAAAAAATGAATAAAAACAAAATTGATTCGGCCATTTCCAAAGTCCTGTCTGTATATTGCGAACACCTTACCTCGCATTATGCCTATTGCGCCGCACTCAACAGCGTCAGCCCCCCAGAAAGGAGAGAATAACATGACTTATAATACATATTTTCAAAAAGTAAAAATTACGGCAAAATTGACGTTTCACACGGCCTTTCATATCGGATCGGGACAAGAGGGGGCGTTGTCCACGGATATGGGGGTTCTGCTTGATCCGGATGGAAACCCTGTCCTGCCGGGATCGACCCTGAAAGGAAACTTCAGGGCATTTTCCGAGCGTCTGGCGCCCCATCTGGACATGACCGCATGTTTGCTGGATACCTCCCTTTCCAAAGTAGATTGTGTCAGTGATGAGCCCTTTCGACGAAAAAATCAGGAGGCCTTTAAGGCGCTCCGGGCCGGGAAAGAGCAATTGGACTGGCTGGACACCCACACCTGCGATGTATGTAAACTATTTGGTTCCCCCATGATGGCATCCCGCATCTTTTTCAGTGACGGTATTCCCGTTGAAGGGGGGACTGCCATTTGCATCCGTGACGGCGTCTGCATTGACCGGGATACGGAAACTGCCCGCCCCAAAGCCAAATTTGACTACGAAGTGGTGCCGGCCGGCGCCTCCTTTCAGATTACCATTGAGATCGAAAATCCGGAGAATGATGAACTTGCCCTGGTTGGTGCCGCTTTGGCGGAGTGGGAAAACGGTTTTAAATTGGGGGGATTTTCATCCCGAGGGCTTGGAAAGGTACAGTTGACGGACATAGAAGTAGAATCCGTGGATTATACCAATCCAGCGGAGCTGATCAAATACCTGGTGGAAAAACAGATGACACCGGCCCGCGACCTTTTAGGAAAATGTCTGGAAGAGAAACTGGCCGCCACCATGAAACAAGGAGACTGATATGCTCAAACAATTGATCAACAATGCCCTCATAGAGTTGACCATTATCCCTGTCGACCCGTTATTAATTAAGTCCGGCCAGGCAACTGTGGCCGGGGTCGACATGGCGTTTGTCCGTACCCACCGGCACGGCGGCAAAGAAGAACCTTTTATCCCGGGAAGCTCATTAAAAGGAATGATTCGATCGTATGCGGAAAAAATCTGCAGGACGTTGAAAGAGGATCCGGTTCCAGTGTGTCTGCCCTATTTAAAACCCGGCAGCAGGGATCCCCGGGAGCAGCGCCAGGCGTCATGCGGTTTGATGCTGGAAAAATATAAAAAAGATCATGGTCTGGAGCGTGTCCCGTCAGCCACAGCTTACCGGGTTTCATGCCCTGTCTGCCGTATGTTTGGATCCCATGAATTTATCGGAAGATGCGCTGTTTCAGATGCCGGCCTCTCTGATGAATTCAGGGCGGTAGGATCTCCTGTCTTTGAGGTTCGAAACGGCGTGGCCATTGACCGGTTTACCGGGGGAACTGTTCCCGGGGCACTGTATGACTTTGAAGTGCTGACCCGGGGGGAATTTTCCACATCCATAGAGATTCGTAATTTTGAACGGTGGCAGTTAGGTCTCCTTGGACTGATATTGCAGGAAATGGAGGAGGAGAAACTTCGTATCGGTTTCGGAAAGAGCAAAGGCTTAGGAAGGTTCAAAGCCCGGATTACCCGGTTTCAAATCACCTCCTACCACCGCCGGCTCTCCTCATTAACCGGCCTGGGTGCTGCTTGCTCTGAGGATATTTGTCAGTCATACGGATTTTTTCAGGAAACCGGTCAAAACGGCCCATCTCTTTCCTCAAGCTCTAAACTGGGACTGAGTCTTAGAAACGAATACGATATCACCAGGGGCTGGAAAGACCATCTTGCCCTAGCCGTGGATGATCTGGTGCAAATGATTCAAACAAGTGAATGGCCCGTTGCTCTGGAGCAATTAAATGAAAGGAGGGCGTGATGGCCTATCTTTTTTCAAAAGACCTTGTGGAGGAAGAAGCCCGGGCATTTGTCAGGCGGGTGAAGCGTAAAGAACCCTGCGTATCAATTGTGTTCTATCCCGACCGGTTTATATTTGAAAAAAGCGCTCTGGAAAAAATTGTGTTGGAAAAAAGTGCCCAGGGCCGAATCTTTTCACCGGAAAGTGAACTGCAGTGGCGCCGTATGGGAGAAAAACTTCGCCTGGTCTATCTTGGAGAATCACTTCCGCCCGAGGGGCTGGAGAATTGTTCAAAAGAACTTGACCAGCTTGAGCGGGAGACAGGTGAATTTTTTTTATGGGGTGTTCTTACGGAGAAGGAAAACAGGTGGATCGAACAACAAGTTCCTGTGGAATTTAAATATCCTGTCACAGAAAACCAATATCCCAGAGGACGCATTAAACTGGTGGTTGAAAAATGGATTGATGCATCGGGTGATGCCAGGTTCAGCCGGTATCATTCGCTAAAAGAAACCAAAGGAGGAGTCTGATGCCCCAGGGAGAACACTTTTGGAATCCGTACAGGATGGTTCCGGTCCGGGAGGTTATAAACAGAATGCCGCCGGTCACCCATGAAAAATTCCAAGGAAAAAGCGGGAAACTGACCTGCACCTTGGAAAATTTAACCCCTTTATTTATTGCAAAAAACAATGAAGGCAACCCCAGAACATTTTTAACCAGAGATCGCAAACATATTATTCCGGGCAGCTCTTTAAAAGGAATGCTCCGCTCCCTTGCCGAAGTTGTGGGGGGGGGCTGTTTTGTCACGGATAAAAACGGACGAAACTGCCACAATGACTTCAAAAGCTGCGATCAAGTCACCAGCCTTTGTGTGGCCTGCAGAATGTTCGGCATGATGGAACAGCGCGCAAATGCAAAGGTGCATACAGGCAAGGTCAGTATCAGTGATGCCGTTATCCAGGCGGAGAACGCACAGACTCAGAACTATCAAGTCCTGCTCAACGGTCCTAAAAGCACTCATCGCTCTTTTTATATCTCGCCGCATACAGGGGATTTTGATGGGCGGTGCAGGAAATTTTATTTTCACCAGCCTGGGATCAACACTAACTTTCCCGGCATCCCTAATAATTTGGCAGATCGCGCATGGACCGTGCCCGCGCTCACACCGGGGCATCGCTTTGAATTTGATATAACCTTTTCCAATTTACGGGATGAAGAACTTGATCTCCTTATTTATATATTAATTTTGGAGGAAGATGTTCAGGTCACCATTGGGGGGGAAGAAAATCGGATTCGGCTGAACGGGCCGCTCAGGCATAAAATCGGCAATGCTAAACCCATGGGGATGGGAAGCTGCCATATCAGAATAGAATCATTAACCATTTTTGCGGACCCGGCCTCACGGTTCCTTACACTTGCGCCACTGGACAGCAATAATGGAAATGGAAACGCCACGCTTTCCTGCGACCGCTTAGCCAGAGAAATTGAGTATAGAATCAGACAATTCGTTAGGGATCATTGCCCGGCAATGGATCAACTGAGAAAAGTTCTGGTATGGGATCCCGCAGATCCAAGGGTTTTCCATTATCCAGGGCATACCTGGTTTGGACGCAATGGTAATGTCCGGCTAAAGCTTATTTAATCCGTAAAACCGAAAATCGGCCCGGGACAAAGGCCAGTTCCGTGTTATAAGGCATTATCGCTTATTGATCTTTGACAATTTGTTTACAAAATTTTGAGGGCATGCCTTGATCATGGGTTTGAAAAAAATCTTCGGGGAAGCGAATCAGGACTATCCGGCGCACCCCGGCCTTTAAAATGCGCATAAGGCCTGGGGTCGCCGGTTTCAGGCGTTTTTTCTGGTCAATTCAATTGGCGAACTTTTTGATTAGCGGCATTTTAAGTGTAACCAATTGATATTAAAGCGCAATCCTTAATCAGGGCCTTAAACTCCTTTTTTAAAAAAGTTCGCCAACTGCCATTTCCCGGCCTTTGCCACAGGAGTTGGCGAACAAATGGGTTCTAGAGGTTTTTAGAAAGCTATAATATCAAGGTGTTATAAATGCGCCAAAGGGCTGTTTTTCGAAAATGCCCGGAACATAGCTGTTAAAAAACAGATTGGCGAGGATTTTGTTTTCTCTTTATAGCAATAAAATCAATAAGATGCATTGTTTGACGGACCAGAAATGCAACAACTTCACCCCTTTTATTTTATCATTGACGAACTTTTTACTGGATGTTAGCCTATCCCTGTTTTCAATGGGTTAAAAAATAGTTTGAAATTTTACAAATGGATTTACACAGTAATATTGAGTTGTTAGAAACACCGCCTCGATTAGAGAGGATTGAGACATTATCTGGGGCATCGAAATACCAATTTGGCATCACCCCAACGTTAGAAACACCGCCTCGATTAGAGAGGATTGAGACCCCTGGTTCTTTGAGCCTTGACGGCCCTTTTCACGGTTAGAAACACCGCCTCGATTAGAGAGGATTGAGACAAATAGGAATAAGTTTTTCGGAAAAGTGTTTATTTTGTTAGAAACACCGCCTCGATTAGAGAGGATTGAGACATCCTGGCTCATCATCCTTCTTGAAATACATATACCAAGTTAGAAACACCGCCTCGATTAGAGAGGATTGAGACGGTATCGGCGACATAAGAAACATTGCTGGGATTCGCTGTTAGAAACACCGCCTCGATTAGAGAGGATTGAGACAAATAGGAATAAGTTTTTCGGAAAAGTGTTTATTTTGTTAGAAACACCGCCTCGATTAGAGAGGATTGAGACATCCTGGCTCATCATCCTTCTTGAAATACATATACCAAGTTAGAAACACCGCCTCGATTAGAGAGGATTGAGACGGTATCGGCGACATAAGAAACATTGCTGGGATTCGCTGTTAGAAACACCGCCTCGATTAGAGAGGATTGAGACAGCCGCACGTTTGGCTTCGTTTTCAGCCTTCATGGCAGGTTAGAAACACCGCCTCGATTAGAGAGGATTGAGACTTTTCTAGACGGAAAGTGTGTTGACAACAACCACACCGAAAAGTTAGAAACACCGCCTCGATTAGAGAGGATTGAAAAATTTTAACCCCCAAAAAGCAAAAAATTGATTTCCTGGTCTCAACCAGTTGAAAAAAAATTTCCTTTTTTAACAAAAAAATATTTTCAAAATACCTGAAACATTAAGCGCTATTATGGCTATACATGGAGGACAAAATGAGTGGAAGAAAACAGCCGGCAGTTCCGGCCGAAGTGATTGACTACATATTCAGACGATTGGAAATTAAAAAGCTTCGCAACCATATTGACCGGCAGGAAAGAGAAAACAGGAAGTTGTCCGGCAGGCTGGAGCAGGCTCAAAAAAGCATCCGGGCGGCCGAGTCCGGAATCCGGGAGCAGAAACAGGCCATTGACCGGATTTCAGGCAGGATCGGCACCCTGGAACAGAAGGAAAGGGACAGCAGGGAGTTTGCCGAACATAGCCTGAACCTGGTAAAAGAATTATATCAGGCGCTTGAGAAAATGGAGATGGAACGATTTTTTCCCCGGGAATTCGGAACCTATACCGACCAGATCCGGAATATGGAAGCCAATCTGCAAAACGGGCAGTACCAGGCGTGTACGGCCCTGGCCCAGAACTGGCATACCCTGCTGGCCCGGGATGTCCCCGGGATTGAACAGACCTGTATTGAAGGACAGGCCCTTGAAATAGAATTGAACGACAGCTTTGACCAGGTTGCAAAGATGATGAACATCACCCTTGTAAAACGGGAATTCTCCACAAAACAGGGGGCGAACCAGGTGGTTGACATTGAGATTCCCCTCTGGGCGGAAAAAGAGTGGCTGGCGGCAAAACAGGAATTTGAAAACGCCCGAAAACTGAAAACCGGGCTTGGCAGGATGAATCTGGATCAGATGAAGGAACTGGAACGTCTGCTTGATACGGTTGTTGACCGGGTAAACCATGCCGGGTTCTCTGCGGAAGGCGCCTTTATCCGCTATATCCGTAAAATGGATCTACAGTCAGATATTGCTGAGAAGATGGTTCGCCGGGGCTTTGAAGTGGTAGATAATCTTTTCCAGGAAGATGACCCGCGCCTTAACAATATTCTGCTCATGGAAAATGAACGGGGGGAAAAAATTTTGGTGAACATTGGCGAGGAGGCGGATGAACTTTCCATGGAAGTCGATTTCAACACCCTGGATCCCCTGACCCACGCCCAGCGTCTGGAAGGGATTATGGCTGCAGTGGGGGCAAAGGATTACGCCACGGTGAGAGGGTATGAAAACCGCCCGGCCGAGGAACATTTTTTTGATCTGGCCCGGTATCGGGAAAGGAAGGTCTGATGCGAATTGCTGCCTGGAAAGCCCATACCGGAAGTTTTGGAAAAAGCGTGAAATCCGCTGTCTGGTTCCAGGGCTGTCCCAGGTCTTGCCCGGGCTGCATTGCGCCACAATGGCAGGACATGGATGGCGGCCGGCAAATTGGCAAAGGACAGGTGGCCGCCTTTCTTTCAAAGGCCGGAACCAGGGGGCTGGTCATTTCAGGCGGTGAACCCCTGGTCCAGTACTATGACGTGTTGGATTTAATGGCATGTGCCGGAAAAAATGAAATGGGAATCATACTTTACACAGGATTCAGTTATCAGGAAATTGAAATGAATTTTAATCGGGTTTTAGAACTTTGCGATGTGGTTATCTGCGGGCCCTACCTGGAAAAGCAAAACAGGGGGCGGGGCCTGAGGGGATCGGAAAACCAACGGGTTCTTTTTTTAACCGACAGGTATATCACGGAAAAAGAGGCCTTCTTGTTTGGACCACGCACCCTTGAGGTGGATGTAAACATGGACGGACTTTTTTTCTGCGGGATTCCCCCTTTAAAGACCCGGACCCTGGTTTCCGGAGAAATATAAGATGAAAGCGTTAAAAAACTACGCGGACCGCCTGTTTCTTATTCTCGGACATGTCCGGGATGAGTTTATCTTAAAGGACAATTCCCGTATCCAGCTTGACCATTACCTTTACTGGTATCTCACCTGTGAATTGGGGTATAAAGCAGTGGCCTTTCTGGATGCCAGGGGACTTTACTATTTTGACGCCCATAGCCTTGACCACCTCAGATCCCGCAAAGAAAAGAAAACGCATCGCCCGGCCAAGGGTCTGGATAAACTCAAGCACGCCCCCATGGGCCTTACCATGAAATCCCCCCCGTCCAAAAGCCCAAGCACTCCCCGGGGGCGGTTAAGGTATACCTATGACGGGGACATTAATGAGATTGCCCAGTTTATGACAGCCCATCTTTCTGATCCCGGGCGGCACCTGGCCTTTGTGGTTTATGACGGTGCCCTGTTTGAAAAGCTGCCCCCGGCATCGGATATTGGAATACAGATCCAGGGGTTGCTCAGAAACAGTATTTTTTCCCTGCCCGGTGCCTGCAGAAATATCTGGATCTGGGTGGACGGAGATGATGAGGCTTCCGTGGCAAGACGGTTCATGCGCCTTGGCCTGGATTTTGTTTTTTCTCTGGAACCCGGCAAAAGGGCAGCCTCGGGATCGGCCCGGGTGGTCCGGGTGGAAACGGCCGGCCGGGATGAAGTTTTCAGGGCCATGGCACTTCACGGACTGGAAAAAGGATGTGTCCCGGCCTTCAATGATTTTGACAGCCTGTCCCCCTCCGTTGCCGGTGCCATGCGCCATCGTGGAGAGTCCATAAAAAATCTGGTGCAGTACATGGGTGAAGAAGAAGCGTTTTTCGATCACCTCCGACAGGTTTACGGACTTCAATCAGGCATGCCCGCAGCCTTTGACCAGCTTCGTTCCATGACAGGCCTGACCCGGGTTAAAGAGACCGTCACCCGGCTGGTCCGGGGGATTGAAAAGAAAACACCTGAATTTGAATCGGATCAGCCGCTGACCCCTGACCGGTTCCGGCGGATCAAGGCCGGAACCCTGCCGGCCATCCCCCATCTGGCGCTGTTAGGAAATCCCGGCACCGGAAAAACAACAGTGGCAAGGCTCATAGGAAAGATTTTAAAGGAAGAGGGACTCCTGGAATCCGGTCACATGGTTGAGGCCACCCGTGAAAAACTTGTGGCCGGATACATGGGCCAGTCAGCCGGAAAAACCAGAGCCCTGGTGGAAAAAGCGTTGGGAGGTGTACTTTTTATTGATGAGGCCTATGAACTGGTCAATGATGACCGGGACAGTTTCGGCACTGAAGCCCTGGCCGAACTGGTAAAGGCCATGTCCGATTTTCAAGGCAGGTTCATGGTTATCTTTGCAGGTTATCCCGATGAAACACGGGCCATGCTGAATACAAATCCCGGATGTGCCAGGCGGATATCATATATTGACCTGCCTGATTATTCCGCACAGGAGCTGGCTGAAATCATGATGCAGCACCTCAATAACAGTCCCTTGCATCCGGAAGCCGACCTTAAGGAAAAAGTCACGCTGTTCTGCACCAATCTGCTGGATCAAAGGGAACTGTTTGGTGCAAATCATTTCGGCAATGCCGGTGTGGTAATCAATCAGATTGAAACAGCCCTGCAGAACGCCAGGGCAAATTCTTCCCCAACCCTGTCCACATCACATTTTGAAATGCCAAAGCTGTTTGAAGCTCGCCGGCAGCAGGAGGACGACATCAACACCCTTGTCGGACTTGGAAATATAAAAGGGTTCCTGGTGAATTTTGAGAAGCAGGCCCGCCTGGAAAAAGAAAAAACTGTCCCCGGCCACTACATTTTCCAGGGAAGCCCGGGTACAGGCAAAACCATTGCAGCAAGGCAGATGGCAAAGCAGTTCTTTCGCATGGGACTTTTAAATTCTGCAAAGCTCAATGCCCATACAGCCTCGCAGCTAATAGGACAATACCAGGGAGAAACCGAAAACAGAACAAACCGGATTCTGAATCAGTCCCTGGACGGGGTGCTGTTCATTGACGAGGCCCATCAACTCGCACCGGGGCCGAACCGCAGTTCTTATGGAGAAAGTGCCCTTAATACCATTCTTCCGTTCATGGAGGACAACCGCAGCCGGCTCTGCCTGATTTTTGCCGGGTATCCTGACAAGATAACAGCGCTTTTTGACCATGATTCCGGGCTTAGAGGGCGGTTTGACCGGATTCTGGACTTTCCGGATTATTCTGCTGAGGAACTGGCACAGATCTTTTTTTTGAAAACCTCCGGCATTGGGGCCGTATATGATTTTAGCCTGCTTAAAGCTGAGATGCTTATCCCGGTTTTTGAACGGATACGCACAATTGAGGGAAACAATTTTGCCAATGCCCGCTTTGTCAGAAGTTTTATTGAAAAACTAAAAGGGGCTGCCGTGGCCGACGCGGACCTGGATGCACACACGGTATGCATCACACCGGCCCATATTAAAAAGGTGGAAACTGAATGGACCTGATACCCTCACAGATTGATGAAAAGACAGCACATTTGAACGAAAACGGACAGGCAGATTACCTTTTGGGCATCATTGCCCACTGCATAAAAACACTGCCCGACCTGACCCGGGTTTCGGGTCCCGGCCTGGACCGGCAGATAGAACCGGTGGTCTCCCTGGTCAAATACCTGCTGCTGACCCGAACAAAGACGTTGTCAGATCATGCTGAAAATCAGGCTGCCCTTCTGGCTGAACGTCAACAGGAAATTGCCGCCCTGAAATCAAAGAACAGCGCCCTGGAACAGGAGTACAACGCAGCAGACCAACCCCTGTCCGAACTCAAAGACCGGGCTGAAGTGCTGGGGCAGATTGAAAAACTGGCCTATCAGCTCCACATCCCCGGACCGGAACTGGAAACCCTGGCCGGGAAATTTAAAACCCTGGAGTATATGGGCCGGAACATGGACGAGGTATCCCGGGAGCTTGTGCAGTGTGCCGACATGATCTCAGGACTGGAGGATAAAATCAGGATCATGACCCGGAAAAAACAGGAAACCATTACCATGCTGAGGGAACGCATCAATGAAGTTTAAAGATTTTTTCAAGAGGAATCTGGCTGAAACATCACAGGACAGTACCGGTGAGGCAGATGACCTGCTGCTTGAATACGGCATTTCCAACTATCAGAAAACGGAAGGCATCCCCCGGGAAAGCATAATTAATGACCCTGACCTGGAGATCTCCCTGTTCAAAGAACGCCTGGAAGCCTGCACAGGATCCGAAGATCGGAAGGGGTTGTTTCTCCTGCTTGCTGACTTTCTGGATCGGATGGCGGAGAACAACCGGTTCTGGTTTATCATTCCCCATGACAAACTGTTTATCACGGAAAAAGACCAGATAGTTGTCGACTGGTTTGAGTTTGACGCGTATACGGCAACGGATGCAAAGCGCATTCCGTCCGGTGTGAAACAGGCTTATAACCTGGATCTGCCCCCCCGGCTCAACTCGGGGATGATTAAGCCGGACATGATCAGCCCTGCAATGACCCGGGAGGCCTTTGTCCGGTTTATGGTGAAGATGCTCTATCCCCAGCTTCCTCCCCTTACCCGGCTTTCCCCTGAACACTGGCTTGCCGTGGCCCTGATGAAACTGGGCCTGCTGCCTGAAGAAAAATACAGGCTCAGGTCGATTTTTCACAATGCCCATACGCCCGGCACCTGCCGGGAAATCGTTACCGGCCTTTTTGAGGCACAAACAAATTCCGTTTGTGTCCCGGCCCCGGTTTGTGCTCTGGTATGGGATGCGGGATTTCATACAGAACAGGGCAGAAAGAAAAAGGCTGTGCAAAATGAGGATGCCTACCACCTGATCGCAACACCAGACAAAAAATCAATGCTGGTCATGGTATCGGACGGGGTATCTGCGGCAGATATTGGAAACGGTAAAATGATCGCCAACCTGATCATGGAAACCCTGGAACTTAAAAAACAAGAGCTTCTGGCATTTATGGAAGAAACCGGGAAAGAGGCATCAGAGCTGTGGATGAAAACATGCCGCAGCAAAATCATTGAACTGATGGCCGATATCAACCAGACATGTACGGAACGTCTGAACCGGGAAGCCGACATCAAAAGAGTATCTCCGGAAGCCCTGCCCATGAGCGCCACCATAATCCTGGGCATGGTAAACCAAAACCGGGCCGTATTCGGCCACCTGGGAGACTCCCACATTTTCTACATCGCCGGGGGCCGGCTTATGCGACTCAATGAAGAGCATAACATCCTGGCCCGGCGGATTGCAGCCTATATAGACAACCCGGCCCTCCCGGCCTTCGGGGGTGAAGAAAATGACAGCCACCTGGACCGGGTTATCCCCCTGGCCGAACTGGACAGCAAAAGTAAAAAATATATCCCGGTCCGGCCGGATGATCAGATCTCTTTTATTGAACTGTATCCAGAACCGGGAGCATCTTTTATCGCCGCAACCGACGGGCTCATTGACAGCCTGGGCACCACCCGGAATGAATTTGAAAACGAACAGGACATTTTAAAGGCCTTTACCCGGGCGGCCTCCCATGACAATACATCGGCCGGAATTGCCAGACAAATGGGCCGTGCGGCGGATGAGGCCGCCGGGGTTGATAACATTACCCTGGTGGTCCTCACCGGCCGGCGGGCCGAACAAATGCCGGATACCGGGGAGCCCAGGTCCAAAACCGGGCCGGGGCCGGATTCAACCATGAGTGCCGAAGAAAAGAAACCATGGGTAAAATTAAAGAAAAAACCACAGAATTAAAGCCAGAAGGGAGGACATATGGGATACGAACTGGAAACAGCGCTTGAGTTCAACCGGGACAGAATAATCAAAAACCAGATGGATCAAACTGTCAGGGCCAGGCTGCAGATCCTGGCCGGAACCCGGGAAAACCCCTTGCAGAAAGAAAAAACCAACCTGGTTTTTCTGCTGGACAGCAGCGCGTCCATGGACGAGGCGTATTACGATACCGGCATGATCAAACGGGATGCGGTGTTCCAGGCTGTCCAGACCCTGTTTGAACAGGTGGAAACCCAGGATACGGTGACCCTGGTGTCATTTAATTCCCAGGCCATTGTCCATGCCGATCATGCCCCGGGCGGGGCAAAATCTGTTTTAATAACCGCTTTGGACAGCTATTTGAAAGATAACGGTGCAACCAATTTCGAAGCTGCCATGAATATGGCCCGATCCGTCACAAGCAAAGGAGCCAAAGGCCATTACAAACTTATTTTTCTAACTGACGGCCATGCCTATACCGGGAATAATCAAAAGGCGTTTGAGACCTGCAAAGCCCTGGCGCAGTCCGGGATTACAACCGATGCCATGGGGATCGGGGAGACGTTTAAATTTGATTTTATGAAGCAGTTTTCAGATTTTTCAGGGTCCCTGACCGAAAACATCACCCCCAACATGCCTGCACCCAAAGTATTCTCCCAGATTTACACCCAGTTATCCAACCTGTTTTTAAAAAAGGTGTTCATCAATATTCACCTGGAAAACATGGTCAGGGATGTCCATTTTTATATGCACGAACCTGAGCAGAAAAACCTGCACGATTTTATTCATCAAAGTGATAAAGGCACCCTGGTGCAAATTAATGCCGGGGATATTGAACAGCAGGGATTCAAGGAATTCCTCTTTGATTTCACCCTGGACACCCCGGACACTGCCAGCATGAAAATTGGCAGGGCCGTCATTCATTTTGACTGCCCCAGCCGGAATATTGCCGGAAAAGAAGTTGATTTGCCGCTTTATCTGAATTTTGCCGACACTTCTGCCGAAGAGATCATGGACTCCAGCATTGATGCCGGATACAAAGATATTGAGATACTGGTTAACCAGAATGAAGTGTTCAAGCTCATCGATCAGAAAAAATACGATGAGGCAGCACTTCGCCTTGAAGCTATGGCCTCACTGGCGGAACAAATCGGAGATTACGACAAGGCCACAGGATTCAGGGAGATGAAAAACAAACTGATGAGGGACCAGAACCTTACCCAGGCGGATCTCAATGATATCGCCTATACCTCTTCAAGGTCGTCAGTAAGGTCCAGGATTCATTCAAGCCAATATTCTGACACCCCAATCTACTAGGAGTTCATTTATGGCTGAAATAATCTATGTCAACCAATCCTGCCTTATTGCTTCTCCGTCCGGACTGTCCGGAAATCTGGAATGGGAGATTGACAATGACGCCCATATGGATATCGGGATTACAGCAAAGGGAATCAGGCTCACCCCAGAGCCCCCGGCCCTGGCAAATCCCCAAAGAGTCCTGCGGTATACTGTGGAGGAGACCGGTGAATCCGGGGAAATCAAAATTGAAATTCGCCGGGAAGAGGACAGTCAGGCAAGGGACGCTGCCGTACAGACGCCTTCCGGTGCTGATACGTTTCCCATGCCCGGGGTACTGAAAACCGCACCCGGGGAAAGGCTGGAGATTCCCGGCACAGCGCAATTGCCGGCAAACACCCTGTGGTCATTTTCCGATCCCGGGTTTGACAACCACCTGACCGTGACCGCCCGCGGTGTATATATCGAAAACCTGCCTTCCGGCATTTATACCCTTTGCTGCCAACCTGCAGACCGGGCTGAACAGGAAATCCTGATTCAGTCCGTTGCACCGGCCAAAGACCGGTCCGGACCTGATCCGGCAAAACCGCCTAAGGCAGCACCCCGGCCGAAACAAATAAAGATGCCAGATCAAAATTCCGGACAGCCGTTGATGCCGGTACAGCCTCCTGAAACCGGAAGCGCAAAAGCTTCCCATTCCCAGGAGCAGGATGGTCCCCCAAAAGAGTGGCCAAAAACCACTGTGGCCTGCGGGCTTGAAATCAGTGGGCACAACCGTACGATTCCCATTCCCCCGGCCAGAAGCCTGCTTGTAGGGAAAAAAAGCAGATCCGGGAAGGTGGTGGATCTTGACCTGGGCCAGTTCAGCAGCCAGACACAGGCTATTTCCAGAAATCATTTAAAAATCTGGATAAGCGGAGAATATCTGATGATGAAAAACATTGGCTCCCACCGTGTGGAATATGCAGGCCAGGATCTATTTCCCGGCCAGACCGCTGTATTGAAAGCAGGCGGCCGGATCAGCGTGGCAGACCTGGTTCTGACTGTTGTGGAGGTTTGAGATGAAATTTTCCTTTAATTCAGCCCTGGACAGGGAGATTGCAGTTCTGAATCTTAACGGTCGGCGTTTTCAGGTGCCACGCATGCTGGACAACCGCTATAAAATCCGTGATATCCTGGCTGCAGGCGGTATGGGCGTCATTTTTATCGCAAACGACACGCAATTACACAACAAAAAAGTGCTGATCAAACGCTGCCTTTATGAACCGGTCCTGTTTGAACACAAAAATGACAAACACCGACTCAACGAAATCCCCTTCAGACGCAAGGCACTGGACCGTGAATTCGGTGCCATGCGACATGGATGGGCCAGGGGAATTCCCAACATCCCGGTCCCTCTCGATCTTATCACCGATATCAATCCTGACCTGTTTGGCCCCCACACTGACCAGGCAGGGAATTCTTTTTACGCAGAGCCGGAACTGTACACAAAGGAATCTTACCTTGTCATCAATTATTTTTCCGGCGGCCCTGTAAAACCGGAACATCCCCAGATTAAAAGCAATCCCCTGGGATTTGCACAGTTTTATATTCGAAGCATTGCCAATGTGCTTTCCCGCTTTCATCAGCCTTATAAAAGCGGCGGCAGGTTGTTTGAATTTTTTTATTGTGATTTAAAGCCTGATAATGTCCTGCTGACTCAAGACAAACGGATTGTGCTTATTGATATGGGCAGTTTTGCCATAAAGGTCGATGGCCGACTTGTGGGCGGCATCACCACAACACCGGGATACTGTGCGCCGGAGCTGCGGCACGACCAGGCCATGTTTTTAAGTCCGGCCGTGGATGTGTACACCCTGGCGGTCTCCGTATTTGAACTGATTACCGGGGTGCCCCCCGGGGTTGACAGCTTCGGCAATACCCGGTTGGACTGGTATTCATTTGAGACCCTGGCCCAAAAAGAGTCAAAAGAGTTCTGGATTCCCGTATTTAAAACCGCATTGGACAAGGATCCGGACCGGCGCTATTCAACCATGCAGGAATTTTCCTTTGCCCTGACCCAGAGGAAGGTTAAAAAAAAGGGACGTCCGGCGTATGCTTATTCACGCAAGACACCGGACAAGCCCTATCGCCTCAGTCCGGACTGGACCGCAGACCCCAAAAATATCCGCGATCTGGAAGCATCAGGGCAGCCGATTTTCAATATTCCCGCCAGCAAACAGGAAAATTTTTTTAATATCCCGGCATGGAGTACTTTTGTTCATGACGGATTAGAGCCTGATCCCATGACTGCCCAGTTAAGGGACAGTCTTCTTGACAATGCAGTTCGCCACCTTACCATGAACTTAACCTTCTGCCCCGAACTGATCGAGACCGTCCGGGACAACCGGCATATCCTTCACATGCCCGGCTTTATAGAAGGGCGGAACAGCCGGCAGGAATCCTGGATCATTCAATCCGGCCTGGAGAAAACGCTTTATCTGTTCTTGTCCCTGGATAAACTCAATTTCAGGATGATCGGTATCTCGGAGCAGACTCTCCTGACCGACACCCTGGGTAACCCCTTTATATTTGAATACTGGCTGCTGCTGTCCGAAAATATGTTTCCATTCGGCCTCAATCCCCTGATCAGCCGGGTCGTGGGCAGCCGGGTCATTATTCCGCCGGAAGTAGTGGAACATCAGGCCTGGGAAAAAGAAAAAAGCCTGGCTTACCTGGCCGGAATCCACGTTCTTTTATCCATTAAACCGGCCCATACATATGACCTGTACAGCCAGAAGTGTCTGACCCGGAAAACAGATTATGAGAACCTGGTCCGGAATATGACGGTTTCATCCAAGCTCAAAGATGTCCTGCTCGGCCTGCTCAACCCCTTACCCCGGATGCGGTTAAGTCTTGCCGAGGCCCTCTCCGTTTTAAAGGACCGGCCGCTAAAAAAGGCGCCCCGGCCTGCAGCCGGCAGGGGCGGCATTCAGATTCAGTTCACCCAGGCCCTTCGAGGATTCAAAATTGAGTTCCGCGAACTTGGTAAAATCGTTAACAAAACTTCAGGAAAAGCGTTAATTAAAAAGCACATCATTTTACATAACGCTCCTCCGGAAAATTACGAGAAAACATTAAAGCAAATGGGCATCCAATGGCAAGCCTCAGGAAAAAATGAGTCCCAGGAAAAAATTATTTACAACCTGCTGGACAATGCCGTTGCTGAAAAGGCAACACATCTGGCCGTATTGATCTGCGACAATACCATTAAAAGCTTATCCCTTCTTGACAGGCTGAAAGAATTCAAGCAGGTTATTTTGTTTTCTCCTGTCAATCCCTTTGAAAGCCTGGCACATGTAACCTATTATCCCATTGACCAATTCATGATTAAAAAGCCGAAGAGAAAATATGGAAAATCCCCAAAACGCCCTTAGCCTGTTAAGGGCCAAGGAATATGACAAGGCTTACAGGGCCTATAAAGAGATCCTGGACAGTACGCCTGCAGATGAATACCGCTACAGGAATCTGAACAATATTCTGATCTGCATCTATTTTGTTTATACCCGTTCAAAAGAACAGGCCATGTTCACCCAGTTTAAAAACCGTCTTTTTGAGTATCTGGACATTGCCCGAAAAACGGATACAGTGACATGGGCCAACAATATCATAGAGGAACTGCTCCACTACACCATTGACACGGGCCTGGTTCGGTTCACGGAAAACAATGATCCATTTACCCGTCAGGCACCACATCTGAAATCCTGGCTGGCGGATGTTGTTCCCGGCTTTATAAAGGCTTTGACCATTGAAGGCAAACGGGATGCAAGGCTTTTTTACGATGTCATTATCAGGGAAATTTTCAGGGAGCGGGCCAATTTCCGTCGCCGGGGAAATAATTACCAGAATGTGGTCAACACCAAAAATCTGATCCATTTTTTCTTTGATCTGACCCAAAACGCCGATGATCTTGACAGAAGCCGTTCCAACCTGTTTTTACTTCTCTCGGAACTGGCATATTCAGATCCTGAAGCCGAAGATCAAAACTACTATTTTTTGACCCGCAGGGCTGTGGATTTTCTGGATAAAAGTCTTGAAGCCTATCCCGGAAATTCTTTTGCCCATACACGGCGAAGCCAGCTCATTGACAGCCTTACGGTCCAGGAACAGCTCCACAGGTTTGATCATGATGTCAACTCCAAGATATCCAGCCTCACCTCCCTGGTGGACAGAACCAGGAAAAAGGCCCCGGATATGAAAGAACCGGTAATAATGGAACAGGTTATCCGGGATATGGAGGTGATCCTCAGTCTATCCAGAAACCAAGGACCTGAACCTGAAGATGTGGACCTGAAAGAATTTTTTAAAACACTGACAAGCTGGAGTCCTGTTACAATTTCTGTTTCTTTTGAGGGCGAGGCAAAGCTGTGGCTCTCTGACCGGGGGTATCTGAAGATCATTTTTGAAAATCTGATACTAAACTCGAAAGAGGCTTATGAACGCCGGAACATCCCCGTGCCGGATCCGGCAGTGACCATTGATGTGGATTATGACAGGGATACTGTTACATTCAAAGATTTTGCCGGAGGGATCCCAGAGGACCTGTTGCGCAACAACCGGGTCTTTGATCCCTATGTTTCAGAAAAAGGGGTGGCCCAGAATACGGGATTAGGGCTCTCTCTTGTCAAAAAGGCCTGTGATATGATGGAATTAAGCATCGACATCTCAGTGAGCCGGGCGTCCACTATCTTTATAATTAGAAGCAAGATCCCACAATAGAAAGGAATCTGACATGGATAAAAACGAGTTTAACATTCTTTTTCTTGACGATGAAATTTTCAACCCGGATGAGCCGGCTTTTATGGCTGCACAGAGCCTTGAAGAACTGGGGTATGCCGTGCATCGCACAGACCATATGTCTGAGGTGCTCTCCCTTTCCCGCCGGCATTACTTTCATCTTTACCTGCTGGATATCGACATGGGGAAGGTGCAGGATGAGTTTGACGGCAACGGGGCAACCGTTGGCGAGGTGTTGCGGCGGCTCTCCTCTCTGAGAAACGTGATTGTTTACAGTGCCAGGGGAACTGTAAAAGACTGGTTTACGGCTGCCAACTACCATTTTTACGCCTATGTTCACAAAGACAAAAGAGGGGGAGGAGGCGAAGAGCAGCTTATATCGGTTGTTAACAAGCTGTTTGAAAGTCAGGAGCAGATCTCACATAGCATACCGGCTCCTTCCGTCCGGTCCCATTCGAATGCTGTACTGCTGTACCGGGAATCCTGTCAGATTTCTCTGGATTTCATTAAATCCAAGCTTGATAAAGACCTGGTCGTTGTTGACAGTCTGGACCTGATTCCTGATAAATGCCGGGAGCATGATCCCTGCCTGGTTGTCATTCTTATACCCTCCCCCCCCAAAGACCTGCGGGGACGAAAATTTTTTAAAGATCATATCACAGCAGCATTTTCGGTCCAGCCGACCCCCAACGTGATTGTTTGTACGGGTGCGGCAAAAGAAGATGAAAAACAGATCCTGAAAATTATTAATGCCTCACCCTTCCGGATGCTTGATCTTAACTCTCCGGTATTTGAAAAAGAGTTTGATAAGGCTGTTGAAGAGGCCCTGCTCTGGTATGGCGAAAATGAAATTTTTAATTTTCCGGATCAGGATCAGGTTCCCTATGTTCCCATGACAGCGGAAGATATCGCCGGACTGAAACCGGACGAATGGGAAGACTTGGATGATGCGGAGGACATGGACAATGATTAAAAATCCAATTTTTCTTCCGGATACCAATATCCTGTTTAACCTGGCCGAGGCCATTCTGCTTGGATCAAAAAAGTGCGAGCCCTGGCACACATCTACGCTCAGGTACTGGGAAAAATGCGGGGCAAAGACGCGCATCCCCTCCCTTGTGTGGGCGGAATTTCTCGGGTTATGGTTTCATAAGAATGTTGATCTGGAAAACTACGACAAATGGTTTGAAAACAGATTTTCCGTTTTTGGCCTGCTGTACCGTCATTTAAAAAAGTACCGGGGGACGTTGTGCGAGGAATCGCATATTTCGTACACTGATATTTTTAAAGGGGCCGAAAGTATTACAAACCAGAAAATGTCACAGGGCGCAATAAAAAAAATAACAAAAAGGCTTAGAAAAAACATTCAATACAGTGAGCAAAAGCTCATTGAGAATCCCTTTGATGAGAAGTTCGCCAAAAAAAAGAAGCGAAATGAAAAAAGCCTTAAAAACGGCAAACTCCTTGACGGCCTGGATTCGGTTATCGCTTCGTTTTCCTGCGAGTATGCACGAAAGCATAGCGATCATACCATTGTAGTAGTCTCCAATGATTATTTCCTGATAGATGTACTTCAGTCTTTCCATGAATCCGGCGGTTACCGGTTGCCGGAATATACAATACCGGCCAACGTCCGGGCCGCTTTGCCATGGAGAGTCTGAATACGGGTTTGAATTTTTCTGGTTCGGGGTATAAATTTTTCCTGGTCTGCTTTGATATTGTTGACAACCGGGTCCGGTACAGGGTAGTGAAAATCCTGAAAGGGTAAGGGACACGGGTTCAGAAATCCGTATTTGAGTGCAGCAACATGACCGAATACAAGTTCATGAAAATGCAGTCTGACCTGGAAGAAGTCATTGACCATGGGGAGGATACCATCCGGTATTACCCGCTTTGCAGGCATTGCGTCGGGCATGTTGAATTCTCCGGCACCGGGGATCTGCCCAATACAAAGGCGTATTCCGTGTCATGAGGCCTTATCGATCTTTGACAATTTGTTCGCAAAATATCCAAAAGAGGTCCGGCATTTTTATATTATATTTAAAATCAGTATATTATGCAAAAATCAGCCTGAATTTAAGAGTGAATTTTTTTTCCGAAACCCGAAAACAGGGTAGGTCCGGCAAAACGGCCTTGGAGAGCCTTGCCTGATAAGCGTTCCAGATACCCAGAGTCAGAAAGACTGCCTCGATTAGAGAGGATTGAGACTCATTAACCCAATTATTGAATACTACAAGCTCCTGTTTGTCAGAAAGACTGCCTCGATTAGAGAGGATTGAGACACAGAAAATTCTGCCCCAAAGGGCACAGATGGATTAGTCAGAAAGACTGCCTCGATTAGAGAGGATTGAGACTTAGTGTTTTAGTTATTTCTTGTTTATGTGCCAACCAGTCAGAAAGACTGCCTCGATTAGAGAGGATTGAGACACCATGTTATAACCCGATAATTCGTCGGGCTGGTAGGTCAGAAAGACTGCCTCGATTAGAGAGGATTGAGACTAAATATAGCGCGGTAGTCAATTATTCGAGCCTGCACGTCAGAAAGACTGCCTCGATTAGAGAGGATTGAGACCTGTAAGCAAGGTCTTTGCACGAGACCAAGTAAATTGGTCAGAAAGACTGCCTCGATTAGAGAGGATTGAGACCATTCAGGCATTCGGTAACCATGTCTTCGCCATAAACAGTCAGAAAGACTGCCTCGATTAGAGAGGATTGAGACTGTACTTTTCATCCATTGATTTCATTCTGGTATTCAAGTCAGAAAGACTGCCTCGATTAGAGAGGATTGAGACGGCTGAACAACTTTCCATTCCGCTTTATTAACATTTGTCAGAAAGACTGCCTCGATTAGAGAGGATTGAGACTTTTTTGTTCACACTTTGAACAAATTCATTGTCTGGTCAGAAAGACTGCCTCGATTAGAGAGGATTGAGACTTAACAGCTTGCCAACCAAAATAACTATGTTTCAAGTCAGAAAGACTGCCTCGATTAGAGAGGATTGAGACCTCAAATGCCGACCAATTTTCTTCGATAAAATTTTGGTCAGAAAGACTGCCTCGATTAGAGAGGATTGAGACCTCATGAATGACTTTTTCGAGATGCTCAATTGCTAAGTCAGAAAGACTGCCTCGATTAGAGAGGAAGGAAATGCTTCACCGGTTATTATGCGAAAAGGCCAATGGAATTGATTTTGAATTGGCAAAAAAAGATGTTGAACCCTTTCTTAAAGATACAAAACGCAAAGAAGAGTTAACCCTCTGGTCCAATGCTTTTTTCACAGACTATCTTATAAAAACCGGCGGGGTTCTTTAGCCCGGATATCTCATCGTTAATATGACATTAGATAAACCTGGGCCTGGAGAAAAAAGGGCCATATAGATGAGTGGCGGCAACGGCGCTGTGTTTCCTCCCGATTTTAACACTTTCCTTTCCGGCTCCGTATATGTAATAAAAGAACGGCACCCATGATTGAAAACAATTCACTCACCTGATAACGGCGGGGACCCATGAATGACAACTGTTTCAAACTTAAATTCCAGGCCTGGCTTGAAAAAAAAGAAAACGCCGATGCAGTAGACCGGCTTGTTGATGCGGTTCACAAAAAAATGAAACTTTCCAGACTTGGCCTGTACGGCGTTGCCCCGGAACAGATCCACCCCGATGATATCCGGCAGGAACTGATGATTTTTCTGATCAGGGACAAGACCGTGCCCGCCGAACTGATGGGCAAAAGCCCAGGGGCCATGAAGCGGGTCAGGACATTCCTGTGGCACCGGATGATGGACCTGTCCAGGAGCAGACAAGGCAGCCAGGACATCTATAAAGACACCTGGCGCCTGTTTTACCGCCATGTGCTGGATGTCCTGAACCAGTCCGGTGAATTTTTCAAAGTCAAAGACACCCCCCGAGGAAAAACCCTGTTCAGCCGCTCTGAAGGCCTTCCGCGAACCCTGGTCATGATTGAAGATCTCATGACCATAGGCTTTCCCCCTGACCTGCCCGGGGAGTACACCGCCCTGAACACCCGGGATAATATCCTCAGGCTGGCCCGCCATTTCTGGACATCTTCAGCCAAGCTTACCGGTGAGCCCGGTATCCGGATCGACCTTATGGATTTTCTAGCCTGGGTGAGCCGGTATGTGGTGCTGCAGCCCGGGGTTGATTCATACCCCATGGCCGGGACGGATAAAGACGAATTTAATCCCCTGGCCCATCATCCCGGAACCCAGTCTGCGGATCAGACCCAAAACAGCCTGATCACAACCTGGGCCGGTAATTTTTTTCACCGGTTAAAAGACCGGGAAAAACGCCTGTTCTTTTATTATGAATGCAAAGGGCTGCCCCACAAGGCCGTATCCGAGTTAATGAAGATGAAATCAAACCTTTCCTACCAGAAAAAGTTGATCCACAAAAAGCTTAAATCGTTTTTGCGAGACCTTAACTGGCTGTCGCCGGACTATGACGGCGACGGCCAGGACGGCAGGGATTTTGATTTTTTCATGGACTGCCTGTGCCGGAATTTAAACGACTGGCTCACGCCCCGGGAACAAATGTAAGAAAGGATGATCCATGTATACCAGAAAACAGGCACTGGCACTGGCCAGACAATTGAGAACCTGTCCGCCGTTAAAGGTTAAACAGAATCTCGAACATGCAGAGCAGTTCCGGCGTCATCTGGCGGTCTGCCCCTTTTGTTCCACAATGCTCAAAGACGAAATAGAGGCCTGGGAAATATTGTCTGAAAAACTGGAAGCCGATTTCACCGTTTCCCCGGAGAATTCCCCGATTCAAACCGGCCAGGTGCGGATACTTGACCCTGAACTCTCGTTCTGGCAGGGGGATGATTATTACAACGCCCCCCAGGCAGCGCTTCTTGAAATCAAACCCGGCGGCATGGTGACCCTGGCCCAGGTGTGGCCCGATACGGCCCTGGCCGGTCCCGGCGACCTGGTCCCCCCGGAAAACATGATCCAGGGCCTTTCGGAAATTTTGATTCAGACCTGGAATATCTACACCCTTCCGGAGCGCTTTATGGGGCCATTATTAGGGACCCTGGCCCCAAAGGTGATTGAAAGCGCCCTTAAGATGGCCAAAGATCCGGACCATTTGCCGGAATGGGCCCTTAAGCCCATGCCCATGCAGGACCATGATCCCAGAATTTTTTTCAGGGAGCTTGAGCTGAAAATCGGGCAGGCCTTTGCCGCCATGGCCCCAGGGCGCACAGCCGCTGAACATGAAAAGCGCCCTGTCCCCATCGGCCTTGAAGCGCTTAAGGCAAAACTTGAAGAAAAATTCACCGGCATTGGCTGGGACTGGCCCCCCGGGACCGTTGAAGAGTGCATGGCGCTTTTGCGCTTTCCTTCCCATGTCCTGCCCATGAGGGCCGCTGAGAATGACGGGCTCACCATCACGGCAGGGTATTTTTGTTTCAACCAGGAGGGCATGCAGGATGCCAGGCCCATTGAATGCAACATCAAATACGAGGCCTCACCTCCGGCGTCCTATTCGGTCAACGGCGTTATCGAGGGATTGCCCGATGACATCCCCGAAGATGCGTTTCAATGCTATATAAAGGACGAAAACAACCGGCTGCTCATGGCCTGCAAATGGGTATGGGAAGGACACGGCAAGCGGTTTATGGCCCTGTTTGACCGCCCCCTTTCCCCGGGCCAAAGCCTGGCCGTGTTTATTGTCCACCACACGGGATGGGATTTGCCGTGAGCCATGTGAATACCATTAAGGACCTGTGCTTTGCCGCCCGAAACGCCATGGGCCACTTCCAGGCCATGATATCGGATCTGGCCTGTGTTCCCTGGAGCGGAACCGGTCCTGATGATTTTAAGGCCGCCTATCATGATATCCTCTCTTATATGGATGATCCGGTTCTCCTGGAATTATTCCACCGCGCCCTGGGGGCCGTATATTTGCTTGGCCCTTCAAAGCCGGCATGGGTCAGGGATTTTATAGCCGAAAACACCCGGCCTGAAACATATTCAGGCGTTGACTTCAACCGGTTGGTGCAAGGAGACTGGGCCAGGGTTCCCGTACTTGGGGCCGGCAGCGGCATGGCGAGGGTCGCCTGGTTTGTGGCAGGCCTTGTGCCTGGAGAAGCCGGGCCGGTCCATATTCCGAAATGGGCACAAAAGGCCATGGACACCCCCTTCATTGAAACGATAAAAACGGCAGAGCGCCTGGCCCGCCGCCCGGGGCCTGACCCTGGAAATTCACGGTTTGTTCTGTTTCCCATGGCCCCGGCCAACGGCCAGATCCAATTTAAAGGACGCTCCGGGGGCTTAAGTATGGGCATTGGTTTTAAAAGCCTTTTGAATAAAATTCCGGTTTCCGGAGACCTGATCGCTACAGGCGGCCTGAATGATTCAGGGGATGTGCTGCCCGTTGGCATGCTCGACCGGAAAATCCGGGCCGCGCTCTCTTCCAGGTTCAAATGCCTGCTGATTCCGGCAGGCTCAAGGCCCGGACATAACGCCAGAGGGCTTGTGCCGGTGTCCTGTTTTGCCGAAAGCGTTACCGTGGCCTCCCTATACTCCGGCCGGCAGGACAACCTGCTCTTTGTTTTTTCCCGGGCCCTTCAGGACCCGGCATCCTTTATTGATAAGATGGACAGCCTGCCCGCAGACTGGATCTTTCACGAAAAGCAAGCGGTTCAGGACCTGCTGGGCCGGATATTCAGCTGCCCGGACCTGTTTGGACGATTTGTCCGCAAGTTTGCCCTGATGGTGGAAGAATTTGAGGTTGAAAGGGCAGCGGCCCTGGCAGAATTTTCTCCCAAAGGCCTGCCCGGGGCCATGCCCATGGCCTGCCTGGTCTGGTGTACGGCCAATCTGAGCCTGGCCAACCATTCAGGAAAAATCGGACAGGCAACGGAATGGGAGAATACGGGGAATGCATTTATAGACCCGGTCATGGGGCTGGATATCAACCTTGCCGCTGACTTTTTCAACCACGCCCTGGTGGCGGCCCACAACCGGTATGAATTTTCACCCAAAGTGCCAAAGGCCCTGGCCCGGCTCCTTGAATTTATGGAACGCCGGCAGGCTGTCCAGCAGGCCTTTGGCTGCATGACCGATCTTGCCCTTGGCCGGGTATACGGAACCCTGGTTCAAAATTTCGCCTTTTGCGGCCCGGATGCTATTCGGGAAACTGAAACCCTGTCGGTAAAGGCCCGGCAGGCCCTTGGCGAGCCCCTTTCGCCAGAACTTAAAAATCAGTGGATTCGCCAGTACGACTACCTTGGCACGGCCCGGCTCAATGCAAAGGATATGGCCGGGGCCGATGCCTGCCTTGAAACCTGCCTTGACGGCCGGGGCCCGGACAGCATTCATGCCCTTACCCCATGGCAGATTTCCATGCTCTGCCGGTTCGCGGCCCGGGGCAATTTACCGGGCCTTGATGAATGGTATCATCCCCTGGTGTCCCATGCCTTTGAACAATTTAAGACTCAGCACCCCTGGCAGCTTGTTTTCTTTAACCTGGGCCGGACCGCCTTAATAAAGGAAGACCGGGGAACGGCCAGGCAGCTTTTTGAAAAAAGCCTGGGGGTCTGCCTGAATACCGGGCAGGGGCCGACCATTGAAATCATGGCCCTCAAGCCCCTGGCCTTTGTGCCGGATCTGCCCCCGGAACAACCCTTTTTATCCGGCCTTTCCCAATGGGAAAAACAGATCAAACCGGCAGCTTCTGCGTTGAACCCGGACCATTTCTACTTTCTGTTTGACCGGCCTTTCCCAGAGGCCTTAAGGTATGTCAGAGAAAACCATGACAGGGTTTTCCCGTTTTCTTACGGATAATGTGATTTAAAACGTTAATGATATCAGGAGAAAAATATGAGGCGCATATACATCAGTTTTTTAGGGGCAGGCAAATATGATTCTGCTGTTTACCATATTAACGGCCAAAAAGCCGATCCATCCCCATATGTCCAGTTTGCTGAGCTTCAATTGGCCGGCCCGGGATTTTTCGATCAAATTTTCCTGGTCATGACAAGCACATCCCGGAAAAAGCACTATCTGAGTTTACAACAGGAACTTTCAAAAATCGGGATTAATGACGTCCGGGAAATTGACATAACCGAAGAACTCAACCCTGAAGATCAATGGTCCTGGTTTGAGGAGATCCTCAGTCATATCGACCATGGGGATGAGCTGTACGTTGATATGACCCATGGATACAGAATCATTCCCATTGTTTTTTCCACGGCCCTGAATTTTTTGCAAAAAGCCAAGAGCGTCCGGCTTAAAGCCGTGTATTACGGGGCCTATGAGAGCAATAAAGAGCTGTCGCCCATTATTGACATGAAAGATTTTTACGTGATCAATGAATGGACCGATGCCGTGTCCCGTCTGGTTGAAGATGCCGACCCGGGGAAATTGGCGGTGGTGGCTGAAAATGAGGCAGCCGGCAAGCTCGATGAATTTAATGATCCGGAATTGATCTGTGCCTTCCAAGACCTTACCGGTGCATTGAAGAATGTGGATATCCACAATGTGTCCCAGAAAGCATCCAGGGCACTGGACATTGTCCGGCAAAAAGAAAATGACGCCGGTGTGACCGGCAAAATTCTGTTCGACCTGGTCAAGGAAAAATTCGTCTCCCTGGTTTTTGAAAAAACATTTTCCGGCCGGTATGACCTTGATTATTTCAAAATCCAGTTGGAAATCGTCCGGCTGCTCCTTGAACACAAGCTGTTCATGCAGGCCTATACGGTGATGCGGGAGATGCTGGGGTCTTTTGGGCTTATCCGGATGAAAGAAAATATGGGAATAACCAACAAGGAAAGGAGAGATCAACGGCAAAAGGCAGATGTGTTCATTAATATGCTTCAGGTAAATGAAAATGAGTGGAACTTTCGCGGTGAGCGCCTGGCGCATCATCAAACGATTCTACCGCTTTTCCGGGCAATGGCGGAAAAAAAAATTATCATAAAAATGAAAGAAATCGCCCAAGACCTGATCGCGTACCGAAACGGGTTTGACCATGCCTGGACCAGCAAAAAAGAGGCAAAAACAGATATTATGAAAAAGGGCGAGGCATTTTTTAAAAGCCTTCAAGCCATTGTTCAGGCATTGAATCAGGAAGGTTTTCTGATGCAGCCGGAACCATAAATTTTCGCATGTGGACAACAGGGTGAATGCATGTAACTTGCACACAGGTGGTATCCCTTTTGATGATAAGGACAATAAAGAATGGAGACCGGAAGGAAGGGAGACGGGAGACCGAAACCGTCAGGTTCCCTGGTTTGAGCGGTAGGGTAGGAGCGGGCCATGCCCGCGATTTGATCGCGGGCATGGCCCGCTCCTACCTTGCATTGACCCAAAATGGAGCGATAGATGCCGGATGCCGGGTTCCCTTGGAGGGCGCATCCGGTCTCCCTTCTTCCGGTTTCCGGCCTCCATTACATTACCTGACCCCGATCCTCAATTTTTCAAAGCATATCGTTTGACAAACCAGAATATGATCAATATAATAGCCATTGAATGTCTTAAAATTAATTATATTAGTCACCATGAAACGAAAACGGACATATTCCACAACCGCAAAAGAAGCGGTCCTATTGCTTGGAAAACAGATTAAACTGTTCCGAAAGCAGCGGGGATGGTCTGAACAAAATTTGGCTGAACGTGCCGGGATCTCAAGGGCAACCCTTCAAAAAATCGAATCAGGCGAAATGACCCCGTCCATCGGGCTGGCCTTTGAGGTGGCCGCCCTGGCCGGTCTTAATTTGTTTGAGCAGGATGGGGTGGCCCTGCCCATAAGGTTAAAACATATGGATGATAAAATCTGTCTTTTGCCCAAGCGTATCCGGTCAACATCAGACAAGGTGGACGATGACTTCTAAGGGCCATGAGGCATTTGTCTGGATATGGCTGCCGGGCGCTGTTGATCCGGTGGTGGCAGGCAAACTTGAAGCAGATGATCATGTCATCACATTCAACTACGGCAGAAGCTATCTTGAGCGCACCAACGCGGATAGACCCGGGATTCCAATCTATGAACCGGAGCTGCCCCTGATCCACGGCAAACTGCCCTTGATCGGCGGCCTGGATATGCCAAACTGCATAAGAGATGCCGCGCCCGACGCTTGGGGACGCCGTGTGATCATCAACAAGAAACTGGGGCGCAACGGTGTGACCGCCGACACCACGCAACTGGGCGAGATCACCTATTTATTGGAATC
The DNA here is from genome assembly GCA_963663165.1 of uncultured Desulfospira sp. Classification (GTDB taxonomy): domain Bacteria; phylum Desulfobacterota; class Desulfobacteria; order Desulfobacterales; family Desulfobacteraceae; genus Desulfospira. The sequence continues at coordinate 5,427,001 of OY760175.1, read as the reverse complement.
CGGGTCGGATCGCATCGGCGCACTGGATTTTCAGGCATCACCAACCCGGTATGTACCAAGATCGGCGATCAACGCCGGCCTGGAAGAGTTACTGGCATCGGCCCAAAGGGTTGAGCAGGGCACCCCGTTAAGTCCTGAACTGGATCAGGCCCTGTTTCACGGCACCTCCATCGGCGGTGCCCGGCCAAAGGCATTGATAGAGGATCACGGCACTAAATATATTGCTAAATTTTCCTCCCATACCGATCTTTACAGCGTGATTAAAGCAGAGTTCATTGCCATGCGGCTGGCTGGGACAGCCGGGCTTGATGTGGCACCCGTGAAACTGGTTAAAGCGGCCGGTAAAGATGTGCTGCTGGTCCAGCGCTTTGACCGGATAAAAACAGCGGCCGGCTGGACACGCAAGCTTATGGTATCTGCGCTGACCCTGTTTGAGCTGACCGACATGACGGCCAGGTACGCCAGCTACCAGGATCTGGCCCAGATTATCCGAAACCGGTTTATAACCCCTAAAAAGGCCCTCAAGGAGATGTTTGGCCGGTTGGTGTTCAATATCCTGTGCGGCAACACCGATGACCATGCCAGAAACCATGCGGCGTTCTGGGATGGCAAACAGCTTGAACTGACACCGGCATATGACATCTGCCCCCAGGGCCGGGCCGGAAATGAGGCATCCCAGGCCATGAAAATTCATGGCAGCAACAACCTGAGCCAATTAAAAAATTGCATTGAGACGGCCCACCATTTCTTATTGGCGGAAAAAGAGGCCCTTGACATGTGCGCCCATATTGAAGCCGTGATCCGGGACCATTGGGATGAGGTCTGTGAGGAAGCCCAGCTCAGTGATGTGGATAAAAAACTGCTTTGGGGCCGCCAGTTTCTTAATCCGTTTTCATTTGAAGACCACGGTAAGAATTTCAGATGAAATAAAGCCTGGCGTTCAGGGTATTTTCACAGCGGTCCGAACCCTGTTGTGACTTTGACACGCTGACGTTTTCAGGCTGCGGCCGAGCCTTTTTTAATCTGGCGAATTCTTTCATCACAGGCCATTTTAATCCATGCCTGCCTTGCCACGCCAATACGGCGGCACTCTTCATCAATCAGTTTGAGAAGTCCAAGGGGAAAGTCAATACTTATTTAATTTACAGCTAAAAATTTAAAATTTATGAATCTGCCTCCGTAATGGATATCAGACAAACAAATATCCAGCCCAAAATGGTTTAGATGTAAAAGGAGGCCATCATGGTAGAACTTCAGGCAGCAGCAAGAATTATCGGATCTGTCCGGACGGCAACACCGGGTCCGGAAACAGTGGTACCGGAACCCGGGCAAAAAGAGCTGTTCTCGGACCGGGAGCTTTTCGGGGTGGCCGCGGGCCGGTACATGAAAAAAAACAGAAACCAGGTCCTTTCCGACATTGACGAGTTGTCCAGGGGCTGCCGGTGGGATGATCTGCTAAGCCTGTACCATCCGGTAGACGAAAAAGTGCCGGATCTGGTATCCGGGAAGATGGACGGCCCGGTGCGGCTGAAGGTGGCCTTTGCCCTGGGCCAGGCGGGCCGGTTTGACGAGGCCCTCAAGGAACTTAAGACCTGCGTGGCGGCGGAACCGGATCACTTCATGGCCTGCGCATCCCTGGCATATACCGCGTACAATAGTCTGTGGGCCGCCAAAAACAAACAGGTGTTTCTGGCCGGGAAAGCCCGGGCTGAACGGATCTCCCTGGCCCACGAATATTTTCAAAAGGCCCAGAAGCTGCGGCCGGACACGGTGACCAACTTTTACCGGGAGGGCATGCTTTTCTCCCAGATTGAAAACAAGCCCAAACCGGGGCTTTCCTGTTTTGACAAAGCCTGCTCAAACTGGGAAGGCTTAACCGACCGGGAGCGGGAGGAACGCCACCAGGAAAAAAAGAATTACATTAAATCCCTGTACCGCAGCGCCAGCCTCTCTTTGGCCCTGGGAAACGGCAAAAAGGCCATGGACCGGATCACCGGCTGCCTGAAGATAGATGAGCAGACCAACCATATCAACCTGGGATTCAAGTATTTCGCCCTGGGCAAGGTCCATTTTGCCCTGGACCGGTTTGATGAGGCCCGGAACGCACTGATGTTTGCCCTTCAAAGCAGCGGCAAAGGGCGGCCCACGGATTTTATCCACGAACTTTTGGCCCGGACCTATCTGGCCCTGGGGCAGGTGGATAAAGCCCTTGAAACCATTGGCCATGTGCCTGAAAAAATTCGCCGGCCCTACTACCGCTGGACTGAAGCCGACGTACTGTGTACCGCAGGCCGGTTTGATCAGGCCAGGCAGATATTAACCCGGGTGGTGGAAAAGGATTCGCGTTCCCGGCATGTGGGCCTGATCCGCCTGACCAAAATTGAATACCGGCTGGACCATTTTGATGCGGCTGCGGCCCATGCGGCCCGGGCCTGTGATTTTTTCAGCACCACATTCGGCAACCCTTTCCTGGAAGGCCTTTTCTGGCAAAGCCTTTGCACATTTAAAGCCGGGGATACACGAAAGGCGGATCAGCTGCTGACCGAGCTGGAATCCTGCGCAGCGTACCATTATCCCAAAATAGACCGGCTCCGGGCCATGGTCAGACATTGACGGCCCGGTTCACACAAATACAAGAAAGCAGATATCATGGAACAATCGCTACATGCCCCCCAAACGGCCCCTGACCGGAACCGGTCACCCGGGCAGGGCCGCACCGATTATACGCTTTTGTTGCGGCAGCTGGAACAGGCAGTTCTGGAAGATAAGGCCCCGGACAAATGCCGAAAGGTGCTTGGCAGGGCAGAGGTTTGGCAAAGGCTGACCCCTGACCAGGCCATGCAGTGGGCCAGGATTGCCCAGATCGCGGGATGCGTGGACCCGGCCCTGGAAATCTATAAATATTTAACCACAAAAGATCCGGCCTTTGAAAGCGCCTGGCAGGCCTGGATCGAACTCCTGGATATTTTGGGGCAAAAGAAGGCCCTGGCGTCCCTTCTCCTCCGGGCCCAGGGCCATGTGGGCAAAGAAAAGGCCCTGTCCTGGGTACACAGCGTTTATAACGGTCCGGAAAAAAGTAACTCCGGCCCGGGCCTGGATGCCTGTACAGCGCCCTTTGAGCGAATGCATACCCGGCAGCAAATGGTCTCAGGGTTTATGGATCTGTTTTTCTCCCGGACCGATGTGTTTGCCCGGCAGTGGGCAGACCGGCAAAAAGGCACCTGCGGGTATGTCCCGGTCCGTCGGCCGGTGACCTGCGGGGATATGGAAGACCATTTTAAAGGCACCAAAACCTACGGGTTTTATCTGATGAACACAGATGCCACGGTCAAGTGTGCGGTGATTGATGCCGACCTGGTTCCCGAACTGCGCAGCGCCGGAGGTCCGGACCTTGCCCGGGCCAGGGGCCGGATCCGCAAAGACCGGGCTTACATGGCGGCGCGAATCAGCGAAGCTGCCGGAAAACTGGGGCTGTCCCCGGTGATTGAGTTCAGCGGGGGAAAAGGATACCATTTCTGGTTTTTCATGGCGTCACCGGTTCCGGCCGGCCGGATCCGCCAGGCCCTGACCGAGATCTGCGACAGCCTGGCCCCGGACCTGTCATGCTTTAAGCTGGAGGTATTTCCCAAGCAGGACCATTTGTCCGGCAAAGGGCTGGGCAACCTGGTCAAGCTGCCCCTGGGCATTCACCGGCAAAGTGGCGGGCGCTCTTTTTTCCCGGACTGCCCCCAAAAGGATGTGGATGCCCAGCTTAAGTTCATTAATACGGTTGCCCGGTCTAATCCGGACCGGCTTTCAGACCACATGCAGACTGCCCAGGCCGCCAAACTGATTTGGCACCCTGAAATGACGGCCTTGAAAAAAAAATTTCCCGACCTGTTTGAACTGGAACATAAGTGCCCGGCCATTGGCCGTTTGACCGCCATGCTGCGGGAGCATCACAGCATCGGGGTGCGTGAAGAGAAAATTTTATACCAGACCCTGGGATTTCTGCCCGGCGGCAAGGCCATGCTCCATTATCTTTTATCCACCACCCGGGACTACAATCCCCATCTGGTGGATTATAAGCTCAGCCGGGTCCGGGGCACCCCTTTAGGCTGCCGCAGGATCCACTCCCTGACCGGTTATGACCGGGACTTTTGCCGGATTGAGCCTGATGCCTCAGGGTATCTGCACCCCCTGGTCCATCTTGAATCATGGGCCGGGGTGGGCCCGGACCCCATGGTGAAAAGTGAAAAAATAGAGAGCCTGGCCCATGCGGTTGAAAACATGAAAACCGCCATAGTCCAGCTGGAAAAATTTTTAAAATAGAACCGGAGGTTACGGCATGGAAACCCTGTACGTGGTTGAGCCGGGGGCGTATCTTAAAAAGAACGGCGCCAGCCTTGATATTGTCAAGCAGGGGCACCTGGTGGACAGCCTGCCGGCAAAGGGCCTGGATAAACTGGTTTTAACCGGCAACATCTCCCTGAGCGGACCGGTTATGGATTTTTTGATCCAAAACCGGGTGGAAACCGTATTCCTAACGGCCGCCGGGCGGTTCAGGGCCCGGCTTATGATTGATGAACACAAGCATGTGGCCTTGCGCAAAGCCCAGTACACAAGGCTTGAAGAACCGGCCTTCAAGCTTTTGGTGATGAAGGCCATTGTCTCTGGAAAACTGGCCAACATGGCCTGGTTCCTGGCCCGGCGGGGGCGGGACTATAAAGAGCCGCGCATTGGGGCGGCGGCTGCCGGTTTAAAGTCGCTGTCCGCCGGCCTGAACCGGGCCGATACCCCCGAAGCGGTCCGGGGATTTGAAGGGGCGGGCTCCCGGATTTACTTTAGCGTATTTAACCTGCTGATTCGGAACAAGGATTTTCATTTTCCCAACCGGAACCGGCGGCCGCCCAAAGATCCGGTCAATGCCCTGCTTTCCTTTGTTTATACCCTGTTGACAAATGAGGTGATATCCGCAATAAAAAGCTGTGGGCTTGATCCCTATATGGGGACCCTGCATGAAATTGCATATGGCCGGCCTTCCCTGGCCTGTGATCTGGTGGAGGAGTACCGGTGCCTGATCGGCGACCGGTTTGTGCTGAACCTGCTGAATCGGAAAATGGTCCGGCCGGATGATTTCCATTACCGGGACACCCCGATGAAAACCTATGCAGATGAAAAGGAGATGGCCGCCCTCAGGCCCGTTGAAATGAAGCCCCACCTTTATAAGACCTTTATTGTCTCATATGAAGAGCTGATGCGGGGTTCTGCCTCCTTTCGCGGCACCATCCAGACCCAGGTCCGCTGTTTTGCCGGCTATCTTTTAGGCACAGAAGCCCGGTATCAGCCGGTGACGTTTTAGAGCCCATATGGTCTTTGACAACCTGTTATTTTTCCGGGCAACACAGGGCAACCCCAGACCCTGGCAGCCCCAAGGAGGTCCGGCATTTTTATATTGCTTTTGAAATCAATGCGTTGTATTAAAAACGGCATAAATTTAAGTGGGAACTTTTTTTCCAAAGCCCAAAAACAGGGGTGGTCCGGCAAAACCGCCTTGGAAACCCTTGCCGGACAAAGGTTCCAGATACCCAGAGTCAGAAACACCGCCTCGATTAGAGAGGATTGAGACTCGGCATTTGCCGCTATGACGCTTTCAAGATCGAACGTCAGAAACACCGCCTCGATTAGAGAGGATTGAGACTTTTATCTCTTAATTCCTTGTCACCAGCCAAAGACAAAGAGTCAGAAACACCGCCTCGATTAGAGAGGATTGAGACGAGAGAAATTGACAGGAGATTATTTTAAATATTCGAGTCAGAAACACCGCCTCGATTAGAGAGGATTGAGACTCATAAAGATAATATCTCCAAACTTCTCCGCACCAGGTCAGAAACACCGCCTCGATTAGAGAGGATTGAGACAAATTCATATCGTGGTTGTAAAGCTCTCCGTCAAGGTCAGAAACACCGCCTCGATTAGAGAGGATTGAGACATTCCACTTTCGCCAATTTTCATTAACTCCTGGACAGTCAGAAACACCGCCTCGATTAGAGAGGATTGAGACTTCATTAACTCCTGGACAGATTTCTTTCTTAACTGTGTCAGAAACACCGCCTCGATTAGAGAGGATTGAGACTGATGGTCGTGGTAATGTACAATTTTGACATTTCAAGTCAGAAACACCGCCTCGATTAGAGAGGATTGAGACTCAAAATGGTTATGTATTTAAAAAAATCTTAATTCAGTCAGAAACACCGCCTCGATTAGAGAGGATTGAGACTGACGGCCCCAAGGACGTACTTGAAAATTGAATTTGTCAGAAACACCGCCTCGATTAGAGAGGATTGAGACTAATTTCCTCGGGCTCCAGGTCTTGCAGAACGCCAAGGTCAGAAACACCGCCTCGATTAGAGAGGATTGAGACATCATAGGGCTGATGGTGGTTGTGATAAAAAGTTTCAGTCAGAAACACCGCCTCGATTAGAGAGGATTGAGACATATTCGTCCAATTCGATAGTTAACAGCTGTTCCCGGTCAGAAACACCGCCTCGATTAGAGAGGATTGAGACTTGGATAGATAAGTTGCGGTTGATTTGTTTTCTGATGTCAGAAACACCGCCTCGATTAGAGAGGATTGAGACGTGGGCAGAATCCCCAGTGCCGCCAGGACGGATGCCGGTCAGAAACACCGCCTCGATTAGAGAGGATTGAGACTGATTCAGGTTCATCATGGGTGAAATTGTAGTTGTGTCAGAAACACCGCCTCGATTAGAGAGGATTGAGACCAAATTAATGGCCGGGCTTGTTAATCTTACTTAAATTTTTGTCAGAAACACCGCCTCGATTAGAGAGGATTGAGACCACCTTCTTGCCGATGTGCTCCATCAGCTTCTGGTACGTCAGAAACACCGCCTCGATTAGAGAGGATTGAGACGCTTCTGGTACATTTTTTTAAATTCTACTTTTCTCAGTCAGAAACACCGCCTCGATTAGAGAGGATTGAGACAAATCACCTTCAAACGCGTACCCTCCTGTTTCGTCCATGTCAGAAACACCGCCTCGATTAGAGAGGATTGAGACCCACATACGCAATTCCTTCTTTCCATCCATTTTTTGTCAGAAACACCGCCTCGATTAGAGAGGATTGAGACTTAGTCATGTGGGGAAATTTTTCAACTACTTTTTTGGTCAGAAACACCGCCTCGATTAGAGAGGATTGAGACAACGATTTCCAAAGCTCTTCTATATTTTGTATACTTCCGTCAGAAACACCGCCTCGATTAGAGAGGATTGAGACAAAATCAATTCTTGCGCAGAAGCTAAATGGTTTATGTCGTCAGAAACACCGCCTCGATTAGAGAGGATTGAGACTCAAACGTGCCTTTGTCGGTTTGAAATGAAGCATCAGTCAGAAACACCGCCTCGATTAGAGAGGATTGAGACAATAATCTTCCATCCCATCCTGATCAAAGGCCATGTAGTCAGAAACACCGCCTCGATTAGAGAGGATTGAGACGGCTCCCTTGTCGGTCTGCGTATAATTTACCAAGGCCGTCAGAAACACCGCCTCGATTAGAGAGGATTGAGACTTGTTGCTACGGTGGGGGCGGCTGCGAGTGCGTTCAGTCAGAAACACCGCCTCGATTAGAGAGGATTGAGACTGAATTGAAAATTAATGATGACATGGTAATCTCCTTTGTCAGAAACACCGCCTCGATTAGAGAGGATTGGTCAAAAAAACAGGAAACTTGAAAATCCTGAAACCATGGCGAAAGCAATTGATATGACAAATGTGCTACCCCTATTGGATCGAATCTATCAATTTTACATATACCATTCCCGATTATATAAGGGATGCGTTATTTGCGGATATCATTATTAATTGGGTCTTAGCCATTTATCTTAATCATTAAAGGCTTTCCGGCAATGAGGGAGACATCCTCCTTGGAAAGAACACGGATAGCCGCCTTTGGAAAGGGATAACATGAAAAAACTATTGATTGCCATCGGCCTTGCGGTTTTACTTTTTTCAGGCACTGTGGAAGCAGAAAAAATTACACTTTCCGTCCTGCATGAAAAAGCATTTGTATTCAAGGATGTACACCATCAAATTGCCAATGAATTTATGGCAAACCATCCGGATGTGGAAATTAAGTTTCTGGCACCGGCAAAGGCATATGAGGAATGTGTTCAAATTGTTCTGCGCGGCGCCATTACAGGAAGTATGCCGGATGTATCTTATCAGGGGCACAACCGGGTCCGCATCTTTGTTGATCGTGACCTGATTGTACCGTTAGATGGATTTATTGAAGCGGAAACGGATTGGAAGGAGCAGGGCTACAGCCCGAGCATACTTTCCCTTGGCCGGCATCAGGGCAAACAATACGGGCTTGCCTTTGCCGTATCAACCCCCATCATGTACGCCAATGCGGACCTAATAAAACAGGCCGGCGGTGATCCGGACAACCTGCCCAAGACCTGGGACGGCGTGATTGATCTTGCAAAGAAAATTGACAACTTAGGGGATACGGTTTTTGGCATGTACTTTGATTGGAGTATCACTGGCAACTGGCTGTGGCAGGCCCTTGTTTTTTCCAATGGCGGGACCATGCTGACCGAGGACGAAAAAAAGGTTGCCTTTGACGGTCAGGCAGGCATCAAGGCAATCAACCTGCTAAGTGACATGGTAACAAAAACCACTATGCCCAATATTACGCGGCCTGAGTCCAGGCAGTCTTTTGCAGCAGGCACTATTGGTTTACACATTACCTCAACATCTCAACTTGGCGCCGTGACCCGTATGGTCGGCGACAAGTTTGAACTTAAGACCACCACATTCCCCCTTCCCGAAGACAGTTTAAACAGCAAGGTACCGGCCGGGGGAAATATGGCTGTTATTCACACCAAGGACAAAAAGAAACAAAAAGCGGCCTGGGAATATATCAAATTCGCCACAGGCAAAATAGGCTCCACTTATATGGTAAAAAGTACGGGATACATGGCCGGTAACGAAATCCCCCCCAAAGATCCGGATCTTTTAGGAAACTTCTATAAAGAAAACCCAAACTACATGGCAAGCGTCCGGCAGCTTCCCATCATGACCCAGTGGTATGCGTTTCCCGGCAAGAACGGCCTGAAAATCACGGATGTGATCAAGGATCATATGCAGCGGGTCGTTACCAAGCAGGATGATCCGGAAAAGATCTTAAAAGAAATGGCCCAGGACGTGCAGAAACTGCTGCCCGGCAATTAAGGCAACAAAAATGTCATCTTTCAGGCTGATTCAGATCTCCGATATTCATCTGAGTGGTGAAAGACCGTACTTTTTTCATAACTGGGATGTTGTCTTAGAAAAGATTAATGAACAGAACCCTGACCTTGTGGTCTGCACCGGGGATCTCTCCTTTAACGGTGCAGACATGGAAGAAGATCTGGTATTTGCAAGTCAGCAACTCAAGCGTATCCGGACACAGGTTATGGTTGTACCCGGAAATCATGATGTGGGCAATTGCCCTCCCGATGTCAGGGGAGAACACATTATTAACGACCAGCGGCGCGATCGGTTTCTGCACCATTTCGGGCAGGATTACTGGTGCCTTGATAAAGCGGACTGGCGGCTTATCGGGCTCAACGGCCTTTTGTTCGGAAGCGGGCTTTTGGCGGAAACAGAACAGTTGGAGTGGCTGATATCGACATTGAGCCAGGGAAAACAGCAGGGCAAAGCCATTGCCCTTTTTTTCCATAAACCGTTGTATTTGTGGAAACCCTCGGACCAGGGGATCAGACAGCACAGCGTGTACCCTGAACCGCGCGAAAAACTGATTGAACTGCTCAAAACGTACCAGGTCGACCTGGTGGCCACAGGCCATACCCATGAATACCGCAGCCGTTCTCTTGGGAAAACGCGTATGGTCTGGTGCCCGTCCACGGCATTTATCTATGAAGGAAGCTGGTGGGCCAGGCATGGCGGCATCCGGCGGGTCGGTTATCTGGAGTTTTTATTCAAAGGCAAAAAAGCAACCCACAAGCGGCATGAACCTTTGGAACTGATTAACCACGATGTCGGCAATTGGCTTAAAAACGGACTGGCTGTTTATCTGAGGCATGCAACCGGAGAGTATGCCAAGCCTCAATAACGGCAGGAAAAACATAGGCTTTGATTTTTGTCAGGACTCATGAGGGTTGGATATGCCCGGCGTTTTAATCAGGAATATCTGCAAAAACTTTGGCAGCTCCCAGATACTGAAAAATATTGAACTTGACATCGGTAAAGGAGAATTTATTAGTCTTGTAGGGCCCTCCGGCTGCGGCAAAACAACACTTTTGCGCATCATCGCCGGCCTTGAAGAACAAACCAGTGGCAATATCTATCTTGAGAATGAATGTATTGACGGCAAAAAACCCAAAGAGCGCAATACAGCCATGGTCTTTCAATCCTATGCCCTATATCCTCACATGACGGTTTTTAACAATATTGCGGTACCACTGCAGATGCGCCGTTTAAAAAGATACCAGCGCCTTCCGCTGATAGGCCGCTTTTTCCCGGGCACAGGCCGGATTTTAAGCCGTATTGAAAAAGATGTTATGGAAACCGCCCGGATGCTGGGCATCGAGCACCTTTTAACCCGGAAACCCAGGCAACTGTCCGGCGGACAGGCCCAGCGTGTCGCATTGGGGCGTGCCATGGTTCGACAGCCGGTTGTCTTTTTAATGGATGAGCCGTTGTCCAACCTTGATGCCAAATTGAGAGTGCAGATGCGAACGGAGATTGTGCAGCTTCACCAGCGCCTGGGGGTGACTTTTATTTATGTCACCCACGATCAGGCCGAGGCCATGACCATGTCCGACAGGATCGCCGTGATGATGAACGGCCGTATTCTTCAGGCGGCATCCCCTGATGAAATCTACAGCGAGCCGGTTGACCTGCGTGTGGCTGAATTCATAGGCAGCCCTGGAATCAACACGCTTCCGGCCCTCGTATCCGCCATGGGCGGACTAGACGTTTTTAATCATTTCATCCCGGTGGAGACAGGGCTTTCTCCGGGTACCAAAGTGATTGTCGCCGCCCGCCCCGAGGCGGTAAATCTTTTTACCAATAGCCAAAAGCAAGGTATTCCCGGAACCGTAATTTTTCGAGAAAACCTGGGATCCGAGGTGCTCGCCTATGTCAGGATCAACAACTGCGAACAAAAGGTAACCGTCCGGCTTGATCCTCTGGCCGGCAGCGATGTGCCGACCGGATCAAAGGTGTGGCTCAAGCTGCCGTTACGCCGCCTGCTTGTATTCAATGAACAGGGAAAACGGATTAATGCCCGGCCTTTATCCAGAAAATGCGAACCGGCCTATGGTTGAGAAACCCCCAATATCACATACCATGACCGCTGACAGCGTTGTTCCGAAAAATCCCCGAGGACTGAACGGCAACATGGAGGCCCTGACGGCCTATATCCTGTCAGCCCCTGCCGTGTTGCTGATCTTTCTTATGATTATCGGCCCGGTAGCGGCGGTAATCATCATATGCGTTACCGACTGGGAATTTGGTGCCGGCACGTTTTCCTTTGTCGGCCTGGATAATTTTCAGGTTTTGTTCAATGACCCGGTCTTTTTGAAATCTTTGGTAAACACGACCATTTATGTGGCCGTTGTTGTTCCCATATCAGTGGTTATGGGTCTTGTTGCCGCCATCATGATTGAGTCGTGCACCTGTCTTAAATCATTTTATAAAGCCGCCTATTTTCTGCCGGTCATGGCCACAATGGCAGCCATGGCAGTGGCCTGGCAGATGGTTCTCCACCCCCAGATCGGCCTTTTAAATCATGCCATCAGGCTCCTGGGGCCGGATCTCTCCAAAAGCTGGCTGCAAAATGAAACCACTGTTCTGGGCACTTTGTGTGTCATTGGTATCTGGCAGGCATTTGGCTTTAATATGGTTCTTTTTCTTGCCGGGCTTGCATCCATTCCCGGCGACCTGTATGAGGCCGCCCAGGTGGACGGTGCAGACAATGCCTGGGATAAGTTTCACATGGTCACCTGGCCCCTTCTTGGCCCCACTTTCATGTTTGTTCTGGTGATTACGGCTATCCGGGCCTTTCAGGTCTTTGATACGGTTGCCGTTCTGACAAGGGGGGGACCGAACAAGGCGTCTGAGGTAATGCTCTACACAATTTATAATGAGGCCTTTGTCTTTTTCCGCACCGGACATGCCGCTTCACTGGCAATTGTTTATTTGGCAATTATCCTGACGCTCACACTTTTGCAGGTATGGTTCATGGATAAACGGATACACTATTCATGAAACATTTAAAAAGACAATTTGTATGGTCTGCTGTCAGGCATTGCCTGCTCATAGCCGGTGCATTCATCGCACTTGCGCCCTTTATCTGGGCCGTCCTTATTTCTTTCAGGCCGCCCGAGGAACTATTCAGTCCTCAATTTCATATTCTGCCAAACAGCTGGGCTGTCTGGCGCAATTATTCAATGGCCCTGACTGAATCTCCATTGCTTCGCTATATTGCAAACGGGGTCATTGTGTGTGCGGGTATCTTTTTTTTCCAGGTTCTGTTTGCCCTTCCCTGTGCTTATGCCCTGGCAAAATTAAATTTTCCGGGTAAAAAAGCATTGTTTGCCATGGTACTGATCGGGCTGCTTGTACCGCCCCAGGTTCTTGCCATCCCGAGATATATTCTTTGCTACAAAGCCGGAATTCTGGATACTTATGCGGCACTGATTGCGCCTTTTACCATTTCGGTCTTCGGTATTTTTCTTATGCGGCAGTTCTTTCGGACGGTTTCCGATGATCTTATATATGCAGCGCGCATTGACGGTCTAAGCGAGTTCAGCATCATCTGGCGCATCATGCTGCCGGCAGCGTATCCAGCGGTTGCTGCATTTGGAATTTTCTCGCTGGTCTCCCACTGGAATGATTTATTCTGGCCTTTGATTGTAATTCATTCAGAAAAGCTGGCCACCCCGCCCCTTGGTGCGATCCTGTTCATCAACGAGGAGGCTGGGAACGACTATGGCGCCCTAATGGCCGCAATGGCAATCATAACAGCCCCCCTGGTCTTAATATTCCTGATTGCTCAACGCAAATTTGTCGAGGGCATTACACTTACCGGCATGAAATAAATCGCCGCCCAAAACCAGTTAACGATCGGGACCGTCTGTTTTATTGGCTTTCCGGCCTGTGCCTTGCATATGAGGCAAAGAAACTTCGTGAAATATCCGGGTTAGGAAACCAAGCTTATTTGTTCCCATAAATTGTTGACATGCCAAGCGAAAAGTGGTCTATCAAAATAAATTTGCTTCTGCTTTTTTTATTGACCTCAAGCAGTTCTGTTTTGCACAATCCGGATTGAAACTTTTTTTAAAACCAATCCGCCGAATTCTGTATAGTGAAAAAGAGAAACCAACCCTTTTTAAACGGGAACCTTTATCTTATGGAATACGGAAAATACACCTTTCAAATCAAACTTGGCCGGGATGCTTTTTTGCCCCGGTATAAAGGCGCCACCTTCAGGGGGCTGTTCGGCCATGCGCTTAAGAGAACGGTCTGTGCCTTAAAAAACCACGATTGCCGCGCCTGCATTTTAAGGTCGAACTGCACCTATGCCCTGGTCTTTGAAACCGCCCATGCCCTGCCCGTCCCGGAAAACAAACGAATCTCAGACCCGCCCCATCCCATGGTCCTGGAACCGCCCCTAACCCCAAAAACCGATTTCGCAGCCGGAGAATTTTTAAACTGCGGCCTGATCCTTTTTGGTTCTTTGAATAAAAACCTGCCCTATTTCATCTATGCCTTTGACCAGATGGGCAAGATCGGCCTGGGCAAAAAGGTAGCGGGCAGACGGGCCGGCTTTACCCTGGAATCCGTTAGCCACCAGGCCCAAACGGTTTACACCCGGCAGGGAGGATTGAGACTTGATAACCATCTCGAATAAAGGCCAGCTGTTCTTTGCCAGAACCGTTGCCTCGATTAGAGAGGATTGAGACGGATGGCTTTTGGATTTTAATTTTTCCACACCTTTCAGGAAGCTTGTCAACCGGGAACACCATCTGGTATAGTTTGAGAATGATAAGGATGGATATTTAAAATGTATACGACTGATGAAAGAAAACAAATTCTCAAAAAAGCGTTCTGGGACAAAAAAATTGACCTGGACGTCCTGAATTCCTTTATCAATGGTGAAATGGACAATATCCCCCATATTTCTTCCAAAAGCATTTATATCAAACTTTTATCTACCTTTGACTGGTATACCTTGAGAGCCCTTCTCCCGGAGGAAACTTTGAAAAAGGCATTGTCCGATGAAATTTTAAACGACTTGTTCCCCAAAGCACGAATAGATAAATACAGATATGCCAGACAAATATTATTCCCATAAACTGTATCCTTTTCAGGATGAAATTCTGGAAAAAATCCAATTCCTGCACACGGATTTTTATTTGACCGGTGGAACGGCCTTAGGCCGATGCTACCTTGGTCACCGGTATTCAGATGATCTGGACTTTTTTGTAAATAACCATCCAGAGTTTAAAAAGCAATGCAAGGTGATTTTATCCTGCCTGGACCGCTTGCCTTACAAAAGCACCCCCTCAATGGTTGAGGAATCTTTTGTTCGGCTGTTTGTAGAAAAAGAAGACATTACCCTGAAAAGGGTGCATTCCCATTTAGTGGCCTAAGCAAAGTGACCGAATTTGTATGAAGATATTGTCAGTCAAGATGTTCCACCTCCCGGAAAGGAGCTGACTCCTTAAGAACAACATTGATTCGGATGTTTCCGGTTTCCAGAATATACCCGGTGATTTCATTCTGAGATTTATAACCCGACGTATTGCACTTTCAACACAGCCGCTGCCAGTAGGTATTTTCAGGCTGCGGAACTGGCGATACTGCATTCTGTTTCGATTTTTCACGAAGTAACTTTTAAATTTGGATAGTGCTTCTATGCGCCTTTTAGGGTACGTAATGTGTTTTACAATTTCTTTTCTAAGGTCTTTGAATCTGCCATCCCAAAGGAGGTTCTTCCAAGATTCTGCTATCCGGTTTCTTTCTTTTATAGGGATTCTCTTTGGCAATTTGTCCACGATTTCATGTAAATTCTGTTTTGCATGGGTGTAGTCGATTACCTCATAATAGGATTCGATTTCAAGCCGTTTGGCCAGCGGGCCTGTTCGCTTCCAATAGCTACGTGCACCGTCACAGCAGAAAACAACACGCTTGGCTTTGGGAATATCTAATTCACGCAAGTAGATCTCAAGAATATCAAAAGCGGCATCAATACCGCCCATTGTGGCATCATAAACCGGCAAGTGTTTTTTGGATATTGTGCCGTCCGGATCGACAATATGTATGACAAACTGAATGGGTTCTTTCCATTCAGTATGATATCCCTGCCGCTTTTGGCCTTTTGATTTACGTCCCCGTTTTGGCCTCCGTTCTCGAAGGCGACCGCCGTCGATACAAACCAGAACCGTTTTGCCACCAACGCGATCAGTATCTCCAAAAGATACCCGGCCACGCAGGGGCATAGCTTCCTGTGCAAGATTCATTGTTATGCGGCGTATGGTTTTGACATTTAAGTTGATTGCATGGTTTTCCAGGGATCTTCGGGCAATTTCAAAAGAGGGACAGAGCAATGCTGCATGGACCACCGACGAAGCGAACAGCGTTGAACACCTGCCGATAAAACCAAGGTAATCAAGCCCAAAATGGCGGCCTGTCCCCTTTTGTCGTTTTTTTGTTTTAGGGCCTGGCCGTTGTTTGGAAACAACTTTTGAAAAGTAAGGGGATCGGATGCTCAGGGTAGTTCCTGTCAATAATCGAATGCTGCTGGGGCGGTATCCGTTGAAACGCAGTCCCTTTTTACCGGCACCAATTTTCAGTTCAGATAAAAGATCCGGGTCAGACAGTGCCTTTTCAATGACGGGAATCAGAAATGCTTCCACAATAATGAAGAGGCCGTTCCGTACCTGCTCACACAGGATATTAGCATTTTGATGGTTTTGGAAATCAGCTACGGCTTTTGTTAGAAGGGTTCGAATATCCCTTATAGTGGAAGCAAGTTTCATGATCAGTCCTCGAATTGCAGGTTGAAAAATTACCTGTCATTTCGATGACTGAAACCCTCAAGTTTGTGTGCATAGCTGCTTTTTATAATTGGAAGTCAACGGGTATACATAGATGTCTTTTATCGGCACCTGAAGTCTGTGGTGCCTGTCTTGACGGCTTCGCCCTTTGCTTTGACCAATTTTTTGCCAATTTGCCGCCTGGTAGCAAGTTCCGGCAAAGCGTGATCGATCCACGAAAGTTTCTACCAGACAGATATCGTGACCATATTTAGCTGTCCAGTCCCGGCTCAGCCGCCTAAGACATGAACCCAGAATATGACTGGCAAGATGGGGAATTCGAATCCATGGCAAAATCAAAAATCGGGTATTGTTGGTCGTCATATGCAGGTTCCTGCGACGAGCCGACCTATCCCAACCGATGAATCGGTCACGAGGGGCCGTTTTCCATGCTGCTGAGCCAAAAAGCAGGCAGGCAACCGGACGAGAATTGCGATCAAAAGCCATATACTTCATATGTTCTCCGACATACCCTTTACACCCAAGGTAATGATGTCGATCCATAAGGCAATGGAATAAATCATCAATATCTCCACGGCCCGATACCGGTATCAATTGTATCGGGCGGATCTTACGCAAAGTGGTTTCTATCGGCTTACAATCATGGGGGACATCGGGAATACGCCGCTGACGGTTACCGCTATGACGGGCAACGGGAAGTGTGACCATCCCTTTTTGCTCAAGTTTTCTCAGCATGCTTCGACAGGCCATGTCCTTGAGCAGACCTTTTTCCGTGCGCCAATCCCAGCGAGCACACAATTCTTTGGATAAACGAGTGCGGTGCCAGGCGGGATTGTCGTTAATCAAATGGCGTATCGTTTGTATATCAACTTCTGAAAATTCACGTCCTTGAATGGTTAAAGTCCTGCTCATGCAAATCTATATAACCTTTCATGAGCCAGGAGTCCAGCTTTTTTTGGGAGGGCAGAGTATTCAATGCAGCATGAAAAACGGAAAAATTGGATACATGTCAGTTCATGCCACTAAATGGGATTGCACCCTAATCGAAGCGGCCGTTTCCACTGCTGTTATAAACCGCTTCGTTAAGTTAATGACATTGAGTTACAATTAATAAATAGATTTGAGCCTAATGTTGTCCTTCTTTCAACTGGAGCTTTATTATGAAGACCAATATTGGAAATATTATTTTTTTCATTACTAACATTTTATTGGGTTGACACCTGATTGCGAAATTGATATGCGGCTTCTATAATATACCTTTTTATAAATTAGTTCGATTTTGAAATAATGTGTCACTTACATCCAGTAATGTCCGGTTAGGTTTTTGCTTGTGATAATTTTTTTTGTTCTTTGACAATACTGTCCCTGTCTGAATCCGGTGGTCCATTGTGGCCGGTGAAAAGGTCATTAAGAATTGCAGTACGCAACTGCCGGACTCTTTTGATGGAGACTTTCTCGTTAAACTGTTCCCGGCAGTAGATTGCCAGCAGGAGATAAGTGATAAGGCCTGCAAGGATTTGAACCATAAGCCCATATTCACTGCGGGCAATCAAATGGTACACCTTTAAATGCTCTTTCCACCATTTGAAAAAATTTTCTGATTATATCGGATTTTGGGGAGGGCTTCGGTACCCACCCAAAGAAGCCGAAATGTAAAGGTTATGCAACCAGTTGTCGTGATATCTAAATTGATTCAGCCTTTCAGCTGGGCTTTTGAATCCGTTATGCCTTTTGACGGTTTCCGGGTTGTAAGGAGCAAAATTATGAATGAGTGTCCATCCTCGAATGCTCAGTTGCGCTGCATCCATTACTCCATGAAAATATTGAGTGCTGAACAGATGGCGATCCATTCTTTGCATCAATCTGTCAACCATGTTGCTCGTTCTGTGTGCCTTGGGATGATCATAGGCGTTTCTGTATGAAACAATATTTTTCCGTAATTTGTTTATGGGGTCTGATATAACATTCGGAGCATCTTGCTTTTTGCACCATTCGATCAACCTCCTGATTCGCTGTGAAAATGATATTTTGCTTTCAGCCCGATAACAATCCCATAGTTTTGATGCTGTTTCATCAAAAATGTCTCTGTATTTCTTCTTTGCCCTATCACGAATTTTTATGAATACATGCAAAAAACAACAAACGATGGCTACCGATGGAAAAAGGCTTTTCCATGCCTGCCGGGTAGCTTTCCATCCGTCTATATTGACGGTCTCCGGAGAATATTCAGGCCGAAGGCATTGGGCTTCATCCCGGTAAAATTGATAAGCTCCAGTCAAGGCTTGTTTTCCAGCATTTTGAGCAACAGACGCTCCAAGAATGCAGCCATTTCCAACAGTTGTTGCCACATAAGTTTTTTCTCCCAGAATCCGGGTATGCTTCTCATCCGCCGCAAGATGTTGCGGGATGTCTTCCGGTTGTCGGATGGTTGTTCCAACGATACTATTGCGACCAAGTGACTGCTCAATCCGGTACCAATACATTGGATCCTTACCGAAAATGTGGCTCAGTGCCCAGAAGGGCACATTAAATTTTCGCATAAAAAGAGCTTTTTCAACCTCATCGACCAAGCCGGTGAGATAGGGTGTCACAAAGGAAGGGCGGACTGTGTAAGCAATGCCGGACATCTCGATTCGCCGAATAGGGATCAACATTTTTTTTGAGTGATAGATATCTTTCATTCGATATCCTTCTCTGGAAATTTCAGCTGGAAATAGTTCCGGGAAAAGCTCAATCCTTTCATTGAGACAGTTCCGAAATTTGTCAGGATTTTGAATGTTGTCATTATAATCATCTTGAGAAAAAGGCACACATATGGTTCTATGGTTTCGGATTGCGGATTCTGTATCTGTTTCCCACATATAGTTAGAGACCTCCTTGGCGGGTTTGGTCTCTAACTATATGAAATTATTGACAAAAAGTCTAGTCGGAATTCCCTTTGATTTCAATGGGTTACGAAAAAGTTTTTTACCCCCTTCCAATGATTAGAGCGGTTTTGGCCTCTGTTCCCCTAAATCCGTTATAATCAGAAAATTTTCAATAGTCCATCTGAGTTTATACACACTGGCTATCTGTTCTGCTGTTAAATCATGTCGATCAGTGGCCACATAGTATTTGACCCCTGCAATTTCATAACCGACAACTCGAACAGGTTTGACGGTCTGATTCTGATTAGGAGTACCAAGCAGGACCAATGCATCATAAAAAATATGGCTGTCAGGGTTTACCGCATGCTTTTCGATTACGGTTCGGGTTGTTTTGCTTTTAATACGACAAACAAAATGTTTGCCTTCTTCCTGAAGCAGATCAAAGTCTTTATGCGATTGATACCCTCGATCCATCACACCGGTTTGCCCCTTGGAAAGGATACGCATTACAAAAGGACGCTCTCCACCGTTGCCATCTGTAAGGAATATTTTGCTTGGGATGCCATGGTTGATATCAAACCCACAATGCGCTTTTGCTTTCTTAGCTCCTTTTCTGTAATCAGCCCAGTGCATTGATAAAACCGCATCAATTAAACTGCCGTCGATGGAAACTAACTCTCCCAATTGCGCATGTTCTTTGGGGAGCACCTTGCGGGCTTGTTTATAAAGATTTTCAAAAAGGAATTGCAGCTGTTCAAGACCCCGGTGATTTATCGCCTCAGAAAAACTGCTACGGCTGATACCACCATCTGGAGCAATATACTCTTTAGCAAAAACATTCTCTTTGAGATCCTGGATCAGGTGTCGAGCAGATTTGTGTTCTTGAAGATGAAAATATACCAACGCTTTTAGCTGGTCTTCAAATGTCATTTTCAGAGGCCGATCACCTCGTGATTTTAATTCTGGTGCCATGGGATGCAACTTTATCAAAGGAAAGAAGAAATTGTCAAAATTCAGGGACTGTATTGGTTTTTTCGGGACTGAAATGTGCGCCATATTGGCCTCCTTGAAAGAAAAATTTTCAAGGCGCGCAAAAATTTTTGCGCACATTTGTCAATAGAAAAAATAAAAAATTTTCAATAAATTTAATGGGTTTTTATATGCAAGAACCTAACCGGACACTACTGACTTACATCGAATAAAAAACAGTTCTTTGTTTTTTAGATTGTTTATTTTTATAAAATGTTTGTACTCCAATAATGAGTTTGGTTTCGGCAACACCAGGGGTTATATTAAAATGTTATAGGAGAACGTTGTGTTGAAAGTGATTAGAAATCTGCTAACAATTAAGTTGTTTGTTGCTCTATTTGTTTTTAACGCAACATCTATTTTTGCAAGCGATGTCATTCTTAGTTAAATGTTTACTGTTTTTAATATCATATCAAGAACAATTTCAGAAACTCCTTCTAATCGAGATAGAACTACATTAGGGCTTGGGGAAAAAGTATATTTGGAAACAAAGCCAGCAATGCCTGTAAATTGGGACATTATTACTGGTGAAGATTCAATTTCTCAAGCTAGTGGCAGTATTAATAATGGCAATTTATAACTGAGGGAATGATTCAATGTGGAAAGTATGGTTATTGATTTGTTTGATTTCGTGTTCACTATATAGTGCCTGACCGGAAACCCCGATTTTGAAATTTTCAGGGGGTCGATGTTTGACAAAACCTTAAATCTTTGTTGTTCCTGTCATCACAAACCGGGAGAAATGCTTCCATCTCTGCCGGTTTTCGGCAACTTTCTCCTTTTCCGGACGCAACTGTAGTGTTTGCCGTGTTTTTTTTAAGCAATGGCCTGTTTTAAGCTGCTTTGCGCTGTTCAGACCCTTGCAGCTTTTTTAATCCCTTTTGTTGTATGTGATGCCCGATGATCTGGAGATTTCTTGCCAAAACCGACAGGCTCACATACCTCTTAAACCCTTGAATGCCATGATCCGGGCATCTGTCAAGACCATGATTTTCCAGTCCGTTTATGGCAGATTCCACCGCTGAATGTTTTCTTTTAAAACGAATGAAATCTTCCGCTGTTTCTTCTTCATATTCCGCCTTGTTGCATCTGCCTTTTTTCGGAAGCACCAAAATATCCAATCTGCCCTTCAGGTCATTTTTGTTGCCTGGAGAGTAAAACCCTTTATCAAAACTGCATCCTTTGAGATCAGAAAATTTGCTTTGTGCCAATGTTACCATCGCAACGGCGACTTTATCATCGGTTTCTTTCTCCATCACCCGGTGGTGCAGGATAAAGCCATATTGGTCCTCCAGGATACATACCCGCAAGCCCAATTCCTGGGGAACACCGGCCTTGCCTTTTGAAATCCACTCCGTGTGGGGTTCGAAAATCGAAAAAATCTTGTCTTCATGGGGGATCTTTTCATCCTGTAACACCCGGCGTTTGATCAAATCAATTTGCCAAAGTGCGTAGTTGATATATGTTTGTAATTCTTCAGCTCGGGCTGCACATATAATATCGGATGCCGGTATCATTTCCACGGTCAATCGCGCCTTTTGAATATATTTTTCAGCAAGCTTGATATATGCTGTATGGGCATCCATAATTTGCTGGACTCTTTTGGCCTTTTTCTTTTCATCCTTTGATGTGGAATGTTTCAAACGCTGGACTATTCGATAAAGCTTTTTAAATGCTTTAATATTATACGCTGATTGCCGCCACATACTCGTTCCAATGTCCTGGCTGATAATAGCGGCAATTTGAATCATTTTTCGGACTGCATCAAAAAGCAGGTTGATATCTGTGGGATAATGAACATTGGTTTCTACAACGAATGAATCACACCGCCCAATCAAGGCTCCATCGTCCGAAGTTTTTTTTTCATCAGAAGTTTATGGCCTTCTTGCACAACCAGAGTGTTGATTTTGTCAAGAATATCTGGGGTCATAAGCCTGACATTATCTTTCAGGGTCTGAAGGGGGTAGGCGATATCATTGTCCATCATGCCATGCCCCAGCATCTGCCTTATTGTTTTGTGGTTGTTCACCATTTCCTGGAGTTTATCATAATCCCAATTGCAATTGAGCCGAATGACGCCCATTACAAGGATCTTCCACAGGTCCATACCGGGACGTCCATTTTTAGAATCGGTACTTTCTGGGATCATGTCCGTGAGGATATCAAAAACTTTTTGTCGAAGACTCTGGTCGCAATAGATATGTTGGAGTCCCAAAAGAAGTTTGGGGATTTCATCCCTGGCTCTCATATCAATTTTAATTTGATCGATAGGGGTCTGCCCGAATGTCATCTGTAGTTCAAAAATTTTACGCAAAACGACCTCGAAGTTCTGATGGAATGTTGAAGTTTGAATTACTATTGGCTTGTCTCACAAAACATAAATCCTATATAATTTTATAGGGTTAGATTAACATAGTAATTAGTAAAAAGCAACAAGTAATTCATATCACAACAGAAACTTCAAACGAATTTCAGCCCAGATACCCCTGGAAAATATGATGGTTCCAATTTCCGGTCAGGCACTATATAAAATATCTTTTGCAGATGATGTTGTTCTCGAAGAAAATTTTATTGTTGTAGGCATAGATATCACATCGGTTGATATTGAAAATGGAATAACAGTAGCTATTGAACCTTCAAGTATGTTAGGAATTCTTCAAGTAACCGCAGAATATAATAATGGTTTAATCCATGAAATCCTAAATGACATTGTAACGGGCGGAACACATATAGTCCCTTTTAATGTAGAAAATTTACCTGAAGGGGAATACACTTCAATTATAGCCACATTGACGTCTGGTGATTCTTCCATTCAAGCCTCGTATTATTATTATTTTACTGTTTTGGGGATATACTTACATACACAATATAATACCCCTATAGAAAACGAATGTGGAGGAACGGCAGCCAATGCTTGTTTGTCTGATACCCAATGCCAATATACAAGCATAACCTTATTATCTGATTTTATCTCTGAAGTATATGAAAATGGAAGTGGGGAATCTGCGGAGTATGGAAGTCTACAATGGGGGAATTACTGCTGGACAACTGGGTACCCATTAACATCTCCTTGTGGGACTTCGAACACATTTGCTCAAGTGAATAATATTATAGGGTCATGTGGTAGCTCGGTTCAAGCAGGGCAGACCGTTGCTGTTCATCCAAATCATCCAGTGCTTCAATGTGGAGATATAATTTATATACATACTATTCAATGCCATTAACTTAAGAAATTTTGCATAGCGCGCAGGGGTTATAAAATGGGCGCCAACGGCGCTTCACCCTCTTGTCTCTTGTTTCCAGTTTCTTGTATTAACGCTTAAGTTAATGACATTGACATACTATTGGGAAAAAAACCGTGACCGATTACTGTCCTGCTTGTAGTGATAATAATTTTCATCATATTGATAATTATGGTGGGGCATCCGGGTGCAATGAAGTGCAAACACTCGGTAATTTTTTGACAATAAAAGTATCTAATTAAAGGAATATGCGATGAGAATAATCAAATTTTTTATATTATTTGTGATGTTTTTTTTTATATATCCAAATATAAGCATAGCAGAAAATATAATAGAGACAGAAACTAATGCATATTTAATAAAATCATTATGTACTAAACAAAAAAATAAAATAAATATTAAGATCGAATCGGTCGAAAAAAGGACAAAAAACAAAACCGTTCGGGAATATTTGATTCGCGCTAGAGAAATAATAAAATTGACAACATTTAATAATAAAATAATAGTAAGAGGTGCCTTAAAGGCCGGTGGAGATTTGTTTATAATTATTAGTTTTCCTTCACTGGAATTGATTGACACAATTTGGGGTTATAATGCATCTGTATCAAGTGACAATAAATATTTAGTTTATATCAAACACTATCCAAGAAGTTATAGTAGCAATGCTTTTAGTAGAGACATATTGATGCTTTATAATTTGGAATTGACCCCACGACAAAATCGTATTCAAATTCAAGAAAAACTAGACCCTAGAGAATGTGGCACACCTCTATATCCCAGATTCGATAAAGAGAATCAGGGAAAAAATACATATTCAAGCATTGTTTATGAAAAGGCGAATCTTTATAGTATTACATCTGGGATAACCTGGATTGATGAAAGTAATATATTATTTACTAATTTTGAAAATAACTCGAATTATGTAATTATAGTTGATTTAAATAATAAAGCAATTTTGAAAAAGCAATTGCCAGAAAGGTATCAAAACAAATTCACGGCAAAGCAGATTAAACGAAAAGAGTTTGCAGTAATAACGATGTTTAATGGATTTGAATTTGTTGTTGATGTTGAAAATGCTGAACTCGATAAAAAATTAAAAATTTTTTACAGGGAGGGACAACAACAATGAGTATTCTGAAAATTTTTATAAAAAATATCGTGGCATCTTTTTTTATTTTCTTTTTGATATGTATAAGTGTAAATAATTGTTATTCTGAATATACAATTATGCCGGGAGAAACAATAAGCTTTACGGCAAATAATGCCGGTGATAGTGCCGACAGCATGACAGGAATAAATATTACCGTAACTAAAACTGTTATTCAGGGGGTCGATTTTCTAGAAAAAGAAGAAGACATCCCCGATAGTATCCTGGTTGGAGAAAACGCAAGTCTTGTTTATAGAGCCGTTGGGGATGCAGAAAATGGCTCAATAATGGAAATCAGCTTCCAGTTACAGGGGCCTTCAGGATCACCATGGATACCATCAGTTTGGGAAGAAACTGTAACCATTAACTATAATACTGCCCCCAATGGTTCAGGGATACCCACTCTTTCCGAGTGGAAACGATATTTTTTAATATTATTTAGTGCCTGACCGGAAACCCCGATTTTGAAATTTTCAGGGGGTCGATGTTTGAAAAAACCTTAAATCTTTGTTGTTCCTGTCATCACAAACCGGGAGAAATGCTTCCATCTCTGCCGGTTTTCGGCAACTTTCTCCTTTTCCGGACGCAACTGTAGTGTTTGCCGTGTTTTTTTTAAGCAATGGCCTGTTTTAAGCTGCTTTGCGCTGTTCAGACCCTTGCAGCTTTTTTAATCCCTTTTGTTGTATGTGATGCCCGATGATCTGGAGATTTCTTGCCAAAACCGACAGGCTCACATACCTCTTAAACCCTTGAATGCCATGATCCGGGCATCTGTCAAGACCATGATTTTCCAGTCCGTTTATGGCAGATTCCACCGCTGAATGTTTTCTTTTAAAACGAATGAAATCTTCCGCTGTTTCTTCTTCATATTCCGCCTTGTTGCATCTGCCTTTTTTCGGAAGCACCAAAATATCCAATCTGCCCTTCAGGTCATTTTTGTTGCCTGGAGCTCACATTCCGCACCCTAATTTGTGATAAATCCGTATTTTTTTTGTGCGTGCAACGTCAATTACCCTCCAGGTACTGTGAAAATTTTGGAGTTTAACCCCAAGGCCATCAAATACTCCCGTTGATTATTGTTTAGCGGCCTGGCCAGTTTTCGGTGCTTTCCAATTTTAAGAACCAACTGATATTGGAAACTACTCATCACCATGAAAGATGTCGGTTTATCTGTCCTTCTTTTTTTCCAGCCGGGAAGGTCTCTATTTTCCTCTTTTGTATATCGTCTCATATTGTACTCAATAAGCCGCCAAATCAAAAGAGACAATAGCAAGACAAGGGCAAGCACCTCTATTCGTTCTGCTTTTTTGAGAAATACGCAATTTACAAGGGGGGTGTTTTTCAGAAATCCAAAGTTCTGTTCAATCCCGTACTGATCCTTGTAGGCCCGAAGGACATCGTAGGAACTATATTTGTCAGCCCCGGCCGAAGGCACATTGCATATCAGAACAAAGCATCCTGCTTCTTTTCGCAGATCTGTTGCAGCCTCGGTCTCTTCTAGTTCAGATGTAACAGCATACATCATTTTGTCCAATGAACGGGAACCATCCTTTTTAGGTCTGCCTCGTTTGTATTTTGGGCGCTCAGAGATTTTTGTTGTCGGGGCATAATATTTATGTTTACCATTTTTCAGGTCAACGGCGGCCTTTTCTGCATCTTCCTGGCAGAAGAACTCTTGTTTTGCCAGAGCGTTTGCTTTTTTTGAAAGATCCGCATGCTCATTCTCCAGCTCACGGTCAATCCGTTTTTGTCTCCTTTTGTCATGGGCACTGGAGTGCACTACGATTACCCGGTAGGATCTGCCATGAAGGGTGGTTTCGGTTTCCCATGACTTGTACACTGCTGCAGGACGATTTTGAGTTTCTGTTGTCTCGGATAACTTGCCAAGAGTTGTCCAATCGTCTTTGGTTACGGCCTCTTTGATCAATTGAGAACACGCTTTATAGTTTGCGGGAAGCCTGCTGATAAATTGAATTTTGTCTCCTATTTCTTCAAGGTTCTTTTTAGTCACCATGGCTGAGTCTGCAATGTAGATGAATCCATCTTTATGGATTCCGTTGTTCGCCATATATTTTGATATTGATGACAGGACTTCGTTATTGACCGTTTTATCAGATGCGTTTCCATCCTCAGTTTGACCGAATACCGGGATTGTTCGGTCCACACATAACATCTTTACCAGAAACTGTTTGAGATCCGGACGGTGGTCCTTGCTGTGGCCGTGTACAATATTCATCGTATCGTCAGGCCCTTTTTCTTTCGAGTATAGAAGGTAGTCGCCTTGGACAGTTACTGAAGTTGTGTCGAAACTCAGATGCTTGTGGCTGATATTGAAATAATTCAATGCTCGCATAGTAATCTCTGAGAATGTCTTCATGGCCCCATAGTGTTACCGCCGGTCGTAACCGTCCCCACCTATGGCGATGAAGCAGGCCACCCCTTTAGCCGGTAACAAAGCCTCCATCCTTTTTACTTTGTCTCTTCTTCATCCCATATTTTAAAAATATATTTTCTTCCTTTTTTTCTTTGAATTTGGTTTTGTTTCTTGGATGGATTTGAAAAATAAGGAAGGCTCGAAGTAGGCCGCTTCGAGCCTTCAAAAAGCAGACATCCATATAAAATACGGAAGCTACCCAACATCTTCATATAATCACGGCTTCCGTTTTATGGCAAGAACGGAAAATGTGGAGATCGTTTTATTAAAAGAAATCCAGTGTAAACGATGCGGCAGCATTTTTTATATCTGCCACAGTTGCTGGCGTGGACAGATTTATTGCTGTGAATCCTGTCGGGAAACTGCTCAAAGAGAAGCTCACCGTAACGCCCAGAAGAAATATCGACAAACTGAAAAAGGTAAGTTAGCCCATCGTCGGCAGGAAAAAGAGCGGAGATTAAGAAATTCTCAAAAAACCGTGGATGATGACACTTCAACACCCTCCAAATCCAATGATAGTCTTCGGGTAACGCCTCCGTCTTCCCATCCATGCTGCTGTTTTTGCGGAAGAAAAGGTCTGATTGTAGATCAATTCCCCCGGCGGGGATATGGCAGACGGTATTCAGGCGACAATTTTCATCATTATATTTCCAAGGAGGGTAAAAATGATTACCAAGGAACCGTTGAAGGACCATCGAATTAGAAAAATTAACGGCAGTTTCGCATGGATAAGCCACCGGTTTATCCGCCAGGGGTATTGGGGCAGCCTGAACCACCAGGAGCTTGTGCTGTACCTTTTTCTGGTGATGGTGGCAGATCGTCAGGGAATGTCTTATTACGGCTATGATAAAATCTGTTCATTGACGGCCATCCGCCTGGACGAATATATCCAGGCCAGGAACGGGCTCATTGATAAAGATCTCATAGCCTTTGACGGCCGACTGTTTCAAGTGCTTTCCCTTCCCAAAAAAAATGTTGCAGCACCGACGTCCAAGGCGCCTAAGCAACCCACCGGCGGCAGTGGCCTTATCTCAATCGGGGAGATTTTTCAAAAAAGCCTCAATATAGCCGGAGGTCCAAATGATTAACCTGCGTCCGGACCAATTGGATTTACGTCTGGGATTCCTGCGGCCGGTCCACGCCGGTGCCCAGGAAAAGATGGCGGCTTCATTAGTCAAGCATGGCCAATTAACGGCTGTTGTTGCGGTTGAGCAAGGAGGTTGCCATATTTTAATAGACGGTTTCAAGCGGCATCGCTGTGCAGGCCTTCTTGGCATGAAGACGCTTAAAGTGGCTGTGTTGAAAAAAAGTGCTGCAGAAGCCAAGGCATTGCTCTACCTTCTGAACCGCCCGGATGGGTTTTCCACGATCATGGAGGCCCTGGTGGTCTGGGAACTTGTAGAAATAGAAGGGCTCAATCAGGTTGAAGCGGCGATACTCCTTGAGCGGCATAAAAGCTGGGTTTGCCGACGGCTTTCCATGATCCGCAGCCTGACCCCGGAAATTGTCCACGATATCAAACTTGGGCTGCTCCCTGCCGGGGTCGGTCCGTCACTGGCGCGGTTGCAGCCTGCAACCCAGGCCGATTTTTCTCTTTGTATTCAAAAACACAACCTTAAAACCCGGGAGGTGAACCGTCTGGTGGACCTGTGGTGCAAGACCAGTGATCCCGGAGCCAGGCGCCACCTGCTTGAATCTCCCAGGCAAGCGCTGGAGTCCGTAAGCCGGGACAAGGAAAATTATTATTTGATTATTGATGCCATTCTTTCAAAAATGTCCAAGCTGAACAACTGCATTGGCAGCGGCACGATCAATGGTTCCAAGGTCTGCGCCCTTAAAGACTTTATAGGGCGGGCCGGTGCCCGGATGAAACGGCTCAATGAGTTGATAGGAGGGCACCATGAGCCGGTTGAGTGAAAAGGAACAGGAACGTATTCGTAAAGTCTTTGGGCGCACAGCATCCATCCGTCAGACAGCAAAACAGACCGGGCACAGCCGCAAGGCAGTGCGCAGGGCATTGGGCTGCAACAATGTTATTAATGCGCCTCAAACCAGTCCCCGCAAAAGCAAACTTGATCCTTACAAGGCCAAAATCGGTTACCTTGTAAAAGAAAAACATCTCAGCGGGGTTCGGGTGTTGGAAGAGATCACGTTGTTGGGGTACACGGGCGGATACTCCATCCTCAAGGAGTATATCAGAATAATCCGGCCCAAAGGCTTGAAGGTGCCCAGGCCTCCAATTGATCATGCCCCTGGAGATGAGGGGCAGATGGACTGGAGTCCTCATAGTGTGTACATGGGTGGACAACGCGTGGTGGTGCATACCGGATCTTTTGTATTGTGCTTCAGTCGTTGGATATTTATACGTCACTTTTTTGATGAAACTATAGAATCAGTGATCCGGTTGCATGAAGAGGCGTTTGACGAGATCGGGGCGGTTCCCCACAAAATCACCTATGACAATATGACCACGGTGGGCAGGCACACGGGCCCCGGAACCGTTTGGATCAATCCGGTATTTAAACGGTTTGCCCAGGAGTATGACTTTGAGATCGTCATCCTTCTACCCGGCAAAAAGGAACGACACGGCAAGGTAGAGCGGCCGTTCCGGTATATTGAAGACAATTTCCTTAGAGGCAAAGAATTTATTGATCTTGAGGATCTCAATAACAAGGCCGATGCCTGGCGGGCGAACACAGCCAATGTCCGTATCCACGGTACCACCCGGGAAAGGCCTGTGGATCGCCTGGCAAGGGAAAAAAGTCTGTTAAAGCCTGTGCCATGGAATAAAACGGATCAATTTTTTAAGGAAGTACGTCGACTTGTTAACGTTGATTTTTGTGTCACCATCGACAAAAAACGATACTCTGCCAATCCTGAACTGATAGGCCGTTATGTCCAGGTCCGTTTGTTCCGTGATCACATTGAAATATGGTGTGATGAAACGATGGATTGCCGGCATGTTTACACTCAAGAAGACAGGCAGGTGTTGCCTGAACATGAAGCCCTGTACAGGAAGATGACAGGCCAGAGTCAATTGCTCAAAGATGCCTTTTTGAGATTGGGTGAGGTGGCGCAGGTCTATTATAACGGATTGAAAGAAACCCGGAAAAGCGCTGCCGGGTACCATATGGGCCGTATCCTCAAATATGCCGACCGCTATGGTGCGGATGTGGTCTCAGGGGCATTAGCTCATGCCACGCGGTTTGACTCATTTAGTGCTGATGCCGTCCTGCGTATCATCCAGGGGAAAAACATTAAAGCTTCAAACAAAACAAAAGCCGGAAAAGGTCTGCCCAACAACACCCGGAGCTATTTGAAATCCTGTTCAGTGGAGCAGGATAACCCACAAAGGTATGACCACCTGATTAACAGAAAAACAATGGATGGCAAGGATGAATGAAAACTTAAGCGACCAGGTTAAAAAGAAACTGCGCAAGCTTTATCTCAAGGATATGGCCCAATATCTGGAGCAGGCCCTTGCCAAGGCGCAGAAAAATCAATCCGGTCATTTGGCGTTCCTGGCCGACATCGTGGACGTACAGATGAAGGCAAGAAAGCACCGATCCCTTGAAAAGCGGCTAAAAACAGCGGATTTCCCCAGAAACATGACCTTTGATAACTTTGATTTTAACTTCCAGCCAAGCCTGAATGTAGAGCACCTCAAAGATCTGATGGAGCTATCCTTTGTGGATCGAAAGCAGCCGCTGCTTATTTTTGGGAAAACCGGCACGGGCAAAACTCATATTGCCTCAGCCCTTGGCGACCAGGCCTGCCGTGCGGGTTATAAGGTTCGATTTTTTTCCCTGCAAAAACTTCTGGCCATGCTGTATACGTCATTGGCTGACGAATCCACCGATGAGGTGGTCGCCGGCTTAAGCCGTTTTGATCTTCTGATCATAGATAATGTGGGCGGTATCCGCACAAAGCCGGAATATCCCAGCCTGCTGCTGGATTTGATCAGCGTCTGCCAGGACGATACCGCCTTTATTGCCACATCTTCAATCAGTCTTGAGGATTGGGGGACGACTCTGGGAGATCCGGTTGTAACTCATGCCATTATCGATCGATTGATGCACAATGTTCACATCATTAATATCCGGGACGGACTCAGTTATCGAACGGAAGGTCCCAACACAACGAACACTACTAATCCCCAGTCCATACCCCAATAACCATCTCTTCACATCTGCCGGGTTTTATACGTCCTCGTATAAAACCCGGCTTTTTTACTTCCAAAATCGGGATTGACGCCTGTTGGTGAGCGTGTTCTTCCAACCGCAGGTGCTTTACTGCAACCAAATTGATTGCTATGGCGCTATTCCATTAATATATCTTGTTTTAGCTGATTGTGTTGCAAATTATCGATACAAATGAGAATGGTATCTTCCCTCAAATATTACACCTGCGAAAAGCCCTGACAAGTCAATATATCACAGGTGGGGACGGTTCGTTGCCGGCAAAGGTGGTGACCTTGATCACCGGCGATAACACCCATAGTCGTGAATTCTATCCAGAACTCGGCCAACAGTATAATCTGAAAAGCTTAATGGATCGACCACTTTGCCCAGAAGAAGTTCGGTGTCCTGATGTTCAAAAAATTTATCCAGTTTATAAAGGGGACTTCTCCCGGTCAGGGTGTCAAGAACCATTCCAAGAATCACTGTGCCGGCATCAATAGCCATCTGTGTTGGAATAAGCGTGTTGATAATATCAACTATCCCTATTTTTTGGGCATACGCTGTAATAATCGGAAGATGTTCAACGGTAAATCCATCAACTGCGGGAAAATCTTTCATGCTCACCTCAATGGCTGTTTTTTCATTGAGGACTGATCATAATAGAACTTGCTAGAAAAATCTAGGCTAAATACGATTCAGTGTGTGAATTCTATTCAAGGTAGTCAGAAATCTTAACCAACTGAACAAACAGATAAAGATCTTATTTCAAAATTCCAGATATATCCCTGTTAGGGGTGTGGAATGTGAGCCTTATCATTGAGGTGGGAAGCAAAAGAATGCCGCAGGGTGTGGCAGGATACGTTGAACCGGGTTTGCAGGCCGGATTTCAAAACGATTTTTTTAAAGTTGTCCTCCATGGTACGAACGGCCAGGCGGTTTCCTTTTTTCGAGATAAACAGGGCGTTGCGATACTCATTTTTATAGAAGAATGTTCGCACGGAAAGATATTCCGACAGGACCAAATCACCGGGTATATTCTGGAAACCGGAAACATCCGAATCAATGTTGTTCTTAAGGAGTCAGCTCCTTTCCGGGAGGTGGAACATCTTGACTGACAATATCTTCATACAAATTCGGTCACTTTGCTTAGGCCACTAAATGGGAATGCACCCGATACCTTTTGATGACGTTCCAGGCGCATACAGACAACTTAGCCAAGAGCTTCCGGTCAAAGAGAAAATAGATCCGCAGCCGTTTGGGGATGCTGAACACCCACTGCCGGTGGTGCACATCCTTGAGTACATTTGAAAGCAGCCACTCGCCGTATTCCACAACCCGTTTTTGATGGCAGGAGGGACAGAATTGTCTGCGTTTGCATGAGAATGCCAGGAGGTATAAAGAAGCATTTCGGTATGAAGTACTGAAAATGCTCAAGAAAGAGGGGGAAATTAATGATGATATCATTGAAAACATGCTTTCCTGGCATCATTCCGGGTTTAGTGTTTATATTGGAGACAAAATTGAACCTGATGATAAAGCAGGCCTTGGCAATCTGGCCCGCTACATCATACGTGCATGTTTCAGTCAGGAACGAATGGTATATATCCCTGCTGAAGAAGCATCAGATGGTATTGCCAAGGTGGTTTATACATCAAAAGACAGGAAAAGTCAGGAAGCTTTTAATGCTTTGGATTGGTTGGCTCGGCTGGTGACACATATCCCAGAAAGATATGAGCATACGGTAAGATACTACGGTCACTTTTCTAACAAATCCAGGGGAATGAGAAAAAAGGCTGAGGCTGACGAGACAATTCCAACAATCATGCCAAACACGCTATCTTCTAAGGAAGCCAAGCAGAATTGGGCACGGTTAATCCAGAAAATTTATGAGGTTGATCCTCTTATATGCCCCAAATGCGAGGGTTCCATGAAAATAGTAGCCTTCATTGAGGAGCTATACCTTATCGAAAAAATTTTACGTCATCTTGGACTTTGGGATATACGCAACCATGATCCGCCGGAATCAGCTATTTCCGATTTTATTCCTGATTTGGTTTATGACTTTTCTGACTCTCAAATCCCTGTCAGTGGCTGGCATTAATTTTGATGCTTTAGGGGATTTCCGGTGGGGTATGCTCAAAAATGGCCTAAAAAATAGCTGTTTAGCACTTTTTCAATAACACAAAGGCCCAATTCTTATTTTTCTCTTCAAGGATTCTTTTTATTTCAAACAACCGTTAAGGCGACGAGGCCCCAACAGGGAACGGCTACAACATGTTGTAGCCGTTCCCTGTTGGGGCCATATTCCAGCTCTTGATCATATTTTCAACTTTTGTTATATCTTGCTTGGTAAAAAGCAAGTTCCTATCCTTTGTCAGGACTATAGAACCGGTAAGACCGGGCAGAAAATTTCCAAGGGATTTCAATAATCGAAGGGGTGCATTCCCATTTAGTGGCCTAAGCAAAGTGACCGAATTTGTATGAAGATATTGTCAGTCAAGATGTTCCACCTCCCGGAAAGGAGCTGACTCCTTAAGAACAACATTGATTCGGATGTTTCCGGTTTCCAGAATATACCCGGTGATTTCATTCTGAGATTTATAACCCGACGTATTGCACTTTCAACACAGCCGCTGCCAGTAGGTATTTTCAGGCTGCGGAACTGGCGATACTGCATTCTGTTTCGATTTTTCACGAAGTAACTTTTAAATTTGGATAGTGCTTCTATGCGCCTTTTAGGGTACGTAATGTGTTTTACAATTTCTTTTCTAAGGTCTTTGAATCTGCCATCCCAAAGGAGGTTCTTCCAAGATTCTGCTATCCGGTTTCTTTCTTTTATAGGGATTCTCTTTGGCAATTTGTCCACGATTTCATGTAAATTCTGTTTTGCATGGGTGTAGTCGATTACCTCATAATAGGATTCGATTTCAAGCCGTTTGGCCAGCGGGCCTGTTCGCTTCCAATAGCTACGTGCACCGTCACAGCAGAAAACAACACGCTTGGCTTTGGGAATATCTAATTCACGCAAGTAGATCTCAAGAATATCAAAAGCGGCATCAATACCGCCCATTGTGGCATCATAAACCGGCAAGTGTTTTTTGGATATTGTGCCGTCCGGATCGACAATATGTATGACAAACTGAATGGGTTCTTTCCATTCAGTATGATATCCCTGCCGCTTTTGGCCTTTTGATTTACGTCCCCGTTTTGGCCTCCGTTCTCGAAGGCGACCGCCGTCGATACAAACCAGAACCGTTTTGCCACCAACGCGATCAGTATCTCCAAAAGATACCCGGCCACGCAGGGGCATAGCTTCCTGTGCAAGATTCATTGTTATGCGGCGTATGGTTTTGACATTTAAGTTGATTGCATGGTTTTCCAGGGATCTTCGGGCAATTTCAAAAGAGGGACAGAGCAATGCTGCATGGACCACCGACGAAGCGAACAGCGTTGAACACCTGCCGATAAAACCAAGGTAATCAAGCCCAAAATGGCGGCCTGTCCCCTTTTGTCGTTTTTTTGTTTTAGGGCCTGGCCGTTGTTTGGAAACAACTTTTGAAAAGTAAGGGGATCGGATGCTCAGGGTAGTTCCTGTCAATAATCGAATGCTGCTGGGGCGGTATCCGTTGAAACGCAGTCCCTTTTTACCGGCACCAATTTTCAGTTCAGATAAAAGATCCGGGTCAGACAGTGCCTTTTCAATGACGGGAATCAGAAATGCTTCCACAATAATGAAGAGGCCGTTCCGTACCTGCTCACACAGGATATTAGCATTTTGATGGTTTTGGAAATCAGCTACGGCTTTTGTTAGAAGGGTTCGAATATCCCTTATAGTGGAAGCAAGTTTCATGATCAGTCCTCGAATTGCAGGTTGAAAAATTACCTGTCATTTCGATGACTGAAACCCTCAAGTTTGTGTGCATAGCTGCTTTTTATAATTGGAAGTCAACGGGTATACATAGATGTCTTTTATCGGCACCTGAAGTCTGTGGTGCCTGTCTTGACGGCTTCGCCCTTTGCTTTGACCAATTTTTTGCCAATTTGCCGCCTGGTAGCAAGTTCCGGCAAAGCGTGATCGATCCACGAAAGTTTCTACCAGACAGATATCGTGACCATATTTAGCTGTCCAGTCCCGGCTCAGCCGCCTAAGACATGAACCCAGAATATGACTGGCAAGATGGGGAATTCGAATCCATGGCAAAATCAAAAATCGGGTATTGTTGGTCGTCATATGCAGGTTCCTGCGACGAGCCGACCTATCCCAACCGATGAATCGGTCACGAGGGGCCGTTTTCCATGCTGCTGAGCCAAAAAGCAGGCAGGCAACCGGACGAGAATTGCGATCAAAAGCCATATACTTCATATGTTCTCCGACATACCCTTTACACCCAAGGTAATGATGTCGATCCATAAGGCAATGGAATAAATCATCAATATCTCCACGGCCCGATACCGGTATCAATTGTATCGGGCGGATCTTACGCAAAGTGGTTTCTATCGGCTTACAATCATGGGGGACATCGGGAATACGCCGCTGACGGTTACCGCTATGACGGGCAACGGGAAGTGTGACCATCCCTTTTTGCTCAAGTTTTCTCAGCATGCTTCGACAGGCCATGTCCTTGAGCAGACCTTTTTCCGTGCGCCAATCCCAGCGAGCACACAATTCTTTGGATAAACGAGTGCGGTGCCAGGCGGGATTGTCGTTAATCAAATGGCGTATCGTTTGTATATCAACTTCTGAAAATTCACGTCCTTGAATGGTTAAAGTCCTGCTCATGCAAATCTATATAACCTTTCATGAGCCAGGAGTCCAGCTTTTTTTGGGAGGGCAGAGTATTCAATGCAGCATGAAAAACGGAAAAATTGGATACATGTCAGTTCATGCCACTAAATGGGATTGCACCCCCCTGAAAATTGATATGGTCAATGATGTGGCTGCTCATTTTGGCTGCATCACCAATCGGGAAGGGTTTGGGGACATTGACGACTGGCGCAATATTCTTTCAAACAAACTGTGCGCACTGAGCCGGATGGAACCAAAGGATTATGCGGACATCCTGTTTATCTCAAACGCCTATGATTTCAACTGGAAAGAGGTCGTAACCGAAGCAAGGGAAAAAGACCTCTGGGTTGACCCCATTGAAATCAGCCGGATGCTTCGTCTGTTTCCGGTTGAACAATTTAACTCAATCAACTGGATCAGCACGCCGAATTTTCAAACTTGTGGAAAAGCCTTTTCCCTGATCTCCGAGGATATTTTAAAAGGTGAGGCCAATCATGCGAGACAAAAGATCAGTCTATAGGGGCCATAAAATGCGTACTCCAAAGCCGTCCATGGATCTTGTTCGGCGTCAGAACGATTGCCTCGATTAGAGAGGATTGGTCAAGAGACAAGAAACCTGATACAGAATTTTGAGGACCTTGGCAGCAGGTAACCGTTTAAATTTTCTTCTTGAATTGCAAAACAGGATAATTTGGAGTACACTCCAGAAAAATGAATAAAAAACAGGAATGAACTCCAAATGATACCTTATTTTATCCAGACCTATAAGCGGCTGCTGAATGCTACACAATATCCCCACCACCGGTATCTTTTTGATTCTTTTAACCTGGACAATCGGCTGACAGGCCTGATCGGCCCCAGGGGAACGGGGAAAACCACGCTCCTGCTTCAATATATCAAAGAAAAGATTCAGGACCCGGATGACTGTATTTATGTTTCAATGGACCATATCTATTTTTCAAACCGGCTGTTGATTGAGTTTGTCAGTGAGCTGTCTGAGGAGTATGGAATCCACTTTTTTTTCCTTGATGAAATCCATAAGTACGCCAACTGGGGCCAGGAACTGAAAAATATTTATGATGCCTATCCCGGGATCCGGATTGTTTTTTCGGGAAGTTCCAGCATTGATCTTGTCAGGGAAAGCCACGACCTGTCAAGGCGGGGGGTGCTTTACCGCCTTGAAGGGTTGTCATTCAGGGAGTACCTGCTGTTTAACCAGGTTGCCGATATGGCCCCGGTTCAGCTTGAGTCTTTGTTGGGCAACCGCCTGGATCTTGAGGAACAAACTGCTGAAATCAATAGGCTTAAAGGCCATTTCAAGACCTACCTGGGGCAGGGGTATTACCCGTTTCATCTGGAAGGAAGGCAAACCTATCACCAGAAAATATTAAGGGTAATGGAAAAAACCGTGTTTGAGGATATCGCAAACTTTTACAAATTAAAAACGGAAAATCTGCATTATTTTAAACGAATCATCTCTTATCTTAGTGCTGTCCCGCCGGAGGCCCTGAACCGGAACAGCATTGCCGGGCACCTGGGTGTGGATAATAAAACCGTTAACAATTATTTGAATATTCTGCATGAAAGCGGACTTGCCGAGCTGTTTAAAAAGAATAAATCCGGTGGCGGCCTGCTCAAGCAGACCGAGAAAATTTATCTGGATAATCCTGATATTTATGCAGCCGTTGTTGACCAAACAGGGTTTGCCGCCCAGCTTGGAACCGTCAGGGAGATATTTTTTATCCGGATGCTGAAAAATGCAGGTTTCAAAATTCATTACAGCGAAACCGGCGACTTTGAGGTTAACGGTGTTTTTTTTGAAATCGGGGGAAAAAACAAGGAAAAAAAGCAGATAAAAGATAACCTGGACCAGGCGTTTCTTGTTAAGGATGGAATCCTTTTTGGATCACGGTATGAAATTCCCCTGCATTTGTTTGGTTTTTTGTATTGATCAACTTTATTCGTTAAAAGTCAGATGCAGGCCCAGGCACTCCGGGCAGGTGATGTGCCGGTTGGGGGCCAGTCCCAGGCCATAGGTGCCGGCACCGCAGGATCGGCAGGCCACCGGGTCCATGTCCTTGGTCACGGGATTATAGGTCAGGGTAAAATCCGTATGGCTGCGGCCGGATATGAGCCGGGCAAACACCGTTACACAGGCACAGGTCAGGTGCAGGGCTGCGGCCGGTTTAAAATCAATACGGATGCCGTACTTGTTGAGCAGGTCTTTTTTCTTGGCTGCCAGTTCGTCCGGAATCATGGCGATCTTTTCTTTCCGCTCCCTGATCAGGTCCTTTGAAAGTCCGGTCCTGCCAAGATTTTGCCGCATCTCGGTTTCAAGTGCCTGGTAATATGCCTCAAGGCTTGCCGTATCCCTTTGAAACCGCCGGTTCATGCTCTCAACAAATGAGGCCAGCCGGTCTTTTACCAGGTCCTGCCCATATCGGAAGACAATCTTGCGGATCCCTTCAATTTCCTTTTCATTTAACCCCCCGGCTGTTTTGACGCTGAATGCCTTTTGAACATTGGAAATGCCGGCAGCCATGTCCGGGATCACCACACCGGTATCCAGGTTGACGCAGATCTCCACCAGGCCTTGTTTTATCTCATCACTTTGGGCCGTGTACCGGCAGGTAAGCATTAGATACCGGGTTCTTGCCTCGCCGGTCTTCATCACCCGGACTTTGGACTTGTGGAATTGAAACCGGTCTGAAATGAGCCGGTCAAACCCCTGGGTTTTGATATAGTCAAATTTCAATTCAGCCCGGGCAAACGGGGAAGATTCCCCTGCCAGGGTAAGCATCCGGTCAAGAAACGGGGTGTGCAGCTGCACGGCATGGACCGTTGACCGGCCCTGTTCCACAACATCTTCAGGCCCCACCCGGAAAAATTCATCCATGCCAAGGGTCCGGGCCGCCGCTTCGGGCAGCAGGATATCCCGGGTCAGGCCCCGGTCCTCCACCACCCCGCCCCGGGCTTTAAAAAAACGGCAGGCAAAATCCATGGCGTTAATGTGTTCATGCCTGTTCCGGTCATTTCGGTCCCGGTCATTTTCATTATAGCTCATAGCTGTCTCCAAAAAGCTTGCCGTCCAGTTCCCTTGTTTTTTCGTACCCTGTTTTGGCCCGTTTCAGTTTTGTGCCCAGTTTGGCAAAGGACTGATTTCGCTCTTCCGGGCTTTGTGAATCCACCCAGATGTCACAGACCATGTCCGAAAATTCCTTTTCGCCTCTTACCCGGCCCAGGATCATGTCAATCTCTCCGATGACCATCTCGAACATGTTGATTTTCCGGTCCAGAATGTCCAGGATGTAATCCTCAATGGAACCCTGGGCGCAAAAGTTGTAAATCTGCACCTCCCTGTCCTGGCCGATGCGGTGGATTCGGCCGATCCGCTGTTCAATTTTCATGGGGTTCCAGGGCAGGTCATAATTGACCATCCGGGAACAAAACTGGATATTGCGCCCCTCTCCGCCGATTTCCGTGGTGACCAGCACCTGGACGTTGTCCCTGAACGCCTGGATGGCGGCATCTTTTTTCTCATTGGCCATGCCGCCGTGGAAAAGAACAAACGACACATTGTTCCATTCCAGAAATTCCGACAGATGTTCCAGGGTTGCCGTGTATTTTACAAAGACAATGAGCTTTTCTTTGTCCGCCTTGACCAGCCTGAGCAAGGCCATGTTTTTAGGGGTATCCACCGTTGTCCGGCACAGGTTTCGAACGGCTTTGATCTCATTTTCAATCTCCAGTGTCCAGGACCGGTTGGCAAGCATCCGGTCCAGGGTGGCTTCCACAGCCTTGGGGGATGATCCGGCCTGGGCCAGTAAATTTTTAATCATCAGTTTGGCCTGCCCTTTTTTTTCATCGTTAAGCCGGTGTAAAAGGACCTGGAGCCGTTCATAAAAAACGGTTTCGCCCTTTGTGGGCGGAATGCGGATGGTGCTGGCGAACCTGGGCGGAATATGAATCCCTGCCAGGGCCCGGGTGTTTCTGATCATCACCTGGCTTAGCAGATGTTTGAGCATTTCCCTGTTTTGCGGATCTGTGGGGTCGCCGCGCTTCATGAACCGTTCCCTGAAAGAGGTGGCTGTCTCAAGCTGCCCCGGTTTAAGCAGGGTGATCAGGTTGTACAGCTCCATGAGGTTGTTTTCCACAGGCGTGGCGGTCAGCAAAAGGATAAATTTTTTCTTCAGGGCATTGACCAGCTTGAAGTTCAACGTGGATTTGTTTTTCAGATGATGGGCCTCATCAACAATCACCATGTCATATTCCCGGCTGGTGATCAGATCCTGGTTTTTCTTTGACTTTGCCTGGTTGATGGAAGCCACCACAAGGTTTTGGCCCCAGAAATTTTTATCCCCGGATTTGAATTCCGGACTGTCGGTTGACGGTACCTTGAGGTTGAATTTGGAAGCCATCTCAGCCTGCCACTGGGAGACCAGCGGCGTCGGTGTCAGGATCAGCGCCGTTTTCACCATGCCCCGGCGCAAATACTCCGACAGGATGATCAGTGCCTCAATGGTTTTGCCCAAGCCCACCTCATCCGAGAGCAGGGCCCGCCCCCGAAATTGCTTGAGTACTTTTTTGGCTGTCTCCTCCTGATACCAGAAGGACTGGATTTCGCTTAAGCCCGGCAGGCAGATCAGGGTTTCAAAGGATTCCGCAAACCGGATCTCATGACTCATGAGCGCCAGTTCATACAGATCGGGGCCGACGGTTTGTGTCCCGGCCAGGGCCGTGGCAAAGGCATCTTTGTCAATGTTTACCGTCACAGGAACCGAGGCCGGTTTCTCAGGCGCTTTCCGTTTACCCGGCTGGCCCGTCAGCGGTTCAGGTGTTGGGGAAACCGGGGCGTCCATATCATCCCCGAGTTTGGCGCGGGCTTCATCCAAAAGGGTTTGCTGCCTTAAAATTTCTTTTACCTGCCGGATGGTGTCTTCACGCTCCCGGTCCGCTGCCACCCTTTGCTCACAATGCCTGATGATATCTTTGATGGTGGCCTTTTTTACACGTTTGTCGTCAATTTTAAGCTGTTTAAAGTTTTGAAGCAGGGGTTCAGCCAATTCCAGACAGCGTTCATATTTCTCCAGATTGACCAAAAAAATAACCCGGGCAAACTGCATTTCATCCGGTAATTCTTCGATTTTCTCAAGACAGTCAAAGGCATCCAGCTGGGCCTGGTCGTCGCGGGAAGACAGGCCTATCTGCCCCATTAAGCGGATCACCTTATCTTCTTTCGGGAGCAGCTTGAGCGCTTTTTTTACAAATTTAAGCGCCTGGGGAAAATTTAGAACATCATGATAATAGCAGGCTTCTTCATAATAAAACCACCCTTTGTCTGCGGCGGCCTGCCCGGCCCTGACCTGCCTGGCCTGCACCTGCTTCTGCCTGCGTTTGAGCTTGCGTTTTTCCGCTTTTGATTTTGCCAACAGTCCTCCCTGATCTTTATCCCCGGGTTATGCCTGGAGAAAAATTCCAGCGTTCGTCAATTGGGGAAGATATATTATGAAAATAATATGAAATCAAAGAAAAATGTTCCTGAAGAAGTCGAATACTTAAGAGAATACAATCTTCTCAACAAGCTCATAAAAAACGATATTGATATGCCGGATAAGCTTGTTGACCTGCTCATCCGTTTTCTTGTCCAACACCATGGCACGCTTTCAAACCGTGCCCGGGAAAAAGAATTCAAAGAGCTGACCTCATCGGAAGCTCAGGCCATTGAACAAAAATACAAAACGGTTTTTAATTGATATACAGCTTCACGTTCATCTATTTTGATTCAACCTCAACATTCTGGTAAATTTCGGATAACCGTCACGGACGGCTTGGATTATCCAACCAAGCACCGTCCACAACGAAAAATGAAAGTCTTTTCAGCTCGTTAGCGAGAATTTCATATAAAAAAGATACAAGAATATATTCTTTGAGCGCAGGAATCGTTTGGTAATAAGCGAATTTATCAGCTTCAAATTTGTTTCCCGGTTTTCCTGCAAGATTAATGTTGATACGGTTATGGTGTCTCAGGGCGGCGTTCGAGGCTGAGTTTTAATTTTTTGCAAAAAAAATCTATATTATATAAATAGTTTCATAATTGTAATCAACTAATAACGAATTTGGATTTTTTTATGTTTAGTCCGAGCCTGACTTTGTTCTAATTATTTTAATAATAAAAAATATTCTTCTTTTTTTCCGAGCAGTTAAAAATTATTTCTTTCCTTTCGGCACGCCTGGAACACCCATTGCTTTATCAGGTTTTAAACAGCGCGACACTCTGGTCGCCTAAACCAAACCTCAAAATCAAAGGAAAAAGCAATGAGGAAAATAGCCATCTACGGAAAAGGCGGAATCGGGAAATCCACCACTACTCAGAATACCGTTGCCGGACTGGTTGAAGCCGGGAAAAAAATCATGGTTGTGGGCTGTGACCCCAAGTCCGACTCTACCCGGCTCATGCTCAACGGCCTGGCCCAGAAAACCGTTTTGGACACCTTAAGAGAAGAAGGCGAAGATGTTGAGCTGGACGACGTCAGAAAAGTGGGATACGGCGGGGTCCTTTGTACGGAATCCGGCGGACCGGAGCCGGGTGTGGGCTGTGCCGGCCGCGGGATCATCACCTCCATCAACCTGCTGGAACAGCTCGGGGCCTACGGTGAGGACCAGAATCTGGACTATGTATTTTATGACGTTCTCGGCGACGTTGTCTGCGGCGGATTTGCCATGCCCATCCGTGAAGGAAAGGCCCAGGAAATTTACATTGTTGTATCCGGCGAGATGATGGCCATGTATGCGGCCAACAACATCTGCAAGGGAATTGTGAAATTTGCCCAGTCCGGCGGCGTTCGCCTTGGCGGCCTGATCTGCAACTCCAGAAAGGTGGACAACGAGCAGGCCATGATTGAACAGCTCGCCAAGATGCTGGGCACCCAGATGATTCATTTTGTTCCCAGAGACAACATGGTCCAGCACGCAGAGATCAACAGAAAAACCGTAATCGACTTTGCCCCGGATCATCCCCAGGCAGACGAGTACCGGGCCCTGGCCAGAAAGATTGACGAAAATGAAATGTTTGTCATCCCCAATCCCCTGGATATAGAGGCATTGGAAGCCATGCTCATTGAATACGGCATTGCCGCATAGACAAGAACAACCGAATTTAATAACAGCCAACAAACCATGAAAGCAATGAAGATGGCAACAATGGCTGGCTAACAGCCTTCAGCCTAAAAACCTTCAGCCTTTCACAAAAACAAGGAAGACCATCCATGAAAATAATGATTAAATCCATTGTCCGCCCTGAAAAAGTCAACGAAGTCATGGCCGCCCTCATGGAAGCCGGATACCCGGCGGTTACCCGGATGAGCGTGGCAGGACGGGGAAAGCAGCGGGGGATCAAAATCGGCGAGATCACCTATGACGAAATTCCAAAAGAAATGCTGATTTCTGTTGTGAATGAAAAAGACAAGGAATTTGTCCTTAAAACCATCCTGGCCACGGCAAAAACAGGTACAAAAGGCGCCTTTGGTGACGGCAAGATCTTTGTTTCCCCCGTCATCGAGACCTATACCATCAGTTCAGGGGTAAAGGAAGGCGGGGTTGAGGAGGCAGCGTCCGAAGAGGTGTCATCATGAAAGAGGTTATGGCCATTGTCCGCATGAACAAGATCAACCTTACCAAAAAGGCCCTGATTGAAGCCGGGGTGTCTTCCATGACCGCCATGGAATGCCTGGGCCGGGGAAAAGGCATGGTCAACCTGGAACTGCTCAAGGGTGCGGAACAAGGGTATGAAGAGGCCATTGCCCAGCTCGGGCAGATCGACCGCCTCGTTCCCAAACGGGCCATCTTCATCGTCGTACCGGACAATCTGGTGGACAAGACCGTGGACACCATCATCAAGGCCAACCAGACCGGGAAATCCGGGGACGGGGTTATCTGGGTGCTGCCCACCGAAGACGCCGTTTCCGTCCGGACATCGGAAAACGGCAACACCGTCCTGGATGAATTTTAAACAACGGCCCGGGCC
Source organism: uncultured Desulfospira sp. (assembly GCA_963663165.1). Taxonomy (GTDB): domain Bacteria; phylum Desulfobacterota; class Desulfobacteria; order Desulfobacterales; family Desulfobacteraceae; genus Desulfospira. The sequence continues at coordinate 5,383,224 of OY760175.1, read as the reverse complement.
GTCCGGACAATTAATCTGTAAACACCGTGTCCACAACACATATTAAAAGGCTAACGGCTAACAGCTAAAAGCTAACAGCTATATATCAACAAGAAAAAGAAAATAGGGGTAACACTATGACAGGCGACCGAACCATTGCCGTTAACCCGGAAGACATAAAAAAAGAAATTCTGGCAAAGTATCCACCCAAAGTAGCCCGGAAAAGGGCCAAACAGATCACACCGGTTGCAAGCGATGAAAAAGAAGGACTGAAGGTCGGGGCCAATGTCAGGACGGTCCCGGGCATCATCACCCAGAGGGGATGCTGCTATGCCGGCTGCAAGGGCGTGATCATGGGGCCGACCCGGGATATTATCAATCTGACCCACGGGCCCATCGGCTGCGGATTCTACTCCTGGCTGACCCGGCGGAACCAGACCCGTCCCAAATCGGATGAAGACGACAATTATATGACCTACTGCTTTTCCACGGACATGCAGGATGAGGACATTGTTTTTGGCGGTGAAAAGAAACTCAAGGCCGCCATCCAGGAGGCCTATGACATTTTCAAACCCAAGGCCATCTCCATCTTTTCCACCTGTCCGGTGGGGCTGATCGGTGACGATGTCCATGCGGTGGCAAAGGAGATGAAAGAAAAACTGGGCATCAACATCTGGGGATTCTCCTGTGAAGGATACAAGGGCGTCAGCCAGTCTGCCGGCCATCACATTGCCAACAACGCCATCTTTAAACATGTGATCGGTGAAGACGACACCATCATGGATGCCAAGTATAAAATCAATCTTCTGGGCGAATACAATATCGGCGGAGACGGTTTCATCATTGAAGAACTGCTCAACAAATGCGGCATCAGCCTGGTCTCCACCTTCAGCGGCAACTCCACCTATGACCAGTTTGCCAACTGCCACACCGCCGACCTGAACACGGTCATGTGCCACCGGTCCATCAACTATGTGGCCGACATGCTGGAAACCAAATACGGCATTCCCTGGATAAAAGTCAGTTTCCTGGGGCCCAGATCAACGGCCAAAAGCCTGCGCAAAATCGCGGCCTATTTTGAAGACCAGGAGCTCATTGACCGGGTGGAAGAAGTCATTGCCGAGGAAATGGCCCCGGTTGAGGCCAAACTTGAAGACGTCAGAAAACGGTGTACGGGAAAAACAGCCATGATGTTTGTGGGCGGCTCCCGGGCCCACCACTACCAGGAACTGTTCAGGGATATGGGCATGGAAGTCCTTTCCGCCGGGTATGAGTTTGCCCACAGGGATGACTATGAAGGCCGGCACGTGATTCCGGACATTAAAATTGATGCGGACTCCAGAAACATTGAGGAACTGGAAATAGAACAGGATGAAACCCGGTACAACCCCAGAAAAACCACTGAACAGATGAAGGCGTTGGAAGAGGCCGGCTATCCCTTTAAGGAATATGACGGCATGGTGCCGGACATGGTCAAAGGCTCCCTGATCGTAGATGATATCAGCCAGCATGAAACCGAAACCCTTATTGCCATGTACAAACCCGATATCTTCTGTGCCGGCATCAAGGAAAAATACGCTGTCCAGAAGCATGGTATTCCCATGAAGCAGCTGCACTCTTATGACACGGGCGGGCCCTATGCGGTATTCAAAGGGGCCGTGAACTTTTACGATGAAATTGACCGGATGCTCAACGCCAATATCTGGCAGTACCTGGAAGCGCCCTGGCAGGCGGCACCTGAACTTTCTGCCAAATATGTATGGGAATAAAAGACTGAAGGTGGATAGGTAGAAGGGAAATAGCCTGAAGGCTATTAGACAATCGAGAGACTTCAGCCTAAACCCCTTCAGCCTAATCACCTAATTAAAAACGGAGAAAAAACAATATGCTGCTTCGACATACACCAAAAGAAATCAAAGAACGAAAAGTTTTGGCGATCAATCCGGCCAAGACCTGCCAGCCCATCGGGGCCATGTATGCGGCCTTAGGGATTCACGGCTGCCTGCCTCACAGCCATGGGTCCCAGGGCTGCTGCGCCTACCACCGGTCCACCCTGACCCGTCATTACCGGGAGCCCATTATGGCGGCCACCTCCTCCTTTACCGAAGGGGCGTCGGTGTTCGGCGGCCAGGCCAACCTGCTCCAGGCCCTTGAAACCATTTTTACCACTTATAATCCGGACATCGTGGCGGTTCATACCACCTGCCTGTCGGAAACCATTGGGGACGATGTCAACCAGATTGCCAACAAGGCCAGAAAAGAGGGCAAGGTGCCGGTGGGCAAATATGTGATCCACACCTCCACCCCGTCCTATGTGGGATCCCATGTCACGGGGTTTTCCAATATGGTTAAATCCATGGCCGTCCAGTTAGCTGAAAAGACCGGCAAAACCAACGGCAAATTCAATATTGTCCCGGGATTTGTAGAACCTTCAGACATGACCGAAATCAAGGAAATGGTCCAGACCCTGGGCATTGATCCCATCCTCTTTCCGGACACCTCCGGGATCCTGAACGGCCCGTTGACCGGCAAATTTAAAATGTACCCCAAGGGCGGGGTCACCATCAGCGAATTAAAGAGTACCGGTGACAGCCTCGGGTCCATCGGGTTAGGGGCCTTTGCCTCTGCCGATGCGGTCCGGGCCCTTGACAGCCAGTTCAAGGTTCCCTGCCAGGTCCTGGACCTGCCCATCGGCCTTCTGGCCACGGACCGGTTTATTGATACCCTGCGCACGGCTGCCGGGGTTTCCGTTCCCGATACCATTACCCGGCAGCGGGGACAGCTGTTGGACGTGATTTCCGACATGCAGCCCCACTTGTACGGCAAAAAAGTGGCCATTGCCGGTGACCCGGACCAGCTCATCCCCCTGACCGAATTTCTGGTCACCATGGGCATGAAACCGGTTCATATCGTGACCGGGACCCCGGGCAAGATGTTTACCCAGCGGATTAAAGAGGTCACGGCCCGGTTCGGCGATGAGATCAACGTCAAAGGCCCGAGTGACCTGTTCCACCTGCACCAGTGGATCAAGAACGAGCCGGTAGACCTGCTCATCTGCAACACTTACGGCAAATACATTGCCCGTGACGAAGACATCCCCTTTGTCCGGCACGGATTTCCTATCCTGGACCGGATCGGTCATTCCTATTTCCCCACAGTGGGATACAAGGGCGCCCTGCACCTTCTGGACAAAATCCTGGGCGTTATTATGGACCGCATCGACCGGGATGCACCCGAAGAACGGTTCGAACTGGTTGAGTAACCAAAAGCCTAAGCACAGGCATAGATTTTTGATTTAACAGGTTCAAAGCGAAAAAATGTTATGGAAACCTTAACGATTCTCAAAGAACGAAAGAAACAGATCCATGAGAAGGGCAGCGGCAATTTTGAGATTGCCTGTGAAAAAAAGAGCCTGGCCGGTTCCGTAAGCCAGAGGGCCTGCGTATTCTGTGGTTCCCGGGTGGTTCTCTACCCCATTGCCGATGCCCTTCACCTGATCCACGGCCCCATCGGATGTGCCTCCTATACCTGGGACATCCGGGGGGCCCTGTCCTCGGGCCCGGAACTTCACCGGATGAGTTTTTCCACAGACCTGTCTGAAACCGATGTGATTTACGGGGGAGAGAAAAAGCTGGAAAAGGCATTATGCCAGCTCATCGACAAATACGCCCCCAAAGCCGCCTTTGTCTACTGCACCTGCATCATCGGCATTATTGGCGATGATGTGGAGGCGGTCTGCAAAAAGGTGGAAGCCCTAAAGAACATCCCGGTCCTGCCGGTTCATTCCGAAGGGTTTAAAGGGACCAAAAAAGACGGGTACAAGGCCGCCTGTGATGCTTTAAGCGCCCTGATTTCCAGGACCCCTGCCCCCCAAAAGATACCCCACAGCATTAATATCATGGGGGAATTTAACATCGGCGGGGAAACCTGGATCATCAGGGACTATTACGAATCCATGGGCGTGAACGTGGTCTCCGTGTTTACCGGGGACAGCCGGGTGGCCGAAGTCAGTCGTGCGGCATCGGCCTGCCTGAACGTGGTCCAATGCTCCGGGGCCATGACCCATCTGGCCCAGTGGATGGAAAAAGAGTACGGCATTCCCTATATCCGGGTCTCCTACTTCGGCATTGAAGATACGGCTGAAGCCCTTTACCGGGTGGCGGAATTCTTTGACGACGCGCCTGAAATTCTGGAAAAAACCAAAGAACTGGTATTTCAGGAGACCTTTGACATCATGCCGGAACTCACCCGGATTCGTGCAGACCTTGAAGGGAAAAAAGCGGCCATCTATGTGGGGGGCGCCTTTAAGGCCTTTTCCCTGATCAAGGCCTTAAAGCACCTGGGCATGGAAGTGGTTCTGGCCGGCTCCCAGACCGGGACCAAGGAAGATTATGCCATCCTTGAGGAAATGTGCAACCCGGGCACGGTGATCCTGGACGACGCCAACCCCATAGAACTGGCCAAGTATATCGTGGAAAAGGATGCCGACCTGTTTATCGGCGGGGTCAAAGAGCGGCCCATTGCCTTTAAGATGGGCATTGGCTTCTGCGACCATAACCATGAAAGAAAGATTCCCCTGGCCGGATTCGTCGGCATGAAAAATTTTGCCATAGAAGCCCACCAGACCGTTACAAGCCCGGTATGGGACCTGGTCCCCAGACGGGCTGGAAGGAAAGGAAAATGAAAGCCCAGAGTAAAAAAGACCAGCCATACACCGCCACACGGAATGCCTGTAAAATGTGTACGCCCCTTGGGGCCACCCTGGCGTTTCAGGGAATCGAAAGCGCGGTCCCGCTGCTCCACGGGTCCCAAGGCTGCTCCACCTATATGCGGCGGTATCTGATCAGCCATTACAAAGAACCCATCGACATCGCCTCATCCAATTTTACTGAGGAAACCGCCATCTTCGGCGGCGGCGCCAACCTGAAGCTGGCCATTGAAAACGTGGTCCGGCAGTATTCCCCGGCCATGATCGGCATTGCCACCACCTGTCTGAGCGAAACCATCGGGGACAATGTGCCCATGCTCATAGATGAGCTCAATGGAAAACTTGGCCGGACCACCCTGGTTCACGTGTCCACCCCGAGCTACTCAGGAACCCATATTGACGGGTTCCACCAGGCGGTCCGGGCGGTTGTGGACCGGTTCAACCCCAAAGACGTAAAGGTGACCTACCGGCCCAAAAAGAAAAAAACCATTAACCTGTTCCCGGGAATGCTTTCCAATGAGGACATCCGTCATTTAAAAGAAATATTCAGGGACCACAAGGCCAACTGCGTGATTCTTCCCGATGTTTCAGACCGGCTCGAAGGCCCCTCATGGAGTGAATACCAGCCCATCCAGGAAGGCGGCACCCCCATTGACAAAATTGAAAAAATGCACCTGGCGGTCAAATCCATTGAGTTTGGCACCACCTTCCCGACTTCTTCGGTTAACAAAGAGGAATCCAGCGCCGGTGCCCTGCTTGAAGAACGCTTCAATATTCCCAATGTCCGCATCCCCATCCCCATCGGGGTCAAGGCCACGGACCAGCTGTTCGCACAGATTGAATCCATCACGGGGAAGCCGGTTCGTGAAACCTACAAAAGCCAGAGATGGCGGCTGGTGGACGCCTATGTGGACGGGAACAAGTATCTGTCCAGAAAAAAAGCCGTGGTTTACGGGGAAGAAGATCTGGTGACGTCCATGGCCGGGTTCCTAGGGGAAATCGGCATGATTCCGGTATTGTGCGCTTCCGGCGGACACAGCTGTCGCCTTAAAACCGCCCTTAAAGATATTCTGGCCCCGAATATCTTCGAACAGGTTCAAATCCATGACAACATGGATTTCGCCAGTATCGAAGAAATGGCCAAAGGCCTTGAACCGGACCTGATCATCGGCAATTCCAAGGGGTATGCCATGGCCAGAAAAATGGGGGTTCCCCTGGTCAGAACCGGATTTCCCATCCATGACCGAATGGGCGGATCTCGGATCCTTCACATCGGGTACAAAGGGGCCCAGGCTTTGTTTGATACCATTGTCAACGCCATTATATGCCACCGGCAGGAGTCTTCTCCTGTGGGGTATTCATATATGTAAATTGGGAGCCTTTAGCTGTTCGCGGTTAGCCTTTAGCTGTTAAGGCTTCTCAAACAACTAATAGCTAACCGCTAACGGCTAATAGCTTGAAAAAAAGGAATGATCATGAATCTTGAAAACCATCCCTGCTTTAATCCCGGGGCATGCAAATCCTTTGGCCGGGTCCATCTGCCCGTGGCACCCCGGTGCAATATCCAGTGCAACTTCTGCTCCAGAAAATTTGACTGCGTCAATGAATCCCGGCCCGGGGTCTGCTCCACCATCTTAAAGCCCTTTCAGGCCCTTAACTACCTGGATGCGGTCATGAAGGAAAAACCCTATATCGCGGTTGCCGGCATTGCCGGCCCCGGGGACCCCTTTGCCAACCCTGAAGAAACCCTGGCCACCATGGAACTGGTCCGCAAGAGATATCCGGAAATGATCCTGTGTCTGGCCACCAACGGGCTCAACCTGCCCCCCTACCTGGATGATGTCAAGCGCCTGGATGTCAGCCATGTCACCATCACGGTGAATGCCATAGACCCGAAGATTGCGGAAAAAATCTACGCATGGGTCAGGTTCGGAAAAAGATCCATGGGGCCGGAACAAGGGGTCAGGCTGTTGCTTGAAAAACAGCTTGAATCCATCAAAGGCCTTAAGGAGCGGGGGATCATCGTCAAGGTAAACACCATTATCCTGCCCAGCATCAACGATACCCATGCCCAAGAAATTGCCCAAAAAATGGCCGAACTGAACGTGGACCTGCACAACTGCATTGCCTACTACCCTTGCGAAGGTTCCAACCTGTCCCACCTGGCAGAGCCGGACAAAGAGACCATGAAGGCCATCCGGAAAAAAACCGGGGCCTACATCCCTCAAATGCTTCACTGTACCCGGTGCCGGGCCGATGCGGTGGGCAAATTAGGAGAAAAAGAAGACATAAAGCTCATGGATAACATGATGCTCCAGTCCATGATCAATGAGGAAGACATGACCGTTACCGTTCCCAGAGAAAATGAACCGGCCAAAGGGTGCTGTAAGGCCACAGGCCTTGTGGCCGTGGCCACCCGGGAGGGAATCCTGGTCAACCAGCACCTGGGCGAAGCCGACAGCCTCAACATTTACGACATAAGCATGGATGTGCCGGTCCTGGTGGACAAACGGCAGCTTCCCGAACCCGGGGGCGGGGAATCCAGATGGGAAAAAACCGCCGGCATCATCGAAGACTGTGACATGCTCCTGGTCTCCGGCATTGGAAAGTCCCCAAAATCCATATTAAGCCAGAAGGGCATCCTCATTTTTGAAGTCAACGGCCTGATCTCCGAGGTGATCAGCGGCATTAAAAACAATACCGGCATCAGCCATCTCAAAGTCCGGGAAAGAACCCGCTCAGGAGCGTGCCAGGGATCGGGCATGGGGTGCATGTGAGCAAGAAACTAGAAACAAGATACAAGAAACAAGATACGAGATACAAGATACGAGATACAAGATACGAGATACGAGAAAATCGAAACAAGAAGTTAGAAAAGGATTGTAAAATGAAAAAACCCAAACACCATATTTTAGTATGCGCAAGCTTCAGGCCATCAGGAGAACCCAAAGGCAAGTGCCACAAGAAAAACAGCATCAGCTTTCTGCCTTATATCGAAAATGAGATCATTGACCGGGACCTTGAAGGGGTTATCGTTTCCTCCACCTGCTGCCTTAAGCTCTGTGACCAGGGACCCGTTATGGTGGTCTACCCGGAGAATATCTGGTACGGCAACGTGGATTCCGAGGATGCCATAGACGAGATTCTCGATGCCCTGGAAGACGGCAAAGTTGCTGAAGAGTATATATTGGATTAAGCTGTTAGCTGTTAGGCCGTCGCGGACAGTTAACGGCTAAATGCTAAGGGCTAACAGCTAAATTACAAGGAATTTAAAATGGCTGAAAAAAAAACCATTCACATCAGGATCTCGGATACCACTCTCCGGGACGGTGAACAGGCCCCCGGGGTGGTGTTCAGCACTTCGGAAAAGCTTGACATCGCCCGGGCACTGGCCGGGTCCGGTGTGGATGAAATGGAAGCCGGCATCCCGGCCATGGGAGAGCCGGCAATCAGCCAGATCAAAGCGTTAACCCGTTTAAATCTGCCTTGTGCCCTTGTTTCCTGGTGCAGGGCGGGAAAGGAGGACATTGAAAAAGCCTCGGAGTGCGGTACTCCAGGCGTACATATCAGCTTTCCTGCATCTTCCATCCTGCTCCGGACATTTAACAAGGATGAGGCCTGGGTCCTGGAGCGGATGGAAGACTGCATCAACAGCGCTAAAACGTACTTTGACCGGATCTCCCTTGGTTTCCAGGACGCCACCCGGGCGGATTTACCATTCCTGGAATTGCTTATGGCCAAGGCCTTAAGCCTTGGCGTCAACCGGGTCACCATAGCCGACACCGTGGGCGTTGCCAACCCGGCCACGATCATGACGCTGGTGTCAGGCCTGTTAAAAAAAATGCCGGCACTTCAACTCGGGTTCCACGGCCATAATGACCTTGGCATGGCAACGGCCAATGCGGTGAGCGCGGCCATGGCCGGGGCGCAGACCCTTAGCGTAACCGTGAACGGCATCGGGGAACGGGCCGGGAATGCTGCTTTAGAAGAGGTGGCAATGGCCCTGTCCCGGGTGGACAAGATGGGAACCGGAATTGATCTTGCCGGGCTTTCAGAACTTTGCGACCTGGTTTCCCGGGCTTCGGGCACCCCCCTCCATCCCTCCAAACCCATTGTCGGGTCCAGGGTCTTCTGGCATGAATCCGGCATCCACTGTTCCGGCCTGCTGAAAAACCCCCTCTCCTATCAGCCCTTTACCCCTGAAACCGTGGGCCATGAAAAAGCGGCCCTGGTCAATGGTTTTCATTCCGGGTTTGCCGGTATCCATCATGCCATGAAGACCCAGGGCATATCCATTACCCGGTCCCAGGGCGAGAAAATCTTATCGCTGATCAGGCAAACCGCCCTTGAGCAAAAAAGGTCCCTGTCGCCCAAAGAAGTGGTTGATCTTTATCTGGCCGAGGAAGCCACTGCCCGCGAAAGCGCCTGAGAAAATAATAGGCACTGAACACACCCCGCTATCGATAGCGGCTGGAACGTCCGCTTAGGCCGGGAATTTAAAAATCAACTTATTATTTGAGTTTTCTGCCTGTTTCATGTTAGGGTAACTCTATCCTTATCTTTTAATTTTCGCAAAAAAAAGGAGAGCTAAATGCGACTGGTTACACGATCGGATTTTGACGGTCTGGGGTGCGCCGCCATTCTCAAGGAAAAGGGGATCATCGAGGACATTAAATTCGTTCATCCCAAAGACATCCAGGATGGAAAAGTTGAGGTTTCCGACGAGGATATCCTGGCCAACATTCCTTTTGTTCCGGGTTGCGGTATCTGGTTTGACCATCACTCCAGTGAGCTTGAACGTAAGGCATTTGGGGATTTTGAAGGGAAAAGCGATCCGTCGGCACCCAGTGCGGCCCGGGTGATCTACGAATATTACGGCGGATACGATCAGTTTAATAACGATCACCTGGATGCCCTGGTCGTTGCCGTGGACAAGGCGGATTCCGCCCAGTTTACCAAAGAAGAAATTCTCAATCCCGAAGGCTGGGTCCTCTTATCATTTATCATGGACCCCCGTACGGGCCTTGGCCGCTATAAGGACTACCGCATCAGCAACTATGCCCTTATGATGGACATGATCGATTACTGCCGGCAAAAAACAGATAAGGAAATTCTAAGTCTTCCGGACATCAAGGAACGGACGGTCCGCTACTTTGAACAGGACAAACTGTTCAGGGACATGCTGTTAAAAAGCAGCAAAATGGACGGCAGAATCGTAATCACAGACCTGCGGGATCAGGAGGAAATATACACCGGCAACCGGTTCCTGCTTTACAGCCTGTTCCCGGACGCCAACATTTCCATGCAGGTCATGTGGGGATTTCAACGCCAGAATATTGTGATCACCTGCGGTTACAGCATCATCAACCGAACCGCCACAGCCGATGTCGGCTCTTTAATGCTCAAATACGGCGGCGGCGGCCACAGACGGGTTGGCACCTGTCAGGTTCCGGTTGACCAGGCCGGTGATGCCATCAAAAAGATTGCCCAAGAATTAAACAAAGGGCCGGCTTGAAGCGGTTTAAAATTGCGGGGAACGTCTGTTTGTTTTCCCCCCTCAAGCTTCAGGCATAGGAAAGGCTAAGCCCTACGCCGGCTTCTTTCACATTGGAAACGGCTGACAGGGCCACTCTTGATGCCAGATCCGTACAGTGGCAGGCATGAACCGCGCCCGGGTTCAGGGCTTTAAAATAGGCGGCCGTGGCTTCCATACGGCGGCGGCCCGGATTTAAAAGATGAAATCCGCCCACAATGTCCAGAATCCGGTGGTCGCTGCAGACGGTTTTGGCGTACTCAACAATATTACAGATCCCGGCATGGGAGCATCCGGTAATAATGACCAGCCCTTCAGAAGATCGGTAAACCAGGGCTGAATCATCCGGGAGCATGTCTTGTTTGTCACAACCGTGTTTTTTCCCGATCCCGGGGAAGGTTTCAAAATCGTTTTCACGGGGGATTTCCCCAAGAAAAATTAAGTGTTTGCCCAGACTTACAGGGGATTTTTCCAGTTGGAGGTCAACGTGCCGGGCCAGTTCCTTTTGTGATACCAGCGGGCCGATTTCTCCCGCACCTTCCAGGGTAATTCCGGTCAGGCATTCCGGATGGGCCACCAGGGTCGGCCGGTTGAACGACCGGTTTTCTATTGAAAGTTCCGTGAAGTAACGGATCAGGGGGCCAAGGCCCCAGGTATGGTCCAGATGGCCGTGGGAAAGAGCAACATAATCCAGATTGGTCAGGTCTTTTCCCATTTTGATGCTGTTCTGAATAAAGATATTCGAATATCCGGTATCAAATAAAATCGTCACATCCTCATCTTCGATCAGGATGGACAGGCCGGGTTCGGCCAGAAAATACCGGTCAATCAGGGTCTGGTTATCCACAAGGATGGTAAGTTCCATAACGATTCCTTTGAGCCACATAATGAAAATGCCCCTGAACGCTGCGAATGTTTACGGGCAGGCATTCAATTCGATATCATGGATACCGAAAAGCGGTTTAAAGGTCAAGGGGCGGGACAGGAGAAAAACGGTGCTTGATTTATTCATTGGACCATCTTACAATGCTTCAATTAACCCAATGCCGGGGAGATTCAGAATGGATCTTTTTTCCGTCTCAGTATCCCTTAAAAATTAATGGCAGTTGTATTTAACCGTGTATGAAACTCAATCATAAATATTTTTACCTGTCATTAATCGTGATTTTTGGGATCTGGGGGGCCCTGTTTCCATTTTTCAAAGACGTGTTCCTGGAAAAATTTTATTTTATGCCCTTTCTGGGCATTGTTGCGGCTACGGTTGCCAATATTACCCCGGCTGCCGCAGGGATTGTCTATTTCCCCGTCCTGACCCGGATTCATATGGACCCGGTTACCGTGGTTCAGTTCAGCCTGGTGATCCAGGCGTATGGGATGGGGCTTGGCTCATTACGGTGGTTCTGCCTTAACCGGAATTTGTTCATCACCAATGTGATCCCGGTCTCGTTGTTCGGGGGGGCTGTTGGCATGGTCCTGGGCAATATTTGTATCCCCATTTACAACCCTGAATTTTTAACCCTGGTGTTCAACTCCACTGCGTTTATCTTTACCCAGGTTATTTTTTTCTCCATTTTATTTAAACGGACCTACCCCAACCGCACCGTCAGCCTGACCCTTAAAAACGGCGCCATTTTTTTTATGGCCTCACTGATCGGGGGGCTGATCTCGGGCTGGATCGGGTTTGGGATTGATACCATATTTTATTTTCTGTTAACCATGGTCTACCGGATCAATCCGGCCGCCTCCATTGTCACCAGTATTTCCATTATGGCGGCCACTTCCATCATGGGGACCCTGCTCAATCTTGCGTTTCATGATGTCCCCTTTTCCCTGTGGTATTCGGCGGTCCCCGGGGTGTCCATCGCCGGTCTGTTTCTGGCCGCATACTTTGCCATTAAAATCGGGCCAAGAAACGTGCTGTTGCTGTTTACCGTTTTTTTGAGCATTGATTTTTTCATGACCCTGTGGACCCAGAGCATCATTCCGTTGTCCCAGAATCTTAGATCCGGCATTATCGGTGCCCTGGTGGTCTACCTGGCCATCATCCATTTCAAAATATTCAAGCAGGGGTATAAAACCATTACCCCCGACCATGGGGCCTTTGTTCCGGACGCTCCCCTGCCCAAAACCAACCAATGAAGACAGCAGACCGTGGCCATTAACATTTCCTGTTTTGTTGAAACCTTAGAAAAAGAAGTGTCCACCTACCAGGTACCGGTGGTGGATTTGATCCATGTTCAGACCCGGTCTGCCTTTAAGGTGCTGGTGGCCACCATTTTATCGGCAAGGACCAAGGATGAGGTGACGGCAAAGGCCTCAGAGCGCCTGTTCAAAGCGGCCCCGGATGCCAGGGGGCTTTCCGGGCTTTCCCAGGAACAGATCCAGAACCTGATCTTCCCGGTGGGGTTTTACAAATCCAAGGCCGGTTACCTGGCCCGGCTGCCCCAGGCCCTTGACGCCTTTGGCGGAAGGGTTCCTGACAAAATTGACGACCTGGTCACCCTGCCCGGGGTGGGCCGGAAAACCGCCAACCTGGTCCGGGCCGTGGCCTTTGACAAGGACGCCATCTGCGTGGATACCCATGTTCACCGGATCATGAACATCTGGGGATATGTCAGCACCAAAACCCCTCTGGAAACCGAGCAGGCCTTAAGAAAAAAACTGCCCAGAAAATACTGGAAAAAAATCAACGGCATCCTGGTGGCATTCGGCCAGGGGACCTGCCGCCCGGTTTCCCCCTTGTGCCATCAATGCCCGTTGCAGGAAAAATGCCCCCAAAAAGGGGTGACGCCCCGGAAACAGGCTCAAGCCCCAAACACATCGTCCTCATTCTCCTGATCCCGCCAGTAGGCCATCAGCCGTTCGATTTCAGGACGAATGGAAAGAAAGCCGTCTGAAAGCCCGGGATCAAACTGGCCGCTTTCTTCACAAATAACCGCATAGGCCTTGTCCACAGGCCAGGGGTCTTTATAAGGGCGGGCAGAGGTCAGGGCATCAAACACATCGGCGATGGCCACAATCCGGGCAGACTCCGGGATATCTTCGCCCTTAAGGCCTTTGGGGTATCCGTTACCGTCCCACCGCTCATGATGATAATAGGCAATGGCGGCGGCCATCTGGAACACGGGGGTCTGGCTGATGGAAAGAATCTTATACCCGATTTCAGAATGGGTCCGCATGATGGCCCATTCCTCGTCATTAAGCCTGCCGGGTTTTTTCAGGACCGCATCCGGAATACCGATTTTCCCGGTATCATGCATGGCGGCGGCCAGAACCAGCAGTTCCTGGTCTTCCACCGACCAGTGAACGGCTTTGGCCAGGGCTTTGGAATAGGCCGCCATCCGCCAGATATGGACCCCGGTATCATCATCATTGTAATGGCTGGCGTTGCCCAGCATATGAATGCAGTCGGTCTGGCCCTGCTCAATCTCCGCCACCTGTGCTTCCACGGTCCGCTCACAGGCCCGCTGCTGGTCGGCCAGGGCCAGATGGTTGCGGACCCTGGCCTGAAGGATGAACGGCACAATGGGTTTTGTGATGTAGTCCACCGCCCCCATTTCAAGCCCTTTGCTCTCATCCACGGCCTCGTTCATGGCGGTTACGAAAATAATGGGGATCTTGGCGGTTTTGGGATCGGACTTCAGGCGCTTGCACACCTCATACCCGTTCATTTCAGGCATCATGACGTCCAGCAGAATCAGCTCGGGCCGGGTGTCGGCCACGGCTTCTAAAGCATCGGCCCCGCTGGTGGCCACCCGGAGATCATAGTCCTCACACAAGATTTCCACCAAAACATCAATATTGGCTTCAATATCGTCAACAATAAGAACTTGGGGCATATACGATTCTTCTGGGTTCATTGACGTTACCTTGAATGGGTTGAGTCCCGGTTAGAGGGGGCCGGTTTAACATTAGGGCCGATGGAAAAACACTACATGGTTTTCAGTAAACTTTCAATAATTTCCACACTCTCTTTGAATTTATATTTACCCAGATACCGGTTCAAATCTTCCAGTTTTGACGAAATGCCGGACGGCCATGGCAAGGCTTTAAGGGACGACATCCGCTCCCGGCATTCCATGATTTTCCGGGACTGGACAAAGGGCAGCATCCCTTCGAGGACATCGCGTAAGGCACTGATATCCACCTGGTCATCGGGAACAGCCGGCCTTTTTTGGGGCTCTTTCTTCTGGGCCAGCGGTTTCAGGGCATCAAGGGCCATGGCCAGCACCGCTGAAAAGGCGGACAGGCGGCCGGACATGTCCTCAACCTGATCCCGGATGCCGTATTCCACCTCACAGGCGACATGTTGCAGTTCATTATGGCCAAGATTTCCGGCAATCCCCTTAACCGTATGGGCCAGTCGCTCCGCATCTTCAACAGCCCCCGCTTCTAGCAGGGATATCAGCTTTTCCGGCGCATCCATGTAATCAGTTCGCAGGCTGTTCAGAAGGGAAATATAAAGTTTGATATTCCCCCTGACCCGGTTCAGGGCGGTTTTGACATCATAGCCCGGCAAATCGGGAAGTTCATCATCCTTGCGGCTTGAGGGTGCCGGAGAGGCTTGGGGTTTGGGGGCAGGTGCGGGTTTCGGCCCGGCGCCAGGCAACGGTGCGGGTTCAGGGGCAGGTGCGGGGGGAGACGTCTTGGCAGCGGCACCCGGCTTGACCCATTTAAGCAGCGCGTTATAAAGCTCGGCCGGATCAATGGGTTTGGCAACATGGTCCACCATGCCGGCTTCAATGGACTTTTCCCGGTCTCCGGCCATGGCATGGGCGGTCATGGCGATAATGGGCAGCGCTTCAACCCCGTTCAGGCTGCGAATGGCCCTGGTGGCGGCGATCCCATCCATGACCGGCATCTGGATATCCATGAGAATGGCGTCGTAAGCGAAACTGCCCGTTATTTTCGCATCCTGCAATGCGGTTTTCACCATATCCACGGCTTCCTGACCGTTTTCAGCCACACTGACCACAAATCCGGCCTGCTCCAGCAGTTCCCGGGCCACCTGCTGGTTGATCAAATTATCTTCGGCCAGCAGGAGGCGGGCGCCTTTTATGGCGGCGACTTCCGGCAGATCCGGCTCTATGGTCCGGTGAATTCTGGATTTTTCCGGCACAGCACATCCCAGGGTATTGACAATGGTATCAAACAGAACCGACCGGTTGACAGGTTTGACCAGGAATGCACTCAATTGGGCATCCTGGGCCTGCTTCATGGCCTCCTCACGGCCATACCCCGTAACCATGAAAATCGTTGGCGTCTTGGGAAGCCGGTCGCTATTTTGTATTTTAACAGAGGTTTCAATCCCGTCCATGCCCGGCATGCGCCAGTCCATGAGAACCAGCTCAAAAGGCAAATCTTCAGGGGCCTGCTCCAGCACCCGGATGGCCTCTTCGCCGGTATGAACGATTTCCGGGGACAGGCCCATTTCCGTCAGCATTTCGCTTAAAATGACACAGGATACCCGATTATCGTCCACCACCAGTACCCGCATGCCGTAAAAATCGTCGGCCAGAAAGCGCATCTCTTTGTCCGGATTCTCCTGAAGGCCGAAAACCCCTGTAAACCAGAAGGTACTGCCCTTGCCCGGCGTGCTTTCCACCCCGACCTCTCCGCCCATAAGCTGAGCCAGGCGCTGGCTGATAACAAGGCCTAAGCCGGTACCGCCATGCTTTCGGGTGGTGGAAGAATCGGCCTGGGTAAAGGCATGGAAAAGTTTGGCCAGCTTCTTTTCAGGAATCCCGATCCCGGTATCTGAAACTAAAAATTTAAGTTTTGTGGTTTTTGAGGACCGCTCCACTTCCTCCACAGATACGACGATTTCCCCTTTTTCCGTGAACTTGACGGCGTTGCTGGTAAAATTGATCAGCACCTGGCCTAAGCGCAGGGGATCGCCCACCAGATTTACAGGGATCTCGGAAGCCACCTTAAAGAGCAGTTCAATCCCCTTTTCCCCAGTGTTCGCCTGCATGAGGTTGCCCAGATTATCCAGCACGTCCTCCAGAAAAAAGTCGGTCTTTTCCATCTCCAGACGGCCGGCCTCAATTTTTGAAAAATCCAGAATATCATTGATAATGTGGAGCAATGCCTTGGCTGAGCCGTCTATTTTTTCCAAATAATCGCGCTGCTTGTCAGAGAGCTCGGTCCTTAAGGCCAGATGGGTCATCCCCATGATGGCATTCATGGGGGTCCGGATTTCATGGCTCATGTTGGCCAGGAAATCCGATTTGGCCCGGGTGGCCTCTTCGGCTTTTTCCTGGGCCTGTTTAAGGTCGGTGATGTCCACGATAATACCGATCAGCCCGGCCCGCCGGCCGTCGGAAAGATCAAATGCGGAAACCCGGTACAGGACGTGATGGCACCGGCCATCCGTATAATTATAAGGGAATTCTCGATGGAGCATGCCGCCTTTGAGCAGCAGATCCGCATCTTCATCGTGATGGGTCTTCCTAACTTCAAGGGGGAGAAGTTCGAGATCAAGGACCATTTTGCCGATAATCTGGTCCCGTGTGGTCTGGAACAGGTCTTCATAGGCTTTGTTACAGCCCACGTACCGGTTGTGAATATCTTTAATAAAGATGGGATAGGGGATGGTATTGATCAGGGCTGCCTGGAACATGAGCTGGTCCTGGGCAACCTGCTCGGCTGCCTTGCGATTGCTGATATCGTCAATTAACCAGATGACCCCTTTGCCAAGATCCGCCGGCTGTTTGTCGTCAAAGGCCTTGCCTTTAAGGGAACACCAGACCGGACTGCCGTCTTTGCGGCACAGTTCATACTCCACATAAACGGTTTCATCCCGGAGTTTCTCGTAATAATTTTTGCCAAAATTTTCAAACCGTTCCTTGGTCAGATGGATGTCCCTGACCGTTATGGGCATCATGTCCTCAAGCTTCTCATACCCCAGGATTTTGGCCAGCCGTTCATTGCACTTATAAACGCTTCTGTCACCCCGTAAAAAAAGGATTCCGGCCTGGGCGTTTTCCAGAACCTTGCTTAATTCAGCCGCTACATCGTCCAGGTTTTTCTCCACCTGCCGGCGCGCTTTGATTTCTTTGGAAATTCTGCGGTTCCAGTAAACCGCAGCCACCAGTGCCACCCCGGCCAAAGCCAGGATACCCCAGTTGATATTTTCTGCCGAAACAGGCAGTTGCGATATTTCACCCACGGCGAAGGCCCCGGATATGAAGCGGGATGAAAAGCCGGCTGCGAGCGATGCGAACAGTATGATAATGCCCGTGCCCCAAAAAACATGTCTCATTATGATAAATTCCTAAATTTCAACGACGTGTCCTGAAATATTAGGATAGTGACTTGAGCTTTGTCAAGGAAAATATCCGGTTTTATGGGCATCAACGGGCGTCACAGCTACCGGTCAGGCCTGGAATTTAAGCCGTCCCCATAAATATCGTAACGATTTTTACCGGTCTTGAACAATGGAGAAAATTGACGTTATCCCGCCACAATCCGGTGTTCTCCGCAAAGAACCACAAGCTTTGATTTTTCGGTCACAAACGCCAGGGTCATGTTTACCCCGGCTGCCATATCAACGGCCATGGCCGTTGGTGAGGATTTACTGGCCAGCATGGGCAGCCGGGCCCGGGCCGCTTTGAGGACCAGTGCCGAACTGATTCTGGAAGACATCACGGCCATTTTGGCACGGCCCAGGCCCCCTTCCAGCAATACCCTTCCCAGGGCCTTGTCCAGGGCATTGTGCCGTCCCACATCTTCAGCAAACCCGAGAATTTCAAACCGGTTATCAAACACCAGGGCCGCATGGGTTCCCCGGGTCTTCGGGTAAATGCTCTGCCGCTCATAAAGGGAATCCACGCACTGGCAGACCTGGTCTGGATGAATACGAAACCCGTCCCTGGGCAAAGCAAAGGCTTTGGTAAATTGCCCGATCAACTGCCCTTTGTCCGGGCTGCCGCCGTCCTGAGGGGGAAAGTTCTCCCAGACCCTGAGGGAAGGTGCCCTTGATTGGCATCCCGGCGTGAGTCGAACTGTAACGCGGTTTGGATCTGTTCTGCCGTCATACTCAATGGTTTGAAAATCCGAAGGGGATCCGGCAATGCCTTCGGCCAGGCAAAAGCCTGCGGCATGGTTGATTTCGTTGCCCGGCGTTCTCATAACACAAACGGATTTACCACCTTGAACCGTTATCAACAGAGGGCTTTCCTCAACCAGCTCAATGGGTTGTGACCGATTTTGATCTGTGCCGTATTCCCGGGCATGAAAGACCGCGGAACCGTTTGACTGCCCTGACTGCATGTTCACCTTCCTTAATATAAATCCAACCTGGGATTTACCAGGAAGGCCACAGAAAGGCAAGGACCAAGTTTTTTCCTTGACAGGCCACTGGTCAAGTACTAAGTAACTTAGCCAGAGCCCAACATTGTTTCTATAAAAAAGGTGATTTGAATGCGCTTCAAAAAGAAGATTCTCCCTTTGATTTTTGCGTTTGGCTTCATCGCTGCGATAATTTCCCCGGCCTCTTTTTCGCAAGAGCCTTCCAGCCAGTGTATCCAATGCCATACCAACCTGAAAAAATTGATCCGCCTGTGCTGGGAGGTAGAAAAACTCAAGCCCAGGAAAGGCCAAAGCTCCGAAACCACCGGCGAAGGGTGAGGCGGCCCGCTGGCTCCGTTGGAGCTGTACCAGAAGATTTATGTGGATCCGGCCTTTCTGGAAACCGAGCATGGCCAGATCCCCTGCCAGGAATGCCACGGCGGCTTACCGGATGACGATAACTGGCAGACCGCCCACAAGGGACTGGTCACCGATCCGACCATCCGGGATGCCGATCGGGTGTGCGGAGAATGTCACGGCGATATCGTTGAAACGGCGACCAACAGCCTGCATTATACCCTGGGGCCCATGTTTCAGGCCATCTTCAGCCGGGCCGGCGGGGAATGCTGTGCCCCCGACACCAGAAAAGTCCTCAAAGAATCCATGGACCGGCACTGCGGGACCTGCCACAGCAGTTGCGGACAATGCCACATCTCCCGGCCGGACTATGTCAAAGGCGGTTTTTTATCCAAACACCACTTTAAGAAGAAGCCGCCCATGGATACCACCTGTGCCTCCTGCCACGGAGGACGGGTCCATGGTGAATTTACCGGGACCACCGAGGATTTGGCGCCCGACACCCATTTTGAAGACGAAGAAATGACCTGCATGAACTGCCACAACGCCAATGAGATGCATGCCAATGCCGCCACCGACCGGTATGCCCTTGCCCAGAAGCCGGAATGCATTCAGTGCCATGAAGATGTCCTCAAACCGGACAGCAAAAACCCGTATCATACCGGGCATGTCCAAAAACTGGCCTGCCAGGTTTGCCATTCCCAGGCCTCCAAAAGCTGCTTTTCCTGTCATGTGGGCACGGATAAAAAAGGGCTGCCCTATTTCAAATGCCAGAAAACCCATGTGATGTTTAAAATCGGCCTGAACCCGGAGCCCACACAAAAAGCCCCTTACGAATATGTGGTGGTCCGGCATGCCCCTGTTGTGCCGGACACCTTTAAATTTTACATCCCCAAGGGATTGGAGAATTTTCCGGCTGTTCCCACCTGGAAACGAAGCTCTCCCCATAACATTATATTGAAAACACGCCAGGCCGAAACCTGTAACAGCTGCCATGGGAACCCGGAATTGTTTTTACAGGCAAAGGACCTGACCCCGGAGGAAATAAAGGCCAATCAAAAGACTATTGTGCCCAAAGACAGGATTCCTGAAAAAATCCTGAAACAATAGCGGGGCGGCTGTGTTGAGCCGCCGTATCAAAAATCTAATTCAAAAAGGAGAAAGGACATGAAAAAAATTTTTTATTTGCTGACCGGCATGTTGTTTTTTACTAGCCTGGCCTTTGCGGGCGGGTATGAATACAAGGCCAACAAAGATCATCTCGGGGGGGACCTGACTCCTGAAGACGCGTTTAAAATGGTTCAAAAAGACCCGGAGCACACCTTTCTGGTCGATTGCCGCACACGGGCTGAATACCAGTTTGTGGGGCACCCGGAAAATGCATACAATGTCCCGTTGCGTTTTTTAACCACCAATGCGGGGGAAAAAGGGTATACCGAAGCCATGAACGATAATTTCGGCAAAGACCTACTCAGCCGGTTCGACCCCAAAACAGACACCCTGATCATTTTATGCCGTTCGGGCAACCGAAGCTGCACCGCCTGTAACGAAGCCATCAAGGCCGGCTTTGACGAGGCAAAGGTATTCAACCTCATGGGCGGCTTTGAAGGCGACAAAAACAAAAATAAAGCCAGTGTCTATTACGGCAAACGGTGGGCCGGCGGATGGAAGCTTGAGGGACTGCCCTGGACCTATAAAATGGACAAGGACCTGATGTACAAAGCCGACATCAACGGATAGATTCCGGCTGGCCGGCAAGGCCATCTGCCGGCAAAAAAAACACGGACGTTAATGCCGGGATAAATGGAGACCAGATGTTGCGGTGTTGTTGGGGCGGTCGCAGGGGCAATTCATGAATTGCCCCTACACCATTATCACCTGTACGGTAAATGGGGCCAGCCGGCAGAAACTCCTGTGTACAAATTGCATTACTTTTTTTGAAAAGATGAAAAAAATAATGAAAATTTAATTGACATCAATCGGCCATGTCATACCTTTAGCCCGTAAACAACCACAACAACAATGGAGGTAAAACATGAGCCATACTATCGGAATCGACCTGGGTACCACCAACTCCTGTGTATCCATACTCGAAAACGGCAAACCCATCGTGATCACCAACCCGGAAGGGGGGCGGACCACCCCGTCCGTGGTGGCCATATCCAAAAGCGGGGAGCGCCTGGTGGGCCAGTCGGCCCGGCGCCAGGCCGTGACCAACCCGGACAACACGGTATTTGGTGTAAAACGGCTGATCGGGCGCAGCTTTGACGCCCCTGAAGTCCAAAAGGACAGGGGCATCCTTCCCTATAAAATAGAGAAGGCCGCCAACAACGGCGTGGCCATAAAGATGAACGGGAAACTGCATTCCCCGGCCGAAATTTCATCCTTTATCCTGGCCCACATTAAAAAAACCGCTGAAGACTACTTAGGGGAACCGGTCACCGATGCGGTCATTACCGTACCGGCCTATTTCAGCGACAGCCAGCGCCAGGCCACCAAAGATGCCGGCAAAATCGCCGGCCTCAATGTGCTGCGGATCATCAATGAGCCTACGGCCGCATCCTTAGCCTTTGGCCTGGACAAAAAGGATGAGGAAAAGATCGCCGTGTTTGACCTTGGCGGCGGCACCTTTGACATTTCCATACTGGAACTGGGTGACGGGGTCTTTGAGGTCAAATCCACCAACGGGGACACCCATCTGGGCGGGGAAGACTTTGATCTGAGGATCGTGGACTTTCTGGCCCATGAGTTCAAACGCGACCAGGGCATTGACATCAGAAGTGACACCATGGCCCTCCAGCGGTTGAAAGAGGCGGCTGAAAAGGCCAAAAAAGAGCTGTCCTCATCCATGGAAACCGAGATCAACCTGCCGTTTATCACGGCGGACGCCTCAGGCCCCAAACACTTGAACATCAAGCTGAGCCGGGCCAAACTGGAGAACCTGGTAACCGATCTTTTAGACCGGCTCGAAGGTCCCTGCACCACGGCCATCAAAGATGCCGGCCTGTCCTTTGGGGACATCAGCCGGGTCATCCTGGTGGGCGGCATGACCCGGATGCCGGCGGTCCAGGCCCGGGTGGAAAGTATCTTCGGCAAAGTCCCGGACAAGGGGGTCAACCCCGATGAGGTGGTGGCCTTAGGGGCGGCCATCCAGGGCGGCATCCTTAAAGGCGACCTGGAAGATGTCCTGCTTCTGGACGTCACCCCGTTGAGCCTGGGGATCGAAACCTTAGGCGGGGTCATGACCAAGCTGATTGACAAGAACACCACCATCCCGGTGCAGAAAAGCGAGGTGTTTTCAACGGCCGCCGATGACCAGCCCGCCGTCACCGTCCATGTGCTTCAGGGAGAACGGGAAATGGCGTCGGATAACAAGACCCTGGGCCGGTTTGAGTTGACCGGCATTGCCCCGGCACCCCGGGGAACCCCTCAGATTGAGGTGACCTTTGATATTGATGCCGACGGGATTGTCAATGTATCGGCCAGGGACAAGGCCACGGGAAAAGAGCAGTCCATAAGGATCACTGCCTCTTCGGGCCTGACCCAGGCACAGATTGACGATCTGGTCAAAGATGCCCGGCAGCACGCCAAAGAAGACCAGCGCAAAAAGGAACTGGTCACGGCCAGAAACGAAGCCGACCAGCTGATCTACCAGACCGAAAAGACCCTGGCAGACCCATCCATGGCTGTGGACAATGATACCCGCAGCCGGATTCAGGCCCTGGTCAGCGATGTAAAGCAGGCATTGACCGGTGAGGATTCAGGCCGGATCAGATCGGCTGCCGAGACCCTTGCCCAGGCCCTGCACGCCTTAAGCCAGGCGGCCTGCCGGAACAGCGGCCCGGCAGACGCTTCAGGCGCAACCGGTGCCACCCCGAACCCGTCCGCCCACAACGGGGATGATGATGTAGTGGATGCAGAATTCTCGGAAGTAGCATAGAAGGGGATTAGGCTGAAGGGGATTAGGCTGAAGAAAAATCAAATGTCTGTCACCCTTCAGTCTAACAGTCTAAGAACCGATACTGATTTCTGCCGTTCTCCTTTGCCTCATACAGGGCCTTATCCGCCAGGGCCACCAGGTCTTCGGCCTGATTGCCTTCATCAGGCACCATGGTGGCCACCCCAAGGCTTAAGCTGACATGGTCATTGACCGTAGACATTTCATGATCAATCTTTAAATTCTGGACGTTTTCCCATACCGTTTCCGCCACAGCCATGGCCCCTTTGGCATCTGTGTGGGGCAAAATAAGCGCAAATTCCTCTCCGCCGTAGCGGGCGGCCAGGTCTGTGGCCCGGGCCGCACTCCCGGCAATGGCACCGGCCACCTTGATCAGGCAGTCGTCGCCGGCCTGATGGCCGTAAGTGTCATTGTACAATTTAAAAAAATCGATGTCGCACAGGATAACGGACAATTGTTCCTTGTCCCGGTAATGCCGCCGCCATTCGGCATCCAGATACTCATCAAACCGCCTCCGGTTGGGAATCCGGGTCAAGCCGTCCATCACGGACAGCATTTTCAATTTTTCATTGGCCGTCTTTAACTGCTCCTCTGTCCGGACCATCTCGCTGATATCAATGGAAAACCCGTTAAATCCATTGATCCGGCCATCCTCACCTTTGGTGGCCCGGGCATAGCACATGGCCCAGACAAGGGATTCATCCTTTTTCTTTAACCGGGCCCGAAGCCGGATGACTTCTTCGGCCTCGTATACCCCGAACATGAATTCTTCCGCTTTTTCAGGGTCGTAAAAGGTCTGATCGACAAAATCTGAAATCTGCTCGGCTGCCGCCTGTGCCGACTCATACCCCAGCATCCAGGCATATTCGGGGTTGGCGCAAACCACATTGCCTTCCTTGTTGACATGGTAAATTCCCATGGGTGCAAACTCGAAAATATCGTCTAAATTCTTGTCCCGGTTCTTAAATGCCGCTTTTTCCTTTTCATTTCCCAGGATATCCTTTGCCATTACAGCCACCCCTAGTTTTTCACCGTTCACCTTCATAATGGGCGCATAATAAAGGACATAGGGGATGGTGCAGCCTTTGGTGTCCTGGCGGGAAAACGTGGCCAGGGTGGTCTCGGTACAGGCCCTTAACTCTCTTTTCTTCAAGGAAAGCAGGTCATACAAAAACTGCCCCATGGCATCATCTTCACTGAGCCCGAACATCCGGACAGCCCCCTGGTTCCAGTAAACGACCTCCAGCTTCCGGTTGGCCTCAATGTATGCGATATCGGCATGCCCGATTAAATCGCTTAATGCCAGCATTCTGTCCATTAATTTAAAATCCATGAAATCATCCCAAGAGTTAAGGGGTTAAACAGTTCCAGCCCCCGGTCAACAATCAACAGGAATACATGATTGTCCGTATAGTCTTTTGCCTGTAACCGAGATCAGCGATGAAGAAGGGGGCGGGCGGTTATGGGTTTTGGCATATCTAACGGCATGGCAGACACCATCTGCCCTGATTGAAAGCCGCATTTTGCTTGACGGCCTCCGGATGTTTTATTATAAAAGCAGAAATTTTGCCTGAAGGCAAATATTTTCATGCTGATTTTCTCGTATGAAATGTCCGGAAGAATCCGGAAAAAAGCTGATGTGCCGAGTAGTTTACGGGATAAGGGGCTAATTTCACCCCCTCCATATTAAAAAAACCAAAACCACGAAGGTTGAACACGTGCTGACCGCATGCGTCGTCTGCCTTCGTGTTTTTTTGTGGGCATCCGGCGTTAGCAAAAATTTTCAGAAAGGGAGAATCAATGAAAACCAGCAAAATGGGCCGCCTCAAAAACCGGATTGCAACTTATTGGAACTGGAGAAGCTCAAGTTATGAACTCGACTGTGACAAATCCATTGAGACGGTAAAGGACTGGGAATCCACCATCAATGCCCTGGTCTCCCCTGTAAAGGGGAATCTCCTGACGGCCCTTGATGTGGGAACCGGCCCTGGCCAACTGGCCTTTTACCTTGCCCAGAAAGGGTTCCGGGTTACCGGGATTGATATTTCTGCCGGCATGATTGACCGGGCCAGGCAAAAAGCGCGTGAATTAAACCTTAATGCTGATTTTCAAACCGGCGACGCCGAAAACCTGGCCTTTGAAGACAATACCTTTGACGTGGTGGTCACCCGTAACCTGGTCTGGACCCTTCCCAACCCGGAAGCCGCCATTCAGGAATGGCACCGGGTGCTGAAACCCGGCGGCCGCATCATCATTTCCGACGGATACTGGCGCAACATCACCTGGGCCCGGCTCCCTGTCCTGGCCCTGAAACTGGCAAAAGGGCTGTTAAAGTCCCGCAGCCTGATTTCATGCCGCTTCTTTTCCCATTATGCCGGACTGATCCGCTCCCTTCCCCTTTATGAAGGCGTCACTTCTCAGGATGCGGGCCGTCTGATGCACAACGCCGGATTCCAGCAGGTGCTGTCCTGGGATATCCGCCGGCATTTCAGAATCAACCCCTACGGGGCCGGACAAGCCCCCCGGTTCTTTATTGTTTACGCAAACAAACCCGTTGGGGAGCACTAAATCTTAAACTGGCCGACCAGCTCGTCGAGTCTCTCGGCAAGGCTGGACAATTCTTCAGCGCTGGTTTGAATTTTCTGACTGCGCAGGGTCATATTTTCAGCAGACTGGTTTACCCTGGAGATATCCCTGGTAATCCCTTCGGCCACCTGGGCGCCATTGCCCACGTTCTGGGTCACCTCTTCAATCCCCGAAGAGGCATGGGCGATATTTTCATTGATCTCATGGGTGGCCGCAGACTGTTCTTCAACGGCGGCGGCAATTTCAGATACAATTTCACTGACCTTGCCAATGACCCCGGTGACCTCTTCCATCCCGGCCATGGAACCGGAGGCGCTTTGCTGGATATGGTCTATTTTATCTTTGATATCCTGGGACGCATTGGATGTCTGGCTGGCCAGTTCCTTTATTTCATTGGCCACAACGGCAAAGCCCTTGCCCGCCTCCCCGGCCCTGGCCGCCTCGATGGTGGCGTTCAAGGAAAGCAGATTGACCTGTTCGGAAATGTCGGTAATGGTTTCAACCACCTGGCCGATGGCCTGGGCGGCGGCACCTAATTCCCGCATCCGTTCGGCAGACTGCTCCACGCTGTTCACGGCATTGGCTGCCACATCCCGGGCCCTTCCGGTATTTTTGCCAATGGCATCAATGGTGGAATTCATCTGCTGTGCGGCGCTGGCCACCATGTTGATATTATTGGCAGACTCCTCCATGGCGGCCGATACGGAATTCATGTTCATGGTCATTTCCTCGGCCGCAGCAGCTACCGAACCGGCCTTTTCAGAGGTATTGGCGGCCCCGGCCGACATTTCTTCCGAAACAGCGGCAAGCTCTGTTGAGGACGATGACAGGGTATGCACCCCCTGGGAAATATCGGAAATCATGGACTGCAATTTTTCAATAAAAATATTGAACGTATGGGAAAGTATCCCGACTTCATCCCTTCCGGACACGGGCAGGCGCTGGGTCAAGTCGCCTTCGCCTTCGGCCATGGCCTTAAGTCCGGAAACGGCTTGATTGATGGGTTTAACAATGGCGTTGGTGCCAAAATAAAGTACAATGAAAACCACCAGTAAAATCACAATCCCGATCAGGGCACTGTAAAAGATAATCTTGTTCACATGGGCCATTAATTCTTCCATGTTCTGGGTAACGGCAATGCTCCAGCCGGTCAGGGGAACACTGGCATACCCGGCCTGTTTCTCTTTTCCCTTGTAAATATAATACTCCCCGCCGTCCTGGCCCGCAAGCATGTGGTCGGTGATGTTCTCCATTCCCTTAAGGGATTTAATATTAAGGTCAAACAGCAGATCGCTGTTGGGGTGGGCAATAATCATCCCCTGGCTGTCTACAATAAACGGATACCCGGTTTTTCCCACCTTGAAATCGGTTAACGACTCGGACATGGCATCCAATTTAAGCACAGAGCCAAAGACCCCGGCAAAATTGCCGTCATCATCGGTTAACGGAATGGCCAGAACGATGGAGGGGGCACCGGATGCCCGGGACTTGATGGGTTCTCCGATCACAGGCCGGCCGGTTTGCCGTGCCTTGGAAAAGTATCCCCTGTCCATGATATTGATTTTTTGCTGCCTCATGGTGCCGTCAAGGCTGTCGGCCACGGTGTTCCCCTCCCGGTCGGCCACGAAGTACAAGTCCAGATTTTTACCGACTTTCTCATGAACTTCCTTTAAATAGCGGTCTAAATCCTTCAGGCTGTCCATGGAATTCTGTGTACCGTTCCGGGCAACCTGCCGGATGGTGTCGGTTATGACAGGGCTGATGCCCATGGCCCGGGTAATCTGCATTTCAAGTTCCACATAACTTTGGGTCGCCTTGGCCATATACGCGGCAATGCTTCTTGAATTGTCCAGGCCGATGGTAAGCAGGGCATCCGATGCGATTTTTACCGATATCAGCCCGACGCTTCCCATGGAAATCAAAACAGCGACCAATCCTGTGAGAATCAATTTAACGCTTAACCTGAAATCTTTAATCTTCTTCATCTGCTCTCCTTATTTTGCGATTTTCCTAAAAGTGTTTATCCAAGAAAACCAGGCCGCCCTATGGCTGTTTCGCCAACGAACAATGTGAATCGGCCCTGGCCAGATGCCCGAGGGGATGCGCCCAAGGGGTCATAAGATAATAATTAATCGGGTTTCTTTTCTTTGGGCAATCTTGCCCGGCTATTTTAAACGGATACGGTCGCTTTCAAATGCAGCTGTAATAATTGGAATCGTCATTGAGAGAATTTTTCTTAGTATATATTAATTTGATAAAAAAACAAGCCACGGAATTTAAGGAAACCAGAGGGCCCGAATTTATAATCCGGCATGGTATTCAGATACCGTTCGTAAATTTTTATAGAATTGGGACTTGGGATATGGGACTTGGGGAGGCCACGGCTGCTGCAATCCCCAAGTCCCAAGTTCGGTAGGGTGGGCAAAAGCGCAGCGTTGCCCACCATTTTCCTTATAACATGTTGTTTTTTGAAAGATAAATCAAACGGACTTGCGGCAACCGGCGGGCACAAAAAGCGTGCCCGCCCTACCGAACTGAAACACGGACACACAGACTGACACGGACGAACAAGGACTGACACAGACACACGGACAGTCACGGACTCCTCGGGCTGTCCGTGTTCGTCCGTGTGTCTGTGATCGTCCGTGAATGTCCGTGTTCGTCCGTGTTTTTCCCTTCAATTATATTGGATTAACTGTATTATTACAAATGCGGTCACCATATTCAGGAACCCCTTGCCATCAGGCCCCAAAAAAGATAAGGATGGCTTGGGCGGCAGGCCGGCCGCAATAAATGAACCCCCTTATATGCACAGAAAGGCCAGACAGTGGACAAGATTGACAAAAAGATACTGAACATTCTCCAGGAGAACGGCAAGATCACCAATGCCAAGCTGTCCAGGATGGTGGGGATTTCAGCGCCGTCCACCTTAGAAAGGGTCCGGCGCCTGGAACTTTCCGGGGTGATCTCCCATTTTACGGCGGTGGTGGACCCGGAAAAAATCGGATTTTCCATCACCTCCATTGTCAGCATTTCCTTGAGCTTAAGCAAGCTCAGCTCAGTGGATGCCATTAAAAAAGAATTTGCCGCCCTTGAAGAGGTGGTGGAGTGCTACCAGATGGCCGGACCCAACGACTTTATCCTCAAGGTCATTGCCAAAGACATCAAAGCCTACGGAGAATTCATCAACCAGAAGCTGACCCGGATCCAGGGCATCCAGAGCATCCAGTCCGCCTTTGTCATCGACAGCCATAAGAAAAAAAAGCCCCTGTTGCTGGACCCTGACACCGATGAAATTCCCTGACCCGTGTGGTTTACTCACAGTATGGACCAGCGCCAAGGCCCTTACCGGGCAGGACGCCAATCTGACGGGTTAATGCCAAGCCTGGCCATCTTGTTGCGCAAGGTGCTGGCATTGATCCTTAACGCCGCTGCGGCACCATGGGGGCCGCTGATCCGGCCGCTGCAGGACCGCAAGGCGTGTTCAATGCCTTCGCGCACCAAATCGTCCAGGGGCTTTACGGGAAGCCGGCCTTCCCGGGTATCTTTTGCCGGCAATCCCGGGGCGTCCTCAGCCGAATCAAATTTGAACTGCGGGTGGTCTTCCGACCAGGCTTCAATTCTCTGGTCAATGAGCTTTTCAAGATATCCCTTCTCGTCTCCGGGCCGGATATACCAGCCCGCATCCCGGGGCAAATATTTTTCCGGCGTGATAACATCCCCGCTGGACAGGATCACGGCCCGTTCAACCAGATTTTCCAGTTCCCGGATATTTCCAGGCCAGGAATAGGCAGAAAGCCTGGGCAGTGATCCGGGATGCAGCACCGGCGGGGAGCTGATGTTCAATCTGTCACAGATCCGTTGAATAAAAAAATGAATCAGTGCGGGGATATCCTGAACCCTTTCCCTGAGGGGCGGAATATATATGGGAAAGACAAACAGCCTAAAGTAAAGGTCCTCGCGAATTGGCCCATCGGGTTTAATCGAACAAGCCGCTATTTTACACAGCACGGACACCCGCACCTATTTGAGCAAGGTGGTGAACCATGGCATTTTAAACGCCTATCCGGGACACCGGTTAGATAATCTTCCCGAGGTGGATGCGGTCTCCGGGGCCACCATTTCGTCCACCGCCGTCATTGAGGGGCTTTCCGGGGCACTGGCCCATATAGGCCATGAGCGCTTCGGCCTTGCAGCGAAAGCCACCTTAGACCCTTACTACTGGCCTGGCCATGAATGGCCCAAGCTGCTGGCCATCGTGATGTTGTTCGGCATTGTCTGGTTGGTTTCCGGAAAGCGGTTCCCCTGGAACAAGAAATGGCCGCGCCTGGCCATCCTGCTGATCTCCCTGATCCTTCTGGGGTTTGTCTACGGGTGTCAGTTTTCCTGGTCCACCATAACGCTTTTACTGGGGGGCGGCTGGCAAAAGGGGCTGGCCACGGCAGGGCCTTTGCTTTGCCTGGGGCTGGCGGTGCTGCTGTTTCTGGTGACCCGCAAGAATCTGTATTGTGCGTGGATCTGTCCATTTGGGGCGCTTCAGGAAGGGCTCGGCCGGATTACCGGGTGCGCTCCACCACCGGTCTATCGCTGGATGCCCTGGGCGGCCCGGGGCTTTGCGCTGCTGGTCCTGTCTGCCGCGTTATATTGGCGCGACCCTTCACAGGCCACCTACGAGCCCTTTGGTATGGCCTTCAACTTTATCGGTTCCACCATGCTGTTCGGGCTGACCATCCTGGTGGTCCTTTCCTCCCTGGTTTTCAGGCGCCCCTGGTGCAGGCTCCTGTGCCCGATAACATGTTTGTTTGACTATTTTCAGTTCATTAGAACCAAGTGCTTAAGGCCTGGAAAAGCACCGACACCAAAGGAGCCGAAAAAATGAGACTGAAAAAAATGGCTGTATTGATCCTGTTTACCGCGCTACTGCTTCTTTCCGGATACGAGTTTTTCTCCAAACTGCCCATAGGCAACCGTTCCAAAACTGCGGAGGCCCTCTTTACGGCAGGCATGGAAGCGACAACCGCTGCCCAGCCCAACCCAAAGCCTCCCCGGGTGGATTACCAGGACATTTTAAGCACTGGCGACGGCCCCCACTAGGGCTTGGGCTTATAAGTGCTTCACCCCATGCGCTGAACCAGATGAATTTTGACAGGGACACCGACCTGTTCTGCCAGGAACACCTCGGTTCGGCGCATGACCTGCTCCAGGTTCCTGATTTCATCTGAAAACAGCTGATCCCCCATTCTAAGGGAGACCTCCAGAACATCCTGATCCCCGTTGCCGCTGCGGTTGATGGCACATTCTATGTCGGGCAGGTCCAGGGCGGTTTTCAGGCAGGACCGGATCTGGTCACAGGACACCTTGATACCGGAAATGATCATCATATTGTCTGTCCGTTCCTTATACCAGGCGATCCGGTCAAGGGGACAGGGACAGGCACAGTCCCGGTCAAGGAATCCGGCCATGTCCCCGGTTTTAAACCGGATCAGGGGAAAAGCCCGGGCCGAAAGGGTGGTGAGGACCAGTTCTCCTTTTTCGCCTTTGGGGACAGAGGCGCCCGTGGCCGGGTCCACAATTTCGGCCAGGATATGGTCGTCGTTGATGTGGAATCCCTGGTGGTCCGGGCATTCATGGGCGATGGCGGGCCCGGGGATCTCGCTTAACCCATAATGCCGCCAGATATCGGTATGAAGCTGCCCGCTCAATTCCTGAACGGTTGCTTCATCCACGGGTTCCCCTACCAGGATAACCCGTTTCAAGTTCAACTCGCTGGGGTGGTGCAAGGTCTCAAACAGGTGGGTGGTCAGGCGGCGGGCAAAGGCTTTGGTGGTGACCAGGGTGGTGGTTTTGTAATCCTTGAGGACCATCAGGGTTTTGGACAGGGACAGGCTTGAGTTGGGGATGACCCCGGCGCCGATGGTTTCGCCGCCGTCTTTGTAATCCCTGGCCCAGTTGGCCAGGCCCGGGGGCAGATGAATCTGGATAATGTCCATGTCCGTGACCCCGGCCACCTCATAAGCGCGGGCCACCAATTTTTTCCAGATAAGGAGATCTGCTTTGGTGTATCCGCTGATGGACGGATTGGCGAAGGTTCCGGGGGCCGTGTGGATCCGGACAATGTCCCGCAGGGGAACGGCAAACAATCCGTAAGGATAATGCAGGCTTAAATGGGAGCGTTCCATAAAGGGCAGCTGCTGCAAATCCGAAAGGCAGCCGATATCCTGGGGGGACAAGCCTTCCTGCTCAAACCGGCTCCGGTGAAAGGGGACATTTTTATAGGCCCGGTTCAGGGTACTTTGAAGCCGCTCCAGCTTGAGCTGCTCTTTTTCTTCAACACTGATGTTAAGGCTGATCTGTTCTGCCATTATTCATCCCTCCCGTCATAAAAATCCCCATAGTCCCGGCCAAGGTAGGCCCGCTTGACATCATCATCCACCAGCAGTTCATCGGCACTGCCCTGAAGGACGATCTTGCCGGTTTCCAGCACATAGCCCCGGTCAGCAATCTTCAGGGCGGCCCTTGCATTCTGCTCCACCAGCAGGATGGTGGACCCCTTGTCCTTTAATTCCTGAATGGTGGCAAAAATCATGTCCACCATCTTAGGGGCCAGCCCCATGGAGGGCTCATCCAGCACCAGCAGGTCCGGCTTTGCCATCAGGGCCCTGCCAATGGCCAGCATCTGCTGTTCGCCGCCGGACAGGGTGCCGGCCAGCTGGTCTGACCGCTCCTGTAAGATAGGAAACATCTCAAGGACCCTGTCAATGTCCTGTTCAATCTGTTTTTTTTCTTTTTTCTTATACCGGGTATAGGCCCCAAGCTTCAAGTTGTCGGCCACACTCAGGGGGGAAAAAATCTGCCGGCCCTCGGGCACCATGCTGATGCCGGAGCGGACAATGGCGGGTGCGGCCATGCCTTCAAGGGAATTTTCCTTAAACACAATGCTGCCCGACCACTCTTTGAGCAGGCCGCAGATGGCCAGAAGCAACGTGCTTTTCCCGGCGCCGTTGGCCCCGATAATGGAGATCAGCTCCCCTTTGGAGACCGACAGGCTCACCCCGTGCAGGGCCAGGACCTTGTTATAACCGCATTTTAAATTTTTAATTCTCAGCATTTTCTTAACCCTGGCCCAAGTAGGCCGACATGACCGCCTCGTCGTTCTGAATCTGCCTTGGGGTACCCTGGGCCAATTTTTTGCCCCGGTCCAGAACAATGATCTTGTCTGAAATGCCCATGGCAAGACTCATGTCATGCTCCACCAGCATCATGGTCACCCCTTTGTCCTTGATCCGCCGGATCAACTGCCCCAGCTGTTCAGTCTCCACGGCGTTAAGGCCTGCGGCCGGCTCATCCAGTAACAGCAGTAACGGATCTGATGCCAGGGCCCGGGCGATCTGGGCGGTTTTCTGCAAGCCCACGGGAAGGTCGCCGGCCGGTTTTAAGGCATGGGCTTCAAGACCGGTAAAGCAAAGGAGTTCTTCAGCCTTTTTCACGGCTGCCTGTTCTTCTCTTTTAACCGGGGGCAGCCGGGTGATTGCCCCCCAGAACCCTGCCTTTGTTCTAACATGCATGCCCACCAGCACGTTTTCCAGCAAGGTCATGGATGAAAACAGCTCCACATGCTGAAAGGTCCGGGCAATCCCTTCCCTGACCCGCTGGTGAACAGCCTTTTTACGGATATCTTTGCCGTTGAACATCACCTGGCCGGCATCGGGCCGGTAGATCCCGGTGATCATGTTGAACAGGGTGGTTTTTCCCGCACCATTGGGGCCGATCAGACCGCAGACAATCCCCTTTTCAATGGAAAAACTGATGTTGTCCTGGGCCGTTACCCCGCCAAAGCGCTTGGTCAGACCTTCCACCGCCAGCAGGGCGTCTTCTGATGCCGCAACCTTAGGCTCCGAGAGTGTCATGGCTTTTTTTCCAGTACCGCAAAAACATATCCACAAATCCCCGGGTCAACCCCTGGGGCATAAATATCATGACCACCATAAGAATCAGGCCGAACACCACCATTTCATATTCGGCAAATCCATGGAGAACCTCCGGCAGCAGCGTCAGCAGGCAGGCCCCCAGAAGAGCGCCCCAGACACTGGCCATGCCGCCGATGACCACCATGGTCACAATTTTTACCGACACCATGAACCCAAAGGATTCAGGGCTGATAAACAAAACGAAATGGGCGTATAAAAACCCGGCCACCGCGGCCAGGGCCGCAGAGAACATGAAGATCTCAAGCTTTAAAAAATGGGTGTTCACCCCGGTGGCCAGGGCCGCGTTTTCCCCGTCATGGATGGCCCGAAGCCCCCGGCCCATGCGCGAGGAAAGAATGCGGCGGCAAATAAGAATTGCAACCAGCACCACGCCCCAGACCAGGAAAAAATAATTCTGCCCCTCCATAAAGGCCACGGGCCCGGCCTCCAGCACGGGAATGCCCACAAACCCCGATGCCCCGCCGGTAACCGTACTCCATTCCCGGAAGGCAATGTTGACAATCATGCCAAAGCCAAGGGTGCCCATGCCCAGGTAATAGCCGGACAGTTTCAGGGTCGGCAGCCCCACCGCAAAGGCAATGAACACGGCCGCGCCCACGGCACAGAACAGGGCAAGCCAGGGCGAGACCCCGTAAGTGGCCGACAAAATGGCCGTGGTATAAGCCCCGATACCGTAAAAGGCGGCATGCCCCAAAGAAACCTGGCCCGCATATCCCATGAGCATGTTCAACCCCAGTGCCAGCAAGGTGTTGATGCCGATAAAGGTCATGATCTGAAGATAATAGTCATTCCTGACAAACAGCCCTAAACCGAAGACAACCGCCACAAAGGCCACTACTTCCAGCCGGTTTTTTTTAACATTCTCATTCATAATTGTAGCTTTTAGCTGTTAGCCGTTAGCCCCCTGCCATATTCCATAAATCACGCCAATTTCATCCTTCAGCCCTCATCCTTTCTCAAAACCGTTTCGCCTCTCCCGCAGAAAACAGCCCCGAAGGCCGGACATAAAGGATCAGCAGCAGCAGGATAAAGGCTATGGCGTCCTTGAGGCCCGATGAAATCAGACCGGCGCCAAAAGATTCCAGCACCCCCAGCAACAGTCCGCCGGCAAAGGCCCCCCACAGGCTGCCCAGCCCCCCGATCATGGCGGCACAAAAGCCTTTTAGCCCCAGGATGGTGCCCATATCATAGGAACTCATGGTGATGGGGGCTATAAACACACCGGCCAGGGCCCCGGAGCCTGTGCTGATGCCGAATGCCAGCACGGCCATGGTTTCAGACGGGATTCCTGACAGCCAGGCGGCTTTCCGGTTTACGGCGCAGGCCACCATGGCCTTTCCGGTAAGGCTCTTTTTGAGGAAAAAATGGATTCCGGCTGCCAGGATCAGGGCGGCGCCCACAATATAAATACTCTGGGGCAGCAGGGCCGCCCCTAAAATTTCAATGGATTC
Source organism: uncultured Desulfospira sp. (assembly GCA_963663165.1). Lineage (GTDB taxonomy): Bacteria > Desulfobacterota > Desulfobacteria > Desulfobacterales > Desulfobacteraceae > Desulfospira. The sequence goes on along the minus strand of OY760175.1, from coordinate 5,348,372 downwards.
ATGGCTGGAAAACGGCGGAACACTGAACGGGTCTTTCCCCCAGGCAATCATGCCAACACCCCTTAGAAAAATGGACGCCCCCACGGTAATGATCACCAGGACAATGGGGTTCGGGGTTTTTGCCGTGCGAATGGCAAACCGTTCAAACAACAGACCGATAATGCAGCCCATGGCCACGGCCCCTGCCATGGCAAGGGGCAACGGAAGGCCGAAATGGACCCAAAGCGTCACCATGGCCATGGCCCCGATCATGACAAATTCACCATGGGCAAAATTGATCAGTTCGGTGGACGCGTAAAGCATGGACAGCCCCACGGCAATCACGGCATAGATGGCACCGGTGGTGATTCCCGAAAACAGATATTGAATCAGCTCCTGCATGGAGGTTCCTTATTAGGCATTTAGACTGAAGGCGGTCAGGCTGAAGAAATTTAGACCAATCCTTTGTCAGTCTCCCCTCCTTCAGCCTTCAGTCTAAAAACCTTCAGCCTATTTAATTAATTTCCATGTTCCGTTTTTGATTTCTACCATAACAAAGGCACTCGGGGAAAGCCCGTTATGATCTTGATCTGAAAAATTAAACTCGCCGGTTGCACCGATATGATTTTGGGTGGCTTCAAGGTTTGCACGAATTTTTTCCTTGTCTCCCCCGGTCCCTTTAAGGGCTCCGGCAAGAAGATTCACCGCATCAAAGGCATACCCGCCAAACCCGGAAACATTGCCTTTATAAGCTGCCGTATAATCGGCCCGGTAATCTTCCAGAATCCTTTTCTGGGGATCGGCAGGGTCCAGCAGATCAGTGACCAGAATTTTGCCCGTGGGCAGGATAATGCCTTCAGCCGCATCTCCGGCAAGCTCTATAAACTTGGGAGACCCCACCCCGTGGCTCTGGTAAAGGGGGATATCGATTTTAAGCTGCTTAACGTTCTTGGCCACCACGGCCGGTCCCGGGTTGGTTCCCCAGCAGACAATGGCATCCGGGGATTTGGACTTGATTTTGGTCAACTGGGCTGTGGTATCCGTATCCTTGGCCCCGAAACTTTCAGCCTGGACCACCTCAAGGCCGAAATCCTTGGCCTGATTCAGCAGCTGATCCCGGCCGCTTTCCCCGAAAGAGTTGGCCACAGAGATGATTCCGATCTTTTTGATCCCCTGTTTCTGCATGTGCTGGTAAACGGCGGCCACGGCCAGAAGATCGCTCTGAGCGGTCTTGAACACATAGGGTTTGATCGGGGTGGTGATGTTCACCCCGGCAGCGCAGGAAATCAGCGGAATTTTGGCCCGTTCTACAAAATTGATAATGGCCATGGAGGTCGGGGTGGTGGATGGCCCGATAATGGCCAGGACCTTGTCTTTATGGATCAGTTTGTTCACCGCTGACACCGCTTTTGCCGGATCGCCCTCGGAATCATAGATCACGGCCTCAAGCATGGCCCCGTCAATGCCGCCGGCCGCGTTGATCTTATCCACCAGCATCTCCATGGTTTTCATCTCCGGATCACCCAGAAAAGAGGCCCGGCCCGTGGATGAAAAAATGCCGCCCACCTTGTACACGGTCTTGGCCATCAGCCCGGTAAGGGGGGTAAGGCACAAACTGATTGTCAGCAGCAGGGTTAAGATCTTTTTCATTGCCATTGTTTTTACTCCTTTTAAATAAAGTTTAAAATGTCACGGGCTGTTTTTTAATCCGCTGTCCAAAGCCCCTAAAAATAAAAAAACCATGGATCAGCCGGCTTTTCCGTCTGCCCATGGTTTGAGTTCACCCTTATCTTTTCGATATGTTACATTAACTCTCCCTGGGCAGACCTGGTAAAAAAGAAGCTGCCAAAGCAGGTAAATATAAAAAAGTAATCATACCGAAAAAACATATTATCCTCTAAGCATCTGTTTATCGCAAGATGCTCATTAACTAAAGGACTTGTGGTGCCCTGTCAAGCCTTTTTGAACACCCCGAATTTCAATTGTTTTGCCGGTTAATAGGGGCCGGACCCCATTGCCCTGGCATTGTTTTGTCAAACCTTTTCTTTTCGTAAAAACATTAGCAGATTGAATCTGTTTCCCTAATATAAAAAAGTTTCCCGACTATGGATCAAACTTTAATCCAATCCCCATATTATCTGAATGAGGGGTGGTCCGATTCATGCGGTGGACCCGGTAACCATCCCTGTCTTTAACCATCATATCCGTATGGGGATCACACCCGTATATGGTGCAGCCGCGGTCATAATCACAATGGTACCCGTCCTGGTGACTGCCGGTGGTATCCGTGTGGGGGGCAGTAATGAGGTTTTTCATGGTCCACCAGTGGTCGCCAAATCCGTTTTCAGCTTTCTGTGCGCAGGCCACCAGGGCCTTTGCCGCCTTTTTCCTCAGGCCAACGTCGTTCGATTTCAGCAAACCCAGCAGAATCCCGGCACCGGCATCCCCTTTTTTGGCCAGTGCTTCGATGGCAATATCCGGCACCGGGGCCCTGCCCTGCAGAATCATTTTTTTAAGATATTCCTGGGAAATGTTTAAGCGGTGGTACAGCCCTGCCAATCCTCTTGCCGCAGGCTCACTGGCTTGACTTTCTTCCAGAGCGATGTTGAGCAAAGGATCAAGCAGGAATTCCCCGCCCACGGATTCTCCCAACCGCTCAAAATCGTTAAGATCCCCCCGGACTGCGGCGGTAATGGCCGGGTCCATGCCAAAGACCACGGCCAGACGGGCCGCTTCCTGCCGTATTTGACCGTCCGGGTGGCACAAGCCCCTCTCCAGGGACGGTTTAATCTTTTCATAGAGCAAACTTAACACCTCGCCGGTTACCGGTAAAAACTCCGGCGGCGGCGCATCAAGGGTGTTTGCCTGTTCAGGCGCAGACGTCCTGATCCGGCCGGACTTTAGCGAGGGTTGCAATCCGGCGGGAATCCGGCCTGTTTCCACCATGGCGGCCAACCCCCTGACGGCGGGCAGGGCAATTTCAATTTTTTTAGACCGGGCATTGCGAATTAACTGTTCCAGAATCCAGGGCTGCTCAGACCGGCCCAATTGTACAAAATAATCACCGGCTCTTTTCCCGGTTTGAAGCGACGGGATGGATACGCCCAACAAGCTGCATATGTTAAGTGCGCTCCTCTGATCATTGGGTTTGTGGGAACACATAAGTTCAGTGAGACCCCTGGCATGGCGGTTAAGGAATATTTTGTCGGCTTTACGCCAGGAACTGTGGGCGGGCATGGAACCTTTTTTTAGAGCCTCAAAATAAAATTGGGCCGCCAGGTTCTGGATTTTTTTATCCTGATCCTGAAGCAGTTTTTCATAAATTACGCCCCCATACTCGTTCTCAAGCAGCCGGTTCAGGATGAATTCCGTTGTTTTACCCGACGGACCGTCCTGAAGGATTTTGAGCAGAACATATGCCATATCCGGTGATATGCCGTTCTTTTGGGCCATGGCAAGGAGCCCCCTGGCCGCGGCCATGGCTTCTTTGTTGTCTTTGGCGGCAACGGGCATCAGCCGGTAAAGAAAATCTTCATCCCCCAAATCACCCAGCCGCTCAAAATCACCGGTGTCGCCCTGAACGGCCTTTTCTATATCCTGGTTCATTCCGGCAGCCAGAGCGGCATTCACGGCACTTTGCCTTATTTCAGGGTTATCATGGCAAAGGGCCCTGACAAGCCCTAATTTATCGGGCATATGGATACCTGGAACAATCTTTTTTAAAACTGTAAAAACATAGTCTGAATTCTCCCGGAGGGCCTCATTCAACTGGTTATTGATGATATCGCCGTCAGGCTTTAACCTCAGGGCCCATCGAACCGCTGCGGCCATGGACAGAAAAACCGGATACACCAGAACCGTCCCATAAAAAAGATAAAGCAGGATCTGTTTTAACGGCGTACCGAAGTTTATAAACACTATCAGCGCCATACACAAAAGCCCGGTCAAAAAACAACAGGCCGCCAGATATCCGTTTGTCAGGACCCGCCAGCGGGCATAATAAAGAACACCGTCAGCCACAACATATAAGGCCAGGCCCACCGCAAGGCTGCCCGCCAGGACATACCACTTTGAGAACATCAGCATTTCATGAGGCCACATCAGAAACCCCTTTCACTTGTTGTCTTTAGAAGATGATGCGCTTCCAGACAGGCTCGGGCCTGCCCTGTCAGGCGCTTGAAAAAACCGTACTGCTTTCTGCAGTGAATTTCAGGCTCAAAGGGAGCCGGCAGAAGATCATGCCAGGCCAGGCACATGCCGCCGCACAGGTACCGGAACTCGCAAGGTCGGCACAGCCCGAAACCATCCACCACATCAGGCCAGGCAAACTGATTTCCTAAACCACCAAGGATCTGTTCCATATCCATGGACCCGGAAAAAAGGTTTCCCAGAAGATACGCTTCGGACCGGGCCGCATGGCAGGGAAATACCGTCCCGTCCGGGTCCACGGACAGGTTCTGGCCCAGGCCGCAGGTTAAGACCGGTTCAAGGCCGCGCACCAGCACACGTTCAGGATCATCCAGGGCAATTCCCCGGATGGGCGAAAGCGCCAGGCCTGTGCCGGATGCCCGGCCCAAGGGCAGTACGGGGCGCATCCTCGTCTTTTGGATTCCCATGTGACGGGCAAGGGATGCCACATGCCGGCCGGGATCTCCCATCAGGCTCTCCGGGGTCTGGGTGCAGGCAAGTTCCAGGCGGGCCTGTGTGCCGACAGCCAGGCAGCCGGGGCTGTCCGGACCATATTGTTCCTGATACTGCCGGATATGGTTCACGGTTCGCTGGTAAGCGCCCGGCCCCCGGCGGGCGTCATGAACGGCCTGATCCCCGTCAAGGCTGACCACAATCTTATCAAAGGCTGCGGCCATGAGGGCCATGTCCCCCAACGTCAGGTCGCCGGCCAGGTGGGTCCGCAGTGCCCACTTGACATGGGGACAGGTTCGCCGGATATGGGTCAACTGTTTAAGAATCCTGTTCCAGAACGGGTGGTCCGAGGGTTCCCCTCCGGTCAGGACGACCTGGCGGAAGCCCAGGCCCGCTGCGGATACCGCCGCCTCTTCCAGGTCTGCCACGGCCATGTCCAGTCCATTTGTTTTTCCAGGCCCTTGGGCGTAGCAATGGTTGCAGGCCAGGCCGCACCGCCATGTAATGTGCAGATAAAGGGTATTCCGCCCTGGTTTGCGCATCTGGGTGAGCATTTGGTTCAGCCGGTCTTCGGACTGCTGAGGGGTTGCGTCAATCCCTTCAGCGACCAGGGCACTGGCTGCCGCCGAAATGGTTTCGTGACAGCCCAGCCGGTGGGCCCGAAGAATGGTGCGGCTGTTTTGGACCCATGTTTTGGGATGGCTTTGGCTTCTGACCAGGTCGATGACCGGCCCCCGGGAAAACAGGGGATTGCCCTGCCCGTTCCACGGGATTTCAGTCATGGCCTGGATATTTTCATCCGATGCAATCTCTTGGGACAGTTTTTGGCGGATATGGGAAAATATCTGCTGATACGCCCGGCAATAGGGGTCTGCCAATGGTGACGCCGGGTTAGGGCTCACGGCCTGATAGGGACAGCCGCCATTGCAGATGTTCAGATCCGGGCAGCCACGGCAGCCGGATTCACGGTCCTGCTGCCATTGATTCAGCCAGCGGGCCACCGGACTGTCCAAGAGCGCGGGCACATCCGGATTTTGGCTGACATGGCCAAGAGCGTATTCCCTGTGGCCGGCAAACCGCTGGCATGAATAAATATATCCCATGGGGTCCACCACCAGAAACAGTCCCAGGCAGGGACGAAAGGTACACTCCAAAGGCTTTTGAAAGGCCACAGCCCGGCACAGCCGGTCCAGGGTGGGAATCCGGATCCGGTGGCGAAAGGGCAAATAGTCGTCCAGCAGGCCGCAGAGCAACCCGCCGTATTGATCCGGGGAAAGCCCGTAACCATGAGTTTTCCCTAAACCCTGAATGGCGGGATGAACGGAGAAATCCGTTTCATCTTCAATAAAAAAATCCAAGATCTCCTGACGGCGGGAACCGCTTTGGGAGGTCACCGTGGCAATGCAGGCCGCCTTAATGCCCTGGGACATCAGGCATTCCATCCCCGCCCGGGTCCTTGCAAAATATCCCCTGCCCCGCTGGGCATCGGTGATGTCTTGAGGCCCGTCCAGACTGGTGCCCACCCGGACGTGAAAATCAGCCATAAGGCCCGCCATGGTTCTGTCCATGGCCCACAGGTTGCTTTGAAGGGCCCACGCCACCCGGTGAGGCCCGCCCAGCCGGTCCGACAGGCCCTGAAACATATACTCAAGGGCAGGCCGTCCCAGGGTTAGGGGTTCGCCCCCGTGCAGGGTAACCCGGACGGGCCGGTCCGCCGGAATCTCGGGAAGAAAGGCAATCCAATCCAGAATCCGGTCCATCACGTCCCGGGATGCTATCGGTCCGTCATGGGGTCCGAAACAATAGGCGCAAGAGGCCGGACATGTCATGGAAGGCAGAATCATGATCTCAGGAAATACCGGCACCCGCTTGTCCCCTACCGTTTGAAATCAAAAAACAGGTTTACTCTCAGGCAGCCGGTATTGATCGCGAAAAGTTGGTACTGCAGATCTATCCATAGCTGCAGATTTTTGAATGCTTCTGGATATAGGATACCCCAGGCCCTAAAGTCAAGATTTGTATCCAGGATAACCACACTTATAATCCGCCATGATGGTTGGATGTTGTTGTAAATTTTATGATATATAAAAAAGAGTCCGGAGACCGAAAACGGGCGACCGGATGAGGCAGTGTTGTTGGGTCGGCCGTAGGGGCGATTCATGAATCGCCCTTTCATGAATAACATTTACGGCTGTTACAGGGAACTTGCGGCTTTGATTGAAAAAGCCGGCCTCTCACTCCGGGACCGGATCATCTCTCTAGGGGATATGCTGGACCGGGGGCCGGATTCCAAACCGGCGACTGATTTTTTTATCAAAAATGAACAGGCCTGCTCCCTGTTGGGGAACCATGAACACAAGCATCTTCTCTGCCACCAGGGCATTGTTCCCCCTTCAACGGCCCAGGAAATCACCCGGCAGGAATTTTCACGGACAGGGTATGAAGGCCTGATCCAATGGCTAAGGAAACTGCCCGTTTATATGGATACAGAGCCGGCCCTGCTGATCCACGGTTTCCTTGAACCGGGGGTTCCCCTTGACCGACAAAAAAAGCAGGTGCTCTTGGGGACACGCAACGGAGAGCAATATTTAAAAAAACAGTACAACAAGCCCTGGTATGACCTTTGTGATCCGGAAAAACCCATTATTGCCGGCCACCGGGACATCTCCCAAAAAAGGGTGTTCAAAAAATAAATAGGAGAAGTGGCCGTGGTGCATGACCGGATATTCTTTGTGGACACCGGATGCTGTTACGGAAAAAACTTAAGCGCTGTTTTATTGCCGGATTTTAAAATCTTTCAGGTCAAAAGCCAAAGAAATTACTGGGGCATAATGAAACAGCAGCATCGCCGCCAGGGGCATCTTCCTCGTGGTTGCCAATAAAAGGTATGAAAATGCGGCAACGCTTCAGGTTAGATGGACAGCAGGAAATCGGACAGGTGGACATGCTCAATACCCTTCGGTGACCGGGTCCATGGAGACCACTTTTTTGGGATAATTATCTGAAACCATGAGGAGGTTTCCAAACTCACGGTCCCTTACCCGGTCATCGGGAATCAGGTAAGCGGCCTGGACATACAGCCGGTCCCCGTCTTCATAATCCGGAATTTTCATTTTTTGTCACCTATAGTCAACACTTTCTTAATTTTATATGAAAGTCTCACTAAGGTCCTGAAAAGACTTTCAATATTTGTTGTGGGCGGCTCTTGGTTGGATAACCAAAGCGGCCCGTGGCCGTTATACAAAATGTGTTGCTTATAAACAACAAAAATTTATACTGTGCCTAACCGTTTGGCTGACGACATTTACCTGTCTTCCAGGTTCCGGCCGCTTTCGGCCCGCAGGGCTTCGAGCTGCTGAAGGTAATTGATGCGGCTGGTGGCTGCGGCGGCGGACAGGGTGACCAGGTCGGTCTGGGCCTCGTTGAGCCGGGTCAGGGTCGTGGCCCCGGCCCGGTAGGATTTTTCCACATGGTCACGGATTTGCCGGACCAGGGTTAAGGTATACTGTTCCCGCTGATACACGGCCCGTGCGGCATCCGCCCTGACGAGGGCCTGTTCCAGAGCCGCTCGGATCTCCAGAATTTTTTGTTCTTTTTCATGGTTTAACCGGATTAGCTGTGCCTGGGTTTCACTAATTTTTGCCCGGCGAAGGCCGCCGCTGAAAAGGTCCCAGTCAAAGCAAAGGCCGATGGCGCTGCCGTGTTCGGTCTGGTTAATGGTTCCGTAATTGCGGTATTCATCATAATCATAACCGGCTTTCAGATACAGCTTGGGGAAATACCGGCCCTTGTCACTTATCCGGGTATGTAACAGGGCCTCTTCCCTGGCGGCAAGGGACTTTAGATCAGGCCGGCGATCCATGGCATAGGCCAGTTCCCGGTCAAACTGCGGCAGTTCCTCCAGGGTTTCAACCGGCGACCCTGCCACCGGGACCATATCCCGGGAAAGCGTTGGGTCCGGCCATACCATCAGCCTGGCCAGCATAGCGCAGGCCACGGCATGATATTGCCCGGCCTTAAGAAAGTTATTTTCCGCCTGAAGGGATTTAACGCTGAAATTTAAATAATCGGCCCGGGGCACAACACCGGCCCGGCAGCGTTTTTCAGCGTCCTGTTCCAGGCGCCGGTTAAACAGGCTGTTCTGCCGGGCGATCTGCATGCCCTGGGCGGCCAGCTGGGCCTGGTAAAAGGCGGTGGCCACAGCCTGGACCACCAGGCGGCGGGCATCGTCGGCAATGCTTTTGCCTGCCTGTTTGTCAGCCTCTGCCGCCAGAATGGAGGCCCGGGTGCTGAATCCGTCAAAGAGAAGCCAGTTGGCCTGGATCCCGGCATTGAAATGGGTGAAGCTTTCTTCCACGCGCACCTGGGGCTGCCAGTCCGGCCGCATGGACAGATCCTGCCAGTCGTGGCCGGCATGAACCGACACTGTCGGCCATAAGGCGGCCCGGGCCTGCCGGCAGCGGGCATCGGCTTCTTTAATGCGGGCCAGCATTTCTTTCACCTGAGGGGACGCCGAAAGCGCCGTCTTCTGGGCCTGGGCCAGGGTCAGCCGGCCACAGGGAATTTCCATTAAAAGGGGGGCGGGCTTTTCCACTTCCCCCAAAGCCTCGTTGAAACACAACGGCAGCAAAAGGATCAACAGGGCACCCCCAAGGGTCCGATGTAATATTTTTAAAAGCTGTGAGTTCATGAGATTTGTCCTTGAAACTTGTCTACAGCAGGTCGGCGGATTGAAAACAGGGTGCTGAAAAACACCGGCACCACCACCAGGGTCAGCAGGGTGGCAAAACTTAGGCCCCCCATAATGGTGGCGGCCATGGGGCTGAAAAAGGCGTCCGTGAGCAGCGGGATCATGCCCAGAACCGTGGTGAAGGTGGCCATGGTAACGGGCCGGATGCGGCCGGCCGAAGAATCCAGCACTGCGGAAAAGGGCTCTTTTCCGGCGGCAAGTTCAACCCTGATTTGTTCCAAAAGAACAATCTCATTTTTGATCAGCATGCCGAACAGGCTCAAAAATCCCAGCATGGCCATGAACCCGAAGGCTTTATCGGCAATGAGCATCCCGGGCGCAACCCCCACAACCACCAGGGGCAGGCCCATGAAAATAATCAAGGGATACCGCAGGCTGTTAAAGAGCAGCACCGTGACCAGGAACATCCCGGCAAAGGCGATGGGGAAATTGGACATCAACTTGGTATTGGCTTCAACCTGCTCCTCATGTTCGCCGCCCCATTCCAGGGAATAGCCTGCCGGCAGGGGCAGTTCTTTTTCAATTAATGGGGACAACTGGCGAAACAGGGCGTCCGTGGTCCCTTCCCGCTGCTTGCAAAACACCCGCAGGGTCCGTTTCCGGTTAAGGCGATGAATGACACCGTCTTCAGCCGCAGGGGTTGTGGCGTTGGTGACCTGACGGACCGGCACCCACTTATTTTTCATCCGGCTGAAAACCTGCACGCCATCCAGTGCGTCAATGGTGTCCCGCTGGGATTTAGGCGGTTGCAGGATAATGGGCAGCAGGTCGTCCCCGTACCGGTATTGGCCGACAACGGAGCCGGTGAAATTCATGGCAATGGAGGCGGCAATTTCGGGCCGCAGGATTCCCAGACCCTGGGCCCGGACATGGGCCAAATTGACCTGGCTGACCTTGATCTGGTTGCCCCAGTCCGTCCGGATGCTGCGGCAGTTGGGGTGTGCGGCCATCAGTGCCGTGACCTGGCTGGCCAACTGCCTTAAGGTTTGGGTTTCCGGCCCGCTCAGGCGGGCCACCACCGCACCGCCGCCGGGGCCGAGTTTAAAGGCATCCACACTGCCGATGACCTGGGGGATCTTTTGGTCCAACCATTGCTGGATCTGACGTTTCAACAGGGGAACCCTTTGAAAATCGTCCACATCCACCAGCAGCTGGGCATAGGCACTGTCCGGCATTTCAGGCGAAAAGGTAAGCAGAAAGCGCAACGGCCCCCGGCCGATAAAGCTGGTGATCCCCTTAACCCCTTCAAGGGCGGCAACATATTGTTCGACCTGCGCCAGCTGCTTTGCCGTGCTGTCAATATGGGTGCCCTGGGGCATCCAGATATCAACGGTAAACTGGGCGCGGTTGGTATCGGGCATAAAATCCTGCTTGACATGGCCAAAACCCCACATGGCAACGGCCAGAAGGCCCATGACCCCGGCCAGGGTCAGCCACCGGTGGTCAATGGCCTTGCCGACAACGGCTTTGTAAACCCTGAAAAACCGGGGTGAATGCTTATTTCCAGCCATATTTTTTGAAACCGGCAAAACCAGGACACAGAGGCAGGGGACCGTGGTGATGGCAAAGACCCAGCTTAACCCCAATGAAAGGCAGATCACCTGGAACAGGCTGGCCAGCCATTCACCGGTCATGTCTTTGGACAGGGAAATGGCGGCAAAGGCCAGAATGGCGATAACGGTGGCCCCCAAAAGCGGCCACATGGTTTCCCGGACCGATGCATCAGCGGCCTGTTCCCTTTCCATTCCCCTGGCAAGCCTGGCGATAATGCCTTCGGTCACCACGATGGCGTTGTCCACCAGCATGCCCAGGGCAATGATCAGGGCCCCTAAGGAGATCCGCTGAAGGGTGATGCCCCAGGCATTCATGACCATCAAGGTGGCCAGGATGGTGAGGATGAGCACAAAACCGATGATCAGTCCTTCACGCCAGCCCATGAAAACAATGAGCAGGGCAATGACAATGGCTACCGCACTGATCAGGTTGAAGACAAATCCGGAAACCGCCTCTTCAACAATTCTGGACTGGCTGGTGACGGGGTGGATGGTGATCCCGAAAGGGGTGCTGGCATCAAGTTCCTGCAACCGCCGGCCAATGGATCTGCCCATGGCAATGACATTGCCGCCGGACACGGTGGAAATACCGATGCCGATGGCCTCTTTGCCGTTGTAGCGCATAAGTTCGGCAGCCGGCGTCACCGTGTCGTGCCGGATCCGGGCAATTTCCTTGAGCCGGATCATCCGCCCCTGGGAACCGGTGATCAGCTGGCTGCCCATATCTTCCATGGCGGTATAGTCGCCGCTAATGCGAAAGGGAACGTATTCAGGCCCTACCGGCACGGCCCCGGCCACCGTGACGCTGTTTTGTGCCCGGAGGGTGTCAAAAATGGTGTTGGGGTTCAAGCCGAGCTGTGAAAGCCTTGCCCGGTCCATTTCGATAAAAACCGCTTCCTGGGGCAGGCCCCAGAAATCAATTCTGCCCACATCGGTACAGGTAAGCAGTTCCCGGCGCAGGTCCTCGGCATAGGCCTTAAGCTGGGTTTTGTCGTATCCGTCCCCGGTAACGGCAAACAGCACCCCGTAAACATCCCCGAAGTCATCATTGACTACCGGGTCCCGGCATCCCGGCGGCAGTTGGTCTTTGACAGCCCCCACCTTTCGGCGAAGCTCGTCCCACACCTGGGGGAGATTATGCTTATCGTAAATTTCCTTTGTTTCGGCAAAAATGATGGAAATGCCCGGCCGGGAAATGGAACGGACTTCTTTAAGCTGTTTGAGCTGCTGGATGGCCGTTTCAACGGGCTCGGTCACTTCAAGCTCCACCTGCCGGGCAGAGGCCCCGGGGTATGATGTATAGATCACGGCTTCCTTGATGGTGAATTCCGGATCTTCCAGGCGTCCGATATGAAGAAAACTGAATATGCCGCCAAGGGCAATCAGCAGACTGAAAACCAGGGTGACGACCTTGTAGCGCACCGCATATAACCCGGAACTTTTCATCCTTCCAACCCTTCCTTTCCGGCCTTCATGGGCCGGACCGGCTGCGCTTCATTCAGGCTGTGCAGCCCGGCTGTGGCCACCAGTTCATCAGCCTTGAGGCCTTTGGTCACTTCGATGCTGCCGCCGTGCATGGAACCGATCCCCACCGGCCTTTTCCGGGCCTTCTGGGTTTGGGGGTCCACAATCCAGACATAGGGCCGGGCATGGGGGTCAAACACCACGGCCTGGACCGGAACCAGCATTGTCTGGCTTGGGGTCGCTTCAGGGCCTGACGGCCTGACGGTCCCGGTGACCGTGGCGGTCATGCCGGGAAGAAGCTGCATGCCTGAAGGAGACGTCAGTTTGATAACCAGGGCGTAAGTACGGGTATCCCGGCTTGATTCCATGCTCAGTTCCATGGCCGTGGCTGAAAAGGCGGTTTCCGGGTCGGCGTCAAAGCGGACACTCAACTGGCTCAGGATATCTGTCCCGCCCCGGGCAACCAGTTGCTCGGGCAGCTGGACTTCGACCTCTATTCCGGAAACATCCTGGAGAAGGAGAACCGGTTCTCCCACATTCACATGTTCTTTTTTCTCTACATACCGTTTGGCCACCAGGCCGTTAAACGGCGCCACCAGCCGGGTGTCGGCCAGGGCCTTTTCCTTTATATCCAGCCGGGCACGGGCAATATCATGGGCGGACTGGGCAGTGTCAAACCGGGCACGGCTGATCACCTTTTCCCTATAAAGTTGGGATGCCCGGTTGAAATCCTGTTCCGCCGCCTGGTATCCGGCTCTGGCCGCCCTGACCTCGTAAAGGTAATTTTTCCGGTCAAGTCCGGCCAGGAGGTCTCCTTTTTTGACCTGCTGGCCTTCGAGGATATTGAGCTGCTCGATTTGTCCTGCAATCTGGAAGGAAAGCGCTGCCCGGCGGGCCGCTTTGACCTTGCCCGGAAAACACACCACCTGTTCGGGCCGGTATGGTATTGCCCGGGCTGTGGGGATCGGCCGGACCACATTTTTTCCAACCTGATCCTGAGCCGAAACCCGTTCGGGAAACAGCCGGGTTCCGGCATTCAAAAAAAACAGGGCAAAAGCCGCTAATGCCAAGGCGCCTAAGGATAAAATTATTTTTTTCATGATCACCTCCTGTTACTGAATTATTATGGTTAAGAAACTTAACCATAACGGCAAAAAAATTTATCGGCTTTTCAACCGCTGGTCCATAATACCGTTAAGGCGTCCCAACAGGTCGTTTAACTGCATCAGGACTTCAATCTCAGCACTGTCCATGGTTTCCAGGACCCGTTCAAGGTCATGGCCGTGCATCCGGGCGTGGGCTTCAAAGGCCTGCCAGCCCAGGGGGGTCAGGGACAGCTCCAGTTCCTTATTGCTGTGGACGGCCTGTTTTTTAACGATAAACCCCTGGCGGGTCAATTTTGAAACCAGCTGGGATGCCGCACTTTTGGTAAACCCGAAATAGGCGGCAATCTGAGTCACATTGACACAATGGCCTTCCCCGACACTTTCAATGGCATGGGCTTCCCGGGTTGAAACGGTGAGATCACCGGCCACCGTGATGGGGACTGTTTCCACTTCGGCAAACTTTCTGGCCACCTGCATGAAGTTGTTGACAATTTTCTTTTTTAATTCCTGGTTCATACCAATGACAGTAAAGCAGCTTAACCATCCTGTCAACACCAAACTGGCAGATTTCTCATAAAAATTTGGGGCCAGGCTGGATAATGAATTTGACCATTTCATAAATTATCGATACAAGAAAGGGAATTAATCAAAAGGCTCCATTACACCATACGAATATCAATCAAACAGGCTTTTTATGGATAAACTAACAACCGGCATGCTCAATGAAACGGCAGCGAACATTGTGGAAAACCTGGCCTATCAAGTGTCACAAGGCCATAACGGCGTTATTACCGTAAACCACCTGGCACCTTATCTTCCCTTGTCCCTGGACTTAATTCGATCCTGCCTTGATAATATGACAGACGGACATTCCGTGGTTACCGGCGAACAGGACGGATTCCCCGCATATGAATTTGTCCGGGCCGGGGAATCAGATGAAGAACCGTGTAGTGATCCGTCCCATACCTGCCTTTCATGCACCGCCAATCTGGCCCCCGGGGAAAAGATGCTTTGCCGGGTCTGCGAAGAATCCCTTGACAAGGAATCAAACCGCCTGGCGGAATCCACGGGCTGGCCGGCCAAAGCCGTCTACGAACATGAGATTCTTTATTTATCCGCCAAAAGCAAAAAGCCGCATTCAGCATCCCACCTGGCCGGATATTCCCGGTACACGCTCAAACGGATGCAAAAAAAACTAAAGGCCATGGCTTTGGCGCACTATCTCAAAATCGACCTGGACAGTGATTCGGCAACCCTTCTATACACGTTTCCTGACATCACCTACCCCAAAGCGCTGTATCAAAAGAATATGGAGAATATCCTGCAACATCCCGCAGCCGTTGCCGAAGATATGGAGCTTAAGCTCATCCGTATCATCTTCAGCATTGCCGGGATGCTGCTGGGGGTTTTCCTCCTTGCCCTGATGCATGTGCCCCTGCCCTTATTATTCGGCCTTTTTGTGGTGGCAGCCCCGATTACCGCCCTGAAAATATGGCGGCACAAAGACAAGCCGCCCGATGACTGATCCTTTAAAAAAAACTGATATCAAACATTTAACCATGGAGAATAAATAATGACATTAACTGACGTTGATTTTCCTCCCGGAAAAAAAAAGGCAGACCTGAAGACGCTGCGCCACCTCTTCGGAAACAATCTGTTGTGGGTTGCCGCCGCTGTTCTGGTATTGGTAGTCCTTTTGCTGCTGTGTATTCGTGTGGGCCGCGTACAAGGCACCCAGGTGGGCATTCTATTGAACAAAATGAGCGGGAGCCTGGAGGTCATCCCCCAGTCCGGGGTTCGTCTTTACAATGGTATCTCCCATGAATTTTATGTGTTGGAAAAAACATTGCAGACCCTGGACATGACCGGCGATAACCGGCTTAAAATAAAAACCATTGACGGCAGTGATGTTTATGTTGCCCTCAAGGTCCAGTATCGCATTGATGCCACCATGGCGGAAAAAGTCCTGTTCACGTCCGGTCCGGGGGACCGCTATAAGTACAAATGGGCCCATGATTATGTCCGGTCCATCTGCCGTGATCATTTGGGAGAACTCACAACCGAAGAATTCTATGATTCCGCGAAAAGGAACGCACAGATCGTGAAGGCCAAACAGGAGGCCAAAGAGCGGCTGCAGCGTTTTGGAATCCAGTTGGACGATATCGTTGTTCCCCAGAAACCCCGGTTTTACGCAAAATATGAAGAACTGATCAAGAAAAAGAAGCTGGCAGACCAGGCCGTGCTCGAAGAGCAGTCCAAGGCACTGGCCGCCGAACAGATCAAAGAAACCGCCAAGGTGGACGAAACAGCCAAAAAAAATGTAGCGGTGGAGCAGTTTCGCGGTGAAATGGAAAAACTGGTTATCCAGGCAAAGGCTGAGGCGGAAAGGGTTAAAAGAGCGGCCGATGCCTATCATAAGAAGACAACCGTCGGTGCTGATGCAGAATTCTACAGGCTGGAGAAAAAAGGCGAGGCTACCCTTGCCCGGAAAAAAAGCGAGGCAAGGGGAATTGAATCCCTGAAAAAAGCCCTGGAAGGAAAAGGCGGGCGCAACATGGTTAAAATGGAATACGCCAAAAAGCTCAAGGGCCTTAAGATCACAGGCCAGCCATACACCGTGGAGAGCCGGACCGAACGGTTCGAACATGCTGCGGCAGCTTCACAAAAACAAAAACCGGAATCCGAATAACGGCCGCAGACCGCCTTGGGTATCCAACCAAGAACCGCTCGCAACGAAAAATGAAAATCTTTTCAATATGTTAGTAAGACTTTCATATAAAACCGGTTAACACAAACCTATTAAAAAACAAAATGTGAGGAGATCACATGAAGCACATAAAACTGGTCAGCATTGTGATTATTGTTGCCGCCATTGGCTCTTATTTTATACTGACGTTAACGGTCACCCACATTCCGGTGGGTATTGTCGGGGTGCGCACCCAGGAGTATGCCCTGATCGGAAGCAAAGGGGTGGTTCAACAAGACTTTGGCCCGGGGTGGCACAGGGCTGTCTGGCCCGTCGATACCTGGCAGTTTTTTGACAGCACCGCCCAGACCCTGGAAATGACGCGGGATCCCCAAAAAGGGGACAGAAAAGGACGGGATGACGTCCAGGTGCAATCGGCCGACGGTTACGCCGTATCTGTGGATGTGACCTTAAAGTACAGAATAAAGCCGGGTATGGCCCATAAGCTGTATGTGGATACGGGAAGCGGAAACCGTTACAAAACAATTGTGAGAAACGAGGCGGAAAAGACCTGTATCGCCCAGTTCGGGGGGATGAAAACAGAAGACTTTTATAACCCCCATGTGCGCAGGGCTGTGGCTCAGACAGCGTTGCAAGCCCTACAGGAATCGTTAAAAGATAACTATGTCGAAGTACTTGACTTGCTGATTCGTGATGTTCAGTTCGACCCGGAATATGAACGCAAAATTCAAACCAAGAAACTGGCCGACCAGGAAGTTGAGGTGAATAAATCCCTGCAGCGGGCAAGGGAGATGCAGGGCAAAACAGATGTAATCGGTGCGGAAACCAAACGGCTTATCAAGATCATCCAGGAAGAAAAAGATGCCGAACTGGTCCGGATGAAAGCGGAAACCGACTTGACCATTGCGGCCATTAGAGCCGATTCGGAAAAATATGCCACTGAAAAAAAAGCGGATGCCGATGTCTATGAAGCCAAAAAAGACGCGGAAGGACATCTGCTGGTAAAACAGTCCGAAGCCGAAGGTGAACGATTGCGGAATCTTGCCATGCAGGGGGTGGGCGGAGAAATTATTGTTGCCCTGGAAGCGGCCAAGAATCTGGACCTTGAAGAGGCCACCATTTCCACAGTGGAAAACGACCTGCTGGATATAAACGACATGGCTTCCAAACTGGGCGCTCCCGAAGATTAACCGTAACTGATGGCATGGTTATATGGTTGCCATCACCTGCTATTTTTTAACTGCACGTGGGGATCCGGACGGCACATGGCCAGAATAGAACAAAAAAAAAGACAAACACTGGAGCGTATCCTTAAAGAGGCTCTCGACCTGTTTCAAACCAACGGTTTCATCAACACCAGCATGGATAACATTGCCAAACGGGCCAATGTCACCAAGCAAACGGTATACCGGTATTTTGATTCCAAGGAGGCGCTTTTCACTGCGGCCCTGAAAGCCCAGCGGCTGGAGCCGAGCAGTGATTTTCTGGCAGCCCTTGATCTTCGGGACCCGGTTCAGGCCTTAGAGACCTTTGCGGTCAGGTTTACCGAAAAACACCTGTCCCGGAAACATCTGGCCAATATCCGCCTGCTGGTATCCGAAGGCCCCAGGGTGCCGGAAATAACCCGGGCATTTTATGCCATAGGCCCCAGGCGCACAAGAGACCGGCTGTCACAGTTTTTCAAGGAACGCTTCAACATCACGGGTGTTGATGACGAGATCGGTTTTTTCCTTGCCATTCTTCATTCCCTGCGAATGCCTGTACTGGCCGGCCTGGATCCTCCGTCCCAAGATCAAATCAAAGCGCATGCCCACAAAGCCGTTAAAGTACTCTTTAAATCATTGGAGATAGAAAAAGGGGAACCATAAAAGGGACATCCCATTTACCGGTCTGTTTTAACCATCTGAGCAAAAAACAGGGAAATCAGTGCCAGCAGGGCTGAACTGAAAAACGGAATGCGCCAGTTAATGGTCCACAAAAGGCCGCCGGCAACCGGGAGAATCACCGCGGTCAGATGGTTAATGGTGAACCCCACGGACATGGACGGGGCAATATCCTTTGGATCGGCATATTTTCTAAAAAAAGAGTTAATGGCAATCACAAAACTGAAAAACAGATTGTCAACCAGATACATCCCTGTGGCAAAATAGGGATTTTCCACCAGGGCATAGCCCATGAACACAACAAACAGCCCTGTATACTCCACAGTCAGCATGGTGCGCTCGCCGTAACGGTTAATGGCCTTTCCGACCAGGGGGCTTAAAAAATAAGTCATGATGTTGTTCGCCACAAACAGTGCGGTGATATAGCCTACTGAAAAGTGGTATTTCTGGACCAGCAGGAATACGGAAAAGACCATAAAAATCTGCCGGCGGGCGCCGCTGAGCAGGTTCAGGGTATAAAACAGCCAGTATTTTTTCTTTAATACCAGTTTTTTATGCTGGGGCGGCAGGGTCTTGTCCACCGGTTTTCTGGTGAAAGAATAAAGCCCTGCAAGGATGACAACGCCCCCGATGATAAAAAAAAGCTGATGGATGGGCAGGACACCTGCCGCAAACCAGATCAAGACCCCCACGGTCACGTTTGCCAGGGCTGTGTAACTTTTCAGCCGTGCCAGGACCAGGGGAACCCGGTCTCCGGCAAAGTATTGCAGGGCAAGGGACTGGTTGCAGGTTTCAAAATAATGGAACCCGAGGGACAAGGTCAGGGTGGTGAGCAGCAGTCCGCCAAAGGACGGGAACATCCCGGCCAGGACACTGCCAATGCCCAGGATGACAACGGCCAATGCCGCAAAACGGTGTTCGGCAATGGCCAGCAAAATAAAAACGGCAAAAAAAGTCAGAAAACCCGGTACTTCCTTTACCGACTGGATCACCCCGACATGAACGGAATTAAGCCCGATGGTGTCCACGGCAAAATTGTTGAACAGGGTCTGCCATCCCTGGAACCCGAATGCAGATGCCGAAACCAGCAGTACCAGGTATCCGTACATCGGGTTGCTTTTATAACTTTGAAATTGATTCATATTTTTTCCTGATGTTATCATGTTATCTGAAACGATCATACTCGACAGTATGAAAGATACAGCAGCGGCCCGGCCCTGTCAAGATAACCATACTCATCAGTATTATTATTTAGTGTCTGAACGCCTTCATGGCTGGTTTTTGACTGACCCGGAAATGGGGTGACAATGAAGATCTTTCCGGTAAAAAATGCGATGTTATGGGTTAATGTTTAAACAGACAAAAGGGTCTTCAGGGCCGGCGCGGGGTGAGAAAGGACACCTTCGTGGTGTCATTATAAGCCCCTTGAGTGCCACCCCTTAAGGCCGGCCCTAAAGAACTTCAAAACCGATTCCCCGGCCATCCACCCCGGGGATCTCCTCCCCGGCGCAGATTCTGCAATATCCTTTTTTCTGCCCTTCCCGGATGGCTTTGGTGACCATGATGGTCTCACCGCATCCCGGACAGACAAGGCTTTCGACAATGGGCGCATAGGGCGGCAGCTCAGCCTTGACGGTCCTGACCTCAAAATAGGTGTCAAAGGGATGGGCAATCAGGGCAAAGGCCGCCTGCCGTCCCTTTTCCCTGAACTGTTTCTCATCTTCAGGCCCCCCTTGTCTGGCCATGATCACCTTTTCCATGAGGGGGAAAAATTCGGGAAGGACCCGGTCCACATGGTCCCGGATCTGGCCCTTGATCTTCACCCTGACCCCGGTTTGCGCCTTTCGCCGGGCAAAGGTGACGGCCATCTTTCCAAGGTCCCGGAAGACCAGGGCATTGTTGCCCAGGGTACATCCGGACACCGCCTGGATTCCGTCGGCAAAGCAGGCGTTGATCTCCACGATGGACATGAGGTCCTCCATGCCCTGGGAGGTATCTCCGCCCAGGATTTCCAATCCCATAAGCGTTGCCATGACGCCGAATGCGCTTCCCGGGCAGTAATGGCCGTGGATTTCAGCGGTCTTGACCAGGCAGGCGGCAACGTCCTTTTCCCGGATGGCCCGGTCAAAATTATGCCTGGGATTTATTTTCAGCTGTTCCATTTCTTCTGAATTCATAATGTACTTCTCCTTTGTTGTTTAATAAGGGATATGGGACTTGGGACCTGAGACTTGGGACTTGGGCAGAACCCGGCAACTCCTTCCCCATATCCCATGTCCCTATTGGCAGTTACAGATAATACAAAAACGCCTCCAGCCGGGTTTTGTCCGACGCGTTCGGGTTGCCGTCAAGGGTGAGGTTGAGCATGGGAAATTTCAGCTTCCGGCTAAGGGCGTTCAGGGAAATGCCCGTGTTCTCATACATGGGTGATACCGCGATAATACCGTTGACTTCAGGGTTTACGTCCAGGCATTTGCCTATCCGGTACCGGCCGTTGGCCCCGGCGTAATATCCCAAGGCAGCATGGGCAGACCTGGCCAAACGGCCCGGGTCCTTTGAAAACAGTCCGGCACCGGAAAGATGCTCATCTACATTCCGGATCAGGCCCCACAGACCCCGGACCCGTTCTATCAGTCCCGGGCCCTTTTCTTTTCCGTTTTGTTCGGCCCAGTCTTTCCACACCATTGCCAGGGATTCGCTCATCGGGGCATAAACCACCCGGTGGCCCCGGGATTCAAGCCACGAAAAATGGCGGTCTGTTAAAAAATCGTTAAACAGCACCAGGGGATCGCCGATTGCAAAAATCCGGCTTTTAAAGTCCAGGGCCTTGATATTTTTACGGATAATTGCGGCAAGGATGATAAGGTTATCCGGGGTGAGTTCATCTTTTTGGATCAGGTCTAAAACAAAGGATAGATGGGCCTGGCGGTGCCGGGGCGGGGCCAGCCAGATCAGGTCGGCGGAAAGGATGCCTGAAAAAAAGAGATTCAGGACATCCGGGTCCCCGGCAATGCCGTCTTCTAAAAACGGGGAGACCAGGTGTATTCCCTTAAATCCTTCCTGGTCCAGCTTGGTCCGGATAAAGCGGCTGTACTGTCCATCCACCTCGGCCCCTTCGGTCTGGGGGATGAGAAATGCCGCAGTTTCCGGGTCCGGGTCATGGTCAAGGCTTTCAAGGATATCCCCCAAAAGGGCGGTCAGGGAAAAATATTCATTGGCGGTTGTGTGGCACCGTCCCCGGTTCAACGCACTTTCGCCACTCATGGGCAGGAGCCCGGCAGATATACCCTGCCGGGCCAGGATTTCCCTGAGAATGGGAGAATAAAAGGGAAGGTGGGGAAGAAAAAGCCTGGTTCCGGCAGGAAGCGCTTTCAGGGTTTGGACCATGTTCACGGGGGTGTGAACCACTTTCTTTTCATAGGCCTCAATTGGTTCAGCCCTGTGAACCGGAATATGGGAAATCCGGTCCACAAATGCCTCTAACCGGGTCATGACCCCTACCCTTGAGGCGTGTTCATCCACTTCGATGGACAAAAACGGCTTGTCAGCCATGATTTGAGCAAAAAAATGGGAAGCCACCGAATCCGGCCCGCACCCGTGATGGGTCAACAAAACGGCAAACAGGTTGGGATGTTCTCTGATCAGATAGGCGGGATCCAGGATGTGCTGGGTAAAGGGCCAGTACATGTTGGGATGCTCCTGGAAAATATCGCCTTCGGGCAGGTCAAAAAAGGAAATGGTTTTATACCCCATTTCAGCCAGCCGGTCCGGGATGCCAAGGTTAAGTACCGGGTCGGCCACCCCGTAAATTTTGGAAATCAGCACAAAGGCCTTTTCATCCGGGTCCAGATTTTTTATGACCGCTTTCCCATGGTCTGCCAGCCGTTTTTCAAATTGCTGAAAAGCTGCCATGGATTTTCCAAGGGCCGCCATGGTCTGCTCCTTTGTCCTGCCAAGGCGTTGGCCTAAGGCGGTAAAGCTATCACTCATAAACTGGGGGCCTAAGCTAAAGGCAATGGTGGGACAAAGCAGGGTAATGCCGCTTTTTTCAAGGTCCATGGCCTGGTTCATCAGCTTAAAGGCAAGCTGCATATAGGCGCACCCGAAATTCTGCCGGGACTTTGACCTCGGGTGGTGAACCGTATACAGGTCCGGGAAAAAAATATAATCCACATTCCGGGATATCAGCCATGCCATGTGGCCGTTGACCAGCTTGACCGGAAAGCAGGTCTCGTCCAGGGAGTGTTCCTGGCAAAGTGCAATGGTCTGTTCATCAGAGGGCGGTGACAAAAGGACATTGAATCCCAGGGCCTTAAAAAAGGTGTAAAACATGGAAAACATGCCAAAGGTGAACAAGGCCCGGGGAAGGCCAACGATCTCTTTATCCGGGTCAAGGGTTCCGGTGTAACCTTCAAATACCAGGTCCTGAACATGGGTGGCATACCGGTTTTCCACCGGTGTATCCGGATTCTGCTTTGGCCGGCAATCCCGGGACCGGGCCGTTTGATCCTCTTTCTGATTCTCCCCGGCCTCTTTGGCCAGAAGGGCTGCCCCTAAGGCGCCGGTGACGCTGAAAAATTCCGGTACCTCCAGTTTTTTGCCCAGAACGGCCCTGAAGGCATTGACCACCCCCTGGTTATGGCCAAGACCGCCCTGGAACAGGATGCGGCTGCCGATTTTTTTGGCGCCCACCACCCGGTTTAGGTAATTTTTCACCACGGCATAGCAAAGGCCGGCGGCCAGATCTTTTTTTTCAGCACCCCGGGCCAGATGCCCTGCCAGGGTGGCTTCCATGAACACGGCGCACCGCTGGCCAAGGTCAATGGGATGGTTGCTGTTCAAGGCAATGGCGCCGAAATCGTCAATGGGAATGCCCAGTTTTAAAGACTGTTCCTCAATAAAAGAGCCGGTTCCCGCAGCGCAGACCTTGTTCATCTGGAAATCCGTCACCTGGCCGTCCTGAATCCGGATGAATTTGGAATCCTGGCCCCCGATTTCAAATACCGTGTCCACATCAGGGTAAAGGGCCATGGCTGCGGTTGCCTGGGCCGTGATTTCATCTTTTACAATGTCGGCACCCACCCGTTTTCCGATCAGGTAACGGCCGGACCCGGTCACCCCGGTGCCGAGAATGTTCATGGCATTGCCGTGAACTGATTTTAATTCCCTGATCCCGTGATCGACAACCGCTGCGGGTACCCCCCGGGTCCTTAAATAAAGGAAATCCACCACCCGGCCCGCCGGATCGGTAAGGACAAGGTTAATGCTGGTGGAACCCACGTCAATGCCAAGGTAAACGCCGTTTTCCGGGGCAGAGGCAACCGGAATGTCATGTTTGCCGGAGCTGTCGTCCCAGCCAAAGGAAATCAGGGGCGGGAGGCTGAAACTTTTTGAGGCAGGCCGTTGGCTGGTCCCGTACATGGGGTTTCCGGAAGACAGGAGGCTGGTTTCGTGCCCTTCCTTGAGGGCAATCATGGCCGCACCGGCGGCCCCCATGACCCCGGCGTGTTCCGGGACGATGAGATCGTCATTTCCAAGGTTCAGCACATCCCTGAAGGCCCGGACGATCCCCTGGTTACGGGCCACCCCGCCGGCAAAAAGAATGGGCAGGGCCATGGGCAGCTTCTTCATCACACTGACCCTGAAATTCCTGACCAGGGCATGGGCAAGGCCTAAAAGGATGTCTTCTACCGGGACCCCTTCCTGCTGGTGGTGGGTGATATCGGTCTTGGCAAACACGCCGCACCGGCCGGCGATCCTGGGAACGGATTTGGCCGCGGCAGCAAAGCCTGAAAAGTCTTCCAGGTCCAGGTTCAGCCGGGACACCTGTTCCTCTAAAAACGCCCCGGTGCCGGAGGCACAACTGGCATTCATGGCCACCCGGATTCCCCGGCCATGGCCGTTCAAACCAATGATGTATTTGGCGGTCTGGGCCCCGATTTCCACCACAGAGGCGGCCTGTTCAGACACGGCCCGGGCCGCGGCCGCCACGGCGGCCACTTCATTCACCGGCTTAATCCGGTCGGGCATAAGGTCCTGGCCGCTGCCCGTGACCGCACCAAAGCACAGGTTTTCGGCCCCGAATGTTTCGTCTAATAATTTCAGCCGGGAATTTGCCACCCCCCGGATATCCCCATGGTGCCGGACATAGTCTGCCAAAACCACCTGATTTTTATTATCTATCACAGCGGTTTTAACGGCTGCGGATCCCATATCAATTCCAAATGCAAGCATTGGTTCTCCTTTCACTGCCGGTCCATTCGGCCCGGGAAACAAAGTTTTATGGTAAAAGAGATAGCCTGCCTAAAATTTTCATTCTACCCCGGGTGGACTTCTTTTTACCCCGGGCGGGATACCGGTGAATTTCAGGGCAACCGCATGTAACTTGACCACCACAAAAAAAACTCTCTCAAAGGCGCAACGGCGCAAAGCTTAACTTCCCTTGGGCAATGTATTCTTTGCGCCTTAGCGCCTTTGCGTGAGAATATAAAAAAAGAGGGCATTTTTCCCCCGGGGCAAAATAAAATGGCCTCAGGGCAGAATCCGGGGGAATAATGGTATATTGGAGAGGATAAGCAATACATTAATGCGGTCAAATGGGCCTGAAGACAAACCGGTGCCAAACCGGCCGTCCTATCAGGTGTTGAAAGGAAGACGATAGATGACAAAGAAAACAGAGCGTTGCAAAGGGCATCCCGGATCAAGGGGCCAGGGGCCGAGCAGCTACTGGATGCAGGCACCGGAACAGGTGTTCAGAATCTTGGATATCGGCCCGGGCCGGCATATCCTGGATATGGGGTGCGGGGCCGGGGACTATGCCCTTCAGGCGGCCCGTTTGACCGGTGAATCCGGCCGGGTCATTGCAATAGACCACTGGCCGCCCATTGTGGACGCCCTCAAAGCGGCCGCCCGGGCGGCCGGCCTTCCCGGGATCTGCTGCCTGACCGCCGATATCACCCAGCCGCCCCTGCCGGTTGAGGGTCATTCCATGGACCTTTGCATGGCATTCACGGTGCTGCATATTTTCGGTTCCGAGCATCACCGGAAAGGCCTGTTCAAGGAGGCCGCCAGGGTGCTGAAACCCGGCGGGCGTCTTGCCGTGATGGAGTGCAAAAAAGAAGACATGTCCTTTGGGCCGCCGGTCCACATGCGCCTTTCCCCGGACGAGGTCAGGGCCTTGGCCCTTGAATGCGGATTCAGGGAAACCGGGTGTACTGACCTTGGATACAATTATCTGTCCATATTTACCACTGGCCAGGCCTGATGCCGGGGAAAGACGCAATGGGTTCCCGGCCCGGTAACAGGGCAATCGCATGTAAAAAAATTATCCTTAATGATTTTTATTTACATATGCATTCAAGGCCCGCCCCTCTGTGGTGTTTGGCGAAAGCCAAACCTCGGTGCCCTCTGTGGTTTAAAAACATGAAATCCCGAAGGGATTGAATTGTTCTTCGTTAACCTCCCGGTTTTTATAAATTGTGGGCTTCGCCCACTCTTTATATTTAACCACAGAGGGGTACAGAGAAACACAGAGTTTCAGTGCTGCGCACTGAAATTGCATTCGGTAAGCTTAAACAGTGGGGAAAGTTACATGCGATTGCCCTGGCCCGGTAAAGGCAAGCTTGATTATGGATTGATTATTTGTTAACCATCTAAATAACGGCCACGGGCCGTCTTGGTTATCCAACCAAGAACCGCCCACAACAAATATTGAAACTGAAGATACCGGCAATGGCAGGCTATAAATTGGGCACCTCAGGTGCTTCGCCCTCTTGTTTCTTGTCTCCAGTTTCTTATAACCGTCACGGACGGCTTGGATTATCCAACCAAGCACCGCCCACAACGAAAAATGAAAGTCTTTTCGGCTTGTCAGTGAGACTTTCTTATAAAAATATGCCAGATTACCACTAGGAGACGGGATGCCGCCGGCCGGCCCAAAAAAATTGTTTGCTTTTAAACCGTCATGCCAGGACGTTCCAGATAACGGTTTTCAGACAAACGGCCACCAGGAAATATATATCCGCCCGGGGTTGTGGATGACCATGATTAACTTTTCCTCGGACAGGCCGGTCTGCCTTGAGTATGAAAAACAGGTTCCGGTCATTGATTTTGGCTTTGTCATCTCGGGCAATATCAGAAAACAAACCAGCCGGGCAGGCTCAGCCCCCCATTCCCCCCCTGTAAAAAGCGGCATCAGCGGTGTCCGGCTGGAAAACCGGCAGACCGGAATCTTTACCATTCCCCCTCAGGCCAAACAGCAGATCCTCCACCTGCACATGACCCTGCCGTTTTTCCGTAAGGTGATGAACCGGGAATACAAGGTCCTGCCCCCTGAATTACAGGGGGTTCTCAAAGGGGATTCCCAGGCCGAATTTGTCAACATCAGGCCCATGACACCCGATATCCAGTCCGTGGTCTACCAGCTGTTAAACGCTTCCAGCAATGCCTTCCCCTGGTCTCTTTACCTGGAGGGCAAAAGCCTGGAACTGCTTTCCCTTCACCTGGCTGCCCTTAGCCTTGACCACCGGGACCCCGGGGGGCAATTGCTGAACAGAACGGATAAACAGAAAATTTCCCAGGCCAGGGCCCTGCTGGTCAATGATTTGCAGTCCCCGCCAACCCTGAATTGCCTGGCCAGGACAACGGGGCTGAACCCGGCAAAGCTCCAGGCCGGATTCCGGCAGGCATACGGTAAAAGTGTCTTTGATTATTTTCGGGATTACCGGATGCAGGAGGCCAGAAAAATTCTGGACACCACCGAAACCAACGTCAGTCAGACCGCCTGGCAGGTGGGGTATACCAATGTCAGCCATTTCAGCGAGGCGTTTAAGAAACGGTTCGGCATCCTGCCCAAGCA
This sequence comes from uncultured Desulfospira sp., assembly GCA_963663165.1. Classification (GTDB taxonomy): domain Bacteria; phylum Desulfobacterota; class Desulfobacteria; order Desulfobacterales; family Desulfobacteraceae; genus Desulfospira. The sequence goes on along the minus strand of OY760175.1, from coordinate 5,321,432 downwards.
TTACCTGAAAAACAGGCTGAAGGATATTCAGCATTCCTTTAAACCAAATCAAAATTAAAGGTTGCCTTTTATTTTCAGGTCCCATCGATGGGGCGCCTGGTTTTCAGACAGTCTTTTGTCCCAGATAGGCACCGCCCCGGACATCCGCGCCCTTATATTCTTCCACAACCGTTAAGCCGGCACCGGTTATGGCGGACAAATATTCCCGGCGGGAGAACAAACCGATCTCCATGGACTGTTTATGGTAGGTGACCCCGGTATCTTTTCCGATCAGGTGGTGGAAGGTCACCTCCACCATCCCGGGGGCCTTGAGGCGCACCTGTTCCATGCGGGCAATTTTCAAATCCGGTTTGTCGGCCGCATCTACCACCAGCATGTCCTGGAATTCTTCTATAGTACTCCACGGGGTGATCAGGGCTGTTCCCCCGGGCCGCAGATGGGCGGCAATCCGCTTCATTGCGGCACACAGGTTGTCATGGGTTTTCACAAACCCAATGGAGCCGTAAAGACAGATGATCACGTCAAAATCCATATCCAGCTCAAAATCAATCAGATTGCCCAGGTGAAATTCAAGATCAGGGAATTTATCTCTGGCCTGGGCCAGCATATCTTCACTGAGATCCAGGCCGGTGACACGGTACTCATCCCTGAAAAAGGGGATATGGCCTCCGGTGCCGCAGGCCAGAACCAGCATATCCGATCCCGGCCGGGCCCCGTGCTTTGAAAGAAGTTCTTTGACCCGGGATGCTTCCAGGCCATATTCGTCGTCTTTTACATACAGGTCATCATAATAGGTTGAGATGGTTTGAAAATCTTTATACATGGGGCCTCCTTGCTGTGGGTGTTCAGTTGCAGCCAGTGCGTATATCACAAATTAAAGGCATACAAAAGCCCTGAAATCCCCAACCAAAACTGGAAACAATGGATGCCCAAGAATCTCTTGAATTTATGGTAAGGCATCTTATAATGGTAACCAGCCCGGATATGCCGTTCTTTGAGTTTGCCGGTTGAGATAAAACTTATGCCCAATAACCATTTTTTAAAAAAAATCACCCGGACCATACAGAATCATGACATGATCCGTGAGAAAGATGCGGTCCTGATCGGCTTGTCCGGGGGGCCGGATTCCGTGGCCCTGACCAGGGGGCTTGTGGCGCTGCAGTCCCGGTTCCGGATCACCATTGGCCTGGCCCACTTAAATCATATGCTCAGGGGGGAGGAATCCGAGAGGGATGAGGCATTTGTTAACCACCTGGCCAAAGAATTAAACCTGCCCCTTTTTACAGAACATCAGGATATCAAAAAAATAGCTGCCGATACGGGGACTTCCCTGGAAGATGCCGGCCGCAGTGCCAGGTATGCGTTTTTTGAGGCAACGGCCACGGCGTTCGGATACTCTAAAATCGCCCTTGGCCATACCCGGGATGACAATGGTGAGCAGGTTCTTCTATCCCTTATCCGGGGGGCGGGGCCAACCGGACTCAAAGGGATTCCTCCCCGGCGGGGAGAACGGATCATCCGCCCCCTGATCCAAACCCAGAAATCAGAAATTCTGGCCTTTCTGGATCATATGGACCAGGATTATGTATTGGATTCCAGCAACCTGACAGAACAGTTTTTACGCAACCGGGTCAGAAACCAGCTTATTCCGCTGCTGGAACAATCCTACAACCCTAAAATCAGGGATTCCCTGGACCGGTCCGGCCAGATTATCCGCGAAGAAGATGAGTTTGTCCAGGCCCTGGCCATTAAGGCCCTTGACAGCATCCAGACCGAAAGCTCTCCCCACGGCCTGAGCCTCTCCTTAGAGGGCCTCGCAATCCATCACCCGGCCCTGGTCAGCCGGATCATCCGGGAAGCCATTTTTCGGGTGAAAGGCGACTTAAAAAAAATATCCATGACCCATATCCGGGACATCCGGGATTTCAAAGACCGGTCCTGTCCGGGAAAACATCTGGACCTGCCGGACCGGATAAGGGTCTACCTGACCCGTGATCACCTGAAAATAAAAAAAGAAGACCTCCCCCTGCGGACCCTGGGCCTCTGGCAGAAACAAGACACCAAAGCGACAGGAAACAGCACCAATTAACGGTGATATCTGATGCCTGCCCCCCCCTGTCAGGGAGGAAAGTTACCCAGATGCAAATTTTTCTGCCATGTGGCAGATGGGTGTGTTTTCGCCCAAGCACTATTTAAAAAGATATTCAAGCCCGTTGACCTTAATTTCATATGCCGCACTCATCAGATCGCCCAATTTTCCCTTTGGAAATCCGTTCTGGGAGAACCAGACCAGATAGGGTTCCGGCAAGTCGATCAGGCTGACGCCTTTGTATTTGCCAAAGGGCATGCGGGTGGTTTTCAGGGCCAGAAAGGCTTCTTTGTCGGGTTCAACAGGCTGGCTCATTTCTCTTTAAGCCCCGGTTTTTAAAAAATGAATTTTCTGGTTTGATGGCAGCTGTTTAATCCGGTATTCAAGCTTGTACGCTTCGGTTTTGGTAAGATTTGTTTTTACCGCCGCCAGTTTTACAGGAAGACGGGACCGGGTGTATTTGGAGGCCGTGCCCTGCTGGTGTTTCTCCAGCCTGTTTTCAAGATGGTTGGTGACACCGCAGTACAATGAGTTATCAGAACACCTTAACAGGTATACGGTCCAGTCATTTAAATTATTCAAGTGCTTCATGTGGTATGATCTATCATTTGACGGCTTAAAATTAAACCCTTCACACCATACGCATCCTGATAAATTCTTCCAAGGCTTTTTGTTTCCCGTGGATTTGTAACGGTTGCCCCCATTCCTTGGCCATCGCTTCATGGAAAAATGGAAAAAAATTATATATTGTGAAGAAAAGGTTATAAAACTGGGTATTTTTTTTCCTAAATCTTCATCAGCTTCACCGGCAGCGTCGATTTGAGCCGCAGCGGATGGTTTGATTAAATTTGAGGCGCTTCTTTTTCAATATATGCTTTATTTCCAACAACTTTAACTGCACTAAAGGGGAATCCCCCCCTCTCTTTTTGAACGAATAATAGGTTCATCCAAACAACCAACACCCTGGTACGATAATTGCTAACAATTGCTAATATAGTGGTTTAATTGCAATTCAATGTGTTTACATAAATTTGTTGTATAAAGCGTTCGGCACAGGGATAAAAGCGTGTGGTCAAAATTGCTGTGCTGACATTTTTATCCAGGGAGGCAGCAACGATGGGAAGAAAGTTTAAAAGAAACGGACTGATTTTTGTTCTGATGTGTCTGGCCGTGTTATGGGGGGCTTCGGCCTGGGCACTGACGCTTTCCGGCAACATTGGGTTCACTAAGGTGGCGGGTGGCGGCGACCTTTATGTGGCGGCGTTTGATCTGGAAGGCGACATGGTGGCTTCAACTATGATCACTCCGGGGGAATCCTGTACAGCAGGCAATGCCTGCAGTGAAGAATACAGTTTAACGCTCACGGGAGATGCGCTGCCTGAGGCGGTTATTGTTCTGGCCTTTTACGATAGAAACGCTTCCTGCAAGACTTCGGACGAACTTTTCGACTGGCCGGACTATGGGGATGCTATGGGATATGCACCCGGGTCTCCCATTGCAATTGGAACTTTAGATATTTCGGGCCAGAACTTTTCCATCGGTACAACCTATGAAAGCTCAGAAATCCTTCAGGATTACGACGATTTTTCCGATGCTTCGGGACTGTTTCTTGCCGACAAATGGAAACGGACCTGGAATGCCCTTGAATATGTCCGCCGGGTGGAAAACGGCGTGCTGGTATCCGGTTTCAGAAGCTCCAACTCCCAGGAAAGAAATCATATGACCATGACCTATTCCGGGGTGGTCACCCAATTTAAAGCGGACGTGAAAATCATGGATACTGACGGGGGCACGGCCTCCGGCAACCAGGTTTTCGCCCGGTTGGGGGTCAGCCTTTACAATGCGGCCGCGGAAGCACCGACTGCAAAGCTCGGAAATATCTGGACGGGCCTTTATCTTAGGGAACGCAATGGTCAAAAGCAGTTCTGGTATTTAATTCAGCAGAGCCAGGATGAAGACGGAGAGAACTGGGAAACCATTGATTATGGAATCATCCCTGTATCTGGAGACATTGATCTTAATACCTGGTACAGCCTTGAAATTGGATATGTCCAGGGGAGCAGTCAGGTAACCTATACGGTACTGGATGGTGCGGAAAATGAAATCGGCAATGTCACCTACACAGGGCTTCCGGCCTACCAGAGGGCCTGTCAGGATTCCTATCCGGCCCTGACCACGGGAATGAACCGGAACACTGATAAAATGGAACTTTGCAGCATATCTGCAGCGTTTGATAATGTTAAACTTAACCATGCCGATTACGATGATTTTGAGGATGAATCCGATGACATCGCCTGGACTTCAGCCAACTGGCGCACCACCGAGACCGTGCGGATCATAGACGGCACCGATGCGGTTTTAATGGCTGAGTCCAAAGGAAGCAGGGAGACCAATCAGCTCAAGTTCGGCAGGAAAATGACCCATGCCTATGCCGACGTGACCATTGATGGATCCTCTCTTGCAACCGACAACACCGCCAGGGTCCGGCTGGAAGGGAATCTGTATAACGATACCTTAAGCGGGTTTGAGGGATATAACGGCCAGGAAGGGCAGGTCTGGGCCCAGGTACTGATTGATCTTAAGACAGATGGTACCAATGAATTTTTAAAAGCAAAATATTATATGGAGAGGTATACGGCGGATGGCAATTCTCAAGAGGTGATAAATGAGTCCTTTTCTCTTCCCGAAGGCTTTAGTCTTGAAAAGGGAAAGCCTTACCGGCTCGGCCTGAATTTTACAGGCACCCGTGTCGTTTTTTCCTGTATCGACTTGACCAACAATAAAACCGCTACCCACACACACGAAATTACTACGCCTGCCTATCCCAATGAAAATGAGTATTTTGCGGTGACGGCCAGGGCGTATCCATATTCCACTGGCAGCGCAGGGGATGCGGGAAACCATATTCTGGTTAAAGTCAGCAAGGTATATACCGGAACGCCTGCTGATAGTGACGGGGATCTTCTGTCGGATTTTGACGAATTAAGGCTGGTGTACAATCCCGGAGACGGGGATATGGACGATGACGGCATTATGGACGGCAATGAAGACCTGAATGCCAACGGCCGGGTTGACTGGCCTGAAACCGATCCCGGGGAATCGGATACCGATGGAGACGGGGTGCTTGACGGCATTGAAATCGGCCTGGCAGCAGCCGAGCTTCCGGCTTATGCAGATGGTTATACCGGGGATCAGGACACGGCCACAACCACCGATCCTTTAAACTGGGATACCGATGGGGACGGCCTTTCCGACGGCCAGGAGGATGCAAACGGCAACGGCCGGGTGGATGACGGAGAAACTGATCCCAACAAGAGCGGTACGGTGTCCGGCAGGGTAACCGACGAAGATGGAAACGGCATTGCAAACCTGCGGGTTGAGGCTGTTTCCAATGCCTGCAACTGGACTTCCCTCAATGGGGCTTCTACGGACGACGATGGATATTATTCCATTACGGTGCCGTCTTCGGGCGATCCGATTTATGTCATCGCCTGTGCCGAATGCAATGGCCACGATTATATCAACGAATGGTGGACAGGCTCGGGCGGGGCCGGTTCCATTGACTGCAACGATGCCGTGGATCTTGAACTGGCAGTTGATGGAGATGCATCCGACGTGAATTTTGTCCTTACAGCGGCCGGAACTATATCAGGTACGGTTACAGATTCCAGTGATGACAAAAATCCCATTGCAAACCTGCATATTTATGCAGTAGTCGGGTCGTCGGCCTGTGACGGTATCTGGGTGAGCGGCACCTATACGGATGCTACTGGCAAATACACCCTTTCTGGTCTTCCCGAAGGGAAGGTATACCTCAGGACCTGTGTGGATTGTATTCAGGAAGAAGGTGATTCTGCCCTTCCCTATGTAGATGAATATTACGGAGACACCCTAGACTGCGGGTCGGCCCAGTTCGTAACCGTGTCTGCAGGAGAGACAACAAGCAGTATTGATTTTATCCTGGAGCCCGCCCATACCGTTTCCGGCCGGATCGTTCTGGACGGGTCCACGGATACAGGCGTTGCCAATGTTCATGTTCAGGTGTTCTCTGATTCATGCTGGAACGGTACCCAGTACAGCCAGGCCGATACGAACGGTGATGGATATTTTTCCATATCCGGGGTACCTTCGGATACCACGGTTTATGTTTACGTCTGCCCGGAATGCAATGGTGAAAACTATATTGGTGAATGGCATGACGGGGCTGCCGGCACTCAGGACTGTAATGAGGCAATCGCGGTTGACGCATCCGCGGATGTGGATGTCGGATCAATTGCAATTTCTGCCGGAGAGCAGATTTCCGGCACCGTTACCGGTGATGCCGGGGTGGCGGGCATGTGGGTCAATGTCTATGATTCAGACGGGAACTATCTGAGCGGGGCCGAAGTTGTGTCAAACGGTGAAGGCAGCGGAGGAACCTTTACCGTGCTTGGGCTGCAGGCATCTACAGGCGGATACACGGTTTACCTGGAATCCGGAGATACTTTTTACATTGCCGAACAATATCAGGGCACGGTTGCTGCTGGAACTGATATTTCCTTTAACCCGGTAAAAGGCGGCAAGATCCAGGGATATGTATATGGTGGCGGTTCACCTCTCGGCTCCCTTGGGGTGGAAATCTTTGAAAATAAATGTGATGAGGAGCCGATGGGGGGGTATGCAACCGATTATGATACCGGGCTATACAGCATAACCGTTCCGGTAGGAACTTATTTTTTAAAGGCCAGACCCGATTGGGATAACGATGTGAACTACCTGCCCGAGTACTGGTCTTCGACAGGGGGAAGCTTGGATTGTAACGGGGCAGAGGGGGTGACAGTCGCCACTGCAGGAGACACCGTAGAGGCGAATTTTTACCTGGCACCCGGCGGGTGGATTAAAGGAAATGTAACGGATACCAGTGAAAATCCCATACAAGGCCTGTATATTTACGCTGTGGCAGATTCTGCCTGTGAAGGAGAATGGCTTGCCGGGACATATACGGACGAGAACGGCGATTATACCCTTTCGGGTCTGCCCACGGGAAAAGTATACCTTAGAACCTGTGTGGACTGTACCGAAGACGGCGTTGCCCTTCCCTATACAGACGAGTATTACGGCAACACCAATGACTGTAACGCTGCCGTGGCCGTCGATGTGACCGCAGGATACGAGGTGGAGGAGGACATTGATTTTGTCCTTGATCAGGCAGGAAGCATCACCGGCCGGATTACGGCAGTTGTCGGGGAGGGTACGGAAGGGGTCGCCAATATTCAAGTTCAGGCTTTTTCCGACCCCTGCGAGGAAGGAACCCATTACGGCAGTACGGATACGAACGAATATGGATATTTTACCATAACAAATGTTCCTGCAGGGAAAGCTTATGTCTATGTCTGCCCTGCCTGCAACTTGGAAAATTACATTGACGGATGGTATGATGGCAATGCAGGAACAACAAGAACTTGTGGAAGTGCCGTTTCCATTTCAGTAAGCCAGGGGGCGTCAACAAATATGGGTGACATTGAAATAGAGCCCGGGAACACCATTTACGGTTCTGTGCAGGGTGAAACCGGAGACAACCCTGAATCTTTGGAATCCGCATTTATCAGTGTCCATGACTGGAACACAAACGAACATCTCGGATGGGTGGGACTTACCGATGGAGGGTATTTTATGGTTGTCGGACTGCCGGCACCAAGCCTGAACGGATACCGGGTGACCTTTAATTCAGGAGAGACCTGTTACCTGTGGGAGGAGTACGAGCAAGCGGTTCCTGTTAATGGCACTGTTAACTTTACGCCTGCCCTCGGCGGGTGGATTCAGGGAACCGTGTACAGGGATGCTCAGATGACCCAGCCCCTTTCCGGAGTTGACGTGACAGCCTTTGAAGCCGAAGACTATAACAACGGCTATGGTTACAGAACGGATTCCGACGGTTGGTTCTCCCTGCTTGTCCCGGCTGACCAGGAATTTGTCCTCCTTGCCCATCCGTCTGATTCCGGCTCAGGCGTTTACTATGAATACTGGACCCAGGAAGGCGGCACCCGGGATGACAGCCAGGCCTGTAAATTCACTGTGACGGCCAAGGGGGTTTCAACCTTTGATTTTGTCCTCTCATCCATCACGTCCGGGGATCTGGACGAAGACGGGGATGTGGACGGAAAGGATCTGGCTGAATATGTTCTGCAGGGATCAGGTGCCGTTACGCTGGAAGATCTGGCCTTGAATTTCGGCTGGGTTGCGCAATAAAATCTGATGTTCTGATACAACCAAAGCCTTTTGGTGCTGACCACCGGGCCGGCTGCAGTCTCTTTACTGCAGCCGGCCCGTATCTTTTCTCGGGTTATACTAAGGCGTTTGTTTAAACGCCAGATACTCGCTGATCTTGGCGGCCTTTTCAGATTCAACATAGGACAGGATATCCGAGGCCGAGGCTTCCCGCATGCGCGAGAAGATTTCCTGGGCCGTTTCCAGGCTCATTTTGTCCACGATCAGGGCCGCGCTTTTGGGTTTCATCCCGGCGTACATTTTGACCAGCTTGGCCATCTGGGCTTCATAGGCCTGTTCCTCTTGAAGTTCCTTCTGGGTTTTCTTTTGTTCCAGAAGCGCCATATCGTCTTGGATCTGTTTTTTTAAAGCCTCAAGGGAGGCGAGCTTTTCATCAATCTGCTCTTCGTACTTTTCTAAGTCTTTTCTTTGCCGGGCAATCTCTTTGGATTCTTCTTCAATGTGCTGTTTTTTTTCTTCAAGCCCTTTTAAGACTACCTTGGCCGGGTCCGGACACTCGGGGCATTCCGGACAGGGAGGGGCCTCTCCGTCTTTTCCGGCCTCGCCCTGGTCAGCCTTGCCCTCTTCTTTTGCGGCCGCTTCTTTGGGGGGATCCTCCGCCAGGACATTTCCGGCATAAAAAAAATCTTTCACCCCTGTTCCGGCCAGAATTGAGGCCGTGATAAATAAAATCAGAAACGGGATTATTTTTTTATTCCGTTGCATTGGCCACCTCCCTTGCCGACTTGAGCGAAGAAATTTCATCCAGGTCTTTTTGCTCCAGACGAAGAAGTTCCCGGTTATATGCCAGTCTCTGCTTTTCCTTGAGCCGTTCCATTACTTTCTTTTCTTTGGATTTCTGATTTAAAACTTTAACCTTTTCCGCTAACACGGCCGAAAGCTTTTGTTTGAGCCTGGTTTCATTTGCCAGGTCCGCGTTCAGACCGTTTATGTAAATGACAAACCGTTGAATAAAATGGGCGTCCGTTCCCTTGGCCACCACTTCATCCATTTTAACGGCGGCCTCAACAAGACTTTGGTGGCACTGCTCAATCCGGTCCTGGCAATCGGACAGGTCCCGGCCGGCCTTGGCCGCATCCAGGCGGGCCATTTTTTCCAGGTATGTCCGGTAATTAAGCAAAGACTGCAATTTGAAAGTAAACCGCTTCATTTATTTCGCTTTTTACCAGGACCGGGACCGGGCTCAATATTCAGGGCTGTCTTAAGGCTGTCAATGCCCTGGTCCAGGCTCATCTTTCTTTCAATGGGCTGTTTTAACACCCGGTTGATCTTGGGCATCAAGGCCTTTGCCATGTCGATATCCGGATCAGAGCCATCCACATAGGCCCCGATGTTGATCATGTCTTCGGCTTCCCTGTAAGCGGCCATGATATTCACCGCTCTTTCCCGCAGGGCCACATGTTCCGGGGTGCTGACATCCCGCATCACCCTGGACACACTGGCCAGGACATCAATGGCCGGATAATGGCCCCGGTTGGCCAGATCCCGGGACAGGACAATATGGCCGTCCACAATGGACCGGACCGTGTCCCCCACAGGATCATTTAAATCATCCCCCTCCACCAGGACCGTGTAGATGCCGGTAATGGACCCGCCGCCGGCAAGGCTGCCCGCCCGTTCCAGCAGCACCGGGATCTGGACAAAAAAGGACGGGGTGTACCCCCGGGTGGTGGGCGGCTCGCCAGCCGCGAGTCCCACATCCCGGGATGACATGGCAAACCGGGTAATGGAATCCACCATGAGCAGCACATCTTTTCCCTGGTCCCTGAAATATTCGGCAATGGTGGTGGCCAGATACGCCCCCCTTATGCGGACCAAAGGAGAGGTATCCGATGTGGCCGCCACGACTACGGCGCGCCCAAGCCCCTCCTCTTTTAAGGTTTCCTCCACAAAATCCTTAACTTCCCGGCCCCGCTCGCCAATCAGTCCGATAACCACGACATCGGCGGCTGTGTGCTTTGTCATCATGCCCATGAGAACGCTTTTGCCCACACCGGAGCCGGCCATGATGGCCATGCGCTGGCCCCTTCCCAGGGGGATCATGGTGTTGATGGCACCGATGCCCACGTCCAGCAGGGTTTTGATGGGCTCCCGGTCCAGGGGGCTGATGGGTTTTCCGTAAAGATAATATTCCTTATCGAACCGGATCTTTCCTTTGCCGTCAATGGGACGGCCCATGCCGTCAATCACCCGGCCCAGGAGCTGGTCAGACACCCCCACCATGGGAGAGGAGGCTTCAGGGATAATCCGGGACCCGAGGCTGACGCCCCGGATGTCGCCATAGGGCATGAACAGGGCTTTTTCCCCTTTGAACCCGACGATTTCCGCTTTAACGGCCTCGCCCCGGTCGTTGATGATGGAACAGATGCTGCCAATGCCAAGGCCCAAGCTGTTCCCTTCGGCAATCAGCCCCACCACCTGGGAAATTCTGCCTTCGGGCCGGACCACGCCGACCCGGTCCACAAGGCCTGAATATTTTGTAAAATCAGCCCGGTCCAGAACGCTCATGGCTACCCCTGATTCCCCGGTTTGACCAGGGCGTCATACACTGCCTTGAGTTTGGTTTCAGGATCGGTTTCCACAGCACCGGTAGCGGTTTCAATCCGGCACCCCCCCCGGGCGACCAGGGGATCGGACAGGACCTTGACCTGTTTTAACGAGCCGATTTCCTCGAAAAAACTGTCCTTTACCATTTCAACGTATTCATAATCCTCCGGGGAAATGCTCAACTCAATCTGTTCGGGGCGGGCAAGGCATTTAAGGGCATCCAGGATGGTCTGCCGGACGATGTCGTCATTGGTATCCACGGCGGCCATCACCGCTTTTTGCGCAATTTTAAAGACCAGTTCAAGCAACTGTTCTTCATGCTTGTCCACCAGATTTTCAATCAGGGTATCCAGGCTACCCATGGCGGCTTTCAGTGCGTCAAGGCTTAGACTGGCCTGTTCCTGTGCCTGCTGTTCGCCTTTGGCCAGCCCCTGTTTTTCCCCCTGTTCAAGGCCCTGGACCATGCCCTGTTCCAGCCCTTCGGCCTCCCCTTTTTTAAACCCGTCTGCCTCTCCTTTGGCAAATCCCTTGGATTCTCCTTCTTTGAACCCCTGTTCTTCTCCCTTGGCAAAGCCCTGATCGAATCCGTCCTGATATCCCTGCTCCAGGGCCAGCTCTTCAGGGGACAGGGTCGGTTCGGGTTCCTGTCCGTCCTGATCTTCCGATTCTAAAGCTTCAGAAGGCCCTGGCGGTTCCAAAGGGACCTGTTCTTTGGGCTTTTTGAGTTTTATCAAAGGTTCAAAACAGGCTTCCCGCTCCTGCTTTTCAACGGTGTAAAGGGCCCTGAACGCATCTTCGGGCCGGATTGCAGTCTTGAATTCTTCCGGGTCGAACAGCAGTTGGAACCGGTTAAAATCCGGTTCCTGTTCCCGGCTTTGAACCTCCTCGTCAAAAGTTTCAAGGGACCCAAGGTCTATGGGCTGAAACTCCATATTATCCGTATCAGACAAGGACATCGTCTTTTCCTTTCCCAAGGGTGATGGTGCCTTCGGCTTCCAGTTCCTTGGCCGCCCTGACGACGGCCTGCTGGGCCTCTTCAACCTCTGTCAAGCGTACCGGACCCATGGCCTCGAGATCGTCTTTGAGCATCTCACCGGCCCGCTGGGACAGGTTGGAGAAGATCTTTTCCCTCATATCGTCCGTGGCGGTCTTCAATGCATAGGTCAGCTGCTGTCCTTCAACCTTCTTCAGGATCTCCCTCATGGCCGTATCATCCACATTGCACAGATCTTCAAAGACAAACATGAGTTTTCTGATCTCGTTGGCCATTTCCGCATCATCTTCTTCAAGGAATTCCATGACCGCGTCTTCAGTGGCCTTGTCCACCCCGTTAATGATATTCACCAGAACTTCAATACCGCCGGCCTTGCCGCCGGGACCCACGGCCCCGCTCAGTTCCATCTTAAGGGCCCGGTCCACATCCCGGACCACATCCTCGGAAATCTGCCCCAGGCGGGCCAGGCGCAGGGCAATATCCCCTTTGCGCTCCTCGGGAAGGTTCATCATGATTTCAGAGGATATTTCAGCGGGCATATGGGCCAAAATCATGGCAATGGTCTGGGGATGCTCCCCTTCCACATAGCTTGCCAGGGTTCCCACATTGACATTCCGGCTCCAGATAAAGGGCTTGTCCTGTTTCTTTTTTTCAAGGTCTTCTAAGATGGCTTTGGCCTGGGCATCCTTCAGGGTCTTGGATACGACATTCTTAATGAAGGAGTCTCCTTCCACAATCATCCGGGTTTCACCTTCAAAATTCACCACAAAGTCCCCGGAAACGGCCTTGATGATTTCCGGAGTGATGTGATCCACCTTGGACATTTCAAAGGCGATTTCGGCAATATCCTGCTCGCTCATTTTCTCAAATACCCGGGTGGTATACTTTTCCCCCATAAGCATTAGGAAAATGGCCGCTTTCATGGTGCCCGTCATTTTTTTGGGGTCAATTGATTCTGCCATGGCTAATCCTCTTCTGAGTCAAAATCGCTGACCCAGCTTTTGATGATATTGATGGTTCTGTCAAAATCCTGGTTGGCATAATATTTCGCCTTTTCATTGACCGTCAGGTTGGCAATATAGGCAGCCCGCTCAGCCGGGGTCATTTTCTGGATGAACTCTTCGCGCTGGTCTACGGGCATCAGATCCAGGTATTCTTTTTGCTGGGATGCATCCATTTCTTCAAATTTCGGGGGTGCCGCCTCTTCTTCCAGCAGGGCCAGTTCTTCAGGACTTGGCAGGGCCTCTTGTTCCACCGTACTCTTGATATCTTTTACGGTTTTTATCACAGGCCGGATCACAAAAAGGAACAGGACCAGAACCAGCAGGAGGTTGGCAATCAGCCGGCCATATTCCTTTTGTACCATTCTCCAGCCCGTAATGGAAGGCTGGGCCTGGGCCAGATCATCAATGGACGCAAAGGGAAAGCATTCCATGGACACCTGGTCGCTTCGTTCCTCGTTGAATCCCATGGCCTTGGCCACAATATTCTCAAACTGCTTCATCTCTTCGGCAGACCTTGGCTGATACACCTTTTTGGCATTTCCCGCCTCATCGGTCTGGTATTCGTATTTGCCGTCAATGACCGCAGCCACGGAGACCCGTTTTAATTCGGCCATGGGTTTGCTTACCGCCATGATCTGCTTTGAGATCTCATAGTTGACCGTATCATCGCTTTTATTGATTTTTTCGTTGGACTGGTCTTGTGCATTTTCATCGGTGATGGGATTGACACTGGAGGGAATCGCCATATCTTCGGTGACCTGGACCACTTTTTCCGCCCGGTTTTTCCGGCTGCGGATAAATTCGCCCCCCCGCTCCAGGGGATCGTATATTTCTTCATTCAGGCTTTTTTTGGAAAAATCCATTTCAGAATTGACCCGAACAATGGCCTTGTCCTTTCCCACGATCCGTTCAAGCATGGTCTGGATCCGGCGGGTCAGGTTCTCTTCAAACCGGACCTTGTACTGGTACTGGGTATCGGCCAGGTTTTTGGCATCAATTTTGGCCTGTTCTTCTTCAGACTTTCCTTCAAAAAGGATTCTGCCCGTGGTGTCCACTATGGTCACCAGCTTCGGGGTCAGGTCCTGGACCGATCCTGCCACCAGGTGGGCAATGGAGGTCACTTTTCCCTTATCCAGGTCCGAGTTGAGCTCCAGGAGAATGGAGGCCGAGGGCTGTTTGGTTTCCTCCACAAAGACCGACTCCTTGGGCAGGACAATCATGACCCGGGCATTGTTGACCTCATCAAAAGCGGAAATGGTCCGGGCCAGCTCTCCTTGCAGGGCCCTGATCTTATTGATCTTCTGGACAAACTCCGTGGTGCCAAATTCGTTTTTATCAAAAATCTCGTACCCCACGCCCCCGCCTTTAGGGATACCCTCCCCGGCCATGGCCAGCCTCACATCATACACCACCTTGTCAGGCACCATGATGGTGGTCCCGTCTCCTTCCAGGCGGTAGGGGGTATTGGATTCCTTGAGCTTGGCCACCACGGCGGCGGCATCTTCCTTGGAGAGTCCCGAATAAGCGGCCCGGAACTTGGTCTTATTGGCCCAGATAAACATGGTGGTGAATCCGGCGATAAGGACCAGGACCAGAAGCCCGAGGCCGACCTTCCGGACCATGGACAACTCCTTGACCATGGTGATAATTTTTTCTATGACGGGATTCATGACCTTAATCTATGCTCCATTTTACAGCCTGTTGCCCTGTAATTTGCTTATACCTGCATCCGGATGATTTCGCTGTAGGCGTCCATGGCCTTATTTCTGACCTGGGCCAAAAGCCTTAGATTGGTGTCGGCCCTGCCCATGGCCATCATGCCTTCATGGATGCCCATTTCGCCTTTGATCACCGCCTCGGCTGAATCATCGGCAATGTGCTGTTTGTCGTTGACATCTAAGACCGCGGCCTTAAGCCGGTTAAAGAACTCGGGATTACGCCGTTCAACCCGGGTGGCCACCGGCTCTGTCTTTAAAGAAATTTTTCCCTGTACACCGTTGACATCCATATTTTTCCTCCTTGCTATATCCTTAAACCATCTAAAAGTTATACGGTCCTCTGTTTGAGTGAGAATTTGCCGGATGCAAATTATTCAAAGTCGGTCCGCAGATGGGTGAATTGTCGTTCAAACAGCATTATTTACCAATTTCCAGGGCCTTTGATATCATATCCTTGGTGGTGGACAAGGCCGTAATGCTGGCTTCATAGCTTCGCCGGGCCACCATCATGTCGGCAATTTCGGTTAAATGGTCCACATTGGGCATTCTCACGTATCCGGTGTCCGGGTCGGCATCAGGGTGGGACGGTTCATACACCAGCCGGAAATCTTCCTGGGACCGAACCACCTGGTCCACCTTTACCCCGGTGCCCCTGTCCTCTTTTTTGTCTGAATCAAATTCAATGGGGCTGAATTCAATGCCCATGGTGGCCTTTTTTTCCTGTTTCTTTTCAATGACACTTTTAAAGGACTCAATATCATCGCCTTTGAAAATAACCATTTTGCGCCGGTAAGGGCCGCCCTCTTCGGTCCGGGTGGTATCCACATTGGCCAGGTTTTCAGCAATTACATTGAGTTTGTACCGATGGGCCGCTAAGGCGGTTCCGCTGATTTTGGAAGCGTTGATCAGATCCACGGTTATTTACCCCCCTCATCTATGGCATAATTGAGTAAATTCATCTTTCGAAGCAGCAACTCGGTGGTGGTCTGGTACTTGATGTTGTTCTGCATCAGGTTCATCATTTCAGTATCAATATTCACAGAGTCCAGATGGTAGATATCCACCGCTTCACTGTCTTCCCCGTTCATGGAGAAACTGTCCTCGCCGTTCATGGACAGATGTTTTTCATGGGTTTTGGCCAGATAATCCGGTTCTTTTTCCGCCATGGCTTGGGCCAGGGTCCGGTCAAAGTCCAGATCCGACGGTGTGTAGCCAATGGTATCCATATTGGCGATGTTGCCGGAAATCAGATTGTGGCGCCGGGCCGATATGTCCAGGGCCTTTCCCATCATCTCATGGGTATGTCCGAAAATTCTTGAATCCGCCATGTTTCCCCCTTGGTATAAAACGGATGGTTGCTTTTGGGGCTGTCCTGGAAAACGCGAAATCTTCCAGATTAATTACAGGGGTTGAAATTGATGTTTCGGTGTCCGGTTACAGGTTGTCAAAACCGGGTTATTTTCAACCCTGTAACCAATAGAAGCAAATTGTATGCCGAAAAAAGATCAGAAGTTTTCTTTGTACTCGTTGAGCTTGTTGCGGAGGGTTCTGACACTGATGCCAAGGATTTTTGCCGCATGGGTCCGGTTGCCCTCGGTCTGGTCTAAGGCGCTGAAGATCATCTTTTGCTCCATTTCCCGCAAGGAGCCCGCAGCAAGGGGAGAATGGGCAAAATCCCCGTCAAGAGAGGCCGCTTCAGGCCTTGGAATAATATCATCCATCATGAGATCAGCGGGTTCAATCATGGCAGATTCCGCCAAAAGAACGGCCCGGTGAATGATATTTTCAAGTTCCCTGACATTGCCGGAAAATAAATGAGAGGAGAGGACAGATAAGGCCCCGGGCGTCATTCCCTTGACATCCCGGCCGTCAATCCGGCTGTATTTTTTAATGAAAAAACGGCACAGGGGTTCCAGGTCCCCGGCCCGGTCCCTTAAGGGCGGGATGACCAGCGGGATGGTACTCAGACGGTAAAACAGATCTTCCCTGAAGTCCCCGTTTTCAACAGCTTCTTTGGGGTTCCGGTTGGTGGTGGCAATCACCCTTACATCCACCTCTACGGGCTGGGTACCGCCCACCCGGTCCACCACCCTTTCCTGGAGGACCCGCAGCAGCTTGGCCTGGAGGTGAAACTGCATCTCCGTAATCTCGTCAAGAAACAAAGACCCTTTATGGGCCAGTTCAAATTTTCCGATTTTCCGGGAAATGGCGCCGGTAAACGCCCCTTTTTCATGGCCGAACAATTCGCTTTCCAGCAGGTTTTCCGGCAGGGCCGCACAGTTGACCGCCACAAAGGGTTGGGACTTTCTGGCACTTTTTTCATGGATGAACCGGGCAAAAAGTTCCTTTCCCGTGCCGCTTTCCCCCTGAATCAGGACAGACGCCGTGGAATCGGCAATTCTCTGGGACAGCTTTAACAACGCTTTCATGCCCGGGTTTTCCGTTATAATGTCCGGGGTTTTCTTTTTTTTGCCCTTTTCCCGGGGGTCCTCATTTTTTTTCCCCATGAGCAAAGCCCGCCGGACGCTCAATTCAATCTGGCGGATATCAACGGGCTTGATCAGGTAATCTAAGGCCCCGGTTTTGATCAAATTGACGGCATGGTCTACTTCGGGATGAGAGGTGAGAATAATGGTCCGGCAGTCGGGAAGGAGTTTAATGGACTGCTTTAAGAATTCAATGGCAAAAAAATCAGGGGTGGTCTCGTCGGCCAGAACCACATCGGGTTTGTTTTCAGTCAGATATTCTATGGCCTGGCTGCCTTCAGGCACAGCATCAACCAGAAAGCCCAAACCCTCGAACATTTCGGTAAACCGGATGCGTTCTTTGGGATCTTCCAGTATAATGAAAATTCGATGTCCCGGCACTATAACGTCATTTCCAAAGTTCAGGAGTTTTGTACACGCTTTGCAAGCTCCAGGGTGGACAAGCGCTGCCTTGCCAGCCTGGCCCACACAGAGTCATAATTTTGCACCACCTGTTCATAGGCCTCTTGGGCCTTATCCAGAATATTGCCTTTCTGGTAGGCATCCCCCAGGAAGAACCCGATGCTGGCCCTGTCTTTATCCTCAGAAGAAAAGCTTAAGGCCTTTGAAAATGCGTCTGCGGCCTGGACATAACTGCCAAGGACCACATAGGTATCGCCCAGGGTCAGATAGGCATCGGCCAGGGCCTGGTAATTGTTTCCGGGAGCGGCCGCAAAATCTTTTATGGCCAGGACTTTGAGTTCTGCCGCCCTTTTTAAGTCTTTATTCTGTTCAAATCCTTGGGCATGCCACAGGCGGATCCGCCCTTTTTCAAGGCTGTCCTGTGATGCGGCATAAGCCGCTTTAAAGCTGATGTCTGAATGTTTGAAATCAGACTTTTCCAGATAGATCTTTCCCATCCGAATTTGGGCCTTTGAAAGCCTCTTGTCTTTGGGGAACCGTTTTGAAAATCCGGAAAATAATTTTAATGCGTCCGCATCCCTGCCCGACTCATCCATGGCCAGGCCCAACCCGAAAAGCAATTCAGGAGACCTCTCTGATCTTTTATACTGTTTATAGGCATTAATCAAATGATTAAATGCCTGCTCATAGAGTCCGGCTGTCAGATAGGCCATCCCGACACTGAATTCAATGTTCCGGGATTCCATCCGGTTGAGCCTCACATATTCGGATTCATACCGCCTCAGGACATCGGTATACCCGTCCTCTTTCATCTGCTTTTTAAACAGTTCTTCATAGGCCTTTTGCATGAGCTTGACCGCCTCATACCGCAAGCCTCTCGGATGAGTGGACAACAGGTCTTCAATTTCCTTGATACACTTATCGTGTTCCCCGTTTTTCTGATAGATTTCAGCCAGTCTCATCATGGCAATCCGGGCGTAGGTATTATCCGGGAACTGGGTTTTTATCATTTCATAGATCTCAATTTTCTTCTCATCGGTATCCAGATACCGGGCGATGCCGATGGAGGCCTTGATATACCCCGGGGTCCCGGGATACGTCTGCCGGACCAGTTCATAAAATTTAATGGCTTTATCCGGGTTGTCCTCAAGGCCGTAGGTATCCCCGATATGGCTGATAATGAGATCCTTGTCCGGAAGATCAGGAAACAGGTTCATGGCCCTGACATAGCTGTCCCTCGCCTCCCGGCTCATGCTCAGTTTAAGGTTGGCGTCCCCGATCTTGAGCAGCAGTTCGGGAGATGCGTATATCTGCTTGACATTCAACTTGACCAGATAATTAAAGATGGCCAGGGCATTGAAAAACTGCTGTTTTTCAAAAAGGGCCTTTCCATATCCGAATCCCGCATCCGGGATATAGCTGTTTTCTTTTTCAGATTCAAAAACCATCTGATAGTATCTGAGGGACTTATCCGTATATCCCTTTTCTTCATACCCTTTTGCCAGGTGGTACAGGACTTCGGGCATGCCCGAATACGCCTCATACCCCTGCCGGACAATGTCAAAATACCCTTCGGCCAGGGATACGTTGCCCAGGGCCGTATGAATCATTCCAATAGAGGCATAGCCAAAGGGAACCAGGGCAGATCCCGGGTAGGTGATCAAGGCTTCCTGGAACATCCGGGCTGCCTCCAGCAGGCCCTTGGAATCCTTTTTGTCCAGGCTTTTATAATAGACAAATGCCTTTAAAAAAGAAACCTGTTCAATACATCCCAGATTGTCCTGGAGGACATAATGGTCAAGACCTTCATAGGCCTTTTGATACTGGTCTTTATTGATCAGGACAATGGTTTTTTGAATAATGGGTGAATCGCACTTCATCCGGGCAATGACCCGGTAAATGTCACTGATGTCCCCTGTGAACTCACTTTTTTCTCTTTTTGGCGGCACATAGGTGACAGCCGTCGGCATTTTGACGCTTTTATCGGCCGTCGGGGGTTCTTTTACGGTCTTTGGCGGCATGGCTGCCGGGGCGGCAGCAACAGGGGGCATGGCTGTCGGCTCCGGATCAGGGGCCGGTTCAGGGTCGGAATCGGATTCATCTTCTGGCGGTTTAGGTTCCGGCGCAGGTGCCGGTGCCGGTTCCAGCTGCTTTTCCGGCACAGACGCTTCATAGGCCGGGGTGGCAGGGGGAGGCTCTGGCCCGGACTGTGATGCCGGCGGTGCGGCTGCGGGCTGTCCCTCTATTGGGGGCTGTGGCGGAATGTTGATGGTTTCTGCTTTGGCATCCAAAGCCACAATCAGGCGTGAGCCGGTTTTGTCAAAGGTTGAGTTCACGTGCTTAAAAGGCCGTGATGCCTTGAGCACCATGGCCGCTACGTTGCCGTCAAGCTCCTCAATGCTGATTTCTTTAACGGCCTTTGAATTTTTTCCTTTAACTTTTAAATCTTTGGGAATGGCTGTATTTTTCAAGGCGACCAGGACTTCTGTATCTTCAATCTGGATCACCTTGACCGGCACCTGGCCTGTCATTGAAAACTCGATGGAAAACGGATTTTCATGAATTTGGATTTCTTTTACATGGACCTTGGCAGCAGCGGCAGACTCGGGCGCCATGAGGATCACCCCCAGGATCAGAGCCCCGATTAATTCCAGTGAAAATCTGTATAAATTCAACTTTCCCATCATGCCTTTTCCTATGAATTGATTTCCGGTGCCCATTCAGGGGCGCCTGTTAACCTTCCATTGACGGAAAACCAACTGTTAAAACAAGTTCAAAGAAAAATTAAGCAAAATATATGCCAACCAAGAAAGCTATTAGCTATTAGCTGTTAGCTGTTAGCCGTTAACGAATGGTTGTTAGTCCTTATGGCTAAAAGCTAACGGCTAACGGCTTTCATTTTCTGTTATGTCTTATCGGGTGGCCGGCCGGTTTTATTAAAACAAAAAGATAAAAGCAGGAGAGGAAGGACGATACAAAAAAAGGCAGGAAAACTAAAAAAGGTTAAAAAACAGGCATTTCATCTGACTCGGGTTCGAGGTCCATCTTTTTAATTTTCTCGACCAGAGTGGTCCTGTTGATTTTTAGAAGCTGGGCTGCCCGCGCTTTTACCCAGCTGGTTTCATTTAGCGCATGAAGAATCAGCGTTTTCTGATAATGCTCTACAGCCTCATTAAACCCGATCCCCTTTTCAAAAACCGTGGCCACATTGGATACGCCCGAATCCATGGCACAGCCGGTTATATTCCCCGGCAGATCCAGAACATCCACCCGTTTTTTTTCAACCAGAACGGAAACCCGTTCCACCAGGTTTTCAAGTTCCCTTATGTTGCCGGGCCAGTCATAGTTGACCAGGGCCCTGGCTGCCTCACCGGAGAACACTTTGGCCTCAAACCCCTGGACACGGGATTCAAGGTTTTCCTGGAAATGGTCCACCAGGGGCATGATATCCTCTTTTCTTTCCCGCAACGGCAGGATATGAATGGGGATCACATTGAGCCGGTAATACAGATCTTCTCTAAAGTCCCCCTGTTCAACGGCCAGCTCAAGATTTTTATTGGTCGCTGAGATGACCCGGATATCCACCTCTATGACCTGGTTTCCCCCGACCCGCTCAAACCGCCTTTCCTGGAGCGCCCGCAGCAGCTTTACCTGAAGGTCCGGACTCATATCCCCGATTTCATCAAGAAAAATCGTCCCTTTATCTGCGATTTCAAACCGGCCGGTTCTGGACCGGTGTGCGCCGGTGAAGGCCCCCTTTTCATGGCCGAACAACTCGCTTTCAAGCAGTTCGCCCGGGATGGCCCCGCAGTTAATCACCACCATGGGGTTAAGTTTCCGGGAACTGTTTACATGAATGGCGCGGGCAATCAACTCCTTTCCGGTGCCGCTTTCACCGGTAATTAATACGGATGCATCTGACTTTGAAACTTTCTGCGCGGTTTCAAGGACATTGAGCAGGCCAGGACTTATGCCGGCGATGCCGGACCGGTCAAAAGCCGTTTCCTGGACGCTTTCGATAACTTCGGGCTGGGGAAGACAAGCGGCCATTACTTGAGAATCTTTGTCAGCTTATCCGATATGGCTTCAGCGGTAAACGGCTTTACCACATAATTTGACACCCCTGCCTGAACCGCCTCGATAACATTCTGCTTCTGGGCTTCCGCTGTAACCATTAAAAAAGGAATTTTACTATAGTTAGAGCTGGCCCGAACCTTTTTTAACAGCTCCAGCCCTGTCATCTTGGGCATATTCCAGTCTGAGATAATCAGGTTGATCTCCTGGCTTTCCAGTATTTCCCAGGCAGCAGTACCATCATCGGCCTCCACAAGATTTTTAAACCCCAATTGCTTTAAAATATTCTTAAGGATGCGGCGCATGGTAGCAAAATCGTCAACAATCAGAACCTTGATGGACATGTCCATTGCAAAATTTCCCTCCTTATACGGATTATAACCGTTTTCTATCTTTCAAAACAGACTTCAATTGTAAAATCCCCACCCTCAGTGCTAAAGGGAATTGCTATCTTAGGTCCTTTAGAGTAATGGATAATTTGGTGCTGAGGCCCGCTAACGACAGACGGAATGGCGGCCTTGAAGACCTTGCCGATCTCTTCAAGCTCCCGCCGGGCCTGACCCGAAATCATATTGGTCAATTCCCCTACAGCATCGGCAATTTCATGGTTCAGGCTGTTCATGGTTTCGCCGAACATGTTGGACACAATTGTCAGAATACACTTTTCCTCAAAGGTTACTGAAATGGTTCCATTGGCAACGCCTGTCAATCCCAGGACTCCGGAAACATCCCCTACGGCGACGTTATCCTTTTTCAAATAGGGTTTCCCGGCAGAAACCTTCACAAAGGCCATGGTCTCCAGAACGTTGACAGTGGCATTTATAAACGGATTAATAAGTGTGACATCCATTTAGCAAGAGAACCCTTTTAGCTCGAACTATCCATTGTATTGTACATTACGATATTTTTCAAATGTGAATATGTATCCACGTCCATGGAATTAAATTCCACGCCAATACCGTTTGGGGTCTGCCTGACCACGGTTCCCTGCATCTGCAGTTCAACCTCATCTATGCCACCGGCCAGGAAAACCTTTACCAGACACCGGGTTCCCATGCTAAAGTCTCTGTCTGTTTCCACAAATATTCCCCTGAGACTCAAATCCTGGGAACTGCCTTTTAACGCTATTTCTTTACCGTCCATATCGAGCAGAACCTGAATCCGAGCCGGAAAACTTACCCTGTGATGTTTTCTTTTTTCATCTGAACCGGTCATTGTGAAATCGCTCCATATGTTCTTAAATCTTTAATTATCAGATTAACACATTTTAAAACCCGACTCAACCAATTAAAGGTCATGGAATAACTCCTGATCGGCAATCTGAAAAAAGGCTTCCACCACCTTAGGATCAAACTGGGAACCTGAATTTCTCCTGATGATTTGATACACCAGATCCGTATCCATCCGTTTTCTGTAAGAGCGGTCAGAGGCCATGGCATCAAAACAGTCTGCCACGGACATGATCCGGGCAAGCTTTGGGATCTCTTCCCCCTTTAATCCGCCGGGATATCCTTTTCCGTCAAACCGCTCATGATGGCACCGGATGATTTCCACTTCACGGTCCCAGACGCCGAGTTTGCCGACGATATCTGCCCCGATCCGGGGATGTTCTTTTATTTTTTCGTACTCCTCATCGTTGAGCTTTCCCGGCTTGAGCAAAATATCGTCCGGAATGCCGATTTTTCCGATATCATGAAGACTTCCGGCAAAATCTATGATTTCAAGCTCTTCCTGGGTGCATCCCATATATTCGGCAATGGCATAGGCAAACTCGGCCACCCGGGTGGAATGCTCCCTGGTATATGAATCCCTGGCCTCAAGGGCGGTAACAAAAGCCCTGAGCGTGGAAACCAGATTTTCAATAATGTTGCCGTAAAGGGCAATATTCTCAATGGCGGAAGCGGCCTTCTGGGTAATAAATGTCATGTAGTAAATGTCTTTTTCATCAAAAAACCGGCCCGGGCTGAAGATAAAGGCACTGGCCACGCCGAAAATCTGGTCCCTGATTTTAAGGGGGACCACCATGCAGGAGTTGATGTTGTCATCAATCTGCCGGTTGTTTAACGAATCCTGAATCAAAGACGGTTTGTCGTCAGCCTCAATGATACCGATAATGTATTCCCTGGTTTTGGCCGGAATATCCTTGTCAAATGCCGACGCATCCATGGGAAAGACTACATCCTTTGAAGCCTGGGTAATCATTATCAAAGAGTGTTCCTGTTCCGCATAAAAATGGAAAAACACCTTATCGGCTTCCAGCTCTTCCACCCCTAAATCAACCACTTTATCGTAAACCCCATGGGTGGAGTCCGTGGAAGAAAAATCCTCCATTATCCGGTTCAGGGTATTAACATCTTTTACCCGCGCTATCAGTTCGTTATTGAGCTGTTCTAACCGTTCTTTACGCTCTACCTCTTCTTTTAGAATCAGGTTCTCAACCAGCAGCTCACGTTCCCTGAGAACCCGCCTTAAGGTCATTTCCATCTGCTCTAAATTCACGGGCTTGATCAGGTAATCCACCACCCCGTTTTTTAAAGTGGCGATGGAATTTTCCAGGGACGGATATCCGGTCATCACCACCACGGGAAGCGTGTTTTCCAAATGCCTGACCTGTTCGGCAAGTTCAAGGCCGTCCATCACCGGCATATTGATATCCGTAAATATACAGCTGATTTTTTTTTCTTTGACCACTTCAAGGGCCTGGGCGCCATTGCCCGCGGTATAAACTTTGTACCCTTTCCGGCTGAAATAGCCTTCTGTTACATCAAGAATGCCTTCTTCATCATCTACCACCAGAATTTCAATTGGCTGGGTATTCATTCTAAGTATTTTTCAGATTGTAAGAATAGTTTAGAGTCAAGAGCCAGTGTCTGTTTAATGTATATGAATCCGGCCGTTTTATCAACCAAAATCAAAACAAATAGAATTGAGGGCGTCTTTAGAACATCATTCGATACAAACCGCAAATGACAAACATTTTATTCTTGACTTTTGCCATTACGGTGAATATTATCCGTCCAAATCGCAGTTTATAAATCCACAAGAAACCAAATGGATAAAACAGATTTACAGATTCTAAAGATCCTGCAAAAAAAAGCCAGGATACCCAATGTAGAAGTGGCCCGGACCGTAGGAATGGCCCCCTCTGCCGTGCTTGAGCGGATTAAGAAACTTGAGGCCCGAGGGGTCATCCAGGGATACGAGGTCCGGCTCAACCCCGAAATGTTCCGGTCCACCATGGTTGTCTTTGCCCACATCAGGGTAAAGGACCCCTCAAGGATATGGGAGACCGGCAAGGCCCTGTCTGCCATAGGCCAGATTCAGGAGGTCCACTACATTGCCGGAGATGACTGCCTGGTGGCCAAATTAAGGGTATCCGGCAACCAGGAGTTGGAACAGATCATTAAAACCCAGATTACCGGAGCAGGCCAATTGGAAAGCATTAAAACCCATATTGTCCTGTCCTCTTTTAAGGAAAGCGCCAAGATAGTGTTGCCGGAGAGTATATAGCCATTAGCTGTTAGCATTCAGCCGTTAGCCATTAGCTGTCAGTCCGCCTGCTAATAGCTAAAAGCTAATGGCTAACAGCTTTAATAAAAAAGGAACCCAACCCCATGCCCATGTCAGATGATTTTAAAAACAGACTGTCCCCCCTTCTTCCCCAAATTGCACAAACTTTTGGCACCCCGTTTCACATCTATGATGAAGCCGGTATGGAGCAGACCTGCGATCAGGTCAACACGGCATTTAAAAATTTTAACGGCTTTAAAGAATTTTTTGCCGTAAAGGCCCTTCCCAACCCTTCGGTCATGGCCCTGCTCAAGGCTAAGGGGTTCGGGTTTGACTGCAGTTCCGTTCCGGAAGTTGAACTGGCCAGACAATTGGGGGCCAAGGCGGAAGAGATCATGTTTACCTCCAACAACACCAGCCGGGCCCAGCTTGATTTTGCCATGGACAAAGACGGGGCCGTTATCAACCTGGACGACATATCCCTGCTTTCTAAACTGTCCCGGGTCCCGGATCTGATCTGCTTTAGATACAACCCGGGTTCCAGAAGAACCGGCAACACCATTATCGGCAACCCGGTAGAGGCCAAATACGGGGTCAGCTATGACCAGATCCTGGAGGCCTACCAGAAAGCCAAGGACATGGGGGCATTACGGTTCGGCCTTCACACCATGCTGGCCTCCAACGAACTGAATTATACCTATATGGTGGAAACCGCCGACATGCTCCTGGAAGTGGTTGAACAGCTTGACCAAAAGCTTGACATCAAAGTGGAATTCATCAATATCGGGGGCGGGCTCGGCATTCCTTATCTTCCCGATGCCGAGCCCTTTGACCTGAACGGCATGGCCAAAGGGATTGAAGCCTCCTTTGCATCCTTTAAAACAAGGAACAACTGGGTCCCCCGGCTTTGTATGGAAAGCGGCCGTTTTATTACCGGCCCCCACGGGGTGCTGGTCACCCGGGTCATCAACCATAAAGCCATCTACCGGAACTATGTGGGCGTGGACGCCTCCATGTCATCCCTGATGAGGCCGGGCATGTACGGGGCCTATCACCACGTCCATATCCACGGGAAAGACCATGAACCCTGTTCCCAAACCGTGGACGTTGTGGGGGCCCTTTGCGAAAACAACGATAAATTCGCCATCCAAAGGAAACTGCCGCCAACCCAATTGGGAGATCTTCTGGTTATCCATGACACGGGTGCCCACGGCCATGCCATGGGATTCAACTACAACGGCCAGCTGCGGCCCCAGGAACTGATTTTAAGAAAAGACCTTAAGGTGGAACGTATAAGGCGGGCCGAAACCATGGCCGATTATTTTGCCACGTTAAATTTTAAACCAAAGGTTATGCAACCGTAAACTGGCGTTTTCGTCAAATTTAACGTATGGTATGCTATACCCTTAAATGACATTGATATGCTGGCAACAAACCAGGCAGGATAAAAAATGAGCTATATTATGGTAGTGGCCACCTGCAAGCGCATGGAAGAGGCAGAAGCTATTGCGTCCGGCGCTGTGGAGCAAGGGCTTGCGGCCTGTGTTCAGCTAAGCCCCATCACCAGCTGGTATACCTGGAAGGGAAAGACATGCCATGAGTCTGAGATCCGGCTGGTGATGAAAACCCGGCACCACCTGTATAACGCCCTTGAAGCCTTTATCCTGGAGCGCCATCCCTATGAGGTCCCCCAGATCGTACAGATTCCCATTGAAAAAGGGTACGGGCCGTTTCTGGACTGGATTGATGAAACAACCGGGAAAAAAGGTGCATAGACCGAAGGGATTCAGACCGAAAGCTGACAACGGCAAAGGGCTGGCTTCCTTTACCCTGACAGCCTTCAGTCTTCAGCCTAAATCCCTTTTTTAAAATTGCTGTTTTTATAGGATTCTGGTAAACAAGATATGGATAAGGCTAAAAAAGTTTAACCGGATCTTACATTAATTTGCCTTTCCAGGTTGAGCGTTTAACCCATTGCCAGTTCACACAGGAGAAACACCCCCATGGATATCAGCCAACAATACCCGGAGAAAATTCTTACGCCGGAACAAAGCGTAAAAAAAATCAAAAACGGCTCCAGGGTTTTTATCGGTACGGGATGCGGCGAACCCCAATGCCTGATCCACGCCATGGTAAAAGATACCAGCATCCAGGACATTGTGATTTACCAGATGCTGTCCTCCACGCTGTCCCAGTATGTTAATGATAAACATTTCCTTGCCCGGTTTTCCATTAAACTGTTTTTTATATCCCTGGCCATGCGGCAGTCCGCCTTTGAAGGTAAAATTGACTATATCCCGGTTTATCTGTCCCAGATCCCCAAAATTTTCGAGACCCAGGAAATCGGCCTGGATGTCGCCCTGATCCAGGTTTCTCCGCCGGACAAACACGGCTATTGCTCTTTGGGGATTTCCGTTGACATTACCCTGTCCGGAATGAAAAATGCTGAAATTGTGATTGCCCAGGTCAACCCCCAGATGCCCAGAACCCTGGGTGACGCCCTGGTTCACATTGATGAAATTGATTATCTGGTTCAAGTGGACGAGCCGCTGCTGGAATCCTTGCCCACCCCCAAAAACCAGATGGTGGTCGAACGGATCGGCCACTATGTCAACATGCTGGTGGATGACGGCTCCACCCTCCAGATCGGGTTCGGCCATCTGCCCGATGCCATTCTTCCCTATCTTTCCGATAAAAAAGATCTGGGACTGCATACCCAGGTCATCACCGAAGGATTTTTGCCCCTGTTTCAAAAAAAGGTGATCACCAACCGGAAGAAAAACTATGTTCGGGACCGGGTGGTGGCGTCCCTGTGCATGGGCTCCAGAGCCCTGTATGATTATGTGGACAACAACCCCATGTTCCACTTTCGGACCTCCCAGTTTGTCAATGACCCCAACATCATTGCCAACAACGATCATTTTATTTCCATCAGCTCCGCCCTTGAGGTAGACCTCACCGGCCAGGTCTGTACGGACTCCAAAGGATATCTGTTTTACTCGGGGATCGGGGACCAGGTGGATTTTATCCGGGGATCGGCCATGTCCAACGGGGGATTTTCCATTATCATTATACCGTCTACCGCCCAGAACGGGGAAGTGTCCAGAATCGTCCCCCATTTAAGCGAAGGGGCGGGAGTGGCCACCACCCGGGGGGATGTTGATATCATTGTCACGGAATACGGCATTGCGGAAATGCGCCGAAAAAGCATTTACCAGCGGGTCATTGAACTGGCCCAGATCGCCCACCCCAAATTCAGAAAAGGCCTGATTGAAGAGGCCAAGAAGCGGCATTATATTTTCCCGGACCAGCTGCCCCCCACCACCAAGGATTTGATGTTCCTGGATTCATACATTGATTCCATGAAACTGCCCAGCGGAAAAAGTGTCGATTTCAGGCCCCTGCTGCCTTCTGATGAATTTGAATCCCGCCATTTTTACTACTCGCTTCAGGAAACATCCATTTATTTCCGGTTTTTTAACAAACGGAAGGTCTTTTCAAGAGAAATGCTTCAGCAGCAGTGGGCTGAGGTGGATTACCGCAGAAACATGAGCCTGATCGGCCTCATGCAGATCGGCAAAAGAAAGCAGATTGTGGCCATCGGCTCCTATGCCGAAGTGGGAAAAGATTCAGCCGAAGTGGCGTTTCTGGTCAAAGAAGACCTCCACGGCAAGGGAATTGCCACATTCCTGCTCAAATCCCTTGAAAAAATTGCCCGGGAAAACAACTACAAACGGTTCATCGCCACCACCCTGGCTGAAAATAAAAAAATGCTCAATGTTTTTCTCAAACGGTATCCCAATGCCAAAATGACCCGGAACATCAGCGGTGAAATCGATATTGAGATGAATTTTGAGCCCATCGACAAGAATTTAGGGGAATAGGCTGAAGGAATTTAGACTGAAGGTAGATAGCTCCCGCTTCCTTCAGCCTAAAAACTTTCAGTCTTCAGCCTAACCTATTATTCTATCCATACAGGCAGCCGTTGCTCTCTCGGCTTTCCCTGGCCGCTCTCAGGTAACACTCATACCGGCTTTCCTGAGGGTCTTCTGCCCGGTCGCATCTGGTCATTTCTGCTACCAGGCGGCGCTGTTCCAATACGTTGCAGTAATTGTCACTGACCTGATTTATTCTCTTTTCCATATGGCACCGTCCTTTCAAGACCCATTTGGATCATATCATTTATTAGCCAAAACTAACTTTAAAAACAAAGTATATTCTATTGTGCAATTGTCAATACCAATTTTATTCAAAATTTGCCATTGCCTGAAAAACAGCCTATAACCTGTTAGGAACACAACCACTTGGGGAACCAGACAATGAAAATAGTTCTTTTAATGGCCGTAACCGCTGACGGGATGATTGCGCGGGACGCCAATCACTTTGCGGACTGGACCGGGAAAGCCGATAAACAATATTTTGTGAAAACAACTAAAAAAGCCGGGGTAATGATCATGGGCTCTAAAACCTGGGACACCATTGGAAAGGTCCTTCCCGGCCGCAAAAGCGTGGTCATGACCCGGGACAAGTCCCGGAAAAGCCAGGATAAAAACCTGGTGTTCACTGATCTTGCCCCAGAACAGATCATTGAAGCACTGTCTGCACAGGGGTTTCAATGTGCCGCCCTTATCGGCGGGGCCACGGTAAATACCCTTTTCATGGCACAGGACCTGATCGATGAAATTCACCTGACCGTGGTCCCGAAACTGTTTGGACAGGGCCTGACCCTGTTTACCCGTCCTTTGGATGCCCAGCTTGAACTCTTTGAGGAGATTAAATTCGACAGCGGGCATGTGCTGGCAAAATACAGGGTTTTGAAAGGGACTTAGGCTGAAGACTGAAGGGGGATAGGCTAACCGCGGCAACTCACCTATTGCTTAAGCGTTCCGAACGCCATTTCAGTGCGCAGCACTGAAACTCTGTGTTTCTCTGTGCCCCTCTGTGGTTTAATTTAAAGCCTGGGCGAAGCCCACAATTTATAAAAACCGGGAAGCTAAAGAAGAACCATTCAACCCCTTCGGGATTTTATGTTTTTAAACCACAGAGGACACCGAGGTTTGGCTTGCGCCAAACTGCACAGAGGGGCAAGAGATTGAATGCATATATTTAGTGTTTGAACGGCTCGTTAGAGGAGCTTTAGCTCACAAAGTCACCCATCTGCTGCGTTGCAGAAAAATTTGCAATCCTCACAACCCCATGGCTGCTCCGGTTTTAAATTTTTTTGCGCCTTTCATCTGGGCAACTTTTCGTCCAAACACGGGGTTTCCGTTCAAACACTATTTAGGACAATCGTCGGGGAATAGCGTTAACCCCGGCTGTCCGGCTCCTCTTTAAAACTGGAACTGAGCTCTGGGAAATCCCAGTAAAAATATTCTGTGATGGGCTCGCCGCCCTCGCCATCCTGTTTTGAGATCTCCATATCCCTAAGTTCCACCCGGCGGATTTTCCCGGAGATGGTTTTGGGCACCTCGCTGACAAATTCTATGATTCGGGGAATCTTGAACCGGGCCAGGATGTTGATGGTATGCTTGAAAAGTTCAAGGGCAAGGTCCCGGTTGCCCTCATAACCGGAGTTCAGGATAACATAGGCCTTGACCAGCTGATACCGGTTAGGGTCCGGTGCCCCCACAACCGCGGTCTCGGCAACCGAGGGATGTTCAAGCAGTGCGCTTTCCACCTCAAAGGGGCCGATCCGGTAGTCCGAAGATTTGATGACATCATCGGCCCGTCCCACAAACCACCAGTATCCGTCACTGTCAAATGAAGCCCGGTCTCCGGTATAGTAAAAATCGTCCACAAAAACAGCGCTCATTTTTTCAGGGTTCCCGATATATTCCGAAAACAGCCCAAGGCCCCGCCACCGGGTCAACCGGATGACGATATGGCCGACCTGGTCAGGTTCAGTAATTACATTTCCCTCATCATCGGAGAGGGTCACATCATACATGGGCGAAGGAACCCCGAATGATCCGGACCGCATTTTCCCGGCCATCCAGGGGAAATTGCCGATCATGGCTGTGGTTTCAGTCTGGCCGTAAAAATCCCTGATTTCGGTATGGGTGTATTTTTCCCACTGGGTAATCACTTCAGGGTTCAGGGGCTCCCCGGCACTCATGGACTGGCGAAGATGGGACAGGTCAAAAGAGTCCAGGTTCATATTGACAAACATCCGCCATGCCGTGGGCGGGGCGCAGAACGTGGTGACCTTATTGGCCACCACCGCATCCAGGTACTGCTCTCCATCCATGGACTTAAACGCAAAACCCGCCAGAGTGGCCCCGACATTAAACGGAACAAAAAAACTGGACCAGGCCCATTTTCCCCAGCCGGGGGCACTCAAATTGTTGTGAACGTCGTCGGGCCGAACCCCGGTCATCACCGTGGTGGACAAATGGCCCAGGGGATAGGAAACCGCCGTATGCCCCACCCGCTTGGGCAGCCCGGTGGTGCCGGAGGTAAAAAAGCAAAACAGGGTTTCATTGGATTCGGTTTCAGCCGCCTGGGCCTCATCTGGCTGTCCGTCAATTTCACTAAAGGGAATCCAGCCTTCCCGTTCTCCCAGGACCAGTTTAACCTTTGGATTCACACCGCTTATTTCAGCCGCCTTTTCAATGAGCCCGGCAGAATCCGGATCAGCCAGGACCACATCGGGTTTAAAGGTTTCAAACCGGTATTCAAGTTCCCTTGCGGTCATGGTGGTGGCCGTGGGCACGCTGACAATGCCGGCTTTGATGCAGGCAAGGCTGGCAAACCACATTTCCGGCACAATGGGGGCCATCAGGTACATGTTGTTTTTGTGCCCGATACCATGGGCACTTAACAGATTAATCAGCTGATTGGCCTTTTGAAGGATGGTGCGGTAGGAAAAGGTGAGGGTTTCTGTGGTATGGATATCACTCCATATCAATGCGGTTTTATCCGGAGTTTCTTTTACATGAAGATCTTCAAAGATCTCTTTGGCCCAGTTAAATGTATCCGGCAATGCCATCTGGTTGAGTTTTTCAAAAAAGGATTGTGCCGTTTCAGCCTTGTCCTGGTTGTCAACCATCTGATTGATCCTGATAACCTCCCTGTAAAGCGCTTTCATAATTTTAAAGGTACTCCTTGCAATTTTAAAATTTTTTTTATATGAATCTTCCGGTTAAAATGATACCAGGCGCCACAGTAAGACGGTGGGCGATGCCTGGTTCAAATGCCCGGCCTGTCCATGATGGTTATTATAGACTCAGGCCAAAATGTTTTTGATTCTATAATTTATAGCCTTTGGGTTGTCAAAGTTTTTTTATCCGCAGCCTTTTGTTTTCATGGAAATATAATGGAAAATCAAAAAATCTCTCTCATCCTTGCCCCGTTGCAGGGATTCACGGATGTGACCTTTAGAAATGTCCATGCCCGGCATTTTTCAGGGCTGGATGAGGCCATTGCCCCGTTTATTTCCACCATGGGAGAATACCGGCTCAAACCCTCCAGAATCAAAGACGTTCTGCCCGAATTAAACCAGTCTCTGCCAGTGGTTCCCCAGATTTTGGGAAACCATGCCCGGGATTTCATCTTTCTTTCCCAGCATCTGTATGCCATGGGCCATAAACGGATCAACTGGAACCTGGGCTGTCCCCATTCCAAAATCGCCAAAAAGGACCGGGGGTCAGGCCTTCTTTTGTATCCGGAAAAAATTGACCGGCTTTTATCGGAAATCATCCCCGAGATATCAGCCTCACTGTCCGTTAAAATCCGCCTGGGACGAAAATCAAAGGATGAAATCCACGAATTGATCCCCATGCTGGACCGGCACGACCTTGAAGAGATCATTCTTCATCCCCGGACAGGGGTGCAGATGTATGACGGAACATCAGACCTTGACGCATTTGAAAAAGCCGTGGCCTGCAGCCGGCATTCCTTTACCTACAACGGTGATATTGTGGACCGCGCATCATTTGAACGGGTCCGGAACCGGTTCCCGCAGGTTCACCGGTTCATGATCGGCCGGGGTATTCTGGCCAATCCCTTTCTTGCCGAAGATATCCGGCAGATACCGCCCCCCCCGGGCAAAGACCGGCTGACCCGGCTTTCGGCATTCCATGACGATCTGCTCAAGGAATATGAAAAAATTTTCTCCGGCCCCGCCCATCTCATTGACCGGATGAAAGGATTCTGGACATTTTTAGGCCCTTCCTTTAAAGGGCACCCAAAGCCCTTAAAACAAATCCTTAAATCCACATCCCCCCACGCCTATATCCGGAATGTGACAGATTTCTTCAACACCTGCCCGGATTTTTCTCTTTAAGCACGGGGCCTGGCTTCTATTTTTTTGAGGGGGGGGCAAAAGCCAGGGAACACCTTTTGAAAACAAAAAAATTAAACCTATGACAAAAAAGTTTAAATTATAGCAAAAAAGTCCGAGAAATCTTAAAAACAACCTGCTATACCTACTCCCGGATAGCGAAAGCCACACCCCGGGAAACCGGGGTCCGGAAAGCCACGGGTCCTCTCCTTCAGGGATCAAAAAAAGGACAGCCGGGCGGCCCCGGAGAATTAAACCCGGCATATTTTTATTGCGCCGTACTACCGAAAAAGGAGGAAAAAATCGACCCCAAAATTTTACTCGACAAGGGAAGGCCCGCATGCCTCCGCCAAGATGCTCTGCGGGCCTTTAAAAATCGCACCGGCATTTAAAGCAGGTACTTGTCCGTTTTCAAATAAAAACGGATTTTCGTACAATACCACAATTCTGCTGCCCAAATCAATGCCCACCGGGACCGGTCCTTCCGGCACGTGCTGCTTTGTTCAATAACACAGATTTTTCTATGTAATTTTTATCAACAAGCTGAAAAGGCTTTTCGTTGTGGGCCGGCGCCAGGTTGGATAACCAAAGCCGTCCCCATAACAGT
Organism: uncultured Desulfospira sp.; assembly: GCA_963663165.1. Taxonomy (GTDB): domain Bacteria; phylum Desulfobacterota; class Desulfobacteria; order Desulfobacterales; family Desulfobacteraceae; genus Desulfospira. Next base: position 5,287,453 of record OY760175.1, on the reverse strand, counting down.
TATTCGAATTTTATAAAAAAAGAAAGGACAAACCACATGAAAAAATCAGTTTTAATCACAACCGCAATCTTTTCCATACTTTTTATGGTTTCAGGAGCTGCTTCGGCAGCCCTAATATATGAAGACACATATGAGGCAGCAGACCAGACCGTATATCATTACGGGCTTGGAGAAAATTATACCATCCAGGGAGACTATATTGTTGCCAATTATTTAACCGTATCGGGCAGCTTCAGCGGCTGGGAAGACCTGTCCGGCTATACCGGTCTTACCGTCACCTTAACCTTTACCTGGCACGACGATGACAACCTGAATTACAACATCTGGAATACTCCGCCCAGAATTTACTCGGATACCAACAGCATGGATACCACCAGGGACACCTCGATTTATCCGGATCTGGCCACCGTCACACTGAACGGCACCACAACCGTCATAGAAGCTGTGGAAGTCGGCGTTAATTCCACCACAGACGCCTCAACCTATGAATACACCCTCACGGACCTGAGCCTGCTGGAGAGCGGAGAACTGACTTACCTGGTCGAAGCGGGACTGAACGGCAACGCCCGCACAGACTTTGTTCTTGACAGCATCACCATGACCATAGAGGGGACCCTGTCAGCCGTACCTGTTCCCGGTGCATTCTCGCTGCTGGGTAGCGGTCTTTTGGCCCTTGCCGGCACCTGCCGCAGAAAAGCCTGATGGGACAAACAGGGAAAGACTTGGCTGGCCAACCAAGATCCGCCCCCACCCAATATTAAAAGGCAAGGCCCTGGGCCGCCGGCCGGGGCCTAATAAAAAATCAGGAGCAATCCAAATAGCATAAGGAGAACCAACGTGAACCAAAAAATTTTAGTCGCGGCAGCGGCCTTGTTTTGCACACTCTTTATTTCAGCACTCCCGGCCTCGGCCTGGTATATCGAAATGAATAACTTAGACGGGGATGACACTGTTGAAATATGGTTAATGGTGGACGAAGATGCTGATGAGACAGTGAACCTCAGATATTACTCTCTGGGTTTTTGTTTTGACACCTCGGAGGCTGCCTGGATTAACGAGTATGAAAACAATCTCCCGTCAAACTTTGATCAAAAATATACTCCGGGTATCGTAGGCAATGGGATTATATCCGGTATTCAGGGAAACGGGACCCATTACGTGATAGATGAGGATTACCTGCTGGGCACCTACACCATGAAAATTCTTGATGGTGCGGTTCAGGACGGGGAGCCGGATATTTATTTCCCTACAGAATATACCAGTGATTTAACCTGCATCTATTACTCACTTTATATCCAAACCTGGGCAGAGCAAAATCTTTATCTTAGAAATCTAATATCCGGAGGATACCTGGTAAACGGGGCCGGACTTGACTTTGGGGCTGCCGTGCCGGTACCGGGCTCCCTGCTGATCATGGGCAGCGGACTGCTGGGACTTTCAGCCATCAGGCGCAGGCTATTTTTATAACTGTCATACCCTAAAGGGCAGAAACCGGACGGCTTGGATTATCCAACCAAGCACCGCCCACAACAAATATTGAAAGTCTTCTCAGGACCTTAGTGAGACTTTCTTATAAAAGGAGAATACAATATGAAACCAATTAAATGGCTGTTTGTCATGGCCGTAATCGCCCTGTCAGGGGTTACGGCATGGGCTGCCGGACCCTATTCGGATGCGGTTGGCGGGGATGGAATAGATGCCGGTATCCCCGGTTATGTTGGCCCCGCCGGGGACGGTGTCGTAAGTTCCAAAAACGATGTCAATCCTGTCTTTGTAGGCTGGGCCGCCACGGTGCAGGCGTATGAACCATCGGATATAAAAGGGGTCTACGCCGACAACGGAATCGGAACCCAGTTCACATTCCCGCAAAATGCCCTGTATGAAGCAACCGGCAATGTGATGCACATTGTTTCTCTTGGGGACATGGATTCGGAAGAGATCGCAGCCTATCTGGCCGGCAGCGGATCCGGGCCTGGTTATGTGACCTTAGGGTTTGACAGGGCCATCATCAACGGCGACGGTGCGGATTTTGCGGTATTTGAAAACGGATTCATCTCCGACTACACAACAGGTGCTGGTACGAGTACCGGCGGGTTATTTGCCGAACTGGGATATGTAGAGGTATCTACTGACGGGATCAATTTTGCCCGTTTCCCCTGTTCCTATCTCAATTACCTGGATGGCGGCCCCACCAGCCAGGCCTACCTGACTCAGGACCCGACGAATATCTTTAATCTAGCGGGCAAGCATGTCAATGGTTACAATACCAGTTTCGGCACCCCCTTTGATCTGAACGACCTGCTGCAAGACGAACTTGTCCTGTCCGGTTTGGTCGATTTAAATGAGATAAATTACGTAAGGATTGTTGATATTCCCGGAGACGGCACCTTTGAAGATTCTGCAGGAAATTCCATTTACGACGCCTGGGTCACCTGGGGCTCCGGAGGCGTTGATCTGGATGCCATTGGTGTAATCAATGCCAAGTGGGAAGGCGATCTTGACCAGGACGGATCCGTAGGCCGGTCAGATGCGGTGCTTATCCGAAAAGCCATCGGAACGTCTCAAGGGGACGCTGCCTATGTTGAGGCGGCCGACTATGACCAGGACGGGGATGTTGACTTTGCCGATTACCGGCAATGGTACAAATATTACAAAACATTTTTAAGTGAAACCTGATTGGTGAAAAAATTTAATACCGGGATATAAGATATGGGACCTGGGCTCTGCAAACGGTAGCGAAAGGCAGCCCCAAGTTCCAGGTCGACCAAAAAAAGGAGATTAAAAAATTGAAAACCCAAATAACGACGCTGTTAACGATACTGCTGCTGGCATTTTGTCTTTGCGGCACAAAGGCCCTGGCCTCTCCATCCATCAGCTTAACCCAAACCGGATATACCGGCTATCTCTATACGGTGTTTGAAGTAGAGGTATGGCTGGATTCAGACGACTTAACCGGAAATGAACTGTTGTCTTTCGGTTTTGATGTTGAGGTGGCAGATGAAACCATATACCGGTATGCCGGTTATCTGCTGGGATCAGATTTTGAATACCTGGAGAGTGCTGCCAAGTGGGGATTTGTAGGCGGTACGTCTTTCCTTGGTGTCACCGATCAAGAGGTCCTTTTGGCCACACTTTATTTTACCATTATGGGCGAGGGCTCATGCGACCTGAGTATCAATGCGGAATACGACGACTCTTTGAGGGGCCTTTTTTATGTGGACTTTGACTCCTATGAAGATCTGAGCTGCAGCGTCTCTTATTCGGCCGCTGTGGGAAGCCCGGTGCCGGCTCCCTCATCATTGCTGCTGATGGGAGGAGGTATTGCTGTTTTGTGTGCTGCCATGAGACGAGCACGAAAAAGGGGGGGAATCGTCTGATCTGTTAGACAGGAAATTCGTTTTTTGCCAACCTGCCTCCACCCGGCCACGGGCAATAGATATTTTGCGTGTGGCCGGGTGTGGGGCTTATCATTCTGGATGCACCGGCATCTTCCCATGGATCGGGTTCTCCCTCCCCCCTGGGTCCGGCGCGGTTTATATTCCCAGGGCTGCCCGGTATCCGGCGTGAACCGCATCAAAGGCGGTTCCCACTTTACCGGCATCCCCCACGACCTCACAGGGGATATCCATGCCCTTTACCAGGGATTCTAACGGGTTGTAAGGAACAGACCCGGCGGCAATGACCACGGTATCTGCCTCTAGAGAAAAGGTTTGGCCATCCTTTTCATAGGAAAGGCCGGTAGGGATAATCCGGGTGACCTGGCCCCGGGTGATGGTCTCAACCCCGAGCCGCCCAAGGTCCTGCATCATCCCCCACTTGGTGGATTTGCCAATCCCGGTTCCGATTTTATCCATCATTTCAATGAGGGTGACCTGTTTGCTTCCCTTTATTGCCATTTCATAGAGGGTTTCAGGGGATTCGGCCCGGTTCACCAATAAAAACTTGAGGACTTCAGGTTCCAGAGTTCCCTGTTCGGCAAGGAACAGAGCGGTTTCAACGCCAACGGCACCGCCGCCCACCACCACCACCCGGTTGCCGGTATCGGCTTTACCGGCCAGCACATCCCAGGATTCTGCCACATGATCCATGTCCATACCGGGGATATCCGGGACAAAAGGTTTGGCACCGGTGGCGATAATCACGGCATCCGGGGTCTTAGCTTGAAGCAGGGCCTGATCCACCGGCGTATTCAGCACCACGGGGATGGCTTCAAGGGTTAACTGAGTTTCAAGATCCCGGGCCAACTGGACAAATTCCTCCCGGCCCGGAGGGGCGGCAGCCAAATGAAGCTGCCCGCCTAAACGGCCGCTGCTTTCATACAGGCTCACATCATGCCCCCGCCTTTTTGCTGTCAGGGCTGCGATCATGCCGGCCGGACCGCCGCCGGCCACCATCACCTTCTTTGACGTATCCGCCTTTTGGCTGTGTCCCTGATATTCATACCCGGCCAGGGGATTACACAGGCATTCCACAAATTTAAGATTGAACAAATGGTCAAAACAGCCCTGGCCGCAGGCAATACAGTGGACAATTTCATTTTCCTTTTTCTGGCGGGCCTTCTGGGGCAGCATGGGATCGGCGATGAGGCTGCGCCCCATGGCCACCATGTCGCACCGGCCTTCCCGGATCATTTTCCTGGCCGTGGCCGGATCATTTATCCGATGGCTGGCAATGACGGGGACATCCACACATTTTTTAATTCCCTCGGCAAGGTAGGCAAAGGCCCCCCGGGGAACCTGGGCCACGATCTGGGGCACCCGGGCCTCGTGCCAGCCCACATTCACGCAAAGGGCATCCACAGGCCCGTTGGCCAGGGCCGACGCGTAAGCCTTGAGTTCTTCCCGGGTATTGCCGCCGGGCATAAAATCATTGCCGTTTATCCGGACGATCAGGGGGAAATCGTCGCCCACCGCCTGCCGGACCGCATTCATGACCTCAAGGCCGAAGCGCATCCGGTTTTCCAGGCTTCCCCCGTATTCATCGGATCTTAAGTTGGTCAAGGGGGATAAAAACTCACTGATCAGGTACCCGGTCCCGCTTAAAATCTCAACCCCGTCATACCCGGCCTGTTTTACCCTAAAGGCTGCCGATGCAAAGGCTTTCACCGTCTGGGCAATGTCTTCACGGGTCATCTCCCTGGGGGTTTCCCGGGTCATCCTGGAAGCCACCGGCGAAGGGGCCACCGGCTCTTTGCCATTCAGAAAAAATGAAAAATTATACCGGCCGGCATGGTTGAGCTGAACAATCGCCTTTGATTCGTTGTCCTTTATAGCGGAGGCCAGCCGGGAAAGCCCCGGGATAAACCGGTCGTCATGGGCACCGATATTCTGGGTGTTTCCGGAAAGCTCGTCCACCGTGGCATACCCCACACAGATCATCCCGGCACCGCCTTTTGCCCTGAGGGCATAAAATTCCACGATCTGGTCCGTAACCTCAAACTCATTGGCCATGGCCAGGTGCATGGCCGGCAGGTAAATCCGGTTTTCAAGGATGAGCTGGTTGATGGTGATAGGGGAGAACAAAGGATCTGTCATGGGGCCTCCGTGAATTTATGTGATTAATAAACCCTGTTTTTCCCAGGGGAAATTTGATCTTGAATCCCTTTGTTCAATACCCTTGCGGCCACAGCAATGTCAAGCAAGAAACTGGTGTTTGAACGGAATTTGCCATTCAAGCCCGCCCCCTATCCGGGTTGTATTTCCTGTTTCCTCTTGGCTGTTTTGTGGCCCTGTCCGTTAACTTCCAGCGCCGCGTTTTTTGTCTCTCATATCCGGTATGCCGTTTTGGGTTTCCTGTATCTTGTTTCCAGTTTCCTGCACTTTGCCCGCCCCCCGGCAGGCCGCATTCCGCATTCATGTGGATATGCCGAGCTTTGGCAGAATGACGATCTGCAACAGCAGATAGATACCGATAAATATACCGACATAGAGTAACTCTTTCATTGGTACCTCCCTTCGTTTTTAATTAGCAGGCCTGATTATCGTATAGTGTGTATGATTTAACCCGAATTCAAGGAGACAGAATATGCCGATTTACGAATATCAATGCCAGAAATGCCGGACCGAATTTGAAAAACTAATTTTCAGCAAAGCGGAAGACACGGTTGAATGCCCGGCGTGCAGCAGTCCGGATGTAAAAAAAAAGATCAGTGCCGCAAGCCTGACCAAATCCAGTGCCGGAGCATGCCTGTCCGGCCCGTCCAGGGGGTTTTCATGAGCCAGCGGATAAACTTCCGGCAGGTTGCCGGTTATGGCGTTGGCGAAGGTAACTGCATTTGAAATGATACGTTTAATCTCCAAAAAATTGGACTTGGGACTTGGGATATGGGACTTGGGGATTGCGGCATCCACGGCCTCCCCAAGTCCCATATCCCATATCCCAAGTCTCAACAATATACATTATTAAACTTACCAAATAAAATCCAAATATCACGCCGGATTACAAATACGGTTACGCGGTGGCGTTGGCAATTGATAATTCACCATAGATCATGTAAGGTGTTTTTTTAGGTGATTCATTGACTTAACCCCTTAATTATCCAGGAGGATAAAATGATACAGGAACCTGAGAAAATACTGTTTGCTTCAGATCTGTCAACGGATATGAAAAAAGTGTTTGAACATGCCGCCACCCTGTCTGCCCGTGCCAATGCGGATATTGTTGTCCTCCATGTCATGGAAGAGGCCAGGCAAAGTTCTGAAAAGCGGGTCAAAATGGCCTTTGGCGAGGCCCTCTACAACGACATCATCAGCCAGCACAAGGCCGGGGCCAGGAACCTGCTGGTGGGGAAAAATGTGGATGCCCTTAGAATCCGCCGGGCCATCTCCGGATTTCTCGGGGAAGACAGTTCAGGCATTGAAACCGAATCCCCCATTGTCAAAATTCTGGTATCGGAAAGCCGGTCCATTGCCGATGAGATCGTTGCCACGGCTGTAAGTGAATCCTGCGACATCATTGTCATGGGATGCAAGCAGCAAGGCCTGTTAGCCGATGCCATGGGGCCCAAACTGGTCAGAAAGGTATTGAAGCGGACCAGTGTCCCGGTGCTGGTGATCCCCCTGTCATGACCCGGTGCAGATCTTTGAAACGGCATCAAGATAAAGGGCGGCCCCTTTGAAAAAAATATCATTGTGGCCTGCCCCTTTTATCTCAAGAAGGGTTTTGTCCCGGGCCGGGCAGGCGTCAAACAGGGCGTTTCCCTGAGAGAAAGGGATCAGAAAATCGTTTTGGGCATGAATCACCAGGCAGGGTTTGGTATAATTTTTTATCTTATCCAGGTTCTCAAACCCCGGTTCCTCTTTGAGGCCAAGGCCTGACGGATCAATCCCCAGAGTTGACAGCAGGGGCGCCACCCGGGCAAAACCGCTTTCAATGATCAGGCAGTCCATGTCCGCCTGCCTTGAGCCGGCAAGTTCCAAGGCCGGCGCGCTGCCAAGGGACCTTCCCATGATGCAGAGTCTTCCGGTGTACTGACGCTCGAATTTCATCTTGATCAAAAAGTCCAGGACATGGTGGCTGTCGGACATCATGGCAGAAATGGACGGTGATCCCGAGGATCTGCCGTATCCCCTGTAATCCACCACCAGAAAGTTTAAGCCCCGGCGGGTGAACCATCCCCCCAAGTCATCATAATCCTGAACAATTTCCCCATTCCCGTGGAAAAACAGAATAATGGGTGCCTGATCCGAATAAAAATGAAAGGCTCCCCCCACCTCAACGCCGTCTGCCACCGGTATCATCAAATCTTCCCTGGCATCAGAAGGCGGCCGGCCCCCTGATTCGGGCCGGGGATGAAACAAAAATTGTCCAACATAAGGCTGGTCCAATACGCCATAATTTTGAAAAAATTTCATTTTGCAGTCTCCTTGTGCCAAAGATTATGATATATCTGGCCTGGTAACAAGAAAAATATAGAGGACACATGGCAAAACCCAATGACATTGTACTGATTTACCTGGAAGACGCCCCTGTTTTCTTTGCCCGGGTGGAAAGTATTCTTCCGGATCACAAAAAAGGCTGGTTCCAGATCAAACTGCTCATGCTTCAAATACCCCTCCAAGCCGTTGTCTGGATATTAAAAGAAGAATATATCAACGGCGAGGAATTTTTCATGAACCAGAAAAAAATGCGCCTTGAAAAAGTGGTCTGCCCCGTGGAAGACCGTTCCCTGGCCCAGATCCCCCGGACCGACAGAAAAAACCAGTCTGAAAACTCCCCCTCTTCCCAGCCGGATGCCCCGGCCAAAAGCCCTTCCCGGGAAACCGGCAAGGTGATCTCGTTTTCAGATTTCCAAAAAAAGGATGACTGATACCGGCAGGGAAAAACCAAGGATACTGTCTGCATCCAGGCGGACCGACATCCCGGGATGGTATACCCCCTGGTTTCTGGACCGGATTCAAAAGGGGCGGTTTAACATTAAAAATCCTTATACCCGAAAAGTCCGGACTGTCCCGGTTTCCCCCGACAAAATTCATTCCATTGTCCTCTGGTCTAAAAACTACGCCCCTTTTCTGGATCTAAAGGCGGATCAGACCCTGACGAACCTGGGCTATAAACTGTATTTTAACTTCACCATCAACTCGACCGCCCCTGTTCTCGAACCCCTCATCCCCTGTCTTGAGAGCCGTTTAGAACAACTTGCCCTGTTGGCGGACCGGTATGATCCCCGGCAAATCGCCTGGCGGTTTGACCCGGTCTGTTTTTTTAAAGACTGCCGGGGGAACATCCACAACAATCTTGAAGACTTTCCGGCTATCGCCCGGTTTGCCGCAAAATTAAAAATCCCCAAATGCGTGACCAGTTTTTACGATCCCTATAAAAAGGTTGAAAACCGGATCCGGCATGCCAGGGGCAGTGATGCCGCTGACATTCAATTTATGGAGCCGGGCCTTGAAACAAAAATCACCGTTATCCAGCGGATGGCCGCCGTTCTTGAACCGTTAAACATCGGGCTTTTTCTTTGCTGTGAACCGGATCTGTTTCAGGCTGCTGAAAAGAAAGGGGTAAGCGGGATAAAAGAAAATGCCTGTATTGACGGTCCCCTGTTAAAAGAAATTCATGGCGGTGAGTTAGACCTAGGAAGGGATTACGGCCAGCGATACAAAAAAGGGTGCCGGTGTAGAAGATCAATTGACGTTGGGTCCTATGAGGACCATCCCTGTTACCACAACTGCCTGTTCTGTTACGCCAATACCGGCAGGGACATGGCCATAAAACAATCTAAAGTCCAATGAACATACACCATTTAACCATCACCGGAAAAACCTTTCTGGCCCCGTTGGCCGGCATCACCAACCGGCCCTTCAGGCGCCTGGTCAAAGGGTATGGGTGCAGCGTGGTCTGCTCTGAGATGATCAGCGCCAAAGGCCTTTTTTACGATTCTAAGAAAACCCGGGTCCTTATGGATACCAGTGAGGATGAAACGCCCTTTTCCATCCAGATTTTCGGAGCTGACCCTGAATCCATGGCCTTTGCGGCAAGGGCAGTGGAGCAGACCGGCCATGCCGATATCATTGACATCAACTTTGGGTGCAGCGTTAAAAAAGTGATTAAACAGGGGGCCGGTGTTGCCCTTATGAAGGAACCGGGCCTTGCCCGGGATATTATCAGGGCTGTACGAAAGGCCACAACCCTGCCCTTTACCATTAAAATAAGGTCCGGGTGGGACAAATCCGGAATTCAGGCCAGGGACCTGTCGCTCATGGCCCAGGATCAGGGGGTGAATGCCATCATCGTACACCCCCGGACCGCAACCCAGGCGTTCCGGGGAAAAGCCGACTGGGATATCATCCGTAAAATAAAGGAAACCGTGTCGATCCCGGTGATCGGAAATGGGGATATTCTTTGCGCTGAAGATGCCCGCAGGATGATTTCCCAGACCGGATGTGACGCCGTGATGGTGGGAAGGGCAGCCATGGCGAACCCCTTTTTGTTGTCACAGATTGACGATTTCCTGTCTACCGGGGCTTACCCGCGTCCGGGCAGGGGGGAAATCTTTCGCGCCATGGAAAATCTTGCCCGGGAAACCGTGGCCTATTTTGGGCAGGAGCCTGCCTGTAAAATGCTCAGGGGCAGGCTGTCCTGGTTTGTCAGGGGGATGCCGGGCTGTTCGGCTTTCAGGCACCGGCTGTCTTCAATCCAATCGTTGAACCATGCCCTCGATTTGATACACGCTTTTGAACAGGAACTTTCAAATCAGCGGGACGCTTAGGACCGAAATTTTATAAATCGAGTGGTATCATGAAAAGTATTCATGATACGACATCATTTTTTTCATATATCGCAGTCGCAAGGGAACTGATCCCGCCCCTGGGGGTGAATTCCCCGGTGACTTTCATGCTCAACGGCTGAATTCTTTGAACCAGATCGTCAAGGATCTTGTTGACAACGTGTTCATAGAACATCCCCACGTTCCGGTACTGAAGCAGGTAATATTTCAGGGATTTCAGCTCCACAATATACTGGTCCGGCCGGTATTCAATCATAATGCACCCATTATCCGGAAGGCCGGTCATGGGGCAGACCGATGTGTATTCGGGCTGGGTAATCCTGATATCAATGCTTCGTTTGGATTTATAAGCATATTCAATGGGTTCAAGCAGGTCTGCACGGACCACATCCGGGGAATCAATTTTAAAGGGAACCGTGTAATTTTTATTCTCAACCATTTTAAATCCTTATTATTAAATGTTATTGAAGGACTGAAAAATATCACAAAGACTCTGGATTTACAACTTAGAGCGCTTCAGCAAACCGCCTTCGCCATCCATCCCCTTGCCGTTTACCAAAATCGTCAAAAAAAAATTCTTGACAAGTACCGAAAAAAAGCTGATAACTACCAACATTTTTCAAGGGGCGTTTTTAAAAAGTTTACCGATTTACCCCCCCCTATTTATAAAAAGAATTGGAATAGCAAGGAAACAATCCTCACCTATAATATTGTCTGTCGGGTGAGTTTAAATTCCCAAGGAGGATATACATAATATGAACGATTTCCTGCAAAGCTTGCGTAACGGACAAGCTGAAAAACAGAGGACCCAGAAAACGAGAAAAACTTACGATAATAATCCTTATCATCACACCAGCAGCCCGAGATTTCATCCCTATGGGAGCAATCCTTACAACAGGCCCCCCCAGCCGCCCATGAAACGGCAGTCGCCACCTGCCGCGCCCCATCAGGGAGGCAACGAAATGCCCATTGAAGAAACTGCGTTGCTTGCCGATACCATTGAAAACCTGGCCTCCCATGTTGAGACCCTTGTCAGGACCCAGGAATATATGGCCAGCATCCAGGACCGGACAGCTGAGAATCTTGAACGGCTGGCCATTGCTGTTGAAAGGATTGTCAATCACCTCAACATGCCCCTGTTAGCGGAAACCGATTCCGCTCCTGAATTTGCAAACCACTACTCCAGCTCCCAGGAAGAGGTCTATGAGGAAGAACCGGAAGCTATTGAAGACGAGCGCGAACCGGTAGAAGAAACACCGGCCAGCCTATTTGCAGCTCCCCAGCCCCAAAAAACGAAACAGGTGCTGCGCAGAAGAAAAAACACCGCTGTGCGGAAAATTAAAATCCCTGATAACACCCCTGCCGAGAACAGTGCAGAGTTGATGGGCCGGGATGAAGTCATGGATATTATCTATACCATGCGGGACCAGGGCGCGACCTTTGATCAGGTTGCCAAACGGCTGATTGACCTGGGGCAACCCACCTTTTCCGGCCGTGGCGAATGGCATGCGCAAACCGTTCACAGGCTGTGCAGCAAAAAATAAAATGATGTTTGAACGTTAGATTGTTCCAAATTCAAACAGGGGGAAGAATTTATTCTTCCCCCTGTTTTGTTAACGATTCCATATACGCCTCCCATTCATAGGGAAGCAGGCGCTGTTTCTGGGTATTGCATTCCTTGCAGCAGGGGACCAGGTTAAACTTTTCAGACCGGCCGCCCCGGGCCAGGGGAATGGCATGATCCATGGTCAGCTCTGCCGGTGGAAAGGTCTTCCCGCAATAATGGCAAATGCCGGCAGACCGCTTCCGCTTCCACCACTGACTTGCCCGCAGCTTCCTTGCCTTATCCCGTTCCCTCTTAATGGCAGATTCGTCCCCGAAACTCGGAAACCGTTCCTGCCTGCCCTTAGATGACACTGTCAGATTATTCCCTTTTAAGCTTTTAGCTGTTAGCTGTTGGCTGTTACTTCAAAGCCTCGAAGAAAAACGTTCAATTTTGTTCAAGTTCAAGGCGGAAGAAAATTTTAACCGGAGGCATACCGTGAGTATTCCGAGGATTAAAATTTTCTTCCAACGCAGAAATTGGGCAAAATTGGACGTTTTTCCCATCGTTATTTGTAGCCGAATTCGTTTAGTAACCTTGCATTCCCCACCCAGTCTTTCGAAACCTTGACAAAAAGCTTTAGCAGCACCTTAGACCCGAGCATGGGCTCCATATCCTTTCTGGCGGCAGAGCCGATCCGGGTGAGCATGGTCCCTTTCTTCCCGATAATGATGCCCTTTTGTGAATTTCTTTCCACATGGATACTGGCATGGATCACAATCAGCTTTTTTTCCACCTCAAATGCATCCACGGTCACGGCAGATGAGTAAGGGATCTCCATCCCGGTCAGGCGAAACACCTTTTCCCGGATGATTTCTTTAACCATAAATTTTTCGGAAACATCGGTAAGGGTATCTTCCGGGAACAGCATGGGCCCTTCAGGCAGGCCTGCCTCAACCTCGTTGAGCAGGGTTTCCACCTGGACATTTTCCCTGGCCGATATGGGAATAACAGATTTGAATTCAAACAATTCCTGAAATTTTCGCGCCAACTCAAACACATCGGCCTTTTTGGCAAGGTCAATTTTGTTCAGCGCCAGAATGACCGGTTTGGCGGCTTTGGCGAGCCGGGACAAAATAAATTTCTCCGATGAATAATTCCGGGATACGGCGTCAACCACCAGCAAAATCAAATCTACGTCTTCAAGGGCAGACACGGCCTGATCGACGATCCTCTGGTTGAGCAAACTGGTGGCCTTGTGAATTCCCGGGGTGTCCACAAAGATAATCTGGGATTCGGGCCGGTTTACGACCCCTAAAATCCGGTCCCGGGTGGTCTGGGGTTTTTGGGATGTGATGGAAATTTTCTGTCCCAGCACCTGGTTAAGCAGGGTGGATTTTCCCGCATTGGGCGCGCCAATGATGCCGACAAATCCCGAATGCATCCCTTATCCCTCGTACCATTCTATAAGGTTTGAAATTTCATCCAAAACGGTTTCCCTGCCCTGGCGGGTCTTGGAAGAAAACAGGATCACCCCGTTTTTATCCCGGCTCAGCTGGGAACAAATGGCGTTCATCCGCTTGGTCTGCTGGGTCTTTGACAATTTATCCGCCTTGGTCAGCACCACCAGAAAGGGCATGGCGTGGCTGGTCAGCCAGTTGGCCAGGTCAAGCTCTTCTTGTCCCGGATCACGGCGAATATCAATGAGCAGAATCAATCCGTAAAGATTTTCCCGCCCGGAAAGGTATCGCTCCACCATGGGCTGCCACTGGGCGCGAATTTTTTTGGAAACCTTGGCATACCCGTACCCCGGCAGGTCCACAAAACAGACGCTTTCATTGACCAGAAAAAAATTAATCAGCCGGGTACACCCGGGCTTCGAGCTGGTCTTGACCAGATCCTTTCGCCTGACCAGGGTATTGACCAGGGAAGATTTCCCCACGTTGGAGCGGCCGGCAAAGGCGATTTCCGGGAATTCGTGTTCCGGATACTGGGATGGCTTGACCGCGCTTTTTAAAAATTCAACGGTCTTAATCTCGATACCGCCTTTCATCATTTATCCTTTAGCCTTCATCCGTTTTTCAGATAGGCTTCAAGCCGGTCCAGCCCAATGGTCAGGTTTTCCAGAGAGTTGGCATAAGAAAACCGCAGATACCCTTCCCCGTTGGCCCCGAAATCAATGCCCGGGGTAACCCCGATATGGGCCTTGTCCAGAATATCAAAGGCCAGGTTATAGGAATCCATTGAAATGTGCTTGACATTGGCAAACACATAAAACGCCCCGGTAGGCTCCACGCTGATCCCTAACCCCAGCTCCTTGAGCCGCTTGATCATGTATTTTCTGCGGGTGTTGTACGTTTCCCGCATCCGGGCGGTTTCTTTATCCGAACCGGTCAGGGCTGCCACCCCGGCAAACTGGGCCACGGAGTTGGCGCAGATGAAAAAATTCTGCTGCAGCACCTGAAGGGCCCGGATAAACTCAGGCGGCGCAATCACATACCCCAGCCGAAGGCCGGTCATGGCAAACAGTTTTGAAAACCCGTTGAGCACAAAGGCCTTGTCGGTATACTCAAGAATGCAATGATCTGTTCCCTCGTAGGTCAGGCCATGGTAAATCTCATCGGAAATAATATAAAGGTCGTACTCCCGGGCCACTTCAACGATCTGGGTCATCCGTTCATCAGGAATTACGTTTCCCGTTGGATTGGATGGAGAGTTGATAAAAATGGCCTTTGTCCGGGGGGTTATTTTTTCCCGGATAGCTTCGGGCGTATAGACAAACCCGTTTTCCTCAAACACAGGCACCAGCACCGGAACTCCCTGGGTATACTGAACAAAATTTTCATAACAGGCATAGTGGGGGTCTGAAATAATAATTTCATCCCCTGGGTTGACCAGGGCTGAGAACACCAGCAGCATGGCAGGGGACGTTCCTGAAGTCACCAGGATCCGGCCCGGGTCCACATCAACCCCGTATGTTTTTTTGTGGTAAGCGCAAATGGCCTGGCGCAGCCGGATGTCCCCTAAGCTGTGGGTATAGTGGGTTTCCCCTCTTTTGATGGCCTCAATACTGGCCTGGTTCACACATTCGGGCACATCAAAATCAGGTTCCCCGATTTCCATGTGAACCACATCTATCCCCTGAGCCTCCATCTTCTGGATTTTCTCCAGCACCTCCATCACCATAAAAGGGGTTATGTTCCCGCACCGATCAGCCGGCTTCATTCTTAAGTCACCTCGTTGTGGAAAGCTTTTAGCCTTCAGCTTTTAGCCTTTAGCACTAACTGCTTATTGTTAATTAACACCAAAATTGCGCATAGCAGATAACCCGTGTTTGGACGAAGAATTGCCCAGATGCAAGGCGTAGAAAAATTTGTAACCGGAGCAACCCGGGGGTTGTGAGGATTGCAAATTTTTCTGCAACGCAGCAGATGGGTGATTATTCGTTCAAACACCACGTCAAAGTACTTTGTTTAGGGGGTATTCTATAATCCCCTCCGCCCCCTCTTTGAGAAGATTGGGGATCAAATCCCGGACATACCCGGTATCAATAATGCTCTCAACCGAATACCAGTCCGACTGGTACAGGGAGGCAATGGTTGGAGCGTTCAGGCTGGGCAGCAGGTTCACAATGTCCGACAGCTTGTCCTTGGGCACGTTCATCTTGATCCCGACCATTTTTTCCGCCACCAGGGCCCCTTTGAGAAGCATGGCGATCTGCTCGATTTTTTCCCGTTTCTGAGAATTTTTCCAGGCGGTCTTGTTGGCGATCAGCTGGGTGTTGGTCTGCATGACCTCATGGATCACCTTGAGGTTATGGGCCCGGATGGTGCTTTCGGTTTCCGTGATTTCCACAATGGCATCGGCCAGGCCTGACACAATTTTGGCCTCTGTGGCCCCCCAGGAAAACTTGACGTTGACGTTGACGTTTCTTTCCTTAAAAAACCGCCGGGTAAACTGGACCAGCTCTGTTGAAATGGTCATGCCCTCAAGGTCTTCGACTTTTTCAACCGGGGAATCCCCGGCCACGGCAATCACCCATCGGGCAGGCCTTGCACTTACCTTTGAATACACCAGGTCCGCCACCACATGAACATCAGACTCATGTTCGGCTATCCAGTCCAGGCCGGTCAGCCCGGCATCTATCACACCGCTTTCTACGTTAATGGACATCTCCTGGGCCCGGCACAGGGCACATTCGATGCTCGGATCATTGATGTCCGGGAAATAGCTTCTGCCTTCCACATTAATCTGCCACCCGGACCGTTTAAACAGATTGATGGTTGCGTTCTGCAGGCTGCCCTTGGGAATGCCCAGCTTGAGAATCTTCTCCATTATTTATTTACCTCTATTTATAAACCTCTTCAGGATTAAACACCTTGGATTGGGTAATTTCCAATTCATCACCGTTCACTTTTGAATAAAAACAGCTTTTATATCCCTTGTGGCATGCGGCCCCGCCTTTCTGATAAACCTTGAGTAGCACCGTATCCCGGTCGCAGTCCACCCGGATCTCTTTGACCACCTGAACATGGCCCGAGGTCTCACCCTTTTTCCATAAACTGTTCCGGGACCGGCTGAAATAAACTGCGGTGCCGGACTTAAGCGTCTCATTAAAGGATGCCTCGTTCATATAAGCCAGCATCAGGACCTCTCCAGTCTCCCAGTCTTGGGCAATGGCTGGAATCAGGCCCCCTGTTTTTTTAAAATCAAGTGATATCATGGCAATTTTCTTTCCTCATTCAAGCGCATAATAAAAGTGATATAATTACCCGGTATCCTTGAAAAAGTCAACCTTCATTCTCTTCTATTGCCTTTATAAGAGCAATTTGATAAAAACCTAATGCATTTTAAATAAACCGTCACGGACGGCTTAGGGTTTTGGAACCCGCTTCGTCCATAATTAACGATTGAAAGCCATCAGAACTTTGCTTTTGGGCTGCACCGGCCCCGCTAAAGGCTGATGGCAGACAGCTAAAGGCCAACAGCTAACAGCTTTCAAACAAAAATCCAATGACCGATAAAAAAACAAAATCCCAGGTATTAAAAAAACGGGGCAAGAAAAAAGGGCCCCGTTTTTTGATGGCTTTATTAAAGTGGGGCATTGCACTGTTCATCCTGTTGACCATTCTGGCCTGTACAGGGGTGGCCCTTCTTTTTTTCTATTTAAGCCAGGATCTGCCAAAAATAAATACCTTGGCGGATTACCGGCCGGCAACGGTCACCAGTGTGTTTTCCGATGACGGCAGAAAAATTGGCGAGTTTTACAAGGAGCGACGGATCGTTATTCCCTTATCGGAAATGCCAAAAAACATGGTCAATGCCTTTATGGCGGCAGAAGACTCACGGTTCATGGAACATCCCGGCATTGACATCCAGTCCATCGTCCGGGCGTCCATTAAAAATTTTAAGGCCGGAACCATTGTCCAGGGGGGGTCTACCATTACCCAGCAGGTAACCAAATCATTTTTGCTCACCCCGGAACGAACCTACAAACGAAAACTCAAAGAGGCCCTCTTAGCCTACCAGATCGAAAAAAGATTTTCCAAAGAAGAGATTTTATTTTTGTACCTGAACCAGATCTACCTTGGCCACGGGGCTTACGGGGTTGAGGCGGCATCGGAAAATTATTTCGGCAAACATGCCAAGGATCTGAACCTGGCCGAATGTGCCATGCTCGCAGGCCTTCCCCAGGCACCGAGCCGATATTCCCCATTCAGGCATAAGGACCGGGCCAAACAACGGCAGATATACACCCTTAACCGGATGAAAGAAGAGGGGATGATCACCAACCTTGAGGTCACCGAGGCCATTGACCGCAAGCTCGATATCAAACCCAGGAAAAATTGGTTCATTGAACGGGTACCCTGCTATACCGAGCATGTCAGGCGTTACGTAGAAAAAAAATACGGGGAAGATGCCCTATACAACCAGGGACTTAAAATCCATACGGCCGTCAATATCGAATTTCAGAAGATCGCCCGGACCGCCGTTAAAAACGGCTTGATTGAACTGGACCGCCGGACCGGCTACCGGGGGGCGGCAAAAAATATTCCCGCCCTTCAAATCGAGGCATTCTGCAAAGAAATTGCCGATGAAATCGGTTCAAACCTGCTTGAAAAAGGACAGGTTTACCCGGGCGTTGTTCTGGATGTGGATGACCAGAAAAAATTCACCCTGGTCCGGGTGGGAAACTTTCAGGGACGGATTCCCCTGGAAACCATGGACTGGGCCAGAAAACCCAATCCCCGGGTCGGTCCCCATAAAGGGGCTGTCAAAAAGCCCTCCCAGGTGTTCAGGGCAGGGGATCAGATCCAGGTCCAGGTGGCCAATGAAATTGTTGAAGGCAAAGAATACGAGTTTTCATTGTACCAGGAACCGTTGGTCCAGGCGGCCCTGTTAAGCATTGAATCTGAAACCGGCCATGTCAAAGCCATGATCGGGGGAAGGGATTTTAGGGACAGCCAGTTCAACCGGGCCTATCAGTCCAGGCGGCAGCCCGGCTCTGCATTCAAGCCCATTATTTATGCCGCGGCCCTGGACAAGGGGTATACCGTAGCATCCGTGATCATCGATTCTCCTATTATCTACGAGGACAAGAGCCGGGATTTTGTCTGGAAACCCCACAATTACAATGAAAAATTTTACGGGCCGACCCTGTTTAGAAAGGCCCTGGTTAAATCCAGAAACATTGTCACCATCAAAATTTTAAAAGATATCGGGGTTGATTATGTCATTGATTATGCCCGCAAATTAGGGGTCACTTCTGAAATCAAACGGGACCTGTCCATTGCCCTGGGATCTTCGGGTGTATCCCTGCTGGAACTGGTCAATGCCTATTCGGTATTTTCAAACCTGGGATATCTGATCGAACCGGTTTTTATCACCAAAATCCTGGACCGGGACGGCAACCTTCTGGAGACATCGGATCTGGTCCGGAAAAAGGTCATCGACATGAGTACGGCCTATATCATGACCAATCTTCTGGAAAGCGTTGTCCAGTCCGGCACCGGGTGGCGGGTCAAGGCCCTGAAACGGCCTGCCGCAGGAAAAACCGGGACCACAAATAATCTCTATGACGCCTGGTTTATGGGATACACGCCCCGGTATACCACCGGCGTCTGGGTAGGCCTGGACCAGGAAGAGTCGCTGGGCAGGGGAGAAAGCGGCTCCAGGGCGGCAAGCCCCATCTGGCTGGAATACATGGCCAATGCCCTGGAAGGCAAGCCGGTACAGACCTTTAATGTTCCTGAGGGCATCGTGTTTGCCAAAGTCGATGCAGATACCGGCCTTCTTCCCAGTGAAGCGTCCCAGAAAACCATTTTTGAATGCTTTAAGGAAGGGACCGTCCCCACAGAACATACCCCGATGCCCGAAACCTTCCTGGAGTCCGAAGATCTGTTCAAGGAAGGAATTTAAACAGCCTTCGGCTGTGTTAGCCTTAAGCCGTTGTTAGCCATTAGCTATTAGGCATTAGCCTTTACAGTTGTTCGCTAAAGGCTAATAGCTAACAGCTTTTTTAAAGAAAACCCGGACCACCCATGGCAGTGACTCACAGATGGTCCGGGAAAGAGGGGTGCCATTGCCGGGCCTGGGAACACAGATATAAAAATCCCCCCGATTCTATATCCTGCCCGGCTTTGGCGCCCTGGCAAACGGGTTTTTCAACCCCACCTGAACCGGATATTTACAAACCATGGGTATGGCTCACCGATTCAGACAAACTAAAGTTAATGCCTCAATAAAATTAGTCAAGGCTAATTTTATTGTCTGGGCTTCCTTTCAGAAAAGAATAGATATAAACCGGATTGGTTGAGCACGCTTGTTGTGCCCACTGTTTGTCAAAAAATGAGGATAGCTGATTTATTGTTCAAATACGGGGTTCCCGTTCAGGCACTAATTATTCTCCCTTCCTGTCCTTATACCATTGTTCGCTGCCGTATAATTTTTCTGCACACTCATGGCAAAGACCATGGCTTAACAGCGCGTCTGTGTGGGCATGAAAGTAAGCTTCAATCTGTTGCCATACACCTTCTTTATTTTTTAGCTTCTTGCAATTGACACAAATGGGAATCAGTCCCCGTAAAGTTTTTATTTCCACATGAGTTTTTATTCTTGCCAACAGTTCCGGCGTATTAAACGGTTTGGTAACATAATCCGTTCCACCGGCACTGAAGGCATTTACAATATCTTCACTTTCTGTCTTGGCAGACAAAAAAATAATCGGAATATGGGAAATGTATTTATTTGCCTTGATCTTTTTACATACCTCATAACCATCCATTCCCGGCATCATAATATCCAGTAATATCAGGTCAAATTCTTTGTGCTTCAGCCAGTCAAGTGCTTTTTCGCCATTGGTGGCAAATTCAGTCCTATATCCGTTGGATTTAAGGATACTCCCGAGCATCTGGATGTTCCGGGGTTCGTCATCGACAATCAAAATTAAAAACGGTTTTATGTCATTGGGTAAAGGCATTATCCATTTTCCAAGTCTGTATGTTTTGTATCATCTCAGGGAATTCATCAACAAACCGCTGCATCATGGTTATATCAAAATTATCGACATGGCCGGCCAGGTTCCGGCCATAGGTTTCAACCATAGGGGCATTGTGCTCGATACCAAGCTGGTTCAACGCATTTGCAAATTGTTTGACCTCCTCCATGGGGAGCCGGTCTTTTATATTTTGCCACTGGGCCATAAAATTGCTCTGTAGCATGCTTAATAAGCTATCAGATGAGAGCAATCACGATATTTGATGGACACGTTTTCATGCTATTTGGTGGAACTGAGGAGAAGAAACAATAGCTTGACACACCACCCCCCATGGGTAGATGGGAAAGTTGATAAAAATGTCTCAAACCAGCAAATTTTTACGATACCCAAGGGAGGGGTGGTACGCTCTAAGAATTTTATATCTACCTGTAATTAAATCTAATTCAAAAAATCTATCCCTCATTTATCGTTGATTCTTTCAAGTTAACGGAAGGAGGACCGATCGGCCCTAAAGTATAGTGAAAAATGAGGAACGACAAAGGGAGTGAAAAATTTCCATAAGATAGCTTGCAAAAAATAAAGCCTCTTTCCATCAAATATCGTGATCACTCTCATCAGATATGGATTTTAAACTGTCTTCCGTATAATCAAACCATTCTGATTTTGAGGATGGGGCCTTTTTCTTTTCAAATTCAAAGGGTTCAACCGGCAGATACTTTTTTAAATGAGAAATCAACTCATGGGTTCTGACAGGCTTGAAAAGCCACGCATCAAAAACTGAGTCAAAGGGTTTTAAAAAATTCTCGGATGGATTTGAAGCCGTGACAGCCATAATGGGGATCTGCCTGGTAACCGGATTGGATTTAATGATGCGGGCTGCTTCAAATCCATCCATTACAGGCATCCGGATATCCATTAATATGACTGCCGGCAGAATTTGTTCACTCATGGCAACAGCTTCCTTCCCGTTTTCGGCCGTTTGCACCTCAAGGTTTGATCTGCCAAGAAGTGCCTTGAGAAAATCAGTGGTTGATGTTGCATCATCGACCACCAGAATTTTACGGGATTTGAATTTTACCGGGTCACATGCATACCCTCGGACAGATCGTACCGGGTCACGGCTGAATTCAACATCCTTCAGGGTGATGGAAAATACGCTTCCGGAATTGGGTTTACTCTTTACCCTGATTTGCCCGTTCATCATTTTAACCAGTCTTTTTGAAATCGTCAGCCCCAGCCCGGTTCCCCCGAATGTTGATGAATCCTGCCCCAAGCTTTGTTTAAATGCATCAAAAACACATTCAAGTTCATCCTCTTGTATTCCCACACCCGTATCCTCAACCGATATCAGCATATCAATGTGGTCATTTTTTTTCACGGCAACACGGGCCGACAGCTTTATATACCCTTTGTGTGTGAATTTAACTGCATTGCCGACTATATTGAAAAGCACCTGCCTTAAACGGATCTCATCTAACAGAAGGGTATCCGGCAGGTCCTGGCTGATATCAATCATAAAAGAAAGATTCTTATCTGCCGACTGGACCGCAAAGATCTGTTCCACTTCATCCAGAAGTTTTTTAATATTTAAATAGGTATATTTTATTTCAAGTTTATCTGCCTCTATTTTGGACAGGTCCAGAATGTCATTGATCAGTGTCAGCAGGCTTTCCCCAGCGTGCTTTATAGCGGATATATTGTTACCGCCGGTCGTAACCGTCCCCACCTATGGCGATGAAGCAGGCCACCCCTTTAGCCGGTAACAAAGCCTCCATCCTTTTTACTTTGTCTCTTCTTCATCCCATATTTTAAAAATATATTTTCTTCCTTTTTTTCTTTGAATTTGGTTTTGTTTCTTGGATGGATTTGAAAAATAAGGAAGGCTCGAAGTAGGCCGCTTCGAGCCTTCAAAAAGCAGACATCCATATAAAATACGGAAGCTACCCAACATCTTCATATAATCACGGCTTCCGTTTTATGGCAAGAACGGAAAATGTGGAGATCGTTTTATTAAAAGAAATCCAGTGTAAACGATGCGGCAGCATTTTTTATATCTGCCACAGTTGCTGGCGTGGACAGATTTATTGCTGTGAATCCTGTCGGGAAACTGCTCAAAGAGAAGCTCACCGTAACGCCCAGAAGAAATATCGACAAACTGAAAAAGGTAAGTTAGCCCATCGTCGGCAGGAAAAAGAGCGGAGATTAAGAAATTCTCAAAAAACCGTGGATGATGACACTTCAACACCCTCCAAATCCAATGATAGTCTTCGGGTAACGCCTCCGTCTTCCCATCCATGCTGCTGTTTTTGCGGAAGAAAAGGTCTGATTGTAGATCAATTCCCCCGGCGGGGATATGGCAGACGGTATTCAGGCGACAATTTTCATCATTATATTTCCAAGGAGGGTAAAAATGATTACCAAGGAACCGTTGAAGGACCATCGAATTAGAAAAATTAACGGCAGTTTCGCATGGATAAGCCACCGGTTTATCCGCCAGGGGTATTGGGGCAGCCTGAACCACCAGGAGCTTGTGCTGTACCTTTTTCTGGTGATGGTGGCAGATCGTCAGGGAATGTCTTATTACGGCTATGATAAAATCTGTTCATTGACGGCCATCCGCCTGGACGAATATATCCAGGCCAGGAACGGGCTCATTGATAAAGATCTCATAGCCTTTGACGGCCGACTGTTTCAAGTGCTTTCCCTTCCCAAAAAAAATGTTGCAGCACCGACGTCCAAGGCGCCTAAGCAACCCACCGGCGGCAGTGGCCTTATCTCAATCGGGGAGATTTTTCAAAAAAGCCTCAATATAGCCGGAGGTCCAAATGATTAACCTGCGTCCGGACCAATTGGATTTACGTCTGGGATTCCTGCGGCCGGTCCACGCCGGTGCCCAGGAAAAGATGGCGGCTTCATTAGTCAAGCATGGCCAATTAACGGCTGTTGTTGCGGTTGAGCAAGGAGGTTGCCATATTTTAATAGACGGTTTCAAGCGGCATCGCTGTGCAGGCCTTCTTGGCATGAAGACGCTTAAAGTGGCTGTGTTGAAAAAAAGTGCTGCAGAAGCCAAGGCATTGCTCTACCTTCTGAACCGCCCGGATGGGTTTTCCACGATCATGGAGGCCCTGGTGGTCTGGGAACTTGTAGAAATAGAAGGGCTCAATCAGGTTGAAGCGGCGATACTCCTTGAGCGGCATAAAAGCTGGGTTTGCCGACGGCTTTCCATGATCCGCAGCCTGACCCCGGAAATTGTCCACGATATCAAACTTGGGCTGCTCCCTGCCGGGGTCGGTCCGTCACTGGCGCGGTTGCAGCCTGCAACCCAGGCCGATTTTTCTCTTTGTATTCAAAAACACAACCTTAAAACCCGGGAGGTGAACCGTCTGGTGGACCTGTGGTGCAAGACCAGTGATCCCGGAGCCAGGCGCCACCTGCTTGAATCTCCCAGGCAAGCGCTGGAGTCCGTAAGCCGGGACAAGGAAAATTATTATTTGATTATTGATGCCATTCTTTCAAAAATGTCCAAGCTGAACAACTGCATTGGCAGCGGCACGATCAATGGTTCCAAGGTCTGCGCCCTTAAAGACTTTATAGGGCGGGCCGGTGCCCGGATGAAACGGCTCAATGAGTTGATAGGAGGGCACCATGAGCCGGTTGAGTGAAAAGGAACAGGAACGTATTCGTAAAGTCTTTGGGCGCACAGCATCCATCCGTCAGACAGCAAAACAGACCGGGCACAGCCGCAAGGCAGTGCGCAGGGCATTGGGCTGCAACAATGTTATTAATGCGCCTCAAACCAGTCCCCGCAAAAGCAAACTTGATCCTTACAAGGCCAAAATCGGTTACCTTGTAAAAGAAAAACATCTCAGCGGGGTTCGGGTGTTGGAAGAGATCACGTTGTTGGGGTACACGGGCGGATACTCCATCCTCAAGGAGTATATCAGAATAATCCGGCCCAAAGGCTTGAAGGTGCCCAGGCCTCCAATTGATCATGCCCCTGGAGATGAGGGGCAGATGGACTGGAGTCCTCATAGTGTGTACATGGGTGGACAACGCGTGGTGGTGCATACCGGATCTTTTGTATTGTGCTTCAGTCGTTGGATATTTATACGTCACTTTTTTGATGAAACTATAGAATCAGTGATCCGGTTGCATGAAGAGGCGTTTGACGAGATCGGGGCGGTTCCCCACAAAATCACCTATGACAATATGACCACGGTGGGCAGGCACACGGGCCCCGGAACCGTTTGGATCAATCCGGTATTTAAACGGTTTGCCCAGGAGTATGACTTTGAGATCGTCATCCTTCTACCCGGCAAAAAGGAACGACACGGCAAGGTAGAGCGGCCGTTCCGGTATATTGAAGACAATTTCCTTAGAGGCAAAGAATTTATTGATCTTGAGGATCTCAATAACAAGGCCGATGCCTGGCGGGCGAACACAGCCAATGTCCGTATCCACGGTACCACCCGGGAAAGGCCTGTGGATCGCCTGGCAAGGGAAAAAAGTCTGTTAAAGCCTGTGCCATGGAATAAAACGGATCAATTTTTTAAGGAAGTACGTCGACTTGTTAACGTTGATTTTTGTGTCACCATCGACAAAAAACGATACTCTGCCAATCCTGAACTGATAGGCCGTTATGTCCAGGTCCGTTTGTTCCGTGATCACATTGAAATATGGTGTGATGAAACGATGGATTGCCGGCATGTTTACACTCAAGAAGACAGGCAGGTGTTGCCTGAACATGAAGCCCTGTACAGGAAGATGACAGGCCAGAGTCAATTGCTCAAAGATGCCTTTTTGAGATTGGGTGAGGTGGCGCAGGTCTATTATAACGGATTGAAAGAAACCCGGAAAAGCGCTGCCGGGTACCATATGGGCCGTATCCTCAAATATGCCGACCGCTATGGTGCGGATGTGGTCTCAGGGGCATTAGCTCATGCCACGCGGTTTGACTCATTTAGTGCTGATGCCGTCCTGCGTATCATCCAGGGGAAAAACATTAAAGCTTCAAACAAAACAAAAGCCGGAAAAGGTCTGCCCAACAACACCCGGAGCTATTTGAAATCCTGTTCAGTGGAGCAGGATAACCCACAAAGGTATGACCACCTGATTAACAGAAAAACAATGGATGGCAAGGATGAATGAAAACTTAAGCGACCAGGTTAAAAAGAAACTGCGCAAGCTTTATCTCAAGGATATGGCCCAATATCTGGAGCAGGCCCTTGCCAAGGCGCAGAAAAATCAATCCGGTCATTTGGCGTTCCTGGCCGACATCGTGGACGTACAGATGAAGGCAAGAAAGCACCGATCCCTTGAAAAGCGGCTAAAAACAGCGGATTTCCCCAGAAACATGACCTTTGATAACTTTGATTTTAACTTCCAGCCAAGCCTGAATGTAGAGCACCTCAAAGATCTGATGGAGCTATCCTTTGTGGATCGAAAGCAGCCGCTGCTTATTTTTGGGAAAACCGGCACGGGCAAAACTCATATTGCCTCAGCCCTTGGCGACCAGGCCTGCCGTGCGGGTTATAAGGTTCGATTTTTTTCCCTGCAAAAACTTCTGGCCATGCTGTATACGTCATTGGCTGACGAATCCACCGATGAGGTGGTCGCCGGCTTAAGCCGTTTTGATCTTCTGATCATAGATAATGTGGGCGGTATCCGCACAAAGCCGGAATATCCCAGCCTGCTGCTGGATTTGATCAGCGTCTGCCAGGACGATACCGCCTTTATTGCCACATCTTCAATCAGTCTTGAGGATTGGGGGACGACTCTGGGAGATCCGGTTGTAACTCATGCCATTATCGATCGATTGATGCACAATGTTCACATCATTAATATCCGGGACGGACTCAGTTATCGAACGGAAGGTCCCAACACAACGAACACTACTAATCCCCAGTCCATACCCCAATAACCATCTCTTCACATCTGCCGGGTTTTATACGTCCTCGTATAAAACCCGGCTTTTTTACTTCCAAAATCGGGATTGACGCCTGTTGGTGAGCGTGTTCTTCCAACCGCAGGTGCTTTACTGCAACCAAATTGATTGCTATGGCGCTATTCCATTAATATATCTTGTTTTAGCTGATTGTGTTGCAAATTATCGATACAAATGAGAATGGTATCTTCCCTCAAATATTACACCTGCGAAAAGCCCTGACAAGTCAATATATCACAGGTGGGGACGGTTCGTTGCCGGCAAAGGTGGTGACCTTGATCACCGGCGATAACAGATATATAGCTGATCTGTTTTTCGTCTCTTGCCATATCCGAGAGCAATTCACTAAACCCCGTTACCGCATTAAGCGGCGTTCTTATCTCATGGCTCATGTTGGCCAGGAATGCACTTTTGGCACGATTCGCTCTGTCCGCATTCTCCTTTGCGATAGACAATTCCTTTATCCGCTGCTCTAATTCAACGTGCATGTCACTGAGCTTATCAGTGGTCCGGTTGATGGAAACAGCAATCTGGCTGAGTTCATCGTTCCCTGATATCTCAAGTTTTTCTGAAAAATCACCCTGCCCGATAATATCCATGGATGAATGGAGTTTGTCCAAAGCGGATTTAAGGCGAATTAGAAATGAGCTCAGTATCATAACAACAACCAAAGACATGATTGAACCCACCACCATGGTTTGGTAGAACAGGCCTTGCAGCCGGTCTGCTTTTTCCTGATTTATAATAAAAATTAATGTGGACAGCCGGTGTTCAAACTCTGATTCAAGAAACGTTTTGGCACTGATAATGTCGTTCTGGTATTTAAGGATGTTATAATCACCGGTATCATTGAATTGAAATATAAGCCCGTCTCTGGATGGATTCTTCCGGCTCATCAATGTGCCAATGTCTTTATTGACCTGCTCAATCTTTTGCAGTGTAAAGGCCCAGAAAGTATCCATTGCCTTCAAGATGCTTTGCTGCTCTACGGTGGTTAATAGCGCATGGATATAAGGAGATTCATTAAGGGATACCAGTTTGTTCTTGAACTGATGTTGTGCTGTTTTCCAATGTCTATAGACCTGCTCCAGCTCATTTGTAACCAAAAGGTTGGTTGTCAGCACCTGAAGGGTTTTAAGGTTACCAACGGCCTCATGGCAGATGACATCGACTTTGTTCAATTCCCTGACCCCCAGATAAAAATAAGCGGACAGGCTGCAGATAATCACAAACCCTGAGATGACCGAAAATATGGATAAGAAGAACCGGGGTTTTAGTTTCATACCGATACAGGCTACTTGTGTTTGGACCAGTATTGATCTGCGACATCCTGGATACTTGCCAGGATAGCTTCAGGGCTTTGAGGATTTAACATAAATTCTGCGAACTTTTCTACGGCTGTGTTACATATCTCAACGGGAGTTGCTTCCCAATATCGGTTTAACACCCGGACCTGCTTTTGTTTGATCTCACAAAGCAGTTCATTTTTTACAGCACAAAGATAGGTTGTATCAACGTTTAAATTTGCCGGATAAATCTTATGCAGTCTTGCAAAGTATCCATTACCGTCAGCCCCCATCCACCAGTCAGCCACTTTTTGGGCACTGTCAACGTTCCGGGCATTTTGGGCAGTAAAAACAGGGGCCACTTCAAAAATAATATTGTTTCCGGCTGCGGCATTGTGGGATGGCAGAATAAAGACGCCTATATCGTCCTGGTCAACCCCATGGGCAAGTAACACACTTTCGTAATACCAGGTTCCGCATAAAACCATTGCGTAGTCGCCTTTTAACCAAAGATACCCCCCATTGGACATCATATTGGCAGATGGTTTGGTGAAATAACCCTTACGAATCATGGTTTTCCACAGGTTAAAGGCTTTTACAACCAAGGGATCGGTATATTTTGCTCTTCCCATGCAAAGGTCCTCAAACAGATCCGGACTCTGGCCCATCACCATCTCTTCAAACCAGATAAAAGACGGCCATTTAAATTGAACAGAGGATAATATCGGGGTGATGCCCGCATTTTTCAAAGTGTCACAGATGGTTGTAAACTCATCCCAGTTGGCGGGTGCTTTAAGGTTCAGGCGGCTAAAAATTTTTTTATTATACCAAACCGGCCAATAGTCAATGCCATAAGGAAAGCCATACATCTTTGTGTTTATTGTAAACGCATTCTTTATACCGGTGAGGTATTCTGTGTCGTGTTTATGCCATATATGAGTTAAATCGCCTATAAGATTTTGCTCGACCAGATCCTTGACCCTAAAACCAGCCCACCATGTAAAAAGTTCCGGCGCCTGTTCTGTCGGCAGGTTTGCTTTCATCTGGTGAATATAAAGATCCGTTGTATTTGAAGGAATCACTTTGATGCCGATCCCGGTTTTCTCTTTGGCTTTTACGCCCTGTTGGGTAAAATTCTGCTGAAATGAGGGAAGCCACCCCTTGTCATGTTTTAAAACAATATCAGATCCGGTATCCGGATTGGGCCGGGATTTAAAGAACCCGAATGAAATCACCGAAGCAAACACCACCAATATAACAACAATTTTGAACCTGATTCTATGTTTATCCACCGTAAATCCGCTGGTTATGGGTTTTGGTTTCCTTCAATTGCGATTGAGCCATCAAAGCTTATACCTGCTTCTTCAATTAAAGGCAAATCCGGGGGCTCCCGCAAAAAGTCGGTGATTGGCGGTTAACCCCGATTTGCCGCACCATGACCCTTGGGCTCTACATTCAAATGGAACCCATCAAGGGAGAGCTGTGAAGATGTGGCAATGGAAAAGCCGTTACCGGGATACGCTTTCATAAGCTTTTGGATATTGTAATTTTTATCTCCCCTCAGCCTGGATTCAGATCTGGGATGGACGGTAATGGTAACCCGTCCCCCTTTTTCTGGAACTGGAACCTCGTCCAGAACAGATGCCAGCCGGGCCCTGACCCGGTCGTAACACAGCGAGGACAGTACCAGGTGACCGAATGCCGGATGCCAGGGGCCGGCCAGAACCTTGCCAGGATCATCCATGACCTCCGAAGCCTGAAGCCCCATGCGGATTACCTTTACACCGGCAATGGTAAAGATCTGATAAATTAATTTTGATCGCTCAACGGCCTGGTCAAGAGAAATCGGGGTAAAGGTTTTGTCCCGGTACCATTTGGCCAGAAGACTTCCCTTAAGAACCACAAGAGGATAAATCCTGGCGGTCTTTGGCTCAAAGGCTGTCAGTTCCCTGACCCCGTTGACCACCCCCTCCCGGGCCTCCCCGGGCAGTCCCACCATAACCTGGACCCCGCTTTGAATGCCATATTGTTTGAGCAGCCCAAGGGCCTTACGGGTATGATCCCCGGTATGTCCGCGATGGAGACGGGATAGAATGGCATCATCCATGGACTGAACCCCGAGTTCTACCAGGGACACCCCATAGGGACTGATGATGTCCAGGGTTTTGGGGGTAATGGTATCAGGCCGGGTAGAGCATCGGATCCCATGAATAAGGCCGTCCTTTATAAACGGTGCGGCCTGTTCCAGGAGCCCGATCATTTCCCGGGGGTCAAGCCCGAGAAAGTTCCCTCCGAAAAAGGCCAGCTCCACCCTTGAGCGGTCGCCCCTGAACTTAAGGTATTGTTCAATAATTGACTTTAAATCAATGGGTTCCAGAGACGAACACGCCTGCCCGGTAATAATGGACTGATCGCAGAAGGCGCAACGATGGGGACATCCTGAATGGGGAATAAAAACCGGAATCACAAGGGGGGCATCTTTTTTCCGGTTCATGATACAAGACCTTTAAATGGTGGAAAACCCGAGAAAAGGAGACCGCAGACCGGAATGCGTAACCCTAAGGGATTCGCAACATCCGGTCTCCCGCTTCCCGTATCCGGTCTCCATTCTTTTTCGGTTACCCTTTGTTTATCCGGCGCTTTGGTCCCGTTCGCTGTAAATCTGTTCCAGGGCATTTCTGGCCGATTCCTGTTCGGCTGCCTTTTTGGTCTTTCCGAAACCGGTGGACCGGATATGGGGCAGTTCCAGGCTGATTTCAAAAATTTTGTCGTGGTCCGGCCCCATCTCGCCGGACAGGGTGTAAGACGGCGTCACCGACCACGCCTCCTGGGCATACTCCTGGAGGGCGCTTTTATAATCGCTGATTTGCAGGCTGGACTCTGCCGTTTCAATGCAGGGGGAAAACAGGCCCTGAACCAGTTCAAAGGTCCGCTCAAACCCGGAATCCAGGTAAACAGCGGCCATCAAGGCCTCAAAGGCATCGGAAAGGATGGAATCTTTATCCGCCCCGCCCGACACGGCCTCCCCTTTTCCAAGCCGGACAAACCGCCCAAGGTCAATCTTTCTGGCCATGTCGGCCAGGGCAGGTTCTGAAACCAGGCTGGACCGAAGCTTTGACAGGTCGCCCTCTTTTTTATCCGGATTGCTTTTCATGAGAATATGGCCCACACACAGGCCAAGGACCGCATCCCCTAAAAATTCAAGGCGCTCGTTGTCCGATGAACAGGTTTTCTGATTTTCATTCAGGTAGGACCGGTGGCACAGGGCATTTTCCAAAAGCGGCCGGTCAATAAACCGGTATCCTAAGTTGGATTCAAGGATGTCCAGCCGGACGTGAAGGGTCCTGATGGAGGCTGCCCGCCTGGCCAGGGTCTGGAAAAGGCCAAACCCGATGTCAAGATTTCCCTTGCCCGTGCCCAGTTCAACCCCGGCGTTAAAAGTGCCGTGAAAATCCGATCCACCGGTGGTTAACAGCTTGTTTTGTTCGGCAAGGGACTTAAAAAAGGCCGTTCGTTCAGAATCATGGTCTGTATAAAAGACTTCAATCCCCTGAAGACCGTACCCGGCAAGTTTTTGGACAAAGGCGGCCAGCTCACTGTCGGTGTCGAGTCTGAGCAGCCCCGGATGGGCCAGCACCGGAACCCCGCCGGCATCGGTAATGACCTGAATGGCTGTTTCGCAGGAAACTTTATATTTATCCACATACCCGGGTTTGCCCTGTCCTAAGTATAATTTAAAGGCCTGGTCAAAGCTGTCAACCACGCCCTTTTCTTTAAGAAGCTCGGCAATATGGGGGCGGCCGGTCTGTTCTGCGCCGAACCGGTCCTCGACCTCTTTAAGGCTGATATGAACGCCAATCTGATTCAGGGCTTTGATAATTTTTGAATTGCGTTGTTCTCTGGCGGCTTTTGCCTCTTCAAGCAAATGGTTTAACCGGGTATCATAGACGGAAAACCCGTAACCAAGCATGTGGACGCTGCCAGCGCGTTTGAATTCTTCAGGTGGGGTGCAGGACAGTTCGACCCCGGAGATAAACTCTAAGGAAAAGCAGTGAAGATGTTCATGAATTGCCCTGATTCCCTCAATGGTATCGTGATCGGTCAAAGAGATGGCCTCAAGGCCCTTATCCTTTGAAAGGCTCAGAATTTCCAGGGGGGTAAAAGAGCCGTCAGAAGCGGTAGAATGTATGTGAAGGTCAATCAAGGGTCTTTCCCAAAGCCCGTTAAAGGCCGAGCGCTTTCTCCATATCTTCTTCCCTGGTTTTGCAGTCAATGCAATGGGTGGTCACGGGCCTGGCCTTGAGCCGTTCAATGGAGATATCTTCCTCACAGACTTCACAGACGCCAAAGGTTCCGTTTTCAATCCTTACCAGGGCTTTTTTTATCTTTTTAATCAGTTTATGCTCACGGTCCCTGATCCGCAGTTCAAAACTTCTTTCCGCTTCGTGGGATGCCCGGTCTGTGGGATCGGCGAAATTCTCCTTTGGCTTGGTCATCCCCTCCACCGTACTGTCAGCATGGGACAAAAGCTCATTGAGCCTGTCCGTTAAAAGAGTTTTAAAATACTTCAGATCTTCTTCTTTCATGATCATTGTCCCTTTTATTATATTGTGCTGAAGGATACTCAAATGAAGTATTATATCACCAAACCCTGAAAAGTAAAGCCAACTTATTCTTTCATATCCAGATTGAACAACTGCCGTGTGACATTCAGATAAAGGGAATCATTCCGGTGGTCGCCGATATTGCGCAAAAATTTGATGGGGTCATGCATGGCCCTGGAGGCAATGGCCCGGGTCATCCGCTGTATGGCATTGATTTGCTCTTCGGACAGATCGCCAAGATGGGCAATGGTTTTGTCAACCTCCATTTCCACAATCTGGGCCATCTTGTCGTTAATGGCCTTGATGGTGGGCACGATTGAAAGACTGTCCATCCATTTTTGAAAGGTAAACACGGCCTGTTCCACAAACCGCTCGGCCTTGAAGGTTTCCTGCTCCCGCTGCCGGATGTTGGAATGGACAATGCTTTCAAGGTCATCAATGTCATACACATAGGCGTTGGGCACGGTGCCGATATCCGGATCAATATCCCTTGGCACGGCAATGTCGATAAAAAACAGGGTCCGGTGATTCCTTTTTTTCATGGCCGCTTTGACCTGGTCCCGGGTAAGGACATACCCCTGGGCTCCGGTTGAACTGATGATAATGTCCACATCCTTGAGCATCTGTCCCCGGTCTTCAAACCGTACCGCTTCACCATCGAATTTCTTGGCCAGGGCCATGGCGTTTTTAAAGGTCCGGTTGGCCACGTAAATGTGGTTGACCTTGTTGGCGGCCAGGTGTTCAACGGCAAGCTCAGCCATCTCCCCTGCCCCTAACAGCATGGCTGTTTTTGTTGACAGGTCTGAAAAAATTTTATGGGCAAGTTCTATGGCCGCATAGCTGATGGACACGGCATTATCCCCGATCCCGGTTTCTTTTCTGACGCGCTTGGCAACAGAAAACGCCTTGTGCATCATCCGGTTCACCAGCACCCCCGAGGTTTTACACTCAACCGCCATCCGATAGGCCTGTTTAACCTGGCCAAGGATCTGGGGTTCGCCGACCATCATGGAATCAAGGCTTGCGGCCACCCTGAAAATATGGCGGACCGCCTCCTCCCCCTTATGAATATATAAGGCGGACTGAAACTCGGAGGATTTTATCCCTTTAAAAGAACTGATTGTTTCCACCATCTTTTCCACGGGGTTTTCCTGGTTCTCATGGGGGATGAAAAGAACCTCTGTCCGGTTACAGGTGGAAAAAAGGATGCCTTCCCGGAACATCTCATCTGACCTGAACCGGTTTAAAAGCGCAGCACTTTCCTCCTGGGAAAAGGCCAACTTTTCTCGAAGCTCAACAGGAGCCGTCCGGTGGCTGGCCCCGATTAAATAAATATCCGGCTTGGCCACCGTATGAAAATTATCAATCATTCTTGTTTCTTATCACCCTTACCAAGGGTCCCTTCTCATCCTTGAAGCCTTCAACCCCCAATATTCATCCGCCATCCCTCGTCCTTACTGAGTAAACCCCTGATGATGGCCGCCCAGGAAAAAATTTACCCCTAAAAACGTAAACACCATGACCAGAAACCCCACAATAGTCATGATGGCCGAGCGCCGGCCCCGCCACCCGGAGTAAAATCGGAAATGAAGGATGGCCGCATACATCAGCCAGGTTCCCACGGAAAAAATTTCTTTGACATCCCAGTTCCAGAAACGGCCCCATACGGATTTGGCATAGATAAACCCGGTCACCAGACCAAAGGTTAAAAGGGCAAACCCGGTACCGATACAGGCATAGCTCACATCATCCAGAAAATCCAAAGACGGCAGCCGGCTGAAAAAAAATCCGGTTTTTTTCTGCCGGATTCCTTTTTCCTGGAGAAGGTAAAGGATGCCGGCGCCACTGGCCAGGGCCAGGGCCCCTTCCCCGGTAAACACCAGGACAATATGGGAATAAAGCCAGAACCCTTTGAAAATCTTATCGGCCCCTACCGGCGTGTCCGGCAGCAGCATGACCGCCGCCATGATGACCGTCAGAATGGATGAGGCAAACACCCCTAAAATCTTCAGGTTAAACTTAAGCTGAATGATCACAAACATGACACCCAATGCCAGCCCGGCCATTGACAGGTTCTGGACAAGGTTGTACACGGGAATGGTTTTAATGGCTGCGACCTGGCAGACCATCCCGGCAAAATGGACCAGCACGGCCAGGGATGTCAGCCCAAAAGAATATTGCTGGATCTTATCCTTTTGAAAAAAAAGGTAGTACACATAACCGGCCGTGCCCGAACAGTACAGAATAAATGCCAGTTGCAGCAGCATTCTTGCCGATTCCAACGTCATTTAGTCCTCCCGTGGCGCCAGGCTTTCATAGGTAAATTCGCTGCCCAGCAAACCTGTTAAAATCGAATCAATCTTTTGTGTATTCCCGGCACGGATCAACCCGGGGATATCAGACCCGGCCAGGGTGGTAAACACCTGCCGATGCCCTGAAGGATCATGGCCTTCTGACAGCAGCCGCTGCCGGATCTGTCTCATAAGCCTTAAGAAGACCGCATATTCCGGCCCGAACATCCGGCTGATATCCTGTTTAATCTTCCGGGCCAGGGCAGGACTTGCCCCTGACGTGGAAACGGATAAGACCAGGTCCCCCTGTTCAACCACTGCCGGCAGGATAAAATCACTGCATTCAGGCCGGTCTGCCAGGCAGCACAACACCCCGCGCGCCTTGGCATCATCCATGACCTCCCGGTTCAGATCGGCATTATCCGTGGCCGCAAAGACCAGAAACGTTCCCTCAAGATCCGATGTCTGATAAGCCCGGGATTGCAGTTGAATCCCCCGGCTTTGATGGGCGTTAAACTGTGGTGAAAACTCAGGGCTGACCACCCTGACCCTGGCGCCGCATTTTTCAAGCCCCAATGCCTTTCTAAATCCCACGGAACCGCCGCCAACCACCAGACAGTTCCGCTGTTTCACATCAAGGCATACCGGGTAATACTTCATTTTGATTCTTCCTTGTTCAAACAAAATAGTTAATATATATTGATACGGGTTAATTTTCAATCGTTATTGAAGGGTTGCACAGGGTAGCCGTATTTATAATCCGGCATGGTATTTGGGGATCGTTGGTGGATTTAATAATGTAAAAAATTTGGACTTGGGACTTGGGGAGGCCACGGATACTGCAAGCCCCATATTCCAAGTCCCAAGTCCATTATATTGGATTAACTGTATTATTACAAATACGGTTACCCTGAAGGGCTGACCCAGTAAAGTTAGGAGAGATTTTAATGATTATCGACAGCCACGTTCACCTGTTTTCAAAAGCCGTTCAATCGGACCGGTCACCGTTTTTTAACGGTGAACCTGAATTCAAACTCCTTTATGATTCGCCCAAATCCCCCATTTCCGGGGTCGAAGAACTGATCCGCGTCATGGACGAACAGCAAGTGGATATATCCGTGGTGTCGGGGTTTCCCTGGCGTCACCCCGAATATGCCAGGCAAAACAATGATATGGTCATTGAGGCCGTGCTAAAGTATCCGGACAGGATCCGGGGGCTTGCCTGTTTTAACGCGGCCTGGCCCGAAGCGGCCCGGGAGGCTGAACGGTGTATTGATGCCGGGCTTTCCGGCGTCGGGGAGCTGGCCTTTTATTTGTCAGGAATTGACCGTACCGCCCTGGAAAGCCTGAGCCCGGTCATGGCGGTCCTGCGGGACAAGGGCAACCTGCCCTGCATGATCCACACTAACGAGCCATTGGGCCACCTGTATCCGGGCAAAACACCGGTCACCCTTGACCAGATCAACACCCTTGCCAGAACCTTCCCGGACAACCGGATTATCCTGGCCCACTGGGGGGGCGGCATCTTTTTTTACCATGTAATGAAGCGGCAGTTAAAACAAGATCTAAAAAACATCTGGTATGACACGGCCGCCTCTGTGTTTCTTTATGATTCAAGTATCTATGACATGGCAGCCGCCGCCGGGGTGATCGATAAAGTCCTGTTTGGAACGGATTTTCCCCTGCTCAAGCCCCAGCGGTACTACAAAGACCTGGACCAGTCCGGGCTCAACCAAGAGCAAAAGGACATGGTTTTAGGAAAAAACGCCGCCGTATTCTATTCAAAAGCGGTTGGTTCTTAAATAATCCACCGGTTATTTTTTTACCTTGACCGGATTAGATCCCCCTGATACAAGAACTGCATGTTGTTCTTGTATCAGGAAAAGAACCTTTGAGATTTGGGGATTTTGATACCTTACCTCAGCAACAGGCACGCGCTCATCTTCACCCCCAAATAATACGGTATATTTTTTCGTTTAATATTGGGGATCATGAAAACAGATTATCGCCTTAGATTCACCGGCTGTTTTATATTTCTTTCTTTTTTTCTTTCCGGGTGTGCCTCATTTTCAGGCCTACGATACTATACCGGAGAAGTGTTCCCCAGAGAAGAGGTTGCCTTTATATACCTGGCACGCCATTGCCAGATCGGAGAGATCACCAGACAAGGACAGGAAAAAATAAAGCTGTTATGCTGGTCCGAGACCAATGGTGAAATTCTTCCCGGCAGCTATACGCTGGTGGTCAGATATTATTCCGGCGGGACATACAGCAAAACCATCGGTAACGACATGCCCATTGCTTTCACCGCAAAAGCAGGTCATGTCTATTACATCAAACCTGAATTTTTATCCTCCAACAGATGGCAGCCTGTGGTCATTGATATTGCCGATGACCAGGATTATTCACAGATTGCGGACCGGGATCCTGACGCCATAAAACAACGGGTGGAAAAGTATTTTCAGGGAGACCGCTCCCCGATATCCCCCCATGAATATAAGACCCGGACCGGCGGAACCGTCAAACTGTGGCGTTAAGTGGTGTGGAGACAAAGAAAGGGCCGACGTTAATGAGGCTTTCGTATAAAAAAAGGGGGATTGCGCTGACAGGGGCGTTGCTGCTCTTTGCAGGAGGATTGACCGGATGCAGTCCGACAGGCAAGAATTCAAACGATTTTCTGGCGACAACGGACACCATGGCCTCCAAGACAAAAGGGTTTACATCCAAACATTATTCAGGCAAAACCTTGCCGGATTCAGAAATCGCCACCTTTGTCCTGATCAACAACGGCACATGGATTACCCAGATCAACGGCCGGGAGACCCGGCCCAATGCGGGAAAATCATTTTTGCCCTTTGGCGGAGGATATTTTACCCTGGCCCGGTCAATCGGCATCACCAAAGTAACCGTTCTTCCGGGAACGCACACGTTAACCATATGGTACAATGACCCCCTGTACGCCCAGAAAAAATCAACCGTCGGTGTCCTTATTGAATTTACAGCAGTTGCCGGTCATACTTATGCGGCGGATTCCATCCTCTCTGAGTGCACCACCCTGTGGTGCAATTGGGAACCGTTCATCATGGACCTCACAGAACAGCAAAAAGTTGACGGCCTGCTTTCCGTTCTGCCGGGGTCCGGCGAAACTGCCGACGCCCTTATGATCAAACTGCCGGAATAAAAGCATCATGGCCCGGCCTTGGTAAAACAGGCCCAGGGAAAACCCCTGAAGTTGCGGCGGGCTGAGGATTCCAAATGAATCCGGTGCATTGGCCACCTTGAAATCAATACGGGGATAGGCTGCGGCAGGCCCGTTCATGCAGCCAAACAACCGGAAATACCATTGGCAGGCAGTTGAGCCCGGCCATGCCGTCAATCTCGTAAACAAATTCGCCAAACTGCCCGGCACCAGGATAAATAAAGTCGGATCTCGGTTGAATACAAGGGGCCATAAAAGCGCCTCTTTTGTTCTGATAAGGTGTTTAATTCAAATTTGGGATACAATAACGTCTTGTTTTCCTTAACTAAAAAATCAAAAACAAACCTTACAAAAAAAATCTGTTGAAATCGTTTTGGGATAGACAAAACGTCCTCTCCTGCCAAGGCTCATGTTCACCAGCCGGTAAGAATCCTGCTTCAGTGTATTGGCATCGTCCCAGCAAAAGGAGCCAATACCGTTGAGTTCCGTCCTCAAAAAAATATCCCACCGGTCTGACAGGGATTTATTGTACTGCAGGGCAAGATTGTACGTGTATTCAGGTGCCAGAGGGGTCCTGTTGCCTTTATAGTCCGTACCGGCCAAAGGATCAGTGTAGTCTTTGAATTCCGAGTCGGCATACCCCAGGCCTGCTTCCAGAGTCAGGCCCTTATGCAATTGGGCTTTGGTCTCTATTTCAAAGCCCTCGCTCCGGGATTTGCCGGCATTTTTGATTATGGTATCTGCAGAGGGAAGCAATTGAACGATCTGCTGGTCTTTAATCTCGATAAAAAACAGGGTGGTATTCAATTGAAGGTGGTGGTTAAACCACGAGGATTTACATCCCAGTTCATAGTTCCAGCTGAATTCACTCCCGAATTTTATATCAGAAGCGTCCTGATAAGCGGTATTGAAGCCTCCGCTGCGATACCCGCGGGAAACACCGGCATAGGTCATCAGGTCAGGGTTATGATGCCAGGCCACCTGGAACACCTTGGGATTTACGCCGTATTGTTTCCGGAATGCTGCGCCAAAATGGCTGACATTGATGTAGCCGACTTCCCAGGCCACTTCGCTGACATTCATCCGGCCCTGGGACAAAAGGGCATATGCCTTTTCCATACGGGCCTCAAGCAGGCAGGCATAAGCGGTTTTACCGAAAACCAGCTTGAATCCCTAAGGTGGACATCAATGCCCAGCATCCGGATATCGGGCTTGGGTGCGACCTCGAAGGTGGCCAGGATGCCGGGGAGATAGTGGATGACGGCAGACTTTGGGGAAAGTTCAATGATAGAGGACGGGGACTCGTGCAGAAATGTTCGGGCGGTTCCCTTGAGAATGTATCTGACCCCTGAGGGGAATTTTAATAAAATCGATGCAGATACCCCCTATATATTGACCCTTGAACAGAAATGTAAAAATATGAACATAAGAAAAGCAACCGTTGCTGATAAGGAACATATTTCAAGGCTGCATATCGAGTCAACCAGAAAACTGTGCGCTGATCACTATACCCATGAACAGTTAAACGCCTGGACCGCGATCAAGCCTTAAGAGAAAAGGTATTTTTGGTTGCTTGTAATTCTCAACAGGATCTGACGGGAATAGGAATTATAGATGTTGAAAATGCACAAATCAGTGCCATTTACATTCATCCTGAAGTTACCGGAAAGGGGATTGGGTCAACACTCCTTGGTGAACTTGAGAAGACAGCCCGAAAAAATAACCTTATAAAAATTACGGTTTATGCCACATTAAATGCAAAAGGCTTTTATGCTGCCCATGGATATTTGGAAGAAAAATTGACGTTTCACTGCCTGCCGGATGGATCAAGGCTTGAATGTATCCGGATGGTCAAAAATTTATCACCCATCACCAGCCCCAGGGGGAACGCATGATTTCTTTGGCATTAAAGGGACAGGATATCACCCTGTTTATCATAGGGTATATCATGGCAACCATCGCCCGCGTAATGCAAGAAGGCTGCCAACTGCAGGAAGAACAAAACTTAACGATTTAGACGGAGAATAATGGCCATTCGTATCAATCTGGATGTCATGCTGGCTCAGCGTAAACTTAAATCCAATACCCTGGCTGAAGAAATAGGCATCACTGCCCAAAATTTATCTATCCTGAAAACAGGAAGGGCCAAGGCCATTCGATTTTCCACCCTTGACGCCATTTGTCGTCACCTGGACTTGCCAGCCGGGTGATATTCTGGAATACTTTGACGAATCCGCATCATGACCAATTAAAAAGGATTAGAACATGGCAACGGTTAAAGAACATTATGCTAAAGTGCTTTCAGACGTTTATTCCTGGGTGTATGGCGGATTGGACAGTGGCATTCAGCGCAATGCTCAATTTTTCAGCCAACATCAACTGATCCCCAGGGGATCGGGGGTTGCGGTTGACTTAGGGGCGGGCAGCGGGTTTCAATCCATTCCTTTGGCCAAGGCAGGATAT
The DNA here is from genome assembly GCA_963663165.1 of uncultured Desulfospira sp. Lineage (GTDB taxonomy): Bacteria > Desulfobacterota > Desulfobacteria > Desulfobacterales > Desulfobacteraceae > Desulfospira. The sequence goes on along the minus strand of OY760175.1, from coordinate 5,247,398 downwards.
TCGGTAACGGCAATTGACCTGGACCCGACACTCCTGGATGAATTAAAAAGCAATGCGGCAAATCTTAACATCACCCCTGTCCAGGGAGACCTGATTGATTTTGACAAATCCGTCAGAAGCGGCATTGAGTTAATGGTCTGCATGACGGATACCCTGCTTCACCTGGAATCAAAAGAAACCGTTTCTTTGCTTTTCGCTAAAGTTATCAATTCGTTGGAAGTTAACGGCAGGTTTATCATGACCTTCAGGGATTTAACATATGAGTTAAAGGATACAGACAGATTTTTGCCGGTTAAAAGTGACGAACGTATCATTTTCACATGCTTTCTTGAATATGAGCCTGAAACGGTAAAGGTGCATGATATTATATATAAAAGACTGAATGGGGAATGGCACTTTTTTAAAAGCTTTTACCGGAAACTGCGGTTGTCAAAGCAGTGGGTGGCTGATCAATTATTGCAGTGCGGATTTAAGGTGGACACAACCGTTGAGGAAGGGTTGGTTACAATGATTGCATCTAAACAAGGAATTCATCATGGGCGATAAGACCAAGTCAATTCACGAGTTTGATTTGAAACTCATCTGTGAATATTTCTCATATTTAGAACGGCAGGGGCCGGGAAACCCTGATGTGACCCTTCAGGCTTTAAACTTTATTGATAACCTGACAAGTAAATCTAAAATTGCCGACATCGGTTGTGGAACCGGCGGCCAGACAATGGTCATCGCCACTCATACATCAGCTAAGGTTACCGGAATTGACCTGTTTCCCGAATTTATAGACCTGTTCAATGAAAATTGCCTGAAGCTGAATCTCCAGGACCGGGTAAAAGGCGTGGTGGGTTCAATGGAGGACCTGGGGAAAAACCTCGGGTTTCAGACTGGGGAGTTAGACTTGATCTGGTCAGAGGGCGCCATCTACAATATTGGATTTGAGCGGGGCATCACTGAGTGGCGTAACTTCTTAAAAGAAGGGGCATACATTGCCGTTTCAGAGGCGTCATGGTTCACTGAAAAGCGGCCGGCCGAAATTGATGAATTCTGGAATCATGCCTATCCGGAAATAGACACCATTCCCCATAAAGTAGCACAACTGCAAAAAGCCGGATATATTCCCATCGCTACGTTTGTGCTGCCTGAAAAATGCTGGACAGAGCATTTTTATGATCCCCAGGTTGCTGTGCAGGAAAAATTTTTGAAAAAACATGCCGGCATTCGTGCCGCCGAAGAATTTGTAACATATCAACAAGAAGAGGCTGAATTGTATTACAAATATAAAGACTTTTTCGGATATGTTTTTTATATAGGAAAAAAATTTAGATGAACCTGGAATACCGGGATAGCCTTATCCGGCTGTTTTCATTGCCCTGCAAGGATACGCGAGGGGGATGGCTCCGGCGCAGGGTGCTGCGGCCGGCTATTTTGACAGGGGATTTTTTATCCCCTGTCAAAACCGTTACGGGTATTGCACCGGAAATTTTCGGATGGCGCCGTGAAAAAAATCAGAAACCGAGATGGATTATTCCTGGTTCAGCCGTCTTCTTCTGATCCCCAGAAGCCCGATCACTCCGCAGCCCAACAGCCATGCAGCCGGCGGAACCGGAACATTGGCGGTTTCTATTATCAAGTATGCCTCTGTTTTAGAAATTTGGGCATTGCTCCCAACGGCTATCAGATTGTTCGTAATGACCACAGAGACTTCATCGACTCCAACATAAATACCATTCAGGAACAGTTTCCATCCCGCTTCACCGTTGCCAGCGAGGGGAAAAACATGATGCCCTAAGTCATATGCTTCTTCGTTTAGCGTCAGTGAGCCTGTGGCAACGGTTGTGCTGCCTTGATCTCCGCTGGTTAATCCGGATTCAAAATAGGATATGGTTTTAATCAAATATCCCTCAGCCGCAGTGATGGTGAAGGTGAGGGTATCATATGCAACCACAGAACTTTCATCGGCCATAAAGCTATTAAGGCCAATGACCAATTTACTATCGCCATCAATCCAATAGGTAGCAGTTGGATCAGGGTCAAAGTTTGTTGAAGATTCATCCAGGTCATCAAAGACTGAAAATTCAACCACAGATGCGTTCGCCCCTGAAACAAAAACGGCTCCGGTCGCGACAGTCAATAAAAAACAGACGGCCAGCAACGGCAATAATTTAAAGAATCGGCTCATGAGCTTTCTCCTTAAAAAAATAATAAAACTATGGATTATTTTGGGTTACGCAGGTAAATCAGGCTGTCAGAAATACAAAAAATTGAGGAAGGAGGATTCTACCCCTGCAACACTAAATTTAACGAATATTTTATTCTTTTTGGGTTCCCGTTAAATTTGATTTTCGCCATCTTAAAATAAAAACTTCCGTTTTGTCAACCCAATTAAATATAGATAGTAAAACAAGTGCCCATCCCTTTTTTGCTCTCAACCTCAATCCGGCCCTCGTGGTACTGGACAATGTGTTTGACAATGGCAAGCCCGAGGCCGGTGCCGCCCTGGTTCCGGCTCCGGGCTTTGTCCACCCGGTAAAACCGGTTGAAAATCTTGGGCAGGTGTTCCTTGTCAATGCCGACCCCGGTGTCCCTGACCCGGATTTCCACCCCCTGGCCGGACTGCTGGGCCTCTATGGTCACTTTGGCCTTTTCCGGGCTGTACTTGATGGCATTGTCCACAATGTTGATCAGGGCCTGCTCCATGAGAATGGGATCCAACATGGCCTTAAGGTTTTCAGGGCAGTTAAACTCAATATCGATCTGTTTTTCTTCGGCCCCGGGCCGGCAGATATTCACCACCCCGTCAACAATATCGGAAAGACTCTGCTCTTCAAATTCGATCCCGGTTCCCTGGAGCCGTTCCAGCCGGGCCAGGGCCAAAAGGTCATTGATCAGCTCAATCATCCGGTTGACATTTTTTTCAATAATCTTAAGGAAATTTCTGGTCTCGTCATCTGTCTGGAGCATTTCCTGAAGGGTTTCGATAAATCCCTTGATGGTTGTCAGCGGCGTCTTGAGTTCATGGGACACATTGGCGGCAAACGCCTTGTGCATGGACTCCAGCCGCCGGATCCGGGTGATGTCATGGAAGATGATCAGGGTGCCCATCCGTTTTTCACGGGTGTCATAAAGGGCCGTGGAATGAATATTGAGAATCCGGTCCTTTCCCTTTTGTACAATAATATCACCTTCAACAGGCTCATGGGTGGCCAGGGCTTTCTGGATAAAGGTTTGAAGCTCGAAATTCCGGGCCACCTCCAGAATATTTCTTTTCTTAAGCTGGGACGCCGGAAAGTCGAAAATGGTGGACGCCGCGGCATTAATGGTGATGATCCGCTCCTCATTATCAATGGCGATCACCCCTTCCTGCATACTGGCGTGGACCGCCTCTAATTCGGACTGCCGGTTGATGCTGTCCCGAATCTTTTCATCTAAACTCCCGGCCATGGTATTCATGGCCCGGGCAAGCTCAGACAGCTCCTCGGTATCCGGTGAGGCCAGGCGGCTGCCCAGGTTTCCCTTGGCAAACTCCTGGGCCCCTTTTTTGAGTTCCTCCACAGGCCGGCTGATTCTCCGGCTTACAAAAAGGCTGGCAAGGCCGGCGGCCAGAACGGTCAGCAATGCGGCAATGATAATATTATTTCGCACGGCCCGGATGCTTTTATCAATGGTGGCCACAGAGACCGCTGTTCGGACAACCACCCGGTGGCCGTTTTTTTCGATTACGGGCAGGGCAATATACATCATATTGTTGTCAAGGGTGGAGCTGTACCGGACAGAAAGCCCTTTGTCCCCCTGGAGGGCGCTTTTGATTTCAGGCCGGTTTTTATGGTTTTCCATGGTTTCCGCCCGGCCGACAGAGTCGCCTAGAACAGCACCGGTTGAATCAATCACCGTGACCCGGGTATCAATGCTGCTGCCGATATCCTTGCACAACCGGTCAATATCTGCGACACTTATAGCACCCTGCTCAAAGGCCATGGCAAACTTGCTCTGGATCAGCTTGGCCCTGACGGTCAGTTCCCTTTCTAAATTTTCCAGGAAAAAACTCTTGAAATGGTTTGTGGAATACAGGGTTTCCACAAAAAGAGAAAGAAGGATAATAATCAAAAAGGATGGAAAAATCTGCCAGATCAGTCTTCGTTTACGGGGCATATGCTATTCTTTAAACCTGTATCCCACACCTCTCACGGTCTCAATCAAAGAGGCATATTGTTTTAATTTTTTGCGCAGTCCGACAATGATGACATCAATACTCCGCTCTGTCACCGCATAATTTTCACCGTGGATGGCATCCACAATCTGCCCCCGGGTAAACACCCACCCTTTTTTATCGGCCAGAAAGGAAAGCAGTTCAAATTCGGACAGGGTTAAATCAATGACACTGCCCTCAATGGTGACCACATGCTTGGCCCGGTCAATGATCATTTCCCCTTCCTGTTTGACCCGGGTTTTGGATTCGATCACCTTTTGCTGGCGCCGCCTTAAAATGGCCCGGATCCGGGCCGTCAGCTCCCGGGGGCTGAAGGGCTTGGACATATAATCATTGGCCCCAAGCTCAAGCCCTGTCACCACATCAGACTCTTCCCCCTTTGCCGTGAGCATGACAATGGGCATGTCCTTGGTTTCCCCGTTGCTTCTCAAGTAACGGGTGACTTCAAGGCCGTCTATGCCCGGCAGCATCAGGTCCAAAACCATCAGATCCGGCCGGGTCTGTTTGGAAATTTTAATGGCCTCTTCACCGGTAAGGGCTGTCAGAATATTGTACCCCTCGTTTTTAAGGTTGTACTTGATCAGCTCAATAATATCTTCTTCGTCGTCGACGATGAGTATGGTTTCCTTCAACATATCTCCCATCCCGTATCATTCCATCAGGTATGACGGATGATCTCCCCTTCAATCAGGTAAATAACTTCTTCGGCAATATTTTTGGTATGATCCCCGATTCTTTCAATATGCCTGGAAATCAAATACATGTTGATAATTTCCCCCACCATGTCCGGATGTTCCTGAATATCCTGTTTCATGGCATCATAGGCCTCATTTCTCATGGTATTGACCTGCTCGTCCATTTCCCTTACTTCATAGGCCATATCCACGTCCATACTGACCAGGGCATCCAGGCTTTTTTTAAGCATTTTAGAGGCCTGGTCCGCCATGGCTGTATAATCATATTTAAACTTGTTGGGGTCATCGGCCGAGGCCCTGAACCGGTTGGCAATATTAACCGCATAATCGGCAATCCGCTCCAGGTCATTGTTGATCTTAATGACCGCCACAATCAGCCTTAAGTCAGTAGCCACCGGCTGATACAGGGCCAGGGTTTTGAGGCATTCTTCTTCAACTTCGATCTCTTTTTCATCCACCTCAAAATCCGAATTGACAACGGTCTGGGCAAGCTCTAAATTCTCGGTCTGAACGGCTTCAATGGATTTTCTTAACCGGTCCTCCACCATGGCACCCAGTGAAAGGATCTCTTTTTTAATTTGATGCATGGCCTTTTGCAGATGTGCGGTCATGAATTCTCCTGGTTTTAATATAACTTGGTAATCATCGGGGGTTTTTTAACATTTTTACGTTAGGATTCTGTTAAAATTACATTACATGGATGTTAAGATCAAGGCACAAGATAAACCGGAAAGGAATCAACCATGAAAAAACATACCCATCATTTTATCCAGGAATATAACGGCATCGGGGCTTTTGGCATGGGCCGCAGCACAGACGAACAGACCATTATGTTTTACCTTCAAAAATTTTCAGAGGACAAATTTATGGCCGCTTTCCTGCCAAGGCTTCCAGATCAGGAGCTGGAAAATATATACGGGTTTGTTAACAATTTGTTAAAAAAATATTTGTCCGAGGATGAGTATCATGAACTTTTTCTGAAGGATCGGTAAGAGCAAAATAGAAAAGCCGGGCCGCCTTCGTGACGGCCCGGAGTGGTAAGGAAGGAGAGAAGAAAATTTATGTTGGGCAATGTGGGTGCAAGTGTTTTATAGGTTGCCCGACAGCATGGGCATGGTTTTATCAGCCCAAAATGACGTGAACATGACACCGGGATGACCAATTGGTCATGTTCACGGGTTTGATTTTAAAACCAGGAAAAACAGGCGGCCTACGTTGTTCATGTTCCCGGCGGTAAATTCGGCGTACCGGCCGTTGCCGCAGAACAGGTCTGCCCGGCCCGGTCCTTTAATGGCCCCGCCGGTGTCCTGGTTCATGGCAAAAAACGAAGCGCTCTTCCACTGATCCCTTGGCCCGTACACGCCTTTTTCCGGCAGGGAGGCCATGACAAAGCACAGGGCACCTTTGGGGAAAACCCGCTGGTCCGTGGCAATGGAACGAAAGGGGGTCAGGGCAACCCCAAGGCTGCCGTAAGGCCCGCCCTCTTCTTTTTGAAAAAACACAAAACTCGGGTTGTGGTTAAGGACTTCATCCATCCGGCCGGGATTTTTTTCCAGAAAGTTCCGGATGGCATCCATGGACATTGCCTCTTTGGGGACCTCGCCCTTGTCGATCAGGTACCGCCCTACGGACCGGTAAGGGTTGCCGTTTGACCCGGCGTAATGGACCCGGATGATTTTACCGTTGGGCAAAAGGATCCGGCCTGATCCCTGAACTTCAAGAAAAAACCGGTCCACCCGGTTTTCCAGCCAGACCACGGGTTTGGCCTTGGTCTCGAATCCCTGCTGCAGGTTGATCTGCTCCCGGGAATAATAGGGGACCACCCTTCCCCCGTCCACTCTGCCCGTAAGGGTTTTGTGGCCGTTATATTCATCGGAAAACAAAGACAGGTCGATTTTCAGCAGATCCGAAGGCAGGGAAAACAAGGGGTATGGGCAGGTTTCATCAGGGTTAAGACACCCCTCATAGGTGGGTTCAAAATAACCGGTAAACAAGACCTTGCCTCCCGGGTTTCCCACACTTTCATAAACCTGGAACTTTTCTTCGATAAAGGCGTTGACCTGTTCGGGCAGCGGGGAACGGGCAATAAAAGCCTGAAATGCTTTAAGCGACCGGACCATATGCCGGGCCGTGACGGTTTCCTTGCCAAACGGGTATGTCCGGTCCCCGGGAACCCGTGAAAAATACGTCAGGCTGCTGTCAATGGATGCGTTAAGCCCTTTGAGGTCAAGGCAGTCGTCAAACTCAGGATATTCCCCCCAAAACAGCTTTTTTAACGGGAGTGCCGGGGCGTCCGGAATTTTTTTTGTTTTTTCTTTGGCCGGTTCATCGGGTTTGCAGCCTGAAAGGCCGCAGCAAACGGCCAGCAAGACCAGAAAACAGCCGATTAAAGCATTGACCTTCTCAGACCGGGGCCCCCGGAAAAACCGCCCTTCTAATTTTGAATATATTGGACCACCATGTAACCGCATGCTTCTCATCTTACTCCTTCAGTTTGATCTGACCTCACCTGCCGGGCCGATGTCCTGGACTCGTCCAGAAAGGCAAGCCCCATGGACTTGCCGGCCCCGGGCCCCAGGGCTTCCAGCTTTCTGGCCGACGGCATCACCCGTCTTTCCATGGTCCCCACGGTCCGGTTAAAACTTGCCGCACACTTCTCGATATCTTTTCCCAGCTGGTTCATATGATCGGCCATACCGGCCAGCCGGGCATACAACTCAATCCCCATTTCCCTGATTTCCTCGGCATTTTCATAGGTTTTTTTCTGAAGCCATGAATAAGAGACCGCCTTTAACAACGCAATCAAGGTGGTGGGCGTTGCCGGAATCACCCCCTTTTCAACGGCCCGTTCAATCAGGTCGGGCTGCTGTTCCAGGGCCGCTGAAAAAAAATTTTCTCCGGGGATAAACAGGACAACAAATTCCGGAGTCGGGGAAAAATGGGCCTGGTACCGTTTAGAGCCCAGGGTGGTGACATGGGCCATGACCTGTCTTGCGTGATCGACCATCCTGGCCGCCCGTTCGGTTTCGTTATCCGCTTCCAGGGCGTCCAGAAAGGCCATGAGCGGCACCTTGGCATCCACGATGACCTTCCGGTTCGACGGGAGGGTGACCACCATATCCGGCCGGACAAGGCCCTTGTCCCCCGCGCCCGTAACCTGCTCTTCAAAGTCGCAGTGGGCGGCCATGCCGGACAGTTCCGCCACCCGTCTCAGGGTCATTTCCCCCCACCGCCCCCGCACATGGGGCTGTCGCAGGGCCTTGACCAGGTTTCCCGTTTCCATGTAGAGCAGGTGCTGAGTCCGGCCGACTTCCAGAAGTTTCTCGCTGATGGCGCCATAGGCGGTTTCCCGCTGCCGTTCCATGTCGTTGAGGCGGGCCTCATACCGGGTTAAGGTCTGTTTAATGGGATCAATGGTGTGCCGTATTTCATCCCGGTGAATGTTCAGGTCCTTGCCGGCCTCCCGGACATAGGATGAAAAATATTGATCGGCAAGCGCCATGAACCGGCTGGAATTTTTATACAGGGCCTGGTCCGCCACCTTTTTGTACTGCCTTGAAAAAAAGAACAGTCCGGCCCTGACCAGGACCAGACTGACCAAAACGCCCAAGCCGAACCCGATTCCCAGCCAGGCCAGATGTTCGGGGGTAATGGCTCCCATATCAGGGAAGGCCATTTTCCTGGTCCGGGGCAATAAAGGTCCCGCTTTTTCCCCCTGCCTTGGATTTCAGATAGATCCGGGAAATGGACATGGCCCTGTCATAGGACTTGCACATGTCGTAAATGGTCAGGCCGGCCACGGACGCAGCGGTCAGGGCCTCCATCTCCACCCCGGTTCTCCCGGTTAAAGAGACCTCGGCCTCAATGTGAATGGTATGCGCATCCGGGTCCGGGGTAAAATCCACCCGGGCATAGGTAATGTTCAAAGGATGGCACATGGGAATCAGGTCCGCTGTTTTCTTGGCCGCCATGACCCCGGCGATCCGGGCCGTTTCCAGGACATTTCCTTTTTTAACCTTTTCATCCATGATCCGGGCAAGGGTTTCAGGAGACATGATCACACTGGCCCCGGCCACCGCCGTCCGCCGGGTCTCATCTTTATCCCCCACATCCACCATCCTGACCCTGCCGTCGGCATCCAGGTGTGTAAAGTCATTCATTTTATCCAACCTTTACGTGATAGACTTTAGACGCGGGACTATAGACTTTAGATGGCATTATGCCTGCTTTCTCAAGTCCCATGTCTCAAGTCCTGTTATTTATATACTTGGGTTTTCCTGGTGGCCCTGCTCTTAATCTGATTCAACGTGTCCGTCAGGGTTTCAATCACATTTTCCCGGATATCCCCGGCCACCACCAGTGCCATGATGTCATCGCCCACCTTAAGGGGTTTGCCCTCTTCAATGTGAACTAACACCTCAATGATGCCGGGCTTTGCCTTTTGCTGGTCAATAATCTTTGAAAGCAGGTCATGGTCCACCTGGATTGACAGTTCCGTAACCGGTTCGCCTTCCCGGGTGTTTTCCCTGACCACACCGTTATGGCACAGGATCATGCCGGCTTTTGAAAAATCAGGATGGGCCTTGACCTTGGCCATCATTGCTGCAATATCCATTCGCTTCTCCCCCCAAATTTACTTTCCCCCAAATCCTTAGGGCCAAACATTAGATGCCGCCCTCAGCCATTTCTTTTGCCCTGGCCAGATCTTCAGGGGTATTCACATTAAACTTAAACTTAAACTCCGGATCCAGTTTTTCCAATTGTTCAGGGCCAATTTCCCGAACCCTTTTCTTATTATAAAATCCTTTAATTTTATAGATCTTTTTTTCAAGGGCCGCTTCAATTAAAGGGATACAGGTCCTGGCATACATTGCGCTTAAAGGCTCAAGCCCGTCATAGGTCCTTGGGACAATCACCTGGGCCCCGCTTTTTGTCTGCTTCATTAAATGTTCAATAACGGCCCGGTTAGGAAAAGGAAAATCCCAGGCCGTGACATAGGCCCAGGGGTTTGAGGCGTAAAACAGGCCGGCATGAAGCCCTGCCAGAGAACACTGGGCCGGTATAATATCGGTCACCACCATCACGTCAAGGCCGGTAAAATCTTTTGGGTCCCTGGCCACCAGGATAATTTCCTCGAACAGATCTGAAAAAACCGAAAGGATACCCTCGATCATGGTAATCCCTCCTAATGTATGAAACCCTTTTTTTTTCCCGGGAAGCCGTTTGTTTTCCCCGCCCACCAGGATCACTCCCGTACAGTCAGACAGCATCGCCCCACCCTTTAAATTTAATTTTTATGCCAGAAGATGTATAGGAACATCGCCCTAAAATCAATACCAAGCCCAAACTATGACAGGGCCATTCGGATGGATGTTCCTTACGGGTAAATTTAATGTAAAAACCGGAGACCGGAGACCGGATCGCCCATCCTCAGGGGTTTTGCATTCCGGTCTCCGGTCTCCGGTTTTCGGTCTCCTTTTTCCAGTTACCGGTCTCCCTTTCAGGGCAATCGCATGTAAAAAAATTATCCTTAATGATTTTTATTTACATAGGCATTCAAGGGCCGGCCCTCTGTGGTGTTTGGCCAAAGCCAAACCTCGGTGCCCTCTGTGGTTTAAAAACATGAAATCCCGAAGGGATTGAATTGTTCTTCGTTAACCTCCCGGTTTTTATAAATTGTGCGCTTTGCCCACTCTTTATATTTAACCACAGAGGGGCACAGAGAAACACAGAGTTTCAGTGCTGCGCACTGAAATTGCATTCGGTAAGCTTAAACAGTGGGGAAAGTTACATGCGATTGCCCTGGTCTCCCTTTCTTGTTTCTTGCCCGGCAAAAAAAAAAATGTTATGGAACGGTTAACCGCCCGAGGGTTTTAAGCCGGTGTCGCCATACCGGCGGGCCTTAAATGACAGGGGACAATTTTGACCGCAGCTGAAAAGGCATTTTATGAAACAGTCCAAAACCATTCTGACAGATCAGGATTTCAAGCGGACCATCACCCGGATTGCCTATGAAATCATTGAAACCCACAGGGGGACTCAGCAACTGGCACTGGTCGGCATTCTGACCCGGGGAGATTCTCTTGCCAAGCGGCTGGCCGACCAGATTCAGGAAATAGAAGGCACCCGTATTCCGGTGGGGTCCATGGACATCAACATGTACCGGGATGACTGGACAAAAATCAGCCATCAGCCCATTGTCCGGCCTTCGGACATTCCCTTTTCAGTGGATGACCGGCAGATCATCCTGGTGGACGATGTCCTGTTCACGGGAAGAACCATCCGGGCCGCCATGGAAGCCCTCATGGATTTTGGGCGGCCGGCCAGAATCGAACTGGCCGTTCTGGTGGACCGGGGACACCGGGAAGTCCCCATCCAGGCGGATTACAAAGGCATCTTCATTGATACCGATCCCGAAGACATGATTCAGGTTTTTGTCCAGGAACACGACCAAAAGGATATGGTCTTCAAAGAAACCCGGGAAAGGGAATAACCCAAATGCTGATCCACAAGAAAGACACCCCTAAAAACTTAAAAATTGCCGTTATATCCGCCTCCACCACCCGGACCAAGCTTTCCGAAGACAAAAGCGGGGCATGGATCAAAAAAGAGGCCAAAAAAGAAGGACACGAGGTGGTCATTCACCAGACCGTCACCGATGACATTGCCGCCATCCAGGAGCTTGTCCAGCATGTGGTGACCCGGATCAACCCCCATGCCGTTATCCTCACCGGCGGGACAGGCATCAGCCCAAGGGACGTGAGCATTGAGGCGGTCCGCCCCATGTTTGATAAAGAGCTGACTTCCTTTGGCCCGGTATTTGCCCAGCTCAGTTTTCAGGAAATAGACTCTGCCGCCATCATGTCAAGGGCAACGGCAGGAGTTATTGATAGCACCATTGTTTTTTCTATCCCCGGGAGCCTTAAAGCCTGTAAACTGGCTTGCGGCCAGCTGATCTTCCCGGAACTCGGACACCTTGTTAAACACATAAAGGAATAAAGCCAATGAAAGAGATCGAAGAATTTATTGATGCCTGGCAGGATAATGATTCTCAGACCAGAAAAGCGTTTGTTGAACTGTTTGAACACCTCAAGACCCTTGCGGACACAGAACTTGACTTCAATGCCCGGCCCAAGGTCAGCTATTCGCTAAGGCCCAAACGGGCGGATCAGAAAACCCGGTCCCTGTTTGCCATGGTGGATGTGATTGATGATGACCCCAGTGAACGGTGGCTGTCGGTCTGTTTTTACGGAGAAATGATTTCAGACCCTGATGAAATGGGAGACCTTATCCCTGAAGGACTGCTCGGAGAGGACGGCTACTGCTTTGACCTTTATGAATACGACGAAGATGAAATCGCGTATCTGAAACAGCGGCTTTCCCAGGCCCACGCCAATGCCGGGGAGTAGCCCTGTAAATCCATAACACTTATGAATATCCCTAAAATTGAAAAAGACCTTCGGGAGGAAGCCGCCTGGTTGCGGCTTTTGTTAAACGGCTCCCGGGACGGCATTGTGATACTGGACCGGCAGGGCCGGGTGTATAATGTCAACCGCGCCTTTGCCCAGAATATAGGGCACACCATTGAAGAGGTCTTAAACCTGACGGTTTTTGACTGGGACGCCAAGTGGTCCAGGACGCATATCCTGAAGATGCTCAGAACCGTGGATGAATCCGGAGACCGGTTTGAAACCCTTCACAGGCGAAAAGACGGGTCTGTTTTTGATGTAGAGGTCAGCACCAACAAGGCCATTCGGGACGGGCGGGAACTGGTGTTTTGTATCAACCGGGATATTTCCGAACGGATCCGGTTCCAACGGCAGTTGCAGGAAAGCCAGAACCGGCTGGCCGCCCTTTCCGACGCCTCTTTTGAATCCATTTTCCTTTCAGACCAGGGGATTTGTTTAGACCAGAACCTTACAGCCCAGAGAATGTTCGGCTATACCCGGGAAGAGGCCGTGGGCCGGTACGGGATGGAGTGGATCCTGCCGGCAGACCGGGAAACGGTAAGGAACAATATCTTGTCCGGTTATGAAAAACCATACGAGGTCACGGCCCTGCGAAAGGACGGAACCACTTTCCCAGCTGAAATCCAGGGCCGGATGTTTGATGCCTTTGGCCGTAAAATACGGATTACGGCCCTGCGGGACATCAGTGACCGGAAAAAAATCCAGGCTGAAAAAATCCAGGCCCTGGCCGAGGTGGCCGAAGCCCGGAAACTGGCCCTGGTGGGCCAGGTGGCCGGGAAAATGGCCCATGATTTCAACAACATCTTAGGGATCATCATGGGCAATGTGGAGCTGTCCCTGCTCAGCTGCCAGGATCCAGGGCTTAAGAAAACCCTTGAGCTGGTATTGGAACAGACCCAGAGGGGCCGGAGCCTGACCCGGAACCTGGTGGCTTTTGCCAAGGACCAGGAGCCCCGGCAGGAATTTTTCCCCGTTGATGAAAAAATTGAGCTTGTCCTGAAACTGCTGGAAAGGGATCTTGAGGGCATCCACCTGATCCGGGATTTAAGCCCGGACGGACCGGACCTGTTTGCCGATCCCGGCATGATCGAGCATGCCCTGGTAAACATCCTGCAAAATGCCATCCATGCCACCAGTCGTTCCCAATACCCCACCATTCTCATCCGGGCCTATCATGAAAACGGGGATATCCTGATTGAGGTCGAGGATAATGGGTGCGGTATCCCCGACGAGTTCCTGGACCGGATTTTTGAACCCGCCTTTACCCTCAAGGGAAGCCGGGACAGCACAAAGGCCTATAAGGATGGGATCAAGGGGACCGGGTACGGAATGGCCAACGTGAAAAAATACATTGACCAGCATCAGGGCAGGATCAACATCGTTTCCAAAGCCGGACAAGGGACAAAGGTCACGCTGGCCCTGCCGGTTATTGAGCGGGATCTGACCCCGGCAGAGGTCCAAAAGGTTGAAACCCAGGGATTTTTCACCGACCGGCATATTCTGCTGGTAGAAGACGAGCCGGCCATATCCGATATCCAGTATCAGATTTTGACCCGGCCGCCCTGCCACCACCGGGTGGACATGGCCGCCACTGGGCAGAAGGCCATGGACCTGTTTGACAAAAACTCATATGATTTTGTCAGCCTGGACTATATCCTGCCCGGCGGGATTAACGGCATGGATGTCTACCATTATATCCGGAAAAAAGACCCCAATATTCCCATTCTTTTTATTTCAGGAAACATCGAATTTCTGGAATCCATAAAAGATCTTACCCAAAAAGACCCCTGCATTGGCCACGTGTCCAAGCCCTGTAAAAACATGGACTATATTCAGAGCATCAACCGGTTGATGGAAAGGGTTTAATTTATATTAGCTGTCAGCTGTTAGCAGGCGATGCTGTTCAGATAGCTAACAGCTAAAAGCTGATTGCTAACGGCTAATGCCTTTCAGCCGCTACACCGAAAACCGGATATTCAGAATATCCCCGTCCTGAACCTGATAATCCTTGCCTTCCACGTAAAACTTGCCGTTTTTCTTGAGTTCGGCTTCGGATCCCAACGCTGCCAGTTCATCATATTTAAAGACTTCGGCCCGGATAAACCCCCGTTCAAGGTCTGAATGAATCACGCCGGCTGCCTTGGGCGCCGTGGCATCCTTTCTGACCAGCCACTGCCTGACCTCGTCTTTGCCCACGGTGAAAAAAGAGATCAGGTTCAGGCTTTTCAGGCAAAGCCGGGTGAGCAGTTCCAGTGCAGTTTCTTCAATGCCCAGGTCTTCGAGAAACTCTTTTTTTTCTTCCATTGTATCCAGCATGGCGATTTCCGCCTCGACCTTGGCCGATATGGCCATGGCCTCAATATCCTGGGCAAGGCAGCTTTCTTTAAATCCGTCCAGAATATCCCCGCCCAGATCATCCTCGGACACGTTCACGGCAATGACCAGCTTTTTGCGGGTAATAAACGGATAGCTTCGGATCAGCTTTTCATCATCTTCGGACAATGCCATGAGGCGAAGGGGCTTTTCCGCTTCCAGATGATCTTTCATCCGGTTCATGAGGTCCAGCTCTTTGACCTGGGTTTCGTCCTTGATCTTCTTGACCATGGCCGTGAGCCGCTCGATTCTTTTTTCCACAAAAATCTGGTCATGCATGATCAGCTCGGAGTTCACCATGTCAAAATCCCGCAGGGCATCCACAGACCCTTCTGAATGGTAGACCGCCTCGTCCTCAAAGGCCCGGACCACATGGCAGACCGCATCCATGTCGGCAATGTCTTTGAAAATATCCCCCCGGGCAATGGTCTCGGCCTCCATCTTGGGCAGCAGCGTCAGGTCCAGGCGGGCCCGGACCTGTTTTTTGGGATCATACAGGCTGACCAGGGTGTCAAACCGGGAATCCTGAATATCGGCAGCGCCCGGAACCGGTTTAAACGCCTTGGCCGGATCCGTGATCTCGTTCCCCGTTAAAATCTGAAACAATGTCTTTTTGCCTGTCTGGGGCAAACCAATAATGCCGACTTTCATTTATTTTTCCTTATTATTTTCTTTAAGATAAAGCCTCAGCCAGGTGAAGCTTTGACGTTAGGTCCACCGGGACAAACCGTTTTTTCTTTTCATCCACTGCCAGTTTTGATGCCGGATACTCCCCGTGGGGGTACACCACCCAGGCATCGAGATCCATGGCGCGCTTCAGCATTTCATGTTTTTCATTAACCAGCAGCTCAGGATACCGGTCATACCCCATGGTGATGGGCAGGTCAACCCAATGGTGTCCCGGAGACAGGTCTCCTGTAAACACCAGGTTAACCCCGGCCGCCCGGATAAATGAAACCAGCATTCCCGGGGTATGCCCATGGCTTTCAAAGAACTCAATGTCCACGCCCTCCAGGCCAAGCCGGTCCCCATTTTCTTTAAGGTCCAGGCGGCCGCTTTGTTCCAGAAGTTCAGCAAGCCCCGGAATAAACGAGGCCCGGTCTCTGATGTGGGGCGACCCCGAACGCTCGACATTGGCCCGCCCGGCAATATACCGGGCATTGGGGAACAACAGCGCAGGTTTCCGGTCCGGATCATAGGCCGTTAAAAGGCCGCCGCTGTGGTCAAAGTGAAGGTGGGACAAAATGACATGGGTGATGTCTTTGTGGTCAAGCCCCTCTTTTTTTAGCGAAGACAGCAAAACATGATCCTCCCCGACCACCCCGAACCGGTGTTTCATTTCAGGGGATAAAAATGCCCCGGTGCCGGTTTCAAACAACAGACAGGCGTCAGGGGTCCTGACCAGCAGGCAGTTAGAGGCAATGTCGATCATGTTCCGGTCATCGGCCGCCATCCATCTGCCCCACAGATCTTTGGGGGCATTTCCGAACATGGCGCCGCCGTCCAGGCGCATGGGATTTCCTTTAAGGGACTGAATACAAACTTCAGGCATGGGCAAACACTTTTTTTAAGCAGCCGGCACAGGATCTTAAGGGATCTTAATTTTTCGCTTTTCAGGATCAGGGTTCTGCCTGAACAAGATGGCCACATGGCCCACCATCCCGGCAAGGGTTGCCCCTGAGCGCTTGCAGATTTCATCCACCAGAGCGGTTTTGATTTCTTTGTCCTTGTGATCCACGAACTTGACCTTAATGAGTTCTGCAGCATCAAGGGCTTTGTCAATTTCTTCCATCACCGATGGGGTAACCCCGTGCTGCCCCACAAAAGCAGCAGGGTTCAGCTTGTGGGCAAGCCCCCTTAAATATCGTTTCTGTGATCCTTTTAACGCCATTTTTCCGGCATCCTTAAATTTATCATGGTTTATTGCGGGCAGTCCCTCAAGGTCATCCCTCCAAATCAGCCCGGGTTACGCCCTTTAGGGTATGGCTGTTATACCACAGCCGTGGTGCGGTGAACAGGGGCCAGGGCGGATACACGGCAGAATTCTGATTCCATACTGTTTCTAAAGGTTTTTATTTGCGCCACAATTTCCGGAACCTGCCGGTATTCCAAAGGATGGGCCTGGATGAGGCGAGATTGTGCAGCACAAATGTACCAGGAGCAGATAAAGGGCCGCTGCTGCCGCAAAAGCCGGCACCCCCGGCAGGCCAGATGGCAACAGCCGGTCCCCTGATTTTCCAGAGGGATCTTGCATACCTGGCTTTCAGGCATCCGGCCAAAGGCATAAAAGAAAAAAACAAGGTCTTTAAAATCATACCAGACTGTTGCCCGTTTACAGCAGCTGTCCCGGCAGTCCGGGCAGGTAAGCGCGCACAGCTCATCCATGGGGCCGGAAAGACTTTCATAAAGGGTAAAAATTGTCTTAACTGTTTTTCTGACCCGGTTAAAGTCCCCCTGATGAGCCCGATCAACCCGCCTGAAAAACAGGCCGATCTCATTCCATTCAGAGGCGTTTTGCCAGGGGACAATATGGTTTTTCTGTTGCATGCCAACCGGATTACACTGTTTTTAACTAATGTTCAAGCGGCCCAGCGGTTATAATCCGGTATGATCTTCTGATATCGGTTGTAAAGTTAATATGTAGAAAAGGTAATTAGACTGAAGGTGGTTAGGCTGAAGGGATACGCAACCCTAAACCCCTTCAGCCTTCAGTCTTCAGCCTAAATCCTTACATAATTGGAGAATAAATATATTATTTCAAACGCGGTTACCTTGGGTTACCTTGCATTCAACCTTTAAACGAGTTGATTATTTTTCAAACAATTATTAAGTATATTATGGATGCGTGGACGATATACTGATTTTATGATGCCGAGCGGAGGCCAATAATGCCGATTAATATCATGATCCATGAGAGTGGTAAATATTTCATCACCCATTGGAAAGGCAAAATATATGATGATGAACTGGTTCCTTTGTATGAGGTTTTTTACGCGGCCTTTGAAAAGAGCCCTCTTTGGACTCCCGAATTTCCCGAACTGGCAGATCTTACCATGGCAGATTTTTCAGAAATCACCAGTTCGGGGATAATCGGGTTGGCCCTATGAATAAGCGCATACTATAAACGCCATGGAATTGAGTCAAAAAAAACTGCAGCGATTACATCTAAAGGAAATTCAAGAACAGTCACATTGTTTTACGAATACTGGGCCAGTGATTCTCCGGAAAATATAAAATTTTTCGACAGCCGGAAAGAAGCGGTTGAGTGGCTTACAAAATAAGGCTTGGATCAAACCGGGTTCTGATTCTTGAGCTTTAACCAGGCTTCCAGCCGCTGTTTGACCGTGGCCTCGTATCCCCGGTCCGTGGGAAAGTAAAACCTGCTGCCGGAAAGCGTTTCCGGAAGATAGGACTGGGGAACAAATCCGCCTTTGTAGTCATGGGCGTATTTATATCCCTTGCCGTAGTTCATCTCTTTCATCAGCTTTGTGGGCGCATTCCGGATATGGAGGGGGACCGGTGCATAACCGGTTTCCTGAATGGTCTGCTTAACCTGTTTCTGGGCCGCATACACGGAGTTGCTTTTGGGGGCTGTGGCAAGATAAACCGCCGCCTGGAACAGAGAGCCGTCCCCTTCGGGCCTTCCTAAAATTCTAAAAGATTCACCGGCATTAAGGGCCATGGTCAGGGCCCCGGGATCGGCCATGCCAATGTCTTCTGTGGCAAACCGGATCATGCGCCGGATCAGGTAACAGGGGTCGTCCCCTGCGGCCAGCATCCGTTCCATCCAGTACATGGCCGCGTCCGGGTCAGAGCCCCGCATGCTCTTGATAAAGGCGGAAATCAGGTTAAAATGCTCTTCTCCGGCCTTGTCGTAAAGCAACGACTTTTTTTCCACTGCCGTTTCAACATCCTGAACGGTGATGGTTTCTTTGTCTCTAAAATAAAGGGCCGCCGTTTCAAGGTTGGTGAGAGCGGTCCGGGCATCCCCGTCCGACACCCGGGCAATATGGGACAGGGCTTCCGGTGAAAACACATCAGGTAAAAGACCCAGGCCCTTTTTTTTGCCTGTTGCCGCCCGGGTCAGAATCCGGACAATATGGCCGGGTTCAAGGCTTTTGAGGGCAAACACCCGGCACCGGGACACCAACGCCGGGATCACGGCAAAAGACGGGTTTTCCGTGGTGGCCCCCACCAGGGTGATCAGACCGGTTTCCACATGGTGAAGAAAGGCGTCCTGCTGGGCCTTGTTAAACCGGTGGATCTCATCCACGAACAGCAGGGTCCGTTGTTTGTAAAGCCTTCGAAGCTCCTTTGCCCGGTCAATCACCTGCCGGACATCCTTTACCCCGGCCAGCACGGCAGAAATCCGGACAAACTCACACCGGGTCTGGTTGGCAATAATCCCGGCCAGTGTGGTTTTCCCACATCCGGGCGGTCCCCACAGAATCATGGAAAACACCCGGTCGTGGGCAATGGCCTGGGCCAGAAGACTGCCCTCCCGGGTGATATGATCCTGCCCCACCAGCTCGGAAAGAACCAAAGGCCGCATCCGGTCCGCCAAAGGGGCGGTGCCGGCCAGGTCTTCCTGTGCATTTGATTCAAACAGGTCCATTAAACCCCTTTACCCTGATCCCGTGCCCTTTTTTTCCGGCTCTGGTCTTTTCGCTGTTTCTGGCGTTTGGCCGTAATCCTGCTTTTCTTTTCTTTAATCCGCTCAGATTCTTTTGTTTTGGCGGAAAAATCAATTTTTCCGGTCTTTTCCCTGAAGTAAAGCCGGATGGGCGTCAGTTTTAAAGGGATCATCTGCCGCAGCTGGTTCATCAGATACCGGTGGTATGAAAAATGGACCGCCTTGGGATAGTTCACAAAACAGACAAAACAAGGCGGCTTCACCGCCACCTGGGTGGCATAAAAAAACCTGATCCTGCGCCCTTTGTGAAGGGAGGGCTCCTCTCTGTAGACCGCATCTTCAATGATCCGGTTCACGGTCCCGGTGTTGACCCGGTGGCCGTATTCCTCATAAACCTTGGCGGCCATGCCCAATATCCTGTGGCACCGCTGGCCGGTAAGGGCCGACACGGTAACGGCCGGGGCATAGGATAAAAATTTGGCCTTGTACCGCAAGTCATCTAAGAACTGTTTCTCACTGGTCTGGGTTTTGTCCACCAGATCCCATTTGTTCAGTACAAACACGGCCCCGCACCCTCTTTTTTCCGCATACCCGGCAATGGTGATATCCTGGTCTGTGATCCCCTCTTCACAGTCAATGAGGATCAGGGCCACATCACAGTCGTCCATGGACTTTAAAGATTTGAGGATGGAAAATTTTTCAAGCTTCTGGGTGACCTTTCCCTTTCTTCTGATCCCGGCCGTATCCACCAGGGTAAATTCTTTATCGTTGTAGACCACGCTCAGTTCAATGGCGTCCCTTGTGGTGCCGGCCTTTTCATTGACCACCACCCGGTTTTCCCCGAACAGCCGGTTGGCCAGAGAGGACTTGCCCACATTGGGGCGGCCTACAATGGCCACCCGGATGGGCAGGTTTTCCTCTTTTTCTTCTTCACTTTCCGGAAAATCTTTGACCAGGTCGTCCAGAAAATCGCCCACCCCTAAACCATGTTCGGCAGACACCAGGTAAAACCGGTCAATGCCCAGGGTGTAAAAGTCCCCGAGCTCACCTTCCTGCCTTAGACTTTCAATCTTGTTGATCAGGTAAAACACGGGTTTCTCGGTCTTTCTGAGCATATCGGAAAGGTCCCGGTCAAAGGGAGACAGGCCGGCCCGGCCGTCCAGGATCAATACCAGGGCATCGGCCTGGTCCACGGCGGCCGTAAGCTGCTCCTTGATCTGGGAGGCAAAATAATCGTCATCCGCGCTTAAAAACCCGCCGGTGTCAATCAGGGTAAAGGCCTTGTCCTCCCAGACCGCATCCCCGTAATGACGGTCCCGGGTCACCCCGGGCATGTCGTCCACAATGGCCTGGCGGGACTTGACAATTCGGTTAAACAACGTGGATTTCCCCACATTGGGCCGGCCAAGAAGGGCCACTACCGGTTTCATATGTTAACCTCCGTTAGCAGTTTAGGGGCTTAGGGATTTAGGCTGAAGGGGTTTAGGCTAAAAGATGTGAATCCCAACCCAATTATCTTCAGCCTTCAGTCTAAAAACCTTCAGCCTAATTACCTATTTCATTTGGTCCACGAAAACATCCAGGCACCAATGGCCAGACATACCAGGCTCATCACGCCCATGACAAAAAGTTCATGGGAAACCTGGGAAAGCCCCGCCCCATCGTTGATCACGGCCCGGGCCGCCCTTAAAAAATGGGTGAGCGGCAGACAGGATGACACGGTTTTAATCCATTCCGAAGACCCTTCAATGGAGAACCAGACTTCAGACAAAAACATCATGGGCCAACAGATAAAGTTGATCACTCCCGAGGTCAGCTCCTCATTGATACCTCTTGAGGCCAGCACCAGCCCGAAGGCAATCAGGCAGATGGTCCCGGCCAGAAACACCAGAAACGCATCCAGGTAACTGCCTTTCATCTGAAAGGAAAAAATCAGATCACAACCGGCCCATACCAGGGCACACGAAACCATCAGGATCACCACCCGGGATATGAGCTGGGCGGTCAGATATTCAAAGGCGCTCACAGGCGTAGCTTTCAATCGTTTAAGAACCCCGCTTCGCCGATACCGGACAATGACGTATCCCACCCCAAAAAAGGCTGAAAACATCATGTTCATACCAAGAATGCCGGGAAACAGCCAGTCAATATATCGGACCTGCTCTCCTTTAATGGCCTGGCGGACCACCAGCCCTTCAAACCGGGATTCCGGGATCATGGCCTCTTTAACCACTTTTTCCATCAGCCGTCCTTTGGGAGATGAATCATTGAGCCAGTAAGCCAAAGGAGCGGTATTGTTTTCTATGAGAATATCAATTTTATGGTGAATCAGCAGGTCCAGGCCCCGATCCTTTGATGCCAGGGGGACCATTTGTATAACACCATTGGCCTTAAACTTTTCCGGAATGTTCAAAGATGCTGTCCAGCCCGGTGAATCTGAAACCGGAAAAATCCCGGCCTTGAACTCCTTTTTGGCGCCGGTCCCGAACATCAGGCCAAATCCGATCACAATTAAAAAAGGAAACAGGATGTTCCAGCCAAAGCCTGCCTTGTCCCTGTAAAATTCACGGTTTCGCGCCAGGAACAGAACCCATATTCTTCTAAATTTCATCCCCTTATTCCCTCAGGCGCTTTCCGGTTAATTTGAGAAATACGGATTCCAGGTTCCGTTTTTCAGGGGCCATTTTACTGCAGTGCCGCTCAATGAGCCGGCCCGGGGTACCAGTCTCAATAATGCGGCCCTGATCCATGATCCCTAAGGTGTCGCACAACACCGTGGCCTCTTCCATGTAATGGGTGGTCAGGACAACGGTTTTTCCCCGGGCCTTGATATCTTTAATGATCTGCCACACGTGCTGACGGGCCTGGGGGTCCAGGCCCGTGGAAGGTTCGTCCAGGAAGATCAGATCCGGATCATTGATCAGGGCAAGGGCAAGCAGCAGCCGCTGGCGCTGGCCCCCTGAAATTTTATTGTTCATTTTATCTTGAATACTGTCCAGCATGCACATGGCCATGACCTGTTCCACAGGCAGCGGATGGTCATAAAAAGCAGCGAAGGTCCTCAAGGTCTCCAAAACCGTTAAAAAGGAAAACAGTTCGGTCTGCTGAAACTGAATGCCCACTTCCTGTTTGAACAGCGTCCCCCTGGGGTTCCCCTTGTACAGAATGCTGCCTGAATCCGGTGCCAGGATATCTTCCATCATTTCTACAGTAGTGGTTTTCCCGGCCCCGTTAGGGCCTAACAGCCCGTAGCAGGTGCCCGGACCGATGGAAAGGCTTACGCCCTCAACGGCAGGCGCACCGTTATATGATTTTTTCAGATCTTGTACGTCAATAATGTTGGCCATGTTATCTCAACTGAACTTCAGGGGTTATGATCGCCGGGATGCTGATACCAATTTTAATTTTTTATTACAATCCAAAACTTACCGCCATAAAAAATTCATTTAAAAAAGTGATGGGATAAATGCCAGGGGTTGTGATTCATACCGGCTGACCCGTCATGGATCTGATTTTTCATAAAAAAACCCGTAAATTCTTCCCCGAATGAAGATGAATTCACGGGCATGGCAACCCACAGTCTAAAAAACCTTAATGCGGGCCGGTCGACAGGTTAAGGTTCAGGCGTAAATATTTACCCCTAAAGCCTGTTTTTTCCGGCTAAGTTCTTTATCAAGCTGTTTTCTGTCCTGCTCGTACTCTCTTTCAAGCTTTTGGACTTCGCTGTTATATGTCTGCTCCAATTCAGATTTTTTCTGGGCATATGCCTGCTCAATCGCGCCGCTTTTTTGGGACAGGCTCACTTTATCTTCAGTGTTGGCCTGTTCCCCGGAGGTGTTTGTGGTATTGGATGAATTGTCTAAAACAGCCTGCTGAACCTGATATCCGGTTGTAAAATTTATGTTGGATACGGCGGTCAGCATTTTTCCCTCATGACGCCCCGCAGGGCATTTGGGCGGTTGTTTGTTTTTGCTTTAAGGATCCAATATCCCTTTTAACTATAAACCATACGTATTAATACGGATTTTGTCAAATCATTTATGAAAAACCAGCCCGGCCCGATCCGGGTCTTCCCAGATCCGGTCTGTGTCCTCGTAAATCCTGGCCAGTCTTTGTTCCAGATCCGCCTGAACCGCCGCAAATTCTTCCGGGGTTAGGTCTTCAGGCACCCAGACCGGTTCCCCAAACCGGATGATCACCCGGGAAAAAGGTTTGGGAATCATAAACCGGTCCCAGGAATTGAACACCCAGCGGTTCTGGCCGGAGGTAATGGTCGGCACAATTGGCAGGCCGGCATACTGGGCAATCCGGACAATCCCGGGCTTGACCTTCCCAAAAGGGCCCTGGGGGCCGTCTACTATATGGCCGACCTTGTACCCTGACCGGCCAAGGGCCTTAATTTCTTCCAGGGCCTGTCTTCCCCCGCGGGTAGAAGAGCCCCGGATGGCTTTCCAGCCAAGAACCTCCACGGCCCGGGCCGCCATCTCCCCGTCCCGGCTCTGGGAAATGATAATGGCAATGGGCCGGCGGAAAGAAAAAAAGGTGATCCCTGGAAAAAACCGCTGATGCCATGAAGCATAGACCAGGCCTTTTTTCCTTTGGATAAATTGAAATTCATTTTCCGGGTCAAGGATTCTGACCCGGTATGTGGCTGACAGCAGCCTGACCAGAAAAACCCCGGCGTAAGGTAAAATATATCTATAAAGAATTCTTTTGTACCTTTTTTTCATCATGTCTCATCCTGTTGAGTTTCATATGTAATTTCGAGTGGCGTAAAGAAAAAAATTACCATAAAAACCAGATCAGGGAAAGGCGAGGAAAGGAGCGGTTAAGTTAATTAACCGCCCCTTCAGGGAGGAGGGAATCGCTTCGAGGGGAAAAACGGCGCTAAGCTAAGATTTGAAGTAACTCGCTCTGGCCGGTTGTGTCATATTCATTTTCAAAGTTCATGGCTTGAGCCAGGGTATCCTGGTAGGCTCTCATGGCCATGGTCTGTAACAGGTTCTGCTCATTTTCCCGACCGGTCTGCTCTGAGGATTCCAATGCGCTGATCAGGGTATCATATGCTGAATCATCCTCCTCACCAGGCACCATATCGCCGCCTTCCGGCGGCTGGGCAGGCGGTTCCATGGCCTCAATTTCTTCGGCCGTGAGAAGTCCGTCGCCATCGGCATCAAAATCGGAAAACATATCTTCAGAAAGGACTGTTTCATCAATGGTCAGAAAACCGTCACCATTGCTGTCTTCTTCAGATATGATGCTTTGGACATCATATTCCAATGACTGGGTGTCGCTGGAAACAGACTCCGGCTGGTAAGCCGTAAATACCTGCCCTATTCCCTGGATGTTCATTGTTGCCCCCTTTTTTCAGGGCCGCTTTGTGCCCGGCAACCCTTGATCGGAAATTAAAAAAATGAGGTGGCCGGAAATCATCATGTTTTCGAGCAACCCGCCGGCAATACCCCTTGTGTTGCCGGTCTCAATTTCATTATCTTCCTGATGGCGGCAATTATCCCAACATCAAAAATAAAGTTCAAGTTTCCGATAATTTTAACACATTTTCTTCATAATTTTCCCGCTAATTAACCATGCGGTCGCGCCCTTTCCACTCCTTTTCCCGAAGCTTGAATTTCTGAATTTTTCCCGTTGCGGTTTTGGGCAGCGGCCCAAACTCGATATGTTTGGGCGCCTTAAACCGGGCCAGTTTTTCCTTGCAGAATGCGATCAGTTCCCCGGGATCAGGGTTTGAATCGGCC
This sequence comes from uncultured Desulfospira sp., assembly GCA_963663165.1. GTDB lineage: Bacteria > Desulfobacterota > Desulfobacteria > Desulfobacterales > Desulfobacteraceae > Desulfospira. The sequence continues at coordinate 5,222,268 of OY760175.1, read as the reverse complement.
CGCGGCACAATAAAGGCCTTGGGAACTTCTCCCCACTTTTCATCCGGGACCGGGACAACGGCCACTTCCAGGACATCGGGATGATTGTAAAGCACATTTTCAATCTCAACGGTTGAAATGTTTTCACCGCCGGAAATGATAATGTCCTTTTTCCGGTCCATGATCTGGGCATAGTTGTCCGGATGCATCACGGCCAGGTCCCCGGAATGGAACCAGCCACCTCTGAAAGCCTCTGCGGTGGCGGCCTCATCCTTATAATACCCGAGCATGACATTGTTTCCCCGCATGACGATTTCCCCCATGGTTTTACCGTCCCTGGGCACCGGTTCCATGGTCATGGGGTCCACCACATCCATATGCTCGGCCACAATAAAGGCAACCCCCTGGCGGGCCTTGAGCCCGGCCTTGGCCATGGGTTCCAGATCATTCCATTTCTCCTGCCACTGGCATACGGAATGGGGGCCGAAAACCTCGGTAAGGCCATAGGTCTGGGTGATGTTGGCGCCAATGCTTTCCATGTTCTGGATTACCATGGGGGCCGGCGGGGCCCCGGCGGTCATGATCTCCAGGCCATGGGAAAGCTTAACCTGGTTTTCCTTGGCAAAGGCAGACATGCCGATCAGGATGGTGGGCGCGGCACACAGATGGGTGATGCCGACGTCTTCAATGGTCCGGTAAATTTCAGCGGGTTCCACCTTTCTTAAACAGACATGGGTGGCGCCCATGGCCGTAAGCCCCCAGGTAAAGCACCATCCATTGCAATGGAACATGGGCAGGGTCCACAGGTACCTGCTCGTATCGGTGACCTTAAACTCTAAAATTTCCCCTATGGCGTTCAGATACCCTCCCCGGTGGTGGTACATGACCCCTTTGGGCCGGCCCGTAGTGCCCGAGGTATAATTAATGGAAAGAATATCCCGTTCATCCGTAATGGCCAGCGAAACCGGTTCGGTCGAACTGTCTGCCAGAAAACTTTCATACTCGGGACCGTCCAGGGGCATGGAATCGTCAATGTCGCAGACGTTCACAAAGGTTTCCACGGCAGAAAGTTCACCGGCCACCCCGGCCACTACCTTGCCGAATTCGTTGTCAGCGACCACGACCCTGGCATCGGAATGGTTGATAATATAGGCAATCTCACCGGCGGACAGCCGGATATTGATGGATACCAGGGCCGCCCCGAGCAGGGGCACTGCATAATGGGCCTCCAGCATGGGCGGAATATTCGGACAGATAAACGCCACCTTGTCCCCGGGGCCGATCCCCTTGGCCTTCAGGGCATTGGCCAGACGGAACACCCGTTCCTGGAACTGTACCCAGGTAAAGGATTTTTCCCCGTAGATGATGGCGGTCTTGTCGGGAAACACTTCCACACTCCGGGCCAAAAAGTTAGTGGGGCTGAGAAGATCGTAATTAACGATTTTGTCTGACATGGCTGAATCCTCCTTGTTAAAAGTGATTTTTTTAGGACGAAGTGACCTGGCTATCCTTGCCAACCCGCAAGATAAAGATTCAATCGGCAACCGCCTCATATTCTTATAGCCGCAGGACTGACCCCCCATAGGTTTTTACCCTACAAGTTAAGGATGAAGGCAGTTACGCGGCTTCTTTTTTGTCCGGTTTTGAGAAAAAACCCATGATGACGGCCAATGCGTAGCCGCCTAAAAAGATTTTAAATGCCATATGGTAATTTCCATAATGATCAAAGAGGGCGCCGGCAAAAACAGGTCCAAAAGCGACCCCGATACAAAAACAAAAATTAACAAATCCAAAAAGGGTTCCATAATATTGAATCGGAAACCCCCGGCTGATATACATGGACATGATGGGCAGCCAGGTGCCCCCGCCAATCCCAATGGAAAACGCATAAATCCACATAACGGCAAAGGGCGTATCCGGCGTCAGCGATAAAAGTATGGCTGTTCCGACTGCCTCAAGCAGCACGGTGATCATGAACGCATATCTGACTTGGATAAAATCACACAACCATCCGAAAAACAACTTCCCCAACGAGCTGAACAAACCGATCATTCCCAGTATGGAGGAGGCAACAATTGGTGAAAAGCCGATATCTATCATGTGGGGGACCTGATTTTGCAATGTGCCTGTCAGCCCGAACTGACTGACGAGAAATGAGAGGGCGATCAGCCAGAGCAGCGGTGAGAACAGGTACCGGTTTTTAGACTTCCGGTCCTGTGTTTCAGGCTTGGAAACGGCATGTTTATTCTTCTGGGCAGTCGAACAAAGGGCCTGTTTGCCGGCCTTGGGTTTGATGACCAATAACGCTATGGGGAAAAGGATGACAAATGCGATAATGCCCAGAATCAGGTAGGCCGTCCGCCACCCGAATACCGGTATCAGGTAACCGCCGGCCAATGCCGGTGCAATCAGCCCGCCGACCCCCACCCCAACGGACATGAATCCGATGGCCAGTCCTCTTTTATTTTCAAACCATTCCGATATCAGGGTGCTGCAGGGCACCTGCCCTGTGGAGGCTATCCCGATGCCCACAATGATATAGCCAAGATAAAAATGAAATATGGATTGAACGCAACTGAGTGCGATGAAACCAATACAGGTAATACCAGCCCCAGCCATCATAACCCTTTTGGGGTGAAACCGGTCAACGGCTCTGCCGACAAATATGCTGGCTATGCCATTGGTTAATGACCAGGCTAAAAAACCCGCCATAATGGCCGACCGCTCCCAGCCAAACTCCGCTTGCAGTGGTTTAACAAACACGCTAAACACGTAATAACTGAGACCTGACCAGATGATGCAATAAAAAAAAGCGGATAAAACGATCAGCCATGAATAATAGCCGGATTTGCTTTGGTTTTGTATTTCCGTCACGATTATGCAGTCTCCTGGAAAAGGCGTACAAACAGAGCCACCCATTCCCTTATTGAGTTATTTTTTCATTTGGTGGACCCAGTGTACGGCCGCCTTAACCAGTTCCGTATAATGTTTGAGTTCCAGTTTTTCTTTTATTTTTTCCCGGTGGGTGCCCACGGTTTTCATGCTCAGGTTCAGCCTTGCGGCAATCTCTTTTGAATCCAGCCCCTCTCCCATGAGACGGAAAACCTCAAGTTCCCGGTTGGTCAAAGCATCCAGGCTGAAGCCGCTCCCGGATGATTTGCTGGCGATCATATGGTTGAGCATCCGGTCCTTGATCTTGTCGCTGGCATAGATATGGCCTGAAAGCACCCGGCGGACAGCCTCCACCACCTGGGCGATGGCCCGCTGTTTCATCACGTATCCCCGGGCGCCCGCCATCAACGCCCTTTCGGCATACATGGCATCATCATACATGGACAGGACCAGTACGGGCAGTTCCGGATAATCCCGGCGAAGGTCTTCCACCAGGTCGATCCCGTTGCTCTCGGCAAGGGAAATGTCCACGATCATCAAATCCGGCATATCCTCTCGAACAATCTTTAAAGCCTCATCCGCCGTTTCCGGGCAGGCCGCCACCGTGAGATCCGGCTCCCGGTTGATCAGCTCGCTCATGCCAAGGCAAAAGATGGGATGATCATCCACAATAACAATACGGGCTTTGCGGGGTAACGGGTTCATGCCGGCATGGCCTCCTTTTCCCAGAGAACCGGGTTCAGGCTGACGTGAATCTGTGTTCCCCAGGCCCCGGTATCAATATTGAACTGGGCATCGATAATCTTTGCCCGGTATTCCATGATCTGAAGGCCGATGCCCCGGCCGGACCGGCATGTCCCGATCCCTTTGCCGTCATCGGTGACCCTTAAATGAATCAAGCCGCTGCCGTCCGCTAAGGTTTCCCGCTCCAGAAAAATATTTACCGTTCCGGCCCCTGAATGCTTAACGGCATTGTTCACCGCTTCCCGGGCAATATGGTAAAGGTGAATGGCACAGGTGTTTTCCAGAATATCGGTGTCAGGGTCCATGTGGCATTCAAACTGGATGCCCGGAAAATAAGAGAACTGGTCGGCAATCTCTTCCAATGCGGTCTGGAACCCCTGGCTGACCAGGTGGACCGGACAAAGTCCCCGGGCCAGCTGCCGGGTCTTGTCCACGGCATCTTCCATGAGATCTCCGATTTTTACCGCCAGATCGCAGGAGGGGTCCTGCCGCCCTTTCAGGTTATCCCTGAGAACGGCCGCAAGGCCTGAAACCCCGATAAGATGGGGGCAAAGGTCATCATGAAGGTCCTGGCCGATGTTGAGCCGTTCCCGGTCTCCGGCCAGCATCACCTGTTTTTCCAGCCCCTTGGACCGGGTGATGTCCCTGAGAATGATAATGCTGCCGGCAAGCTTTCCTTTGCCGTCAAAAGCCGATGCCCCTGAAATGCTGACATCCACAGTCCGCCCGTCTTTGGTGTATCTTCGGGTCTCCACATCAAAAATTCCGTCCCCGGCATTGACCTGGGCTATCATGGCCCTGGTTTCCGGCCAGCAGGCGTTGGGCACAAAGTGATCCATTTTATGGCCGGCGCATTCCTCCAGGCTCCAGCCGAACACCCGGGTAAAGGCCGGATTAATATAAATCACCCGGCCTTCCATATCATAGTTGACAATGGGGTCAGGCGCGGCTTCCATGAGCAGGTAATACCGCTCCTGGCTTTCCTTTCTGGCCTGCTCCGCCATCCGGCTGACACGCATCTGGTCCTCAAGGCTTTGATGGGAGGTTTCCAGCTGGTCCATGAACCGGTTAAAATACCGGGAAAGCTGGCCGACCTCATCCCCTGACCGACTCTCCATCCGGGTGGAATAATCCCCGGCCGTGGCCGCACTGAACCTGGCCATCAACTGGCGCAGCGGTGTGGTGATGGTCCGGCTGATCCCAAAGGTCACGGCCAGCATAACGACGAAAAACAGCAAGGATATGCCCACAATCACATTCCGGATGGTTTTTAAAGGAGAATAAAGTTCGTCCAGGTAAGACGAGGATGCCACAATCCACTGATATTCGGGGATATAATCAAACATCACCAGTTTAAGCCGGGGCTCCGGTTCCCCGGGATTTTTCCAGAAGTAAACGGTTTTTCCTTTTTTTCGGGCCATCATATCTTCAAGGTACCGGTTGGGCAGTTCCTTGGCCTCAAAGATGTTCACCCCCTCAAGGGCCGGATGGATAATGGCATTGGCATCCTTGTCAATGACAAAGGCATATCCGGTTTTCCCGAATTTCAAGGACAAAACGCTTTCCCTGAAATCCTCCACATTGACCAGTTTGATGAATTCCGACCGGTAGGCGCTGATGGCGATGATCCAGTCCCAGGGTTCAAAATAAGACATATAAAGGGCCTTTGGCAGAGCGGTTTCTTCGCCGGGATTTTTCCACTCATACTCCAGGTACCCGTCTTTTTTTTTCACCATCTGCCGGGCAAAGGCATGGCCGGCCACATTGGTGCCGATCAGTCCGGCACTGGGATGGACCGTCACATCGCCTTTGCTGTCCAGGCAGTAAAGGTATCCGGACGAGCCGATGGTCTGGCTTAAAATCACATCCGCCGCCCGGGTCCGGGCCTCCTGTTCTGAAATCAGACCGGCACGGGATTTTTTGTACAACCCGGCCAGGATATCCAGGTTCTTTTCCGCCACGGCCCGAAGATGATTTTTAATGGACACATTCACCGAGGCATTCACCATATGATGAATCATCCGGGTGGTATTGGACAGCTCGCTTTCAATCCGGTCCTGGATATTGGTCCGGACATAGGCATAGATAAACAGGTTGCACAAAAACATGGACAGAAAAAAAATCGCCGCAAAGCTGATCAGAAACTTATACCGGATCTGAATGGAATGAAAAAAAGTCCGGATTCCGGAAAAAGGCCTGTCTTCCTGCGTCAGCTGGACAGTTCTGGATCGGTTCACGCGGCAGCTCCATGGATTGTTTGTAAGCATGGTCTGCCACAGCGTTAAGATATCCCATGACCCTTTGTCAACTAAAATGTGTATTCTTTGCTGACAAATTCATAAAACGGAGACCGGAAATCGCGGTGCCCCCGGGTTTACGCAGTCCGGTCTCCCGTCTCCGGTTTCCGGTCTCCATTTAATACGGGATCGGTAACGGTAATGGGCCGGACCGGCGATTTCTGGATATACACCTGCCACATTTGTTCATAAGCCCTTTCCAGATTTTGAACAAACCTTGGCGTATCAAACAGGGGCGCGGTCCGGAGGGTCTGGGCTATCCTGGTTTTAAATTCCGCCAACCGCCCCGGGTTCTGGGCAAGTTCCAGGGCCAGTGCCTCGTAGCCATCCATGTCCTTTGCAATCAATTCAGGCAGGCCCATGGCAGTTAAAATGCTGGTGGACATGCGGGACGCAAAATGGGTCCCGGTCATGGTGATTACCGGGATACCGGCCCACAGAACGTCACTGGTGGATGCGGCCCCGCCTACAATCCGGGTGTCCAGGGCCAGATCTGCCAGCTTGATCCGGGCCAGGTGCTGATCCTTGGGCAGTTTTTCTGAAAAGTACAGCCGTTCGGGCAGCACCCCCCTTTTCCCGGCCTCTTTTCGTAGATTATCTGCAATGGTCTGGTTTTTACCCAGAAGCCAGAGAACGCTCCCGGGAAGTTGTGCTAAAATCCGCATCCAGCTGTCAAACATCACCGGCTCAACCTTGTAGGAAGTGTTAAAGGCACAAAAGACAAAGGAGCCCTCTGGCAGGCCGAATTCAGACCGGTTCCATCTTTTATCGGCTATTTTCTGGTGATGGTCGTTGACCTGGTAACAATGGGGCAGCCAGACCGGCGTTTCATTGTAAAACGGCTGGTCCGTTTCAGGCACGATGATGCGGTCGGCAATAATATAATCAAAAAAATCAGCCCCGGTGGTGCCGGCCATGCCCAGGTACCGGGATTGAACAGGGGCCGGGCGAAGAGAACAGATATCCAGCCGGTCGTTTTTGGTGTGCCCCATCAGGTCCACCAGAATATCCACCCGATCGTTATAAATGCATTGGGCCGCATCAAGGGTGGACATCCCCTTAAGGTCAACGAACCGGTCACAGTCCGCTTCAATCTGTTTTCGATAAACACTGCCGTCATCCGGGCCCGAGGAATAGCAAAAGACATTGAACCTGTCCCGGTTATGAAGACGGAAAAGCCCGAGCATGATATGGGCCATGGGATGGTCCCTGAAATTGTTGGACAGATAGCCGATGGTCAGCCTGCGGCCGCCCGGGGCCGCATCATGAAGCCCACCGTGATGATCAAATTTTATATTAAGGTTGGCTGTCATCCGGACAATGTGGTCGCTCCAGGACCGGGCCACGGCCTGGTTCAAGGCCGGATCCGGATGGCGGGACAGGCTGGAAAACGGTGACTCCGCCGTTCTTTTTCCCTGTTCCAGGGTTTTTGCGGTCAGTGTATTGAGGCGCGGCCCTAAAACGGCCAGCCTTTCCCAGTCGCAGAGGTGCTGGCACTGGTGGGTAAGCTGTGACAGGGCCTCGCCCATTTCCGGATTTATTTCCAGGGCTTTTTCAAAGTTGGCAACAGCGGCATCAGCTTCTCCCCGGCCTTTGAGCAGGATGCCCCGATTGACATAAGCGATGGCGTTTTCAGGGTTAAGCCGGACCGCCTCCTGAAAGGCCATCAGGGCCTGATCCGGTTCCCCCATTTTTTCCAGGGCATTTCCTTTATTATTATGGACATCGGAGGAATCCGGGTTCAACGAAACGGCCCGCTCAAACCAGGACAGCGCCTGGGTGAGATGCCCCAAGTCCATCATGATGTTTCCCATGCTGTTGTGGGCGTTAAAGTGGTCCGGCTGAAGGGCAATGGTCCTGTTAAAGCAGTCCACAGCCTTATCCGGTTGGTTTTTTTCCTGAAAAACCGTTCCCATATTATAAATGGCATTGGCATGGCCCGGCTGGATCTCAACCACCTTTTGAAAGGCGGCTGCCGCACCGTCAAAATCGCCCATGGCGTACCGGGCATTGCCCATATTATAGTGGGCATCAACAAAATCCGGCGCAATGTTTAAAGCTTTTTCCAGACAGACAACCGCCTGGTCCGGGTCTCCTTGTTTCTGAAGCGCAACCCCTAAATTATTTAACGTCTGTATGTGGGAGGGGTTAACGGCCAAGGCGGCCCGGTATTGGTCAACGGCTTTGGAAAATTCTCCCCGGGACTGGAGAATAATGCCCAGATTGCTGTGGGCATCAACAAAATCCGGCTGAAACTTCAAAGCGTTCCGGTAACTTTGAATGGCGTCTGATGTTTTGCCCAAGGCCTGAAGCACTGTTGCCATATTATAGTGGGCACTGGCAAAATCCGGTTTGCTTTGAATGGCCCTCTTGTAGGCATCAATGGCCTCGGCCCTTTGGCCAAGGGCATTAAGGGCATTGCCCAGGTTGGAATAAAGAACCGGGTTCCCCGGGGCCCCCCTCAGAGCGGCTTTAATCAGATTAACGGCCTTCTCGTTTTGGCCGGTCTGAATAGCGATAACCCCTGAAAGATGAAGGGTTTCAAGGTGATTCGGATGTCTGGCAAGAATTTTTTGATATACGTTTTGCGCCTCGGCCAGGCGGCCGGCCTGCTGCAAGGTTTTGCCATGATTTAACTCGTCTTCCATGTCAAAAGGAAGGCTTTTGGACTTTGGGCGGGGTGCCGACGGTTTCCTCTTTTTTTTTCTCTTCACGTTATATCATCCTGATGGTGGTTGTGTTGTATTTTCGAACCTTTTTTACATTGCCTGTTGTACACTTGATGGCTGAATCGGTCAAATGACCGGTCGGGCCGGTCACGATGAATTTATATTTTGTTTGACAAAAAGAAGGCCTCTATTTTATTCGGATAAAAGCAAGCGACCATTTTGAAACACTGACCTTGCCGTTTTTCTCCATAGGGGTTTATTAACCCCTTAAGGCGTAAGCATCCAACCGCCTTTTACAATAGTAACTTTTTTTAATATCCGGAGGTGAGAATTGAACCGCATCGCTTTGAATTATTTTTACAGATTGTTATTGATTATTATTTTGACAGGGGGGATGCCGGTGCCCTCACAAGGGGATGTGCCGTTGCGCATCAAATCTTTTGTGATCACTGATCCTCAGATGGGCGGCATCCCGGCTTTTAGGGTTATGGCCCCGGCAGACTGGCAGTTTTCAGGCGGTCTGACCTGGAATGCCGCCCTGGCCAATCTGGTGACCGCCAATGTGGCCATTACCGCACCGGACAGCTCGGCTGGCGTTTTTATCCATCCGGCAAATCTTTTTATCAGCGGACAGATTGAATCACAGTGGCAAAGAGGGCAGCTTTATCTGGGAATGATCGTCATGCCCATTCCCAACAGCCCCACTGAGTTTATCCGGCAGATTGTCCTTTCCCAACAAAGACCGGGGGCGCGTGACATCCGGCTGATCAGTCAGAAAGACCTGCCGGAATGGGCTGAAAGCATTGCTGCCGCAAACCGACAGCCCGGCGGCATGACACGGGGTTTTGGAACTTGTACCCGGTTTGCCTATACGGAAAACGGGGCTGCCTGGGAAGAAGATTTTTACTGTGTGGTATTGGTCGCGCAGCCCAACACCGGACCTGCCAACATCTTCTGGCAGGCAGACCGAAACCTCTCTGTCCGGGCAAAAAAGGGTCGCCTTGATGCCCTCAAGCCCCTGGCCAACACCTTTGTGAATTCATTTCGTGTTGACCGGGGTTGGTTTGCGCGGTTCAACAAGGTCCAACAGCAGTGGATCACAGCCCGGCAACAGGGCATAGCCAACGCCGGGGCCTTAAGCCGTGCCATCAGCCGCAGCAACGATGCCTTTGACGCAGCCCTGACCCGGTCATGGCAGTCCCGGCAACAGGCAGAAGACCGCGCCGGCCGGGAATTCAGCGAATATATCCGGGGCACGGAAAACTATCAGGACCCGTCCAACGGCAATGCGGTTGAACTGCCCGGCGGTTATGACCGCGCCTGGACAAATTCTCTGGGTGAATACATTCTTTCCAACGACGCGGGATTTAACCCGAATCAGAATTCCAATCAGAACTGGACAACCATCGAACCGGCCCGGTGACCAGGCTGACTTGATTTTGTCCACGCCAGGTGATGAATTAAACTCAAGCTCCGGTCATAGAATATACCGGAATTGATCTTTTATCCCTTTGATGTCGGAATTTAAAATTCAGCCGCTGACTGTTTTTTAAATTAGCCCCGGGTTACCATCGGACAAGTGATTGTATATTATCCATTTGTTCTAAAGTTTCTACCTGGGAAATAATCTGTTTTGCATCGGTCTCATTAATGGCACCGGAGAATGCCACTTGAGCCAGGAATTTAGCCGTTATATCTTCTTTGACCATAGGATTTGCCAGTGGATCTCCCTTGGCGGTCTCTATGTTTGTGGACAGGCTTGTGCCGTCTTTTAACTGCAGCGTCAGCGCCGCTCCGGATTCCGCTTTCAGATCTTCAAGCTGTATTCTCTTTATAAATGCCGCAACGGCTGGCTCCTTAATGGTTTTTTCACTGAAATGTTCCAGCCGGACACCGTTTTTCAAAATGGCGATGGCAACCGTATATTTAAGACTGAAAATGGCATCCGCATGGGGATACTCCCGAATGATGAATTCTTTGCCGATAAAACTATTCAGGATCCGCTGGGGAACTTTGAGTATCACCTTTTCAACATCAGCCGCATCCACTTGATGCTCTTTTTGGATGGCGATGGCACAGTCAATAGCGGCATGGGTAGCCCGGCAACAGGGGTATGGCTTAAACACGCCTTCCTGGTAGATCTTCTTCCCCAGGTCTTGAGTTAAGGCACTTTCATCACGGCAACCGCCGGTATATAATTTGTAATAGCCAAACCGGCTCAGTAGAGGGTCGGATAAACCGGTCCAGCCTTCCTGAGCCAGTTCAGCGGCAATTATGCCGTTATGCGCTGCCGTTCCCTGATAAAATTTAAAGGTAGTGGCCCCATCCCATATGCTCTGCAATGTCCCTGCAGTCATGTTGACTACGATGCCGAACGCGTTTCTGAGCTGATCCGGGGTCAAATTCAATATTCGGCCGGCAATGGCCGTTGCGCCAAAAGCATTTAAGCTGCCGATGCTGTCCCAGCCCAGCGAAAAATCAAAATCAGAGGCGTTTAGAATTCTTGCCGCCAGATCATCCCCGGCCAGCAGCGCCACCAGCATTTGCTTTCCGCTGGTCTGCCGGAATTCAGCCATGGTCAGCGCCGTCATGACCGTAGTCCCGCTTATGTGGGATGGAATCAGCTTATCATCAATCCGGGTCATCATGGCTTCATAATCATAAGACCGGCACATGATGCAATTGGCCATAGCGGCGTAATGCGCCGGCGCCTTAATGCCATAGACGGGGATGCTGGCTTCGGGGTGCCCCCCCCATCTTTTGATCAGGTTAATGAGGGATTTATTTCCCGGGGCGTTTGCCCCGCCAATGGCACATCCGATCACATCAATGATTCTGCTTTTAGCCAAATCAATGGTCGGCTGATCCAAATCCTCATACTTCAAATTCAAAACATTTTCTGAAACTATATTGATTATTGACTCATTTTTGCTTTCAATCATCGTGGTCTCATCCTGTTAGGCCCTCAACTTCTTTGAGCTTTGTGATAAAATTCAATTTATGTTCACCATCCAAGATTTTCCATTAAATCAGAAACCCGGTTGAGTTTTTCCAGATTCAAAATCTGCTCAACAGCCCTGTCAATCTTTTGCCGGGTCAGAACCCGGGCCGAATTGACACGAAACTTTTTCTCCAAATCCTGATCAGACATGGCCCCTTCCGTACCGGTCGTTCCCGTTGGCTGAAAGGTCTGGGCATAATATTTTTGTCCCCTTGCCAGTAATTCCATAGACCAGAATTGCTTGCTCAAGTCTTCCTGGACTTTTTTGAAATATTCGGGATGGCCTGCGAATTCGACTTTGTTCATCATTTCCAGAACGGCTGGGTTTTTCATGGTTGCCGCATCCTGCCAGGCAGGTCCGATCGGAATCCCATTGCCGGCGACCGCAAATACATAAGCGGCGTTAAACTGGGCGTCTACGACATTTTCAATTTCTTTATGGCAAAAACACGGCACATCAATGGTGGGATGTCCCCAAATTTTAATTTTTTCAATTTCTTCAGGCCGAATCTGATTTTCTCTGATGGTTTTTAACAAACAATCAACGCCGCCATGCAACATCCGGCAACAGGGGTAAGGTTTATAAGTAATCTTTGTAAACGCCCATTGTTTTCCCATATCCCGGGTTATGGCCGGCAGATCAATTTCTCCTTCATAACCGCAGAACTGAAAAAACCCGTAATCGCCATCAAATACGGTCCTGTCCCCCATATATCCCATTTCAGCCAGCAGGGCGGCCATCATCCCGCCGGTATTCTGCCAGCCCGGAACACCGTATTTGGTAAGGGGGCGGTTATCGCTGAATGAAAACCGCACATGGGTTGAGACCTGGCTCAGATGCCCGCTGATTCCCAAAGCATCACACATTTGCTCCCGGTCCAGCCCCATCATTTTTGCAGCCCCCGCAGCAGCGCCGAAATTACTCCATGCCTGGCCCCACCGTTTTCCCCAGGAAAATTTCTTGATTTCACCGTCTTGGATAACCCGTTGCTGCCGGATGCCTTTGGGCACCCTGGTGGCCAGTTCAAACCCCAACGCCAGGGCTGTTACAAGATCCTTACCGTTGGCGTTCCGGCTCTCAGCCATGGCCAGCGCAGGCGGGATTATGTAAGGCGGCACATGACCGCCGGGCATAATCAGTGCGTCATAATCGGCAGAATTGATTAACTCGGCATTAACAAAAGAGGCCGTAACACTGGACGCCTTTTCACCAGTTCCGATAATCGAAGACTCCGGCGGACCGCCCATCTTTTTGGCCAGGGCAATACTCATTTTCCCTCTGTCAGTCGTAACAGAGGCGAATGCACAGCCTATCGAATCCAAAAAAAGATACTTGGTAGCCTTAACCACGTCATCCGGCAGATCGGAAAAATCCGTTCCAGCCACAAATTCCGCTAATGTTTCAATTATATTGCTCATGTTATACCCGTTTTTTTATCAATGCAGATTAAGTTGAATATCTTCGTCACAAGTTCCACGGCAGTCATTACCACACTTTCGGCAGCTTCCCCCGCCAAATTTTCTAACCTCAAAACCGTAGTCTTGATAATTTTTTCTGGTGTTTTTCCCAAGATTTCCCGGTAACGGCACGTTTTGGGACGCCAGCTTTTTCTGAAGCACACGGATATCTACCGACCTGAGATCCAAATTTTGATCGATAGACAGCGCGGCAGCGGTTCCGGCAGCTTCCCCGATGGCAATACAATGGGGAATCAAATTAAAAAAATTATTTGCGGTCTGATCGGATGAGAATGCCCGGCAGGCAACAAACAACCCCTCCACATTCTGTGGTATCATCGACCGGTAGGGGATATAGGTCAAAGGGTACTTTAAGGAGTCAGCGGCTCTGTCCAGATCCGGAAAAACTGCAATTGTATCCTCAAATGGTTCATTGGAGTTCAAATCATCAAGTCCAAGCTGATATTCGCCATGAACCCGCCTTGCGCCTCTTGTCCCTAGCTGCGGCGCTGAAAGAACGATAAAGCTGTTTTCAAAACCGGGCACATATTTTTTAAAAAAATCATGGGACATCAGCATCTTTTCACGCCCCAGCATTTCAACACGGCTCAGTTCCTCCACATCAATCTGGCTGCTGCAGGCAAATCTGGGATGAAACCAGACGATATTTTCCTGGTTTTTGAGATTACTCCGGAAGAACATGGGCAGCCCGCCCTGATCTCTGAGGGTATCCATCAACTCTCGCCATTTAACCGGATTATCCCTTTTAAAATCCTCGCATTTCATATAATTGACATTGTCAACCCAGAAACAAAGGGACAGGTTGGCAATCCGGATATTGGGATCAATTTGTGTGTCAAACCCGACACCGGTGTAGGGCAGCAGGTCTCCATCGCCGGTAGAGTCAATTACAACCTTGGCCATAATCGCCTGTCGTCCGGATTTGCTTTCAAACACCACGCCGGTTGCCCTGTTTCCGTCCATGATCGGCATGGTGCCCCAGGAATGGAAATAGGTTTTGATACCGGCCTCATTGACCATCTCGTTTAAAATGCACTTTGATATTTCTGCATCGATAATCGCCGAATAAACAATACGCCCTTCTCTGACGGTGAAAAAAGAGCGTTCATTCCAATAGTCGGTCAACCGCTTATCATCCGCCCCCCATATTTCAGGCGGAGGATAGGTGCAGGCCTCCCGTTGGTCCAGGCGGTCAATCCATTCCTGGTTAATTCCCCCAATCTGCATATTTCCGTCAAAATCGGATAGGCAGGGTATAATCGTTACCAGACCACCGGTCCCCATACCGCCAAGGTATCCGTACCGTTCCACAAGGACAGTATCCGCTCCGTTCCGGGCTGCCGATAAAGCAGCCCCGATTCCTCCCGGGCCGCCGCCGATCACAACAACGTCACATTCCCTGACAACATTGATCGACTTATTGGGCTCGGAAATTGTACGAACTTTCATTTAAAACTCCTTCATTATCGCTTGTTATAAACATTCAATTTTCTCACATATTTTGTGGAATAAACAAAACAATCTGGGGGAAAATGGTGATTAAAATGATACAGACAAAAATTGCGGCCACGAAGGGCCAGACCCCCCTGAATATGGTCCCGATCGAAACATCGGTAATCCCGGATAAAATAAAAACATTAAGTCCGAATGGCGGTGTTATCATTCCCATTTCCATAATCAGCACAATCATCACGCCAAACCAGATCGGGTCAAATCCCTGGCTGATGATCAGTGGGTAAATTAACGGAATGGTAAGGATAATGCATGATAAAATATCAAGGAACATTCCCAGCAGCATATAAAAGATGATGATCACTGTCAGAATCACATACTTTGACATGTTAAACGAGGCCACGTACTCTGCCATATTGAAGGGCAGTTCCGTTATGGTCAGGAACTTATTCAGAATATATGCCCCGGCCAGGAGTAAAATGATCATTGAGGTCAGTTCCGCCGTCTCATATACCGCCTGCAAGAAATTTTTAAAGGTTAATTCCCTTTTGATTAACGATATCACTATGGCGCCAAAAGCACCGACGGCACCAGCCTCAGTCGGTGTAAAAACCCCCATGTAGATACCGCCCAATACCAAACCGAAAAGAAGAATAATCGGGATCGTACACTTCAAAGATTTAATCTTTTCAGGTAATGATGTTTTTTCTCCGGCAGGCCCGGCGTCCGGATTGACACAAGAAATCAAAAAAACGGTTCCAATAAACAGCAACATCAACAAAATGCCCGGCAGGATACCGGCCATAAACAAGAGGCCGATGGATTGCTCGGTCAAAATGCCGTAAACCAGAAACCCCATGCTCGGTGGAATCAGTATGCCAATGGTCCCGCCGCATGCCACACAGCCGGTAGACAATTTATCGTCATAATTGTATTTTTTCATTTCACCAAGGGCAATTTTCCCGATGGTCAAGGTTTCGGCCGTACTTGATCCGCAAATAGCCGCAAACACCCCACAGGCTGCGATCGTAGCCACCGCCAGTCCGCTTCTCATGTGCCCGAATATTTTGTATGCGAACTCGTACAATTCACTGCTGATATTTGTGTTGGAGACGATCATTCCCATAAGTACAAAAAGAGGGACGGCCGTTAACGAATAGTGATTTACGGTACTGTGGGTAGTTGCAACTGCCATTTGTAAGGCCTCTTCAACATTAGCGATCCAGACATACCCGACGAATCCCACAAATGCCATCGCCAGACCGACCCACATTCTAAGCAACAACAGGACGATCAATACAACAATGCCGATAACACCAATCATTTCAACGCTCATAAGTCACCACTTTTGCTAAGTTTTTGACAATCAGTATAATCAAAACAATCGAAAACAATCCCAAACCGGTCCCGATAATGAAATAAAACGGATACTCGGGTATTCTGAGCATCGCCGTGTGCATCATCATTTCCTTTACAATGGATATTTCTCCAAAAAAGGCAATTGTAATGGGGATTATGATCGCAAGGCCCATCAAGATCGTCAGGCTGTCGATGATCCATTGGGCTTTCAGGGGCAGTTGACCAAGAATCAGGTCCATTTTAATCCCTTTGCCCTTTAATGCGCTCCATCCCAGTCCCAGAGCCATGCATACCATAAAGCACTGGGTAAGTTCCGTTCCCCCGATAATCGGTTTGCTGAAAAAATACCGTAAAAAGACATCGGAAACGGTCAACATCATCATGGCCAGTAGTGAAATGATTCCCAATATATTCAGGAACCCGGCGAACAGATAAATGAACCGTTCCACTGATTTAAAGATAGACATATCTTACCCCCCTGTTTTTCTTCCTCGTAATCTTTTGCATGTCAGGCCGAAACGGACCGGATATGCAAAATGTATTGAGCGGCGGCAGCATAAATAATTTGCGTTCGCCGCACAATTGAGGCAGAGCTGATTGGCTACATCAAGTTATTATACTTATCGATCAATTCATGGGCTTTATCGTAGATTACCTGAGAGGGTCCTCTGCCCGCGTTGTCCTCAATCCATTTTTGATGAACGGGTTGAACAGCCTCTTTCCACAGTTCAATTTCTTCTTCGGTCACTTCATTGAACGTGTGACCTTTTTCTTTTCCATACTTGATGGCAGCGTTGATCATATGAATATCCCCTTTGGTCTGCTCGGCATTACGGTAATCCAGGGAATCAACCAGGATTTTCTGCAAGTCTTTGGGGATTCGTTTCCATTTTCTGGCATTGATCAAAAGGATATCCGAGGTGACAACAGCGCCGCCTTCTCCGAAATGCGTATGATGTTTTAATAAATCCAATGTCTTGTAAATATAAATAGCCGGATAATGCACAATATGGCCTTCAACCAGATTCCGTTCGAGGGACATGTACCAGTCACCAACCATCAGCTTGACCGGAGCAGAACCGATATTTTGCAACGGAATATTCCATACCGTATCGGCAATGACCTTAAGACCCTTCATGTCCGCCGGAACCCTTATGTCTCTTTTTGTAAAATGCGCTTGAAATGGCGGCATCATTCTGGGCTTAAATACGACCATGCCTTTGAATTCGGATCTAAGTTCTTCAAACTTTGTTAACAGCTCTGTGTATGCTGCTGATGCAACATCCACGTTCTTAGGTCCCATAAACGGTAAAGAGAATACCCTGTTCAATTCGGTTAATCCGGGATTGGTGCCAATTGTGTAATAGGAAATATCGGCGATCCCGGTCTGTGCCGCCCGGTAATTTTCTTTCATTTTCGAAAGAGAGCCATCAAAATAGCATTTGATTTTCAGCCGCCCCTGACTTCTCTCCCGAACCAGATCCGCCCATTTTGCATCCACTTTGGCAGGCCCTGAGGAAGCCGGTGACCATCTTGAATATTTCAGAACAATCGCATCATCTTTCTTTGCCCATACTGTCTGGGCCATTACCGCTGCAACGAATAACACACTGACAAAGCACAACAATTCCTTTCTGATCGTCATTTTCCCCTCCGGTTTTTAAAAGTCACACAAATAAAAGACAGACTATAGTTTATAGCGTATGAATTGAGACCGCCCGATCAGTTACAATACCGAAACGGGTATCAATTTATATGCAGACCTCTATAACAACCTATTCTCCCCACAAAGAAGACAGAAAACTGCTCACCCGTGCAGACAAGCCCCCTCTTGTTAAAAAATTTAAATACTTCGCAAGACAATCCCATGAATACAAAAATCACACTTTGGCCGGCCCCATAAATCTTCAGGGGCACAGCAGCTGGATGATATTTTGTATATTCCTTATCTGCTCGAGTTTCCCCACATTCAAAAGTAGTTCTTCTGCATTCTCAGGGGAGACTGTTTTTGAAAATTCAACCTGATGCCAGAATTTTTTTTCAATTTCTTTTTTCGGTATCGGATTTTTGACCCAATCAAAATCTGGAACCTGGGTATCGGTGTATTCCGTACCGTCATTCATGATAACCTTTAACGTGATCTCAAGTCTTTTTGTTTCAAAATCAGGTTCGATCAGTTCTGTTTTGGATGTGAGATCAACGACTTTTGGATCACGTATGGCATCTTCTGAAAAGTTGGGCAGGCCGCAGGATTTGTACAGCAATGTCGTAGCCACAGTGAACGGATAACTGAAAATGGCATCGCCGTGCGGGAAATCCCTTAGTTCAAACGGTTTCGCATAATAGCTGTTTTCAAGAGCTTCCGAAGGCACATTAATGATGACTTTGGAAATCCGGTCACAATCAATTTCATAACGCGCCATTAAACTTAACGCGCTTTTAATGGCTACGTGATTTGGCAGTCCGCAGGGATAAGGTTTAAAATAGGCTTCGCCATAATATGTTTTCCCAAGGTCCCGGGTTAGAATGTCAGGATCACTGCAGCCCCCTGCATACATGGCAAAATAACCAAACCGGCTTTGCAAGGCGTCGATTACCCCTGTCCATCCCGCCCTTGCCAATTCTGCAGAAAAAATTCCGTTTTTTGCAGCGGTGCCCTGCCCTAATTTAAATGTCGTTGCACCGTCCCATAAACTTTGAATTGCGCTGGCAATCTGGTTTAAGACAATACCAAACGCATGCTTCATCTGGTGCCTGTCCAACCCGAGCAACCGGCCGGCAATAGCGGTAGCGCCCAAATGACTCAATGTGCCGCATCCGTCCCACCCGAGTTTGATCGGATGAACAGCGGATGCAGCGGCAATCCTTGCTGCCGTATCATCACCAAGAATCATCGCGGTTAACAGTTCCCTGCCGTTTACATTCAAGGACTCTGCCAGGGAGATGGCGGTGGGGACATTGGTCGAGGCATGGTGGGACGCTATCATTTGACCATCCATACCAAAGGACATGACCTCAAAATCATAGGACCGGTTCATTATTGTGTTAACCATGGCCGCGTCCTGAGCTGATGATTTAATGCCATGGATCCAGATGGTGGCATCCCCCCTGGTGCTGTTATTTCCGACAACATTCAGCAGCGCTTTATTCCCGGGAGCGTTAGCCCCTCCTATGGCACATCCCAGGACATCCAATACCCGCTGTTTGGCCAAATCCACAGTTGCATCATCAAAATTCTCAAATTGTGTCTCTGTAATGTTTGCTGAAATTGCTTCAATTGCCGTATCGAATTTTTTATTTTCCATGGTCACCTCTAAATATGGCGTGAATCACCGGGAAACAGTCAATCAAAGACACGGGATGATTCACAGACATCCGGATTATTCGTCTAAATCATTGCCGTAATTTGCTTTTAGCAGCTCCTTGATGGCTTCACTGATAGAAGTAAGATGCCCGATTAAAAGCCGCTTGGTATCCTCTAAATCTTTTTTCTTGATTGCCGATAAAATCGCCTTGTGCTGGGCGATGTGATCCGATGGGCTCGGAGACCCGGGCACCTTTTTTTTTATGCTTTCGATATAGCTGTCGCTGATATCCACCAGAGACACCAGAATATAGCGTAGCAGACGATTGTCACAAAATGAGGACAAGAGAACATGAAAGTTCTGAACTTCTCCGAATATCGGCTTTCCTTCCTTTATCAAGGTCTCACATCTCTCAATATTTTTTTCCAGTTCAAGGATTTCTTTTTCCCTTAATGAACTGAAACATGATTCAATAATGCTTTTTTCTATAACAATCCTTACTTGTGTTATTTCCCGGGTGCTGATATTTCCGATTCTTACCAGATCCAGCATGGTCTTCATCATTCTTGTCGAATCCAGCTCTTTTACATAGATCCCTCCGTCACCGCCGTGCCGGACTTCTACGAACCCGGATGCATCCAACATCCGCAACGCTTCCCTGACCGCCCCCCTGCCGACATTAAACTGTGTTGCCAATTCTCTTTCGGAAGGAAGCCTGTCATTGGGTTCATACACCTTCGCAATAATCGATTCCTCAATCTGAGAAGCAATGTATTCGGAATTCCGCTTAGCAGAGACGGGTTTAAAAAAGCTTTGAATCTGTCTGGATTTTGCCATTTTTTTTCCTTGATATTTAAATTTTCTTTATTTGGGTACGAAGATCGTACCTTCGTACCTTGAGTTTGTCAAGGGGGCATAGAAAAAATAACTACAACACCGCCATCGATCAGCTTTTTACCATATTTTATAATGAATTGGGGGGGCAGGCACAAAGCTGTCCGGGAAAGATACCGGGAAAAAAACCCGGCATATGCCTGTTGCTGCAACTTTTGGGTTGTATATTCGTGGATCATGTTTATATATTAGGAAGCTTTACGGACCTCATTTTTATGATTTTTGAAAGGAAATACATTGAATCAATTCTATAAAAATATCTCCCTGTGGCTGGTGGTTGTTCTCATGATGGTCATGCTGTACAATATTTTCAACCACCAGCAGGGTGGCCAGATGGATGTGAGCTACTCGGAATTTTTGTCCATGGTGGAAAGCGGACGGATTCAAAGTGTGGTCATCCAGGGCCAGGATCTTTACATTACGGATTCCTCGGGCTCCAGGTTTAAAAGTTTTTCTCCCAACGACGGCGAACTGATCCACATCCTTAGAAACAACGGGGTGGTCATCAAAGCAAAGCCCCCGGCTGAATCCTCGTGGCTCATGTCCATTGTGGTGTCCTGGCTGCCCATGATCGTTCTCATCGGTGTCTGGATCTTTTTTATGCGCCAGATGCAGGGCGGGGGCGGGGGCGGCAAGGCTTTGTCCTTTGGCAAAAGCCGGGCAAGGCTCATCGACGACAAGGGGGACAAGGTCACCTTTGCCAATGTTGAAGGCATTGATGAGGCCAAAGAAGAACTGACCGAAGTGGTAGATTTCTTAAAGAATCCGGCAAAATATACCCGTCTTGGCGGCCGTATCCCCAAGGGGGTTCTGCTGGTGGGAAATCCGGGGACCGGAAAGACCCTTCTGTCCCGGGCCGTGGCCGGAGAAGCCGGGGTGCCGTTTTTTACCATTTCCGGCTCCGACTTTGTGGAAATGTTCGTGGGCGTGGGCGCATCCAGGGTACGGGATCTGTTTGCCCAGGGCAAGAAAAACGCCCCCTGTATTATATTTATTGATGAAATTGACGCCGTGGGCCGGCAGAGAGGCGCCGGTCTTGGCGGCGGACACGACGAGCGGGAACAGACCTTAAACCAGCTTCTGGTGGAAATGGACGGATTTGAAGCCAATGAAGGGGTTATCCTTATGGCCGCCACCAACCGGCCCGATGTTCTGGACCCGGCCCTGCTCAGACCCGGCCGGTTTGACCGGCAGGTCGTGGTGGACATGCCCGATATCCGGGGCCGGGAAGGCATCCTCAGGGTCCACATGAAAAAGACCCCCCTGGGCAAGGATGTGGATCCCACTATCCTGGCCAAGGGAACCCCTGGATTCTCAGGGGCGGATCTGGAAAACCTGGTCAATGAGGCGGCCCTGCTGGCCGCCAAGAGAAACCATGAAAAACTGACCATGAGAGATTTTGAAGACGCAAAGGATAAGGTCTACATGGGCCTGGAACGAAAGTCCAAGGTCATCAAAGAAGAAGAAAAAAAGACCACGGCCTACCACGAAGGCGGCCATGCCCTGGTGGCACGGTTTCTGCCCAACACCGATGCCGTGAACAAGATCACCATCATCCCCAGGGGCCGGGCTGCCGGCGTGACCTGGTTTCTGCCCGAAGAAGGGGACTTCAAATACAAGGATCAACTTGAAAACGAGCTGTCCATTGCCTTTGGCGGCCGGGTGGCGGAAGAAATCATCTTCAAACGGATTTCCACGGGTGCGGCCAACGATATCAAGCAGGCCACCAAGCTTGCCAACCGGATGGTTAAAACATTTGGCATGAGTGATAACTTAGCCCCCCTGTCCTATGAAGAAAGCAATGACAATATTTTTATCGGCAGGGAAATGACCCAGGCCAAAGCTTATTCCGAGGCCACGGCCCAGAAAATCGACGCCGAAGTCACCCGGATCATTGACCGGGCCTATCAGAACGCCAGAAAAATTCTGGAAGAAAACATTGATATTCTTCATGCCCTGACCGAGCTGCTCATGGAAAAAGAAACCATTATGGGGCCTGAACTTGATGATTTGATTGCCCGGATGAGGCCGGATTTTGATTTTTTTGGCCGGAAAAATGAAAGACCTGTGGATGATGATCCGGTTCAGGACGAACCGGCGGTTGAACCCGATGAAACCACGGCCAAAGAAAGTAATCCGGACCTGGCGGTCCCGGACCCGCCGGCCAAAGACCCAAACCCGGAAGACCTTTCTGATTCCGGCAGTGACCAGGACAAAGACAAATAACACCCTCTAACAGGGGGTGTCATTATTCACCCCCTGTTTTTCAACTTCAGATATTTTTATTTTCGATATGCAGAAATTTACCCTAAATTTTGATCGCTTTAATCTTGAACTCGGCCCTGAAACCTGCATTATGGGGATATTAAACGTTACCCCGGATTCCTTTTCCGACGGCGGGAAATACAACACCTTGGCAGCGGCTGTCCAACAGGGGATCAGCCTGGTCAACGCCGGGGCCCATATCCTGGATATCGGCGGTGAATCCACCCGTCCCTTTTCCGCACCGGTCTCCGAACAGGAGGAGATGGACCGGGTCCTTCCGGTCATCGAAGCCCTGGCCCCCCGAATTGATGCGCCCATTTCCATTGATACGGTCAAATCAGGCGTGGCCCGGGCCGCCTTAGATGCAGGTGCTGCCATTATCAACGATATTTCAGCTTTTGAGAAAGATCCGGCCATGGCCGATCTGGCAGCCGAAAAAAAAGCCCCTGTGGTCCTCATGCACATGAAAGGGACCCCGGAAACCATGCAGGTCAATCCGGATTATGACGACCTGATGGCGGAAATCACCACCTATCTTCAACAGCGGGTTGAGTTTGCCATTTCCAAAGGGGTCCCCAAAGAGTTGATTATCCTGGACCCGGGCATTGGATTCGGCAAAACCGTTACCCATAACCTGGTGATCATCAAACAGCTTAAAAAAATCGCAGACCTGGGATTTCCCGTGCTCATGGGGACGTCGCGAAAGTCCTTTATCCAGAAAATTCTGGGCCGGGGGCAACAATCCCCTGTGGGGCCGGACCATGAAGACACCGGGATCGGGACCCTGGCCACACTGGCCGTATCCATTGCCAACGGGGCCCATATTGTGAGGGTTCATGATGTCGAGCGTGCGGTTTCATTTACCAAAATCATTGACGCTGTCAGGAATGCCTGATCTAAGGAGTGCAGGGGCGGCCATACTGCTCCTGCTCCTTTTTCTTTTCAGCGCCTGCACCCCAGAGCCGGTGGAAACAGACCTTCTGCTTCCGGTGGACTTTTCCAATGTCCCGTCGGACATGGTCCTGACCTCTTACAGCACCGACAAGATTGAAATCCGGATCCAGGCCTCCCCCCGCCACATTGAAATGATCAACAAAAAAAATATCCGGTATCCGGCGGATCTGTACACCGACCTGGAATTTGACCCGGCCGGGGCATCGGATTCCATCCGGCCGGGGGACTATCTGCTGCCCGTTGACAAGAACAGAATTCCCGTGCATCAGGCCGTCAAAATAGTGGATATCAACCCTTCCTATCTGAGCGTCCACCTTGAAAAAAACCTGATCAAAACCTTTAAGGTAACGGTTCCCTATACCGGGACACCCGCCAAGGGGCACATCGCCCTTGAGGCGGCCTGTGAACCCTCCGGTGTCACCCTGGAAGGCCCGATATCCTTAATTAGTGCCATTGATACCTTAAAAACCAAACCCATTGATCTGAACAATGCCCAGGAAACCTTTAAAAAAAAGCTGCCACTGGACCTGGAGGACCATAAGCTGTATTCTGCTTCACAGGATATTATTGTGGTCACGGTTCCCATTCAGGAGAAACAGGTGACCCGGTCGTTTAAGGATATTCCTATCAGAATATGGAATGCCGGGGCCAAAACCAAAGTCCATATTGAACCCAAGACCATACATATCACCATAAAAGGGCCTTTTGAGGCCATGGGAAACCAAAAAATTACAGACCAGGTGTTTGCGTTTGTTGATCTTGCCGGCATGAAACCCGGCATTTATGCCCGGCATGTTCATGTGAACGTGCCGGCCGGCCTCATCATGACCGGAGCGGACCCCAAAGTCTTTACCGTTAAAATCCATTAAGGAGACCTGCCATGCTTCTGGTAATTGATGTGGGCAACACCAATACCGTTATTGGTGTTTATGAAGATAATGTCTTAAAAGAAAGCTGGCGGATCCGGACGGTCCGGGACAATACCGCCGATGAATTTAATATTCTGGCAAAGGCCTTGTT
Organism: uncultured Desulfospira sp.; assembly: GCA_963663165.1. Lineage (GTDB taxonomy): Bacteria > Desulfobacterota > Desulfobacteria > Desulfobacterales > Desulfobacteraceae > Desulfospira. The sequence goes on along the minus strand of OY760175.1, from coordinate 5,197,958 downwards.
TTCAGATAAAAACATCAACCTGAGCAGCATCACCCGGGTGGTGGTCTCGTCGGTTGTTCCCTCTTCGGTGAGGATACTTGACGGGTTCAGCAAAAAGTACCTGAACCTGGCCCCTGAGTGGATCAGTTCGGCATCCGTTAAAAAAATCATGCCCATCCTGTACAGCAACCCCAATGAGGTGGGGGCTGACCGGATTGTCAATGCCGTGGGGGCCTTTGCCCGGTATCAAACCGGCATGATCATTATTGATTTTGGAACCGCCACCACCTTTGACGTGATTTCCCCTAAAGGCGAATACCTTGGCGGGGCCATTGTCCCGGGCATCATGATCTCGGCTGAAGCCCTCTTTCAAAGGGCATCCCGGCTGCCCCGGGTGGAAATCTTCAAGGCCCCTGAAAAGGTCATCGGCAAAGACACCATTGAGAGTATGCAGTCGGGCATTATTTACGGATGCGCCGCCATGGTGGACGGCATGGTGGCCCGGATGGCAACAGAAATGGGCATATCGCCCAAAGTCATTGCAACCGGGGGGCTGGCCCCCCTTATCGCAGATGTCTCACAGTCTATTGAACTGGTGGACCAGGACCTGACCCTGGATGGGCTGCGGATCATCTCAAAGGAGCTGTGAGCCCATGAGAAATTTTGTTTACCTTGCCGTGGTCTGTTTTTCAACGGCCTTCTTCTTCAATAATGCGGCCATGGCGCTTTCGCCGGATGAAGTCATGGTGATTGCCAATAAAAATGCGGCCAGCAGCACGGGGCTTGCCTCGTATTATATGGAAAAAAGAAACATTCCCAAAGAAAATCTGGTCCAGCTCTGGATGACGGACAAAGAAACCTGTTCCCGGGAAGATTATGAAAAAAAGGCGGTTCCCAAAATTCGCCGGGCCCTTTCCGCCAACCCCAAAATCAGGGCGGCCGTGATCATGTTCGGGGTTCCCTTAAGAATCTCCGCGCCTAAAAATACCGCCGGCGAGGAGGAAAGGCTGGCCGCGCTCAAAGCACAAAAAGAGAGCATTCAAAGCAAAATCGACCAGGGCAAAACCCTTGACGAGACGGCCCTGGCAGTGCTTAAAAAAGAACGCGACAAGGCGGACAGAGCCTATACACAGTTTAAACGAAGCCTTGACCGGGTCTCCTCCTTTGACTCGGAACTCTGCCTGGTTAAAAAAGACAATTACGAGCTCAAAATGTGGCAGCCTAACCCCTTTTACCCGGGCTTTAAAAACCAGAAACTGGCCATTGACAAATCCGAGGTCATCATGACCAGCCGTCTGGACGGGGCATCCGGCCAAGTGGTCAAACGGATTATCAACGATAGCCTTGAGGCTGAAAAGCAGGGGTTAAAAGGGAAGGCCTACTTTGATGCCCGATGGAAGGACCCGGGAAATAAGAAACTGTCCGGATATGCGTTTTATGACAAATCCATCCACCTCTCAGCCAACCACTTTAACACCAAAAACATCATGCCGGTTGTCTTAGAGCAGACCCAGGAACTGTTCGGGCCCGGGGACTGCCCGGATGCCGCCATATACTGCGGCTGGTACAAACTGGCAAATTATGTGGACGCCTTTACCTGGGCCAAAGGCTCGGTGGGATTTCACATTGCGTCCAGTGAATGCACCACCCTGAAAAATAAAGACAGCCATGTCTGGTGCAAAAAAATGCTGGACAAAGGGATTGCCGCAACCGTGGGACCGGTGGGGGAACCTTATGTCCAGTCATTTCCGGTTCCGGTTCTTTTTTTTGGCATGCTTTCCGAAGGATACCTGACCCTGGCGGAAAGCTATATGCTGAGCATTCCCTATTTGTCCTGGAAAATGGTGCTGGTAGGAGATCCCCTGTACAGGCTGAATATCAATTAGATTCCTTGTCTATACAGACATTCCGGGCCGGCAGATACTGCTTAAACAACTGGGACAGCGTGAGAACCGTGAAAGGCTTTTCAATGCTGGCCGTAAAGCCGAAGGTCCCGGGAGAGGCCATGACCTGGTCCTCTGAATAACCGCTGGCCACAAACACGGGCAGATGCTGATCCTTTTTGCGGATCTGACGCACCGCATCCTTTCCCCCCATTCCGCCGGGAACGGTCAGATCAAGGATAACGGCCCTGAAAGGGTTTTCCTGTTCCAGGGACCTTTCCCATGCCGTGAGAACCTGACCGCCCTCTTCAACGCTTTCCACCTCAAATCCCATGTATTCCAGCATACCGGACAGCATTTCCCGGATCATTTTTTCGTCGTCCATGATCAGTATCCGCCCGCTGCCCTGGAAAACAGCATTGGCTTTTTCAACCTTCTGCTCGCCAGAAACCTCAAGGCCGGGCAGAAAAATGGTAAACACGCTTCCCGAGCCGAGCTTGGACTGGACATCTATCTTCCCGCCGTGCCGCTTGACAATGGAATAGGAAGTGGCAAGCCCTAATCCGGAACCCTTTTGTTTGGTTGTAAAAAACGGATCAAAAATTTTGGACAGGTATTTGACCGGGATGCCCATGCCGGTATCGGCGATGGAAATTTTGACATACTTGCCCGGTTCCAACCCGTGATGGTCCCGCCGGCCGATCTGTATATTTTCAGCCTTTACCGTGATGCTGCCCCCTGGGGGCATGGCATGGTGGGCGTTGATGGTTAAATTATCAATGACCTGTCCCATCTGATTTTTGTCATAGTCACACATCCACAGGTCCTCAGGCAGATCAAAGCCGCACGCCACATTGGCACCGCTTAAGGCAAACTGTACCGTTTCTTTCAAAAACGGAACCAGGGGGCCCACTTTTTTGACCGGTGCCCCGCCCTTGGAAAAGGTTAGCAGTTGATAGGTCAGCCCCTTGGCCCGTTCCGAAGAGGCATGGGCCTTTTCCAGGTATTCCCGGATTTTCGGTTCCTTGGTTTTCAACCGGGCCAGATCCATGTACCCGTATATCCCTGAAAGCAGGTTGTTAAAATCATGGGCAATCCCGCCGGCCAGGGTTCCTAAGGACTCCATTTTCTGGGCCTGCTCATATTGGGCTTCCAGGATATTTTTTTCCGTAACATCGGTCAGGTTAATCACCAGCCCCCCGGGCTGGCCGTCAGCCCCGGTGGCGGCTGCCGCTCCCATGAAAATATCCAGGAGCTGCCCGGTTTTGGTATACCGCTTGGTCTCAAACCGGACCGGACCGCCGGTGGCATACACTTCCTTTACTTTTTTTTCGGTCAGTTCCTGTTCTTTTTCCGGCACAAAGGACACCCGTCCACTTCTGAACTCATCCAAAGTCCAGCCGAACACCCGGGTAAACGACGGGTTCACATACTCGGGATGGCCTGTTCTGCTGTACATGACCATGGGATCTGGAATGGCCTCAAGAATAGCCTTCATGCGCAGCTGGTTTTCCCTGCGGACAGCCCGGGCTTTGTTGGCCGCAGTTGTATCGGCCATGGAAACCAGGGCCCGCTTGTCGGGCATGAGGGTTCCCCTGAATTCAATATCTTTTTTCTCCCCACTTTTGCACACAATCTGGTATTCCCGAACCGCCAAGCCTTCTTTGACAGATTCCTTCCAGACCCCACGCACTTTTTCCCTGTAGGCCGGGTCAGGAAAGGCCTTGTCAAAAAACTCTTTCACATTTGTTATATCCAGATCCGTATACCCGGTCAGCTTTGTGAAATATCCATTGGTAAATAAAAGCTGACCATTGTTGTCCCACACGGTTATCCCCAAAAGAATATTTTCAAACAGGGAATTTAATAAATCCCTCTGGCCGGCAAGGGCTGTCTGAATTTTGATCTCCCTGGTTTTCAGGTTATGCTGATGAATAAAAAGGGCTATAATAATCAGAATAATGGCCAGGGTCACCATAAACAGCCAGTTTACACTGTACTGGAAATGACCGAGCCGGGCGGTTTCATCCCTGAGCCTTTTCTGGGCATTGAGACGGGATTTTGCGGTCAGGTCCTGGGCCTTTTCATAGGCCGTCGCTATCCTGGACAGAATGATTTGCGCCGTGATCTCCGATTGGGGAGGGTACCCGGAAATCCCCTCGGCCAGCCAGATCTGCAAGTCTGAAATGGCCGGTGCCACAACGGTATGAAATTTTGACGCCTGGACCAGATTATCAAACACATAGGTTCGGCGAAGCCCGTTGACGGCTTCATAGGCGTCCTGAACCTTTTCTTTGAGAAGGTTAAAATTTGAATGTACCGGATCTTTCGCATGCAGTTCTGCCTGAAAGACCACCTCTGACAGATGCTCCAGAACCTTGTCAAGGGAGATCAGCTCTTTGATCAAGGTGTTGGGAAGGTTTCGGCCCACGGACCGAAGGGTCACATTGGTCCAGCAAAGGGTTGTCAGCACAGCGCCGATGGCGATCAAAATGGAGCTGAGCAACAGAATCTGGGATATGGGCCAGGCCTTTTTCACTGAAGGCAGCCTCCCTCAACCGACAGGCCAACGCTGGTGTAAAATTTTTTTGCCCCCTGGTGAAAGGGGATGCTCAACCCGGTTAAGGCGGTTTGAAGTTTAATTTCAGATGCCTGGGGATGCCCCTGGGCAAACAGCTCCCCCATGGATTCACTCCACAAGCCTTTGGTAATCTTAAACACAAGGGCCGGATCCATTTGGGCATGAACCACCAGCAGGGCAAACACCTGAATCGTCTGGGTATCGGGGATACCCGGATAGATTCCGGCAGGAATAATCCCCCTCACCAGATGGGGGTAGCTTTCATTGATTTTATATAGACATTCATCTTTGATGGGCACCAGGGACACCCCGATCCGGGACAGGTCGGATACGGCTTCCATAGGGACGCCCGCCATCATGGCAAACCCGTCCAGGTCACCGGCAAGCATTTTTTCCCGGGTAAATACGGGCTTTAGATAAACCGGCAGCAGGTCTTCTTCTGAAAGGCCGCAGGCATTCATCACAATCCGCATGACCGTCAGGGTTCCGGATCCCTGCTCATCCAGGGAAATCCGTTTCCCCTTTAACTGGCTGACCTGGTGAATTCCCGCATCTTTTCTGACCACGATCTGAAATTTCTCCGGATACAGACTGGCAACGGCCCGGATATTTTCGCTATCCGGTGTTTCCTTAAAGGGCCCCAGGGATTTGTAAGCCTCAAATGCCACATCGGCCTGAACCAGGCCCAACTCTGTTTCGCCAGAAAGAATGGTATTGATATTTTCTACCGATCCGGCTGAATTCTGGGCAACGGCAATAAGCCCTGAGTCGTTGGCCTGACCATTTTCCCAGAATAAATCTTTTCCGGCATACTGCCGGGTGAGCCCAAATGCCAGCAGTTTGCCCACAGGATAATAAACCCCTGTTTTACCGCCGGTACCGATTCGGATAACCCTGGAATCGGCCATGACGCCGCGATAAGCGAACACGCAGAAAAAAAGGGCCAGGCAAGCGCCGGCAACAGACCTTTTTGCTGTCTTCATTTCACTTATTCCTTTCCCCATTCCCGGACTTAAAACCGGCAAAAAGGGGACCCTACTTCAGAATTAAAAGCCCCACAATCAGATGATTGGTCTGCGGCCCCCCGGCCGGGCGGGATATATGCTGGATTCTTGCCCGGACAGGTACCGGAGCCGGGGAGTCATTGCCCTGATAAAGCTTCATATCCAGTTCATCCCCGGCCTTGATGGATTGCAACACTTTTGAATTTTCATTAACCAGAATACCAAGACCCTTTCGTGAATAGTCCCGGAGTTTAAACAGATAGGCCAGTTCCGCATTTACAGGCTTAAATTCAACACTTGAATCGACCCCGGCAGTGCCCCTGAGCTCAGTCCTTTGGTTTTCATTTGTCATTTATACCCAGCCATTTGATTTTTCAGGTTGTTTTTGTTGTCTTGATCATAATAGGACTTGCCGGTTTTGTAAAGCTTGCCTAACCCATCATATCTGACCTATTCCGGGTTGACTATGAAAAAAACTTCCCATAGTGTGAAAAAAATGTGCGTTGATTGTGAATTTATTTTCACAATTAATATGAACCTGCTATAACAATCTAAAATACCGTCTTAAAAAATTGTATTCTTTAGATAATTTCTCCCCTTTGTTTCATTGCTGCTCCCAAAATCCTCGCTGCTGATAGAAAAACTGATATTTCAAATAGTTAACGAAAACAACAAGCTGAAATCCCTTATATGGCAACAGGTTTCCCAGGGCCTGATTATTTAGATGACCTTGTATTATCTGTCCATCAGCCCAAAGAAGGCATGGAATATGCATAAATCACCTTCATACAAACAAAATGTATATCGCTTTCTAAAAAAGCGATGCCTGTCAAGCAGCAACATAATATAATTCTGTAACAACCGAAAAGGAGAAACGGATGAAAAAAAATTTACGGGCCTGTCTGATGGCGATAATTTGTGTTGGATTGGTTTCCACGGCAGGGGCGGCAACGTCAACCATCAGTTTTAGCTCAGGCGAAGACTATGTTCAGGGAAACATTCACGGACAACCGGGCGATGAGAGCAACAACTGGCAGACCACCGGCAGGTCGGACAGGATGACGGTGTACCTAGGCAGCTCCTTTTCTGGAGACGGCAGTTATTTCAGCGTAAAACTCAGCAACACGAATACTACAGAAAATTATGACGCGGTTTCCACCAAGCGGTTTAACGAGATTTCAGGGGTATTTACCGCCAGCTATGATATCTATATGGGGTCTGGTGCCGGCGGACTTGAAGACCGGTCTTCGCTGGCATTGACGGACGGCAGTGGAAATATTGCCGTCTGGCTGAGTACCAATGCCAATTCCATTACATCACTGGCCTACCACGACGGCTCTGCCTGGCAGGACGTTACCACGGGATTTGTTAGTAAGAAATGGTATACCGTTGAAGTTTCCGGAAATACAGACACGGACCTATTTGACATCAACGTATACGAAACAGGTGCAAGTACCGCAGTTGCCTCCCTCACCAGCATATCCTTCAGCACTGCAGTGGACAACCTGAACTTTGTCCGGATCTCCAATGAAGATGCCGCCGTAGGGAACGCTGCTTATTATCATTATTATGACAATCTAACCATTTCCAATGTACCGCTTCCGGGCTCAGCCCTCATGATGGCCTTCGGAATTACGGCACTCATCTGTCTTAGGAGAGGGGACAGCTGATTAAATGCCGGTTGTATACAATTTATGGGGCGGGCAAAAGCGCAGCAGCGTAGCAGCGTAGCGTTGCCCGCCATTGCCCCATGACGCTTAGGGGGATGCCATGGATACGGCAATCCCCAAGTCCCATATCCCAGGTCCCAAGTCCATTTTATTGAAAATTAACCGTCGCGTCAGCCTGGTTCCCGAACCAGGGCTTCAGGTGCCCGAAGTAAGGAAAGAAACGAAATTTTCATTTGAGATGGAAACCGGGCTTAACGGCTTGGGCGGGGCGGTTTCTTTTATGGACCGGACCTGCTGAATCAATTTACCCATTTTAACGGGCTCCGCACCGGGCAGGCCGGGGCATTCACTTTTCGTAAACCCGATCTTTTCGCCGCAATGGTTGAAGATGACCCCTTGGTCAAACCACCCGAGATGCCTGCCGTTAAACCCATAGACATGATGGCCGGACAGATAGGCCACGGCCCGGCCGCCCCATAAATAGATGACCGGTTCTTCACCAGGATGGATGTAGGCCACCGGCCGTCCGCCTTTGTTAAACAGGGTAATCTCCCCTGATTGAGATATTGTTCCCAAAATTCCCTGGCCCATTACATTTCTTTGGAAATTGCGCGTGAAACGCCTCGCAGGCGAGTTCACCGTTTTAGGTTCATCAGGGATAGGGTACCGCGTTTTTATTAAGATAAAATGAGAAAATTGATTGAATATCAATAGGATAAACTTTTTCCTGCCAGTTTTGTTTCAATGTGTACCGGCTGTTTGATCAATTTTTCCTTGAGCATGATGTCTTCGGTCTGCTGCCAGGCCCGGACATCAATTCTTCCCATGGGCGTTTGGGGGCCGGGCCGGACCAGGTCCCGGGTGGCGGCGATCTGTTTTCTGATGGTCTCTTCGGTATTGATATGATCTGTTTTTAAAATTTCATTCACGACTAAATGTTCATTTTCAGGTGCCATGGCGGCTTCCCATGCCTTTAACAGGGCCGTCATAAAGGCTGAGACAACCAATGGGCGCTCTTCAACCATCTTTTGGGAGGTCACCACAGAGTTGGCCACAAAACTGATGCCGAACTGGGCCGGGTTAAAAAAACGGACCGTTTCCCCCTCCCGGGCCAATTTATCCGCCAGTACCACCCCTTGGGAATTTCTATAGACCGGCCAGATTTCAACCTTTTTTTTCAAGAACGGGGTAAAATCAAACCGGACCCCGGACAGGATGACATCATTTATATGAAGGCCTGCCCGGGCCAGCACCGCCTTCATGATGAACTCATCATTTCCCCCATAGGTGATTCCAATATGCCGCCCCTTTAAATCCATGAGGGTCTTAATCTCAGGCCGGTCCGACCGGTAGATCCACTGCATGGGATTGACCTGAAAAATCTGGGCCAGGACCATGACATGGGCCCCCTTGTCCAGGGCCCGGATGACCTGATCGGCCGAGGCTACCCCAAAGTCGGTATACCCAAGCTCCAGTTCCTTGATGGCGTTTTTTTCAGGACTGCCCTCCTTGACCTTGACATCAAGCCCGGCCTGCCTGAAATACCCCTGGGCACCGGCCATGATGTCGCCGGCCACACTGGCGTTGAACACCCATTTAAGCCTGTAGTTTAAGTGAATATCTGAGGCGCTGCCCCCGCCGGGGACTGCCATTAAAAACAGAATAAAAGGAATGAACATCTTCGAAAATCTAATCATAAGCTTTCTTCCTTTAAACCAGCCCATCTTGTTTTTATCTGCTCGCCAACGCCCTCCAGAACCCCCTGGTATACGGACACCACGATTCCGATCACAAACAACGCCGCCAGAACCCCGGCAAGGTCACTCTGGTAAAGGGCAATACGGATACTATAACCGATACCGGCGTTGGCTGCAATAAACTCAGCCACGATGGTCCCGGCCATGGCCAGGGTGGTAGAACCGGAGATCACTGTGGTCAGCTTGCTCAAATTTTCAAAGGCGCGAATTTTTACCTCCAGCTGCCAGCGCATCCGGCCCGTGGCCTTATAAAAATGTTCAATATCGTCAACCGGGGCCGACATAATCCCGAGCACGGATAAGAGCAGGGGAAAATAGCAGATCATGGAGGCAATGATCAGCCGGGACAAAAAACCGTCCCCTAAAAGGATAAAAATAATCGGGGCCAGGGCCACAATGGGATACGCCTGGATATTATAGGCCGTTACCCTTATCATGGAGCCGGCAAAGGAAGATTTCCGGCCCAGAACCCCCACGGTAAAGGCCATCATAATGGAAATCCCCTGCCCCAGCACCGTCACTGACAACGTATCCAGTACATCAAAAAAATAATCTTTCCATACCCGGGCAGCGGTTTCCATAATCAAAGGAATGCCGGGAATAACATAATCCGACAGGGTTAAAAGGTGTTTTAGCAGCAACAGGCAGGCAAGCCCCACACAGAAAACCATTAAGAACTGAACCATCCGCCTAAAAAGCATTCATGATCTCCAGCATGGCTTTGTCCAGGGCCGGTTTATCCGGCTGATACCCCAGTTGATAATCCAGCCCCTTTACCATCCGGCTGCTCTTTTTCCCTGAAGACTCCCCTAAAATCAAAATATCCCGGCAGAATTTGGCCACCTCCATCAAATTGTGGGAAATATAAAGAAACATTTTATCGGGAAACAACGCCTTAACCGCCAGAACAATCTCCTCGCGAAGCTTTTCATCCACGTTGGCCAGGCTTTCATCCAGAATCAGCAGGTCAAAGTCCTGCAACAGATACCGGATCAGGTTCATGCGGTTCTGCTGGCCCATGGATAATTTTGAAAACCGGGCTCCCAGGACCGGTTCCAGCATAAAAATCCGGATCAGCTCAGCTTTTAACTCTTCCCTGCCGGCCGGGCAGATTTTTTCCAGATGAGAGCCGGCACTGGACCAGCCGGGCAGGCGCTCAAGATTGTAGGAATACAGGATGGTTCGAATGCCCCGGGCCACTAAACCAGGGGGATGCGGATCTGTTGCCTTTTCTGCCAAAAGTTTGGCAAAGGATGTTTTGCCCACCCCTGAAGGGCCGAATACCGCATTGAATCCGGGTTCTTCCATCACGAAACTTAAATTTTCCAGGACAGCGGTATCAGATCCGGGATAAGTAAAATCCAGACCCTGGCACTCCAGACGCATATAATCTCCACCCGTATTTTATTAGAGGCCGCAACAGCCAGCCGCAGGTCTCAAACAGTTAATGTCAATTTCTTACAGGGCTTTGGCATAAAAATCAATGATCTGCCTTATATAACAGGGGAAAAGAGAAAAATCCGGCCAGGACGTTTTAAATTTGAAGGGGTCGGCCCTGCCGTAACTTCTGATTGAAAGCCCAAATGGCCTGGCTTTGTTAACCGCCTCTTTTTTCCTGCATTTTTCCCGTAGAAACGGGAAAAAAGGGCTGTTTTTCGCTATTTTGCGGGATATCTTTTTTTGATTGAAAATCATATGAAGCCCTGATATATAGTGTTTGCGATCGAAAGCCGGCGTAACTCAGGTGGTAGAGTAGCTCACTCGTAATGAGCAAGTCAACGGTTCGAGTCCGTTCGCCGGCTCCATTTTAACGCTTTTATTTTTAAATCCCTTGCCTGTCTCTGCCTCAAATTTTAAGGATCCGGGCATAAGGCCAACAGCGACACCGTGTGAAACGCCGCACAATATCCCGCCACTTTTATTTCAAAACTGTTCTTTCCTTCCATTAGTCCTTCACAGACAGGAATGACAGAGCCCTTAAAACCAAGTGCCCTGGATTTCCAAAAATCAATTAAGGTATTTCCGGATTCCTGATATGGCATTTGAGGGCCGGTTGGGATTGCTACCAGATGGGCCGATTTCATTTTTGTTATAAACGGTTTTGTCAACCCAATTAAATCTGTTTTTATATTATTTTGAAATGACAAAATAACCTTTTAATATACTTATTATTTTTTCCTAACCAATTATTGCGGCACCAATGAAAAGAACTAAGATTTGCAGCCGCGTTAAAAAAAATTAAATCTAAATTACAAAATAGTAATATATAAAACAACAATATTGTTTATAAATTCATTTTACTGCATATTATTGCACGCAAACAAAGCCAACATCCCCAAAGCAACCCCGCAGAAAGCAACTACAATAAAAAAATAATGCTAATATATTAGGTGGTTACAATTTGTATTTTTCAGTTGGTACGTCATTTGCTTTTGTAAGATGGTGACTCGATCAGCAAGATTGGCGGTTTATACAAAGAGAACAAACCCCTTTTCTTGCAACCGGGTCATTTACTTAGAGGTTTATGTTGGCCTGCTTTTATAAAGCATTGACAACAATATTTACATTTAAAACGCCAAGATATGGCAAGGAGAAAAACTATGGGAAGTACAGGAAGTGTTAGCGCTTGGGAAGAAGCTCTATTGGTTGCAATGATTCAGTATCCGGTTCCGGTCATCAAAGGTCCTGAAGATATTCAGACCCAGGTTAGCCAAATCTGCAAAGCGATTGATTCCACTAAAGCAGGCTACCCGGATCTGGACCTGATTGTCATGCCGGAATATTCTACCCAGGGCCTTAATACCGCCATCTGGACCTATGACGAAATGCTGCTGACCATCGACAGCCCTGAAATTTCCAAATTCAAAGAGGCCTGTGTACGCAATAAGGTATGGGGTGTATTTTCCTTAATGGAAAAAAATGAAGACCCCACTCTTCCGCCTTACAACACCGCTATCATTATTAATAGTGACGGTGAAATCGCACTGCATTACAGAAAACTCCAACCCTGGGTTCCCATTGAACCGTGGTCTCCCGGCAACTACGGCATGCCTGTTTGCGATGGCCCCAAAGGCTCAAAACTGGCCGTTTGTATCTGCCATGACGGCATGTTCCCGGAACTGGCCAGAGAAGCCGCTTACAAAGGATGTAATGTTTACATCCGTATTTCCGGTTACTCTACCCAGGTGAATGACCAGTGGATCTGGACCAACCGGACCAATGCCTGGCAAAACCTTATGTATACCATCGCGGTTAACCTTGCCGGCTATGATGGCGTATTTTACTACTTTGGTGAAGGAACTGTCTGCAACTATGACGGCAATGTTCTCCAGCAGGGTCACCGGAATCCGTGGGAAATTGTTACCGCAGAACTTTTCCCCCGCCTTGTAGACAAAGCCCGTGAAAACTGGGCCCTTGAAAATAACATTTTCAACCTGGGTTGCAGGGCCTATGTAGGCAAACCCGGTGGTGAAAAAGAGAACTATCTGACTTGGGTTAAGGACCTTGCCAATGGCGAATACAAGCTGCCCTGGGATGACAAAATCAAAGTACGCGATGGCTGGAAATATTATCCCGACGGCGTCAAATTAGGACCCATGCCCAAATAGTTCTTCAATAAAATCAACATTTTACCATAATAATTGATATAATCCCAAAGCAGGGATTTGATACCCCACCTTTATTTAGAAAGGACCATCTTATCCCTGCTTACAGGAAATTTTTTGAAAAGGATTTTCACATGAATAAGTGCGTCTTTAACAAAGCAGCAAAAATGATACTCACACTGACTGCCTGCATTGTAGCAATGGGATCTTCAGCATTTGCAGATGACTGGAAAAATCCCGTACTTGATAAATACCCGACTTCAGCTGTTAATACATCCGGCATTGCCGTTGGAGACGATTATGTCACCGTAGGCCAGCTCCACTCCGTAACCGGAACCATGGCCATTTCAGAAACCGGGTCCGTAGAAGCCGAACGTCTCGCCATTAAGCAGATCAATGAGATGGGCGGTATTTTAGGAAGAAAAATTAAAATTATCCAGGAAGACGGTGCCAGTGACTGGCCGACCTTTGCAGAAAAAGCCAAAAAGCTTCTGGTGAATGATAAAGTCGCCTCTGTATTCGGCTGCTGGACCTCCGCCTCCCGTAAAGCGGTTCTCCCCGTATTTGAAAAAGAGAACGGCATGCTTTACTATCCGACATTTTATGAAGGCTTAGAGGCATCCAAAAACGTTATCTATACCGGCCAGGAAGCAACTCAGCAGATTATCTGGGGCCTGGACTGGGCATACAAACAGGGCTGCCGTACATTCTTCCTGATTGGCTCCGATTATATCTGGCCCCGGACGAGTAACAAAATTGCCCGGATCCATATTGAAAAGCACCTGAAAGACTGCAAGGTTGTAGGCGAAGAATATTATCCTCTCGGACACACCAACTTCAACTCGCTGATCAACAAAGTAAAGCTCAAAAAGCCTGACTGTATCTACTCTATCGTTGTTGGCGGTTCCAACGTATCCTGGTACAAACAGCTTAACGCAGCCGGCATTACCGGTGAATCACTGGCCAAGAAAAATAAACTTCTGCTGACCATTTCAACCACTGAAGACGAAATTCTCGGCATCGGCGGACAGAACGTGGCTGGATTCTACACCTGTGCAAAATATTTCCAGAGTCTTACCAATGAAAACAACCTGAAGTTTGTTGCTGACTTCAAAGCCATGTGGGGTGATGACTCTGTCATCGGCGACGTAACCCAGGCAGCCTATCTTGGCCCGTGGCTCTGGAAATACACAGTTGAAAAAGCCGGCAGCTTTGATGTTGACAAAATCGCTGTAGCCTCTGAAGGGATTGAATTCCCCAATGCACCGGAAGGGTATGTTCGGATTCACAAAAACCATCATCTGTGGTCCCGTGCAAAAATCGGAAAAATGCTCTCAAACGGACAGTTTGAAGTTATTGCCGAGTCTGACGACCTGATTGAGCCGGATCCGTTCCCTGAGGGCTACAAATAGAATAAGGCGATCATATTCTTAAAACCATATGATGAACACCCTATTTTTAAATTAACTTCAACGAGTGCCCCTTGATAAATCAGATCATCGAATCCCGTTTTGAAAGGGGCACCCCACAAAAAACAACTGAGAATCAACCTTCTTGGCAGTTATGATGAGAGTTGCGACTTAACCAATTAATAAGCGGTTTGGCTTTTCGTGAATTCTTAGTCTGAGTGCTCCCCGAAAAAAAACGTTCAAGATATTAAAAAGGGGAGATTTTTGTCTCAAATCAACCAAGGCTGTTAAAACAGACGTCAACAGCCTTACACAGGAGGAATACCATTGCTCTTTCTTGATATATTCAAAGATTACAGCGCGGATGAACTTACCAGTATTTTCATCATGCAAGGGTTCTCCGGAATCAGTTTATTCTCCGTCTTCCTGCTGATGGCGCTCGGGCTTGCCATTATCTTCGGGCAAATGAAGGTCATCAACATGGCACATGGTGAATTCTTGACAGCCGGGGCTTATACGACGGTTATGCTCTCAGATCTGGTCACCAAATACATGCCGTCAATGTTACCGTATTACTTCTTTTTAGCCATACTGATGGCCTTTCTGGTCTCTTTTATTCTGGGCTACATCATGGAGCGCCTGGTTGTTTCCCATCTTTATCACAGGCCCCTTGATACATTGCTTGCCACCTGGGGAATCAGTATGGGAATTCAGCAGGCTGTCAGGCTTATTTTCGGCGCCCGTGAAGACAGTGCCACCATGCCGGACTGGCTCATGGGATCCTGGTCCCCGACAGATGCCATCGATATTCCTATTAACGGGCTCTTTCTTTTTGCCATGTCGATAATCATGACCATTATCGTGGTTGTCCTGATGTATCGGTCCCGCTGGGGCCTTCGGATCCGCGCCACCGTACAGAATCGGGAAATGGCCAATGCTGTGGGCATTAACAGCAAAACCGTAGACCGGGGCACCTTTGCACTGGGCTGCGGCCTGGCAGGGATTGCCGGCGCCGCATTCACAACCATTGGATCCGTCTCTCCTTCGGCAGGCTCTTTGTACATTGTGGACACGTTTATCGTGGTTGTCTTTGGCGGTGCGGGAAGCATTATCGGCACCATCTTATCCGCATTCGGCATTGCCCAGGCACAATCAATTCTTGAATTTTTCCTCACCGGAGTTTTGGCTAAAGTATTTGTTCTTTTAATTGTTATCGGAATCATCATGATCCGTCCCCAGGGGCTGGTCTCAAGCAAAATCCGTCAATAACCCATCAGCAGTTAAAGGCAATACATCATTTTTATCGGCAACATTCAGAAGGAAACGTATCGTGAAGAATTTATTAGATAATAAAATAACCGGAGACAAAAGCCAGAGCATATCATTTCTGATTCTGGCACTCATTTTGTTTATCGTATTTCCCCTGGTCTTTGATATTTTCAGGCTTAACCTGATCGGTAAATATCTGAGCCTGGCTTTTGCCGCAGTCGGGCTGGTTCTATGCTGGGGATACGGCGGAATTCTCAGCCTGGGTCAAGGCGTCTTCTGGGGCCTGGGCGGCTATGCCATGGCGGCTTTTCTCAAACTGGAAGCGGCGGCCAATATCGCCAAAGAGGCCGGGACGGATCAGATCAAGGCCCTTTCCACCGTCGGCCTGCCGGATTTCATGGACTGGAACCAGATTACCGAACTGCCCTTAATCTGGTACCCGTTTAAAAGCTTTCCCTTAACCCTTATCTTTGTCGCCGTTCTGCCAGGTGTGGTTTCACTCATAGTAGGCGTGGCCATATTCAAACGGCGGGTCAGTGGCGTATATTTTGCAATTATTACCCAGGCCTTATGCTGGATTATGGAAATTTTGTTTGTCACCCGGCAGGGCTGGACTGGCGGGATTAACGGAATTACCGATTTGCGGACCTGCCTGGGGTGGGATATAAGAACGGTATCCGCACAATATATCCTATATTTTTTAACCGTTATTCTTTTGCTGGCGGTCATAATAGTCGGAAAATTTATTTTGCGCTCCAAACTTGGCAGGCTGCTGATTGCTGCGCGGGATATGGAATACCGGGTAAGGTTTTCAGGGTATGACGTATCCAATTTCCAGATATTTATTTTTACTCTTTCAGCCGTCATATCAGCTATCGGCGGCGCGTTATTTGTTTTTAACGTGGGCTTTATGTCGCCGAAACTGGTCACCATTGAGCCATCCATCTATATGGTTATATTCTGTGCGCTTGGCGGACGTCTGTCTCTGGTCGGGGCCGTATACGGAACATTGATCGTTTGTTTTGGCAGGACCTATTTTTCAGAGTTATTCCCTGAATTGTGGATGTTCCTGATGGGTGCCACCTTTATTCTCACGACCATGGCATTTCCCAATGGCGTTGCCGGCATTATTGAGGATTACGGGCCGCATTTCTCCGCTTTTATCAAAAAGTTTTTTTCAGGAAAAAAAAGTCAGGATATGTCTTCACCGGCTGAATCAGTGAATTCTTAAATGCCGGCTACCGGTAAAAACATTACCATATAACGGCAACGGACCGGCTTGGGTTCCCCGACCAAGCAGTGGGCTACAACGAAAAATGAAAGTCTTTATAAACTGTAAGCAAGACTTTCCTATAAAGGGCTAAAGAAAATGGCTTTTAACAATTTTGTACTTTCAATTGAAGGACTGACTGTCTCGTTTGATGGGTTTAAAGCAGTGGATGATGTTTCACTATATGTGGAACAGGGCGCACTGCATGTAGTGATAGGCCCTAACGGTGCCGGTAAAACCACGCTGCTGGATTTAATTTGCGGAAAAACCCGGTCAACAGCAGGATCCATCAATTTTTTAGACCAGGAAATCAGCAAGCTGCCGGAACAAAAAATTGTTCAGGCGGGTGTAGGGCGAAAATTTCAGACCCCTTCCATCTATCCGGCACTCACCGTTTTTGAAAACCTTGAGGTCTCCTATCCCCGGGGCAGAAGCGTGTGGGGGGCATTGACCTTCAAACAGGACAAAGAGGTTGTTGATCGAATTCATGAAGTGGCGGAGCTGATCTTTCTCAAAGACCAGCTGTACACTCCCGGAGATCTGCTCAGCCATGGCCAGAAACAATGGCTTGAAATCGGCATGTTGCTGATTGCTGATCCCAAACTGCTGCTTCTGGATGAGCCCGTGGCCGGAATGAGTGTGGAAGAAAGAAAGAAAACCGGCGAATTATTAAAAAAAATCCGCAAGGAACATTCCGTTCTCATAATCGAACATGACATGAATTTTGTAAAAGAAATTGCCGACAGGGTCACTGTTATGCATCAGGGGAAAATCCTTGCGGAAGGTTCCATGGAACATATTGAAAAAAATGAAAAAGTTATCGAAGTATATCTGGGACACTGATGTGCCACATGATGTTCAATAAACTTTCACCTTTACCGATGGAAGGATAAGAGTGCGATGTTAAAAGTAAATGATCTATATATAGCCTATGGGCAGAGTGAAGTCATACACGGAATCAGTTTCGAGGCGGTCCAAGGAGAAGTCCTGGCCATCATGGGGCGGAACGGTATGGGCAAAACAACCTTGATGAAAAGCCTGATCGGCATCAACCCGGCAAAATCAGGCTCCATTATGCTAGGGGACACCGACTTGACCAACATTCCGGCCAACATGAGGGTGAAAAATGGTTTGGCCTATGTGCCCCAGGGCCGGCAAATATTTTCATCCCTTACCGTAGAGGAAAATATCCTGACAGGAATGGAACATACGCTGAACAATAAATTCGAACTGCTCAGCGAAGTATACAATTTATTTCATGTTTTGTATGACATGAGAAAACGAAAAGGGGGCAACCTTTCCGGCGGGCAGCAACAGCAGCTGGCCATTGCAAGGGCTTTGGTGGCTGAGCCCAAAGTGCTTATTCTCGATGAACCCACCGAAGGCATCCAGCCCTCAATTATTAAAGATATGGCCAGAATGCTCAATGAAATTAAGATAATGAAAAACCTGACCATCATCGTGACAGAGCAGGTGCTCAGTTTTACCATGGCCATTGCAGACAGGATGCTGGTCATTGAATCCGGAAAATTTATTCATGAAGACGTCCGCGGCTCAATTGATGAAAAGAAAATCACTTCTTTCCTCGCAGTTTAGCCTTTTTCCTTGTTTAAGGAATAAACAAAGGCCAATAATTCGGCCACAGCCACATAAAGTTCCGGGGGAATTTCCTGGTCTATATCCAGAGTGGAAAGGACTTCGATAAGGTCAGGGTCATCTTTTATAGGAATATCATGTTTTTGGGCAAGCTCAATGATCTTTTGTGCCACCGGCCCCTTGCCTTTGGCGGTTACCCTCGGGGCCGGGTCTTTTGTTCTATCGTACCTTAAGGCCACGGCCTTTTTTATCGGTTTCCTGGTCACGTTTCCATCCTGTCAAATGACAATATTGACCACCCGGTCCGGCTGTTTTTCCTGCATGGATTCCATGAACACATAAGGGGCCAGCTCATTTTTTTGGGCCACCTGGCAGTCTATGTTAATCAGGTGATACCCGATTTTTTCAAGTCTGGAGCCTAGATCGGATATCCTGGATTGCGTAAAAGAGCAGATATCTTCAGTCTCCAGCAGAAACCGGCCGCTCACCGCACGGTCCAGGATGGAAAAATCTGCCCGGACCCGGCCAAGGCGGGTCATGTCCAGAAGAAAAGAGACCTTGATATTTTTTTCTTCTTTTCCGTCTCTGGCTTCTTTTTTTCCGCCCAGATCAAAATAAATCTGCCCGAAATTAAAGCCGGAATCCTCTAACACGGGGAATGCGAGCAGATATCGCCCGGAATCCGCTTGGCTATTCATGATCTGAAGATTTTCAATGGTATCCAGCAGGACCGCTGCCGGGCTGTTTTGACCGCCTTTGGCCACGCTCTCCCCGGCAAGTTTCATGGCCCCACCCTTGGTATCCTGTTCAAGAATGGCTGAAAAATTTTTTTCAAGCACATCCAGTTTGCCATCCCGGATAAACGCGCTTAGTTTTTTTTCCAGAAGCAATCCCCCGGTTTCCAGCAGTTTTGGCAGAAAACCCGGCTCCGCCTTATCGGATTTTAAGGCGGTCCGGCCCAGGGCCGCCGGCAGGGACGGATCATCTGCCTTGAACATATCCTGAATTCCGGTTTCTTTTGCAAAAAAGGTAAGCAGCCGGCCAAGGCCCGGGGAGGCGGGGGTATCCATGGGGCCCACCGGTTTAAGGACAACCGTATCTGTTGCCTGTGAAACCCGAAGCTGCAAATCCTGCCCCGGCGCAAGGGAAAGATCGGTTTTCACCACCAGTTCCTGGCCGTTGATCATAAGCCGGGCCTGTCCGGGTCCGGGCGGCTGCCCCATGACCCTGGCGGTCAGGACCGTGTTTTTCTTAAAAACCGGAAGGGGTTGTGATCCGGCCGTTCCGGACCGGGGCAGAACAATTTCAGACTTCCCCATATGCGTTTCAAGGATCATTTTTCCGGATGCCTCCATGGATCCAGCCGGTTTGAAAACAACGGTATCCGTTGTCTGGGAAACCTTAAGGGGCAAGTCCTGACCCGGTGTCAGGGAAAGGCCGGTTTTGACCACCATTTCCCGGCCATTGATCATCAGCCGGGCCTGTCCGGAACCGGGCGACTGCTCCAGGACGTTGGCGGTCAGGACGGTGTTTTCCTTGAATATCTGCCGGGACGATGATCCGGCTGTTTCTGACCGGGGCAGGACGATATCGGATGGTTGAATCTGGGTTCCAAGGATTACTTTTCCGGATACCGCCACAGGCTCTGCAGGCTTGAGAACAACGGTATCCTTTGCCTGGTGGCTAACCGTAAGCCGCAACTTCTGGCCCGGCACAAGGGAAAGCTCTGTTTTAACAAGCGTTTCCTGACCATTGATCATCAGCATGGCCTGTCCGGGGCCTTTGGCCATCCCCATGACCCTGGCGGTCAGCACAGCGTTTTCCTTTCCCCCCGTCAGGGTATCCAACCCGGCAGATCCGGATCGGGCCAGGATCATATCAGCCTTTCCAACAGGGATGCCCGGGATCATTCTGCCCTTCTTCTATCTGGTTTCTTGTCTCTTGTTTCTATTCTCTTGTCTCCTGCTCCATTGCCCTGAACTTTTCCTTAAGGTCAATCACAAGCCGGACCTCTTCTTTGGGAATGGAAAGGGTCTGTGCAATAGTATCCACGTCTTTATTGCCATGGTACAGGTCAATAATCCGGTTCTGCTGGTCCAGGATGTTCATGCTGCCTGAAAAAGGCACGGGCTGGCAGGCTGTTTTGAGGGCGGCCTGGTCCAGCCATTTGAGCTGCTGTTCCTCAAACTTCTTCTGGAGAGCTTCGGACCGGGACAACAGCAGGTTGATACTGATAATCCGTGAGTCCAGGGCCTTGTTCAACTTTTTGGATACGGTCCGTTTTTCTTTAATCTGATCTTCAAAATTTTGGGCCGCATCGGTTGCCTCCCTGACCAGGGATTCCAAAAGATCCAGCACTTTTCTCGAAGACCCGCAAACCGCCTCTAAACCCTCCTTATCCGGTTCATGGTTCTCTGCTGCCCTGCTGCCCGCCTGGTGTTCGACACAGATCCGGTTGACCCGCCGGATAATGATCCATATAAAAATAACCAGAAAACAGTTTATAATTATTAACGCGGCAACTAAAAATTCAATTGAGAGCAACTGGGTCATATAATTGTATCCAACAGGCCTCCCGGGGCATCCGGATCCGGGAACTGATCTTCCTTTGGGTCAGCAGAGGCTTTCTTTTTAGCGGCTTCTGCCCGTTCCTTTTTTTTTTCTTTTTTCAATCGTTCAGACTCGTCAGATGCCTGAATGGTTGAATTCCGGATAACCTCCTGGGCCTGGGCCGTCCCGGCGGC
Organism: uncultured Desulfospira sp.; assembly: GCA_963663165.1. Lineage (GTDB taxonomy): Bacteria > Desulfobacterota > Desulfobacteria > Desulfobacterales > Desulfobacteraceae > Desulfospira. The sequence continues at coordinate 5,177,191 of OY760175.1, read as the reverse complement.
ATGCTCAGGGGATGGTTTTGGGGAATGGGCCTGCTGGCTGGCTTCCTGGGCAGCCCCGGAATGTTGCAGGACCTGATTGTGGCCCGGAATGGTTGTCACGGTGCCCTCCTTAGCAGATATTTACGTCTTTTCCGGCAATTTAAGTCGTCTTAAATACGGTAAACTTCACCCTTTCTATATAATGGGCCGGCAACACCTTTTTCAAGGTATTTTCCACTTCCCAGATCAAATCCGATTTGGTGACTTTATTTTCCTTGTCCCGGTCCAGGCTTTTTTGAATGGACTCGAAAATCAAATCCCTGTAAAAGGGCAGGTTCCCCTGGATTTCATGGTATGCCCGCTGATCGGTATAATCAATGGTGACGTCTGCCTGGACATAGGCAATGCCGCTTGCTTCATCGGATGCCAGGATCAGAAAACTGTTCAACTCAATGGACCCTGATTTTTTTATTTCAACGTAGGGCTTTGGATCAAGGGTAACGGTTTCAACCGCCACATCCTGAACATCAGCCGTTTGAACGGGCTGGTTTTCAGGAATCTTGACCGGCGGTTTTGAAAAAAACAGGAAATAGGCCGCCGGAATCATGATGCCCAGAACCAAAACTCCCGACAGCATGGCCACCATGAGCTTGGATTTATACCAACGTTTCTTGACCGGCGCATCTGCATCATCCCCTTCCCTATCAAGGACCTCGTCACCGCCTTCCAGGACCACCTGGTCGCCTTCGTCATCACCGTCTAAAACATCGTCTTCATCAAAGCCTTCTAACTTGTCTTCTTCGTCCAATAAGCCGCCAAGGACATCTTCATCCTCCTGATCCGCCGCCATGAGCAGGGTATCAATATCGTCCTGGGATATTAAAATATCATCGTCATCATCCCCCATGGCGTCGTCATCTTCATCCTGGAGCAGGCTGTCAATATCATCCTGGGACACCCCGTCCAGATCATCCAGATCATCAGGCGCTTCATCACCGTCCAGGACAATGGGCTCACTGGAGTCTTCGCCCAAGTCTTCAATTGAATCTTCAGCCTGAGGGGGTTCTTCCGGCTCAGGTTCCGGTTCAGGTTCAGGCCCCTTTGCAAGCAGTTCATCAATGGTTTCCTGGGTAATCAGGGCATCTGCGGGATCAACGGCTTCAGATTCGTCAATGATAAAATCATCCTCAACCGCCTCCTCGGGTTCACTTTCCGGGACAATACTCTCGGGTTCCGGGGGGGCATCCTCCGGAATCAGGCCGTCAATATCATCCTGGGAGATTAACTCCATGTCTTCTTCATCAGCCGGCGGGTTATCTTCCTGGGCAGCCGGTTCTTCCCCGGCGTCATCACCCGAAGTATTCATCAGGCGCTGGATATCTTCCTGAGAGATCAGCTCCACATCTTCTTCGTCAGCCTCCCCGGTTTCTTCTGCCGGGGCATCAAAGTTCATCATCCGGTCGATATCATCCTGGGACAGTTCCCCGGCTTCTTCTTCCCCGGCAGTATCCGCCTCCGGTTCAGAGTTCCCGCCCATCATCCGGTCAATGTCATCCTGAGACAGTTCCCCGGCCTCTTCTTCCTCTGCAGTATCCGCCTCCGGTTCAGAGTTCCCGCCCATCATCCGGTCGATGTCATCCTGAGACAGTTCCCCGGCCTCTTCTTCCTCTGCAGTATCCGCCTCCGGTTCAGAGTTCCCGCCCATCATCCGGTCAATGTCATCCTGGGACAGCTCCCCGGCCTCTTCTTCCTCTGCAGTATCCGCCTCCGATTCAGAGTTCCCGCCCATCATCCGGTCGATGTCATCCTGGGATAACTCGCCTGAATCATCGCCACCAGAATCATCCCCATCACCGCCCGAATCCGGTCCCGGACCGTTGAGAAGGCTGTCAATATCATCCTGGGACAATTCCCCAAGTTCATCTTCAGCCGAATCTTCATCCGAGTTTTCGTCTTCGTCATCACCCCCAAGAAGGGATGAATCCAACAGCGCGTCAATATCATCCTGGGAGATTAGATCTTCTTCTTGTTCGGGCATGATTTACCTCTTTTTTTTAGTCTATTAGACTGAAGGGGTTTAGGCTGAAGGGTATCACTTTCATGGCCTGATTTTTCCCTCGTGTAAGCTGCCTCCAGCCGTCTGCCTATCCACCTTCAGCCTTCGGGCTATTCCCCTAAGTACCCCTGCATCCTGGCCTTCATTTTAACCAGTATGCCGGTATGGATCTGACAGATCCGGGATTCGGTCAAAGAAAGCATTTCACCGATTTCCTTTAAGGTCAGCTCGTCATAATAATACAGGGAAACCACCATTTGCTCTTTTTCGGTCAGGGTCTTTATGGTATCCACTAAAACCTGTTTGAGTTCTTTTCTGGCCAGATCGTCTGCCGGGTTTTCTTCTCCCTTGAGCCCTACCTGGAACCGGGTCTGGGAGGATGTATCGTTTTTCTTTGTTTTAATGAACTCATCAAGGCTCAAAACCGCAGCACTGTGAATATCCCTTAACATATCCTGATAAGATGCAAGATCAATGCCTAAGGCGTTTGCTGTTTCCTGATCAGTGGCCGGCGCGCCCTTTTCGTCCTCAATTAATTTTACGGCTTTGGTAATATCCTGGATTTTTTTGCGCATGGATCTTGAATAGGTATCCATGCTTCGAAGCTCATCTAGAATGGCACCCTTTATCCGGTACTTGGCATAGGTTTTCAAGCTGACATGCCGTTCAGGGTCAAACTTGTCCACAGCATCGATCAGGCCGAGGGACCCGGCCGACACCAGTTCGTCGAACAGCACGCTGGAAGGCAGTCTCATGGAAAACTGGGAGGAAATCTGCTTCACCAGAAACGCATATTCAACAATGGCGTTCTGACGCCAGGCATGATCCTTTTTTAATGTGCTTTTCTCTGTTCTGGTCACTTTTTCAGCTTTTAGCTATTAGCTGTTAGCCTTTAGCTGTTAGCGGGCTGACAGCCTTTAAAAATTTATATGAAAATCCCACTAACATCCTGAGAAGACTTTCATTTTCTTGTTGCGGACGGTTCTTGGTTGGATAATCCAAGCCGTCCGTGACGGTTATTTTGAACAAACCCTGAAGATAACATTTTGTTATCAGGTTCCGGTCCGGAACACCTTGTCCATAAAAAACGTCAAATTTCCGTCACCCCTGCTGGGACTGTTCTCAAGATCACGGGCAATCCGGTCCATGGCCAGAGCGGCCGGGGTATCAGAAACCATGTCCATGAACAGGCTCCTTTTGCGGACCGATTGTTGAACCTGTTTATCAAAAGGGATATATCCGAGAAACTCCAGGACCACATTTTTCAAAAATTTGTCCAGGGCCTGGCTTAAGGTGGCAAACACCCGCTTGCCCTCTTTTTCAGACTCTACGACATTGACGATAAGCTTAAACCGTCTTGTCCCGTATTCCTGGGACATGACTTTCATCAGGGCATAGGCATCGGTAATGGATGTGGGCTCTGCCGTGGAAACCACCACACAGTCATCGGCGGCTGAGTTAAAGTATAGAACGTTTGAAGAAATCCCGGCACCGGTATCCACCAGGATCAGATCCGCCTGGGGGGCCAGGGTTTCAAATTCACTGAGCAGGTTGAGTTTTTCTCCCTGGGTAAGGTTGGTCAGGTCGGCAAACCCTGATCCGCCGGGAATGATTTTAATCCCGTGCTCAGAGGTGACCATGACCTGGTCCAGGCGCTTTTCAGACGTCACCACGTGGCGGATACTGTATTTGGGACGCAGGTTAAAAAGGATATCAATGTTGGCCAGCCCGACATCGGCGTCAATAATAACGATCCGTTTGCCCTTCCGGGCCAGGGAAACCGCCAGGTTACCGACAATATTTGTTTTCCCGACACCGCCTTTTCCACTGGTGACGGCAATGACCCTGGGGGCATTTTGAGCTGCCATGGGGTGAACACTCCTTTTTTGTTGCCGGGTTTTCGCCAAATCCCTTAAGCCTTTTGCCTGATCCAATCGTTTTACGCTCCTTTGGGTAACGCCTGCCCCTTTTGGGTTTCCCCAAATGGTTCCATTGCCGGTGCCAGGGTGTCAATCCCGTATAAAGGGCCCTGCCCCAGAATGATTCTCAACAGGGTCTGCCGGTCGGGAATAATCAAATCTTCAGGCACTTTCTGACCGTTGGTCACCAGGGAAACCGGAAGATTCACCGCATTCAGCTGATCCAGTATTTTGCCGCACCGTCTGGTCTCGTCTATTTTGGTGAATACAAGGGTATCCGGATCAAAAGCTGAAAACGCCGAAACCGCCTCTTTCATATTAATCAATTCAGAGGTAACACTCAAGGCCAAATGAACAGATATGGGAAAATCCGACCGGATAAGGTTTAAAATTTCATCCAGTTTTTTCCGGTCATGGTGGCTGTGGCCGGCCGTATCAATCAGGACCATATCCATGGATGCCATCCGGTCCACGCCTAAGGCCAGATCCCTGGCATTAAAGGCCTGGACACAGGGAAGCCCCATAATGGACGCATAGGCCTTGAGCTGCTCAAATGCCCCGATCCGGTAATTATCAATGGAAATCAGCCCCACCCTGTACTTCTTTTTGAAACTTAAAAATGCGGCCAGCTTGGCAATGGTGGTGGTCTTTCCCACCCCTGTGGGGCCTACAAATGCCGCCACCCGGCTTCCCGGGATTTTGCCGGGCTGTTCAAACCATTCCCCGGCACGAATCCGTGAAAGGCACAGGGCCATGACCTTTTTCTTGATCTCCCGTATCCGCTCTGACCGGTCCTTTGGGGATAAGGCTTTGGGATCAACATTCCTGGCCGTTGCCCGGCTTGCGTCCCGGATCAGGGAACAGGCAAGGGTTTCACTGACCCCGGCCCTTAAGAAAGCGGCCAGAATCCCCTTGGTTTCAAAATTGCCAGCCGCCATGTCCACGATACCGAACCCTAAGCCGGCAAATGAGATCATATCCTTGATCTGGGAAATATCGTCCCGGACCTGGTCCAGCAGATCCTGGGGAAAGGTTCCCATCCCTGTCCGGCTGCCCCTTACAGGATCTTCAACAGCCCCCCGGGAAGACGCCTTGAACGGATCCCTGCGGGGTTCCCTGGGGGATTCCTTATAAGTTTCCCTGAGGGGTTCCCCGAGGGGCCACCTGCGGGGTTCGGATCTGTTAAAGACACCTTGTCTCATGGGGGCGGCAGCGGCCGCTTCTTCATCTAAGGCGGCTTCTACCTCCACTAAGTCCCCGGCATAAGGATCTTTGATTTTCCTTGGCACTTTTCGGGTGGACAGGATCATGGCATCCGGTCCAAGTTCCTCTTTAATGCTGGCGATGGCCTCCTGGATATTAGCCGCTTTGAATACCCGTTTATTCATCTTTTAAAACCACCTTTCCACTGGCCTTTAAATTAATATCATCCACGATTTCCGCGTGGGATACCACAAAAACAGTCGGCAGGGATGCCTCAATGAGCTTTCTTAAATGACGGCGCAGGACCGGCGAGGTCATGATCACCGGCGGGGTGTTGATGGCAATCTGCTTTTCAACCGCCTTTGATATGGCCTGGACCACCTCATGGACCATGCCCGGATCAAGGGCAAGATAGGCCCCATGGTCCGTGCGCTTGACATTTTTGGTTAAAATTTCTTCGAGCTTCCGGTCCAGGGTAAGGACGTGCAGCACCTTCCCCTCCTGGAGATATGGGCTTAACATCCCCTTTGCAATGCGCTGCCGGACATACTCTGTGAGCAGGTCCGGGTCTTTTCCCTTGGGAGCGAAATCGGCCAGGGTTTCCACAATGGTCAGCAGATCCCTGATGGGAATCCGCTCTTTTAACAGATTCTGGAGGACCTTTTGAACCGCCCCGATGGTTAAGAGGTTGGGCACTAGTTCCTCCACGGCCTTGGGGCTGGTCTTGGCCAGGTTGTCCATAAGGTGCTGGACATCCTGCCGGCCCAGAAGATCATGGGCATTGGCCCTTAAAATCTCCGTTAAATGGGTGGCAATGACTGTGGAGTTGTCCACCACGGTGTACCCGGCAAATTTGGCCTCTTCTTCCCGGTTTGTGGGAATCCAGAGGGCCGGCAGGTTAAAGGCCGGCTCAATGGTTTCGATCCCCTCAATTTTCTGGGCCACCCCGCCGGGATCCATGGCCAGCAGATGCTTGACCATAAGTTCGGCCCCGGCCGCTTCAACCCCCTTGATCATGAGCCGGTACTGGGCAGGGCTTAAATTCAGGTTGTCCCGGATATGAATGGGGGGAACGATAATCCCCATTTCCGTGGCAAACTGCCGCCGGATGGCCCTGATCCGGCCCAGAAGGGTGCCGTCCTGCTGCTTGTCCACCAGGGGAATCAACCCGTATCCGACTTCAAGCTCGATGGTGTCCAAAGACAGGAGGTGGTCCACGTTTTCAGGCTGCCCCGTTCCTTCAGGCTGGGCTTCGGCTTTGGCTTTTTCCAGCTCTTTGGCCACCTTTTTTTCTTCCTCGCCTTTGAGAAAATACCAGGCCAGGGTTCCCATGGTTAACCCTAAGGTCATAAAGGGAATTGAGGGCAGCCCCGGAATCAGCCCCATGCAGAAGATAATCACCGAACCGATAAACACCGGGGTGGAACTGGACAGCAGCTGTTTGGCAAAGGCCTTGCCCATTTTGGTCTCAGCCCCGGACCGTGACACCAGAAGGCCTGCCGCCGCTGAAATCAACAGGGCCGGGATCTGGGACACCAGACCGTCACCCACGGTGAGCAGGGTATAGTTGGTCAGGGCTTCCCCCATTTCCATGCCCTGCTGGACCACGCCGATGACAAACCCGCCCACAATATTGATCAGGGTAATTACAATGCCGGCAATGGCATCCCCCCGGACAAATTTTGACGCACCGTCCATGGCCCCGTGAAATTCCGATTCCCTGGCAATGGCAGCCCGGCGCTCTCCGGCTTCAACCTCATCAATCATTCCCGCGTTCAGGTCGGCATCAATGGCCATCTGCTTGCCGGGCATGGCGTCCAGGGTAAACCGGGCGGCCACTTCCGCGATCCTTCCGGCACCTTTGGTAATGACCAGAAAATTGATCAGCACCAGAATCACAAAAATAACCAGCCCCACCACATAATTGCCCCCCACCACAAAGTTGCCGAACGACATGATAATGGCACCGGCCGCCAGAGGGCCTTCACTGCCGTGAAGCAGGATCAGCCTTGTGGACGCCACGTTCAAAGACAGCCGGAACAAGGTCAGCACCAGCAGCAGAGAGGGGAAAATGGCAAATTCAAGGGGGGCCGTGGTATACATGGTGGCAATGAGAACCACAATGGCCAGGGAAATGTTCAGAGCCAGAAAGAAGTCCAGAACAATGGGATGCAACGGGAGAATCATGGCCATGAGAATGCCGATAAAGGCGACAACCATTAGAATGTCTGATGATTCTCTTTTTAATCCGGCTATAAATCCGGTTTGTTCTGCTGCTGCCATTGAGTTCTTCCGGTTATGGGTTTTTCCGCCTCAAGGGGCAAATCTGATTAAACTATTGACACCGATGTGCCAGAAAGTTGCCGTTCACCGCTATCGGTTCTGTTTCAGTTTATACACATACGCCAGCAGTTCCGCTACGGCCTGGTAATATTCCATGGGCACCTGCTGCCCGATATCTACAGTTCTATACAAATTCCGGGCCAGTTCTTTATTTTCCACCAAAGGAACATCATTTTCCCGGGCGATTTTCCGGATATTTTCTGCCACAGGGCCGGCCCCTTTGGCCAGGACTTCCGGAGCGTCCATGCTCTCGTTGTCGTATTTTAAGGCCACGGCAAGCCGTGTGGGGTTGGTGACCACCACATCGGCCTCGGGAACCTTGGCCATCATCCGTTTTCTGGCGGCCTGATGCTGAAGCTGCCGGATCCTGGACTTGACCATGGGATCACCCTCTGTCTGCTTGAGTTCGTCCTTGACCTCTTTTTTGGTCATCTTCTGGTCTTCCAGAAATTTCCATTTCTGGTAGGCATAGTCCAGAAAAGCAAGAACCAGCATGATCAGGCATACCTTTACAACAATCCAGAAAACCTTTTTAAGGATAAACAACAGAATAAAGCCCACCGATGTATCATGGAGCCTTAAAATATCGGTCAGCGCCCCTTTGATGGCAAAATAGGCCACCAGGGAAATCACCGCAATTTTGAACAGGGTTTTTACAAATTCAACCACAGCCCTGGATGAAAATTTGTTTTGGAAGCCGGTAATGGGATTAAGCCTTGAGAACTTGGGTTCAAGGGATTTCCAGGACACGGTAAACCCGACCTGGGCAAAATTGGCCGCAAGGGCCACCAACACCACGGCCGCAAAAAAGGGCAGGCAGAACAAAAACATGCGCTGGGCATGGACAAACAGCAGGTGGACCACATCCACACGGGTCAAGTTCGGAATGGTTTCAAATATATAATCATACCGGAATATGCTCGTCAGATTGGCATAGGAATAAAAAGCCACCATATACAAAGAGGTGACCCCGGCCAGGAGGACGAATACGGAGGGAATCTCCGTACTTTTGGCAACCTGCCCCTCTTCTCTGGCCTTGTCAAGCTTTCGCGACGATGCGTCTTCGGTTTTCTCTCCACCGCTCTCGGGATCTTCAGCCATGGATTACCCTCCGCCAATAATATACAAAAAAGACATCAACAGCTGTTTTAACCCCTGGACGTAGTCCCGGGTGACCCTGACAATAATTTCAAGGGAAAGGCTGAACAACACCAGCCCCCCGATTATTTTCAAGGGGAAGGCCACGATCATGACGTTCATCTGGGGGGAAAATTTGGCAACCAACCCAAACCCGGCAGATACAAAAATCAACGCCGCAATGACCGGTGCCCCGATTTTAACGGCCAGGGCAAACAGGTGGGCCATCATAGCCGTCATCTTTGCCAGCATGGCCTTGTCCAGGGCAAAAAAACCTATGGGAACCAGGTCAAAACTGTCCACCAGGGCCGTGAGCATGACATGATGGCCGTTAAAGGCCAGAAAAATGATCAGGCAGACCCAGTATCCCAACTGGTCCATGATGGACACATTTGAACCGGTCTGGGGGTCCACCACATTGATCATGGCAAACCCCATTTGAAACCCGATGACCTGGCCGGCCAGCTGAACCGATCCGAAAAAAATCCTTATGCAAAGCCCCAGGGTCATCCCGATCATGACTTCGCCCCCTATCAGCAGACCCGTGGACACCACATCCATGGGAAACCGTGACAGATCCACCGGGACCACCGTATACAAGGCCAGGGAAACCACCATGGCAAGCCCGGTTTTAAGCATGCTGGGAAACGCCTCGGAGGAAAAAACAGGCATCAAATAAAGGATCACGCTGATGCGCATCAGCACCAGCATATACGTCCTGAAACGGATGGGATCTATGATGTTGAGGATTTCCATGCTCAAGAAACTATAAAGAAGATACCTGATACCAGAAGCTGCCGCATTTTTGTTCTTTGAACCTTGTCACCTGTTTCCTCCCGTGTCTCTTGTTTCCTGTCTCCTGCCTCTTGTTTCCTGTTTCCTGTTTCCTGTTTCCTGTCTCTTGTCTTTTGTCTCTTGTTTCTTGTCTCTTGTCTCTTGTCTCTTGTCTCTTGTTTCTTGTCTCTTGTTTCTTGTCTCTTGTTTCTTGTTTCTTGTTTCTTGTTTCTTGTCTCTTGTCTCTTGTTTCTTGTCTCTTGTTTCTTGTTTCTTGTCACCTGATATACATGGGAATATTCTCCAACACATGGGTGGTAAACGTGGTCAGTTTTTCCAGCATCCAGGGGGCGGCAAACAGCAGGCCTAAGAAAACGGCAAGAATTTTGGGCACAAAGGTCAGGGTCATTTCCTGGACCTGGGTAACGGCCTGGAATATGGAGATGATCAGCCCCGCCACAAGGCCCAAACCCAGCATGGGCAAAGATAGAAGGATGGTCAAGGTAATGGCCTGCTTGGCAAATTCAACCACAAATTCAGGGGTCATGTCTCACACTCCAAAACTTTTTAACAAGGAGCCGGCAATCAGATGCCACCCGTCCACCAGAACAAAGAGCATCAGCTTAAAGGGCAGGGAGATCATGATGGGCGGCAGCATCATCATGCCCATGGCAAGCAGCACCGACGCCACCACCATGTCAATAACCAGAAAGGGAATGTAAAGGATAAACCCGACGATAAAAGCGGTTTTCAATTCACTGATCACATAGGCCGGAATCAGGGCCAGCAACGACACATTGTCCCGGTTTTCCGGTTTCTGGAGCCCGGCCTCTTTGACGAACAGGGCAAGATCCGCCTCCCGGGTGTTAAGCAAAAGGAATTTGCGGATAGGTTTTTGGGCCTCTTCAAAGGCGGTTTCATAAGATATTTCCCTTTCCAGGTAAGGGTTCAGGCTCGTGTTGTAAACCTCTACAGCCACCGGCCTGATGATAAAAAAAGTCATAAACAGGGCCAGCCCCACAATCACCTGGTTGGGCGGGCTTGTCTGGATGCCCATGGCCTGGCGCAGAAAATGGAACACCACCACCAGCCGGGTGAACGGGGTCATGAGGATCAGAATGGCCGGTGCCAGGGCAATGATGGTTAATAACGCGATAATTTCAAGGACAACGGCGATTTCTTCGGGTTCTGAGGCGGTTTTGACGTTCAGTTCAAGGGACGGAATGGGGAAATTGACGGCAAAGGCCGGTCCCTTGAAAAGCGACAGAAAAAGCCCGGCCAGGGCCAGGAGCCGGAAGGCCAGGAGAAGACGGGAGATGACAGGATTAGGCGTCATCCGGTCCTCCTTTGAACGCCGGAATGCCGGCCTCTTTTTTTTTCATAGCCCGGCCTAAAAGCCCGGCAAAAGAACCAGGGGACGAGTTTACGCCTTCGGACAGGCCCATGCCTGTAGCATCCAATGTCGAAATTCTGGAAATATGGCCCGGGGTGACCCCCACCAGCACCACCTCGTCCAGGGCTTTGACCAGGACAAATTTTTCTTTAGGAGAGATATGATGAACCGCCAGCACACTGATGAGCTGACCGGCACCCATGCCCCCTGCCTTTGAATTGGAAATCCGTTTGACCAGATAAAACACAAGGACCAGAAGGGCCAGCACCAGAAACAGCATTGAAAAGGTCCGGGCAAAGGCCAGCCATATGTCGGAATCCGTGTTCATTCTTCCTCTGCCGCCAGTGACTTGACCCGGTCAATGGGGGTAATGACATCGGTGAGCCTGACCCCGAATTTTTCATTGACCACCACCACTTCCCCCCGGGCAATAAGCTTGCGGTTGATATACACCTCCAGGGGTTCTCCGGCCAGTTTGTTTAACTCCACAATAGAGCCCTGGCCCAGTTGAAGCAGGTCATTGACCAGCATTTTGGTCTTGCCCAGCTCCACAGAAAGCTCAAGCGGGATATCTAAAATAAAATCCAGCTCCCTGGATCCCTGCTCCTCGGACCTTTCCTCGCCTTTGTCTTCCTGGTCTTCTGCAAAATCTTCTTCAGCCATTTTACCCACATTCCGTTATTAATTTTTCGATAATCTGGAATGCCTGGAATCCCCTCTGGACCCCGATATACCCTTTAAGCTTTTCCAGACCGTCCACATAGCAGGTCAGGGGGTCTGCCGCGTCGTTATCCAGCTGGATCACGTCCCCTTTCTGCATGTAAAGCAACCGTTCCCCGGTAATTTCCGTCTTGCCCAGCATAATCTTCAAATCGACTTCCGAGTTGAGAATGACCTCCCGGATCATTTTCTGCCAGGTGGTATCGATTTCTTCAATCTCCGCCTGGACCCCGGAAGACAACTTGTGCCGCATGGGCTCGATCATGGAATAAGGATAACAGACCACCAGGTTTCCGGCGGCCTGCTCCAGTTCAATTTCAAACCGGGTGACAATGACCAGGTCCGTGGGCAGAACAATGGCGGTGAACTGAGGGTTCATTTCCGAACGGATCAAAGAGGTTTTAACCGGTTCAATGGGGGCCCAGGACGCTTCAATATTTTTTAACACCGCCACCACGGCCTTTTTGATCATGACCTCTTCAATGGTGGTAAACTCCCGGCCTTCAACCCTGGCCTTTCCAAGGGCCTCTCCCCCGAAAAAGGTATCAATGAGGTTGTAAACCAGCTGGCTTTCAAACACTACCAGGCCGTGCCCTCTCAAGGGTTCCAACCGGAACACATGAAGGCTTGTGGGAACGGGCAGGCTTCTGACAAACTCTGAAAATTTCAAGGTGTCAAAGGGATTGGCCCCCACATCCACATTGGTCTGGAGCAAGGAGGACAGCGTGGCCCGAACCTCTCTGGACAGCCGTTCATTGATGACATCAAAGGTGGGCATCCGGGCCCGGACCACCTTATCCTGACTGGTAAAATCATAGACGCTGACACCGTCGGAAGCCTCCGGGGCTTCCGCCACGTCCTTTTCAGTTTCTACCTCTCCTGAATCAAGGCCGTCTAATAGACTGTCAACTTCGTCCTGGGATAGAATTTCACTCATGGCATTGTCACTGCATTATAAGGGTTGTAAAGTACAAATTTCTGACCATGGGTTTTGAAAACAGGTGATTGATACTCTGGAGAAGATCGTATTTGAGCCGGATCTTTCCTTCAGCACTTCTCAGGTCAAGCCAGGTATATTCCCTGACCTTATCCTGGATGATAATCCGTATCCGGTCTTCCCTTGAATACACCTGTGCCCGGGATTCCGGGTCCAAGATCTCAATGGAAACATTCAACGTCACAGACCGCATGGAAGATCCCGACTTTAATGGAATCATCTCAAAAGGTTCCAGGGTAACAATATCTTCAAACAGGATCTCGGGCACGACCGTTTCCCCTTCCTGCCCGGCGGCCGCCTGTTCAGTCGCAGGTTCCGTTTCCGGTTCAGGAGACCCGGAAAAAAAGAAAAACCAGGCCCCGCCCCCGGCTAAGCCAAGGATCAGGACACCCCCAATGATCAATATCATTTTTTTTGAAAGAAGCCGTTTGATGATTGATTTTTTCTCCGGCTGTTCTCCTGATTCCTGATCCGGCGCATCCTCGGCCTTTTCTTCTTTATTTTCTTCAGGCGCTTCTTTTTTCGATTTCTTTTTAAACAAAATCTCCCCCGATCCGGGCCGGATACCGGAAATTTCCCGGCACCGCCCCATGTTGGGCTGCCGTTGAGCCAATCCGGCCCAAAGGCCTTAAAAGGTCACCGCATATTCAAGTTCATTAAGAATTTAAGCAATCCTTGTGCCAGATAAGATATGGCTCAATTATAGGACAACAGAAGACAAGAAACAAGAAACAAGAAACCGGAGACCGGAGACCGGAAACGGGAGACCGAATTGGCGGTGTTATCGGGGCGGTTGTAGGGGCGATTCATGAATCGCCTTTAGGTGGGCAATTTAACAAAATTTTAAATTGTTGCGATCGAATGGCACAGGGGCACTGCAAGAATGGATGGTTTTTTGGCGAAACAAACGAAAGACGCCAAAGATTTGACAATGAAAAGGAGGCGGTGAACCGGGGTTAAAAATTAAAAACTGAAGGATGCCCCTTGGACGGACATCCTCCAGCCTTCAGTCAAAATGTCTTCAGCCTAACGACCCATCTTACCGTTTCATATTGATAACGGTTTCCATCATTTCATCCACGGTGGTGATGGTTTTTGAGTTTCCTTCGTACCCGCGCTGGATTTCGATCATGGCAACGAACTCGTCTGAAATATCCACATTGGACATTTCAAGGGAATTGGGGGAAATGGTGCCCAGGCCATTCTCTCCGGGCTTGTTGGTAATGGCGTTGCCGCTCTCGTTGGTCTCGGAGTAAAGGTTGCCGCCCTCGTTGGACAGCCCGTAATTGTTGTAGAACTTGGCCAGGCCCACCCGGAACAACGGAATCAGCTGACCGTTTGAGTAGATGCCGGTAATCACCCCTTCGGAATTCACATCCACACCGGTCAGGTCCCCGGCAGCATACCCGTCTGCGTCCTGGTATACCGTTGAAGAGGATTTGGCGTACTGGGTGGTGGATAACGAGTCGTTGACAAAATTTTCACCATCAAACTGGGTGCCGAAATCAAGGGCCAGGTTCATTTCCGTGGTGCCGTAATCGCCTCCCAGAAAATCTACGGTAAACGAGTAATACCCGGTATTGGTGATACCGGCCTTTTCAATGGCGGTCCAGGCCGTAGAGCCCAGGATATCAAAATTAATAACACTCCGGTTATCGTAAACATCCGTGTTGGCACCATAATCAAGGTTCTTTTCAAACGTAAAGACGATGTCGTCATCATCTCCTTCGTTGCCGGACCCGTCAAGATCAATGATCACCTCTGTCTGGTCCCCGGTCAGGGTGGCATTCGAGTAATTGGGCGGTTCCGTATCCGGGTCAATGTCAAAGGTGGCGGTCAGCCCGCCGGAAAGCACTGTAACTGCACCAGAGGCCGATGTGATCATCTGCAGGTCCACACTGGAATCATTGTCCAGATCAATCCCGATGCCCAGGGTGGTGGCCCCGGAGGTGGTCAGCACGGCATTGGGGTATTCTGCCGGAGGCGACGGATCAATGGTAAACTCAATGGTGTCCCCGCCGGTGGTGGTCAGGGGGGTATTAAAGGAATACTTGACTACGGATGCCCCGTTACTGGGAGTTGTAGACCCATCGGCTTCCCAGATCATGAACTGAACTGTGGAATCGTCGCTGCTGGAGGTCAGAATGACAATCTGGGTCTGTCCGCCGCCGGAACTGGCCGCCCAGGCGGCCCCGTCCCATGTCAGGGTGACGGCAGTGGATGTGCCGCCGGCATCTGTAGAGGCGATGGCGCCCTGGGTTCCTTGAGTCACCACAGTGACACTGGGATTGTTGTTTCCCTGGCCGATATTAAAGGTTTCATTTATAAAATCATCGGCTTTGAGCGGCATGTTCCAGTCCCATTCCCCGGTCCGGTAGTCCACGGCAAGGGTCACGTCATCGGCCAGCATGACCATTTCCGATGCGTTTTTTATGCTTAAAAATGTGGTTTCATCCTGGTCCACTCCGCCAAGGGTGGCGTCACTTAGCAGGGTGCCCTCATCTTCAGCCTGCTCCGGGTTGCTCCAGTACCATTGCTGGGCCACGGGATTCCAGACAATCCCCACATCCTCGGTATCATGGGTCATGACCCCGGGATCGTTAATGGAAAGGCTGGTGTTGTCATTGGCCGTATCTCCGGTATAGGTCAGCCCTTCAATGCCCTGAATATGAATACTTTCTTCCCCGTTGATATCAAATCCGAATGAATCTGTTGCCACAGCCGGCTGGGACAACTCAATCTTCAGGTCAGGTTCATCAGTTGAACCGTCAAATGAGATTTCAACTGAAGTGGCATCGGAATAGATAATATAAGCATTGGGATAGTTGGCCGGTTTATCCGCAGAGGTGACCACGCCGTCACCATCAATGTCTGCAAAACCCCAGTTGGCGCCGTCATACTCGAACTGGAACCCGTAACCGTCTAAAGACAGGGCGTCATAATCCACAATATTGTATTCAATTTCATCCACTGTGTTCAGGCCGTTGGCGGTAAAATTCCCTATCCGGCCGGTAAATTCCTCCAGGGTCAGGTCCAGGATATCACCGGAACTTTCACTAAAGGTAATGGAACCTCTTGCCAAAAGGCCCTGGGCATCAGTCCCCTGCACCAGATTGCGCATGTCTTCTTCCGGGTTGCAGGTAATGATGTACTCCCATTCCGTGCCTGAAATTTTATCATAATAAATGGTCACATCATGGGTGGACCCCAGGGAATCATATACCTGGATAACGGTCTGGTATTCATAATTGCCCGACCCCATATATTCGTCTTCAGAAGAGTCCCAGACGTTGGACAAAACAACCGCCTGGGAAATCGCATCGGCATCCAGGTTGGTAATGGCGGTAACCGTGGTGCTTTCCTTTGGCGGAGAGGTAAACTCTTCAAGAACCAGATCCCCGATGGCCCCGACATCCTCTCCGGTGTCTTCATCCAGTTCCCAGCCCTGGACCACATACCCTTCCGGATTCACCAGCTGACCGTCTTCATCAAAATAAAAATTACCGGCCCGGGTGTAATATTTTTCTTCGGAATCGGGCTGGCTGACGATAAAAAACCCGTCACCGCCAATGGAAAGGTCCGTGGTATTGCCCGTGGATTCAAAAGATCCCTGGCTGAAATCCGTAGCAATATCCCCTACGGACATGCCTCGCCCCATCTGTGCGGTACCGGCCTGGGTGGCCACATTTTCATACAGGGTATCAGCAAACGTGGAGGCAGCCCCCTTGAATCCAACGGTATTGGTGTTGGCAATGTTGTTACCAACCACCTGCATGCCGTTGCCCATATTCTTCAATCCACTGGTTCCTGTGAAAAGTGCGCTGGATAAAGACATTGTTTTTCTCCTGAATTTTATATGAAAGACTCAGCAACCTGTTGAGTGCTTTCAATATTTGTTGTGGGCAGTTCTTGGTTGGATAACCAAGACGGTCCGTGACCGTTATATGAAAGTCTCACTAACATCTTGAGAAGACTTTCATTCTTTGTTGTGAGCGGTTCTTGGCTGGATAACCAAGACGGCCCATGGCCGTTATTTATATTACGTTCTTGTGCTGTGTTGCTTTCGGGTTATTCACTATCGCTTGCGGTGTCATCACTTTGAGTCTCCTCATCGCCCGCAATTTCCTGTACCTTGGTAATGGCGGTCAAAGCGACCAGCCGGCCGGTTTCATCCAGCTTCAGGTACTGGCTGCTGTTCACGTTTAAAATAGCGCCGGCGGTCCCGGACTCAATGGTGTCGGCATACTCACCCGAATCGGTCATGACCGTATAGTAATACAACCCGTCGGAAACCGCATAACCGTTCTCGGCAACCGCATCCCAGTGAACCGTGTTGGTTCCTGCCGAAAGCTTATCCGCTGAAACGGTAATGGTCTTCACCAGTTCATCGTAGGGATCATAAATCCGGATCGTTACATCTTCAGCCGTTTCCAGTTCAAAGCTTAAATCCTCACCGTAAACCGCACCGTCCTCCACCAGAACGATGGGGGCATTGGTGGTCACCTCCAGTCCCAGGTAATCCAGGAGGGATTCTGAATCTGTTGTATTGGATTCAGTAACAGCTGTCAGGTTTTCAAGGGCCACCAGAACACCCTGGACCACCAGATAGGTCTTCCCATTGTTTTCCACCACACCGTCAACGGTCCCGGTCACGCTGGTTTCAACCTCTTCGAATCCAGAGCCGTAGTCGGCCAGAACCTTATAGGTATAGGTTCCGTCTTCAACGGCATTGCCGTCACTGTCGGTGCCATCCCAGGCAATGAGCTGTCCGCCGGCCTCTTCCTGGCCCAGATAGAGACGGTTGACGGTATTGCCGTCGGCATCGTAAATATCCACAATCACTTCGGCGGCCTGGGCCAGGTTATAGAATCCGCTGGTCACCTCCCCGTCACTGACATCCATGGTATTGACATTGCCGGTTACGGTTTTCCCCAGGTAATCGGTGGCATCCCCGTCGGTTGTGCTGCTCAGGGTGGTGACCAGGGTTTCGATATTTTCATTGAGGTTCATCAATTGTTCGAGCTGGGAATACTCTGCCAGTTCCGTGGCAAAGTCGGTTCCTTCACTGGGATCTAAGGGGTCCTGGTTTTGAAGCTGGGCCACCAGCAAAGACAGAAAATCTTCTTTTCCCAGATATTCTGAATCTTTCGTATCTTCCGTGGTTGTCGAAACATAGGATGAACTGATACTTGAAAGCGTGCTGCTGCTTGTTGAATCTACGGCCATGCTATGCCTCCTTTATGCTACAAAATGGTATGATCCCGGAGTTTCCATTCCGGATAAGGCAATGTCTTCGGTGGCGGTGTCATCGGCTTCCCCGTTCCCAAACGATGCCCCTTGTTTTTTATTCTGATTGTTTTGAAACTGGCCGTCCTGAGCATCGGCCATGGACTGTCTGAAGTTGCTGTTCATGTCCACTTCAAACTGATCCAGACTGATCCCTGAAGAGGCCAGCACGGTTTTGAGCTCATTGACATTGGATGTCAGAATTTCCCTGGCCGCATGGTTGTCCGTTACAATATTGACCTTCATACTGTTGCCGTTATGTTCAATGGTCATATTCACCCGCCCGAGTTCGGGCGGATTTAATTTCAGGGTAAGGGTTTTCTCTCCAAGATTGGCAGCCCGGACAATTCCTTTGCCCACCTGGTTGATGACATGGTTGGGAAGGCTTTTAAAGGATTGTGAGGCCGACTTTAACACTTCCCGGCCAAAGCTTGCTTCACTGGTATTTGAATCGGATGCCGTCCCCATCTGAACCAGGTTTACCGTATTTGATTTTTCCCCTGTGGAAGATTCAAACCCCTTGAAGCCGTCTTTGGTGCTTCCCTGTCCAAGCCCTGAATCACTGGTGGTCTCAATCACCTGGGAAAGGGTTCCCATATTTTCCTTTATGCCGGCCTGGGGCAATTCCCTGGTATCCGGCGGCTGTTCCCATGACATTTCCAGGGTCCCGGCGGCCGTGGCGGATTTCCCATCGGTCTCAAGGTGTTGAAACAACGCTTCCAGACGGCCCGCCTGCTGTGCGGAGCCGGTCTGAGGATCCGGTGTCTGACCGGTGATTTCCTGTTGTTTTGCTTCAAGCAGTGAAATCAATTCCGTAAGGCTAAGCCCCTGGGAAACGGAATTGGATGCAGATTCTGACGATGCTAAAACCAATGACGCAGACTCAGATGATGTCCCTGAAACCTGACTGGAATCAATACCAAGCTGTTTTAAAAGGGCGGCAAACGGCTCCTCTCCCTCAAGCGCTGTGTAAGACTGTTTTGAAACCAGAGCGGCATCCTGAATGGCCTTGAGCTCATCAATCAGGGAATCCAGACGGATGCCCTGGCCACCTTGCATGGCCTGAGCAATCACCTGCTCTGCCTGGGCTGATTCAATCCCGAGATTGACCAGCAAGGTTTGAAGAAACGGAACCGCAGACGACGCCAGCACGGCCTGGGCATCATCCTGTGAATCATCGGCAAGGGACAGCTCAAACAGGTCATCCATAAAATCAGCAAAAGAAAGGGTAGAGGTTTCTTCCAGGGTCAGGGTAAGATCGGCTATAAGGTCCTGAACCTCATTGGAATCAAATCCGGCCTCAATTAAGATGCTTTCAAGATTCTGGAGCCCCTGAGCATCAATTGTAATCTCGCTAAGATCTCCCTGGCCGGCAGATAAAAGAGCCTCTTTCAGCTCCATCAGAAAGTTAAACCCTTCTAAGCTTGCCAGGGTTTTCAGGGACGCTTCGTTAATGCTGTCCAGGATGGCTTCCTTTTTCAAGGTCTCCTGGATCACTGTCTTCTGTCCGCCCTGGCTTACCGTACTGCCTTCCATGGCCTGGTTCAGGCAACTATGGAACGAACCGTTGTCCCGGCTTCCTTCAAGTGCCCCGGCAATCCCGTTTTCAAACTCATTCAGGGAATCAGACGAAACGCCTTCCGGTAGGGCCTTTTTGATCCCTGGGGACTGACCATGCTGAATAATATTGTCCATCAGCGAGTTTATGTCTGCGAAATTAAAATTCATTTCTCACCTGCAAATAAAGCTGTTGAAAAACCTGTTAAGGATCAATTGAGCAATGATCATGCCAAAAAAGGCAAAAATACAATATCCAACATAAAATCAACACATTAAAAAAACAAAATCGCTTTATTAATCTGGGTTTTTCTGGAAGATATTTCCCTTTGGCCAAGGATTATGGGAAAATATTACCGTATGAGGGCAGCGGAAGGTTGGGATTCACATTTCCCACAAAGCAAAAAGGCTCTCAGCAATTTGCTGAAAGCCTTGATTTTCTAAGTGGCGTCCCCAAGGGGATTCGAACCCCTGTCGCCGGCGTGAAAGGCCGGTGTCCTGGACCGGGCTAGACGATGGGGACGCATTGGATTTTTCTTCACCTTAGTAGTGCTGGTGGGCCGTGCTGGGCTCGAACCAGCGACTCTCTGCTTAAAAGGCAGATACTCTGCCAACTGAGTTAACGGCCCGCAGGCGGTTCCGAAAAACAGGGGCAATCTATATGTTTTGATATTTATTGTCAACCGTTTTTTTAGTTTTTTGTTATTTTCCTGCAGGAACCGGTTCAGACCCCACGGCTGTTCTTTTAAAACATGTCAGTGTTAGCGCCTGAAAACCTCACCCCTGAATTTTTTTTGAAAGGGCCTGGGCAACCCGTTTTAAAACCGGTTCCCACGCCCCGTAGCCCGGCTGCCTGAAAAGTTTCATGGTCGGATACCAGGGGGAATCCTCCCGGTCAAGCAGCCAGCGAAAGTCAGGTTCAAACGGGATAAGGGTCCAGACAGGTTTGCCCAAAGCACCGGCCAGATGAACCACGGACGTGTCCACGGATATGACAAGATCCAGATTCTCAATGATGGCGGCCGTATCTGCAAAGTCTGAAATTTCAGGGCCAAAGTCCTTTTCAAATATTTTCAGGCTGTCCATATCCGTCCACTGGTCATGCTTGTCTTTTTGAAGGCTGTAAAAAGAAACGCCTTTAATATGGGCAAGTTCCTGAAACATCTGTAACGGAATGGACCGCTTGGCATCGTTATTATGATCCGGATGACCTGCCCATACAAGCCCCACCTTAAAAGAGTTATCCCGGGCCATCCGGCCTTTCCAGATACGGCAAAGATTTAAGTCCGCTTTAAGGTATGGCATATGGGCTGGAATTGTCTTAACCTCTGTCTTTAGAATCCCGGGCAACGACAACAGGGGCGCGTAAAAATCAAACCGGTCCACAGGCCGGGTATCCACATCTTTGAGCCCAACCCAGAGGCGGTCATATAATTTCGTGTCATTCATCAGCCGGATCAGGGGGAACCCCACCTCAAAAATCACCCGGCAGCCCAATGGTTTAAGCATGGGAAGGAAACGGACAAACTGGATGGTGTCCCCAAGCCCCTGCTCTTCAAAAACAAACAGGGTTTTTCCCGCAATGGGCTGCCCCTGCCAAAGTGTTCCCGTGGCAAACATCCGCTTACGGGTTGTCGGACGGCGCCACCGCCATTCATACTCCGGCCACCCGTCCCTGAAATTCCCCTTGGTAAGCCAGATAATAGACCGGTTCCAGTGGGCGTCAACGGATTCAGGGGAAATGGCAATGGCCCTATCATATGCGTCCAGGGACTTATCATAATCCCCCATGGCCTTAAGGGTTTCACCGTAGTTGACCAGGGCATCGGTGTATTCAGGATCAATTGAAATGGCCGTCTCAATAGATTTCAAGGCCTTTTCCAATTTCCCAAGCCTGAGATATGCCACGCCCAGATTGCTGTGGGCCTTTTGGTTTTGAGGATTCAATTCAATGGACATTTTATACCATACCATTGACTTGGCGTACGCTTTTTCATGCTGAAACACATTGCCCATATTGCAATAGCATGCGGAATTCTCAGGCATCAGCGCAATGGCTTTTCTAAGGTAAATCTTGGCCACATCATTTTTTCCGACATTGTAGGCCAGAACCCCCATAAAATGGGTGGCGTCTGGATGTTCCGGAACCTGTGCGAGAATCTGCCGGTATATTTTTTCGGCTTCCTGTAATCTGCCTGCCGTATGGCAGGCAAGTCCTTTTTGAAGCAAGTCACCCAAGGTCACCAGGGACATGTTTATTCCTCTTTCTTATCTTTAAAGCTACGCAAAGTCACCCCATTGGAGGATTCCCCCTTTGGTCCGGTCTTTGGTCAATATTTTCCCCACCACCACATCGGCCATGTCAGGGGAGATCCCTGTTCCGGGCCGTGCATAATCGATCATTGAACTGTCTATTGTCTGGCCTTTTTTGACATCCTGGTTTAACACAATGGACCTGCGAACGCCTATTCCCCGTTGGCGCTCCTCTTGTTTAAGACACCTTCTTGAATCTCCCAGGGCCGTTTCAAGATCCCGGACCGATGTTACAAAGGCTTTCATTTCATGGGGCTCAATGGAAAACAGATGTTCCACACTCGGGGTGGTCCGGTCCGGGGTAATGGTTTTTTCCACCATATTGGCCCCTAAAGCAATTGCGGCAATATCCATTTCCCATCCCGGGGTGTGGTCTGAGAAAGCCACCGGGCACCCGAACATCTGTTTTAAGGTGGGAATCATCTTTAGATTGATGCTTTCAAGGCGGGCCGGATATCCCGAAGGGCAGTTGTGGATAATCACATTGGGATTGCCGGCCCGGATCACTTCGTCATAGGCCCGTTCAACCTCGCCAATGGTGGCATTTCCCGTATCCAGCTGGATGGCCATGCCGGTCCCGGCGCAATACCGGATAAAGGGAAGATGGTTAATATCCCCGGAACAGATTTTAATGGTCCGGGCACCGATTTCTTTCAAAAAATCCACTTCTTCTTTAAACGTGGCCGTAGAAAAGAAGATGATTCCCAGCTCGTCGCAACAGGCTTTAACCTGCCGCCACTGGTCAAATGTCAGATACCGCCGCTTTAAAATATCGTACAGGGGTTCTGTTTTGATTTCCCGCCGGCCGGTCTCTTTGTCCAGCAGGATGTCATATGAAAAGCGTTGGGTTTTATCCGGCACCAGCCGGTCCGGGTCCAGGATCTGGAATTTGACCGCATCGGCCCCGGCCGCTGCGGCATGTTTAACAAGGGCTTTGGCACAATCCAGGCCATCATGGGTAGGGCCCGCCTCAAACACGATAAATACGGGGTTGCCGTCCCCAATGGTCTTGTTTTCCAATTGAACATTCATGAGACCTCTTTTTTAAAAAATTCTGCCAACGCCCTTTTACTGTGTGTCCCCTTGAAATTTACCGGTCCAAAATAAGGGGGGCCAGCATTTGGGCATTTTGATAATCTTCGGGGGTATCCACATCAATGGCCCGGATCCAGGGAATTTCATACCCTGTCAGCCGGTCGGTATAAAAGGTTTTTTTCTTTAAAAACGAATCTGTTCTGGCCCAATACAGGGTGCCGTTGCTGGCCACAAGGTCCGGATGAAACTGGGATTGCAGCTTGTATTCAGGCCATTTAGGCTTTAAAAACCCGTCTTTTCTTTCCATGGCCTGCAACGGCTGGAGGTTAAACCGGGAAACCCCCATGATGACATCGGCTTGAGGAACGGTTTTCCCAAGGTTAAAAGACGCCTTGAAATCCTCGGGTTTTAAAAACAGGGCCGTGGCGTAAACACAGCAGAACCATGCCGGGTTTACGCCTTCCCCGGCAAGGGTGTTGAGGACATGCTCGCAGACCTGGGCAACTGTGGAACGGTCCCGGGCCAGTTCGCCAGGGCGCACCAGAACACGTGCCCCGCTTTGAAGGGCGGCCGCCTGAATGGTTTCATCTTCCGTGGACACAATCACCTGATCAAACAGATGGCTGTCAAGGGCTGCTTTTACCGGATAGGACAGCATGGGCCGGTCCAGCACCGGCAGGATATTTTTCATGGGAAGCCGTTTTGATCCGCCCCTGGCCGGTATGATGGCGATATTGGTCATTTCATTCATCCATATTTCAAACAGGCGTTTCTTTTGAACGGCCACGGGCCGTCTTGGTTATCCAATCAAGACCCGCCCACAACAAATAATGAAACTGAAGATACCGGCAACAGCAGGCTATAAATTGGGCACCGCAGGTACTCCGCCCTCTTGTCTCTTGTCTCCAGTTTCTTATAAGAGGTCTTTCCCCGTCCTATGGGTTATCATTAAAACCCGGATAAAATACAAGAAAAAAATTGAATTTCCGGCCATTTCTCCCAAACGAAAGACGTCATGACCGATTTATTGATATACGGCCGTATGTTTGATAGCATATGGCAACCGTTAAATATCCTTTGATGTGTTAAAAACCCATGACCAAAAAGGGGCGCATATCGTGACCAATGGGCAACCCGGCCGCTCAGGCAAAAACACCCTTATTATCCGGGCCGATGCAGATGACAGAATGGGAACAGGGCATATCATGCGGTGCATTGCCCTGGCCCAGGAATGGGTGAAGCAGGGCGGCACGGTGCTGTTTATCTGCTGCCTGTCAAACGAGGCTTTGCTGCAACGGCTTCAATCCTTGAATTTTGAAACCTGCCTCATTGAAAAAAGCTGCCCTGACCCCGCGGACATTGACACCGCTCTTTCCATGGCCGCCCAAAGGGACGCAAGGGTTATGGTGGTGGATGGATACCAGTTCACCTGCGATTATCATAAAAAAATCAGGACACACGGCATAAAGCTGATGCTCATTGATGATTATAACCACCTGCCCTTTTACCATGCCGATATTTTGTTAAACCAGAATATCGGGGCACAGACCATCCCCTACCACACCCTGCCCGGCACCATACCATTACTGGGTTCGGATTTCACCCTGTTAAGAGACGAATTTTTAGCAGCTGACAGGCCGGATATACCCAAAACAGAACCCATTGCCAATATCCTGGTTACCATGGGCGGATCTGACCCTGACAATGTCACTCTAAAAACCATTAAAGCCCTAAACCGGTTACCTGCCTTAACCCTTAATATCAAAGTGGCCCTAGGTCCCGGAAATCAGAACCATGAATCCGTGGCCAAAGAAGCCGAGGCGTCTGTTCACGACATTGAGGTGATTGACAATGCATCCAACATGCCCGAACTTATGATCTGGGCAGATGCGGCCATTTCTGCCGGGGGCAGCACGGCGTTGGAACTTTTATATTTTAACGTTCCGACGCTTTTCTTTGTTATTGCCGATAATCAAAAAAGAATTGTTGAACAGATCGAAACTGCCAATGCCGGCATAAACGGTGGCTGGCACGAAAGCATTTCCATAGAAGCAGCGGCCAAAAAAATAAATTCCCTGCTGGGAAATAAAGAATTAAGAAAAAAAATCAGTCATAACGCAGGCCGCCTTATTGACGGCAAAGGAAGGCAGAAAATCATTTTATCCCTGATGCACGGCACCCGGGGATTTAACCTGAAAATTAATATTGTCTCGGACAAAGAGTCCTGGATAAACCCGTTTGTCCAGCAACTTGAACACGACCTTACCGCCAGGGGACACCAGGTCAACAGCGGCCACCTTGTTTCGGACCTGAAAGAAGGCGACGCGGCATTTTTTTTAGGCTGCGGACAGATGATCCCCCACGATCTGCTGGCCAGGAATACCCACAACCTGGTAGTTCATGAAAGCAACCTTCCTTCGGGCAGGGGATGGTCACCGTTGACCTGGCAGATCCTGGAAGGAAAAAACCATATTCCCATAACCCTTTTTGAAGCCCGGCCGCAAGTTGACAGCGGACAGATTTACCTCCAACGGCAGATGCAGTTTAAAGGCGACGAACTGGCAGACGCGCTGCGAAAGAAACAAGGGCAATATTCCGTCGACCTCTGCCTGGAATTTATGGACACCTACCCTGAGGTTATCTCCAAGGCAAAACAGCAAGAGGGAAAGCCGTCTTATTACAGCAGAAGAACCCCTGAAGATTCCCGTCTGGATGTGAATAAAACCATAAAAGAGCAGTTTAACCTGATGCGGGTTGCAGACAATACCGCATACCCGTTATTCTTTGAGATGAACGGGCATAAATATATCCTGAGCATCAAAAAAGAGTGACCTGAACACCCCTCTTTTTTTCATCCCCTGTAAATTACCGGGCATCTGGTCTGGGGTAAAAAATGTTCTAATTTTTTTAAAGTGCCTTTTGAGTCAAGGAAAAACCGTTTGTCCGGGCAAAGGGCCGTAAGGGGCTGATCCGGGGCATATGCGGCGGCCGTGTCAATTCCAATCTTTACGGAATCCACATAAGGGAAATAAAAGGCGGTGTGCCCGAAAACAACCGTATGCCTGGCATAAGCTTTGATCTGTGAAAGAAAATCATACCGGTTGAATAAAAAGTCCTCCGGGTTCAGGTCCTCGGGGCGGTGGGTGAATTTCTCGCCGGGAATCCCGCTGTGGACAAATATATAATGATCTGTTTGATAATAAAGGGATAGATTCAGCAAAATTTCCCCATGGCTTTGCAACAGTTTCTCTCTGGTGTGTGCCAGGTCCCTGCACCCCAAAGATGCCGCGGTTGCCTTTCCCCCGTATCGCTCAAGAAATCTTTTGGCCGATTCCCCCTTCTCATGGAGATTGAGCCAGAAATACTCGTGATTTCCCATTAAAAAACGGCAGGGTATCCGGGTCGCCGTATCCTTGAGCAGCATCATCACGCCTGAGGCATCTTTTCCCTTGTCAATATAATCCCCTAGAAAAACCAGTTCCGGGTGGTGATCCAGATCATGGATATGGGATAACAGCGCGTGAAGTTTTTCAGATTCCCCGTGAATATCACCAATGGCAAACAGCAAAGCTTAAACCCCTTCCAAGAACCGCTCAAGACCGGATTCAAAGGTTCCCTGAAAATTGGTCAGCGCTTTTAGCCGGGCATTGTCCATGTAAAAGGGCCGGTACCCCACCGGTTTTTTAACGGTAACCGGGCTTATTGAGCGGCAAAGCCTTTTGGTGGTAAAGGCCGCCTCTATAAAGTCAATTTCTTCCCCGTAAGAGATATTCAACACCTCAATGCCTTTGTTCCAGTCATATGTTTCGATGACCAGCAAAAGGGCCCGGCAAAGGTCTTCCATCTCCATGGCCTCCCAGAAGCCAAGCCCTGAAGAATCAATATTCACTGGCTCATCTTTCATGCAGGCCCGGGCGATGTTATACAGATACCCCGACTGCCGGTCCCCGCCAAAAATACCCGGAAGCCTGACAATCATCCCGGGGATTGCATTTCTAACGCAAAAAAACCGGGTAAGGGTTTCGGCCATGAGCTTGCTTTGGCCGTAACTGTGCAATGGAAGGGTGTGGGCGGATTCCGGAACCGGTGAAGCATTCCAGTGAGCATAAACCGTCATGGAGGATACGTACAGCAGCCGGGAACAAAGGCCCTGATCCGCCATAAATTGCAGCAGTTCCCTGTAACGAACCGCGTTGATATCAAAGACGGGATGGGCCAGTGAAGTGCTGTCAAGGCCGCAGACAGAAGCGGCCAGAAAAATGATCAGGTCAAACGGTTGCTGTTCAAGGACTTTAAAGGTTTCCCGGGATTCAAGGTCAAGCGCCAGAAAACGGCTGTCCGGGAAAGGCGGCTCATGCCGGCCGGTTATCCACACATCATACGTTTGTCCAAGGTCTACAGCCAAATGCCGGCCAATATACCCGGTCCCCCCAACCAGAAGAATATGTTTAATCGGGCTGTTCATAAAAAACGCTGTCCCACCGTCTATATAAATGAATGCCAGTCTTAGGATAAAGCGGATCAGCTTCAAAGGGACGGTCAAAAAAATCCATGTACAAAGCCATTTTATTGACCCCGGCTTCCAGACTTAAAATGGTGGTGGTGGAAAACCTCGGGTTAATTTCAAAAATCCGGATGCGGTTGTCAGGCAAGAGAAACAGCTGGATGTTCAGGGGCCCTTTGGGCTGCATTTTTTTAACAACATCCCGGCAAAGGGCGGTGATGGTGTCATTGTTTTCCGTGACCGCGGCCATGGTGATGCCTTTTTTGCTGAAAACCTTTTTGGTGCAAACACAGATTAAATCATTCAAATTATTGGTTAGCACACCAACCGTATACTCCTGCCCCTCGATAAAGGGCTGAACAATCAGCTCTTCAGGTTTATAGACGGGATTAAGCAGCAAAAAAGCCTCAAGCTGCTCAAAGGAATCCAGTCTGCTGATCCCTCTAGAGCCCCTGCCCGTCCTTGGTTTAATAAAGGCGGGGAATTTAAAATCAGCCGGAAGGTCTGATGCAGGAAATGTTTTGAGTTTTGACACCCCATGTTTTTCAAGTTCCGACATGAGCCGCCATTTATCCAGGCAGATTTGGCTAAATTTTCTGTCCGGTGCCGCAACAATGGGAAACGGCTGATCTTCAAAGGCATCAATGGCCAAAAGGATCTCTTCGTCAATCAGGGGGATATAGGCGTCAATCCCATGATCGGCCACGATCTTTTTCACAAAGGGAATATACTCAGGATCCCTCACCGGAGGGGCCGGAAAAAACTTAAGGCCGGGATATATATTTTTCAGATCAGGGTTTGAATCGATATAAAAAAGTGAAAACTGTTTGTTCAACGCCTTGTCCAGATACGGGAACAGTGATCCGCCAAGCCCTGATATCAAAAGCTTCTTCATTTGTTAAAGGTCATCCCATGTCACGGGTTTGTCTTTTTGGATGGCGGCTTTGGCTTTCCGGTTGACCAGCAGGTGAATATGGGCGGGATGAATCCCGGAACCGGGACGTTTAACCACCAGATCCTGTTTTGAAATAAGATGGCCTTTGGGGATATCACAAGCGGCATGAATGCTTCGCCTTGCATTTACATAGAATTCCATTTCCTCAGGCCTTGGGCCTGATTTCATGCCATTGCCCATGGCCGCTTCCACTTCCCGGATCTTGCCCACCATCTGTTTTAACGGCTCAGGTTCCATGGCAAACCCATGATCCGGACCGGGAAGGGTTTTATCCAGGGTGGCGTGCTTTTCGATCACCTTTGCCCCTGCGGCCACGGCAGCAACGGGGATGTGATCCCCTATGGTATGATCCGAATATCCGGTGATCACATTAAATGCGCCGGCCAAAGTTTTCATGGCGTTCAGGTTGGACAGCCCGGGCGGTGCCGGATATAAAGATGTACACTGAAGAAGGATAATTTTTTCATTGTTAAACTTGCGGCACAGGTTGACCGCCGTTTCAATCTCACCCATGGTGGCCATGCCCGTTGACAGGATCACCCCGTTGTCCCCCTTGCAGATGAGTTCGAGCAGCAGCGGGTCCACCATATCAAAGGAGGCCACCTTCATTAATGGGACGTTCAGGTCCCGGTTAATCCGGACCGCTTCGGCATCAGACGGAGAATCAAGAAAATCAATTTTCAGGTCCCGGCAGACCGCTGCCAGGCGGGCATGCCAGGATCTGTCAATCTCAAGCTTTTCGATGAGCTTGTAAATATTTTCTTTGTACAAACTGATGGGGCCCACAAATTTCGAATAATGGCAGGATGCTTTGAAAGTCTGGAACTTGACGGCGTTGACGCCGGCATGGGCTGATTTTTCAATGAGTTCGCACGCCATATCAAAATTATGGTTATGGTTGCTTCCGATCTCGGCAATAACATAGACGGGAAGGTCTGGTCCGATGGCAGAAAATTGGGTTTTAATGGGGGCAGGGGTCATTGAATTTTACCTGAAATTCCGGGTTAACCGTCACGAATGAATCAATTGTGCCATTTCCTTGACGCTCAAGGTCCAGGAATTGGTTCCCGATGAATACTGAAAGCCCTCTTCAACGGGTTTTCCGCCCAACTGCCGGGCTGAGGTTTTATAAAACGCAAAATCAGGCCGTATGATATACCGGTCCTCTAATTCCACGGCCATTCGGGATTCATCCGCCGGGATCATGACCTCATGGAGTTTTTCACCGGGCCTGATGCCGACAACGTCTATGTCGCAGTCCGGGCAGACCGCTTTGGCAAGGTCCATAATGTTCATGCTCGGCAGTTTCGGGACAAACAGCTCTCCGCCGGTCATGCTCTCAAAAGAACTGAAAACAAACTCTACGGCCTGCTCAAGGGTGATCCAGAACCTTGTCATTCTTTTATCCGTCACCGGCAGGACCCCGGTCTTTTTCTTCTCAAGAAACAAGGGGATCACGCTTCCCCGGCTGCCCACCACATTGCCGTACCGGACCACGCTGAAGGCGGTCTTTACCTTTTTTCCCGTATAGGCATTTCCGGCAATGAAAATCTTATCCGAGCAAAGCTTGGTGGCCCCGTAAAGGTTCACGGGGTTGGCCGCCTTGTCCGTGCTCAGGGCAATGACCTTTTCAACCTTCTGATCAATGGCCGCGTCAATCACGTTCTGGGCACCGATAATATTGGTTTTCACCGCCTCAAAGGGATTGTACTCCGCCGCCGGAACCTGCTTTAAGGCGGCGGCATGAATGACCATATCCACATCGGAAAAGGCCCGGTATAACCGGTCTTTATCCCGAACATCCCCGATAAAATACCGGATGCTGGACCCGGGGCCATCGGGAAAAATCTGCCGCATTTCATGCTGTTTGAGTTCATCCCGGCTGAAAATGATAACCTTGGCCGGCGAAAATCTTTCAAGGAGCATCCGGGTGCATTTCTTCCCAAAAGAGCCGGTCCCGCCTGTAATCAGTATGACCTTTTTATCAAACATGGTATCATCCTTAGGATTATGGGTCATGATCACCGTTGATTTAAATTGATATTTATGTTCTGTTAACGGTCACGGACCGTTTTTGGTTATCCAACCAAGCACCGGTCCACAACTAAAAAATAAAAGTCTTTTCAGCTTGATCGTGATGCTTACACATAAAGCAAAAATCAAACCAGAGCCGGTTTTGGTACCAAATTTGCTTCAAACTTCAGATTAATAAGATATAGTATGCTTTAAACTCAGTTTATTCAAGAGACACCTATGCCGATACTTATTATTGCCGCCCACCCGGACGATGAAACTTTAGGATGCGGGGGAACCATTGCCAGGTTCAGTGAAGAGCAGCAACCGGTGCATATTTTGATTTTAGGTCAGGGAATCACCTCCCGGCAGACCGGGGACGACAACACCCGGGCCCTTGAAATTGAAAAATTAAGGAAAAACTGCCGGAACGCCGGAAAAATCTTAGGGGCATCCCAAATCTATTTTGAGTCATTTCCGGACAATATGTTTGATTCGGTTCCCCTGCTTAACATTGTCAAGGCAATTGAATCCTATATTGAAAACATCCGCCCTTCGGTAATTTTTACCCACCATGGCGGCGATCTGAATATTGACCATTCCATAACGGCCAGGGCCGTTCTGACCGCCACCCGCCCCATGCCGGGCTGCCCTGTAAAACACCTGTACGCTTTTGAAGTCCTTTCAGCCACGGACTGGTCCTTTGGGCAGATCAGCCCCGGCTTTGTCCCCCAGTACTTTATTAATACCAAAGAATTCATGGCGCAAAAAATCAAGGCCCTTAAGGCCTATGAAGGAGAAATCCGCACCTTCCCCCATCCCAGATCGGCCGATGCCATTAAAAACCTTGCCGGTCTTCGGGGGAGCATGGCAGGCTTGGAAAGCGCTGAGGCCTTTTCCATCATCCGGACCATAACGGCTTAACCTTGAAACAAAGGCAACCTCGACCCCATGGCAAAACAAAACACAAAACCCGTGGTCTACTGGATCCTCCAGAACAACCAGGTGACCCCCCACCTGATTGATTTCCTGAACCTTATCCGGCAGCGGGTCTCTGAATTCTTAACCCTGACATTTCTGGTGCCGGAAACCGACCTTAAAATCAAAGAAATGGCGGCCAAGCTGAGCCCCGTATTGTTCAAGATCTCCTCCCATAGCAAACCGAACTCCTATGAGGGGTATTGCCGAAAACGGGACCAGTTGGGCGACAGCGGCTTTTCCCAAGGCTTAACCTTCCGGCAGGCCCTGCTGTTGGACGACCTTGGTTCCGGGAACCTTTACCAGGCCCTGGTCCATCCGCCCAAAGATATTGGTGTGGCCGGCATCGTGCTTCAAATTCCCTCCCCGTTAGGATCATCGGAAAGCGAAGAGCGGATTTTCTATTCCTGGGTTCATCTGGCCAAAATCAACCGTGCGCCCATAGTGGGGTATGAACTGCTTCCACTGGCCGCCCGGTGGACACTGGCCCCGTCTCTTGTGGACGCCATCATCACCACCCGAAAGGAGAGCCACGCCTACCTGTCCGGCCCGGTGGCCGATCTGCCCACAAGGCTGTGGCGGCTGCCGGCCTTTGAAGGCAAATTCTTTTCCCCGGCCACCCATCCCATATGGCGCAACGGCTTAGGGGTCCGGTACCAGCACCAGGACGTCCCCATGGAAAAAACCATTCTCTATATACCCCACAACGTGGCCATGACCTATGAATATAAAAACCTGCTTGAAATCCTTGAGCCTGCGGCCAAAAAGCTTCATTTAATGCTTTCTTACGGGAAGGACCAGATCAGGGGAGGCTATACCCACCAGCAGATTATTGAAACCGTCTG
Source organism: uncultured Desulfospira sp. (assembly GCA_963663165.1). GTDB lineage: Bacteria > Desulfobacterota > Desulfobacteria > Desulfobacterales > Desulfobacteraceae > Desulfospira. The sequence continues at coordinate 5,145,184 of OY760175.1, read as the reverse complement.
TAAAACACAACTGTCATCTTTTTCATATTCTTTTCACGACTTAAGCCGCCCCTGGGAAATCACCATGGCCGATGCGGCAGTGGCCTGTTCGGACTGCTATATCACGGAGGTGTCATCGGCCATGGGCATCCCCGCTATTATATACGATCCCATGGTTCCGCCGGCGAAAGTGGGATATAAAACCTGGGTCCAGCTGGATACACAGCTGTTAAAACTGGTCAGCCATGTGATCCATACCCATGCCGGGGACACGGAACTTTCCCGGATTCTCATTGATATGGCCAGGGGCAACGTGGCGCCCCAAAGCCCGTTGCCCCAAGGAAACGCCCATGGATAATTTCTGGAAAGATAAAAAAGTCATCGCCTTTGTGGCCCTTCTGCATCACACCCGGTTTATTATTCCGGTCATGGAAAAGCTTGAAGAACTTGGGGCCGATGTCCGGTATGTGGTGGCCCAGGCCGAAAGAAGCCAGGAGATCACGGCCGTGGAATGCCATCTGAATTATACCCATATTTTTGAGTACCTTGGCCCTGAGGATTTTAACGATATCCAGGAAAATTATTTAAGGGAACGCCGGGTCCTTGCCCGGTCCATAACCCGTGATTTTGCCCTGGCCGCCCAGATGATAACGGTTACGGACAAGACCCTTTATGCCTGCGCCCAGGAATACACAGGCTTTAAAAATATGATTAAAAAAGAACAGCCGGACATCTGCTTTGCCCTTCATGAGTTAAACCGGTGGGGAAAAGTATTCTCCTTTTGGGCCAAAAAATTCAATATTCCTTTTATCACCCTCCAGGAAGGGTTGGGGTACAATGAAAGTTTCGGGTATATCGGCCATGTGCAGAACTCAACCTTAGGGCTGGTCTGGGGAGAACGGATCAAGAAAAAATTTGCCGATTACGAAGCCCCGGTTGAACGAATCATTCCTGTGGGCAATACCCATATTTCAAAAGAAAAAGAAGCCCAGGGAAAAAACAAATCCCGGGAAAAAATGCGTGCCCGGCACGACCTTGACTCCTATTTTGTTCCCCTGATTCTGTTTTCGGCACGGCCCTGTAAAAAAGAAAAACTTTTTCCGCTGCTCAAGGAAATTGCCGGGCAGCCCCGCTTGAAACTGATCATCAAATTTCATCCGGCCTGCAAAACCCCGGTGGTTGAGTCCTGGAAAGCCTCCATCCCCGCGAACCTGAAAAAAAAGATCCTTTTTGTCCATACCCATGAAAACACCTACGATCTGATGTCGGCCAGTGATTTGTGCATCCTGTCAGAGCCAAGCACCACCGGCATCGAATCCATTGCCCTGGGAAAACCCCTGGTGGAACTGGACCTTGATCCAAAGGTGCCGGCAGCCTACTCCTTTGCCGAGCAAAAGGTTGCCTTGAAAATGACCCCCGAAGAACTGGCAGACGCATTAAAAGGCACCCCGGATTTTTCAAACCGGTTCGATCATAGGGACATTGACTTATTTTTAAAAAATGAACTGACCGATCCGGCCGGGGCCACCGACAGAATTGTGGCCATCATGGAAAAGGTCATTTGCGCCGGCCGGAAAAAAACGGCCCCTTCCCTGGTTTCCGGCAAAGAGGCTAAGTTTGACTGGGCCTTTATCATCCCGGTACCGGCCAACGATCCCAAAAATTTCTTATTTGAGCTTCAAACCATATCAGAAACCTGCAAGGAACTGGATAGTTTTGAGGTGTTACTCATTGAGCCCCCTGACATGTCGTCCGAAACCCTGACGGTTCTAAATTCCCTTGAAGGCGACGTCATCCGGCTACAGACAGATCCGGGAAGCCATTTTTTTGACACGGTGAATCTAAAAGGGCTTATAGAGGCCCGTGGAAAGACCCTGGTTATTTTTTCCGAACTGACTTTTCCTTTCCCCCACTGGATCACCCATTTAAAAAAAGGGATGGCCACCTGGGGGGAAAACAAAATCTTTGGGGCCAAAATCATCAACAAATTCAAAAACATTGTCCATGCCGGCATGGTGTTAGACGCAAACCATTCACCGATATCAGCATACCAACACCTTTCTGCCGACTTTCCCGAGGCCAACCGGGAACGCCCTTTTCAGATGCTGGACGGTTTTATCGCCCTTTCAAGAGACTTTTTCGCAAATTTAGGGGGATTTACCCCCGAAACAGGGTCCCATGCTTTCATGGACATCTGCCTGAAAGCCGCTGAGCAAACCCAAAATAAGGAGACCTGTATTTTTCTCCCCCAATGCACCCTGCTCCAGGACCTTTCAAGGCCGCCCCTTTCCCCCGGCCAGGCCATCGAGTTTTTCGGCCGGTGGCACGGGACCCTCTGGGACAGTGAAACACGGCTGTATGAGGCGGACGGAATCTCTCCGACCCGGCTGGACGAGGCCCGGCTGGCCCGGGCCCAGGAAATGCAGGGCACCGGCATGTAAAAAACACCCCACACTCAAAACGGGCCGCCTTGGTTATCCAACCAAGCACCGCCCACAACGAATAATGAAAGTCTTTTCAGCTTGTTAGTGAGACTTTCTTATAAAAAAAAGAACAGAAGAAAGCACCGCATCCGGTCTCCAGTCTCCGGCTTCCCGTTTCCATGCATTTTGTGTAATTAATGTAATCTTTTTTAATTTTTTCATTTTATTTTTTTAAAGTTTCCCCAGCTCTTCCCGATAAGGTATGAACATGAAACACAAACCAATTTGACGAAAGGAGGTATGCCGGGAAAAAGTATTTACGACAGCAACAAAACTTTAACCATTTAAACCAAGTCCATAAAAAGGGCAGTGACGCCCGATTTGCAAACAATTCAAGGAGGAATTGATCATGGCATTTAGTATTAACACCAATGTAACATCCTTAACGGCTCTTCAGTCGATGATTTCCAATGACAATAAGTTGAGCGAGTCTCTGAACCGGCTTTCCACGGGTCTTCGGATCAACAAAGCCGCTGACGACGCCTCAGGCATGAAAATCGCCGACTCCCTTAGGGCCCAGCACCTTGGTATTGGCCAGGCCATTAAAAACGCCAATGATGCCATTTCCATGGTACAGACCGCTGACGGCGCTCTTGAAGAGTCCATTAACATTGTAAACACCATTAAAACCAAGGCCATCCAGGCGGCTTCGGATTCCCAGACCTCGGAAACCCGGAAAGCCATCCAGGCCGACATTGACAAGCTCATGGAAGAACTGGACGTTATCGCCAGGACCACGTCCTACAACGGCCAGAAACTGCTCTCGGGCGTATTCACCAACAAGGCCATCCAGATTGGTGCCTATGCCAGGGAAACCGCATCCATCTCCATCGGTTCCACGGAATCCACCAAGGTCGGCCATATCAGCACGGCCCAGCTCTCCCTGGCCAGTGCGTCCGGCGGGGAAACCCAGCTGACCATCACCAGCTCCATTACCGGCGAAAAAATTGAACTGGCCACCATCGACATCCAGGCCAACAATGCCGCTGAAAATGGTATCGGTGCCCTGGCCGATGAAATCAACAAGTACACTTCGGTCACCGGCATCAGTGCCGATGCCGTGGTTTCTTCAACCACCAGGACGGCCATTTCCGCCGGCACCACCGGTTCCGAATTCGCCATCAACGGCATCACCATTGGAGAGATTGAAGTTCTGGCCAACGATTCCACCGGTTCTCTGGTTTCCGCCATCAACGACAAGAGTACGGAACACGGCGTCACCGCCACCATGAATTCCGACGGCACCATGACCCTGACCTCTTCCGACGGCAGGGCTATTAAGGTTACCGGAGCCGTATCTGATGTCATGGGGACCACAGCCACCCAGATGTCTACCCTGGGGTATATCACCTTAAGCCAGTCCGGGACCGCCACCTTCCAGATCTCCGGGATTGGTTCAGGGGCAACCGGTATGGATATCACCGTGGACGAAAATGACCTGACAACGGTTGAGGATTCCATCCTTGCCGCCGGCTCCACCATTGCCAGCAATTCAACCCTGGGTGCCGGCACCATCATCGGGGCAGACATCACCCTTGATATGGACGTTTCAGAATCGGCCCTTGATTTTGAAATCACGGCTGGTTCAACCCTGGCCAGCCATTCTGTTCTGGCCGAAGGGACCGAACTTGGTGGAATGATCACCATGGATACCGCAAACGCGACGCTGACCAGTGATATGCTGATCACCAAAGGCTCCACCCTGGACAGCGGTACGATTCTGGAATCCGGTACGGTGATTACCACTGAATTCACGGCCAATTCAGTTACCTATGAAGTTGGGGATGTGCTGAGCAATGATGTGACCCTGACAAGCGATGTGACCCTTGATGCCGACATGACATTGGAAAAGGACAGCATCCTTTCTTCCGGCTCCATTCTTAATGCCGGTACCGTGATGGGGGCTGACATCACCATTGGCTCGGCAGAAGCCATCCTGTCCGAGGATATGACTCTTCAAGCCGGTTCAACCATTACCAGCGGGTCAAAACTGCTGGCCGGAACTGAGCTCGGGGATTCTGTTGATGTAAAATATGACGCAGAAACATATACGACGACAGAAGTGGCGGCCGGGTCAACCCTGGCAAGCAGCAGTATTATTGCTGAAGGCTCTACCATCGGCGGTACTTTTACATCTGACACCAATGAAACACTGGCAAGTGACATGACCCTGAAAGCGGGCTCAACCCTGTCTTCCAATACCGTCATTGCCGCAGGGACCCTGCTGAACCAGACCATGACCATTGCCGGAGAAGAGTATGAAGCAGGCACTGTACTCACCGACGATGTCACCCTGTCAGCAGGTGACAGCATTACTCTGTCCGCTGACATGACCCTGGAAGAAGACAGTATGCTGGCCTCTGGTTCAGTGCTGGCTGTCAACACGTCCAATGCAGGCACCGTGGGCTTAAGCGAGACCACGAACCTGAGGCTGGCAGACCTCAACGTCCTGACCCAGGAGGGGGCACAGCTTGCCATCTCCATTGCGGAGGCCGCTTTAGCGGATCTAGACTCCACGAGGAGTGACCTGGGTTCGGTACAGAACCAGTTCACTTCAACCATTGCCAACCTGTCAACCACAAAGACCAACATCCAGGCATCGGAATCCACCATCCGGGATGTTGACTTTGCCGAGGAAGCGTCCACCTACTCCAACCTGTCGCTCCTCGCACAGACAAGTTCATACGCACTGGCCCAGGCAAATGCATCCACCCAGAACCTGATGAGCCTGCTCCAGTAAACACCCAAAAATAAGATCACATCTGATTTCCGGCAGGGGATTTTCCCCTGCCGGTTTTTTTTGTTAGGCCGTCGAAATCCAACGAATCTTAAGACCAATTTCGATTTTGAGTAGCGGGCCATGCCGACGATTCGCGGGCATGGCCCGCTCCAACAAGGCTGATTTTCTTCCTCTTGCTCTTGCTCAAATGGTTTATAGCAAGAGCAGCAGCAAGATGCCAATCCCCGATTTTTTATCCGGTCTGCGGTCTCCGGTTTCCGGTCTCCGTTACATGCCATTGCCCGAAAAGTTTTGTTTAGTTCCCCAAAAAAATTAACCCCAAAAAAATTTAACCCTTAGGCACTTGGGAAAATATTGCCTATATTCAGGTAGATACCCGGAAAAAAAATTCTATTTTTCCCTATACCACCTTCCACCACCAGCCCCATATATCGAAACTAATCATGTGAGATATTAGTAAGTTGCATTAAATTTTTTCTTCATGGCACAAGGATTGCTGTTTTCACCTTTAAAAACAATTTTGCCTTTTCACCCCAATTTTTTAAGGCAAGCGCCACAGAACAAAAAGGATAAACATCATCAAGGAGGAACAGCACCATGACCTTAAAAATCAACACCAACATTGCCGCACTGAATGCCCACCGCAGTATGGTTTCCAATGATACGGCACTGAGCGAGTCTTTAGAACGGCTCTCAACGGGCTTAAGGATCAACAAAGCGGCCGACGATTCGTCGGGGATGGCCATTGCCGATTCATTGAAAGCCCAGTCCTTGGGGATTGGCCAGGCCGTCAGAAACGCCAACGACGGAATTTCCATGGTGCAGACAGCCGACGGCGCACTCCAGGAATCCATCAACATCGTCAACACCATTAAAACCAAGGCCATCCAGGCCGCCTCGGACGGACAGACCACAGACACCCGGCGGGCCATCCAGAATGACATTGACAAACTCCTCGAAGAGCTGGATGCCATCGCCAAGACCACCTCCTATAACGGGCAGAAACTGCTGTCCGGCGCCTTTTCAGACAAGGTCATCCAGATCGGGGCCTTTGCCAATGAAACGGCCAGCATTTCCATTGGTTCTGCAGAATCCAACAGCATCGGCCACATTTCCCAGGCCAACCTGTCCCTGTCCAGCGACAGCGGCGGAGAGGTCCAGCTCACCATCACATCGTCCATTACCGGTGAGGAACTGACCTTAAGCACCATTGACATCCAGTATAACAATGACCGGGACAACGGCATGGGGGCCTTGGAAGATGAAATCAACAAATACACCTCGGTGACCGGCATCTCCGCCAACGCCATTGTGGAAACCACCACCACCACAGAGATCCAGGCCGGCTCCACCGGGGACAGTTTCGCCATTAACGGGGTATCCATCGGCGATATCCAGGTGGAAGCCAATGATGCCGACGGCGCCCTGGTCACCGCCATCAACGACAAATCTTCTGAAACCGGGGTTGAGGCCTATATTTCTTCGGACGGCTCCCTGACCTTAAGTTCCCTTGACGGCCGTGCCATTGAAGTGGACGGCAGTGTCTCAGGGGTATTCGGCAGCACGGCCGGCCAGATGTCCACCATCGGGTATCTGCAGTTAACCCAGAGCGGGGTCAGCCAGTTCCAGATCAACGGCATCGGGGCCGGGGCTGTGGGCGGAGACATCCAGATTGACGCCGATATGACCACGGTAGAGGATTCTATCCTGGCGGCAGGCTCAACCATTGAAGCCGGTTCTGTTCTGGCCGCCGGCACCATTGTGGGCGGAGATGCCATTGTGGAATCCTCGGTTTCCCGCACCCAGCTGGATTACGAAATCATGGCCGGGTCCACCCTGTACGCCACCACGGAAATCGCAAAAGGATCCGTGATCGGCGGCTCCGTCACGGTGGCAGGCTCCACCTTTGCCAGCGCCGGAACCGGGGTAACCGTTTTAGAGCAGGACATGCTGGTAACCGCAGGGTCTACACTGGACAAGTATACCACCCTTGGCAAAGGCACCATTGTGACCACCCAGTTTACCACATCTTCCAGCGGGTCTGTGGTGACTTACAATGTGGGCGATGTCCTGGCATCCTCCGTGGTACTCTCCAGGGACATCACCCTGGCCAAGGATATGACCTTAACCTACAATTCAACGGCCACGGACAATACCAAAATCAAGGCCGGTTCCATCCTGACCAACGGCTCCCAGCTCGGGGCCACCTTTGAGATCGGGGCCATTTACAACGCCACCGACGGCGCCGGGACAACGGCCATTGACGGAACCACCACCACCAATATCATGCTCAACAACACCTTGAGCACCACTGATAATTCCTTTACGATCCAGTCCGGCAGTCTGTTGACCGAAAACACCACGCTGGTTCTGGTCACTACCGGCGGGTCCACCACTTACAGCGGCCCCACCCTCATTACCACATCCGGTGTCATTGTCAGCGGAGACACCATCACTGAGGACGCGGTCTATACCTTAAGTGAAGACCAAATTCTGTCAGAGGATTTTACCACCGCCGCAACCGGCACCTTTTCCCTGGCAACCGGTTCCATCCTGACCGCCGGGTTTGAAAACGGCAGTACCGCCATTGCCAGCACCGGCGGCTGCACCGTCACCCTGTCCAATGCCACCATGGCCGATGACATGACCCTTGAATCCGGATCTGAGCTGGCCGCCGGCTCCAAACTGATTGCCGGCTCCACCTTGGGCGACTCCACCTATGTCATGGGCGGTGAGCTAAATGATACCGCAACGGCTCTGGAGACCTATAAGCTGACCCAGCTTGAAGCCGGCTCCACCCTTGAAAGCGGCAGCATCATTGCCGAAGGCTCCACCATCGGCGGTTCCATTACCCTGTCGGGAGATGAAATACTGGACAGCGACATGACCGCCACCGCAGGCAGTATCCTGGCGGCCGGCACCATCCTGAAAGCCGGCACCGTCATTTCCCAGGATATGGTCCTAAACTCTGATTCCGGCCTCGGGTCGGCAACAGAGGTGGAAGTCCAGGCAGGCGACGTTCTGACATCGGATCTGTATGTGAATGCCAACACCACCCTGTCCGAAGATATGATGATTGAAGAGGGCAGCACCATTAAAGGCGGCTCTATTCTGGCGGTCAATACCGCCAATGCCGGCACCGTGGGCTTAAGCGAGGTGGAATCCTACAACCTTGCGGACCTCAGCGTACTGGATTCTGAAAGCGCCCAGAGGGCCATCAGCATTGCCGAGGCAGCCCTGGCCGCTCTGGATGAAACCCGGGCCAGCCTGGGTTCTGTCCAGAATCAGCTATCTTCCACCATCTCCAACCTGTCGGTGACCAAGACCAATATCCTGGCATCGGAATCCACCATCCGGGATATCGATTTTGCCGAAGAGTCCATGACCTTTTCCAACCTGTCGCTTCTGGCCCAGACCGGCTCCTATGCCCTGGCCCAGGCCAATGCCACAGCAGAGAATATCATGAGCCTGCTTCAGTAACCAACCGCCTTGAACCAGGCTGAAAAACCGGAACGCTTCCACGAGGGCAGGACCACGCACCTTAGTGGAAGCGTTTTTTTTATATCATTAAGGTTAAGTTTTAAGCCCAAATTACCGATACTTAATTTAAGCAGATAATAAAAGGAGTGAACAAATGGGAACAGGTACCATTACTTCAATGGGGCTGGGCTCCGGCCTGGACATAACAAGCATTCTTGAAAGTCTTCAAGAGGCGGATGAAGTCACTATCACCGCAAAAGAAGAAACCATTACCGAGCTTCAGGCCTCTCAGGATGAATTCAATGTCCTTAACGCTATCCTGCTGGATATGAAGTCCAGTGCATCCTCCCTGTCATTGAGTTCAAATTTCCTTTCCCGTTCCGTGAGTGTATCATCGGAAATCTTGAGAGTATCCTCATCAGATGGTGCTGAAACCGGCACCTACAGTATTGAGGTTGACCAGCTGGCCTCCAAAAGTTCTTTTACCTCCTCGGGCAAATCCGCCACCACCAGCACCGTCTATGTTCCCACCTCCCAGCAGTCTGACGACGGGTTTTCCGACACCGACACTACGGTTGTTTTGGAAGAAGATGAAGAAATGAGCATCACCTACGGCACCGGTGACGACCGGGAGGTTATTACCATCACCGGGGGTGCCGGCGGATATACCCTGGACGATCTGGCGGATGCCATCAACAACGATGCGGCCAATGATGACGGAGACGGGGGAACTTATGTCACCGCTTCCGTTATCGAAGATGATGAGGGAAACTTTCACCTCCAGATTGCGTCCACGGCCGGGGGAACCGGAGAAGACAACCGGGTCATGGTTACCGTGCCCCCGGAATCCATGGATTTTTCTGCCCCGGACACCACATTTTCCTATGCCGTCGGGGAGACACAAGTTTCCCTTACGGTTTCCGCCGACACCAGCCTTGAAGAGCTGGCCGAGCTGATCAACGACGACGAAGACAATCCCGGTGTCACCGCATCCGTGGTGGACACGGGATACGGTGACAATCCCTATCAGCTGGTGTTAACCGCAGACAGCACGGGTGAAGACAACCGGATCACCATCACCCAGGGGCTTGCCGACCTGACCTTGACCGAACAGAACGGGTCCGGGTATGTCATGACATCGGAAAGCGCCATTGATTTTGATACCCCTCTGGTTATCCGCCCGGCCAACAACAACACTCAGATCGTTTTTGAAGAAGAAACCGCCGACGGGGACATATCGCAGCTGACCGCCACCATTGATACGGCGGTCTTCAGCAACGGAGAAGACCTGGCTGAAGCCATAGAAGAAGCCTTGGAAGACGCCTCAGCCGACAGCGGGAACGGGATTGACTATCAGGTATCCTATAATGAAAGCACGGGAAAACTTGAAATTACAGAAGCCGGAACCCTTGAAAGCCTGACCATCAAATGGAGTGATGCCGGGTCAACCGCCGCAGCGACCTTAGGATTTACCGAAGACCAGACCATCACCCCGGCCGCATCGTCTTTAAATTCCCAGGTCACCATAGATAACGTGACCTACCAGCGCCAGGGAAATGAAGACCTGTCCGGCCTGATTTCCGGCATCTCCCTTGACCTTACCGAAACCGGCTCCGCCAACATCACGGTGACCGAGGAAACCGAAAGCATTAAAGAAGATATCATCGCTATTGTGAGCCTGTTCAACGACCTGCTTACGGAAATTGATTCAAACGATGACTATGACGAGGATGAAGAAACCTGGGGGACCCTGGCCAAATATTCCTCTGTGGACACCATGAAAAGCAATTTGCTTTCCCTGCTTCAATCCAGGATAAATACCGGCGGCAGCATCACCACTTTTTTTGATCTGGGATTTGAAATCAGTGAAGACGGCAGTGTCAGCCTGGACGAGGACACGCTCACCGAAGCGTTGTCCAGTAATTTCGATGACGTCAAAGCCTTTTTTATTGGGAATGACGATGTTGAAGGCCTGGCAGACCAGCTCAATGACCACCTGTTAGACCTGACCAAACTTGGGGGTTACATTGAAAGTGAAACCGGTTCCATTGACGACAAAATTGAAAGCCTTGAAGATGCCATTGAAAACGAAACCGAACGAATCGAAAAAAAATATGAAACTTTAACCCTGCAATATGTTGAAATGGATTCCTATATGCGGGAAATGGAATCCATGCAGTCCTATGTTGCCGAAATTTTCAGTGCAACATCCGATGATGATGATTAAACCGCGGAACGCAGATAAGGAGTAACATTTTATGGTTAACGGCAATGCCTTAAATTCTTACCAGAAAGCCCAGATGAGCGCTGATATTACACCTGAAAAACTCATTCTCATGCTGTATGAAGGGGCGATTAAAAGAATTAACCTGGCCAGAGAAGGGGCAAAACACAATGACCCCAAACAAAGAGGTGAAAATATAGGAAAAGCCATTGCCATTATATCCGAGCTTAATGCCTGCCTGGACAGCAACATACAAACCGATGAGATCAACTTTCTGCGAAGCCTTTACATGACCATGATGAACGAACTGGCCAAGGTCTCTGTAAGCAACGACATCGCCACCCTGGACCGGGCTGAGAAGTACACCATGGAACTTAAACGGATATGGGAAACAACGGTGATGAACCAGCCGGCCGAATCAGTTGATGAACCGGCAGCACCGGCTTCCCCGAAACCGTTTCCGGCATACGGCGCCGCCGGATATGGACAAAATGCCAACCTGAGGACCTCAATAGCCGTTTAACCGAAGGCCAATGGAAGATACTTTATTTAACTGCCTGAAAAGGATATAGGAAATTTTCATGAACACAAAGGAACATACACCAACCATTGAAAAGGGATTTATGGACTATGAATCTCTTCAAAAGGCTCATCTGCATCAGCTGAAGACCTTGGAAATGCCCGATATCTCAAAGATGACCCAAGAAAGGAGACAGGCCTCCGACAACTTAAAGTCGGTCCTCAATACGTTCCTGAACGTTACAGGAAACAACAGTAAAGGGAATATTTCCGTACTGACCCGGTATGAAAAGCGGCTCGGTGCCATTCTCAAAGTTGACGACACCATTGCCCTTGAGATAAAAAACCATAAGGAACGGTTGAGAACAAGTTTGAATCAATTAAAACATGGCAGAAAAGCCATACAGGGCTACAAACCCCTGAACTTGTCCAAAGGACGCCCCAGGGTGTTGAGTATCAGCAGATAAGCCAAGGCCCCAATTTTTGCAAGGAGGACTTAAGCCATGAATATTTCAGGAAATGCCGCAGTCAGCATAGACAGCGTAACGGTAAGCCGGGAATCTTCGGCTTCGGTTTCAGACACTATTGAAACCGGAGTGGAGACCACCATTACCCGGTTGCGCCCATTGCAGCCATCCGAAACCGAACCCCGCGACATCACCCGGGAAGATGTGGAAGCCACCGTGGAAGCATTAAAGGAAATGACCGCCACCCTTCAGACCAAAATGGATTTCAGCATCAACGAAAGCACCAACAGCCTGGTGGTCAAGGTTGTAGACCAGGACACGGAAAAGGTCATCAAACAGTTCCCTGCAGAAGAGCTTTTAGAGCTTCAGGAAAAAATGCAGGACCTGACCGGATTCCTGTTCACTGTGGATGTTTAAAAGGCCACCAGGGCCTTAAATTATCATTACAGGGAGGAAAGCATCATGGAAATTACAGGAAATGCCGCAGTCAACGCTGAGACTGCCGCAGTAAGTCAGGCATCTTCTGTTTCCAAGACAGAACCGGTTCGGACCGAGCTTGACACTGTGCAGGAACCTAAGCCGGCGCAGGCGCAGGAGTCCGAAGCCCAGGTTCAGGAGATTACCCGGGAAGATGTTGAAGAAATGGTGGACGCATTAAAAGAAATGACGGCCACCCTTCAAACCAAAATGGATTTCAGCATCAACGAAGGCACCAACAGTCTGGTGGTCAAGGTTTTGGAGCAGGATACCGAAAAGGTGATCAAACAGTTCCCGCCGGAAGAGCTTCTGGAGCTTCAGGAGAAGATGCAGGACCTGACCGGATTTCTATTCAGTACGGATGCGTAAAACAAAGGCACCCCGGTCTGTCTTGAATTAACCGAACCGTTTTATTGGCTTTGGCAGAAAAAAAAGCCTGGACAGGTGTGTCCAGGCCTATTGGTGTTTCATGAAATGCGTTGGCGGTCAGCTTAAGATCCGCTGCTGGTGGGAATAAGGGCTGTTCTGCCGGATCAGTTGAACCCCTTCTTTTTTGTTGTTATTGATCACCAGGGGGGCCATAAAATTGGCTGTCATTTTTTCCGGGCTCCCGTGGGGAATGGTCACAATCACAAAACAGGTAATTTCTTCGTTTCCAAAGTCCCATTCAATTGTTTTCTCAAAATCTTTTTCTTCCAGGGTATAATCGGGAAAGACCTTTGTGGGATCTAAAACCACAAACGACAGGTTTGGATCATCCACACTCTGAAAGAGGAAAAACGGTATGGTCTCCTCTGTCTGGAGTACAACGTATTTTTTCTGGTCTTTGAACCCGGGAATCCCCCACGGCATATTAATGATCTTATCCTCATCAATATTGACTTCCCCGAATTGTCTAGTCTTGATTCTCATTACCCTAATTTTTCCGTTTTCTTGTTTCCGATCAGTTTGGCCGCCTTGGTGATATCGATCTTGTCACCCCTGGATGAAAGGATATTTTCCTGCTGGATGGAGTCGAAGACTTCCTTTCTGAGTACGGATATATCCTTTGGGGCGTCAATGCCGATACGGATACTGTTCTTACCGGTTTCCACCACCTTGATCACGATATCATCCCCGATCACGATGCTTTCACCGACTTTTCGAGTTAAAATAAGCATATTTACATATAGTCCATCAGACTGATATTGATAATCTGGGCGCTTGAGTTCAATGAGGCCTCATATGCGGTCTGGATGGCGGCAAGGTCCATGGTGGCCTCTACATAATCGGCATCTTCAATCATAGAGCGTCTTTCCTTGAGGCTGGTAGTGGTTTCCAGGATGACCTGCTCGCTGATCAACAGCCGGTTGTATTTCATACCGGTATCCGAGATGGTGGAGGTAATGCTGTTGTAATGATTGTCCAGCCGGGTGATGGTTCGCTGGATCCCGTCCACATCATCTGATGCCAGGTATTCCTTTAAATCAAACAGGGTTTCAAATATTCCCCAGGTCTCTTCTTCCCCTTCAACTGCCGCAGATGCCGCATCGATTTCATAAAACCCCAGGGCCTGGGCTGCGCTGGTATCAGCATTGGAACCGCTTTCCCACAGCAGGTAAAATTCTTCAAGTTTGCGCTCTATGGAGCCGTCTTCTTCTATGCTGAACCTGCTAGAGTTATAATCGTAACTCACATCATAGTCAACCCTGTTCCCGTTTGCCTCGGACGCATCTTCCAGGGCATCTTCAACAGCCCTTGCAAAACTTTGGGGGGTATAATAAGGCCCGGCCGGGATTATCGCTGTCAGCTCGGAAACCTGATCTTCGGTCAGGCCGGGAAGCACTTCCTTAAAATTAATGGCATCGTTGACCCCGGCGGTAATGGTAAACAGGGCCACTTTGTCATCTCCCACATAAGAGACATCACCGGCATCATCCAAAGAGGTGTCAAACCCCAGCTCAGTTCCGGCATTGATACTGCTGTTGGTCCCGGAAGCCCAGAGCAGCGCCACCTCACTCAACAGGCCGGATTCTTCTTCAATGATGAATTTATTTGAGTTCCAGTTATAGGTCACCTCATAATCGGCATCGTTTACCGAGGCATCTTCCATGGCGCCTTCAATGGCTGCGGCCAGGCTTTCCATGTCCGTATAGTCGCCTTCAGGAATGGCCGCACTCAGCTGGGAGGACGGCACCCCGCCCACATATTCGACAAAATCAATGACATTGTTTGTGTTGTCAAAACTTTTTAAAACCACCGGGGTATCGGAAAGGGGCGGGGTATAGGACACATCACTTTCAAATCCCATATCCGGTCCGATACTCTGCTCATTGGAGGCGGTGGTAATGTCAAACTCGATATATCCGCCGTCTATGGCCGCCGATTCCAGGTCAATGACCAGATCGGATACACCGTTACCGGTCAGGTCCAGCTCCACATGGGTATCGCTCCCGTCTATGGTCAGGGGCAGATCATACCCCGGGTCGTTGAGAACGCTCCAGGTGCTGGTGTCTTCGTCCCAGGTCAGGCGAAGGGGGGCGGTGCCGTCCGGTTCAGGCGTCTCATGCACCAGGGCGTCCCCGTTGACCAGACTGAGATCCACCCCTTCCAGCAAAATATTTTCCGTATTGATATTGCCTACCCGGGGAGATTCCCCGGACTCCCAGAGCAGGTCAAACCCCATATACCCGTCATAGGCCCCGTCATTGATAAAGGAAAATGTGCCGGATTCTGCATCATAAGAAACCTTATATGTCACCCCGTACCCCTCGTCCTGGGATACCTGGTTCATGACGTTTTTAACGGCTAAGGCCAGCTGTTTCGGGGTGTAGTCCCCGTCAGGGATAGTGGCATCCAGAATCACCTTGGCGTTTTCGCCCAGGCCCGGGTCTTCCTGGAAAAATATTTTATTGTTGGTGCTGTCCACGATAATCTGGGTTTCCGTGACCACGGTGGAGCCGTCCCTTCCCACCTCCACCTGACTGGTGTCGGAACTGGAAATGGTAAATGCGTCTGAATTTCCCAGATAGACCACGGACGCGGGATTTCCCGGATCATCATAGGCAAAGGGGACCGTATCCGTATCCGTGCCGCCAAACACATATGACCCGTTCACCTGTGTGTTCATCAGTCCTAATATCTGATCAATGATGCCCTCAATAGTTTCAACGGCATCGGTCCGTTCCGATGCACTCACCGAAGCATTGGCCAGCTGGAGGGCCAGGGTTTTGGCTTCCAGAATCTGGTCCTGAATGGACTCCATCGCGGTTTCCTGGCTGTCCAGCCAGGTGATTCCCATGTCAATATTAGTGTTATACTGTTCCAGGCTCGCCAGCGTGGCATTGATGCCCAGAACCTGGGCCGTCCCCACGGGATCATCTGAAATGGAATTCATTTGTTTCTGGGTGGCCATGACCTCATTGGCATCACTGAGCTGGGTAGTGATTACACTGAGTTGGTATGTGGTGTTGTTGTATAATGACAAATTTGGAACCCGCATGAGTCCTCCTTTCGTTAGCTATTAGCTTTTAGCTATTAGCGGTTAGCTTTTTAGTTGCGGTTAACTAATGGCTAACGGCTAAAAGATAGTGGCTTACCTAATAGACAACAGGGTATTGAGCATGTCATCCGCCGTGGTGAGCAGTTTGGATGCCGCTGAAAACGCCTGCTGGTATTTAATCAGGTTGACCATTTCTTCGTCCAGGGAAACCGCCGACACCGTGTTTCTCTGGTCTGTGAGCTGGTTGACCATCAGTTCCGCATACTCCAGTGATCCATAAACATTGCTGGCTTCAAGGCCAAGGGAACTGACAATGGTATGGTAATAGCTGTCCAGGGTGGTGTCGGTCAGGCTTGACGTGGCCGATTCCCCCCGGGTAAAGGTCCATTGTTTCATGGTCAGGGTGGTATCCTGTAATTCGGTAAAGGCCACGGCATTTTCGTTGCTTCCCTGGGTCACCTTCCCGGTGCTGGCATCAATCACCCCGGCGGCAATATAGTTGATATCCTGAAGCACCGAGTTCATTTCCATGGTCAACGCATCAGACCCCTCAAAAAAGGTATTGATGCCGGCCGCCGCCAGCAGCCCTGAATCAGTGGATTCATCATCCCCGAATGCAAAATTGATGTCGGCTGCGTCCCGGGACACCAGGTCAAAAGTGACAGACCCCTGGCCGGTGATGGCTTTGGCAAAATTGATTTCAAGGTCCCCGATCCCGTCGCCGTCCAGATCCACCATAAACCCGTCGTCATCCCCGCCTTCGGGCATGAGCTGAGCCACGCCGCCGGTGGCGTCGCTTAAGATACCCCATTCCCCGTTGGCGTTCCTGATAAACTCCAGGTCATTGGCATTAAAATCCAGGGCGGCCCAGTTCAGAACCTCAATGGTGATATTGTCCTCACTGAAACCGTTCTGGCCCGAGTACTGGATATTTTCAAGCACATGGTAATCATGGGACGCCTCGATCTTGAGCTGACTGCCCGAAGTGACCGAGGCGGTCAGCCCGCTGGCCTCCCGGTTGAACTGATCGGCAAAGGATTCCAGGGTCCAGTGCCAGTCAGACATGGTTTCCCCGGTGGCCTTTCCATCCCCGTTAGAGGACACCGGCACCCCGGACTCATCCGTGGTAACGGTGAACACATCCCCGGTAAACAAGGTCCCGTCATAAAAGCTTAAGGTCATGCCGTCCACTTCCACCTCTATGGGGGACTCGGGTGTCCGTGGCGGGTCATCGCCTTCCAGGATAAACCTGCCGGAAGAAACGGAATTGGACCATTGAATGACCAGGGGCTCTTCATCTTCTGCAGCCTCAACCCCCACGGTTCCCCCGGAGACCACTTCAAAATAGTAAATATCGTTGACGCTGTTGCCTTCCTTGCTCACGGTGAACTCCAAAGGATCCGGTTCCCCGTTGACATCGGTATTCACGGTCAGGGTATTGCCGGCCACCAGACTCCCGTCGGCCACCTCAAAGGTAAGGGTAACCCCGCCCCCTTCCACAATCTCCACCCGGCCTTCTTCAGTCACCGTAACCAGGCCGCTCTCGCCGGTCAATATGCCGTCTTTGGTTTTTTTCTGCCAGTAAATGATGGCTTCGTTGTCATACAAAGAGGCGGTGGAAAAATTCTTATACTCGTTTCCTGACTCCAGGGACCCGTTTTCCGGATCTTCGGTTCCGGTCCCCCCCCCGGTTGAGACGGCCAGCACAGCATCTCCGCTGCCGGTTTCCTCAAAATCGGTAATCTCAATGGGGTCTTCCAGGGATGAATCCTTGATAATGGATACGGAACAGCCGTTCTGGACAAGGGCGTAGTCTTCTGAACTTAAAACCGCCCCAAGCGCCGTCATCAGCTGGGTGGCCAGGGCATAGTCAGTGGTGCCGCCGGCCGCCGTTGACACCACAAAACTGACGGTCTGTCCGTCCACATCAAAGGATATGGTTTCCCCTGCTGTAAAGTCTTCAAATCCGCCCTCCCCGCCAAGGGTCATGATGGAACTTCCCGTTTCAGCAGTGCCCGAAGAGCCGAACAGACCCTGGGCGGTTTTGGCGGTAGACTGCATGCCCATGCCGTCATCGGTCAGAATGGTTACCGTACCCATAATGGCGGCGGCTGTGGTGGCGCCGGCGCCGGTGTAGGATGCCTCATTGACCACGGCCGTGGCCCCGGCCATGGACGTTGCGGCGGAAAGCATGGAAAATGCCAAGGTGTCGGCTGTGCTGGTATCGGAATTAAAGGTTTCCACATCACTGCCCGTGGCGTCAAATTCGAGAATGGAGTTGCCGGTGCCCGAGGAGGTGGTGCCGGCCAGGTTGGCCACATCAATGGTGGCGTCATTGCCCGTGTCGTCAGTGGCGCCGGACAGGGTAATATTAGACCCGTCAATGGTCCTGATAATCACGGATTCGCTGGCCGTATTCAGTTCAACGGTAAAGGTGCCTTCGGGCAGGGCCTCGGCAAAGGCCTCGTAAAACACCTGGGAAAGTTCGTCCTGGTCAGTGATATCAGACACCCCGGTAAGGTCCACTGAAATGGTGGTGCTGGTGGTGGGAACGCCATCGGTTGTAATGGTCAGCTCCACCACATCGGTGGCATCAAAATTGGTAAAGTTGTCCAGCTCAATACCCGCATTGTCCTGAATTTCAAAATCCTGAATCCCTAAGGTGGCCCCTTTATCGCTGGTCAACACCAGGCCGTCGGCATAAAGATCGGTATCACCGTTTAATTCGTTCAATGCCTGGACCGCTTCCACCAGTGAATCCTCAAACTGTTCATCAGGGGTGCCTGCGCCGGAGTCTACAATAAAGCTTTGTTCATAAACAATTCCGTCCACATAAAGGGAGTATATGACCTCATCCCCGTCCTCAGCCCCTGAAATGCCGGAAAGATCAAATTCAACGGAATTGGAAGAGGCATAGGCTGCCACCCCGTCCAGGGCATCCAAGGCCTCGGCAATGGAAGCGGCCGACCGGATGGCATCTCCGCCGCTGTCGGCAATCTTAACGGTCTGGGTGCCCACATCTGCCCCGTAAACGGTGATGGTCTGCTCCGCCAGGATACTGTCCAGAACCGTGACAGCGCCCCCTGAAGAGGTTCCCCAGACTTTGGCCAGGTTTTCGGCACAGGATTCGGTCACCAGTTTGTCACCGATATCGCCTTCATCCACCACGGTCAGTTCATAGCTGACTTCACCGGCCCCGGGAGTGGTCCCTTCCCAGTCGCTTAAAGATGCGGTGGAAATCCCCATGTCAATCATGATTTTCCGGTAGGCGGTTTCCGCTGAAGAGTTGTCCTCCACCCAGACCGTGGTATCCCCGTCATAGTTAATTTTATTGCCGAAACTGAAACTGGACAGCCATCCGCTGTCGTCCACGGCATAGGTGCCGGTCAAAGAGCCGTTGTAATAGGTCAGCCCCACGCCCTGGGACTGCTGATAGTTCATGGCCCAGATCATTTCAGAGGCCAGCTCGTCGATTTCCGCCCGGTACTTGGGGATGGTCTCGTCCCGGATATTGAGCCACCCGGCCAGCTTGCCGCCGGAAATATCATCGGTGATATTCAGCCGGTACCCCGTGGAGCCCACCCACATGACCTGCCCTTCATCCATGACCAGGCTGTAATAATTCACCCCGTTGACCAGGGGGGCCCCGTTGGCCACATTAATAATCACATCCCCGTCTTCACCGGTGATCACATCCACATCAATCAACTCCCCGAGCTCATCGATCAGGGCATTTCTCTGGTCCCTTAAATCGTTGGCCGTGGCGGTATTCCCCTCCAGGTTGATGATCTCTTTGTTTAAATTGGCAATCTCCTGGGCCAGGATATTGATATCGTTTACCCCGGTTGAGATTTCATTGGTCAGATCATTGGCCAGCTCATCAAGCTCCGTACCGATGGTGTTGAAACGCTCGGCCAGAAGATTGCCCTGTTCATACACCAGGTTCCGTTCCGCGCTGCCCAGAGGGTTGTCGGCCAGATCGTGCCAGGTATTCCAGTAATCGCTTAACACACTGGCCAGGCTGGTATCGGAACTCTCATCAAAGTATCCTTCCAGAATTTCCAGATAAGAGGCCATTTCTTCATAGGCGGCCAGGGTGGACTGTTCATCGGTCAGCCGGTTTTCCAGAAGCTGGTCAACGGTCTGTTCCACCTGTTCAACGTCCACACCGGTCCCGAGGACATAGCCATTGTAAAAAACTGATGCCGTGGTGGTATGATCGGCGTTCTGAATGCTGTAATCTTCGTTGTTGACATTGGCAATGTTGTTACCGGTGACATTGATCCCGTACTGCTGGGCGCTTAATGCGGTTTTGGCAATGCTTAAGGTAGACGATAAGCCGGACATAATTTACACCTCTGCCTGAAACAGGCGGTTTCGCTCTCTGTTTTCAGGAATCACCCCTTTTCTGGTATACTGGTCCTGTTTGGAATGATTCACAATAATGCCCATTACCTCGTCCACCACGGTCAGGTACCGGGACACATGGGTCCGGTTGGCCTGGGCAGACTGGGCAACGGCTTTTTTGGACACATCCAGCCTGGCTTTGGCAGAAAGAAGCCTGGACCTCATCTTACTTCCAACAGAAAGCGCCTTGATGACATCGGCAAGGGAAAAGTCAGGCACCTCCCCGTCCGGGTCAATTTTTCCGGCAAGGGTAAGAATATCCTGCCGTAAGGCTTCTATTTTCCGGCCCAGCTCTTTTTTGGTCCGGGTGGTGGACCACAGGGCATCCACATCCATGGCGGCAATATGGCCCTTTTCCTGGGTCAGGACGTTTTTAAGTTCCTCGTAGCAGGCTTGCTTTTCTTCAAGGATCTTTTCTATTTCCCGGGCAATTTTTTCCATGTCATTTTCTCCCTGTTGCTTTCTATACCCATTTATAATTAAGGGGTTACATCGCCTTTAAGCCGGATCGCCGGGAAAATTTTTCCCGGATTCGGCCGTTTTTTCATGCTTATTTATAAATGTTGCAACTATTATGCCGGAGGGGAGAAGACTGGAAACCGGAAACGTGAGACCGAAAAACGGAGACGGGAGACCGGGAAGTGGGAGACCGGATGTTGCGGTTATTTAGGGGAATGGTTGGGATAAGTTAACTTCTACCCTACAGACAAATGGAATCAGTACTAATTTGTATCGGTTGGAAACGTTCAATTAGGCACTAGGTTGACGGACCCAAATCCACCCCTCTTTAACTACTGGTTTATCACCAGATGGTAGAAAGGTAAGACCAGAAAGGAAATCCTGCCCAGCAAGTACACATGCCACTGCATCCACACTATCAGAACTCTTTTCTATGTTAGGAATTTCGACTGAAACGGTTAAACGTAATTTAAGGGCCTCAATAATTTTTTGTCGTTCAGCCTTACCATTCGCTGCTTTATACCCTCGTGTATCAATTCCATGGGCAATGAGAGTAGCGGCAGGATAGACTTCTATAGCTCTCACCCCATTAATCTCCGGCTCCCATGCCAACCTAATGTTTTGTCCAAGAATCTGGCTCAAACGATCCAATAAATCCAAAGCAGAATATGCCGTACGGGCGATTCGATCGGCACCAACATCAAGAGATTGTTTCCCTATCTTCTCTTTGATAAACAGGTCTGTATATCGTCGGAACAGTGAATTGGCTGAGACCTTAAATTTTTCCCCTGCAGTATGGTTCTGTAACTCTTCAGCCAATGCATTGGGCCAACCAAGAGGTGCATCCAATGCAAGCAGTGTTGGGGCCTTTTGACCCCCGAGAAAAGAGGCCACAATCTCAACAGGTTCTTCTTGACGAGTTCCCTGTTTGACTCGTTTCACGACGGTATGCCCATTAGAGAACGTACCAAATGCGATGCCCACGTTTTTGGGATCAGTGGCACAATCAATGCCGATAATGTTTATTTTCATGACAAAAACCTATTCAATACTTTTCTTTATGCCCAACGGATTTGTGAACCGTAAATATTTGAATACTATCAAATGGTTATAGTAATCTGCCCCATTTGTCCTCATGTTGATATATTGGCTTTTTAGGTACATGTTCATGCGTTTATTTTAATTTTTGAATTATGAATTTTCGTATTTCAATTTAAGCCTTAACGTAAAATAATTCCTGCCAACATTTTGAAAACAGACGCTTCACAGGCGATAACTGGTGATTCCGCATCCGGTCTCCCGTCTCCCGTCTGCGGTCTCCCTATCAATCCACATCCAGAATAACGGCAAAACAGTTAAAGACCGCCCAGACCGGTGCACCGGTCTCAAGGCCAAGCGGCCGGGCCCCTTTGGTGGAAACCAGCGCGCACAATTGGGTCCCGTCGGTTATGCGGACAATAAATTCCGTATTCACTTTGCCTTCACTGATCTGCTCAACGGTTCCGGAAAATT
This sequence comes from uncultured Desulfospira sp., assembly GCA_963663165.1. GTDB lineage: Bacteria > Desulfobacterota > Desulfobacteria > Desulfobacterales > Desulfobacteraceae > Desulfospira. The sequence continues at coordinate 5,122,956 of OY760175.1, read as the reverse complement.
TATTCTCGGCACTGCACCGGGGCTCTTTTTCCCCTTTGTACAGAATAACCCATGGGGCTTTGATTTGTGCTGTCACCAACAATCCCTTTTTTAATCCCAGTTGTTCGGCACTGTCATTGGTGATCACGGTGGTTACGGCATAACCGCCAATGGATGTCAAAGTGACCCGGGTCTGGATATCCCCCTTTTGCAGGGTTTCAATTTTACCGAAAAACGCATTGCGGGCACTGGTTTTCCGGGATGCCTCTCTTTCAAGGAACAGTTCCGTGACCCGCTGAATATCGTCCGTTGAAAAGGACACATAGGAAGTCGCCGGGTTAAGGGTGGAATGGCCCAGCATCTTTTGGACGGCCGGCAGGGGCATATTGCCCTGCATCAACTCCACGGCCCGGGATTTTCGAATCACGTCCGGGCCGCCAAGATTTTTGGGGAAACCACAGGCCTGGGCTCGTTCATAGAATTTTCGCCGGACAAACCCGGGGTCTACATTAAACCGGCTTTTGAAAGAGGTTTTAAAATAAGGATTCGCAAAGGTGTCTTTCAACTCAGCAGAAAGCTTTGTGGAAATTCGAACCTTTCGTGGCCCGCCTTTGATCTCCGGACCTTCACTGCCAAAAGTCACCAGGTGTTGACTAAAATCAATGTCCGTGAAAGGGTTAAGGGCGAGAACTTCATTCAACCGCGCCCCGGTGTACCGGATTAATAAGAAAATAATTAAAATCCGCTGCCGGGCCAGGCGGACATCTTTGCGCGGGGTCTTCTCCGCCCATTCCCGGAATGACTGCTCTATCAAGTCAAGTTGAGCGGAATTCAGATATCTGCTCTCTTCAGGGATTGAGGTGATCTGCCGTTGTTTCATGCTTTCCTGAATTTAATTTTCCATATGGGTTACAGCGGTTATTCGATTGGATAACCTCGGGACATCCTTGATCCTTATATCATGATTGAACCGGAAAGGTACCCCATTAAAATTTTTCCGGGCAATCACCATCAGAGGGCTTGCAAACTAACACGAATATAATTATAATCGTGTTAGTTAAAAATTTTCCCATGGAGGTAAAAATGATTTTTCAAACCGCCGGAATTGAAGTGAGCCCATGGCTGCCGCCCCTTGTGGCATTTGGGATCTCATTTTTTACATCCATGGCCGGGGTGTCAGGGGCCTTTCTTCTGTTGCCCTTTCAAATGTCAGTTCTTGGCTATGTCAATCCGTCCGTCAGCGCAACCAATCAAGTGTATAACCTGGTGGCCATCCCCAGCGGTGTTTACCGCTACTATAAAGAGGGCCGGATGTTCTGGCCGCTGGCCTGGGGAATTGTCCTGGGTACCCTGCCGGGGGTGTTTATCGGCGCCTTCATAAGGATTTCTTATCTTCCGGACCCCGCCCGATTTAAACTTTTTGCCGCTATGATACTGGGGTATATCGGGCTTAAAATGGGCGTGAGTTTGCTAAGAAAAAACAATGGACAGACGGGCGGTGCCGACAGTGAGAAACGATTTCAACAGATGGTCAGGCATTTTCATAATAATGCGGTGGGTCAGGACGTTTCCAATCCAACATCCCTGGAAAAAGTAACCATAAACCGCTTTGATTTCAAACGGATCAGCGGCCGTTTTTATGGCCAAACGTTTGAGATTCCTTTTATAAATATCTTTGCCCTTAGCTTTGTTGTCGGCATCATCGGCGGCATTTATGGAATTGGCGGAGGCGCCATCATCGCGCCCTTTATTGTGGCGATCTGGAATCTGCCCGTTTATATGGTGGCCGGCGCCGCCCTGATGGGAACCCTCATGACTTCGGTGGCCGGTGTCATATTTTACCAGGCCATTGCGCCGTTCTACCCTGATGTATCCGTGGCGCCGGACTGGTTACTCGGTGCTTTATTTGGTTTGGGGGGAATGGCGGGAATGTACCTTGGGGCATACTGTCAAAAATTTGTTCCGGCCAGGGCAATCAAGTGGATGCTGGTTGGCATTATTCTGTTTACAGCCTTAAAATATACAGCGGCATTCTTCGGCCGTTAACCAGCCCCGCTAAATGTCGTCTCTGAGCTGTTCGAAAAGATACTCTTTAAACCCCAGGCTGTTGTCTCCTTTGGCCAGTTCATCGGAAAGATACTGATCGGAAAGGGACTGGAAGATATCCGATTCATTGGTTTCAGGAAAAAGCGCATTCCCGGGCAGGCTGGCCCTCATGGCCTGGACCATAGAATTGATCCACATGGCCTCAAACCCCTGGCATGCCTCCTTAAGGGCCTTGTCTTTAGCGGCCTCATCGGCCTTACCGCCAAGATTTTTTACCCGGTCCACCGCAAGACCCTGATTAATACTGTTGATATCCATTTTTTAACTCCTCACCGGGTTAAAAGAAAAAACCGGCACCTCCGGCCTAAACCCCTTCTGCCTTCAGTCTATTTATAATATTTCAATTTCGGCTTGCAGTGCCCCGGCCGCCTTGATGCTTTCCAAAATACCAATAAGGTCCTTTGGCGCCACGCCAAGAGAGTTGAGCCCCCGGACCAGTTCACCGATGGTGGCGGTGCCGTCCAGAGTCATGACCCGTTCTTCATTTCCCGGTCCGCCCCCTTCTTCATCTTCTATGGTCACGGAAAGGTTGCCGTGGGCAATGGCAACACTTGAGATGGTGACATCGCTGCCAATAACCACGGTCCCGGTTTTTTCGTTGATGACCACCTTGGCCACGGCATCGGGAATCACGGTCAGCCGCTCAATATCGGATATAAATTCCGCAACTTTTGCCTCCTGCATAAATTCAGGTACATTCAGGTTGATGGTCCCGGCATCAACGGTCTTGGCGATGTCCTGCCCCAAAGACGCGTTAATGGTATCGGCCATCCGCCTTGCCGTAGTAAAATCCGGCCTGAACAGCGAAAGCACCAGTTTTTTCTTGCCATCCAGTCTGAAGGGGATTTCCCGCTCAACCGAAGCCCCGTTGATTCCTCTGGCCACCATCAGATGGCTGTTCCTGTCCCCGACCCCTTCAGGGATGGCCAGGCTTACCGGCCCCTGGGCCAGAGCATAAACATTGCCGTCCACACCCTTAAGGGGAGTGAGCAGCAGAATCCCGCCTTTCAGGCTTTTGGCGTCCCCAATGGAGGATACCGTATAATCAATCCTGTCCCCGATCCTGGCAAAGGGTGGAATGTCAGCGGTAACGATAACGGCAGCCACATTTTTCACCTTGAGGCTATCCTGGTCCACATGGATATGCATTTTCGCCATCATATTCGCCAATGCCTGGCGGGTAAAGGTGACATTGGTTTTGTCTCCCGTGCCATTCAATCCCACCACCAGGCCATAGCCGCTCAGCTGGTTGGACCGGATACCCTTGATGGCCGCCATATCCTTTATCCTTGCCGCCATGGCCGCCTCACCGCACATCAAAAGCCCCAGTGTCAAAACTGTGCAAAAAAGAAACCGGACAGGGGTAAACCGAATCAGCATGATTATTTCTTTTTCGTCCTTCATCCTTTATCCTTTCTCATAAAGCTGTTAGCCCGATTCAGGAACCCAAAAGCTAAGGGCTAATCGCTTTGAGCTACCATGGCCATATATTTTCAATAATCCGGCTGCCCCAGCCGGGTTTCTGCTTATCCGAAAGGGCCCCTTTACCGTAATATTCAATTTTCGAATCCGCCAGATACGTGGATTCAACCCGGTTGCCGGCGGAAATATCCTGGGGCCTGACAACGCCGGACACCACAATATACTGGGTTTCATGATCCACTTTCATGGCCCTGCGCCCGTAAAGGCTTAAGTTGCCGTTGGGCAGCACTTCGGTTACACGGACTGCAATGGAAGCGGTAACTTTACCACTCCGGTCATTTTTACCTTCCCCGGAAAAGGTGCTTGAAAAATCCGTACTCACCAGATTATTGCCCCCCCCGCCGCCAAGCTGTGTGGTATACCCCATAAAATTTAAAGTGGGCACGCCGATTCCCATTTTACTTTTCCGGGAGGACTCGGTATTCACGTCCATCTCGGAGCTGGAATTTTCAACAATATCCACAATAACCGTGTCTCCCACATAATTGGCCTTTGTATCTTCAAAAGCAGAGGAATTTTTACCGGCCCACAAGGAGCCCTCTTCAGGTGCACTGATTTCATACTCCGGCTCAAGGGCAGGATCGGTAACCGCCCCCGGCGGAACTGCAATGGGCGCCTCAATATCCGAAGACCCAAACATACACCCGGACAGGAACATAAGAGATACCAGCAGCACCATCCCCCAGTGTCTTTCCAAATTCATTGTTATCTCCTTTTTAGCTATTAGCTGTTAGCCCCTCAAAATCCCGGGCTTGCTAAAAGCTAATGGCTAACAGCTAAAAGCTATTTAATACACAATCTCCACAGTCGTCCCGTCCCGGACAACGCCCCGGATCACTTTTCCGGAGCTGATGTTTTCCACTGCCACCAGCTGGTTTTCATATCCGTCTTCTTTTGCAATTCCCATGGTCCGGATATGCAGATAATCTTTTTTGGCAATCATGGTGACCATCTCCCCCTTTTCCACCAAAGGAAGATTCTTAAACATGGAAGGGTCTATGGGGTCACCTGACCTTGCCGGGGTTTTGAGCAGTTTGCCGACGGCACGGTCCATTTCCTTTAAAGGCAGGTCTTTGAAATCAAATAAATTTATCCTTTTCAGGGTCAAATCCCTTTCAGAAAGGGTCACGTCTTTAGCCAGGTCCCGTCGGGCACAGACCACATCCACATATTCACTGACCATTCCCCGGATACGGATTGAGCCTTGCCGTTTCCCCTCCACCAGAACGTCCATGGACAAGGAAAGACGGCCATGCCCGTCAACGGGGTCCCGGGACTCGGCATCAAGGTCAAGCGCTCCCACAGGGTATGTTTCGTCCCCCCGGATACTCAGTTCCTCAATTTCCACCGTTCTGTTCATGAAGCGGTCTTTTAAAAGTTCCTCCACCCGGGACACCACAACTTCCCGGTCAAGGGTCTGGCCGGCCCGCTTAACATAAACCCGGTCCGGGCAGACAATCTGAGCCTTTTCCGGAAATATTCTGCTGGACTGGACAATCCGGACCAGCCGGTCCTTGTCCACATATTTTATTTTCCCGGGTTTTGGGGAATTGCCCAGGCCGATATTGCCTAAGGCCTGGGCCTCAAGCCCGTCCGCCTCAATGACTGCCACATCCTTTAATAGAATCTCTTCCCCTGAAACCAGACTGTCCGCCTTCACGGTAATGACAACCCCTCCCCCATAAACCTGAACCGGCCACACCGCCCCGGCAAAAACAAGGCAAAGCACCAGACAGCAACCCCTGATATTCGAATTAATGACGCCCTTCATACCATATCCCGTCCTTTCAAGCCGCGCCGTTTTCATCCTTCATCCTTCAGTCTTCAGCCTTTCAACCTTCAGCCTAAAACATTACCGTTTCAGGCTGTTAACCGTATCCAGCATGCTGTCAGCGGTCTGGATGGACTTTGAGTTGGCCTCATAGGCCCGCTGGCCAATGATCATGTTCACCATTTCTTCCACCAGGCTGACATTGGAACTCTCCAGATAGTTGTTCAAGGTGGTGCCGGAGCCGTCTTCCCCCGGGGTCACTTCCTGGGGTTCCCCGGACCCTTCCGTTGGCCGGAACAGGTTCTGTCCCACCGCATACAGGCCGGCCGGATTGATAAATATGGTGATCGGGATCTCCTCCGTGGCAAGAATATCTTCATCATCGCTGAAAATGGTCAGGGTCCCGTCATCCCCTAAGGTGATGGTGGTGGCCTCTATGGGAATGGCGATTTCGGGCTGAAGCCGGTCCCCGTCGGCGGTGGTGATATACCCCTCGCTGTCCAGGGTAAAATTTCCGGCCCGGGTATACAGGTCTTCGTCCCCGTGGGTCACCCTGAAAAACCCGTCTCCCTGGATGGCAAAATCAAGCTGGTTGTCGGTTTGGGTATAATCCCCCTGGGTCCATATTTTCTGAACCCCTGAAGGCTTTACCCCCATCCCCACCTGGATTCCCGTGGGAACCTGGCCTCCGCCGGGCGTGGTCTGGCCGGCAATCAACAGGGTCCGGTACATGAGATCCTTGAAATTGGCCCTGGATTTTTTAAATCCGGTGGTGCTTGAGTTGGCCAGGTTGTTTGCCGTAACTTCGGTCTGCATCTGCTGGGCGTTCATGCCCGTAGCTGCAGAATAAAGTGATCGTATCATAGGTACACCCCGCTTTCTTTTAGCTGTTAGCCGTTAAATAGGCCCGGCAATATCGTTAACCGCCTTGTTGTCTATTTCATCAAAGGTGAGCATGGATTTTGTAAAGGTTTCAAACATCCGGTTGTAATCCACCATCTTCACCATTTCATCCACCACCCGGACATTGGATTTTTCCAGGCTCCGATGCTTTACATAAACGATTTGCGGAACCATTTCATCGGTGGTGGGCCCGGTATAGGCCAGAAGGTTGCCCGAGCCTCTTTCCATCTTTGTCAAATCAGCAAAGGTGACCACATCCAGGGTATCCACGATCTCCCCGTTCACTGTTATTTCACCGCCTTCGTTTACCTGGGGGTCCTGGCCGCCGGCTGCCAATACATCAATAACAATAGGGCCGCCCTGCCCCAGAACCGGATTACCGGACTGATCCACCAGAGTCCCGGTGCTGTCCAGACTGAAATCCCCGCTTCGGGTGTACTGAATTCCCTGATCCGTATCCACTTTGAAAAACCCCTCCCCGGCAATGGCCATGTCCAAAGGGTTGCCCGTATCCGTGACGTCCCCCTGGGCAAAATCCTTATTGAGCTGGGCCTTAAACGCTTTGTCAAAGCTGACCAGGTCTTTTTTATAGCCGGTGGTATCCACATTGGCCAAATTATTGGAAACCGCTTCCAGCTTCCGGTCCTGCCGCAACCCGCCTTGTACCGGCCGGGTCATTTCCAGAATCATTTTTCCCCCTTGATCTTTGGTTGGCCGATTGCTGCTGGCTGTTCTCTCATGGGCCATGCCATGCTGTATTGGATTAACCATCCCGGCATGGAACGGTTTTATACCCTTCAGAGAATGGCCGTAATTCAGTCTTTTTTTATATGAAAGTCTCACTAACATCCTAAGAAGACTTTCATTATTTGTTGTGGGCGGTTCTTGGTTGGATAACCAAGGCGGCCCGTGGCCGTTATTCAGGCCTAATTCAGACCTTATTCATAAAAAAATGCAATATAGATGCCAGGAAAGAAGCAAATAGAAAACCGGCAGGCCAACCGGTTGCCGGTTTAAAAGAAAGATATAAAAAACCTTCAATAAATAGGGGTTTACGGCATCAATTCTCAAAAAATTATCGATATTTTTTGAGTTCATCAAAACGGCTTTTCCTGATCAGCGCCAAAAATCTGACACTGTTTCGGCTTATACCTTGACACAGGCAAGGAAAATTTTTCCCTATGCTTGGATAGGGCTTCCTCCAAAAAATAGCGAGGCCCTATGATGCCCATAAACAGTTACACATCAATGCCATTAACTTAAGAAATTTGGCAGTGCATATAGGGTTTATAAAATGCAAGCCAACGGCACTTCGCCCCCTTGTTTCTTGTTTCCAGGGTCTTGTATTAACGCTTAAGTTAATGACATTGAGTTGCACCTGGATGCGACCCGCAACCCTGAAAGTGTCAGTTTCGCATTTCATCGACTGGCACAGAGATAAAATAAAACTTTATTTTTCAGACAGTTAAACAAAGCATCGCCATCAGGCATAAATTTTGCTACATTCCTTATCCTGAAACCTGTGGAAACATGGTTTTCCGCTGAACATAACAACCCTCCCTTATGGGAAAGGCAACTTTAAAAAGGAGGACGCCTGATGCGCGTACCAGAATTATACCAGACCAAACAACCCGCACTCTCATTTGAATTTTTCCCCTACAGGGACGAGAAAACCCAGACATCCTTTAACCAGGTCGTGGACAAATTAGCCCCCCTGAACCCGGACTATTTCAGTGTTACCTTCGGGGCCGGGGGATCCACCCGGGATGGGTCCTATGATACGGTCAACACCCTGATGACCGGCAAAAAACTGCCCACCGTGGCCTATATTGCCGGATTCGGCTTAGGTCCCGATGACATCTGCCAGGTGCTGAACCGGTACCAGGACCTTGGGGTTAAAACCATCTTTGTCATCCGGGGAGACCAGCCCAGGGACAAGGATTTCACCCCCCATCCGGACAGTTTTGCCCATGCCTCTGACCTCATAGCCTTTATTAAATCCAAGTATGATTTTTCCTTGGGATGCGCCGGATACCCTGAGGGCCACATTGAAGCCAAAAGCCTGGAATCAGACATAGAATATTTAAAGCTTAAACAGGATAACGGCGCGGAATACGCAGTGGTCCAGTATTTTTATGACAATGAGTTCTTTTTTTCCTATGTGGATAAATGCCGGAAAGCCGGCGTGACCATCCCCATTATCCCAGGCATCATGCCCGTGTACACCCTCAAGCTGACCAAAATCCTGTCCAATGTCTGCGGGACCAGCATCCCGTCTGACCTTCAAGAAAAAATGGACAACTCAGACCCGGACAACGCCCAGGCCGTGCTGGACCTTGGGGTAGACTATGCCGTTGCCCAGTGCCGGGGCCTTTTGGAAAAAAAGATTCCAGGCCTGCACCTGTACACCATGAACCGGGATTATTCTACATTGCGCATTGTGGAAGCATTAAGAAAAGATAACCTGATCTAATCCATCCCCTCCTGCCGCCGATCGCATCGCCGGTCCGGCGGCAGGGGGCCGATCAATACAAAAAAGCTGCCTGAAAAGTAACTATTCAGCAAACCACCTTTTTTATAACCGTCACGGACGGCTTGGATTATCCAACCAAGATCCGCCCACAACAAATATTGAAAGTCTTTACGGGTAGTTAGTGAGACTTTCATATAAACTGCCATGGGCCACAAGCCCACAACGAATAATGAAACTGAAGATACCCGCAACGGTAGACTATAAATTGGGCACCGCAGGTGCTTCGCCCTCTTGTCTCTTGTTTCTTGTCTCCAGTTTCTTATAAATTCGCACTGACAGCAAACTATCTACAGGCCACAGGCGACAGCTCTATAAAAAATCCCGTTTACAAGGATTCCTTCCCCTGATAAAGACCCACTAGAAAGATTTGTCAAAAACAAAACCATTAAACCACAGGGTAACCTATTGCCAACCGCCCCAAACCCCGGCCGTTTGACCGGCCCTCTATTCATGCTGGCTTCGGCCCTTTGTTTTTCCATTTTGAGCAGTATGATCAAACTCATGCCCCCGGGTTATACGGCCTGGCATATCGGATTCATCAGATGTCTGGGGGGACTGGTGGTGCTGCTGGCCATAAGCCCCAAGGGGAAAAATCCCTTTGCCGGCCATAATATACCGCTTCTGGCTGCCCGGGGATTAAGCGGGTCTGTTGCCTTTTTCTTACTGGTCTCAGCCTTCAGGGCTCTCCCCCTGTCCACAGCCATTGTCCTTTTTTTCTCATATCCGGTATTTGCCGCGATGTTCGGCCTGATTATTTATAAAGAAAAGTTCAGCCCGACACAGCTTGCCTGCATGGGGGTTCTTGTAGCGGGTGTTGCCATTTTATTTGACTTTAAGCTGTCCGGCAGTATTGCGGGCCGTGCCATGGCAATGGCGGCAGCGGTGGTGGCAGGCCTCACCGTTACCCTGATCCGATCCTTAAGGCACAAGAACGGCCCGGTTATCATTTACCTTTATTTTTGCACCATGGGAACGTTGCTCACCCTGCCCATGAGCCTGGCCCACCCGATCCGGCCGGCAGGCCTTTTGGAATGGGGTTTAATTTTAGGTATTATCGGGTTTTCCGTGCTGGCCCAACTGGCCATGAACCAGGGGTTCTTTTACTGCAAGGGATTTGAAGGGGCCGCCTATATGTCATCTGAATCCGTGCTGACATCGTTATTCGGCATTCTCTGGTTTAATGATCCGGTTTCCCTTCGCTTTTTTGCCGGGGCTTTTCTCATTGTGGGCAGCGGCCTTGCCCTGAACCTGGTTACATTCTCCAAAAAATAAATCCAGCCGGATTCCGCTGTCCGGTCTCCAGTCTCCGGTTTCCGGTCTCCCCCGACTTTCTTATTCCTCAACCCAGTTGTAAGTCCGCTCCACGGCCTTTTTCCAGCCACTGTACTTTTTTTGCCTTTCCTTTTCCGCCATTTGGGGCTGCCAGGTGGTGTGAATGCGCCAGTTATGTTTAACCGCATCCAGATCCTTCCAATACCCCACGGCAAGGCCTGCGGCATAGGCGGCGCCCAGGGCCGTGGTTTCATAAACCTTAGGGCGGATCACTGCCGTATTGAGGATGTCTGCCTGAAACTGCATTAAGAGCTGGTTTTCAACCATACCGCCGTCAACCTTAAGGGCTTTTAAAGGTACCCCGGCATCAAGGTTCATGGCATCCACCATATCCCTTGTCTGGTAGGCGGTTGACTCAAGCACGGCCCGGGCCAGGTGATGCTTATTGGCAAACCCGGTCAAACCGGCAATAACACCCCTGGCATCCGAACGCCAATAGGGGGCAAAAAGGCCTGAAAATGCCGGCACGCAATACACATCTCCATTATCGGGCTCTTTCCTGGCCAGGGCCTCAATATCCCGGGCCGATTGGATCAGCCCTAAATTATCCCGAAGCCACTGCACCAGGGCACCGGCATAGGCAATGGAGCCTTCCAGGGCATAGACCGGCTTTTGATCTCCCATCTGATACCCCACTGTGGTCAGCAGGCCATGGGAGGAAAAAACCGGTTTTTCTCCCGCATTCATCAGCAGAAAACAGCCGGTGCCATAGGTGTTTTTTGCATCCCCCGGGGCAAAACAGGCCTGGCCGAAAAGTGCGGCCTGCTGATCACCAAGGGCACCGCACACCGGCACCTCAGCTTTAAGAGGTCCTGATTTTAAGGTCGTCCCCCAGGTGGCCTGGTCTGAAGAAGGCACAATTTTAGGCAGGCACTCTGACGGAACCTTAAGCAGATCCAGCAGCGCCTGGTCCCAGGCAAGGGTATGGATGTTCATGAGCATGGTCCGGGCCGCGTTGGTCACATCCGTCACATGGGTTCCCCCATCCTTTGCCCCGGTAAGGTTCCAGATCATCCAGCTGTCAATGGTTCCTACCATGGCCCGGCCTAGTTTGGCCGCCTTTTGGGCTTCGGGCACATGGTCAAAAATCCACTTGAGTTTGGGGCCTGAAAAATAGGTGGACACGGGCAGGCCAGTCTTCTCTTTAAACTGGTCCTGGCCGCCGTTTTTGATCAGATCCTTGCAGATCCGGTCACTTCGGGTACACTGCCAGACCACGGCATCGTACAACGGCAGACCGGTCTGCCGATCCCATACCATGGCGGTCTCCCGCTGGTTGGTAATGCCGATGGCGGCCAGGTCAGATCCGGTGACGCCGGCATGGGCCAAAGCTTTTTCAATTACCTCACAGGTGTTTTCCCAGATCTCCATGGGGTCGTGGGCCACCCAGCCCGGCTGCTCCAGAATCTGTTTGTGTTCTTTCCTGGCCACCCCCACGATATTTGCCGATTCATCAAAGATAATAAACCGTGAACTGGTGGTTCCCTGGTCAACCGCACCAATGTATTGAGCCATATCATCTCCTTTGCATCCCATGAACTGCATCATCCTTACGCATCATACCCGGTTAATTTCATTTGCTCAACCGGTCCCCCCGAAAACGGGGACGTCCAAGCGACCCATATATTAAACCCTTGACACAGCCGCCATAATCATTAGGATGGTGACGTAAATCAAGGAGAGGTGGCCGAGCGGCTGAAGGCCCTGCTCTCGAAAAGCAGTATCCCGGCAAAACCGGGATCGTGGGTTCGAATCCCACCCTCTCCGCCATTATTTTAATAAATTTAGTGGGTTACCTTCAATAATTCGTTCCAGATACCATCCAAGATGCCATTCGCTTTTAACTTACCGGGTTGACAAAATATTATAAAATAATAATAATTGTCAACCAAAGGGAGATATGACCATGATCAATGAATTCGGCAAAAGATTAACTTCTGCAAGGAAGATGGCTGGCATGAGTATGGCGGCTTTGTCTGAGAAAGCCGGTGCCGTGGTCAGCAAACAGGCAATAAGCAAATATGAGAAGGGGTTGATCAATCCGAGCAGTGATGTCTTGATTGCGTTGGCCCGTGCACTTGATGTTAAAGTGGATTATTTTTTTCGGCCGGCCCGCGTTGTGATTGCCGGGCTTGAGTTCCGGAAAAGATCCAAACTAACCCAGAAGGCAGAAGATCAGATCAAATACCAGACCCTTGATTTTCTTCAAAAGTACCTGGAGGTCGAGGAAATCCTGAATCTTCAGATTCAGTTTGTCAACCCGGTAAGCCAGCCAAAGATACGGACTTTTGCCGATATTGAAGCGGCAGCACAGGAGATCCGGGAAAAATGGGATCTCGGGAATGGGCCGGTCCCTCATCTCATTGAACTCCTTGAGGATAAGGGTTTCAAAGTCTTTGAGGTTTCCGAGTTTGAATATTTTGACGGACTGTCCTGCTTTGCCTCCGATATTCAGCTTCCGGTGCTGGCCGTTTACAGGGACAGTGATCTGGTTCGGAAGCGGTTCACCGTGGCTCATGAGCTTGGTCATCTGCTGCTTGATTTCTCAGAGGCAGGGGGGCATGACGTGGAAAATCTTTGCCATTCTTTTGCCGGGGCCCTACTGCTGCCCGGGGAGGTGATCATAAAAGAACTGGGCCGGTCCCGCTCACAAATCACTCTCTGGGAGCTTAAAAAATTGAAAGGAATCTTCGGTATCTCTATTCAAGCCATCATGGATAGGGCCAGAAATCTTCACATCATATCTGAAGCCACTTACAAATCGTTTTTCATAAATGCCAGAAAGAGAGGTTGGCACAAAGAAGAACCTGGAGAATATGTGGGCCTGGAGAGGGCCAACCGGTTCAAGCAACTGGTTCTTCACGGGGCTGCAGAAGAAGTCATCAGTTTCAGCAAGGCATCTGAGTTGTTGGACATCCCTTTGACTGAACTTGATAAAGAGGTTCTTTTCGTCGCATGATCCTGCTGGTCAATGATGCCAATATTTTAATTGACCTGCTTAAAATCGACCTGCTTGATGAGTTTTTCAAACTTCCTTATGAATTTCATGTCACGGATCTCGTGACAGTGGAGGTGCATGAAGTGAATCGGGGAAAACTCGATACATGTATTAACCAGGGGCTGCTTAAGAAAAAGAGTTTTGCTTACCAGGAATTGATGGAAATCCAATTGCTGAGCATGTCCAACAAAGGGCTGTCTATTCCTGATTGTTCATGTCTTTATCATGCCCGGGAAACAGGTGGGAGACTATTGACGGGCGATGCCACCCTTCGCAAGTCTGCTGAAAAAAATCAAGTAAGAGCCCATGGTATTCTTTGGGTTTTTGATCAGTTGCTGGAAAACAATATCATCATCAACGATATTGCCCATGAAAAATTATCTTGGCTTCTCTCAATCAACCCGAGGCTTCCACAGGCAGAATGCAAAAAAAGATTAAAAACCTGGAGCAATTAACCGTGAAAACACCACATACCGTCAAAATCTTATAAAAAACAATGCCGGTATATTGTAAATATTGAATTCATAAGTAACTGTCTTATAATGACATTGATGATACTCTGGTTAAATTCAATGGACACCCTCTCCGCACAGGTCGGTGACTGCTACAAGTAGCAGTCCAAGCGGCACAGAGGCGAAGTTCTTATTGACATGGGCTGTCCGTGCAGGCTATAAACACCAAAATTTAAAATAGTTGCAATATCTGTGGCTGTTGTTATTATTAATGAAGCACGGGAAGACCATAAAAAGGGGATTCCCAAAGAAAGAAGGAGGTTGATCATGGCGATGCCTATTGCACCGACCCCCGTCTTACAAGGCAAAGAAGCTGTAGAATTTCAGAAGCGACTTGACGCTGACCTCAACAGACCAGCAAGGCTAAAAGAAACCCCAAAGCTGAAAGAGGCCAGAAATCTGATCAAACAATATGCCCTACGATACAAGAAATAGTATCGAAGAAGATGGGTGGTCTTTCACAAAAATAAAATCTTTCGAACACCTGAAAGACTTCGACTGTGGGGATGACGACCTTAATCAATTTTTCAAAGAGGACGCCGTCGCCCACAGAGAAGAACTTCTTACTCAAACTTAGGGCCTCAGAAAAATTAATATCCACAATTCCATAGTCTGAATTCTGATTTCTATAGACAACATGGAATCGATAGTTTATGGTCAACATGGAAGATTACATAAAAATACAGGAGGACCATGTTTGATCATTCTAAGCACAATTTACCCAAAACTATATCGGAATTAACGCCACCACTAAAGGATTTTCTGAATACCACTCGAAGCAAATTAAAAGGCCATGAACGGCGCCAATTCATGGCACGCGTTGTCTCCCTTATGGGGCACGGCGGACAACTAAAGGCTGAAAGAGAACTGGGTTGGGATCGGAAAACAATAATCAAAGGGCGACGGGAAATAGAAAGCGGAGTTACCTGTGTTGATAATTTTTCCGGACGAGGCCGGAAATCGTGTTTAGAACATTTTCCGAATTTAAAAGAGGACATAACTCGTATTGTAAACCCTATATGTCAGACTGATCCTACATTCCGTACCCAGAATTTATATTCCCCAATATCTGCGAATGAAGTATTCCGTCGATTAGTTGACGACATGGGATATGACCCTGAGAATATGCCAACAGTACGGACTCTATCCACCATAATGAATAAATTGGGTTTTAAACTGAAGAAGGTCGCCAAAGCCAAGGTAAAAAAAAATTCCTGAAACAGACATCATTTTTGAATATGTGCATAGGACAAACCAACTAGCCGATGAAACAGATGGCGTTTTACGTATCTCAATGGACGCAAAAGCCACTATTAAAATAGGGCCTTATTCCCGAGGCGGATATAGTCGTTGCAATCTTAAAGCGGCGGACCATGATTTTAAACCCGATTCCCTTTTGAAACTTTTCGGTATCAACATACCTGCTCTGGATGAAAATTATATGTACTTCACTGAAAGCAACATCACCTCTGATTTCATGATTGATGCGCTGGAATCACTCTGGCCTTCTTTGAACGCAAGATTCGCCCCACATACACTGGTGATCAATCTTGATAATGGGCCGGAAAATAGTAGCCGAAGGAGCCAATTCATTAGTCGCCTCGTGGACTTTGCCAAATCAGCATTTGTAAATATTAGTTTGGTGTACTATCCCCCGTACCACAGTAAATACAACCCAATAGAGCGAGTTTGGGGTGTTTTGGAAAATCATTGGAAAGGCGAATTGCTGAACAAAATTGAAAAGGTTCTCGGTCTATGTCGAACAATGACATGGAAAGGAGAAAATCCTGTCGTCAAATTAATCAAAGGTGTTTACCCGACAGGGGTACGTTTGGTCAAGTCCGCCGTGAATAATATAGAAAACAAAATTATTCGGATTCCAGGGATTGAAAAATGGGCTGTTGATATTCCATGCTATGAGGAATGAATTGTGGGTTTTAATTTTACCACATCCCTTATCAATTCACTGACCAAACGGTAGAGTTACCTTTCCCCATTGGGCTGGTCAGTGTATGCAATGATTCGGTAGCCCGCCGGAAAATAAAAAATCAGAATTTTTTTTGCAGACCTGCCACCAGAAAAAAGATATCCCGCATATCCCGCGGTTAAGATAGCCAGACTGGGTATCCATAAGGTTTTTCACGAGAAGCATTTGGGCTCCTCAATGATTAACCTGATAAAGAAAATTTTTATAACCGACAACAGGACCGGTTGCCGGTTGATCACTGTTGACGCATACAAAAAGGGGCACTACGGCAGGGATGATAGGGTTTTGAAATTTTATTTAAGCAATGATTTCCAGTTTTTCAATGACAAAGACATAGCAAAAGAAACAAGGGTGATGTTCTTTGATTTAAAGCGGCTGGTGCTTTAGACACCCAATACCGTCAGTTCAAGGGCACCACAAGGGGGCGGTCCTTGTGATACAGGATCTCCACGGGGATATCGTATACCTCCCGGATCATATCTTCGGTGATATCTTTGATTCTCCCGGCCGAATGGATGATGCCGTCTTTTAAAAACACGAATTTATCGGCAAACCGCAATGCAGAGTTTAAGTTATGCATGGTCATGACCGCACCTAAGCGGTAGGTTGTGACCACCTTTTTGATCAGGTTAAGGATGTTCATGGTGTTTTTCAAATCAAGGCTGCTGGTGGGTTCGTCCAGCAGCATCAGCCGGGGCTCCTGAACCAGGGCCCGGCCCACGGCCACCTTTTGAAGCTCCCCGCCGCTCATCTGGTCGATGTGGCGCATGGCCAGGTTTTCCAGGCCCAGGGCTTTAATGGTATCGTCTACCATCTGAAGGTCTTTTTTGCTGGTGGTAAACCGGATATGGGGTTTTCGGCCCATGAGAATCGCATCATAGGCCGTCATCCGGTTTTTGGCCTGATACTGGGCCACATACCCCATGCGCCGGGCAATGGCCGATGGGGTCATTTTAAGCACATTCCGCCCTTCCACCATGATAGTGCCGGCCCCGGGCTTTAAAATCGCATTGATACATCTTAGCAGGGTGGTTTTGCCCACGCCGTTGGGGCCCAAGATAACCAGCATTTCACCCTGGTCGACAGTGAGCCGGACATCTTTTAGAATTGGTCTTCCGTTGTAGGCGAATTTGACGCCGCTCATTTCCAAAATCATCTTTTATACCCCCTGGCAATCAGAACCAGAAAAACCGGTGCCCCCATGAAAGCCGTCAGAATGGAAACCGGCAACAGGTGGGGGGCTAAAATCAGTCTTGCCACCGTGTCCGACCCCAGCAGCAGAATAGAGCCGAAAAGCATGGACCCGGGCAAAAGAAACCGGTTATCCCCGCCGATAATCCGCCGGACCATGTGAGGGCAGACCAGCCCCACGAATCCGATGATCCCCAGAAAAGAGACCACCACGGCCGTGACCAGGGAGGCCAGGATCATGCCCAGAATCCGGACCCGCTGAACCCGGACCCCCAACCCCTGGGCCGTTTCATCCCCGGCATCCACAGCATTGTAGTTCCAGGCGTTGAGCAGAAAAAAAACCGACGTTCCCAGGGTGATAATGGACAGAACGCCCAGCTCGTTCCACGATGCCCTTCCCACATCCCCGAAGGTCCAGAACACCATGGCGGCCAGTTGAACATCATCGGCAAAAAACTGGAGAAACATGGTGCCGGCCGTAAACAAAGCCCCTAAGGCCACCCCGGAAAGCACCATGGATTCAGGCGACGCTCCCCGCATCCGGGAAATGGCCACAATCACGCCGGACGCCCCCATGGAAAATAAAAAGGCCATCCCGGTGGTGAGATATGGGCTTGATATGGTGATGGCCCCGACCTGGGAGCTTGCCATGGTGCCGGTTCCCATGATCATGACCGCAAAAGCCGCCCCGAATGCGGCGGCATGGGATATGCCAAGGGTAAATGGAGACCCCAAAGGATTCCGTAGCACAGACTGCATGACAGCGCCGGCAAGGGAGAGTCCGGCCCCGGCCACAATACCGGCCAGAACCTGTGGCAGGCGGATATTCCAGACAATCAGGTCACACCGTTTCCCCACTTCCATTCCCAAAAGGCTTTTGGCCACATCCAGCACCGGCAGATTGGCCGCCCCCTTTGAGATACTCACTACGGCCACCAGCACCAGCACCACCCCGGCCCCAATGAGCAGGGCGGTTTTCCGGCCCACATACCGGGCGTATTCCTCATAATTTATGCTCTGGGCAAGTTCCATGAAATGTCCTTCTATTTAATCGGAACCGCTTGAAAGGCAAGCCCCCCAAAGCTTTCACTCATGAGATTAAACACATCCTGTCCAATCAGAAAGGTATAAATTTCACCGGCTTTGGCCTTGGGATCCACATCCGTGAACCGGTCCGGGAAGATCAGCTTTCCCATATAATAGGCATTGGCCAGGATGGAACCAAAATTTCTGGTATACCAGTTATAGGGCAGCACGCCGTATACCCTGCCTTCCATAACCGCAGTCAAGGCGGAATATGCCGGATCAGTTTTCAATTCGTAAAGGCCGCCGGCCTTATCCCCCATCTGAAGGGTGGAAAGGTCCAGAAACAGAATCTGAGGGTCCCATTCCACAATCTTTTCCTTGGCCACGTTGCTGTGAAGCAATGCTTTGCCTTTCAGGCTTTTGTCAAATGCCACATTATTGGCATGGATGAACATGAGCGGGGGATACCCGGGCTCTGTGGACTGGTAGCCGTGGGGACCTTTGGAGGCGATGCCCCCCACATAACAGGAAGGCCGTTTTTCCGGCGGGATGTCCTGGGTTCTGTTCTTCAGGTCTGTAATGGCCGTTTCAAAAAAGGAGATGACCTCCTGGGCCCGGCTGTCCTGTCCCAAAGCCTTGCCCATAATTTTAAGGGCCTGGAACAGCTGGTCCCGGTGCCCCCCTAAGTCGCCGTAGTTGAGGACAATGACGGGGATCCCGGTTTTTTGCTCAAGCTCAATGGGGTCGTGTCCCATGGTGGCATAGGTTTTAAAAATCACCTGGGGCTGGGGATCCAGCACCAGAATCTGTTCGGGGTTGTCGTGCCCCCGGAAACTGCCGAACTCCGGGTATGTTTTAAACTTTGGATTGGCCAGCGCATACGGCCTTGCATCAAATTGGGTCCGGCGGGTTTCCATGTCATCCACGCCCACAATCCGGTCCTGGGCCTGAAGATAAGTTAACAGGCGCAGGCACCCCGGGCCTGAACAGATGACCCGTTCAATCTTGTCCGGAATGGAAACGGTTCGTCCCATGGCATCCACAATATCCTGACTGGCAGAACAGACTGCGGAACAAACGAATAAAGCCAAAAAACCGACAGCAACGCGTAAAGAATTTTTTAGATTCATTATTTTCCCCTTAAACATAAAAAATAAAAAAAGGCCGCACGCATCCTTTGCATACAGCCTTCGTGGCTTGAAGTTTTAATTTGGGTTTTCTTTCTTTTGTTTTTAAGCAATTTGAGACCTTCTGGCCCCGGTTGCCCTAAAAATAAAAAAGCCTTCTTATAAAGTCAAGAAAAAGAGAACCGGCGGCCTGTTATTAGCGTTTGACAACAGGCTGACTTGCCTGTATCGTTCTAAAGTTAAATTAATGGGTTATTATAAATATAAGTTCAACATTCGACCAAGACCAATGGATCAAAAAGCACTTACCCGGGAAATTAAAACCGCCCTTGACCAGGCCGAGCATCCCGGACCGCCCACGATAAACGGATACCGGAAGACCAGCGTCATGGCCCTTTTTCTGGCAGACCCGGACCCGGAACTGCTGTTTATCCAGAAAGCGGACCGTAAGGGATATCCATGGCGTAACCAAATGGCGTTCCCCGGGGGGCATCTGGACAAGGCAGATCCCAATGCCCTGGCCGCCGCTTTCAGAGAGGTGGAGGAAGAACTGGGCATCCGCCCCAAAAATGTGGCCACCATGGGGTCTTTGGGCCATTTCCAGACCATCAACAACACCAGCATCCATGCCTTTGCCGGATTCTGGAACCAGCAGGACCGGATCGACTTTGACACCCGGGAAATTTCCAGGGTGATCACCATTCCGTTAGATTATCTTGAAAACCTGCACAAAGAAAAGAACTACCACCGGACCACCCCCCACATCATGGATCTGACCTACCCGTTTGAGGATGTGGTGGTCTGGGGAGCCACCGCCAAGATCCTGTATCATCTTCTTGAGATTCTAATTAAAGGTCATTAGGCTGAAGGAATGCGCAGCCCTAAACCCCTTCAGTCTTCAGCCTAAACCCCTACAACCCTAATCAGACCTCTGTCTGAGCCGAAGATACACCTTAAGAATCAAAAAAAAGGATAAAAAAGCCAGAATACCCGGAAACCAGATATGGTCCGGCGCCATGACCGCGGCTGTTCCAATTCCCGACAGGGCAAATAAAAAAACCGGAACCATGAAAACAATTAATGCCCAGCAGGCCGTGTTGGAATCATACCATGGGGCAATGGTTCGTCTAAATGAGGGGGACTGGTCAAGCTGCATGGGGGGTGTAGCCTTTAGCTGTCAGCACTTAGCTATTAAATTGTTAGGATTATAAAAAAACACTATATATAGTTTTTTTTGGTTGACATTCACCAACATATGGACTAATTCTGGATTTATCAGGTGCCTTCTTCCACAATTTCTGAAAAGAAAGATAGGCTAAATTCAATAAGATTTCAAGGGGTGGACCGATGTTTGAGCAGATTAAAAAAAGAGATGGGCGGATTGCCGAATTTGATTCTTCAAAAATTACCAATGCCATGCAGAAAGCCGGGGAGGCCACAGGAGAATTCAATGGCCGGGAAGCCAAAAGGATGACCATGAGGGTACTGACCCTTGCCCGGGACCTTCAGTTAGGGTCGATTCCCGAGGTGGAAGAAATTCAGGATATTGTGGAACGGGTCCTGCTGGATTCACCGTTTTACAAAACCGCCAAGGCATACATCATCTACCGGGAGCAGCACAACCAGATTCGTAAAATCGCCATCAAAGAAAATGTTGATCTCATGGAATCCTACATCAGCCGCATGGACTGGAAGGTCAAGGAAAACTCCAACATGAGCTATTCCCTTCAGGGGCTCAACAACTATATCAGCTCAGATATCACCGCCGAGTACTGGCTCAACCGGATTTATCCGCCCGAAGTCAGGCAGGCCCATTATTCCGGGGATATTCATATCCATGATTTAAGCCTTCTGTCCGTATACTGTGTGGGCTGGGATCTCCAGGACCTGCTGCTCGAAGGGTTCAAGGGCGTGGCCGGCAAGGTAGAATCCTCTCCGCCCAAGCATTTCAGAAGCGCCTTGGGCCAGATTGTCAACTTTTTTTATACCCTCCAGGGAGAGGCGGCCGGGGCCCAGGCCATGTCCAATTTTGACACCCTTTTAGCCCCCTTCGTCTGGGAAGACCGGCTCACCCCCAAAGAAGTTAAACAGGCTCTCCAGGAGTTTGTTTTCAACATCAATATTCCCACACGGGTGGGGTTTCAGACCCCGTTTACCAACATCACCATGGATCTAAATGTCCCGTCCACCTTAAAAGACTCCCCCGTCATTATTGGCGGAGAGTACAGAGAGCACACCTATAAAGAGTTCCAGGACGAGATGGACATCATCAATGCTGCCTTTGCCGAGGTCATGATGGAGGGGGATGCCAAGGGACGGGTCTTTACCTTCCCCATTCCCACCTACAATATTACCGAGGATTTTGACTGGTCCAATCCCAACCTGGAAAACATCTGGAAAATGACGGGCAAATACGGAATCCCCTATTTTTCAAACTTTGTCAATTCCGATATGGATCCCGAGGATGCCAGATCCATGTGCTGCCGCTTAAGGCTGGACAACCGGGAACTTCGCAAAAGGGGCGGGGGACTTTTCGGGGCCAATCCCCTTACCGGCTCCATTGGCGTAGTAACCCTGAACCTGCCCCGGATCGGGTATCTGTCTGAAAATGAGGACCAGTTTTTTGCCCGTCTGGACAAGCTGATCCGGATTTCAGCGGACTCTTTGAGCATTAAACGAAAGATCCTTGAAAAATTCACTGACGGCGATCTTTATCCTTACTCAAAGTTCTACTTAAGAAAAATTAAGGAAAACACCGGTGTTTACTGGCGCAACCATTTTTCCACCATCGGGGTGCTCGGGATGAACGAGGCCTGCCTCAACTTTCTCGGCCAGGGCATTGCCCAGGATGAAGGCCAGGCCTTTGCCGTAAAGGTCATGGACCATATCAGAAGCCGGATTGAAAAACTCCAGGAAGAAACCGATGAGATCTTCAATCTTGAAGCCACGCCGGCTGAAGGCACGA
Source organism: uncultured Desulfospira sp. (assembly GCA_963663165.1). Classification (GTDB taxonomy): domain Bacteria; phylum Desulfobacterota; class Desulfobacteria; order Desulfobacterales; family Desulfobacteraceae; genus Desulfospira. The sequence goes on along the minus strand of OY760175.1, from coordinate 5,101,044 downwards.
CCTACCGGTTTGCCAACCTGGACAAGAAAAAATTTCACGACATTATCTGCGCCAATGAAGACGAATATAAAACCGGTTGCGATCCGTTTTACACCAACTCCACCCACCTGCCGGTCAACTATACCGATGATATCTTTGAGGCCCTGGAACTTCAGGACACCCTCCAGACCAAATATACCGGCGGAACGGTCCAGCACCTCTTTTTAGGCGAAGAGGTCCGGGACACCGAGGTGGTTAAAAACCTGGTCAACCAGGTATCCAGCACCTTCCGGCTGCCTTACTTTACCCTGACCCCCACCTTCAGCGTCTGCCCCTCCCACGGTTACATTGCCGGGGAACATGCAAAATGCGACACCTGCCATGCCGACACGGAGATTTACTCCAGGGTGGTGGGATACTTAAGGCCGGTAGGGCAGTGGAACAACGGCAAGCAGACCGAATTTTCCATGCGCAAGACCTATAAGGTCAAGGCGTATACGGTGGCGTAACCGCCATGGACATCGGCGGGTTCCAAAAGAATTCCCTGATTGACTTCCCTGGAACCCTGGCATGTGTGGTATTTACCATAGGCTGCAATTTTAAATGCCCCTACTGCCATAATCCGGAACTTGCCGCAGACCCTGTCGAAAGGGATCGCGGCGATTCCGGCCCAGGACAACCAACAGGAAAAATTCAACCAATAGATGAGCGGGATATTTTTTCATTTCTTGAGAAAAGAAAGGGATTGCTTCAAGGCATGGTGATTACCGGGGGCGAACCCACCCTTCAAAAAGACCTTGAAGCCTTCATTGAAAAAGTCAGGGCTTTAGGGTTCAAAATCAAGCTGGACAGCAACGGGTCCAGGCCCGGGATACTGGCAAGCCTTTTTGACAAAGGACTGATTGACTACACCGCCATGGATATCAAGACCAGCCTTGAGCATTACCCCGGTTTGGTAAAAGGGCAAATGGATATCAAAAGCAGGATACCCCAAAGCATCCGGCTGATCATGGAAAAAAGCCCGGCTTACGAGTTCCGGACCACATGTGCCCGTCCCTTTATCACCACAGATATTATAAAGGATATGGGGAAAATGATTCAGGGCGCTGACCGGTATGTGCTTCAAAACTGCTCAAGGAATGTGGATGTCCTGAATCCCCAATTTTTAACAGATGACAACCGGTTTTTTTCCGAAAAGGAGCTTCAGGCACTTGGAAAAATGGTGGCAGGGTCGGTAAAATCCCTGGAATTGCGTTAACCTTAAAAAAAATGTGTCACCCAAAGCATGACATTTTTATTCAACCATACAACCCCGGTTAAATGGTGTAAAACGGCCATCAGGACCCTGTCTTTGGGAACCTTTCCTGTTATTTTATGGGGCGGATTTTTTTGCCTTTCCCTTCTATCCTGCATCCTGCCGCCCATGGCCCATGCCGACTGTGTCACCCGGTTTGACAATGGAAAAATCAACTGGAGTAACGGGAAAATAACCGCCACAGGCAAGGCTGCCCCAAAGGAAAACACCGAATCTGAAATAGAATCCGTGCCCGGATCGGCACGGGCCAATGCCAACGGCCATATCATTGAAATCTTAAAACAGGTAAAAATTTACAACGGACTGACTGTGGGAGAGTACGCATCCAACAATGATGTCATCCTTGCCGGAATTGAAAAAACCGCCGGGGATGCCCTTATTGTCCGCCAGACCTATACCTCTGCCCTTGATATAGAGATTGAGATTGAAACCAGCATATACGGGGGTTTCCTTCAGCTGACGCTTCCCGATGAAATCCGGCAGATTTCTGAAATCAATCCGGAAAAAACCGAACAAACCGGCAAAGGCCTCGGAGAATTTCCCTATACCGGACTGATCCTGGATGCCAGGGGGCTTAAAGTTGCCCCGGTCCTGTACCCGGTCATTGTCAGTGAGCAGGGCCGGAAAGTTTACTCCTCTTTGTTTATCAGCCGCGAATTCGCCGTTCAATACGGGGCATGCCTGTATCTGTGTGACATTGAAAAGGCCAAAGGACACAAACGGACCGGCCCCCGCCCCATTATCCTGAAAGGGTTGAGAAAATCGGGAAAAAACGACTCTTCCATCATGATCGGCATGAAAGATGCCAAAAAACTTGAAAAGCTTCAGGAAAGGCACCAGTTTTTCAAAGAATGCCGGGTCATTATTGTGGTGGATGGGTGGGAAGAATAACCGGGCCGGCCTAATCAGAGATTAAACAGCCGGGCCGGAAAGTTTCAATATTTGCAGGTTACAGAAACCAGAGTTACGATTTTTACCGGTTTACCGATTCTTCACACAGGATAATACGCAACCAGCTAAAATTTAAGGAGAATTAATGACTGAAGCCTATATACCAACCCGGGAAGATGCCTTAGAACTTCTAAAAAAATACAATAAAAAGGACAGCCTGATCCGGCATGCCCTGGCCGTGGAGTCCGTGATGGGCCATTTTGCTGGAAAGTTTGGAGAAGACCCTGAAATGTGGCGGATCATCGGGCTTGTTCATGACCTTGACTATGAAATGTACCCGGAAGAACACTGCAAAAAATGTGTGGAACTGTTTGAGGCCCATCACTGGCCGGCGGCATATATCCGGGCCGTCATCAGCCACGGCTGGGGCATCTGCTCGGATACCGAACCTGAAACCCGGCTGGAAAAAACCCTATACGCCGTTGACGAACTGACCGGCCTTGTGGCCAGTGCGGCCCTGATGAGGCCCTCCAAAAGCGTTCTGGACATTACGGCCAAATCGATAAAAAAGAAATTCAAGTCCAAAGCCTTTGCCGCAGGGGTTGACCGGGAGGTCATCAAAAAAGGGGCACAGATGCTGGAAATGGAACTGTCCGATCTGTTCACCGAGGTCATACGGGGCATGCAGCCGGTGGCTGAAGAAATCGGACTTAAGGGGGATTTATAATCTTCAGGATATGTCATGGTGCAGGCATATCTTTGGCCGGACCGTCAAAAGATTGGCTAAAGGCCCATAAATGCCCGGCATTATTTTCCCACTGAAACGGGCCGTATTAGTGAAATTTTTATATAACCGCTTAATATTAAACAATAATGATCAATCTCTCGTCCGATGGCATACCGATTGCATAATTTAATGCTTAAGTATTAGATAAACCCGGGGTACCGGGTAAAGGGGAACCGCCATGAACCAGACATTTGAAAGAGTATCCAAAAAAGCCGCCGCTTTGGTCACATTGATTTTCGGATCAGCCATCCGGCAGGCGGATCATGCCAAATTAAGCCGTCATATTGTGGCCTTGAGCAAAAAGAATTCCGCCCTTGACATTATCAATGAACTGTCCGCATGCCTCAAAGATATCCTTGGGTACAGGCTGTTTGCCTTTGCCGTAAAAAAAGACGGCCGGGTAGAGGTCTGGCTTGACCCGAGAATGTATAAAAAATCCATTGAAGGGGTGATTGCCCAGGATTTTAACCTGCCTCACCCCAAGAACCTGACCTTTATCAACCATGAATTTGCTCCCCATGAAATTCAGGAAAAATTCAGCATAGACCATCTTGAATATTATGAAATAGATGAAGAAGATTTCCAGGCCAGGCTCTATATGCTGCCGGAACACAGATTATATCCCTTTCACGATGAGGTGGTGAACCTCATGCTCCAGGGATGTGCCGCCGCCCTGTCCAAGCAGGTGAGAATTGAAAACTTAAAAAACGCCGCCACCCTGGACCCGTTAACCCAGTGTTACAACCGCCGGGAGTTTGAAAGCCAGTTAAACCGGCATATATCCAATGCTAAAAGACACCAGTATGAACTGTCTTTGATCATGTTTGATCTGGACCACTTTAAAAAGGTCAACGACACCTATGGCCACCTGGCCGGGGACATGGTTTTAAGGGAAGTTTCCGCCCTGGTCCGGGAAAGCATGCGGCAGGGCGATATTTTATGCCGGTACGGCGGCGAAGAATTTATCGCCATTTTGCCGGAAACCGACAAAACAAAAGCCATAGAGCTGGCAGACCGTCTCCGGGAAAAAATTTCCAGGCTGCCCCTGACCTATGAAAACAGACGAATTAACGTCACCTCAAGCTTCGGGGTGTCCGGTCTTTTGTCGGAACACGACATGACCTCCTTTGTCCAGGATGCCGATGCCATGCTGTACAAGGCCAAACTTAACGGCCGGAACAGGGTCATGCCGGGTCTGATCAAGGTCTGTTCAGAACAAGACTGCCCAAACGGCACCCGTATGAAGGAAAACGCATAAGCCCGCCACAGAACCACCCATATATACCCAAAAACACCACCACCCTCACCCTTGCGGCGTTACTATAATTTATTTTAGTAACGCCGTTGTCTTTTTGTTAGCCGTTAGCGTTTAGCCATTAGCTGTTAGCCTTTAGCCGTTCAAACACTAATCCAAATTTTTTACTTTGGCATATTGTTTACACGCGTTCTTGTTTCCCAGGTCACACGCCTTTTCTAAGTCTTTTTTTGCATTGGCCATATCGTTATTGTGGTAATAGGTCCCTGACCTTTCAAAGTAAGCATCGGCATGGTCTGGCACCAGTGCAATAAATTGATTCCAATAACCGATAATTTCGTCCCACTGATGGTTTCGGGCATAAAGATAATCAATGGCGCGATAGGACTCAAAATGCCGGGGATTGATATTTATGGCGGCTTGAAAGTCCCATAAGGCCTCTTTAAATTTTTTTAGCTGCTTAAACGCCTAGCCTCTCCAATAAAATGCCTGGAAATTATGGCCGTTGAATTCAAGGCAGATATTATATTTTTCAATGGCCCCTTGGAGATCCACTTTGAATAAACGGTGGCCGTTATTCATCATATGGTTAGAAGCCCATTCTCTCCAGGATTGGATTTCCGGATTTCCAGGGTTGAGCCGTTCGGCTTTTTCCAGGTCATCAAGGGAGTGGGGATAGTCGCCCTTTGCATAGGGTATTCTTGACAACATCAGGCGGGTTTCATAAATGGGCGGCCTTAACCTGGCACTTTTGACGGCATCCTCAAGGGCCTTGTCAAATAACTTCAGATCATAATGATAAATCTTTGCCCGTTCATTGTAAACGGCCCAATGATCCCCGAACTTAAGTGCTTTCTCCAATAAATTCAAAGCCGTATCATAATCGTCGCGGGATCTGAAGCCTCTGGCCTGGTCATAATAAATCAATCCGTAAAGCGTGAAAAATTTGGGATTCTTATCCGTCATTTTTTCCGCCTGTTTTGCAAATGTTTCCATTTGCTCATAACTGCCGCCCCACCGGGGTTCTTTTGACCACAACACACTTGCTTTTAAAAGAAAAGAGTGCGGGAACCTGCGGGATGTCTCGTCAATCAACTTTTCCATGGGATCTTCTTTTTCAGAAAGGTCTGCCTTGAAAATCTTGGCCAGGATATTGAAAATAAACGCCTGAATTTTTGGTGAGTTGGGAAACATTCCGGTAACCCCCTCGACCCAGGGATTTTTGAATCTCCTCTTTCCGTCTGCCTTGTAAATTCCCATCAAAAGGTTATAGGCACCCGGTAAATCGGACTTCATCTTCAATGCGGTTTTAAGGTTGGCCTCAGATTTTTCAAAACACCGGCCCATGCTCTTAAATTGTTCCCGGGATGTATCTTTTGCCCATTTGGTTCCCCGGTTCAGCCATCCTTGTTCAAAATAATAGTGCGCCATGGCAAGGTAAGGCTGATATTGATCCGGGGTGGCGGCGATCCAGTTATTGATTAACCCTTCATATGAAGCAAGGGCGCAGCCAAATATCTGATAAGCATCATAGAGTTTGTATTCATCGGTCTGGTCTTGTTCAAAGATCTGCTGGTATTCATCCAACACCTTGTTTAAGCGAAAAAATTGTTCATTTTCCAGCAGCTGTCTCAACTCAATGACTTGGGAAATTTGAAGGGATTGGGGAAGCGGTATGGATTCAGGGTTCTTTGGGAAGGCTCTGGTTACTTCATAGATTTTGTGATAAGGCTTCTCCGGTTTGGAAGACGGCGTGAATAATGGGAAGATAAACAGAACGCCGATAAAGCAGCCGGTGATGATCCCCAGAATGATAACGAATACGGTTAAACGGTCCCGCGGGTTATCTCTTTTTTGCCGTTTAATATTCATATTCCCCCTTACCGTTATCCCGGATGTCTGATGGCATTCAGGACAACAAAATATCGTGAACTATCCAGGGTTGGCAGATTCCTTGGGAGGGCCGATTTAATGGAAATGATGGCCGCCGGTATTCTGATTTCGCTGTTGGCGGCATCTGTCAGGGTCTTGAGATGGTAACAGAACTATTTTCAAATGTGGTGATAATGTTACGTGCCTGGGGAGAGACTGTCAATACGCCGGCAAAATCCGCCCATAGTATTTTCAACCCTTGACTTTGCCGTTTGGTTACCGGTATAAAATTTCCTGCCGGATATGCTGCAAATGTCCGGATTAAAATTTGCGGGGTTCCCAGGCAAACGGAACAGGGTGACATTCCCTGACGGTCCCGCCGCTGTAATCGGAAATATCCGTTTTTTTCAATGCCACTGAATTTTCGGGAAGGCAAAAAACGGATTCAAAGCCGAAAAGTCAGAAGACGTGCCGGGAAATCCTTTGGGCAACAGAACCTGATGGCAAAGGGTTTTGCAGAAAATTATTTCACCTTTCTGCAAAACCCTTTTTTTTGGGGAGGGTTTTGCATAAAAGGCAAGCATAGCGAGGAAACTATGTCTACACAGCTTGAAAATGCCCGGAAGGGCATCCTTACCCCGGAAATGAAGACCATTTCCCAAACCGAAAACCTAACCGAAGAATTTATTCTTGACCATGTGGCCAAAGGGGAAATCGTTATTCCCTGCAACCGGAATCGCCCATTCCAGAAGGTTTCCGGGATCGGCACCGGCCTTAGAACCAAAATCAACGCCTCCATCGGCACCTCTTCGGACATCTGCGACATTGATTTTGAAGTCCAGAAAGCCAGGGCCGCCCAGGAGGAACAGGCCGACACCCTCATGGAGCTGTCTGCCGACGGAGACCTGGATGAAATCAGGCAGGCCGTTCTTGGGGCCACAGACCTGCCCGTGGGCAATGTCCCCCTCTACCAGGCCTTTAAAGAGACCATCCGGAAATATCAGAACCCGGGCAGACTGGACCCTGAATACCTGTTTGACCTCATTGAAAAACAGCTCGAAGACGGCTTAAGTTTCATGGCCATTCACTGCGGCATCAACCAGTACACCATTGAACGGTTGAGAAAACAGGGGTTCAGATACGGGGGCCTTGCCTCCAAAGGGGGAACCTACATGGTGGCCTGGATGGATATCAACACCAAAGAGAATCCCCTTTACGAACAATTTGACAGGGTATGCGCTCTCATGAAAAAATATGATGCCGTGCTGTCTCTTGGCAACGGTATCCGGGCCGGCGCCATCCATGACAGCCATGACAGGGCCCAGATGGCGGAGATGATTATCAACTGCGAACTGGCCGAACTTGGCAGAAATATGGGCTGCCAGATGATGGTGGAAGGGCCGGGCCATGTGCCCCTGGATGAAATCCAGGGCAATATCATGCTGGAAAAACGGATGTCCGGCAATGCGCCCTATTATGTTCTTGGCCCCATCCCGTGTGATACCGGGGCCGGGTATGATCACATTACCGCGGCCATTGGGGCGGCAAACTCGGCACGGTACGGGGCGGATCTCATCTGCTACATTACACCGGCAGAACACCTTGCCCTGCCCAACGTGGCCGATGTGAGAGAAGGGGTCCGGACCACAAGGCTTGCGGCTCGCATCGGGGACATTGCCAAGTACCCGGACCGGCGGGGAAATGAGAAGATGGCCGCGATGGCCCGGCGGGACATGCGCTGGGATGACCTTGAAGCCTTTCTCATGTTCCCGGACACGGCCCGGCAGATCCGCGAAAGCCGTTCCCCTTTGGAAAAAAAGACCTGCACCATGTGCGGCGATTTCTGTGCCATGAAAAAAGGCATGGAAATATTTAATAAAGACATTACAGATAAAAGGATAAGCGCATGAGTTTACTTGACCAGACCCTTGGCCGCATCAGCCGGACCATCGATGAGGACGCCTTTAACAGGGCAAAGGAACGGCTTGCCAACCAGGCCAAGCCAGCCGGAAGCTTAGGGATCATGGAAGATATTTCAGCCAGGCTTGCCGGCATTAAAGGATGTATTGACGTTAAACTGACCAACAAACAGATTATCACCTGTGCCGGAGACCACGGGGTGGTAGAAGAAGGGGTCAGCCTGTTTCCCTCTGACGTTACCCCCCAGATGGTTTACAACTTTGCCAATGGCGGGGCTTCGGTCAACGTGATCGGAAAACATGCCGGGGCATCGGTGAAAGCCGCGGACATCGGGGTGGCCCATGATTTTGCGCCGGACCTGCCCATTTTTCATAAAAAAGTCCGGCATGGCACCGCCAATTTTACCAAAGAACCGGCCATGACCCGGGACGAGGCGGTCCGGTCCATTGAAGCGGGTATTGAAATCGTCAATGAACTGGATGCTGAACGGCCTGTGGACCTTCTGGGCACCGGAGACATGGGCATCGGCAACACCACCCCGTCGTCTGCGGTTATTGCCGCCTTTTCCGGAATTGAAGTGGAAAAGCTCACCGGCAGGGGAACCGGCATTGACGATAAAGGGCTTGAAAATAAAATAAGCGCCATTAAACGGGGGCTTGCCCTTCATAACCCCGATCCCAACGATCCCATTGATGTCCTGTCCAAGGTCGGGGGACTTGAAATCGGGGGGCTTGCCGGGCTGGTCCTGGGCGCTGCGGCCAAAGGGATTCCCGTGATCTGTGACGGCCTGATCTCCACGGCAGGGGCACTCATTGCCTGTGAACTAAGCCCGGCCGCCAGAAATTACCTGTTCGCCAGCCACAAATCCGTGGAAATCGGCCATGCCTACATGCATGAGCATCTCGGCCTTGAACCGCTCATTGACCTTCGGTTCCGCTTGGGAGAGGGAACCGGCGCCGCGGTCTGCATGGAACTGCTGGATATTTCAACCCGGGTCCTGGCCGATATTAAAACCTTTGAGGAGGTGGGCATTATCGATGTTCAATAGAAGGGTTAACCCGGCAGGCACCATACCTCCATTTCACATCTGGCGCAGTTAAACCGCAGTTCAAAGCGGCCCATATGGTTTTGAATAAAAACCGGCCCGTTCCAGCCGCCGGGGGATGATTTACCCCCGGCTTTGGGACAGCGGCCAAGGGCATTCTGGATACAATGCCGGGATACCATAACCTGTTTTTCTGTGGCTGGCGGCTCACTTTCCTCAAGTTCAAAAGCAGGCTCAATCTGTACCACCCCCCGTTTTTGATAAAATTGAATGGCCAGGCCATTGGCCACATTGGCGGTAAAGCCCAGGTTCTTTTCCGGATAAGGGACGATTCGGCGCTCATTTTTCGGGGGTTTCCGGACAGTTCGTTCCTGCCGGGCGGTGACCAGGGCCTCAACCAGGTCCCGCCGGGCCTGGTTAAGGGCTTTGACCGGCAGGAACCACGCCCCGGATTGGATCTTAAGGCTTTTCAGATAAAAGGGCGTATTGCCCAGCTTTCCCAGCTGTTTTTCCAGGGTGGCCCGGGCTATGGATGTATTTTTTGCAGGGATTTTTTCACCGTCCAGGACAGTCCGGGCGGTAATTCCGTCCTCGTCCCGGCCCTCCAGGGCAAATCCGTCACGGGTCTCATAGAACCGCATCTCAAGTCCGATTTTCCGTTCAGCAGATTTTCCTGAAAGCTGTTTTAAAAAGCTGTGATCATGATTCCTGAAAATGGTGGCGCCGGGCGTGAGTAATTTTTTCAAACTGCCTGCCCGGCCGGATGGCATGATCTTTCCCTGATCTGACTTTTCTACATAAAACCCGGCAAGCGTCCCATTCCGGCCCTCAAAGCAGAGGCCGTCCCCACTGACCACATCACAGGTTCCGGACAGGGTAAAAAATCCGGATTCCACCCGGTTTGCCTGCCCCAATTTCTCCCCCATGGATTTGGGGGTAAAAAAGGCGTGGATCCGCCCCTTCTGATCCGGCCCGTTTCCAAACAAAAAATAATCGGTCTGATTCCGGTTAAAGGTTTTTTTAGGATCAGGCGCAAAGAAAACCTTTGTTTTTCCGGAAGATGCCGCCCGAAATTCTTGATTTGTTCCGGCCCGGCCTTCCAGTAATGCATCGATTTTCTGCCGGTAAAAGGCCGTGATATTTTTGACATAGGCCGCATTCTTAAGACGGCCCTCAATTTTAAACGAGGTGATGCCGGCCCGGACCAGGGATTCCAGATAATCCGACCGGTTCATGTCCTTTAACGACAAGAGGTGGGACTCTTTTTCCAACACCCGGCCGGTTTGGTCGGTCAGGGTCCAGGGCAGGCGGCAGGGCTGGCCGCAGCCGCCTCTGTTGGCGCTCCGGCCCCCAATGGCGGCGCTCAGATAGCATTGGCCGCTGTATCCCACGCACAGGGCACCGTGAACAAAGGCCTCCAGCGCCACAGTGGTTTTTTCCCGGATGTTGCTGATTTCCTCAAGCCCCAGTTCCCTTGCCAGGATCACCCGGTCAAACCCGGTATCCTCTAAAAACTTCACCTTTTCCCAGGTCCGGTTGTCACACTGGGTGCTGGCAAACAGAGGAATCGGCGGCAGATCCATTTCCAGAATCCCCATATCCTGGATAATCAGGGCGTCCACCCCGGCTTCCCATAGTTCATGGATCAGCTGTCGGGCCTCTTCCAGTTCATGGTCAAAGAGAATGGTGTTAAAGGCCGCATACACCCTGGCCCCATAAAAATGGGCATGGCAGGCCAGGTTCTCAATCTCTTTGATGGAATTTGCGGCCGCGCTCCGGGCGCTGAACTGCCGGGCCCCGATGTAAACGGCATCTGCCCCGTGGTTGATGGCTGCCATCCCGGTTTCCAGGTCCTTTGCCGGGGCCAGGAGTTCCAATGCTTTGCTGGTCATTGTTTTTTTCTTTGCTGTTAGAGGTTCGCCCCAATTTTTACAATTTTATCAAATTCTACCTTGATCATGAACCCCTTTTCACGGCTCATTTTCCATTCGAAAAAAAATGGCGCATGGCCGCGCTTCTCCCCATGACCTTTTTACCCGGCCGGACCGTGAAAGGCATGATCTAAATTTTCTTTGGGTTGATCATTTGTTCACGCCGGCCATGCCTTCGGGCGTATACCGCTCTCCTTTGATCACACCGGGGGCAAAGGCCCAGGGTAACCACATTTATGATAATACACTCAATCTCCAAAATTCCTTATTTTCAGAAACCCCGGTTTAAATAAGGGTACCGCTCGAAATCGAAATCGGAAAATTTGATGGCAACACAATTCTTTTATCCACCGAGCTAAACGATTTGAACAAGAGCATGAAACGTAACCTTGTAGAGTGGGCCATGCCCACGAATCGTGGGCATGGCCCACTCCTGCCCAAATTAAAATTGGTTTCAAGGTTCGCTCGATTTCAATTTCGATAACGATTTCGATTTCGACTGTCCAGGGATGCGGTTACCCTGCCGGCGTTGAGAATTTAACTTGACAAACCAGAAGCGAATTCATACTAGACATTTTATTTTTTTGCATGGAATGAGAGTGGAATCAAGCGGGAAAACGTTTCGCGAAAGGAAAACCTATGGCCGGCGTGGAAGCTTTTTTAAACTTGAAAAAATCTCAAACTCTGAATATTGAAATAGGCACCATCGTTTACCTTAGCATAGAGGGTGTCGGCTTCAATGTTTCCAGTGTATTTGTTGGGCTGTTCAGCGATGAATATGTCATTATCACCTTGCCCAAAAGATTCAAAACGGTTCAAAGCAAGCTGTTTCCGGGCAATAAAATGGTGGTTAAATACCTGCATAACGGTTCGCTGTATGCATTCCAGAGCGAAATCATTGAAATCATAACCCATCCCATCCGGACCATTGCCATTGAATATCCCAAAATAGTCCAGAATCAGGAACTTCGGTCCAGCAGAAGAAATAATGTGGCGATTCCCGGCAGGGTTGAGTTTAAAAGCCATGAACTGTCGGTTGTGGTGTTTGATATCAGCAGATATGGATGCTGCTTCAGGTATCAGGAGACAAGGAAGGGCCTGGTGTCATTCAAAGAAGGAGACCCTCTTCGAATCTTTTGCCTTCTGCCGGGAGTGGCTGATGAACTTTCCGCCATGGGCTCTATCCGGAATATCGGAAGAGAAGACAGCCAGCTGTCCATCGGTATTGAATTCTCCAACGCCAACAATCAATTTATGAGCCCCCTGGTAAAATATATTTCTTCCATTCAAGGATACTAGGGGGACACCTCATTATCCCCGAAAATACCGGCTGCGCCGGATATAAAAACCGGCGCGCCGGAAAGCTTTAAGACAATCTGTTAAAACGGATATCCCTTAATGCCTTTCTGGAGGGTCACCCATTTAACCTCGGTAAACTCTTCAATGGAATACCGCCCGCCTTCCCTGCCTTTGCCGCTGCTTTTAACCCCGCCAAAGGGGCAGCAGGCATCGGCATCAATGGAGCTGTCATTGATATGAACCATTCCGGCTTGGACCTGCTCGGCCAGGGTGACGGCCTTGTAAATGTCCCGGGTCAGGATTCCGGCGGACAGGCCGTACTCGGTATCATTGGCAACACTTAGGGCTTCCTGATCATCTTTGACGGATATGATGCTGGCCACAGGCCCGAAGGTTTCCTGGTAATAGATATCCATGTCCGGCGTGACATTGAGCAGCACGGTCGGTTCATACACCCGGCCTTCAAAGGTTCCGCCGGCCAGAAGTGCGGCACCTTTGGCCACGGCATCTTTGACCAGGGCATCCACCCGCGCCACCTGGCTGTCATTGATGAGGGGCCCCACCACGGTGTCCTGCTTTTCCGGATCACCCCAGGGCAGCTGCCGGGCCTTTTGGGCCAATTTTTCCCCAAATTCATTGATCCGGTCACCTTCAAAAATGATCCGTCCCGATGCAATACAGATCTGCCCTTGATGGAGAAAGGCCCCGAAGGCTGCGGTGTTGACGGCAAATTCCATGTCCACATCATCCAGTATGATCAGCGGGTTCTTTCCTCCCAGCTCCAGGTGGTAATCTTTGCCGTGTTTGGCGGCCAGCTGGGCCACATGCATGCCCGTGGCGGTCTCCCCGGTCAGGGAGACCATGGAGCAGTACGGGCTTTCCACCAGGGCATCCCCGATAACGCTTCCAGGGCCCGTGATCACGTTCAGGACCCCCGGCATCAGGCCGGCCTCTTCAAACAGTTTGCCGATCTTAAGCCCGATCACCGGGGTTTCGCTGGCCGGTTTCAATACCACCGTGTTGCCGGTGCCAACGGCGTAGGCCGCCTTGAACATGGATAAAATCAAAGGAAAATTCCAGGGGCTGATGCCCACCACCGTCCCTTTAGGGGAGCGGATGGTCATGGACAGTTTCCCCGAATCGGTCTGGAAGGTCTCCCCCTTGACGGCTTTGCAGTCACCGGCGGCCGTCCTTAACAGGTCAATGGTCTGGGAGATTTCAAACATGCTTTTCCCAAAGGTGCTGCCGGCCTCGTGGATAAGGATCTGAGAAAACTCCATCATCTGTTTTTCCATAAGATCCGCTGCGGTAAATAAGATGGCCGACCGCTCAGGGGGCGGTACGGCGGCCCAGGCCTTTCTGGCGTTAAAGGCGGCTTCCATGGCAAGCTTGGCATCGCTTTCACTCCCTTTTGCTACGGTGGCATACACCTGGCCGGTATAGGGGTTAAAATCATCAAACTGCTCTGATGAGACCGCATCCACCCACTTTCCGTTAATCAGCATCTGATAGTCACTCATTGGCTTCCTCCATTCACTAAAGTTACTGTTTTAATTATTTTTTCCGTTATAATTTAACGCTGGCACATCACAACCGCTTTGGGCCGAAAACAACCGGCCTGCCATAATGGCAACATGCCCATGTCACAGCAATATGTATGCCAGAAAATCAGGCGGAAACTACATACCCGAATGATAACAAACAGTTACCATTAAAATAAGAGAAATGACCATGCGGCTGATGGCCGGCAGAAGGATACAGCGGCCGCTAAAGTATCAAGTTTTCTTGATATAATCATCAAGTTTCATTTTCATTGGGCCGCGCTGTTTTTATATCCAATTGAAAATAAACACAATTATTATCAATAGACCACAATGGTCTAATTTTTGCTTTTCTGTCAATATTCGTTGTCGGCAGGCCAAGGGCCCGCCACACCGTATGTTCAAGGTATCATACCGGAGATCGTCTAACCGGCGTGATGGACAAACAAAACAATCTGCCTTAGAAGGGCAAAATCAAAAAGGAGGAACGGATGGCAAAGGAAATCATTTTATACAATCTGAAAAAGGATGTGAGCCCAGAAGATTATGAAGCATGGTGCCGGGAATATAAAGGCCCGCTGCTGACAGGTCTGGATTCGGTTGCCGGTTTTACCTTGGTGAAAATATTGGGCGGGGTCCAGGGCAACGGCGAAACCGGTAAATTTCCTGAACCCGCACCGTCTCCTTATCAATATATCGGTATTATGAACGTGCACAGCATGGAGGCACTCAATAAGGACCGCGAGTCTGAAAAATTTCAAAAAGAATTTTTTGCCCAATGGTTTACCAAATGGGTGGGTGAGTTCACCATACTGGGGGGGATGGAAGCCTATGACGGGGGAGAATAAACTTTTCCGGCCGGTTTGTGAATCGGCGTTTGCCGGGGGGTAATTGAATTTTTCCCGGGTATGCCGTTGTCTCTTGTTGGCATTAAATCACCCGTCTGAATTAAGCGCTTCAGCGGCATACCCCTGAAACCGGATACCGCCGTAAGGCGGTGAATCGATGGTTGCACGGAGATGGCAACTATATTATATCTGTTGCCGATCAAGCTTCAAACGGATATTGAACCAGTCCCTGCGCTCAAGACGGATCAAACAGAACTTAAAGGATGACACCGTTTAAGATACTGGTGGGCCATGACAAAGAATTGAAAGGGCATAAAGATCAGTGCAACAGGAACGCAGCAAACCCGATTTTCCCATCATCGTGGTAGATGACGAAGAGCATGCCTTAAAAAGCTTTGAGCTCTCCTTCCGGTCCCACGGTTTGAACAACATTATCCTGTGCCGGGACAGCGCCAAGGTAATGGATATCCTGAACACCCGGGAAGTCGAAGTGGTCCTGCTGGACATTATCATGCCCGGCCTGACCGGCGAGTCGGTCTTAAAGCAAATCGTTGAACACTTTCCATACATTCCGGTTTTCATGGTCACCGGGCTCAACGAGGTGGAGACCGCCGTCCGGTGCATGCAGGCAGGCGCCTTTGACTATGTGCTCAAACCCGTTGACAGCAAACGGCTGGTGGCCGCTGTTGAAAAAGCCATTGAACTTCGGCAGCTGCGGCGGGAAAACATGCGGCTCACCGAGCATTTTCTTTCCGATACCCTCCAGAACCCGGAAGCCTTTGACCACATCATTACCCGAAATCCCAAAATGATGTCTATTTTCAAATATTGCGAGGCCATCGGAAAAGGGAACCATCCCATACTGATCACCGGAGAGACCGGTGTGGGCAAGGAGCTCATGGCTGAAGCCATCCATTCCGTGAGCGGCCGCAAACAGAAGATGGTTTCCGTCAACGTGGCCGGACTCGATGACAATGTGTTTTCCGACACCCTTTTCGGCCACATCAAAGGGGCGTTTACCGGGGCTGCCAGTATTCGCCAGGGATGCATTGAAAGGGCCGGGGGCGGGTGCCTTTTTCTGGATGAAATTGGAGATCTGTCTTTGCTGTCCCAGGTGAAACTGCTTCGCCTTCTAGATAAGCATGAATATTTTCCTTTAGGGGCGGATACGGCCAGGGCCACGGACGCACGGTTTTTGTTTGCCACCCATAAAGATCTTCCCGAACTGGTTAAATCAGGGGCCTTCCGAAAGGATTTATTTTTCAGGCTCAAAACCCACCATATCCATATTCCACCCCTGCGCGAAAGGCTCGACGACCTGCCGCTGCTGCTGGAATTTTGCATTGCCTCGGCATCACAGGAGTTTGAAAAAGATCCGCCGTCCTTTGATGCCAGGCTGTTGTCCATCCTCTCTCACTACCATTTCCCCGGCAACATCCGGGAGTTCAAATCAATGGTTTATGATGCCGTGGGCATAAACCAGGCCGATGTCATCCCCGCCGATCTGTTTATCAATACCATTAAAAAAGGCGGCCATCGCCTGCCGGACACTTTGTCTGAGGAGCGCTGCCCGGCCACGGTGAACAGCCGGCCATGGCTGTCGCAACTGGCCCCGCTTCCCACAATCAAGGATTTAACCCGGGATCTGATTGCTGAAGCCCTGCGAAGATCCAACGACAACCAGCGCCAGGCCGCCCGGATCCTGGGCATCACCCCCCAGGCCCTGAACCAGCGCCTGAAACGAAAATAAGCCCTTCAAAGCCCTATGCCCGACCTTGGCCGTATGCCTGCCTCATGGATGATCAAGATTTCTTAATCTATCAAGAAATCTTGATAAGCACCTGACCTAACGGAAACGGCCCGATGGCAATCGATGTCTGGTGTAAGCTTTCCCGACGCCCATGGCTGACCCGGTCACGGTCACTCCGGCCTGAGATGAAAACCGGCAGACCAAGCCGGGTGTTCCGTTGCATGAGGGCCGTATCAATATAAGTTGTTCTTTTGCTCTGAGGGGTCTTCTTTGTCTTCACTCAAACATCTTTTTAATGGCAGCCAAGTCCGGCCGTCAGCCTCACATGATCATTACTTTTCAGGGATAATGCCCATATTATTTCACCTGATCCCGTCTAATTTGGCAAGGCATGGCATGTTTCTTTCATAATATCCCCGTATATCCATTGCTGCCCCTTAAACCATTTGGGGATTAACCACCGGAACCGGCAGGACAGCCATAATGTTGAATCAGGATTACTTTATAGCGCAGATCAGGGAAATTGAAGCAGCACTGGCCAAAGAGGGGGCCGGCCTTCAGGTCTCATCCGCGCCAGCCGGCGGCACGGCCTCCACGGCCGGTGCACCGCAAACCGGTTTCATCACGGCCAATACCGTCGGACTGGAACTTGGCCATCCGGCGACCGCCTCTATTTTCATGGGAATGGTCACGGATCAGGAGGATCTGATACAGGACGGCCGGGTGGTCACCATCGGAAAGCCTTTGTCTGAACTGCCTGCCGGACGGCATTCCCTTTCCCTGATCCTGCTGACCAGTGCGGCCAAAGTCACGGAAACCCTCCGACGGGATCTGAGCAAACACGTCCTGTCCGCCAACCGTATCGACGGTGTCATGGTCCGGATGACTTCAGGCCGGATCTGGCTGCGGCTTAAAGCCGATGCAATGGCTGACGGGCTCACCCTGAACACCATCGGCCAACATATCATCACCCATATAAAAACCAATGGACACGGCCATAAAAAGGCTGAGGTCATCTTCACGGCCGGGGAGAGGGAACGGGTTGAACGGTTCAAGCCGGTGGCCCAGAGACAGGCCCGGGAGCGCAGCGACCGGTACCGGGAAGAACTCATTGATAAAATGGCATGTGAAACCGGCCTGGATTGCACGGACTGCCCGGAAAATGCGACCTGTGACGTCCTCAGGGAAGCCGTTGCCGCGGCCCGCCGGAAGGCGGTTGAAAACCATGGACGATCATCACCGCAATTTTACAAAGGAAAGACATGAAAAAAGGAACCATTATTGCCGTCTGCGGTAAAGGCGGGGTGGGGAAAACCGTCACCAGCGGCGCACTGGTCAGAACCCTTTCCGCCATGGGTCATGAAGTTCTCGCCATCGACGCGGACCCGGCCATGGGCTTATCGTTTATTCTCGGACTCAAAGCCGACATCAAGACCCTGGCCAGTGTCCGCCGGGATATCATTGACCAGGCCAGGACCGGGAACGAACCCGAAGAGATCGCCGATGCCATGGAGTACCTGGTTCTGGAGTCTTTGATTGAAACCGGGGACTTCAGTTTCATGGCCATGGGCAGGTCCCGGACCCGGGGCTGTTTCTGTCCGGTGAACACCTTATTGCGGCGGTCCGTCAAGAAGATGGCCGACAACTACGACTGCGTGGTCGTGGATGCCGAAGCCGGCCTTGAGCAGATCAACCGGGAGGTTCTGGCCGGCGTCAGCCATATTGCGGCGGTCATTGACGGCTCCTGCCGAAGCCTGCACTCCCTGGAACTGATCCGTGAAATGACCTCCCAGATGAAGATGGAAACCGCTGTGGGCATGGTTTTCAACCGGTTCCGGGAACAGGAGCATGCCCCCATTTTAGAGCAGATGGCCCATACCGGCATTCCGGTGTGGGGAACCGTTCCCGAAGATGATGTCTTAAGAAACAACGATACCCTGGGCAAACCCATTTTCGATCTGGCACCGGATTCACCCGTATTGAAATCAGTCCGGCAGATGGTTCATTTTTTGATCCCAAATTAAGGAGGTTTACATGGAAAAAGACGAGATCATCCAGATTTTTCAAGATGCCCTGGAACAGCCGCTTAACCCCCATATGGCCGAGTGGATATCTTCCGGGGGCAAAGTGGCGGGATGCTATTGTTCTCTTGTGCCGGGGGAAATTTTCACGGCTGCGGGCATGGCGCCTTACCGGATCCGGGGGGCCGGCAGCGAGGACACCGCCGATGCCGATGTCTATCTGAGCCCCTATCTGTGTTCCTTTATCCGGCACACGTCCAACCTGGCCCTGGACGGCCGGTTCGGGTTTATTGACGCCCTTGTGGCCACCAACGGGTGTGATCAGAGCAGAAGGGCCTATGATATCTGGGAAAAGAAGACAGACACCGAGTTTTGCAGGGTTATTTCGGTTCCCCGCACCCAGGATCAGAATAACTTTGCCTTTTACCTTGAGGAGTTAAAGAACCTGGTGGTCGCCCTTCAAGCCCATTTTGACGTTAAAATTGATCCTGAAAAACTGTCCAAAGCCATCAAGATTCACAATGGGGTTCGAAAGAATCTGTCCTTTCTCCATGACCTTTTAAAACGGCCCGATCCGCCCCTTACCGGTGCCCAGGCCAGTGCCGTGACCATTGCGGCCCAGGTAATGCCCCTTGAACCGTACAACCGCCTGCTTGAAGACTTGCTCAAGGCCCTTGAAACCGCACCGGGAGAAACCCGCAAAATCCGGGCGCGGCTGGCCATCACCGGCGGTGAAATGGATGAACCTGAATTGGTGGCCGCCATCGAAAACCAGGGCGCCCTTGTGGTTTATGAAGATACCTGTTTTGGTGCCCGGTATTATGAAGAACCGGTGGCTGAAGACGGCGATCCCCTCACCAGCATTGCTCAGCGCTACTTTTTCAGAATGCCCTGTGCCCGGATGGAAGCCAGTATGGACAAGCGGTACGAAAACCTTAAAAAAATCAGCCCAGACTACAACACCAACGGATATATTGTTCAACGGCTCAATCACTGCATTCTCAACTCGGGTCACACCTTTGTGTTTAACCGGAAGGCAAAGTCGGACGGCACCCCCTTGCTGATTCTTGACCGGGAATACCTGTCCAGGGGGTACGGCCAGATCAATACCCGTGTGCAGGCCTTTATCGAGAGCCTTGAAAGCGGGGCCTTGAGATAGGCCATAGGCTGACGCCGCCGGACAGGGCGGCCGGACCAAATGGAAATTAAAATTCATGACTAACGGTCACGGACCGTCTTTGGTTATCCAGCCAAGGACCGGTCCACAACGAATAATGAAAGTCTTCTCAGGACGTTAGTGAGACTTTTATATAACGGCCACGGGCCGCCTTGGTTATCCAACCAAGAACTGCCCACAACAAATATTGCAAGCACTCAACAGGTTGCTGAGTGTTTCATATAAAAAAAAATTCAGAACCGCTGGAATTTTGCACAGGAGGGAGTGAAATGGCAATTTTAGGACTTGATGTCCCCACCGAACTGGAAACCATCTATTCCGGTATCAATTCAGAAATCAAAAAACATCAGGGCAATCCGGATTCCCGGGCCTGGAACGCCTGGCTCACCGTGACCAAGGGGCTTGTGGAGGGCCTGGTACAGCTGCAGATGGACCAGGTTCCCTTTATCTATACCAACCTGGGAAACTCTCCTGAACTGGTATTTGCCTTAGGGGAAGAGGGGTCTGTGGCACCCTTGGGATTTGAAGCCCTTGGCGGACTCCAGGGCTGGTACGGCGACAATCAGATCAATATGGATGTCATGGACCTGACCGAAGCCAATGCCCTGGCCGTGGATGTCTGTTCCGCAGACCGGCTGGCCCTGGGGTATATGCTTAAAAATTTGACCCCGCCCCCCCTGGGCGGCATTTTCGTGAACACCCCCTGTGACAGCCAGATGGTGGCGGCCGAGGGGTTCCGGTCCATCATGAAAAAAGATCCCTTTATCCTGGATGTTCCTTATTACGCCGGTGACCGGGAGATTCAATTTATTGCCTCCCAGTTAAAGGAAGAGATCAAATACCTGGAACGGGTAACCGGCAAAAAACTGGACTGGGACCGCCTCAAGGCCATTTGCGAAGAGAGCAATAAAATGGTGGAACACCTGCTGGAATGGTCTAACTACCGCACAAAACTGCCCTGTCCTCAGCTGGGCCGGGTGGTGACCTTCGGTTTTATCATCCAGAACACCCTGTCCGGGACCCCGGCCGGCACATGGCTGGCCTCGGAATGGGCGGCCGATGCCAAGGAGCGGGCCCAGGCCGGCAAAAAGGCCACAAAGAACGATGAAAAAATACGGGCCATCTGGTTTCATGACCCCATCTGGTGGAACCTTCCCTTTTATGACTGGATGGAAGAAGAACTGGACATGGTGGTCCCCATGGACCTGTTCGGATATGTCACGCCCGAGGCCTATCTGGACACCTCAAGCCCTGAGGCGATCCTGACCAGCCTTGCCCGAAAACTGACCATCGTGATGCCCATGTCCCGCCAGTTCAAAGGCAACGCCGATTTGTATATTGACGATCTGATCAACGTGGTCCATGAATTCAATGCCGATTGTGCCATTTTCGCAGGGCACATGGGCTGCAAGCATGCCTGGGGACTCATCGGCCTGCTCAAGGAAGCCATGCGAAAGGCAGATATTCCCCTTTTAAGCTTTGCCTATGACATGTTTGATCCCCGGGTAAAGTCCGAAGAAGACCTCAAAGAAGAATTCCGCAGATTTGCACATGACATTGTCTTACCCAGAAAAAACGCCAAATAAAAGGAGGATATTGTGCCCAGTTCATCAACGGTTACCGTCGGCATTGACATCGGCAGCACCGCCAGCAAGGCCGTGGTAATGGCCGATGGAGACATTGTCGCCGCCTATATCGGACCCAGCACCGTTAACCCGTCCAAGACCGCCAGGGAAGTGTTCCAAAAAGCCCTTGATGCCGCCAAAATAGACAGCGGCCGGGTATCATACATCGTGGGCACCGGATACGGCCGGGCCAAGGTTGACTTTGCCCATGAAAACACCTCTGAAATTTCCTGCCACGCCCGGGGGGCCCATTACCTTCTGCCGGACGTCAGGACCATCATTGATATCGGCGGCCAGGATACCAAGGCCATCGGGGTTGACCCTTCGGGCAACCTCCGGGAATTTGCCATGAACGATAAATGTGCCGCCGGCACCGGGCGGTTTTTAGACTTCATGGCCCGGACCATGGACATGGATATCCGGCAGATGGCTAACCTGCATTTCCAGGACGGTGAACCCGCATTGATCAGCAGCATGTGCAGCGTATTTGCTGAATCGGAAGTGATTAACCTGGTCAATGAAGAGGTCCCGTTGCCCTCCATTATCAAGGGGCTGCACAAATCTGTGGCCAACCGCCTTAAAACACTGGCCCGGAGGGTGGGGGTGGAAAAAGAAATCGTTGTCACCGGCGGGGTGGCCAAGAACACCGGGGTTGTGGAGATGCTCAAACAAACCCTTGGACAGGAGTTTGTCAGTTTCCCCGATGACATTGACCCCCAGGTTATCGGTGCCTTAGGCGCGGCGGTCATTGCGTCAAACAAGATCTGATTAGAAAAGGAGACCGGATGAGGTGGTGGTGGGTCGGTCGTAGGGGCGATTCATGAATCGCCCTTTTATGAATAACCTTTACGTGGGCAATTCATGAATTGCCCCTACACCACCATCACCTGTAATATGATAATCCAAGATTCAATTATATTAAAAATTTAATTCAATTTTACATAATGTGATCGCCCTGGGGGTAGGCTGAAAAGATGCGCAGCCATAGACCAGCCTAATCCCCTAATCAGGTAAACCGCTTGTCATTGATGTAATATCTATGATATCCCCGTCTATGCATACAGGGAAAAAGGTCCGGCCGGGTCTTTGCCTTTATTGGAAATGCCGGCAATGAGAACCATTAGGCCCCGTCTTTTTACCTGTTTATAGATGACTGATAATACCAAGACCTGGAGGCGTTGGCACCCTGAAAAAAGCTGCTGCCTGAACCCCGTTTGTGCCCTTACTGTTCCTTCATGTAAGGATGCCGCAACCCCCAGAACAATCATATAATTGAGCCCGTTGCAAAAAAAGGGGGGGAGGGACATGGCCAAATTTGATAATCCAGCCCAGGGTTGTGTTTTAGATTCAGCCTGCTTTTATACCCCTGCCCCTGAGACAGGAGACCACTTTACCGGCCCTGAGCTTGATGAAACCCCCTTCAGGTCCCTTCTGGACGCCATGCCTGATTTCATCATCTACTATGATCAGAATTTGAAAGTGCTGTGGGCCAATTACGCCGCTGCAGCAGATCATGGATTAACACCGGAACAAATGGTTGGCAGACCGTTTTTCGAGGTCAGCTGCAAGCTTGCAGAACCCTGCGACGGCTGCCCGGTCATCATGGGGCTGCATTCCAACAGGGCCGAGGCCATTGAAAACAATCCCTTTAGCGGTCGTCTTTTTTATACCCGGACCTATCCTATATTTCAAAACGGAGACATTCTGCCCGGCAGAATGTTTGTGGCCCAGGATATTTCCAACCTGAAAAACCGGTACAGTGTTATGGATATCCTCAACCGGATCAGTGAACTCTTTCACGAAGAGGACCGCTTGCAGAGGATTTGCAAAAAATTAATCGGGCATATTCTGTCCAGATTCGCTTATGCCTATGGGGTCATTACCCTATGCGGAGAACATCCTGATGAAATTATCGCCATTGGGGGAACCGATCTGAATGGGAATTTTCCGACACTGGACAGCCTGTCCGTTTCCCGGACCTTTACCGGAATCGTAATGGAAAACGGTGAAAGTTTAAATATTTCCGGGCTGAGCACCACAAACCGGTTCGACCAATACTATTTGAAAGAACACGGGGCAGAAACGGTTCTGGCGGTTCCCATGAAAATCCAGGGACAGGTCATCGGCGCCATTGTTCTGGTGGATGTGATTCAACGCATGGAAACAGATCTGACCATGGAACGGCTCGGCACCATTGCCAACCGTCTGGCCGCAGAGATCCATCGCAAAAAGACCGATGAGCGGCTGCGCGAAGAGCGAAACTTTACATTGGCCGTATTGAACAATGCCGGGCCTTTGATCATGGTCATGGACCGGTACGGACAGATCGTGAGGTTCAATAAAACCTGCGAGCGCCTGACCGGGTATGACCGGAACGAGGTTATCGGCAAATATGTCTGGGAGATCGGGATGGCCCGGAACAGCCGGGATAAAATGAGGAACATGTTTCCCCATGCCCAGGATATCGATTTCCCCTCTTCCTTTGAGAATATGATTGTCACCCGAACCGGAGAGCGCCGCTTGATCTCCTGGACCAACAGCATTATGGCCGACAGCATCAAACCCCGCACCCATATTGTCTCCATCGGCGTTGATATAACCGAAAAAAAGGCCGCGGAAGAAAAGGCCGAAACCCGGATGCGCCAGCTGGTGGAAGCCGATAAAATGGTCTCCATGGGCGTCCTTGCCTCAGAAGTGGCCCATGAGATAAACAATCCCAATAATTTTATAGCCTTGAACGCCCCCATCCTCAAAAAAGCCTGGGACGATATATCGGGTATTTTAAAAAAGTACCATGACGCCTGCGGGGACTTTCTTATTGCCAATGTCCCGTATTCGGAAATGTCCAAAGAAATCCCCGTGCTTTTTGAGGGAATCGAAGCCGGTTCCCAGCGAATCCGCAAAATTGTCAAAAACATGAAAAGCTTTGCCCGAAGGGACGAACAGACCAAATTGCAGTCGGTGAATCTCAACGAGGTAATCCAGACGGCCTTGACCCTGGTCTCCACCCAGCTCAAAAACCGGACGGTGATTGTCTTAAAGCGGTTATTGGACCCGTTGCCCCCGGTGCCCGGAAATTTTCAGCGGCTGGAACAGGTGGTGGTCAACCTGGTTTTAAATTCACTCCAGGCCCTTACTGAAAAAGACGGCCGGATTTTAATTGAAACCGCTTTTGATTCCGAGAAGAACCTTGTTCTGCTGTGGATTACCGACAATGGCGTCGGAATTCGCCCGGACCATATCCCCCGGATCTCCGAGCCGTTTTTTACCACCAAATCCAACAGCGGCGGAACCGGGTTGGGCCTGAGTGTATGCACGGCTATCTTAAAAGAACACAAAGGCACCCTCTCTTTTGATTCCGCCGTGGGACAGGGAACAAAAGTCACTTTATCCCTGCCTGCAGAGACCTGATTTTCTGTTGGTTTTTAAAAAGAACCCGTCAATGGGAATTGACGGATTCTTTTAACCGGTGGAGAATGCCGTTTTTTTAGCCGGTGGTTATAGTTAAAACAGGTAGGCCAGTCTGAAGGTTATCTCACTGGTTTTAATGCCGCACCTTACATCCAGATCCCGCCGGAAATCGACCATGGCCTGGGTATTGTCATTGAGCATGAAAAAACAAGACATCCCCATGGTATGGGTCCGGAGCTTGTCGTCCTGGCTGACGCCGTCAAGCTCGGTTTCTCCGCCATAGGCGAAATAGTAATCCACCGAGGCAAAGAACCGTTTGGTAAAGCTGTAGCTCAGGTGTAATTCTGATTTGTACAGTTCATCCCTGGCCAAGTCCACTGACCGGGCACCGGCATCGTCATTGTCAAAGAAAAATTCCACCGAGCTGACCCACTCCAGCCAGACTTTCTCACCAAAGCCCTTGCCCACCGCCAGCTCATGCTTGGTGGCCCAGCGGTTGTTGCCGAGGTTAACAAGTTTATCCCGGTCATACTCACCAATGGGAACCGTAAGAAAGGGCATGTAGGCCAGGAAAAACTTGTTTTGCATGTCGTTTATGGGAAAAATGGCACAGGCCAGCAACAGATCGCTCAGACCGCTGGACTGCTCGCCGTTGAGCCCGGCCTTGCCAAAGGGCAGGATAAATTGGGGCGCGACGATCATACCGCCAATTTCGGTATAATAAATGGGCCTGAGGACACCGAGATTAATGTCCATATCCATGCCGCTGGTCACCTTATCGGAATCCTGGTAAAGTTCATCACCAAAGGACATGTCATAGTACAGGTTGACCAGTTTGGTTCCCGCCGGCAGGGGGATATAGTCTCTTGCATTGCTCGCCAGAACACCGTTTGGAACAGCAATAAACAAAAGTGCGCACAGCAGACCGGTTAAACGTCTCATATATGTCTCCTTTCTAATACCCTGGGGTATGTTTGATTGTGATGGCAGTTAATGCGGAAAAAATATTTTTTTCTTTACCCCTTAAACGGTCTGGGTGCCGAAATAGCAGCGGGACAGCTCCGTCAGCCGCAGCAGCGGGCCACCGACAATGATATTGGTAATTTTGATGTCCCTTAGCAGTTTCTCCATTTTGCCATCTTTGGAATATCCGTAGGAACCCATCAGGTCCATTGCCCGGTTAACCACGCTGATGCCGAGCCCGGCAACGGTATTCTGGCAGGCACTGGCCAGGGCCTGATTTTTTAAGTCCCATGGAAAACCGTAAACGTCCGGGTTGTCAAACCGGGCCGCTACGCTGTACAGCATGGCTTCCGCCGTCAGGATATCCTTGGCAATGGTGCCCAGTTCATGGACAACCACCCCGTGTTCCCTCATGGGTTTGCCGGCGATGATGCGAATATCAACATACGCCTTGATCAATTCATAAGCCCGTTTCATCACCCCCATGGGAAAGGCCGAAGAGGTGAGGCGGCCAATGGTGACACTGGCCATCACAGAGGTATAATCATCAACAGGGTCCTGCTGGGCCCTGGCCTCAACCGGTACCCGGACATTGTTAAACCAGATATCGCCATTGGTATCGATGGATGATCCCATCTTCTGATACGGCTTGCTGGTGGAGAGACCGGGGGTGTCGGCCGGGACAAATATCTGGGCCAGGTTATATGGTGCTTCGGCCCCTTCCACCCGACAGAGGACACGGAACATTTTGGCCTCCCGGTAAGCCGACGGCCACAGCTTATGCCCGTCAATCACCCACTGATCCCCCTCAAGACGGGCCGTGGTCTGAATCCCTGCCCCCTTCATCCGGTGGTCTTCCACAGATCCGCCGGAGTGGGGCTCGGTAATGGCGCTGCAGATCATGTACACCTTGTTGCCGCACATGTAATCCGCAATCTTTTTGAGCAGCGGTTCATTGACCTTGGGCAGCATTAACCCGGCAATGGCCCAGGAGCTGATAAATCCGGAACAGGCCAGGCCAAAATCCCCTCTGGAAACCTCAGAGACCAGCGCACAGGCGTCCACCAGTGACGGGCCGCCGCTGCCCCCGAATTCCGGCGGGATAAAGGAATGCTGAAGCTCCATATCAATCAGCAGCTTATGCCAGATGGCATCGATCATGGTGTCTCCGCCCCGCTCGGACCAGTCCCAGTATTCATCAAACTGATCTTCAACCGGAATAATTTCCTTATTGATAAATTCCCTTAATGCTTTGCAGTACATCTGGGCTTCAGGTGAAATCAGGTGATTTGGTCTTAAAAAATCATTTACCCCGTTGCTTTTGGTCTGTCCCATTGCGTCTGTCTGATTCACAAAATCCTCCTTTTCGATTAACCATGGTCAGTCAATCTGTTTAAATATCGTTCATTAAAAGAATAAAGATTAAGGCGTCTGCCTATGTATAATTCAGGAGAAGAGCAAGAATCAGACCATCATTTAGATAAATAATTTTTTAAATATTTTCAAATAGATAGAGAAATACCGAAAGGGGTCTGGGCACCCCCGTAATATCAACAAAACTTAATAGCGGGTTGTCGCGGGTTCTTTTTATAAGAAACTGGAGACAAGAAACAAGAGACAAGAGGGCGAAGCGCCGTTCGCGCCCATTTTATAACCCCTGCGCGCTATGCCAAATTTCTTAAGTTAATGGCATTGATTAACACATAAAGATTTCTTAACATGTCAATAAAAACTGATATCGAATCAACGGAAAGGATGGCGCCCGGAGACCGGGAATGGGAGACCGCTTGTTCCGATTCCTCCGGGCTGTTATTTTGCTGTAGCGCTTAATCTTATTTCTGGTGGTCCCGGTTCAGATGAAAATTAACCCAGGCCGATGTTTTATTCAGTTCCCAGTTCCTGGGCGGAACCCGGTCGGCCATAAAGGTGTTCTGGTTCCCGGAGAGGCTCAGGCGGTCATAGGCCTTAACCCACAGGCACCGCTTGTCCGGATAGACTTCGCATTGGCCGTCCCGGCTGCCGCCGCAAGGCCCGTTCCGGGTACGTTTGGGGCATCCGGACTCAGGGCAGACAAACACCGGTTCACCGGTTTTTCAAAGGCCCTGATCACGGGCATCTCTCCTAAGCTGAATAAAACAAATCAACATAAGAATCAAAAAGCCGGCAACGAGGGTAACGGGAAACCAGCAAAAGGTATCCATGAAAATTTGGTTTTCCGGGTCCGACAGATCCAGGCCCAGGCGCTTTGCCTTGACCAGGGCCGCATATGCGAGCCCCAGGGTGCCGTAGAAAACATTGCAGGCCAGCCCCTTGAAACTCAGGACGGTGGCCCGTTGATCCGAGGAGGCCATTTGGTTGATATAAAAGCTGATGAAAAACCCGTTAAAATACATGGCACTGAAAACGGCCAGGGCAGGTACCGCCCCAAGGTGCGGCCAGAAGAAATTCATGGCCCACAGGCCGGCAAGGGCAACGGAAAAGGTGATGCCCAGGGCATGGGCCGGCCGGTATGTTTCGGCTATGATCCGGGCCAATTTGGGGATGACAAGGCCCAGGACCGCTGTCAGTGCCCCCATCACGCCGAACAGGGATTCGGGTAAGCCGATCACCCGGTAATACTGGCTGGACAGGGTGATGACCATGCGGATCACCCCGTCAAACAGCATGCCGAACAGCATGACCGTCAGGACAAAAGGGGTTCTGATTATCCAGAGGCCGGCCTTAAGGGTCAGAGAGCGGGCCGGTCCCTTGTTGCCATGGACGGCAGGTTTTGGGCCGGCATCAGACTCAGTCATGTTCAGGCTGGCAACAATGGTCAGACCGGCGGTTATCAATGTGAGATAAAGGGGAAACCGCATGGTGGTTTCCTGGGCTATGCTTCCGTCAAATCCCAAAAAGCCGCACACCCGGGATACAAGGACCGGATCATAAACCATTGCCCCCACGGTCATTGCAATGATGAAGCCCATGGCCTGAAACGCCATGAGAACTTCCAGAACCCTTCCCCAGTGGGCCGACAGGCCCTGTTGGGCCAGGGAATCATAGGCCAGGGCCTCATCAGCGCCGCTGGCCGCCGCCTCTGCCAGTCCGCTGAGGACCCGGTTGACCAGAAAGGCCCCGAATACAACAGACGGCCGGGTCTCAGGGATAAAGGCAATCACCCCGATTTCAACGGCCATGATGAGGGCAGCAGATACCAGCAGCCGTTTGCGGCCGATACAATCGGCCAGTGCCCCGGACGGCACCTCAGCCACAACAATGGTGGCGGCCCAGACCGCGTTGAGAAGGGAAAACTGGGCCAGGGTCAGTCCGAAATCAAGAAAAAGAACCGTGAAGACCGGGTAATAAAACCGGGAGTTAAAAAACACCCTGAAAAGGATAAACCACCGGATATTGGGGATGCCAAAAATTAAAACCGGACCTCTACCCCCTGTTCTGAAAGGGTCTGTTTCACCGCGTGGATGGGGACCTCTTTCCGGTGGAAAATTCCCGCTGCCAGGGCGGCTTCCGCCCGGGTTTCCTTAAACACCTGGGTAAAATGGTCTTCGCACCCGGCCCCGGATGACGCGATCACCGGAATGGTGACGTTGTTGCGCACCGCATTGATCAGCTCAATGTCAAAGCCTGAATTGGTGCCGTCCTTGTCAATGCAGTTGAGCAGGATCTCTCCGGCGCCCAGTTCCTCACAGGCCCTGGCCAGGGAGACCGCATCCAGGTCCATGGCCTTCCGGCCGCCCTGGACCGTACACTGATACCAGCAATAGGCCTCATTGGCAGGCCCGGGGAACTTGGTGGGGATCACATGCTTACCCGGGGCATCTTCCGGGGATTTCACCCAGACCCGTTTGGGGTCCACGGAGATCACCACGGCCTGATTGCCGTATACGGCAGAAATGGTTTCAATGGCGCTTTTGCCGGTTTTTTTGCCGGTTTTGACGTAGTCCATGGCAATGTGCACCGCATCACTGCCAATGGACACCTTATCGGCCCCGGAACGAAAATACCGGGCCGCCACATCAAGGGCGGTATAGGTTTTGCCCTGGCTGTCCGTATAATCCCGGATGCCGCCGCCAATGGTTAAGGGGACAAACACCTGTTCGCTGGTTTTTTCCAGAACCCGGATCATGGGCATGTCCTTTAAAGGGAAATCCCTGAACCCGGTGATGTTCAAAAAGGTAATTTCATCGGCCCCTTCCTGATAGTACCGGCCGGCCAGTTCAACAGGTTTTCCCAGGTTCCGGACGTCGCCTTTTTCCCGGACATCGTACTGGTCCCCCTTGGTGACCACCAGGTCCCCGTTGTCGTTGGACCGGACATCCAGGCAGGCGATGATTCTCTTGGACAGCCCCTTGCCGGGCCGGTCAACCGGGCCTTTAGACTTCAAATCCCGGCTGGTGATAAAATTTTGCAAAAGACGGCTGCCGGCTTCCCCGCTTTTTTCCGGATGAAACTGGGTGCCGATGACATTGCCCTGCTGCACGGCACTGGCAAACTCATAATCATAGGTGGTCCGGGTCAGGATAACAGCATCATCCTCAGGAACGATGTGGTATGAGTGGACAAAATAGTATTTGGTGTCTGAATCCACCCCGGAAAGGAACGGGGAATCCTGCTTGATGTTCACCCCGTTCCATCCGATGTGGGGAACGGAAAGCCCGGTCTTAAATCGCTTGACCCTGCCCTTAAAAAAACCAATGCTTTCAAGGCCTGAGGCGTCCTCTTCACTGCCCTCGAAAAGGGCGTGCATGCCAAGGCAGATCCCTAAAAACGGCCGGTCTGCTTTAAGGTACTCACGCAAAGGCTCAATATAATGTTTCCGGTGAAGGATCCGGATCATGCTTTCATAATTTCCCACACCCGGAAAAATCAGTTTTTCAGCACTAAGGATATCCTCTGGGGCCTGAACGGTTTTCAGTTCAGCCCCCAGTTTTTTAACGGCATTCATTACGCTCCGGACATTGCCGGCCCCGTAGTCAAGCAAAGTAATCATGAATGGTAACTCTTTCTCCTGCCGGTCAGGCGCTTTCCTGCCTGATCTTTAACTGTTCATTTTCAGCTTCAAGGGTCGACACCCTCTTCTCCAACTCCAAAAGGTAGTTTTCCATTTGCTCCAGGTAGTGGGCAAAACTGTAGGTAATGCCAAGCTCCCGGGTCCTGGCTTCAAGTCTTAGGGTTAAATCTTCATGGCTTTCACTTTGTCTTTCTTCCAGTGTGGGCATGGGTCCCTCCTTTTAAAAATCTATGCTGCCCGGGGTCCTGGGAAAGGGAATCACGTCCCTGATATTGCCGATCCCGGTGATCAGCATCAGGAACCGTTCAAAGCCCATTCCAAACCCTGCGTGGGGCACAGTGCCGTACCGCCTGGAATCCAGATACCACCAGTAGGGGTCTTTGGGCAAGTTCATCTCGTCCATCCTGGCTTCCAGCACGTCAAGCCGCTCTTCCCTGGCAGAGCCTCCAATGAGCTCCCCGATCCCGGGGACCAGCAGGTCCATGGCAGCAACGGTTTGATGATCATCGTTCAATCGCATATAAAATGGCTTGATGTCTTTGGGATAATCAATGAGGAACACGGGTTTCTTAAAATATTCTTCCGCCAGAAACCGTTCATGTTCCGATTGAAGATCTATCCCGTAACATACCTTGAACTCAAATTTTTTCTTTGATTTTTCCAGAATCTCAATGGCCTCCGTATAGGTCAGCCGTTGAAATTCCTTGTGGGCAAGGATATCCATCCGTTCAGGAAGGGATTTGTCTACAAAGCTGCTAAACAGTGACAGATCCTGTTCACAATGGGTTAACGCGTGGTTGACCAGGGCTTTGACCAGTTCTTCGGCATGGTCCATGTTTCCCTGTAAATCACAAAAGG
This sequence comes from uncultured Desulfospira sp., assembly GCA_963663165.1. Lineage (GTDB taxonomy): Bacteria > Desulfobacterota > Desulfobacteria > Desulfobacterales > Desulfobacteraceae > Desulfospira. The sequence continues at coordinate 5,069,545 of OY760175.1, read as the reverse complement.
CCATTTCCGGCTCCAGCATCCAGAATTCCGCGGCATGCCGGCTGGTATGGGAATTTTCAGCCCTGAAGGTGGGGCCAAAGGTGTACACGTCTCCCAAAGACAGGGCAAACATTTCGGCGGACAGCTGGCCGGATACAGTCAGGTTGGACTCCTGGCCGAAAAAATCTTTTGAGAAGTCCATTTTCCCCTGTTTTTCAACTTCGGCCGGGTCCAGGCTGGTGACCCGGAACATCTCTCCGGCCCCTTCACAGTCCGATCCGGTGATCACCGGGGAGGTCAGATACACGAAGCCTTTGTCCCGGTAAAACTGATGAATGGCATGGCACATTTCGGACCGTATCCTGAACGCCGCGCCGTATTTGTTGGTCCGGGGCCTCAGGTGGGCAATGGTTCTTAAAAATTCGTCGGAGTGTCTTTTTTTCTGGAGGGGGTATGTTTCCGGGGCAATACTGATGATCTCCACCTGCCGGGCCTGGATTTCCCATTTCTGGCCCTTTCCCGGGGAGGCCACCATCTCCCCTTCCACACTCAGGGAGGTGCCGGTGGTGATTTTTTGAATCTGCTCGTAGTTTTCCAGGTCCTGTGCCGCAATAACCTGCATGTTTTTCAACGATGACCCATCGTTGATTTCCATGAACGAGAATTGTCTTGAGTCGCGTTTGGTCCTTACCCATCCTTTGATAAGGACCCTGCCCGGTGTTTGGTCAAGTTTCTCCAGGGCATTGATTTTCGTTCTTCCCATTGCCTGATTCCAAAAAAAACAATATACTCAGCGTTTTGATTTTATTACACAGTATCTATCAGGAGACCGTAAGATTTTAAGTACCATGTACGAACAAAATTATCAAGAAATCCTTTCTCTGGTGCAGACCCCGACGCGGTATGCCGGAAATGAGGTGAACGCTGTCAGAAAAGAGCCGGGCCGAATCGACCTGACATTTGCCCTGGTTTTTCCGGATCTTTACGAAATCGGAACCTCCCATTTCGGGCTTCAGATCCTTTATTCCATATTAAACCATCGGGAGAACATTGCCGCCGAACGGTTCTTTACACCCGCCCCGGACATGGAAGCCCTTATGAGGGAACGGCAGATCCCCTGCCTGTCCATGGAGTCACGAAGGCCATTGGCAGACTTTGATCTGATCGGGGTCAGTCTGTTGTATGAACTGAACTTTACCAATATCCTTTCCATGTTTTCCCTGTCCGGCATCCCGTTTTTTGCGGCGGACCGGCCGGAAGATTTTCCATTGGTCATCGGGGGAGGCCCCTGTGCCTTTAACCCCGAACCCTTAGCAGACTTTTTTGACCTGTTTGTTATTGGCGACGGGGAAAGGGCTGTTCTTGAGATTGCCGACACGGTGACGGCCTTCAAAAACAGCGGCGGCGGTTCTAAGAAAGAATTGCTGCGGCTGCTGTCAAAGCTTTCCGGGGTCTATGTCCCTTGTTTTTTTGACCCCGGCACAGATGAAAACGGCATCCAGACCCTAACGCCGTTGTATGAAGATTATACCACTGTCCGGCGGGCCTTTTTACCGGATCTCACCGTTGAAGATTTCCCCTTGGACCCCATTGTTCCCTTTGGCAAACCCGTCCATGACCGGCTCAGGCTTGAGATTGCCCGGGGATGTTCCCGGGGGTGCCGGTTCTGCCAGGCCGGCATGATTTACCGGCCGGTCCGGGAACGGTCCCTGGACGATATCCTTTCCATTACCCGGGCCTCCCTTAAATCCACGGGGTATTCGGACATCTCTCTTTTGTCCCTGAGCACTGGAGACTACTCAAATTTAACCCGTCTGATCCAGCAGCTCTTTGCCATGAGCCAGGGAGAGTGCAATGCGGTTTCCCTTCCCTCCATCCGGGCGGAACGGCTGACCCCGGAACTGATGGATATCATCAGGCGTGTCAGAAAAACCGGATTTACCATTGCCCCGGAAGCCGGGACCCAGCGGTTAAGGGATATCATCAATAAAAACTTAACTGAAGAGAGTATCACGGCTGCGGTGGAGAACGCCTTTGCCCTGGGATGGAAGAACATCAAGCTCTATTTTATGATGGGGCTTCCCTTTGAAGAGATGGCAGATATTGAAGGCATCTGCAGCCTTGCCAAACGCCTTTCATCGGCCCATGCCAAGGGCAAGAAAATGATCAATGTCAGCGTGGCCTCCTTTATCCCCAAGGCCCACACCCCGTTTCAGCGCCATGCCCAAATCAGTCTTGAACAAGGGCTTGAAAAACTTTCCTACCTGAAGGCCAACCTTCGCCACCCAAAGGTCAACCTCAAGTGGCAGGATCCTAAAATGAGTCTTTTAGAAGGGGTTTTTGCCAGGGGGGACCGCCGTCTGTCAAAGCTTCTGGTTGCCGCTTTTGAGAAAGGCTGCCGCCTGGACGGCTGGAGCGACCAGTTCAATTTTAACCTCTGGCAGGAGGCCTTTGAAGAAACCGGCATTGACCCAGATTTTTACACGACCCGGAACCGGAGCCTGACCGAGCCTAAGCCTTGGGACCATATTGATTCCGGGGTTGACCCCCAGTTTTTTGAAACCGAATTCCAAAAGGCTGTGGACATGGCCCTGACCCCGGACTGCCGGGAAGGCGGGTGTACCGGGTGCGGGGTCTGTGACTTTAAACAGATCCGGCCGGTGCTTCATAAGGCCGTTGACAAGGATGGCTCCCCCCCCCCTGTCCCGGAGACTGGCCCTAGGGAACCGGATTTAACAGACAATGATTTCATAAAGTATGAGGTGTTGTTCTCCAAACTGGAAAACGCCCGGTTCTTCGGCCACCTGGAACTGGCCACCATCTTCCAGCGGGCCTTGAAGCGGACCGGATTTAAAGTTAAGTATTCCAAAGGGTTTAACCCGTCCATGCGCATGGCTTTTGAAACAGCTTTGCCCTTAGGCATGGAAAGCGAACAGGAAAAAATGACTGTTTTTCTTGAAAAAGGGCTTAAGCCAAAGGAAATACAACAGCAGTTAAACCAGACCCTTCCTGAAGGACTTGCCGTTATGGGCTGCCGGCATGCCTCAAAATCAGAAACCGTTTCAAATGAAGCCACGGCCTATGAAGTCAAATTTTCAAGTGCCTGCCTGACCCAGCCCATGATTGACCGTTTCTTGGCATTAGATCAGTTTATAGTTGAAGATCTCACCAAAAAAGGTAAGATCAGGCGAACAGACATTAGAAAGTTTACGGCCTCTATCTTTCTGACAGATGAAAACACCGCTGTCATGAAATTACTCACAATTGGGCAAAGAACCCTCCGGCCGGCCCGGATCCTGCTGGAGGGGATCGGCCTCAATGAAACCATGGTCTTGCCGGCCCGTATCAAAAAGCTGTTGCCGGCGGCCATTCACGCGACAGGATAATGCCATGCTCAAAGAGTTAGTTGTAAATACAGCTCCCCATGAAACCCGGGTGGCGCTGATTGAAAACGGCACCATCGTTGAGGTTTTCATTGAACGGGAGGATGAAACCAGTATTGCTGGAAATATTTACAAGGGACGAGTCCAGCGGGTCCTTCCCGGAATGCAGGCCGCTTTTGTGGATATCGGGTTTGACCAGGCCGCATTCATATACGTCGATGATGTTCTGGATACAGCCAGCCACAAAATGTTCCAGAAGTTTGAACAGGACCCCGAGGAGGACGGCGAGGAAGATGTCGAGGAAATGGAAAAACCTTCTGAAAATTCCGGCCCCTGTATTGAAGACCTGCTCACCGAAGGCCAGGAGATCATGGTCCAGGTGGCCAAATCCTCCATCGGCTCCAAAGGGCCCAGGGTCACCACCCATATTTCCCTGGCCGGCCGGTACATGGTTCTCATGCCCACGGTAAACCATATCGGGATTTCCAAACGGATTGAACATGAGGCAGAGCGCACAAGGCTCAAAGAAATGCTCTCAGGGCTTCGAAAAAACGATTTTGGCTATATTTTCAGAACCCAGGCAGAAGGGGTTGATGAAGCCGCCATTAAAAAGGAAATTGATTTTTTAAGCAACACCTGGGAAGACATTCTGTACCGGTCTGAAAAACGGTCCGCCACCTGCCTGATATATAAGGACCTCACCGTCACCTTCAGGGCTGTCAGAGACCTTCTGGCCAACGAGGCCGACAAGCTGATCATAGATTCTGAAACCGAGTATGAAAATGTTAAAAAATTTCTGGCCAAATTCATGCCCGATGTAAAGCTCAAAGTGGAACTTTATAAAGGCCGGGAATCCATTTTTGATGCCTACAACATTGAGGCGGACGTGGCCCGTGCCCTGAAAAAAAAGGTCTGGCTCAGATCCGGCGGGTATATTGTCATTGAACAGACCGAAGCTTTAGTGGCGATAGATGTGAATACAGGGCGGTACGTGGGCAAGCACAACTTTGATGAAACCATCCTTAAAACCAACCTTGAGGCGGTAAAGGAGATTGCCTACCAGATAAGGCTCAGGAACATCGGGGGCATTATTATCATTGATTTTATTGACATGAAAAAGGAGTCCCACAAGGAAAAGGTCATGTCCCGGCTCAACGAAGCCGTGAAAAAGGACAAAAGCCAGACCAACATCCTCCCGTTAACCGAACTCGGGCTGGTCCAGATGACCCGCAAAAGGACCCGGAGAAACCTGACACGGACCCTGTGTGAACCCTGCTTTTACTGTAACGGCAACGGCCATCTTTTATCCAGAAAATCCATCTGCCATAAAATATACCGGGATCTGACCTCCGAGGCCTCGGACATGATGGGAAACCGGTTTACGGTAAAAGTCCATCCGGAGATTGCCCAGCTTCTCCACGGCCGGGAAAAGCACTTGATCTCTTCTCTGGAAACCATGTTTTCCAAGCCCATTGCCATCTATCCGGAGCCCCATTATCATATTGAGGAGTACCACATCTTCGAGTCTCTGGTGAAATAAGCGGTTTAGGATGATTGCGTTTGAGGAGGCAAGGATAATATAATTGAATTTACCGAGTGCCGGTTCAAACAGGGGCACCGCTCAAAATCGAAATCCAAATCGAAATCGGAAAAATTCGGTAGGGTGGGCACACTTTTTGTGCCCACCGGTTGCCGCAATGCCATTTGATTTATCGTTAAAAAAACAAGATGTTATATGGTCACAGGTGGGCAACGCTGCGCTTTTGCCCACCCTACCAAACTGCGGCCAGGTGACAGACAAGGGCCCCGCAAGCGGCCAAATTAAAGATTGACTTTTTGACGGATTAATATTAATTTTTTGTGTTTATTATTGGGTGATAACAGACTTGACTTTTTGGCCATCGGTTTTAAGGTGACGACCAGGAGCCGGAAGGAAAAGGCTTTCACACAAACTAAAAGGAACCATTAAGCAAACTTTTAAGGACGCAGATTTATGAAACGTACATTTCAGCCCAGCAATCGGAAAAGAACAAGAAAACACGGATTTCTTAAACGCATGTCCACCCCCGGGGGAAAGCGGGTGATCAACGCCAGAAGGGCTAAGGGAAGAAAACGGCTGGCCTTGTAATTTAGGAACCTTATTGAGCGACTTTTCTTACCCAAAAACATCGAGGCTGCTAAAAAGAAGCCAATTTTTAAAGCTTTCAACAAAAGGAAAAAAGATACACACAGGCAGTTTCATCGCCATTGCCCTGAAAGGGGAAAAAACAAACCATCGAATTGGAATTACCGTATCTAAAAAAGTTGGGAACGCAGTAGAGCGTAATAGAATTAAACGGATTATCAGGGAATATATCAGACATAAAAAAGATTTCTTACCGGGAATCTTGGACATCAATATCATTGCTAAAAAAAGTCTGAGCGGGCTGGAAAACAGCCGGATTATTGAAAAGCTTGATAAACTTTTCAACAAAATAGCACGGGATAAGGCGCTTTAAAAAATATGTTTAAAAAGCCACTGTTGATATGTATTAAATGTTATCAATTTTTTATATCACCGCTGACCGGCCGGAACTGCAGGTATTATCCAAGCTGTTCAGCTTATGCGTTTGAGGCCGTTGAACGCTACGGCTGCCTTAGGGGAGGGTTTCTTGCACTAAGGCGAATACTGCGTTGTCACCCGTTTCATCCGGGCGGTTATGACCCTGTGCCCTAGTCTCCGGATTCCCTGATTATTTTCCGTTTTTTTTAATTAACATAACGCTTTTTTTGCCTTCCCTCTTAACACCGTAACATTACGTTTAGGAGAGAAAATGGATGAGCAAAAACGATTATTGCTGGCAGTGGTGCTTTCCATCATTGTCCTTGTGGGCTACCAGTTCTTTTTTGTAGCCCCCCAACAAGTCAATAATCCCCCTCAGGACAACAACCAGGAACAGGTGCAGCAGCCCTCCCCCGAGCAGAGCAGTTCCAATATTTCAGACTACAAGGCGCCCAAAGCGTCTGCTGTACCGGCTGCGCAGGTTCCGGACAAATCCTTTCGGACCCTTTCCCTTTCAACCCCTTTGTATGACATTGTACTGTCTGAATACTTAGCCTCCGTAAAAAGTCTTGAGCTGAAAAATTACAAGGAAACCATTGATGCGGATTCCCCATTAAAACAGCTTGTCCCCGAAGAGCTTGTCCGGGGGATCATGACCGTCGGCCTTGAAAACAACAGCATCCCCGGCCTTGAGAATGCGGTATTTACGGCGGATCTTGATGCCCCTGCCACCCGGCTTGACCAGGGGGAGAAACAAGTCACCTTTTCCTGGACCAGCCCTGAGAATATTACGGTCAAAAAAATCTTTACCTTTAAGGCGGACACCTATCTCATTGATTGTGATGTCCTGATCCAGAACGGTTCTGGCATTCCCCTGGATGATTCCCTGGTGTTTAATGTCCCCGGATATTTTACCGAGGAAATCAAAAAACGGTCCCGGTTTGCCTTTGAAGGCCCCATTGCCTATATCAACAGTGAATTTAAAACCATTGATCCGGATGATATTGAAGACAAAAATATTTATACCGGTAACGTGGACTGGGCCGGTTATGCCCACCGGTATTTCCTGACCTGTGTCATGCCGGACCAGGCCGTGGAAGGGACTATAAAACTTTCCTTTGCCCAGGATATCGTGACCAATGACCTGGTCCGGAAAATGGAAAAGATTGACCCGGAAAAACAGGCCACCTATTCCTATGTGATTTTTATGGGGCCCAAAAGCTACAAGGTCCTGAGCCATTATGACAACATGCTCAAAAAGGCCATCAATTTCGGCTGGTTTGACATCATTGCCAAACCCTTGCTCATTGTCATGAATACCATCCACGATTTTATTCCCAATTACGGGATTGCCATTATCCTGCTGACCATTTTCATTAAGCTGATCTTCTGGCCTTTGGGGACCAAAAGCTACAAATCCATGAATGAAATGAAAAAGGTTCAGCCTTTGATGATGGAAATCCGGGAAAAATATAAAGACGACAAGCAGCGGATGAACCAGGAGATCATGGGGCTTTACAAGACCTATAAAGTCAACCCGGCATCGGGCTGTCTGCCCCTTGTGGTGCAGATGCCCATTTTCTTTGCCCTGTACCGGATGCTTTACCAGGCCATTGAACTGCGGCATGCCCCCTTTGTGGGGTGGATCAATGACCTGTCCGGGCCGGACCGCCTGTTTCACTTTAATTTTTCCATCCCCATGATGCAGGAACCATACGGTATTCCGGTTTTAACCCTTATTATGGGCGCCTCATTTCTGCTTCAGCAGAAAATGACCCCGACTGCAGGGGATCCCATGCAGGCCAAAATGATGATGATCATGCCTGTCATGATGACGGTTCTGTTTATCAACTTCCCGGCCGGCCTGGTCCTGTACATGCTTGTGAACAACATTATTTCAATGGGACAGCAATATTATACCCAGAAGAAATTTTCAAAATAGCAGGAGAATGCGTATGACAAACACCAGAGAATTTAGCGGAAAAGATGTGGATGCCGCTGTAAAAAGTGCCTGCTCTGCTCTGGGAATCACCAGGGATAAACTTAAGTACGATGTTATGAGCGCCGGCGCATCCGGCATTTTCGGCATTGTGGGCCGCAAGGATGCACTCATTAAAGTCCAGGTTCCCGAATCCGATGATCAACAGGACGCCAAAGCGGAAATGGAAGGGATCAAATCCATTGTTGACGAAGCCTTTGGCGAAGAAACCCGGTCCAATGCCCCCCCAAGCCGTGACCTTGACATGGATGAGCCCGAAGAAACCGAACCCGAGGAAGATGATGACACGGCCGAGCCTGTTGACGTCACCCGGGAATCCATTGACTTAGGGGTAGAGGCCCTGCAAAAAATGGCCGACCTGATCACAGACGATGCCGTGGTCAACGCAGACACCCAGCAGGACCGGCTCACCCTTAAAATAGAAGGGGGAAACTCAGGGATTCTCATCGGCCGGAAAGGCCAGACCCTGGACGCCATGCAGTTCCTTGCCGACAAAATCATCAACCGGCACAGCGAGGCCCGGGTCAGGGTCAGGGTGGATATTGAAGGGTATATGGAAACCCGGAAAGCCAACCTGCGCCACCTGGCCTTAAAAATGGCTGAAAAGGCAAAGAAAACCGGCCGGCCCGCCACCATCAACCAGATGAGCGCCCAGGACCGGCGCATTGTCCACCTGGCCTTAAAAAACGACAACCGGGTCAGGACCCAGAGCATGGGGGACGGTTATTACAGACGCCTTGTCATTTTTCCCCAAAAAAAATCTTTTAAGGGGAAAAAGCGGTATAAAAACAAACCGTCATGAATGACACCATCGCCGCAATAGCCACGCCTTTCGGGAGCGGCGGCATCGGGATCATCCGGATCTCCGGGCACTCTTCCTTTGATATTGCGGCCCGGATTTTCTCGAAAACCCGACATCCCGGTTCCGGGGCCGGCACGGATGTTTCGTCCCTGGTTTCCCACAGGGTGGTTCATGGATACATTTTCGATGATGAGCGGCAAATCATCGATGAAGTCCTGATCATTCCCATGAAAGGGCCCAAGTCCTATACGGCCGAGGATGTGGTGGAAATTCAGGCCCATTCAGGCACCTTTGTACTCAGGCGGATTCTGGACCTGATCCTGTCCAAAGGGGCCAGGCTTTCAGACCCGGGAGAGTTCACCCGGCGGGCCTTTTTAAACCAGCGCATTGACTTGACCCAGGCCGAGGCTGTAGCCGATATTATCAATGCCCGGTCGGAACGGGCATTAAAATTTGCCGCATCCCAGGGCCTTGGCACCCTGAAAAAGGATATCTTGAGCTTAAGGGAAACCCTGATTGCCCTTCTGGCCATTGTGGAAGTTTCCATTGATTTCCCGGACGATGAAGACGGGGTGTCTGTATCCCAGAAAGATATCCCGGCCTTAGACCAGGTCATCGAAACATGCCGGGAATTTATCCGGCAGCATGACGATGCCTGTTTTCTTAAAGAAGGCATCCGCGTAGCCATTGCCGGCCGGCCCAATGTGGGCAAATCCAGTTTGATGAACCGGCTGCTAAGCCAGGAAAAGTCTATCGTCACCCCCCTTCCCGGAACCACCCGCGATCCCATTGAAGAAGGGCTGAACATGGACGGAATCCCCTTTGTGGTGATCGATACGGCCGGAATTCACAACACCGCCGACTTAGTTGAAATCATCGGCATCGAAAGGGCCATGGAGCATATCAAGGGTGCCGACCTGGTTCTTTTCATGAAAGAGCCCCAGGATACCTTTAAAGAAAATGATTTTTTAAAAACCGTCCCCAAGGGCAAACGGGTCATTGTGGTGATCAATAAAATGGATTTGGCCGGTGAAGGTGACGGCCGGCTGGTGCTGCCGCCCCCTGAATACAGCCATATTCCGGTGGTCAAAATTTCCGCCCTCAAAAACCAGGGGATTCGGGAACTAAAGGGGAAAATCGTTAACACCTGTATCCAGGACCTGGATACGGAACGCTCCCAGGTGATTCCCAACCTTCGGCATAAAAAGGCCCTTGAACAGGCCGTGGCTTTTCTTTCGTCCGCCAGACAGGGAATCGAAAACAACGCCACCGAAGAGACCCTGGCCATTGACATCAAAAACGGCATTGATGCTTTGGGAAAGATCACCGGCGAAACCGCATCCCTGGATATTTTAGACACCATTTTCAGTAATTTTTGTATTGGCAAGTAAAGGACAACCCCATGACAATTGATTTAACACCGTATTTTACAGAGTATGAAGGCCTGGTCCAGGTGGTGGACGGGATATTTGACCGGGTAAAAAAAGAATTCCCCAAAGAGGTATTTTGCAGGGAGAAATGTTCAGATTGCTGTTATGCTATTTTTGATCTTACCCTGGTGGAAGCCTTGTACCTGAAAGAAAAATTTCAAAAGAAGTTTTCAGGCAAAGAGAAAAACGATCTCCTTGAAGTTGCCGGAAAAACAGACCGGGTCCTGGTCCGGCTCAAACGGGATGCCTATAAAAAAGTCAAAGACGGGGCAGACCAGATCGAAATTGTCGCCCAGATGTCCCAGGAGCGGGTTCGCTGTCCCCTTCTGGGCCAGGACAATCTGTGTGTCATGTACGAACACCGGCCCATCACCTGCCGGGTCTACGGCATTCCGGTCTCAACCGCAGGGGCCAGCCATATCTGCGGCCGGACCAATTTTATCCAGGGCAATCCCTACCCCACCTTGAACATGGACAAAATCTACGGACAGCTCCAGTTGATTTCCGCCAAGCTCATCAAGGGGATTGACTCCCAGAACATTAAAATGCATGAGCTTCTGATCCCCGTGTCAATGGCCCTGGTCACGGACTTTACTGAAGAGTACCTCGGGGTTAAACAATAAGGGGGAAAGAAACCAATGGAAACCTTTACACCCGAAGAAATTAAGGCCAAAAAAAAGGCCATATTTGACGCCATGGGCAAGCGGGGCCAGCGTCAGATTTTAAACAAAGTGGGGTATGAGAACTGGGATCCCTTCCAGGAGCCCAAAGACCCCATTGACATCAGAAAAGACAAAACCAAGCGGACCTCCCAGGAACTGATCCGGGAATTCCTGACCCGCATCAATCACGATGATTACTCCAACACCTATGCCCAGGGGGCCCTTGAAATGTGCCTGGGGATCATCAATGATGATGAAAAAATCAGGGGCATGTTTGATTTTGCCGTCTGGTATAAGGCGCTCCTGAAACAAGAGGGGCATGATTCCCTTTGACCGGAAGGCGGTTTTAGATATCCTGACCCGGTCCCGGGTCAGGCTGACGGCCAGGGATTATATTGATGCCATCCGCACTGCCCTTTCCCTTACCCGGCGGGATGCCGCAAAGGTTCTCAACACCCTGGTGGCAGAACAGGAAATTGCCTTTCAGGATCTTTACGGCTCCACCTATGTGGATATCAGCTTTTCAAAACCAGTGAGGGTCACGGATCATTTTTATTTAAAGCCCCCGACATCGGCCTCCAAGGCACAGAAAGGCGAACTTGACATCAACCTTCTGCCAGGCATTTCTTTTGGTTCAGGCCACCATCCCACCACCCGGCTCTGCCTTCAGGCCATTGATGACCTGTTTTTTAAGCCGGAATTTACCCCCCCTGATTCAGCCGCCTCAGGTGCCGATATCGGCACCGGTTCCGGGGTTCTGGCCATTGCCCTTTGCCTTGCCGGCCTGTCCTCGTGCCGGGCATGGGATATTGACCCCAATGCCGTGTCCGAAGCGGAGGCCAACATTGCGGCCAACCAGCTATCCGGGCGGATCCGGATAGAGGAAAGCTTCATGCCGCCCTGCCCCAATGAGTTTTCCGTCATCTGTGCCAACCTCAGGTTCCCCACTTTAGCCAGACTGTCCGGGCTCATCACAGAAAACCTGAGCCCTGATGGTACCCTGATCCTGTCCGGCATCCGGGAATGGGAAAAACAAGAGTTGATTTCCCATTATTCTTCCCAGGGGTTTTCCCTGGTTTGGGAAAGGACCCAAAAACAGTGGTCAGCGGTCATTTTGTATAGATAACATATACCTTCCTTACTTCATCAATCCTGGCAACCATAAGCTAAGTTGCGGAAAAGCAACAATAACGGCAATGCAAAAGAACAGGGCAACAATAAACGGCATGGACGCCCTATACATACAGCCAATAGGCACCTCGGCAATGCCCTTCATGACAAAAAGATTAATTCCAAACGGCGGTGTAATACAGGCCATGTTTTTTACCAAGGTCGTTACCACACCAAACCAAACCAGGTCCCAGGCAAAGACTTCGGCAATGGGTACAAAAATCGGCACGCAAATCAGCACCAGTGGAATCGCCGGAATAAAACATCCCAGAAAACAAAGGACCCCAATGATGATGAAAATTATCAACATTGGGGGCAGTGTCAACATGGAAATTTCATTTGCCAGAACCATCGGAATACGGCTCAATGTCATGAAATAGCCCAGCAAATTTGCCCCTGCCAGCAGGGCAAAGCACATTGACGTAAACTTTGCCCCCTCTTTGAGCGCTGTGTTCAAAACCGTGAAATTTAACCGCCCCATGAACAGGGCCAATAACAACATGCCAAAAACACCTATTCCACCGCCTTCAGTGGCGGTAAAAATGCCGCCGTAAATTCCCCCGATGACGACGAAAAACATGATGATGATCGGGATGGCTGATTTTAAGGATGCATAGGCTTCCGGCCGGGAGGCTCGCAGAGAAGCGGGTGCGATGGAAGGGTCCAGGCGGACCCATATCCATATGGTGGCGATAAACATGACCATACACAAGATCCCGGGAACTACCCCGGCAATGAACAACTCGCCGATGGATTGCTGGGCGAGAACCCCGTACAGAATAAACGTCGTGCTGGGCGGGATGAGGCTGCCGATGGTTCCGGAACAGGCCAGGCATCCCAATGCCAGTTCATCCTTGTATCCGTTATTCCGCATTTCCGGAAGCGCAATGGCAGACATCGTGACCGCACCGGCCAGGGAGTCGCCTACCACCGAACCAAACGCCGTGCAGGCACAAACACTTCCGGTCGCCAGGCCGCCGCGCCAATGGCCCATCCAGCAGCGTGCGGCATAATAAAGGTCCTGGCCGAATTTGCCCTGAAAACAGACATACCCCATCAGTAAAAAAAACATCAGCGGAGACCATGAATAATTGGAAACGGTACTGTACCAAAACTTTCCAAGCATCGCGTATGCCGCCTCAAATCCCCTGAGGTTTGAAATGAAAACAAATGCCGATGCCATTAATGAATAAGCCACCGGCATCCCGGAAAAAAAAAGAAAAAACATGAACGCCATGCCGAGGATACCTATTTTCACGGTCGATATTCCCGGCAGGCGGTTCATGGCAAACCAGCAAACAATTCCAGTGGACAACACCGCAATAGCAACCACCAGACCCAAAGTTTTCCTCCCGCTCTCCCGGTGAACCACAAGAATGGACTCAAGCACATCGTGAGACAAAGAGAGCAGCAAAAGAATGCACCCCAGTGCTGCAAAATAGACAAAGGGTTTGATGGGGATGTCCATAACAGATGAATACAGGTCAAGATTTCCAGCGTATTTCAACATCGCTGTAATACAGAACCATATGGTTACAAGCGACCAGACATTCGTTATCAACAAGAGCTGTTGCTGTCTTTCAGGGGGAAGCCTTCCCGTAATGATATCCATTGAGATATGGCCGCCGATCCAATGAGTATAGGCAACGGATGAAAAGAACACCACGACCATAAAGAATTCAGTTAGCTCAATAGTCCCGCTTAACGGACTGGAGAAAAAATACCGAAGAAACACATCCAGGAACGTAATGGCCACCATGATCAAGAAAAAATACATGCCGATGGTACTCAGCCACTTGCACAGCGGCTGAATTTTTTTCAATGCACGAACAGCAAGAACAATTGTATGCAATGGATCTTGTTTACGGGAAAAATTCGACATTTGATGATGCATCTCCATGATGTTCCTCCTAAAAGAAATTCCCGGTGCTTTTTCGATTGTGCTACGGTTTAAATGGCGGTTGCGTCTAAAACCATAAGCGCTTCGTTTGTTGCCTTTTTGCCGCCAAAATCTATTCCCTTTTATCTATCCTCCGGTTACAAACTGGGCCGCTTTTGATTTTGCCCAAGGTTCCATGAAACGGCTCTCAAGCTCCCGATACTTTTTCAAAATAGCCTCAGCAGGCAGGCCTTTTGTTTTTGAAAATTTAACCCATTCGGTAAAGGTCGGCTCAACCAGTTCATCCGCTTTGGCATAATCCGCATCAGACAGCATATAGAGCTTTCCGCCCATTTCCTTTTCCCATTTTTCAAGGCTTACATATTGCATCCTTTCCCAAAAGTTATAAAATAGTTTTGGTGCGACCTCCCGGGAAACATCATCAATAATTTTTTGCAAATCCGGAGGCATTCGGTCAAATGTATCCTGGTTCATTACACAGTAAAAAACACTGCCCCCCATGTTTATAAGCGTCAAGTGTTTGATGACATCACCCAGTTTCCGGGAAACTAGCAACTCACAGTCAACGACAGCGCCGTCAATAATGCCTTTTTCAATGGACATATACATGTCCGGAACCGTAATGCCGACCACGGTTGCGCCCAGTTTTTTGGCCCGTTCCAGACGGATTCCCCCACCGGACACCCCCAGCTTTAACCCCTTCAGGTCTTCCAATGTCTTTACCGGCTTCTTGCTGGAGCCGATTAGCATCCCCACCGAATGGCCTTCTAAAAACAATAGTTTGGTCCCTGCCACATCCCCCATTGCCTCTTTAGGGAATGCGTTGTGGAGTTCTTTGACAAGGCTGGCTGCATCACGGGTACAATTGCTGGGTTTTGTTAAATTAATCAGCTGTTCATGAAAAGGGAACCTTCCCAACCCGCGTACCGTAAAAGTCGCTTCCCCGATATCGGCTACGCCTGACCGGACCGACTCAGCCACTTCTTCTTGTTTGCTCAGGGCCTGGGCAAAATAGGGTTCAATGAGAATGCGGCCTTCACTGCGCTTCATGATTTCTTCTGCCCAAGGTTTCAGGGCCATATTCCACCGGTTGTGAATCGGGGGGATTGCCAGGTTAAAAGAGAGGATAAAATCCGGTGCCGCATGGAGCGGAACCGTAATGGAAAAGGCCATAATGATAATAAAAATTCCCAATACGCAAAACTTTTTCATTTTCTCGGTCTCCTTTTTCGGTATGGCAGATTGTTTGTCTTACACCAAAGTATAAAGGGGGAACTCAAACGTAATGGCATTGTTTGGGCAACTGATTCGGCAGTTTCCACAGTGCCAGCATTCGAGCTTGTATTCCTCTATTACATGCGGCAAGTCCCCGTTACTGTCATCCATCTCCAAAATATACGCCGGGCAGTCGCGAACGCACATACCGCAACGGATACATTCTTCATCTTTAAATACAGGAGGCATTTTAATTCCTTTCATGTAAAAATATTTTAGCTGCTCCATGAATATACAGGTTCGCCGTTCTTTTTCTGAACCACGAGTCCCTTGGATAATTCAGGATCCAAATCGGGGTAATCCGAAACTTGAAACATCCCGCGCCCGCTTTCCTTGCGTTGCAGGCAGGCATGCAAATGGATCCGGCACAACGCAAGAATGTCGTATGACTCGTGCAGGCGCATAAGCTCATGCAAATTTTTTACACTGACCCGCTCCTTGTAGCTATCAATCAGGGAAAGCTTTTCCAACGCCAGGGACATTCCGGCCATATTGCGCCGGTACTTCCCATAATAATCCATGACCTGCCGTATCGGATTTTCAAAATCAAGCTGGGAAAAAGCATTTGACAGCTTTCGGCCAAGCGGGGCCATGGCCCGGGATTTTTCATCCATTATCTCATTTTCACCCAGCTGGCCAATGGCGGTCTCCCGGGCGGCATTGACAGCGTGAAATCCGGCAACATAACCGCCGCACATCGCTCCTGAAAAACTTGTAAAATTGCATCCTGCAAAAAGCCCTTTTACGGAAGTTTCCATGCGCTCATCTGCAACCAGCATCCCTGACAGGCTGAGTTCGCCAACCTCCACTTCGAGAAGCGTTTTCTTAAAATCGATATTACGGGCTTTGCAGTAATCCAGATACGTTTCTTTGTCTGCAGGCATCAGTACATATTGCAGGTGGTGGGCTTCTTCTTCTGTAAAGTGCCGCATGTCCATGTAAAATGGGGGGCCCTTGCCCTCAATCTGCTCTTGATAGGTTCCCAAAACCTGGTTAATCCGCTTTCCGTTTTCCATCATTGGGTCATATTTACCCATGAAACGTTCTCCAAGCGCATTGAGTTCGTGTCCCCCCATGTTATTGATCCCGTTCATTCCGGGTGCCCCCCATCCTTTCGGCAGGAGGGTTGCGCGGGTCGCAATATCAGCGTTGATAATGGATGCCCCTATTTCGTACGGCTGTACAAGATAGCTGCCGGTAGTGAAGGGCGTAAACCAGCAGTTAAAGGGATTGTATGTCGAATTGTTGGTAACCCGCTGGGCGTGCCATCCCAGGCAGTTTACTGCCGCCTTGCACTGGATGGCACTGACTTCGCCGCTCAAGATATCGAATCCCATACATCCGGTAAACTGCCCTTCATTTGTGAACATTCTGGTGATTTGAAAGTTATCCAGGACATTGACATCCAGGCTCCGAATTTTTTTGGCCAAATTGCGTTTGATGGTTTTTCCGTTGATGATGTTCAACCACCATGCGCCGGGCTGGCCAAAACCGACAGACCTGAATCGTGTTCCATCGGGCTTGAGTAAGTATTTAGTTCCAACTTCATCAAGGGTTTTCAGGCAGGGTTTTATGGCGGCATGCCATTGCTCTAACTGCTCTTTCTTATAGCCAAAAGCCGATTTCATGTAAAAATTTACAAAAGCTTCCTTGTTGTCATTTGGCTCATCCGTATCCAGAATGGCCATGAAATGATCATTTCCGCCCCCTAATGAGCCGGAACTCTCCAAGGTTCCCTTGCCTGCCATAAGCACGTCGGCTTGCTGTTCTGACGCCTGTAAAGCAGCCCCCATTCCTGAAGCGCCGGTTCCGAGAATCAGCACATCTACTTCATACAAATTCCCCCAGTTCTTTTTCGTAACTTGCATAGCACCTCCTTATTTCAATTACGGCACAACTTATTAACCTTGCCGGTATGGGCTTGTACTTATAAAAATAGCAAAATATATGCCGTTTCGTTGATATAATATTATCCAATAATAACGATATATTACGATAGACGAACTTATCACCCGCATATGACACCGGAAATAATTCTGTACAATCAGAAAATATTCTGTAAAAAATAAGGCCATTGCCAGTAACTTATTGTTGAAGCCGCGTCTTGTTATTGGGTTGAAACAATCAGATTGCCTAACCGGCGTGATTGGGTTTGCCTTGATTTGGCACTCTTGCCGGTTAATGATTTTTTGTTAAAAGGGCGTAAAAGGTGGAAACCATCGAAAAAGACATCGTCGTATTCAGCACCATTTCCAAAGATCATGACATGGCCACGGATCAGAACCGATGGAAACAATGGCGTCCATTGACTGAACTGATGGGTGTGAAAAATTTTTTTATCCGCAAGCTGAACTATTTTGTCAGCGCCTCCCAGATAAAAAATATAGAAACGCTTCAAAACGACTTGCTGGAGATATCTCCTGAGTCTGAAATCACACCGGTCCCGTCAACCTTGAACCAGGATTTTTCATCGTCAAATATCGGTGAATTTTACCGATTTTTCTGCCATTATTTTGAAGGTTTTACCTTTAATACCCAAAAAGAAGATTACTATTTTCATTTCGGGCCGGGCAATCTTTTCCTCCATGCGTTCATGCTTGCGACCCTCATCAACGCGCGCAAACTTCCACTGAAAATTCTTCACCTTCGCTCACCCCAGAAACATGGTGTTCGGGACCACGAAAAAAAAATTGAAATTTATGATTGTGCCGTCAGCAAATGGATCTCCGAACTCGGTTCCTTTGAACGGAAAAGGACCGACTCACTGGACTATCTGAAATCATCCATAAAAACAAAAAACCACGCCTTCAACTCGTTGATAAAGGACATTGAACACGTGGCGACCCACTCCATTGCCCCGATGTTGTTTTCCGGTCCAACAGGGTCGGGAAAATCCAAACTTGCCCGGAAAATTTATGAGCTGCGTGTTCAGCGGGGCATGGTTTCAGGCGGGTTCGTGGAAATAAACTGCGCAACCCTGCACGGAGTTAGCGCCATGTCAACGCTTTTTGGTCATGTAAAAGGGTCCTATACTGGCGCCATCATAAACCGCAAAGGGCTTTTACGGACTGCGGACAATGGTATTTTATTTCTTGACGAAATCGGAGAACTGTCTGTGGACATGCAGGTCATGCTGCTAAAGGCAATAGAGGAAAAACGTTTCATCCCGTTTGGGTCGGATACGGAAGTAAACAGCAACTTCCAGCTTATCTGTGCAACCAACCAAGACCTTTCTGTGGCGGTTTCAGCCGGACACTTTCGTGGGGATCTGCTTTCCCGGATCAATCTCTGGCATTTTGAACTTCCCTCCTTGCGCCAGCGCCCCGAGGACATTGAGCCGAATATTGATTATGAACTGCAACGCATAGCCGAAGAAAGAGGAATCTTTGCCGAATTCCTTCCCTCCGCCAGGAAAACCTATTTGACCTTTGCCTCATCAAAGTATGCTGTGTGGCCGAATAATTTCAGGAGTCTTTTAGGTTCGCTGGAACGAATGATCACATATTCATTCCATGGTGTCATCGACGACAACATTGTCCAAAAAGAGATTGATCTGCTCTCTGCTTTATGGAAAAACAAAAATACCGGTTCATCAATTTTGACGGATAAACCCAAATCCCATTTCCCTTTGATTGATCTCTTTTCTTTGGAAATTGCAAGGGAACTGGATTTGTTTGAAAAAATTCAACTGGAAAGCACCATAAAGGTCTGTATGGACAGCACCACCCGTTCCGAGGCAGGTATACGATTGTTTTCCTGTTCCCGGAAAAGGAAAAAAACTTCAGACGACACTTCAAGACTTAATAAGTACTTAAAATCATATAATTTGACGTGGAACATCATCCATGACAAAAGCCTCCATTCCACTCACCGGGACTTACCATAAAATTCAGATCACCATAGTCCACTGAGGGTGAGGCATATTTAAAGCTCCCCATAATTTTTTTATCCATGAGCTTCAGGGGGACAAAGAGCGTTTTCATATTGCCCAGCTATTCAGATAAGGCCCAGTCTACCCACTGACAGTCCATAAGCCCTCTTGCCGCCTGGACATCAATGCCGTAAAGGCCCTGATAAAATTTAAGAATCCAGTCACCAAGATCGATATCCTTAAACAGCCGGGGGTAGGCCGTTTTTGCCATAATCATAACGTCTATGGGAAATTCAAGTCTTTTTTCACAGTTGCAGGGGGTAAAAGGAAGGGCTGCCACGCGGCGGGTTTTCACTGCCCTGAGATGTCTAAGGCTCTGGTAATAAAGGGCTTCGTAAAGTTCCTGTGGGGGATGGTACCCCCAGTCTGTAATGAGTATGATAACATCAGGATCAAGTGAAAGGATCTGCTCAGCATTTAGAACTACCCATGCCCCCGGTCCTTCATAGGCATTCGCTGCATTGACAAACTCGCTCAAAAAATAGCCCTGAAGGGTGCCGGCACCTTTTGCATGCCCTGCTGCGCCGTTAGTTCTGGCTTTGGGGGAAAGCCCCAACAACAGGATATTCTTTTTGTCAGCATCCGGGATACGGTCTGTCCGGTTCTTAATAAATCCAAGGGTTTGCTCCAGGAAATCAACCAGTTGTCTGGCTTGGCCCTCTTTGCCGAACACCTTTCCCAGCAAGTAGATTTCACGGTACATGCTTGAAACGTCAGGGGCCTTTGCGGATTCAGGACCGGACAGCATTACCACCGGTATCCCTAAGGATTCCACCAGATCAAGGCTTTTTTCCACCACATCCCGGCCTGCGGCAAGGGTACATGAGCCCATGCGGGCAATGAGAAGATCCGGCTTGAGAACCGCCAGTTTTTCATAGTTGATGGCAGAGCCGTATCTTGCAATAAGGGGAACATCCATGAGCCGGGGATTCAGATAGGTCGCCGTATTCATGCCCCCATGGTATGTATATTTTTTTTCCCCGGCTCCCGGGTAGGTAGGGGTCCATGTCCTGGGAATGCATTCAGAACCGGTGGCAACAATTTTTTCGGCCACACCGAAGAGGGTCATAACCTGTGCGATCATGCCGTCGCTGATGGTTGCCACCCGGTTGATGGTTTTGGGGATCCTGACGGATTTTCCCCTGTGGTCTTTTGTTGTGGTAAAACCGGTATCATCACATGGGGCAACCTTTGACACAGAAAGAATAACAATCAATGCAAACAGGAAAACAAGGATTGATTTGGGGCAGGTAAGTTTAGTCATTATCATTTCTTTGGTTTTATTTTCTGGCAATATCAATGTCCGCTTTCCCAAATTCACTTTTTAGGGCCGTGCTGGTTACGGACTTGAAACCGGCACGGTTCATTGCGTTGGCAATCATGCCTTTGGGAAAGATGATATCCATCCCGTTAAGCTCGTCAAACAAAAAATCCAGAACCTGATCCCCCGGTTCAGTCCGGTCCCGGGAAACTGAGCCATGCTGGGATATAAAAACGCCGCCCGGATTAAGGGCCGTATATATTTTTCGAAACACCGTATCAATATGGACCTTGGCAAAATTGAGGGTACCCCCGGCATAAACCAGGTCATAGGAATCCCCCAAAGGGTCTGTGGTATAATCGCCTCCCATGGTGGATACCCGGTCTGAGAACCCGTATTCCCTGATGAATTCACGGGCAACGGCAACTACCGGGGGAAGGTCAAAAACAACGCCTGTCATGGTTTTGTGGGCCGAAACCGTTAACATGGCGTAAAAACCCGCCCCTCCCCCGAGATCAAGCATTTTCTTCATGCCTGAAAATTCGGGCAGGGAAGCTAAAAATTTTGCAGTTCTCTGTGCCGGTCCGCAAAACTGGTGGGCCGATGCCTGCCGGGTATAGGCTACCCACTCGGCGTCATCTCGGGTGCCTGTTTTGTTTTCCGGGCCGTTTATGAGCAGGGATTCCATATGTTCCGATGACCGGCACCGTGTAAAAAAATACCGGACACGGCAGAAAAACTTCCCCAAGTACGATGGGCTTGTACTGACCAGAAAGGCATCACTTTCAGGGGTGTTGAAAAACTGCCCGTTTTTTTTGTGAATGACCCCCACGCCAGCCAGTGCATTAAGAAAAATTTTGGTATTCCGGGGATGGGAGTTTAACAGCCGGGCAATATGATCGGAAGACTCAGGCTCCCCAAGATGGTCAAATATTTTTTGTTTAATGGCGGTAACCAGGACATTCCCGGCCGGATCCATTCTCAGAAGTGAATAGATCCGGGCCCATGAATGGCGGATTTCAGGTATTTTTTTCATGATGTTATTGTTTTTGCTCAAACGCCCTGTCATGTCTAATAATGATAAATGCGGAGGAAAGGATAACCCTTTTGGAGCAGGCCCGGATATCAAAATCTTCCGTTTTTTTGTCAAAATTGTTTATTTTTAACTATTCGGCTAATGATGAAAAATAAGCGAAAATTAGGTTCCGTAACTGCTCATCAGTGCTTCATATTTGTTTAGCCCATTGAGTTATCAGGATCGAATCTTTCATATTTCCGACCCTGATAATTGTATGATTTCACAATTTCAAGGCAAAAATCTGGCCATTATTTTAGGATTGAGGTTGCTTATATAAGCGCTCACATCAAAATCAGGCCTGACCATTGTGGGCCACCAATTTTTCATGCCATACAAGCCGGTCAGTTCCCTGGCCCCCTTGCTGCCGTACCTGAGATGGAAATGGGGCTGGCCGTTTTTATGCTGATGAATTTTAAGCATAAGGATATACCTGTATTCAGAGCCCTCAGCTTCTTTGCCCACAGCTTCAAAGGCATGCCATTCAAATTGCTGTTTTCCAAAAATATCCGGTACGGTTCCGGTTGCTTTATACCGGTGTTCCACCGCATTCCCCATTTCATCATAAAAAGAAATGACATCCGCTTTTAAGGAAATACGACAAAAACTCGTGTGCGCTTTTCCTTTTAAAATATCCCTGACCTGGGCTTTGGTATAATTTTTATCAAACTTTTTGGCTTCAATGACCACTTTTTTGTAAACCGCATCCATTTCAGGGGTTTCATTAACAAATTCCCTGCTCATGAATTCGCCCTGCCAATCACTGAAAATATTACTTGAGGTTTCGGCTTGAACGCTGCCCGATAGAAAAAGACTCATGCCAATTGTTATTGCCACTGCCCATATTTTTTGTTTTCTATACATTCCTAATCCTCTTTTTTATAAGGAAGTCCCCCAAAAGGCTGAAAAATTGGACGGACCAGGGTTAACAAACAATCCGTCTGTGGTTGTTTTTATATGAAAGACTCAGCAACCTTTTGAGTTCTTTCAATATTTGTTGTGGGCGGTTCTTGGTTGGATAACCAAGGCGGCCCGTGGCCGTTATAAGAAAGTCTTGCTAGCAAGCTGAAAAGACGGTCATTTTTTGTTGTGGACCGATGCTTGGCTGGATAACCAAAGACGGTCCGTGACCGTTTATATTAAAATCTTATTGTCGCCTGAACGCCACAGGTAAGGGGGGTGCCGGTTACCGCTTTTTCGACACCGCTTCCGTAATTGTAAATAGTATAATATGTTTTATCGAAGATATTGTTTACATATACATTGATATTCAGGGCTCCTATTTCATACCCAATCTTTGCATTTGATACGATATAATCATCCTGACTGTATGTGTTGGACTCGTCAAAAAAACTTTTGCCATGCCAAACAGATTCTGCTCGTATGTATCCCCCCCATGATGCGTTATACTGGACAATTAATCCTGCATTGAATTTCGGAGCAAAGGGAACGTCATTCCCCTCGTATGCAGTTTCTTCGTGTTTCTCAAATTCCGTTTCAAGTGTGCCCAAAGATCCTATGATCTGCAGACCGGTTATCGGACGAAAATTTAACTCTGCCTCAATTCCCCACATTGTCGCTTCGGCGGCATTTCTCAACCCAAAGGTACTGTCCGGATTAATATATAAAACCTGGATATCATCCACAGTTGAATAAAACATACTCATGTTTGCGATAAGTCTGTTATTCAACCAGTTTGTTTTGATACCGGCTTCGTAAGATATTGCATATTCCGGATCAAACTTGGCTAAATCTGGAGTATCGCCCATTGAAGAGCAAGTAGCATAACCGCCTGCTTTGTACCCTCTTGCTACACTGATATAAGTCATGGCAGAATTATTGATCCGGTAATCGAGAGCAACTTTCGGTGAAAAACTGGTCCAAGTTTCGGAATCCACATAATCTGCAGTCACCGCTCCCCTGTTGTTGTGATAAAAATCAGATTTTTTTTCATCATAATCGAATCGTACACCAGTTGTGAACGTAAACTTTTCCCAAAAGAAATAATCAGCCTGACCAAAAAGAGAAAAGGTGGTTGTGTCGATTTTACTTGTGGTGTAATCATCTGTATAGACCCCGGTAGGAGCACCTGCAGTACCGGTATCCCTGCGCATATTATAATATGTATCTTGAGTGCCGTTCAGATAAAATCCGCCTAAAAGCCATTGTAAGCTATTTGTTTTATCCACAGAAGCAAATCGGATCTCCTGAAGAAATCTATTATCTTCCAAGTCCATGATTCGATGCTTTAAGTTATCACCCCCTGTTTTATAATCTTTTCCTGCATCAGTGTATTTGTCATTGTCCACCAGAGCGGTGATTGAAGTAATATCCGACCAAGACGTATGATGCTTGATTCTCAGGGAATATACATTGTCGGTTATATCATCCCCTTCTTTGAGTCCTCTATTTTTAATCTTGAAATCATCATAGCCCGGAACGACCCATGAATCGAAATCGCAATAATAATCATCCTGATTTTTGGTAAAAAGAATGTCTGTTTCATCAGATGGGACCCATCGTAACTGCAATCTGCTTGAAAAAATTTCCTCTTCATGGGTATCTGCTCCCTCTTCTTCGATATAGCTGTCACGTATTCGATATGATCCGGTAAATCCGATAAAAACCTTATCTTTAACAACAGGGCCGCTTACCCCGGCACGAAAAGCTCTCAAGTTATAATTGCCGTATTCTGCTAACGCCTTAGCTTTGAAAACATTTCCAGGTTTTTTGGTGATGATATTTACAACCCCTCCCGCTGAGTTCATTCCATATAAATTACCTTGGGGTCCTCTTAAAACCTCAACACGCTCAATATCAAAGAGACTTGTCATTACCCCGGTAAAACCAAAATTAGGCACATCATCTATATATGTGCCGACTGCTGATGAGAAATCAATCAGATTACTTTGTCCTCTTATGCTCTGATAGCTGTTAGAGCCGTATGTTCTATAAATCTCAAAATTGGGGACATATTTATCAATATCGTCTATTGCATTTATTCCGGCTTCCTCTATCCGGATGTCATTTAATGCGGACACGCTGCCGGGGATATCCTGGATATCTTTTTCTCTTTTATCCGCCGTTACGGTAATTGATTCGAGTAGGATTCCCCCATCATTATTTTCTTGTGCAAGAGCGGGCACGCCAAAGTTCAAAACCAACAGTATGAAAATTGACCATCCAACCATCAAGTGTTTGCCAGAATACATTTCTTTCTCTCCTTTGGTGTAAAATAAATTGATCACGGGCCTGAAATAGCACCACGGATAGTCAGCATACTGCCGCCGGATTCCTCCGTGGAAAAATTTAAATTTCTATATGGCATACCCAATTTTCTTCTAAAGAAAAAAAATTCTTTGATGAGTCATGCAATCTGAATTTAAGCACAAGAAAGGAATAATTTGATATCGACAGAGGATATTCTTTTAGCGGTTAAGGATATTTTAACCCTGATAAATTAAGAATGTAAGGTGCGGATATAAGAGCTTGGCGTCGTGCCAAAATGTTGTTTAAATGCTTTTGTAAAGTGGCTGGCACTTGAATAACCGATCAGATAAGCGGTTTCGGTTATATTGGTTTCCCCTTCATAAAAAATGGTTTTGGCTTTTCTAAGACGCATGTTTCGCAAATGGCTATAAGGAGATGTATTGAATATGGCTTGAAAATCTCTCAACAATTGTGTTCTGGACAAGCCAACCGAGCGGGAGAGTTCGAGAAGTCCGGGAGGATTGTCCATGTTATTTCTCAATAACTCTTCTGCCATATAAATTTTATCCCGGTTTTTCCGGTTGCCGGGCAAGGCACCTTTTGCCTGCATGTTTAGGGAATCTATTTGTTTGAGCTTGTGAAAGATAAGTTCCATTGCTTTGGCTTCAAGAAAGAAACGGCGGGTGGGCTCATGGTAAGGGCAAAGCAAAATCTGTTCGGTGATTTGCCTCATGAGAGGTGTAACCGTATCAACATAACGGAAAGCATCCAAACGTTTTTTTTCAACAACCTTTCTAAGAGCCGTTGATTGGTAATGCTGCTCTTCCTCCATAAAAGAGCGGAAAAAATCCATCTGCATCATGATACCTATACTGATAAAACGATCGTTGGGGGTAATCCGGTATACCCCTTTTTCCCCCTTCAGGTGATAAAATGAACTTTGGTTTTCATTAATGGTAAAATTATGTTTCAAAATATTTTTAGCATGATTTTGCCCTGAAAGGCAAAAACCAAACCCGAGATCAGGCAATTTTTCATCTATTTCATAATCATAATTCTCAAAGTATCTTATATTCGCCATACAAAGGACAGCCCCTGAAAGAAGAGGGATTGTTTTGCTATATCCTTCGCCCAGGGACGGGGGGATTTCTTTGTAAGATCCAAATAAATTGCATTCTTTACGCATGGGGCCGTTTTGCCGGGTATCATTGCCGCGTTGTCTGGTGAGGGGAACCGTCTTCATTTAACCTTATCCTGCTTGGGACATACCGTTTGGTTTTAAGGATTTATGTGCAAGAACAGCATGTATATAAAAAATTTTATTCTGTCAATTATATATTCTATCAGACTAAATAAATTTGGTAAACAAGATCATATTTTAATTAATGATAAAGAACATGGTTATACAGGAGTTTCGTGGTTAAGAGGGCATGGCTCGGCGAAAGCCTTGCTTGGCGGGCGTAACTCAATTTTCTGACTGTAAGACCCCACCTTCATTAACATGATAGCCAAAGGCCGATAGGACTTCGGCCTGGGTCTTACTCGGCGTCTCAAGGCGCCTGGTCGGTTTTCTTGCACCTTTCGGCAACGTCAAAATGGAATGTAGATGCTTCATATCATCCATGACGTCCTCTGCTGTCCGTTCAATTCCGGAGTTCTTTAGTTTTAATTCAATTCGGCGCAGGTAAACCATGGCTGCCACACATGTAAATAAATGGCATTTGATTTTGCTGTCAGTCCAGTGCCGGATCGGCTGCACACCGACTAAGTCCTCATTCTTACTGAGACGGAAGCGGTCTTCAACTTGCCAGCGGTCTAAACTCGCTTCAATAATGTCTCTTGTTGCCCAATCCGTATTATCTGTGATGATAATATTTTTACCGAACATCATTTTTTTTTGCTTCACTATGTATGGATCTTTTCGGAAGCTCATATTCAAGCCATCTTCTGAGGTTTCAAAATTCAGAGTAAATAAATCGGAGGCCATGTGAAGCCTTTGACACAACCGGATATATCTGGCTTGTATGTCCTCGGCTTTTTTCCAGTGAACGGCCCCTTCTTTCACCTTGGCCCTCATTAAGAGCAGTTCCTGTCGGATCGTATCAAGCTTGCTTTCAAAGGTGTATGATTTCTTTCGGGCTGTTCTGGGGTTATAAGTTATGATAACTGCCCGCTCCTTGCCCCAGTATTCTTTTTTGGTCCGATGTGCCAATTGACACTCATCCTGGCATTCTTCATCAATCAACCTTCTGTTTCGGGCAGTATCTGCAATTTCAAACTGGTCGAGTGGGATGGTGGCAAGTTCCTGGGCAAAATAAGTGGAATATGTCGTAATAAAATGGACCCTGGAATGCTCGTCAATCCAGGTATAATTCCCTTCTGAATTCATTCCCTTGTCAATAACAATTGTAAGCCGCTCTTTGGTCTTGTTCAGGGCGCATACTACCCCAAACACTGCCTCCATGACCGCTTCAAAGTGTTTGCTATCATGAATGTTGCCTGGATAAATCGAATAAAATAAAGGGAGCCTGGTGTCTCGTGCAACCAGAAGGCCAAGGCCGATCTGTCTGAGATGATGCCTCCCTTCCTTGTTTTTACCCCTGCGCGCTATTTCTGACTCGGTTTGGCTTCCCATGAAGGTATAATAATTAGTGGTGTCAAATAGCAGGCAATCAGAAGAAGGGTTTTCGACCTGCCATAATCGTTCAAAGAACTTGGATATGATAGCGTTTAAGTTTTTTTCATCAACCCGGTCCCATTTGTCCCAGTATCGTTTGCATGAGAGTTCGTTTAGATCGACAGGGCGTATATGCTGGATCGCGGTTCTCTTATACCAATCCGACAATTTGTTTTTACTGGCGGTCTCAATCATGCGATTCCAGACACAATAAAGGAAATATTCCCCTATTGTAGGTCCTTTTTCTCGATCTGCAGGTGGAATAATCTCATCAATCAAAGAGCAAAGATCAAAGTCTTTATCTGCTTGCTGGGCCAGCCACAGCGCACCGAATTCTTCAGCCCTCAAGGTTGTTATTTCCTGGGACTGTCCCTTCACAAGGCCCGCTACCCGATCCGGTGACCCAATATAGGTTTGAGAAATGACCTTGGGCTTGCCGTTTACCCGAGCGATCTCCCTCACATAAAGGTAGGGTCTTCCTTTTTTCTTCTTAATGTGGAAATGTGCCATGCTTCATAGTATATGGTAGGGTCTTACAAGTCAAGAGAAAAATAATAGAAAGCCCTATTTGACAGGGTTTTTAACATAGAAGGCGGCTTGATTTGAGGGGTACTACAAAAGGCAGAGCCGAAAAGGCTTATCAATAAAGGCGTTCAGCAATCCCGAGAGGCTTATCTCCGAAACTCCTGTTATAGTATATATCTTGACACCAGCAAAAAAGTATAATACCCAATAATCCTTAAATAACGGTACTGAAACCGTTGATCCTAAACAATTAATTAATAGTTAAATAGCAATAGTTAAAGCCAGGAAGGCCGGGAGAAAAGAACTCCATCCGGAATTCCCGGCTTTTTTTATGCCAGACTTGCAAGTTGCTCTTTTGATTGTTTTCAACATAGACCTGCAGAGCAGGCCAATTTACGCTGCAAAGAGATAGAAATGAATAGAAAAAAATGGGGCGGCCGACAACCGGGAAGTAATGTAGATTCGCCGGATTATATTAAGATAAAGACCACTGGTTTTGAAACATGCTGGGGCGTCCGGCCCGATATCGGAACGGGGATAATGAAAGAGTTCCGATTTAAAAGCGGCCTTACTGTATACTTGCACAACTACAAAACCTTACAGCTATTAACCAGTCAAAACAAAGTCACCTCGCCTTTATTTGGCTTCCGCTTTTGTCTTTCAGGACACACGGAATTAAGCTTTGAGTGTTTAAAAAAACCCTTGACTGTGAAGTCCGGTGACAGTGGGTTCTTTTATTCACCGAACATGATGCATTCTCATAAAGATATGCCCGAAACACATATTCACAAGGTCCTGATCCTGATTGAACCGTCATTGTTTTTTCCTTTATTGGAAGAAGAAATGGATTCAATCCCTTTTAAACCAAAGATTTCAGCGGGTTCCGGAACAGCCGTATACGAACCTTATCATGCCGAGGGGATTTTGACACCTTCCATGCGGGTTATTTTGCAACAGCTTTTTTCGTGTCCTTACCAAGGGGCTGCCCGTCGTATTTTTATCGAAGGCAAGGCAATGGAACTGATTGCCTGTAAACTTGATCAGATCAGACCGGCCGGGAAAAAGCAGCAAAATAACTCATCTGTCAGATCCGGCGATGCCGACCGGTTTCACTTTGCCGGGGAGCTGCTGTCAAAGAATCTTTCCTCTCCTCCCGATGTAATGGAACTGGCCAGGACAATCGGTGTGTCCCGTACAAAGCTATACCATGGGTTTAACCAGCTGTTCGGCGTATCTCCCATGGAATATCTTCGTATAAAACGCATCGAAAAGGCCAAGCTGATGATTGAAGATAAAGATTTGAGCATGACACAGATTGCTTACACTTTAGGCTATTCAAGTTCAAGCCATTTTGCAAAAGCATTTCGGGACTTTTTCGGCATGCCCCCAAGTTACTACCGTCAGAATGAAACCGTATAAAAAATGAACGCTGATGATAAAGAATTGAACGGATCTGATAGCCGCGTCAAAGACTGCCCATATATATGTTATTCCGTATGATTATCTGAAATGAAAATGTTATTTCAAAACAACTTGATACGGTCTGAAAGGAATTTAACATGGTTGATGCAGTTAAGGAAAAAAAATTAAGCAGCACTGGTATATCAATATTTTACCTTGCCTTTATCACACTAATGATCTTTCTTTTATCCTGTCCGCCCGGGTGGGCCCAGGATGATAAAGAAGATTCCAAAACTACTGATCTTGGCGATATAATCGTCACCTCAACCAAGATGAGCACCGAGGTGGATAAAATACCCACCAATGTCAGCGTCGTCTCCCGGGAAGAAATAGAACAGTATCCGGGTCATTACAACGCGCTCACCTTGTTGCAGGAATTAAATATACCGGGACTGTATCTCCCCCACAGTCCTGTAGATATCGATATTTCGGTGAGCAGCAGGGGCAGTGAGCTTACCCAGTGGGGAATGAGGTTGATGATCAACGGCATAGAACTCAATAATGGAAATGGCGCCATGAGGCCCGGGCGCCTGGCAGTGCATGATATAGAGCGCATTGAGATCATCAAAACCCCATCGGCTGAATATGGAGACCAGGCCATGGGCGGCGTTATCAACATCATTACCCGGAAGGCAAAGAAACCCCTGGAAGGGTGCAATCCCATTTAGTGGCATGAACTGACATGTATCCAATTTTTCCGTTTTTCATGCTGCATTGAATACTCTGCCCTCCCAAAAAAAGCTGGACTCCTGGCTCATGAAAGGTTATATAGATTTGCATGAGCAGGACTTTAACCATTCAAGGACGTGAATTTTCAGAAGTTGATATACAAACGATACGCCATTTGATTAACGACAATCCCGCCTGGCACCGCACTCGTTTATCCAAAGAATTGTGTGCTCGCTGGGATTGGCGCACGGAAAAAGGTCTGCTCAAGGACATGGCCTGTCGAAGCATGCTGAGAAAACTTGAGCAAAAAGGGATGGTCACACTTCCCGTTGCCCGTCATAGCGGTAACCGTCAGCGGCGTATTCCCGATGTCCCCCATGATTGTAAGCCGATAGAAACCACTTTGCGTAAGATCCGCCCGATACAATTGATACCGGTATCGGGCCGTGGAGATATTGATGATTTATTCCATTGCCTTATGGATCGATATCATTACCTTGGGTGTAAAGGGTATGTCGGAGAACATATGAAGTATATGGCTTTTGATCGCAATTCTCGTCCGGTTGCCTGCCTGCTTTTTGGCTCAGCAGCATGGAAAACGGCCCCTCGTGACCGATTCATCGGTTGGGATAGGTCGGCTCGTCGCAGGAACCTGCATATGACGACCAACAATACCCGATTTTTGATTTTGCCATGGATTCGAATTCCCCATCTTGCCAGTCATATTCTGGGTTCATGTCTTAGGCGGCTGAGCCGGGACTGGACAGCTAAATATGGTCACGATATCTGTCTGGTAGAAACTTTCGTGGATCGATCACGCTTTGCCGGAACTTGCTACCAGGCGGCAAATTGGCAAAAAATTGGTCAAAGCAAAGGGCGAAGCCGTCAAGACAGGCACCACAGACTTCAGGTGCCGATAAAAGACATCTATGTATACCCGTTGACTTCCAATTATAAAAAGCAGCTATGCACACAACCTTGAGGGTTTCAGTCATCGAAATGACAGGTAATTTTTCAACCTGCAATTCGAGGACTGATCATGAAACTTGCTTCCACTATAAGGGATATTCGAACCCTTCTAACAAAAGCCGTAGCTGATTTCCAAAACCATCAAAATGCTAATATCCTGTGTGAGCAGGTACGGAACGGCCTCTTCATTATTGTGGAAGCATTTCTGGTTCCCGTCATTGAAAAGGCACTGTCTGACCCGGATCTTTTATCTGAACTGAAAATTGGTGCCGGTAAAAAGGGACTGCGTTTCAACGGATACCGCCCCAGCAGCATTCGATTATTGACAGGAACTACCCTGAGCATCCGATCCCCTTACTTTTCAAAAGTTGTTTCCAAACAACGGCCAGGCCCTAAAACAAAAAAACGACAAAAGGGGACAGGCCGCCATTTTGGGCTTGATTACCTTGGTTTTATCGGCAGGTGTTCAACGCTGTTCGCTTCGTCGGTGGTCCATGCAGCATTGCTCTGTCCCTCTTTTGAAATTGCCCGAAGATCCCTGGAAAACCATGCAATCAACTTAAATGTCAAAACCATACGCCGCATAACAATGAATCTTGCACAGGAAGCTATGCCCCTGCGTGGCCGGGTATCTTTTGGAGATACTGATCGCGTTGGTGGCAAAACGGTTCTGGTTTGTATCGACGGCGGTCGCCTTCGAGAACGGAGGCCAAAACGGGGACGTAAATCAAAAGGCCAAAAGCGGCAGGGATATCATGCTGAATGGAAAGAACCCATTCAGTTTGTCATACATATTGTCGATCCGGACGGCACAATATCCAAAAAACACTTGCCGGTTTATGATGCCACAATGGGCGGTATTGATGCCGCTTTTGATATTCTTGAGATCTACTTGCGTGAATTAGATATTCCCAAAGCCAAGCGTGTTGTTTTCTGCTGTGACGGTGCACGTAGCTATTGGAAGCGAACAGGCCCGCTGGCCAAACGGCTTGAAATCGAATCCTATTATGAGGTAATCGACTACACCCATGCAAAACAGAATTTACATGAAATCGTGGACAAATTGCCAAAGAGAATCCCTATAAAAGAAAGAAACCGGATAGCAGAATCTTGGAAGAACCTCCTTTGGGATGGCAGATTCAAAGACCTTAGAAAAGAAATTGTAAAACACATTACGTACCCTAAAAGGCGCATAGAAGCACTATCCAAATTTAAAAGTTACTTCGTGAAAAATCGAAACAGAATGCAGTATCGCCAGTTCTGCAGCCTGAAAATACCTACTGGCAGCGGCTGTGTTGAAAGTGCAATACGTCGGGTTATAAATCTCAGAATGAAATC
The DNA here is from genome assembly GCA_963663165.1 of uncultured Desulfospira sp. Classification (GTDB taxonomy): domain Bacteria; phylum Desulfobacterota; class Desulfobacteria; order Desulfobacterales; family Desulfobacteraceae; genus Desulfospira. The sequence continues at coordinate 5,037,287 of OY760175.1, read as the reverse complement.
ACCGGGTATATTCTGGAAACCGGAAACATCCGAATCAATGTTGTTCTTAAGGAGTCAGCTCCTTTCCGGGAGGTGGAACATCTTGACTGACAATATCTTCATACAAATTCGGTCACTTTGCTTAGGCCACTAAATGGGAATGCACCCCCCCTGGAAGCCAAGGCCGGAGTCGCCTATACAAGCCTTGGGAGCGGCAATGCCTATAGCGTGATCAATGGTTCTAATGAGAATTGGGAATACTACCTTGACGCCTCCTTAACACGCGAAGATTCTTATCAGGACGGGGGGTATTTTGATATCAATAATGTATACACCACGGTGAAGCGGTCCCTGAACAATAATTCCACCCTTGCTTTTCATGGTTCATACACGGATTCAAAAGGAAATTACACGGCAGGCATGACCCGGGAACAATTTAACGAAGATCCCACCCAAAATCCGAACACCGGCCCTGATTATTATTCCGAAAACGAAGCAAGCCTGGGCGCACTTGTATATGAACAAAACCTGGGGCCCCATGAATTCATGTGCAAAATAGAAGCGCAGGACACTAGCTGGAGAATGTTTAGCGGTTATTATTATATGGGTGCTGATTCGGTAGTAGCGCACCCGGAAGTGCGCATGGCCTTTAACCATGACATCGGGGGCATGGCAAACAAGCTGGTGATTGGCGCCGAGTATCGGTATCATGATCTTCATGGAATAAGGCATACAGCCGTCAGTTTTCATGACTTGATAGCCAAAAATCAGGACTTTTCCCGGGAAGACATCAGTTATGCGGCTTATCTGCAAGATGAGTTGGCAATAACCGATGCCCTCACCATTACCGCCGGCATACGATACGACTATTTTGATCTGGAGCAAGAAGCCAATATGGCAAGTTCCAGCACCTGGTCTTCAAAACACAACGCCTTGAGCCCCAAGATCGGCCTCACCTACCAATTGTGTGATGAAGTAAACCTGTTTGCAGGATTTAACACCGGCATGAAAAGCCCGGTAAGATTACGGCAATGGTTTACCAATGGTGATTTGAACCCGGAAAAGCTCTATTCCTATGAAGTCGGTGTTCGCGGCAATATTTCCCATTGGCTGGACTACAATCTGGCTGTTTTCTGGCAAAACGTAACCGATAAGTTTGTCAGGCCCACTGCGAACTTTTGGACCGGACAATATGAAAACGCAGGAGAGACCAGCACCACAGGTGTGGAAATGGGGGCCAATGCCAGGTTGCCCCATGGTTTTTACGCTTCGGCCAGCTTCACCTGGCAGGAGTCTAAGTTTGATGAGTTTATCAGCGGGGGCGTGGATTATTCCGGAAATTACCTGACCGGTATACCGGAAATGATGTTTGCCTTGAAGCTGGGCTATAGACACGAAACTTTGGGCGATATTTCAATTAATCCGGTGTATACGGGCAAGCGCTATTTCAACTATGCCAACACCAATGAAGAAGATGGCGATTGGGTCTTAAATGCCCGGTATGCAAAAACATTCGGCCGGGTTGAGTTCTATGCAGCGGCGAACAACATTTTTGATCAGAGCGTTGTTGGCACCGGCGATGGTGATCCCGGCAGTGAAACATTCTACCCGTTTCCGGGATTCAATATGCTTATCGGTTTAAATGTTTCGTTTTAAGCGGATTTGAAAATCAAATTTTCGGGACAAAAAGTTTATTTTTGTCCCGGGCCTTGCCCGAAAAGCGTGAAGCCTTTATAGTTTCTCTCATCTTAGGAGAGAAACTATGAAAGGTTTTTTTTCAGGCTTTTTCCTTTGCATGGTCATTTTCGGCGGCCCGGCCACGGCAACAGCCGGAAAAGTATATTCCTGGACCGATGATGATGGGATCAGGCATTATTCCAATACCGGGGCGCCATTAGGCGTTATGCCGGATCAGGTTACCGAGGAGATCAGCGAAAAGGTCACCCGGGCCTCACAACAGGGAAGCCGGTTTGCTGTGGTCAAGGTGTATGACGGGGATACCATTCTGGTGCAGGGGGCCGGGCTGAAATTAAAAATCCGCCTGGTGGGGATTGATGCCCCTGAAACCGGATATGGGGGACAGGAAGGGCAGCCTTTCAGCCAGAAGGCCAAAAACCTCTTATCCCGGTTGACGGACGGAAAACAGGTTTTCCTCAAAAGCCATGGACTCGGTGGCTATAACCGGGTTCTGGCTGAGGTTTTCTGCGAGGGCATTAATGTTAACCTGGAAATGGTGAAGGCGGGCTTAGCCGAAGTCTATCAGGGGAAAAAGCCCAAAACCCTGAATTCGAAACCATACGTTCAGGCAGAAAAAAAAGCCAGAAACGCTGGCACAGGCATGTGGTCCCAGGGCCGGCGTTATCAGAGTCCCCGGATTTGGCGAATAAGTCACCCCAGAAAAAATTAGCTTAGATTTCTCATGACTTTTTCAAATAATTTTGTTATGGGAGGTTGTGTTTATTATCGAAAAAATTCCGAAAAGCTGTCCCCTGGGAGAAGCTTTTAGGCCTGATCTGCTGCGTTACGGTCCGGTGGCGGTAAAGTCACTACAATTTTCCCGACTGTGCCTTGCATATGGGGCAAAAGCACTTTGTGAAATATCCGGGTTGGCCTATGTAACTGTTGTTCCTGTATAGCTGTTGTTCATGAGAGTTCCCTTGAATTGTTCTTTTTGAAGGAGAAAAAATGTTTTTACCGGATCCAGTCATAAATCAACTCAGAATGTCACTTCCACTGTCCACTTGTACCAGGCTATGTCTAATCATTTGTCTTTTGTTCCTTGCCCCTGTTCCAATCCGGGCTGACCTAGTCATTTCAGATGCGGCTTTAGGCACCAACGGCAGTACCACTTACCCTGCCAATCCCTGGCCCATTACACAGGGAGAGGCGTTGACCATTGAGGCTGGGGGATCGATCACTACAACCGGGGCGGGAAATTGCGGTGTTTATGGAAGCAGCAACAACGACATCAATGTGTCAGGAACCATTTCCACTTCGGGCAGTGGCGCCATGGGTATCCAGGTAAGCAACAACTCTACCATCAACCTTGCCGGCACTATCAATATTTCCGGGGAAGGTATCGGGGATGTATTTGACCGTCCAAGCTCGGGAATCCCTGTATATGGAGATGACTTGGTCGTTATCGGACCCTCTCAGCCTTTTTTGTTCGGAATCAAGGCCAACAACAACAACCAGATCGACATATCAGGCTTGGTCGACATTACCGGAGACGGTGCCCAGGGGGTTTATCTCAACGAGGGCAATACATTAAGCCTATCCGGCGAAATAAAGGCCATCGGTTCAGCGTCCGACGCCGTTATCATCCAGTCAGATAACAGCATTGACATTACAGGCAACATCTCAACTCAGGCCAAAGGTGCCAGTGGAATCTATGCTTACGATGACAACCACATAAACCTGACCGGCAGTATTACCACCCAGGGAAAATATGCAGACGCAATTATTGCCGTGTCGGGAAATAACATCAACGTCTCGGGCACCATTACGACTGCTGGAGAAAACGCGCACGGCTTATATACAGGGTACGGGACAAATATCAATATGTCCGGCACCATCACCACATCCGGAGAGACGTCTCCCGGCATCTATAATTACGGCGGCAATACTATAGACATTTCCGGCACTGTGAATACCAAAAACTCCACAGGGATGAGCATTGGGGTGTATTACGCAGACATGCTGAACGTTTCAGGAACCGTCAACGGATACATTCATACCGCCTATCTGGACACGGTCAACATTTCCGGTTCCGTTTTATCTTTGGGCAACACGGGAATCCATGATGAGGGAAGCAGTAATTTGAACATATCCGGAATTGTTTCCAGTGCCGGCGATAACGGGACCTGCATAGAGGCTTCCGGACATCTTGACATGTCCGGCACCATCTCCACCACTGGTTATCAAAATCCAGGCCTCAATCCTGGCGAAGGTGCTGATGTGTCAGGAACGATTCAGACTTCTGGTACGCAATCCTATGGCATTATAGTTTACGGAACCAATCTGCTCATGTCCGGTACCGTCTCCACATCGGGAACCGAAGCCCACGGAATCTTTACCAGCAGTGACAATTTTTTAAATATTTCAGGAATTGTTTCAGCCGCAGGTGACGGGGCAGACGGGATCAATTTGGAATACGGGGGAAATTCTGTCCATCTGTCAGGTTGGATTTCAGCATCCGGGTCAGGATCTTATGCCCTGCATTCCCAATCCATGTATAATCTTATAGGGCCGGGGGGAGATTCCGACCAACCGTCCGGAGAAAATGTATTTCACCTCCTCAACGGGGTTGACATTGCCGGGGATATCCACAACAGCGGTGCAGGATGGGCCGCTCACCTGACATCGGGAAGGACCGCTCACCTGACATTCGGTTATGCGAAAAACAGGGACGGAACTGCGAACATGACGGCTGTAGACCCCAATTTTACCCTCACTTTGGGGGGCAGTATTACATCTTCGTCAGACGGCAGTTGGGACGGATATTTTGCCGGCGGATCGACGACCTTGAGCGGCACCTCTAACGAATTTAGAAATCTTTTCATCGGCGGACTTACATTTGACGGGGTAAGCGTACCGGAGGGGTTCGGCGACACGACAAGTCTTGCCGCCATTGCAGACGCTGCTGCCAATCTGAATGTCACCCGGGCCATGTCCACAGACGGCACCATATATATTGGTCAGGGAAGCACCTATTCTCTGGCCGGCGTCCATACCCACACAGGCTCTGAAGTTTTTTTAAACGGGACACTATCCCTGAATTCCGGCTCATCTTTCTTAAACCATGCAGCCAATACTGATAACCATAGCAATTATTTTGTCAATAATTCTGTTCTGACGGTTACCGGCGGACAAACCGGCAGGATCGAAGGCAATTATTCCCAGACCGAAAACGGCTCTCTTGTGCTGGAAGCATGCGGTATTGCCGACTATGGTAAACTGGTGGTCACCGGCACAGCTGATTTCAGTGATTCAAACACTCTGACTGTTGAATTGTCCTCTGATAACACCCTAAAGGCAAATGATGTTCTTCAGGATGTCGTTTCTGCAGGAATTCTAATTGCTGATTCTGACGAAATTACGGTGAATTATAATAGTGCCATGTGGAGGTTTGTCCCTTACATTAATAACAATGCCATCGATTTAATTTATAAAAGCCATCTGACCTGCACAGAAGCAGTCTCAGGCAGCAGTTCCGTTTTCAGCCCACTGGCCTCTGGAGCGGCAGGGGTTCTGGATCATCTTTTTCAAACCGGCACAACCAATGGCGATATGCAGACTGTTCTCAATGAACTCAGTGCCCTTGGCACCAATAATCAGGTAGGCCGGGCAGTGGCCCAGATAGTGCCGGTATTGGCTGGGGCCGGAAATCAAATTGGCTTTGATCTGGCCGTCAACGGTGCAGTCCAGGTGGTCGGCAGCCGTATGGCCGGTTTCAGGGGCATGTCCGCAGGAGATGCCGTTTTTGAAGACCGGATGGCCTGGATTAAGCCTTATTATTCGAGAACAGAGCAGGATAAACGCAATGGCATAGACGGTTATACGGCCGATACTTATGGACTTGTTATCGGCGTGGATGGACGGGTCCATCCCAACTTGCAAATTGGTGCCGCCTTATCTTACGGGACATCCGATATCAATAGCGATTCTTCAATTGCAACCCATACTCAGGATGTAAAAACCTGGCAGGCCACACTGTACACAAATAACGAAATAACAGACACACTCACATTGAATCTCATTGGAGCCCTTGGATTCAACACCAATGAATCGGACAGAAATATTCTTTTTGGTAACATTAACCGGATTGCTTCTGCCAAATATGATTCTCTACATGCCCTTTTAGACGGTGAGTTGATAAAGACCTGGGCCTTAGACGAAAAACTTTCCCTTTCAACATCTTTGAAAATCCAATACATTTACCTGGATGTCGAGGGATATGAGGAAACTGGGGCAGACAGCCTGAACCTGTCAGTGGAAGGCACTGATGCAGATAGCCTGGTAGCCTCCATCGGCGGCGGGCTTAAGTATGCGGTTGCATCGAATCAAAATCTGACGGCCCGTATCGATATCGGGTACGATTTCTTAGCTGACACATCTTCTCTAATTTCAAGCTATGCTGGAGGCGGGCCTTCTTTTGCGATCCGGGGCAATAGTCCGGATGAAATTGTTTATCGCGGTGGAATAGGCTATGAACTAAACCATTCAACCGGCCTCGAAATTGCCCTGCATTACCGTATGGAAGCACGAAAAGACTTTAAGAACCACACAGGCAGCATCAATTTTCGATTCCCGTTTTAATCTTAGCCGAAATATGTCAGTACTTTCAAGAAGAGAAAAAAACCCGGAACGCCGGCGCAGGCATGTGGTCCTGGGCCGGCATTATCAAAGTCCCAGGGGCTGGCGTAAGGAACGCCCCAGGGATTAATTCGTGTTTAAACGAAAAGTCACCCATCTGCTTTGCTTCAGAAAAATGGCAATCCCCACAACCAAAAGGTTGCTCCGGCTGCCATACTTTTTCTGGTTTCTGACCTTTATTTAGGTTACGCCTTGCCTCTGGCCGCTTTGTGAGCTAAAGCTCCTCTAACGAGCCATCCAGACATGGGTATTTGTCCGGGCAACGATTCAGCTTAAAACGGGATATCGTCATCGGGAATGGCGCTGCCGCCGTTAAACCCCTGGTCCGGGGCCATGCCCGGGCTGGTGTGCCCCTGAAAGTTATTGGAATTGGGAGCCGGTCCGCCGTTTTGCTGGGGATATCCGCCCCCGCCCTGCTGGGGTCGGCCCTGTTGAGGTCCGCCCTGCTGGGGATAAGCACCGCCCTGGTTATAACCGCCGCTCTGGCCGCCGCTCTGGCCGCCGCCTTTGGAATCGAGAAACTGAAAATTACTCACAACGATATCCGTTGAATAATGGGTCTGGCCTTCTTTTTCATAGGAAGTGGTCCGAAGGCTGCCTTCCACATAGACCTGGCTGCCTTTGGACATGTATCGTTCAAAGGTTTCCCCCTGTTTGCCGAAAATCACAATCCGGTGCCATTCGGTCCGTTCCTGGCGTTCACCGCTGTTTTTATCATTCCAGAATTCCGTGGTGGCCAGGGCACAATTCACCACAGCAGCGCCCTGCTGGCTGTACCGGATCTCCGGATCCCTGCCCAACCTGCCGATGAGCATGACCTTATTTAAATTTCCCATTTTTAACTCCTTTGTGCTGTCCTGGACGGGTTTTAATTAAAGTGTTTATATGCCCACAGGCAACCTGAATTGTCAATTCTTTGTTTTGGAATCCAATGGGTTTAAACTTGACAATATTCCCCGGTTAATTTATTGTTGCTATTAAGGTAGCAACAATAAATTAACCGAAAAAACAAACATGGAAAACAACTCAAATTTAAAAGACCTGGGGTTTTCACAATATGAAGCTGCCTGTTATATGGCCCTGATAAAAGATCATCCCGTTAACGGCTCTCAGCTAAGCAAACTCTCGGGGATTGCCCGGTCCAGGATTTATGATGTGTTAAGGAATCTGACCGCCAAAGGATACGTGGTTGAAGTCAATACCGGCCTTTACGCCCCCCTGCCCTCAGATGAACTGATCCGCCGCTTAAAAAGAGGGTTTGAAACTACCATTTCAGCCTTTGAAGCCCAGATCCGGAAAGCCTCTCAAAAGGAAAACCTGGAGTTTGTCTGGACCCTGACCGGTTATGACAACGTGATGGAAAAGGCGATTGAAATGATCGAATCATCACAAGAGGAACTCTATGTCAGGCTCTTTCCCGACGAAGACAGGCAGTTAGGGCCATACCTGGAAAAAGCACAAAAAAGAGGGGCAGCCATCCGGTACATTGCCATGGGAAAAGTGGATCGAAAGTTTGAAATTCAGGTTACCCATCCGGGCCATGAAACCCTGATCAGCACTATCGGGGGCCGGTCTTTTGACATTGTTGGTGATAAAGCCCAGGCCCTGACCGGGATATTTGAACAGGGAAACGAAAACGGCTCCCCGGTCAACTGGACCCGGAACCCGTGGTTCGTTATTGCCGGCCGGGACAGCCTTAAACATGACTTTTACCATTGCTTCCTGGACAAGATCCTGGACCAGGGCCGGGAACTGACCATGGAAGAAAAACAGATTTACCATTTGATTCAAAGCGAGCATTGAAAATAAGCGGTTAGCCGTTAGCCGTTAGCTTTTAACGGCTAATAGCTAAAGGCTAAAAGCCAATAGCTAAACTAAGGAGGTGCATCATGACAAGCATGCGCAAAATTCATTCCTTTAATGGTTTTTCCAATGAAAAGGATACCACCATATTCGGCCTTGAACAGGATTTCGGGGCCCATCATTACGACCGGATCAACCTGGTGGTAAGGCAGGCTAAGGGGTGCTGGCTTACCGATAATAAGGGCAAGCGGTATCTGGACTGCCTGGCCGCCTATTCCGCCGCCAACCCCGGCCACCATCACCCGGCCATTACCAATGCGGTCATGGATGCCCTGATCGGCAATTATGCCTCGGTTCTTTCCAATGTGGTCTATACCGATCCCCTAGGGATTTTCCTTTCAGAGGCGGCCAAATTCGCTCCCCAAATGGGCCCAAGGTTCGGCAATCACGGCAACAAGGTGCTGCCCAAAAACGGCGGGGTGGAATCGGTGGAGACGGCCATTAAAACCATGCGGTATTATGGATTCAAGCAAAAAGGGATCCCTGACGGAAAACAGGAAATCATTGTGTTTAACAACAATTTTCATGGCCGGACCATTTCCGTGATTTCCTTTTCTTCGACCCCAAAATATAAGGAAGGGTTCGGCCCCCTGACCCCGGGATTTGTCAGTGTTGAGTTCGGCAATCTGAATGCCGTTAAAAAAGCCGTCACGGCCAACACATGCGGAATCCTGGTTGAGCCGTTCCAGGGAGAAGGCGGGATGATCATTCCGCCGGATGGCTTCCTTAAAGGGTTAAGGGAAATTTCTGATGACCATGACCTGCTCCTGGTCTGTGACGAAATCCAGGTGGGCATGGGGCGGACCGGGAAAAAATTTTGTTTTGAGCATGAAAAAATTGTCCCGGACGGCGTGATCCTGGGCAAGGCCCTGTCCGGGGGACTGGTTCCCCTTTCCGTGTTCATCACCAATGCCGGACTCATGGACATGATTTTCACCAAGGGGTCTGACGGGTCCACCTTTGGGGGGTATCCCCTGGCCTGCGTGGCCGGGACCGCCTCCCTGAAAGTGTTTCAGGAAGAGGACTTAGCAGGGCAGTCCGAAAGAAAGGGAAAAATCCTTAAAGATAAAATTGAGGCCGTTGCGGCCAGATCTTCCCATGTCAAAGAGGTCAGGGGAAAAGGGCTGTTTATCGGCATTGAGGTCAAAGAGGGAAATGCCATGGATTTTTGCCGGAAACTGCTGGACCACGGTATCGTGACCAATGACAGCCACGGCCATACCATCCGGATCTCCCCTCCCCTGGTGATCACTGAAGAAGAGATTGATTTTCTGGTGTCCGGGCTGGAAAAGGTACTGGTTTAGGGGTTTAGACTGAAGGCCGTTAGGCTGAAGGGTTGCACAGCCTTCAGCCTATCTGCCTTGAGTCTTCAGTCTTTGTTAAAGTCTTCTTTGGACAAAGTGATACAGCCGTGATCCGGTCTCATAAAACAATCCCCTGGCCATCCGGCCCGCAACCGGCTTAACCTGAGATACGGGCAGGGGAATATCATCAACAGACCCGCCGGACATATATTCTGCCAGAAGTTTACCGAAAACGGTGCCGGGACCTATGCCGCGGCCATTATAACAGGTGACCATGGCCATGTTGTCGCCCAGGATATGAAATCGGGGGATATGGTTGGTGGTCATGGCGATCCGGCCGTACCAGCCATATTCAAATTCGACATCATCAATCTGGGGAAACGCTTTTTTAACCGATCGTTTTGCCCAGGCCTCATTGATCCCTTTTGCCATTCCGTCAAGGCTTCCCACACTGCCGATAATAAGCCTTCCCTGAGCGTCAAGCCGGTAAGATGAGAGAATCAGATTGGTGTCCCAGGCCCCGTTTTTCCCGGGGATGACCGTTTCAAGAATTTTTGGCGGCAGGGGACGGGTGGCAAATTGAAAATAATTAAACGGAACAATATTGCCCATCTGCTCTCCAAAGGCGGCCTCCGGATACCCATTGAGCGCCAGAATAACGGATTCTGCGGTCAAGGTCCCTTGCGGCGTGGTCAGCGTCCACAGGTTTCCCTGCCTTTCCAGTCCCTGAACAGGGGATTGCTCATACAGGGCAGCCCCCTCTTTTAAGGCGGCATTGGCCAGCCCATAGGTGTAAGACAAAGGCTGAACCGTGCCGGCCCGTTCATCCAGCAGGGCACCAAGATACACGTCAGTGCCGAGTTTTTCTGCGGCCTCTGCTTTGCTGAGCAGTTTTACCGGGGCCCCCTGGGCCTGCCACTGGGCTTGTCTTTGCTCAAGGTTTTTCAGCCCGGCGCTGGAGTCGGCACAGTGAAGGGTCCCGTAATGCCAGGCCTCACAGTCAATTCCATATTCTTCAATAATCCCGTAGACCAGCTCCGGCGAAGCCCCGAGAATCCGGATCAGCTGTTCGCCATACCGGGGCCCCACCAGCTTGACCACATCCTCAGGCATGAGCCAGAGGCCGGCATTGACCAGCCCCACATTTCTTCCCGAACCGCCAAAGCCCACATGCTTTGCTTCAAGCATAACGCATTCTTTTTGGGCCCGGGCCAGATGAAGGGCTGCGGAAAGTCCGGTAAATCCACCGCCGACAATGGCCACATCCGTTGTTTGAACGCCCTTGAATGGTTCAAGAGACGGTTTGTCTTTGGCCGTCACATCCCAGAGTCCGTGAGTTATATTGTCATTCATTGTTTAACCTTTCGTTTTATTTATTATAATTATTTTAATATTTTTATGGTATACTATAAAAATTTTTAAAGTCAATATGAAATTATCTTGAAATATCAAATGATTTTAGAATATGATGGTTAAAATATTTTTAAAAAAAATCATAAGAATTATTAAGGTATACCATGAATCAGGATATTTATAATCGGCTCAGGGACCGCATCATCTACCTTGAAGCCCCCCCGGGAACCATCTTAAAAGAGCAGGTCCTGGCCAAAGAATTCGGTGTCAGCCGGACGCCTTTAAGGACGGTTTTATTTCGTCTTGAATGGGAACACCTGGTTAGGATTCTTCCCCGGACCGGCATCCAGGTTTCCGAACTGGAAATCAACACCATCACCAATGTGTTCCAGGCCAGACTGGAATTAGAGGGGGTCATCGGCACCATGGCCGCTGAACGGTTTACCCGGCCGCTGATGAACCGGATGGATGAATTTCAGGCCCGGTGCGACGCCCTGGTTGATCATAAAGACCCCAGAGCCCTTGCAGATCTGGACATGGAAATCAAGCAGATATTTCACGAAGCCGCCGGCAACCCCTTTTTAATAGAGATGTCGGAACGGCTCTACCTGTTAACCTTTCGCCTCTGGTATTTCACCATGCTCAAAATGGACAATACGGCATGGAATTTAGAGGTTGGCGCCGTTCAAAATGATTTAACCGATCTTTCCCGGCTGTTAAAAGAGAACCAGCCCGATCAGGTTGGCCGGGCCAGAAAAGACCATCTGGTGCGCCACCTGGAGAGGATACGGTCCAGGTTCTTAGGCATCGGGGTTTAAGCCGCCCAACCACGGATTTCCACCCAGACATTATTTTTCCATGGATGCCTGAACAAATTCCAAGGTAGCCTTGACAGTCGGATTGAGCAAAGCAGCAGACATCGCATCTTTCCACTTACCCCTGGCAAGCTCCGCTCTAATGGCCTCAACCGTGTCCTTTTTAAGTGACGCCTTAAGCTGGACAAAGGGCCGGTTCGGGGTATCAATCCAAAGGGAAACAATTTCCTTGGCCCTTGAAATCAGACAGGCCTGCTCAACCACCTCATCCACCATTCCAAGTTTCTTTGCAGATTTTGGGTCAACCATTTCACCAAAATACATGACATCCCTGAACCGTTTGTTGGTATCCAGGCCAAACCGCATGATGGCGGCCTGGGCAACGGACAGGGCCAGGCCAATCTTAATTTCACTCATTCCCAGCTTGATTTTGGGGTGGTCGGCCGCAATTCTGTAGTCTGAGGCCATGGCCAGAATCATTCCCATGGCGGCGGAATGGCCGTTCATGGCCGCAACCACCGGCTTTGAACAAGTGAAAAAGCCCACAAGGGTATCCTCTTCCTCTGTAAAAAAATCCACAACATCTTCTGCGGTTTTAAAATCAATGAACATGGGCAGGCTGAAACCGCTTGAAAAAAACCGTCCTTCTCCGGTAAGGACAAGGCCCTTGACGGCCGGATCAGCATTAACTTCTTTGACTGCCTCAGCCAGCTGCCTTAGGGTATCAAGGTCAATGGCATTGGTTTTCTGATCGGTTAAGGTGGCAATAAGCACCTGGTCCTGAATCTCTTTTTTTAACATGAAAATGAATCCTTTGTTTTTAAATTCGCTCTCACTGGTTAAACGCTACCCAAGGGATTGTCCCACTGAGTGAATACCACGCCGCCGTTTTTCTTTACTTTTTTAAAGGGCAGGCCCGCTTCTATGCCGGTCCTGACCTTTTCAAAATCCGTAACTACCGATCCTGACAGATAGTCCGCCCCCCGTTTGAACAAAACCGGCGCAAACGGGGTACTGGGCCCGATAATAATGATCTTTGCCTGTGCGGCCCGGGACAAAAACCAGGCCATCTTCCGGGTCAGCAGGGTGGTTCCGGTTAGGGCCAGAACATCCAGGCCGGATAATACCTCTTCCCACTGGTCCTCGGGCAGGCTGCCCTCAACCGGCTTGAGTTCAAACAAAAAAAGCTCCCCCACTTTTTCTCCCAGATCTTTGACAAAGGGAAATTCGCCAACCAGCCCGACTTTCCGGTCTTTGCCCAAGGTCTCTATCAGGCTGTCGGCCGGATAATTTAACGGGTTCACCCGGTCAGGATCAGGACAATAAGCGGCATTGAGGCATCCCGCGCCCAGGGAAATTAAAAACGGCGAGGATTCTTTCAAGTAAGCCGCCCCGTCCCTTACTGATTTCCCCACACAATTCATGGCCGTTTCCACTTCTCCGGGTTTTGGCGCAGCCCCAAGAAGGGAGGACAGCCCCACTCGCCCATCTGCTTTGACCGCAATGAATTTAGGACCGGGAACAACCTCCTCCACAATGGCGTCAGGCCGGAGCATGGTTGACATCAGCTGATCCACCAGCTTTTCTTCTTCTCCTTCAAGGGGCCGGTCCGGAACCGCTCCCGAACACCCTGAACATTGATGATCCGTCATTAGAACTCCTTTGTTATTTTTTAACGGTTATCCGTTAGCTATTAGCCTTTAGCGGTTAGCTGGACTATACTTTATTTTACTTATTATCTTCATATCCCATCTGACGAGATTAATCAAAACAAGACCCCATAATAAAAAACCCATAGGGGTATCAAAGGCCTGCTGTAAAAAAAAACAACCGCTTTTAATGCCCGGCACCGGCCAGATGAAGGCCGATACCCGGATTGGTGGTGGAAAAACCTTGATTCAAACCCTGGAATAGGCCATATACTAACTTTAAATTTTTTTAGCAATTTAACCAATGGGACGGGACCCAAATAACCGGTTCTTTTTTTAATCCTGGATGGATGAGAGCCAAAGATATCCAGAATACGGGGAATTTTCCAATGAAACGTTTTTGCCTTTTGATTGCCGTTGTCCTTTTTGTCGTTGCCGGGTGTTCTTCAGACCAACAGAAAGCGGATAAATTTATTCAGGAAGGAAAAAGTTATTTTGACCAGGAAGATTTCGCAAAGGCCGAGATCCAGTTGAAAAACGCCATTCAACTGACCCCGAAGTCTGTGGAAGCAGTCCGCCTTCTGTCCCAAACCTATTTAAAACAGCAAAAGCCCAAAGAGGCGTTTTCCGCATTGCTAAGACTTGAACAATTGGAGCCGGACAACCTTGACACCAAGCTGCAGGTGGCGTCGTTTTACCTTTTGGCCAAAAGCAGAATCGAGTGCCAGAAAAGGCTGGACCAAATCCTGGAAAAAGAACCGGACAACATCAAGGCCCTGTACCTTCAGGCAGGGCTGTTAAGCAGCAACAAGGAAGACCTTGAAACGGTTGAGGCGGTTTATGATAACATCCTTAAATTAGATCCCAAACAGACCAAAGCCATGCTGGTCCTGTCCCAGCTTTATCTGGCTCAGGAAAAGAACGAAAAAGCCGAAGAAATTTTAAAAAAGGCCCTTGAGACCGATCCCGATGACATCAACACCTACAAAACCCTGTTTAAATATTATCTGTCCCGTAAAGACATCGTTGAAGCCCGGAACGTACTGGAAAATCTTGTCCTGCAAAAACCTGAGGACCTAAATTCCAGAATCATGCTGGCCACTTTTTTCTCCGGCCTCAAAGAAACCGAAGCCGCTGAAAAAGAGTTTTTAAAAGCCATTGAGCTTGCTCCGGACAATCCATTGCCGTACATGCTGATCGCAAGATTTTACAACACCCTTGAACAGCCGGACAAGGCCGAAAAATATATTAAAGAAGCCTTAAAAATCGAACCGGACCATGCCGGGCTGAAAACCGCCTATGCGGATTTCTATTTTCTCCAGAAAAATCTGGACAAGGCCGAAACCATCGTGGACGAAGTTCTGGCTGACCGGCCCGATTTCCCCCAGGCCAAAACCGTAAAAGGGAAAATACTGGTGGCCCAGAAGAAGAACGATGAGGCCTTAAGGATTTTTCAGTCCCTCTTAAAAGACGAACCCGACTCTGATGTCTATAATTTTTTCATCGGGTCCCTGCTCCTTGAAAAAGGGGAAAGTGACCAGGCAATGACTTACCTGTCCAAGGCCCTTGAAGAAAACCCCCGCCATTTTCCGGCAAGACTGGCCATGGCAGACACCTATTTTAAAAACAAAGATTATTTCCTGGCCCTAACCCAAATTGAAAAAGCTTTGGCCTTAAAGCCCAAAGACTACAAAGCCCTGCTGCTCAAGGGCAATATTCTCAGTGCCCAAAAGGAGTTTGACCAGGCCGAATCCATTTATCAGGATTTAATCCAGGATGACCCCAATGCGCCAGCTGCATATTTCAGGCTCGGCAATATCAAGGCGGCCCAGAATGACCCCCAGGCGGCTCTGGCCGCCTATGACAAGGCCCTTGCCATAAACCCCTATCTGATGGATGTCTTTACCAATATTGTCCGGCTTCATGTCATCCAAAAGGAGCTTGAACCCGCCCTTGAAAAATGTGATATCCAGATCAAGGCGGTAGCAGAAAACCCCATTGCAACCTCTATTGTCCTGGACTTGAAAGGCAATCTGCTGGTCCAGTCAGACCGGCTTCAACAGGCAAAGGAAATGTTTCAGGCTTCAATAGAAAAGAACCCCCAGTTTATTTCGCCCTACTTGTCCATGGCCAAAATTCTCCACTCAGAAAACAAAACAGAGCAGGAGATTAAGCTTTACCAGCAACTGATTGAAAACAGACCGGACCAGGGCGCCCCTCACAGCCACCTGGCCACCCTTTATGAACAGCAGCAAAAATTCGACCTGGCTGAAACCCATTATAAAAAAGCCCTGGAGCTGAATCCGGACTATATCCCGGCCATGAACAACCTTGCCTTTTTATACGCTGAACAGGAGAGAGAGATGAATGTGGCGTTAGAGCTTGCCAGCAAAGCCAGGGAACTTGGCGGGGAAGTGCCGGCCATCATGGACACCTTGGGATGGGTCTACTACAAACGCAAAGTCTATGATTCCGCCATTGAGGAATTTAAAAACTGCGTTGAAAAAGAGCCCGGCAATCCCATTTTCAATTTTCATCTGGGCCTGGCGTACAACGAAAAATGGGACTATACAAACGCTGAAAAATACCTGAAAAAGGCCCTGGAACTTCAACCCGACTTCAATGGCGCTGACCAGGCCAGGGAAATCCTGGATAAAATTTAACATTCCAGGCCGCCACTTTAGGCCGACATCTCTAAAGCGGCCATCAACTTGATGGCCATTTTCAGATACCATTGCATGGCCGCAGACCTGACCCGGATTATTTTTCCGGGTTCCATTGAGCAGAAACTGCCGGGTTGGGGATTATTTGCAAGGGCTTTGAGACCTTTGGGACATTTTTTTAATAATTTAGTCCCATATGATTGTTTTTCTTCAAACTGGCCTTTTTGCGGATGCCGGACCGTCAGGCAGCTGCACCATCTTGGGTAATCAAGTTTCTTAAAAAAATTCCATCCAACTTCTCCCCCCGGGAATATAGAGCAATCCCATGGGATTTTTACCGGCTGCCGGATACTTTCCATAAAATCGGCATTATTATTGCTTCAGGCTATATATGTACAACTGCTTTTGTTGTGGACGGTTCTTGGTTGGATAATTCAAGCCGTCCGTGACGGTTTATATGAAAGTCTCACTAACGTCCTGAGAAGACTTTCAATATTTGTTGTGGACGGTGCTTGGTTGGATAATCCAAGCCGTCCGTGACGGTTATACGGAACCAAAATTGACAAGAGGAGATCACAATGAATGTTAACAGCGTAGGACAGTCCATTTTGTACAGCCTGACCAGCGCTTCGGGAATGCTCCAGTCCAGTTCGGTTTCACAGGACTACGAACAGATCCAAAGCGCGGCAGAACTCATTGCCCAGGACGATGCCGACAGCGACGGGGTTTTAACCCTTGAAGAGACCGCGCTGTCCCAGGACATGTTCAACACGGCAGACAGCGACAGTGACGGCTATCTGACCCGGGAAGAACTTGAAGCCTACATGGCGGCAGGCCCTGGCCAGGCCCCTCCGGCAATGGACGCGGCCTCCATTATGGAATCCGATGATGAGGATGGGGACGGCCTTCTGTCCATCGAAGAAACACCCCTGACCGAAGAGATGTTTGCAACGGCGGACAGCGACGGGGACGGCTTCATCAGTGAAGATGAACTTGAAGCGTACCTGGCCTCGGCCCCTGAAGGCGGCGCAGCAGCCGGTGGACCGCCTCCCGGCGGCATGGCGGAAGAAGATGATGAGGAAGAAGATGATTTGACTTCGATTACATCCTTTGCCATCAGCGCTTATGAAAAAGCCAACGCCAATTTCTTGAGCCTTCTGGCAGGGGATGCGGATTCATCCGGCGACAGCATTTTTTCCAGCCTCGTGGTTTAATCCCAGATTTTTATTCCCCCCAAATCATGAAAAAAAGGGGGCTGCAGAACATCCGGATTTTCTCCGGAGACCCTTGCAGCCCCCTTTTTTTATGTTCGGTCAGATTTCTTATAACCGTCACGGACGGCTTGGATTATCCAACCAAGCACCGTCCACAACGAATAATGAAACTGAAGATACCAGCAACGGTAGACTATAAATTGGGCACCGCAGGTGCTTCGCCCTCTTGTCTCTTGTTTCTTGTCTCCAGTTTCTTATAAAATTTACTGCCCTGACCAAAACCGGTGTTGGGACGAACAGCTGCCCTATATGCAAATTTTTCTGCAGCACAGCAGGCGGGCAACTGTTCGTTCAAACAACTATTCAATTTCAAAGGCCCGTTCCCCATGCAGGGCATTATCAAGACCCCTGAGCTCGTCTTCTTTTTCAACCCTTAAGCCGCCGGTGAGAATCCGGGTAATAGACACGACAATGAGGGTGGCAATGGCACTGAAGGCAATGGTGGCAACGATGGAAACCAACTGGGTCCAGACCTGTCCGGGATTGCCGTAAAAAAGACCTGCGGCACCTTCGGTAACCGACGGGGAGGCAAAAAGCCCCGTGGCCAGGGCACCCCAGATACCGCACAGGCCGTGGATACCAAATGCATCCAGGGAATCGTCATATCCCAGTTTGTGCTTGAGGACGGCCACACCATAATATCCCACACCACCAGCCACAATCCCGATAACCAGGGCCCCGCCAAGCGTGACAAACCCGGCGGCCGGTGTAATGCCCACAAGCCCTGCAATGGCGCCTGAAGCAAGCCCCAGCAGGGTGGGTTTTTTGCTGATGCTCCATTCAATAAAAAGCCAGGCAAGGCCTGCAGCAGAGGCAGCTGTATTGGTAACCATAAACGCTGAAGCCGCCACACCGTCCGCAGCCAGTTCGGACCCGGCGTTAAAACCGAACCACCCAAACCAGAGCAGGGCGGCGCCAAGGGCTGTAAAGGTCACACTCGAAGGGATCATGGCCTCTTTGCCATACCCTTTGCGTTTGCCCAGGGTCAGGGCCAGGACCAGGCCGGAAACCCCGGCATTAATATGCACCACATTTCCGCCGGCAAAATCCAGTGCGCCCATTTTGTGCATCCACCCACCGCCCCAGACCCAGTTGCATACCGGCGCGTAGACAAAGGTTATCCAAAGGACAGAGAAGATGATCCAGGAAGAAAATTTCATCCGGTCAACGGCCGCCCCCAGGATAATGGCCACGGAAATACAGGCAAAGGTCATCTGGAACAGGACAAAGATTAAGGTCGGGATGGTTCCGGAAAGGGAAGCGGTAGTTATGCCGCCGAGCATGAAATGCTTTAAATTGCCGATGAGCAGGGTTTCACTTTCGCCGAATGCCAGGGAGTATCCCCATCCCACCCAGACCACGGATGCCAGGCAGTAAGCTACCAGGGTCATGGCCATGGTATTCAAAACGTTTTTGTACCGGGACATGCCGCCGTAAAAAAGGGCGAGCCCTGCAGGGGTCATCATCATGACCAGGGCCGTTGAAATGGTCACCCAGGCCGTATCCCCGGAATCCAGGGCGGCATCGGCTGCAAAAAGGGGTACTGCGTTGAACAGTAAAACTACAAGGGTCATCAGGCTCTGTTTCAGTTTCATGCTTTTTTTCCTCACTCTTGTCTCCTGGTTTGTGAAAACTGCCCGTGTTCAGATAATTTGCCTAAAACCTGCCCGGAACTGCCGGCTGCCAAACCCCGGCCATCTTATCCCAGGCAAACTAAAATCAGCGTACGGACACCTTCCAATTTTGTTTTTTCGTGGAACATACCTTTGTCAAGAACTAGCAAATGATGTGCCATGAACATCAAAATATGGCCTATAACATCCTAACCATTTGAAAATACAATTTTTCAATTTGCACCCCCATTCTTAAATCCATCGAATGAGCAAAAATTCGTGAATTTAATTTCAAAAATGTGCATTTCTACCGGAACTGCCAATACGTTTTTGTAATAAAATATATTTTTTTATTCTCCATGGTGAAATTTCCAGACCTTCCCCTGCACCATAGCCATAATGCCCGGCCAATACCATAATTTCGCCTGCCCCAAACGGATTTTGGGGTTGGCATGGAATCTACATTTTTGAATTTTTATCCCTGCCGGCGGGAACCGGCCAGGTCACAGAAACGGTCAGGGTCACGGCTCCCCAGTCGGATTCGACCTTTCCCTTGAGAAAATACGGGCGGCCATAGGTCAGCATGTGGCAGAACCGGACATAGGGTTGGGGAAAAAACACGGTTTCAACCAGGCCGGTTTCATCTTCAAAGGTAAGAAATTTCATGGGCTCCCCCTGTTTGGTCTGAACGGTCTTACCGGAAATCAGCCATCCGGCAAACACCACCTGCCGACCCACACAGGCGGGCAGCTGGTCAGCTTTAATTGAATTTTCCTTTTCAATAACTTCCCTGTAAAGAACCATGGGATGACAGGCGCATAAAAACCCCAGCACCCCGAATTCCTGCCTGAACCGGTCCATGGGGTTGTCCGGCGGAAGTTCAGGCGGATCCGGCGCCATTGCCGCAACATCAAACAAAGAGGGCTCAAAGGGCCTAACCTGTTTTGTTTTACCCGGCCTGGCCCGGCAGGCCGATGCCCATAACAGCGCTCCCCGGCCCTTTTCCATGCCAAACCGGTCCAGGCAGCCGCTGTGAATCAGGGCCGTTATCTCATCTTTCCGGGGCCCAACCCGGCTTAAGAAATCCTCCAGGTCTGTGAAAGCGCTTTTATCCCGCTCCGTTATAATCCGGTTCATGGTCTCCCGGCCAAGCCCCTTTACCGCCATCAGCCCCACCCTCAGGTTCCGGCCTTTTCCTTCCCACCGGATTTTGCTTTCCTGGACGTCCGGCCCCAGAATGGCCAGTCCTGCCCGACGGGCCTCGGACACATAGGCAAAGGTGGAATAAAACCCGCCCTGATTGCTGATAACAGCGGCCATGAACGGGGCCGGGTAATGGGTTTTCAAATAGGCCGCCTGAAAAGAAACCCTTGCATAGGAGGCGGAATGGGGCTTGCAAAAGGAATAACCGGAAAAACTTACAATCATGTTCCAGACCGTCTGAATATCCTTGAGACCGGCCCCTTTTCGGGCCGCGCCCAGCTCAAACTGCCGGTAAAAATCGGCCAGCTCCCGGGTCTTGTCCTTTTTGGACATGATCTTGCGCAGACCGTCTGCTTTGGCATGGCCAAACCCGGCCATGCGGACCGCCACCCTCGAAACGTCCTCCTGATAAACCATGATGCCGAAAGTCTCGTCTAAAAGATCCCCGATCAGAGGGTGGATAGGGTCCCAAACCCCGGTGTGGAGCCGCTCAAGGTAAAGCTTGATATAGTCGTTGGCCGCCGGCCGGATAATCGAGGAATGAATGACCACATGGTTAAAATCCCCGACCTTTGATTTTTTCTGGAGCAGGCGGGTGGCCGGGCTTTCGATATAAAAACAGCCCATGGTTCGGCCGTCAGCCACGGTTTCCTGGGTTTTGGGATCATCTTCCGGGTCTATCTGCTCAAAATCGTCAAATTTTCCGGCAGATACCCGGATGCTTTCCACCGCATCCCGGATCACGCCTAAGCTCCGGTTGCCCAGAAGATCGATCTTGACTAAGCCGGCGGTTTCCGCCCCGTCCTTGTCCCACTGCATCAGGGCAATGCCCTTGGGCGCGGTTTCAATGGGCACATAATGGTCAATGGGAGAAGGCGTGATCACCACACCGCCGGGATGGACAGACAAATGCCGGGGGCTTCCCACAAGGGCCCTTGCATGGGCCATGATCTCTGGCCAGGGTTCAGGAAAATCCGTAAATTTAAATTTAGGATCTTTTTTAATAAATTCCAGCAGATCCAGGCCTACCATATCCTGATTCCAGAACCAGGGCATCCGTTTGGAAACTTTTGAAATTTCCCGGTCAGGCAGGCCGAAAACCCGGGCAACCTCCCGGACCGCCATCCGGGGCTGGAACAGAATATGGCTTGACACCATGGCGCTGTGCCCTTTAAACCGGTTCAGAACCTGCTCCAGAAGGTCGTCCCGTTCATCCCAGGCGAAATCAACGTCAATATCCGGCGGATCTTTTCGATCCGGGTTAAGAAACCGTTCAAAGTACAGATCGTGTTTCAAGGGACAGACATTGGTGATCCCCAGGCAGTAGGCCACAAGAGATGCTGCCCCGGACCCCCGGCCGCAGATCCGGGAGGCCCCGGACACAATGTCCTGGACCGTTAAAAAATAGGAGCAAAAATTTTTCTGCTGGATAATGTTCAGCTCATGGTCGATCCTTTGGACAACCCGGGGCTCAAGCGGGGTTTTATATCGTTTGGCAGCCCCTTCCAGGGTTTTTCTTCGCAGGACCTCATGGGCCGGGCAGGTCTCTTTGGGCCACGGGGGCATGACAATGCCAAAATCAGGCCCTTCAAATTCCAGCTTTTCCGCAAGCTTTCGGCTGGTTTCCAGGACCTGTGGGAATGCCGAGAACCGCTGTTCATAAAGCCCGGCAGGACCCCAAAAGGCATTGTCCGGCGCGACCTGGCCTGGGGCAAGGCGGCTTACACAGGTATTCCGGTCGATGGCCCGGCGCATGGCATGCAGCGCCGCATCTCCAGGGTGGAGAAAAAAACTGCCCGGCCCGGCCGTCACGGGCAGCCCAAGTTTACGGGAAAGCCCCATCAGGTCCCGGTGGCCGGCGGACGGACACCGGGGCATAAAGGCGGCCAGATCCACTTCATGACTGTGAAAGAACCGTAACAGCTCCGGGGATTTGGTCAGCACCAGCAACCCCTGGGAAAATTCGGGAAGGCGTTGTTTTAAATTAAAGGATTCATCCCTGTGGCGCCGGGTCAGCAACTGGCACAGCCCGGTAAAGCCCTGGCTGTTTTTAACCAGGCAGACCGCCCTGTGGGATTCAACCGGGTCCGTGACCTCAGCCCCGATAATGGGCGAAATACCGTTATACCGGCATTCCGCAATAAAATCCCACATGCCGTAAAGGTTATCCGTATCGGTCAGGGCCATGCGGCGATACCCCAGGGCGGCCCCATGCCGGCACAGTTCCTTGATCGACGGAACTCCCCACATGAGGGAATAATGGGATCTCAGGCTCAGGGGGATCATCGTGGGGTGCCGTCATCCCCCGCCAGCGCCAACCCCGGCCTCACAGCGCCAGGGCCGAATTTGTCCCGGATTTTATCCAGGGTTTGGGCCAGCCGGGCCTGCCGTTCCAGCTGTTTTTTGCCCGGCAGCTCACCGAACAGGTCTCCCTGCAAGGCCGGGGAAATCGCCTTTTCACAGATCAGTTCCATATGGCGGACCCTTACCCGCCGGGTCCATGCCCGGGCCAGAATCCGGGTGCAGGCCTTGAATACGGCGGACTCGGCATCCCCCCACGGGGTCAGCTTCCCTTTGGCGGAACATTGAATTCCGTCGGAATGGGACAGGACAATGCGAAAGGATTTTATCACCAGTCCCTGCTGCCGAAGGGATATGCAGATCTCTTCTACCAAAGCGTAAAGACCAGCCTTAATCACCTCCTGGTCATTGGTATCCCGGGCAAATTCCCGGCCGGCCCGGACCCGGTTTCCGGCCCCCATTTGATCCGGCAATACCGGGGCGGGATCTACGCCCCGAAGCAGGTCATGAACCATCCGTGATCTGCCGGGGAACGGAACCTCCAGCTGTGACAGGCTTAGCCCCTTAAGCCCGTCAACCGTTGACAAATTAAAGGATTTAAGGAGGGAAAGCTCATCCTGCTTAAGCCCGGGAATCAGACAAAGAGGCAATGGGGATAAAAACCCCTCCTCCTCTCCGGCCCCCACAATGTATTCCCCAACGGGCTTGACCAGGCGGGTGGCCACCTTGGCCACGGTCTTGCTGGTGGCCAGGGACCAGATAGGATCCAGGCCCAGGTCTTTTTTAACGGTTTTTTTCAGGCGAAAGGCCACATCCACGGCCGGGCCGAAAAGCCTGGAGGTGCCAGTGACATCCAGGAAAATGTGGCCGTCCTCCCGGCCCGGCTCCACTTTAGGGGTGTAGGCCAGGGCCTTGCCGGCAATCTGTCTCATGACCTGTCCATACCGGTTGAACCGGGGCGGCAGGACTTTAGCCCCGGAAACCAGGCGGCAGGCCCGGACCAGGGGCATGCCTTTTCTGACCCCTTCCTCAAAAGCCTTGTTGTTCATGTCAAACACAACGGCCCGGGCCGTTCCGGCAGGGGCGATGATCAGGGGGAAGCCGGTAAGCCCCGGGGACATCCGGGTTTCTACGGCTGCGGCAAAATCGGCAATGTTCAGGTGGATGATGGACCGTTCCATGATGGTTCTCGCGAAAGCTGTTAGCAGGACACCCCAAGCTAATGGCTAATCGCTAACGGCTAAAAGCTTATTTAACGTTTGTGCATTGGCCGGGGCCTGCCCCCGCACGTGGTTGTTGAAAAATAAAACCCCCTGACGGGCTGCCGGCGCCATGTTTTGTTGAACAAAAGCGGCCCACTCTGCCAGCTCCGGTTCTGAATAATGGTAGTCGAACTGCTGCTGCATGCTGCCCGATCCCCACCCGTTGCGATTTCTGCCGTGAAAACGCACGTAAAACAAATCCGGGCTGGTGACCACGGCAAGCCGGGGAAACAAATAGGGCAGGTCCGGCTCATCCACGGTAACCAGGGATATCCTGCGCCGTTCAAATTCGACAAATACCCGGTCATTGACCCAGGAATGGTGGCGGAATTCCACAGCCAGGGACACGTCAGCGGTTCTGGCCAATTCATCCAGAAGGAGGGCCAGGTACCGGCGGGAATCAACAGTTCGCTTAAAATACGGCGGAAACTGAATCAGAACGCACAACAGCATTCCCGCCTCTTTTAACGGTTCTATCCCCTGGCAGAATTCCCTGGCCTGGCCCTGCCACTGATCCTGACGGATTTCATGGGTCAGGGTCCGGGTCAGTTTAACAGCGAATTGGAATCCTTCCGCCACCCGGGCAGCCATACGTTCCATGGCCGGGGCCTTGGGCATCTGGTACCAGGTGAAGTTAAGCTCGGTTACCTTAAATACCGCGGCATACCGGGAAAGCATGTCAGCCGAATGGGTCCCGGCAGGATAAAACCCGGCATCCACCCATTCAGAGTAGGAATACCCGCTGGTTCCCACCAGAAGTTCGCAGCTGGTGTTAAGGTCTCTTTCAAAACTCATGGCACCATTCCCTGGGGCGGCCGGATAATACCGATTACCTTTCCCTGTATCAAAATTTCGTCAAAATCGTAAAACCGGGGCTGGAAATCCGGATTTTCCGGCCGCAGCTCAATGGTTTCTCCATGGAGGAAAAATCGCTTTACCGTGGCCTCTTCATTGCGGATCAGGGCCACAACAATCTCCCGGTCCCGGGCGTACTGCCGGGGACGGCAGACTGCGATATCCTGATCCAGTATCCCGGCGTTTTTCATGGATGACCCATGGATTTTCAAGGCAAACAGGTCCGGCCCCGGATATACGGCGTCATCCACCAGGAGACTGCCCTCCCATTCCTGCTGGGCATACATGGGCAGCCCGGCGGTGATATGGCCGATGATGGGAATCTGCTTGTGCCGGTGAACCGCATCCAGGCTTCCGGCCCGGGCAAGGATATGGATGGACCTGGAATACCGGCCCTCCCGCCGGATATGCCCCTTGTCTTCCAGGGTCTTGAGGATCTGGGCCACGGCCGCGTGGCTGATGGAAAGGTCTGCGGCGGCACTTCTAAGGCTGGGGGTGGTGCCGTTTTTTTTAATGGCCTGCTTCAGATAGGCCAGCACGGTCTCCTGCTTGGGGGTTAACCGGGGCTGCATATTCAAATCTCCTGTTTTGTCCCAGAATAATTCAATGTCAATGCAAATGTAAAGCAAAAATTTAACTTTCGCTACACTTATGCCGCAACACGCTAAAACACCAGCCGTTCACGGCAAGACCCACGCTAAAAACACAAAAACGTGATCAAAATTATTTTTCACGCCTTCTTTTCAGTGCCCAGCAATGCCGATCATGTATCACACGAATTTTTTATTTCAAAAATGTCTTTATCCGACAAATTTAATTTTACATTTTTGTTTGTTTATATTTCCTTCATTCCTGTGGTATTTTTTCACCAAAATTCCGGTTTAAATTAACTCACTTAAAATTCAAAGCTTTATATTAAAATTTAAAAAAACTATTTTGCCTGGCACTGGGTTTGCTGATATGTTGATCATGTCCGGAGGAATCCGACATCATCCGTTCTCTATAATTTAACCAAAAAAGGAAACGGATATTTACGCAAAGCGGGTGCAGATGGTTGGACCATTATAATTTTTTTGACCCGGTGCCACCCGGTTTTCCAGTGATTTGGGGATAAAACCGCCCGGGTTTGTTATTGACAATGAAAAGCAGATGGGCTACAGGGATAGCTTAAGATCAAGCTATGGGGCTCTTTAAGAGCGTTTTCTGAAGACATTTGGAACAATATTTTGACGGCTGACGGCCGCAACGCAATTAGGAAAGCGGCGACGATTCCAGGTGCAAAAGTTACGGATTAAAATTCTTTTATGGCAACATTAGAACTGAAAAACATCAGCGTAAGATTTGGCGGACTGCTGGCCCTTTCGGATTTGAGCTTTACCATCGGAAACGGCCGGGTGGTCGGACTGATTGGGCCCAATGGCGCAGGAAAGACTACGGTTTTTAACGTCCTGACAGGGGTTTACCAGGCATCCAAAGGGGATGTGGTATTTGACGGGAAAAGCATCCTGGGCAAACGCCCTTATGTGATCTTTGAAAAAGGCATTGCCAGAACCTTTCAGAACATCCGGCTGTTTTCCGCCATGACCGCCGTGGAAAACGCTATGGTGGCCCGGCACTGCCGGACTTCAAAAGGGATTGTGGGTTCCATTTTCCGGACCCC
Organism: uncultured Desulfospira sp.; assembly: GCA_963663165.1. Classification (GTDB taxonomy): domain Bacteria; phylum Desulfobacterota; class Desulfobacteria; order Desulfobacterales; family Desulfobacteraceae; genus Desulfospira. Next base: position 5,011,118 of record OY760175.1, on the reverse strand, counting down.
GTCCCAGAAGCGGGAGGAGGCCCGGATCAAGGAAAAGGCCATGGAGGCCCTGTCCTTCATGGGCGTGGACGCCTTTGCCGATGCCGTGGCATCCAGCCTGCCCTACGGGCTTCAGCGACGCCTGGAGATTGCCCGGGCCATTGCCTCGGAACCTAAGGTGCTGCTGTTAGATGAGCCTGCTGCCGGCATGAACCCGTCTGAATCTTCCGAGCTGATGCGTGATATTATGAGAATAAAAGACCTGGGGATTGATGTATTGCTAGTGGAGCATGACATGAAAGTGGTCATGGGGGTGTGTGATCATATTGTCTGTGTTGATCATGGGGTAAAAATAGCCGAGGGGGATTCCCAGGAAATCCAGAGCAACCCCAAGGTAATTGAAGCTTACCTCGGTCAGCCGGCCAACCAATAATTAACTTAGGAGGAAAAGATGAAAAAAAGAGTTGTTTCAGCTATGGTGATGGGACTGATACTGGTTCCCTTTCTGTTTGGGTCGGTTTATGCCAAAACCTTGAAAATCGGCTCCATGAGCCCCCTGACAGGTCCCTATGCATCTGACGGGACCGATATTAAAAACGGGGTTATGACGGCCATTGAAGTATTTGAAGAACAGGGCGGCATCCCCGGATACGATAAAATTCAGCTGGTCCCCCAGGATACGGCATGCGACCCTAGGCAGGCGGTTGCGGCAGCCAACAAGCTGATCAACGAAGAAGTTTCCGGTGTTATCGGCGCGTACTGCTCCTCATCCACCATCCCGGCCTCGGAAACCCTGGATGAAGAAGACATCATCATGATCACCCCGGCCTCCACCAATGAAAAGGTAACCGACCGCGGCCTTCCCTACATGTTCCGCATGTGCGGCCGTGATGACGACCAGGCCCCCGCCGCAGCCAAATTCCTCAAAGAACAGCTTAAGGCCAAAACCGTTTTTATTGTTGACGATAAAACCACCTATTCCCAGGGCCTGGCCGACGGCGTTGAAAAGGCCGCCAAAGAAATGGGCATGGAAATTGTGGCCCATGAACATGTCAACCAGGGCGACAAAGACTTTTCCGCTGTCCTGACCATGGCCAAACAGAAAAATGCCGACATCTTCTACATGTCTCTTCAAGGGTTTTCCCCTGCGGCCATGATGACCCTCCAGGCCAAACGTCTGGGCATGACCTCTCAGATCGTGACCCAGGATGCCGTGTTCCAGCCCCGGTACATGGAAGTGGCCAAAGAAGCATCTGAAGGCGTTTTCCTGACCTACGGGTATACCGATCCCTCCACCCCTGAATACAAAGCCTTTGAAAAACGGTATGTGCCCAAATACGGTAAAATTGCCGCCTATGCCACCTATGCCTATGATGCGGCAACTGCACTGCTCAAGGCCATCAAAGCAGCCGGAACAACGGACGCGGCCAAAGTTAAGGCCGAACTTATGAAGCTGGATTTCCAGGGCGTTTCCAAGCACGTCAAGTTTAAAGAAAACGGAGATTCCGGTTCTTCCTACATTGCGTTTAAAGTAGTGGGCGATAAATTTGTCCCTTATTGGGAACCGGTCAACGGCCTGATCAAATAAACGGTCAAATCCAATGCGGTTGATGCCAAACCATTGCATCAACCGCATTTTCGTTACACGCCTTTTAACATGAAACGCCATTAGCTGTTAGCCCTCAGCAGCCACCCTTTAAAGGGCCGCAGCCGCTAAGCGCTAACAGCTAATCGCCTACAATATAATAAAAAGAAAATAATGGAATACTTCATTCAGCAGTTGATTAACGGGTTAACCCTCGGTGGTATGTACGCACTGATTGCCTTAGGGTACACCATGGTTTACGGCGTCATTCAGCTCATCAATTTTGCCCATGGTGAATTTTTTGCCGCAGGCGGCTATATCGGCGCCGTTGTCTTAGCCTACTTTGCCGGCATCGGGGCCATGGAAACCCACCCGGTACTCTGCCTGACCGGTGCCTTTGTCCTTTCCATGGCTTACTGCGCCTACCTGGCCATCGGGGTGGAAAAAATAGCCTACAAGCCGTTAAGAAAAGAATCCCGGCTGGCAGCACTTTTGTCGGCTCTGGGCATGTCCATTTTTCTGTCCAACGGCATGATGCTGACCCGGGGGGTCTATGATGCGGTCTATCCCAGTGAACTGTTCCAGGGGCGGTTTGATTTTGGCATGATTTCCATTTCATACCTTCAGATCATGATCGTTTCTCTAACGGCCTGCCTTCTGGTGGGGCTTAACATTCTGGTATTTAAAACCAAAATCGGCATGGCCATGCGGGCCACGGCCCAGGACAAGACCATGTCGGCTCTGGTCGCCATTGCCTCCAACCGGATTATTTCCTTAACCTTTGCCATTGGCGCGGGCCTTGCCGCTGCTGCCGGCATCATGTACGGCCTTTATTACGGCTCGGTCAAATACGACATGGGGTTTGTTCCAGGCATCAAGGCCTTTGCCGCTGCCGTTCTGGGCGGAATCGGAAACATTACCGGTGCCATGCTCGGCGGTCTGATCATCGGCATGGTGGAAATCTTCGGTGCCGGTTATCTCTCCGGCGAATACAAGGATGTGTTTGCATTTATCATCCTCATCGGCGTGCTTTATTTTAAACCAACCGGAATTATGGGCGAGAATATAGATGATACAAGAGTTTAAAAAAATCTGGAAACCATATGTTATCGGCATGCTCTGGCTGCTGGGCCTGATCTGGCCCATGATGGGCATCCATCCTGACGGCACCCTGACCTTCCAGAAAACACTGACGGTCTGGAGTTATATGCTGGCCGGCTCCTTTGTCTGTCTTCTGATCTATGTAATGAAAACCAGCGGAAACCTGGACTTTATTGCCAATCCATTGTCCAGGGCTGTCGGCCAGACCAAAGCAAAAGCATCGGGCATGCCCTTCTGGGTCTGGATGGTGTTAATCCTGGTGATCGCCTGTATTTACCCCCAGTTTGCCGGAAGATACGGTACGGATGTGGCCATTAATGTCCTTCTATATATCTGTCTGGGACTTGGCCTTAATGTGGTGGTGGGGCTGGCCGGGATGCTGGACCTGGGATACATTGCCTTTTACGGGGTCGGGGCCTATACCTATGCCCTGCTCAACACGGTCTACGGCCTGGCCTTCTGGGTCTGCCTGCCCTTTTCCGCCCTGTTTGCCTGCATTGCCGGCTGTATTGTGGGGTATCCCACCTTAAGAATGCGCGGGGACTATCTGGCCATTGTGACCCTGGGGTTTGGGGAAATCATCCGGCTGATCCTCAACAACTGGATGGAACTGACCAACGGCCCCAACGGCATCTTGGGCCTTGACCGGATCGGCTGGTTCAAAATTGTGTTTGAAAACGGGATCTCCTTTGAGACCATGTGGGTCAAAAAACTTCAGATGTTTTACTATTTTGCCTTAGGGTTGGCCGTCCTGACCGCCATTGGGGTCCACCGGCTCAACATGTCTCGGGTGGGACGGGCCTGGGAGTCCATCCGGGAGGATGAGACCGCTGCCGAGCTGATGGGCGTGAACACCTTTATTTATAAGCTGATGGCCTATGGCATGGGGGCCGTGTTTGCCGGTTTTGCCGGGGCCTTTTTTGCCGCCCGGATGAAGTTTGTCAGCCCGGAAAGTTTTACCTTTCTGGAATCGGCCATGGTGCTTTGCATGGTTGTTTTAGGGGGCATGGGCTCCATACCGGGGATTATCCTGGGGGTGGCCGCCCTTATTGCCCTGCCCGAAGCCTTCCGCCAGTTTGAAGCTTACCGGATGCTGGTGTTTGGCGCCACCATGATCATTATGATGCTGTTCAGACCGGCCGGCCTGATTCCGGCCAAACGCATGGGAACAAGGTCCGAGGAAAAGGAGGGATAACCTAAAATGCAGCCCATTCTCGAATTAACGGATGTCCACTCCGGTTACGGATCCATTAAGGCCTTAAAAGGCATTTCCTTAAAGGTCATGCCCGGAGAGATCGTCTCCATTATCGGGGCCAACGGTGCCGGTAAATCCACCACCCTCATGACCATCTGCGGCATTATCAGTGCCACAAAGGGCGAAGTATTTTACCAAGGCAAGGCCATCAACAAAGTGGCCCCTGAAAAGCTGCCCACCATGGGGCTTTGCCAGGTCCCTGAAGGGCGCCGGATTTTTCCGCGCCTCTCGGTTGAAGAGAACCTGATCCTGGGCGGGTTCCATAGAAATGACAAAGACGGGATTGCCAAAGACATCAAACATGCCTATGACCTGTTTCCCATCTTAGGGGAACGGCGCAAACAGGAAGGCGGGACCCTGTCCGGCGGGGAACAGCAGATGCTGGCCATTGCCAGGGCATTGGTGACCAAGCCCAAGGTGCTGCTTTTGGATGAGCCCTCCTTAGGCCTGGCCCCTATTATCATTCAACAGATTTTTGACATTATTGAAAACATCAACAAAGAGGACGGCACCACCATTTTGCTGGTGGAGCAGAATGCCAACTTAGCACTTCAATCCTCTAGCCGGGGGTATGTCATGGAAACCGGGGAGATCACCCTGGAAGATGATGCCAAAGCCCTGATGTCGAATCCCAAAATCAGGGAAGCCTATTTAGGTGAATAGACTGAAGGCTGAAGGTAAATAAGACTATTGTGATCCCTTCAGCCTAACCACCTTCAGCCTAAAAGCCTTTAGAATGGTGTAAACTCAAATTTCTGGCCGCCCACGGCCATCTCAGCCATGAGGCCGGCTTTGGTATGGATAAACACGGCCATGCCCTTTAGATAATTGGTCTCGGCCTGGACCCCTGTGGCAGGGCCTGCAGAAGCACCGGCCGTTGTGCCGTCTGTTCCGGCTTTGGCCTGGGCTGCCGCCGTGATGGCCACAGCTGACGCAGACGCATCAAACTCAAAGCTGCCCGTGGTAAACTCGTCATAGGCCCGTTTATCCTGGAAAAAAATAATTTCTGAAAAGGCCTGTCCACCCAATTGAAGCCCCACAGTGACCTTGGACAAAACAACCTTTCCCACAGCGGTTCCCCCTTTATAGACCCGTCCTTCACCATAGGCCGCCCCCACAACCAACCCGCCTTTTCCAATGGTAGGAAAAAGCGCATACCCGTAGGCACTTTTAAAAAACGGCTGAACCGCCGGGGAGTCTTTAAACACAGAAAGGGTGTAAGAATAGCTGTCGGCACCGGCCGGGGCAGGCCCGACCAAACAAAGAACCGCCGTGGCCAAAATCAAAGAGATGATAAACTGTTTCATGCTTTCTCCTAAATGGTTTGTTTACTGCGCTTATTGCCGGGGACTTAACCTTCAAGCCAGCTCCCGGACCAATTATGGCCGTTATACCATAAGGCGGAAGGGCTGAAAATATATACAGAGCAATCGCCTGTAAAAAATAAGGGCACTGCTGGACAGTTACATATGAAACAGCTATCCGCCAATGGACGCCATAATGCTGTGGGGCATCTCCTCGGGACTGGAATCTTCAAGGTGATGGCTCATGGGCTTTTTTCTGACTGCAGTCCGGATGATTTCTTCAAGCTGTTCATCGGTGGCACCGGCCCGGACAGGCCCTAAAATATCCTCTTCATAATCCCTGAGCAGGCAGGGCCTTAAGGTTCCCCGTGAGGTCAACCGAAGCCGGTTGCATTCGCTGCAAAAATGGGAGCTGATGGGGGTGATAAAGCCCACCACACCGGGGGCATCCGGCAACCGGTATTTTTTGGCCGGCCCGTCATTGGCCAGCTTTGAAACAGGGGTAAGGCTGCCGTGGGCGGCCTCAACCCGTTCTTTAATCTCGTGGGTTAAAATCTGCTGCTGTTTTTCAACTTCTGAATCGCCAATGGGCATGTACTCAATAAACCGGACATGAAAAGGGTATTTTAAGGTCAGCCCGGCAAGGTCCTGAATTTCATTGTCATTAATCCCTCTCAGGGCCACCACATTGATTTTGACAGGAGACATTCCGATCTCATGGGCTGTCTGGATGGCCTCCCATACCTTATCAAACCGGTCCCGGCCGGTGATCCGCTTGAACTTTTCCGGTTCCAGGGTATCCAGGCTGAAATTTATCCGTTTAATCCCCATATCCATCAAATCCCGCAGCCGGTTTTCATTGAGCTGGGATCCGTTGGTGGTGACGGCCACATCCTGAATCTGCTCAATGGCGCAGATTTCCTCGAGAAAAGACATGATCCCTTTTCTGACAAAGGGCTCCCCGCCGGTGATCCTCACCTTGGTGATTCCAAGTTTACAGGCCAGGCGGGTGATTCTTAAAATTTCTTCATACCGGGCAATCCGGTCATGGGTAATCACGTTGAAATTCTGGCTGGGAACGCAGTACATGCACCTGAAATTGCACCGGTCAGTCACCGATATCCGCAGGTAATTGATCTTTCGGCCGCCGGAAATCATGACGCTTCTCCCATGGCATTATGGGATAGAAGGCTGTCTACCAGGCCGTCAATGGTATAGGGGTCTGCTTCAATGGCAGGTTCAAGGCCAAAGGATCTGATGGTATCCGATGTAATGGGGCCGATGCTGGCAATGGTCACGTCTTTCATAAGATTAGGTCCGTTTTCCGTTTCAAGCAGGGTCATGAAGTTGGATACCGTGGAAGAACTGGTAAAGGTAACGGCATCAATGTTGTGATTTTCAAGCAGGTCCAGAAGGGTTTGTTTTTCACTGTCATCCAGTACGGTTTCATAGGCAGCCACTTCATCCACCAAAGCCCCCATGCCGGTGAGTTTTTCGGGCAGGATGGTCCGGGCCTTCATGGCCCTTGGCAGCAGGACTTTCTGTCCCTGGATCCGGGTTTTGGAAAATGCCTCAATCACAGACTCAGCCCGGTAAGTCTCGGGCAGGATATCGCTGATGATGCCGAAATCGGCAAGCCGTTCCTTGGTCACCGGACCGATGCAGGCAAATTTGAGATGGCCTAAAGCCCTGACATCCTTTCCCACGGCAAACAGGGTATCAAAGAAAGATTTCACCCCGTTGACGCTGGTCAGGACCAGCCAGTCATACGCCTTAATGTTTTCAATGGCTTTTTTAAGGGGGGACAGGTCCGGGGGCGGGACAATTTTAATGGTGGGAATTTCAATGCACTGGGCCCCTAATTGGGTCAGCCGGGATACCAGACCCGAGGCCTGGGCCCTGGCCCGGGTGATGACAATTTTTTGGCCAAACAAGGGCCTTTTGTCAAACCAGGCAAGCTCTTTGCGCAAGGACACCACATGGCCCACCACAATAATGGCCGGAGATTTGAGCCTGGCTTTTTTGACTTCATCAACAATGGTTTCAAGGGTGCCGGTCACGGTCTGCTGCCGGGAAGTGGTTCCCCATCGGACCAGGGCCACGGGGGTATCCGGTTCTTTGCCGTGTTCCATGAGTTTGCCAACAATATTGGCCAGATTCTTCACCCCCATTAAAAACACCAGGGTGGCATTGGATCTGGCAAACACATCCCACTGCATGGACGAGGTCTTTTTGGTGGGATCTTCGTGGCCTGTGATAAAAGAGACAAAAGAGGTATGATCCCTGTGGGTTACGGGAATACCAGCATAGGCCGGCGCGGCAATGGCGGAGGTTACCCCCGGCACCACCTCGTAGGCAACACCGCAGGACAACAGCTCCTGGGCCTCTTCGCCCCCTCTGCCGAACACAAAGGGGTCACCGCCTTTGAGCCTGGCCACGGTGAGCCCTTTTGCGGCTTTGTCCACCAGCAGCTGGTTAATTTTATCCTGGGTTAAGGTATGGTCTCCCCCCTTTTTTCCCACATAAATAACTTCAGCGTCTTTGGCCGCATATTCCAGTAAAAAAGGGGAAGCCAGGTAATCGTAGACCACCACATCCGCCTGTTCAATGCACTCTTTTGCCTTGATGGTCAAAAGCCCGGGGTCTCCCGGGCCGGCCCCGATAAGATAAACCTTGCCTGTTTTATCCGTCATTTGAATTCAATGTCTCCAGTATCTGTCTGCCGCCTTTGGCCAGTACCTGTTCGGCCAGTTTTTTCCCGTATGCGCCAACTTCCTGTTCAGAACAGAAAATCTCTTCTCTGACCAGGCAGCTGCCGTCTTCTGAAGCCACCACGGCGGTCAGCTGAACCTGTGAATCGTCTGTCATTTTTCCAAAACAGGCCACCGGAATATGGCAGGACCCCTCAATCTGTTTGAGAAAGGAGCGTTCCCCCGTGACACAGATCCGGGTGGGGGCATGATCCAGCTTTCTGACAATGGCCGCCGTATCCGGATCATCCTCACGGGTTTCAATGCACAGGGCCCCCTGGCCCACCGCCGGCACCATGATGCTTTCCGTAAGGTACTGGGTAATTTCTGACGCCTGGCCCAGGCGCTTTAATCCGGCCGCCGCCAGGACAATGGCATCATATTCGCCGGACGCTAGTTTTTTGATCCGGGTATCCAGGTTGCCCCGGATGGATTTGATGGAAAGATCGGGCCGGACATGTTTGAGCTGGGAGGCCCGTCTTAAGCTCGATGTGCCGATAATGGCCCCGGGCGCATAATCTGAAAGGTCTTTATTGTCCCGGCAGATCAATACATCAAAAGGATTTTCCCGTTCCGGAACCGCCCCGATGATAAGTCCCTCGGGCAGGTCCCCGGGCATGTCCTTCATGCTGTGAACGGCCAGGTCAATGCTCTTGTCTAACAGCTGGGCCTCAATTTCCTTAACAAACAGGCCTTTTCCGCCCACCATGGCCAGGGGCCGGTCCGTGATCCGGTCTCCCGTGGTCTTGATGATGACGATCTCAACCTTAGTTTCAGGGAAAGATGTTTCGATCCGCTCTTTTACATACCCGGCCTGCCACAGGGCCAGCTGGCTGCCCCGGGTTCCGATGCGAAGATGTTGTTTCATGCCGTTACCCCATGCCGCAGGATGAGCAGTTTGTAGATGAACATCCGGCACAGGACGAGGATGACGCGCTTGTTTTCTGGGTGGTTTGCCCCCCGGGGCCGGTGGATTTGGAAACAAACCCGCATTTTGACATCAGGCGCATGAGATCCTGGCTGCTGCATTCAGGGCATTCGGGTTTTAAGCTTCCCATGACAAGGGTTTCAAAATCCTTGCCGCAATTTTTGCATTTATATTCATAAATCGGCATGTTATTGTCCTTTGGCGTTTGGCCATTAGCTTTATCGTTTTGGGCGGCCCGGGGCCGTTTTATATGAAAGACTCAGCAACCTGTTGAGTGCTTTCAATATTTGTTGTGGGCAGTTCTTGGTTGGATAACCAAGGCGGCCCGTGGCCGTTATATGAAAGTTTTACCAAAAGTTCTAAAAAAACTTTCATTTTTTGTTGTGGACCAATGCTTGGTTGGATAACCAAAGACGGTCCGTGACCGTTATATGCAAACAACGTAATATAAGGATTTTGGTGTAGATTTTCAAGGGACAGCCCGGGAATTGTTGGTAGCCGGAAAAAAGAGAGATTGAATGTTAAAAAATCCGATAGATGAAAAAATAGGTGGCCTGGAACAGATATATGCCGGATTTGAGGCGTCTGCCAAAGAATTAAAAAAACTTCAGGTCTGCAAACCCGGATGCAGCTTTTGCTGCGAATCTGCCGGCCGCATTGATATCACCACTTTAGAAGGGATGAACATCCGGCAGGCCATGGAAAAAATGCCCAAATCCCGGCAGAAAACCCTGACCAAAGCCTTTAGAAAAGAGATCAAATTAAGAGAAGAGAATAAAATCGTTCCCTGCCCGTTCCTAATGAAGAACAAGGCCTGTATGATTTATGAATACCGCCCCTTTTCCTGCCGCAGAATTTACTCGGCCCGGATCTGCAGCATGGAAACGCCTCCGGCCGTGGACAAAAACATCATGGACATCGGCCAGCAGGCCATCAAAGCACTTCAGCAGATAGACAGCACCGGCTATTCGGGCCACCTTTCCTATATTCTTTACATGCTGTCGGTTCCCGCCTTCAGTCAGGTATACCTGGCCGGCGGCTTTAAACCCGAACAGATCATGGATTTTGGCCGGTCCCATGGCATCATTATCAACCGGAATTTAGGCTGAAGTAATTTCCCGTTTGTGGGCCTATCCACCTTCAGCCCATTGATCTACTTCTGCTCTGTTTCGCTATTTTCTTTGGCTTCGATCGTGTTGCTGTTGCCCACACACATGAACGTACTGGTGCAGGCATCCTGGGTGCAGTCGGTCCGGTCATGTCTGGCCATCTTGCCCAAAGATTCACACTCTTCTTCGGCCTTGGCCTTGGCCACACGGAACAGGGCCTTTCCGTGCTTAAAAGTGACGAACAGCCCGTCAGAAGAGGTCGGCCGCATGGTGCAGCCGGTGGCTAAAAAGAGCAGAATCATCACACAAGGTGTCCATTTCATTTGGTATTTCTCCGGTATGTTCCCATAATATGCCGATCCGGCATGCAGATCCGTTAAGGTTTACCTGGTTTTCGTTAGCAGGCAATTAGCCCCTGATTAGATCCAGGTTAGCGGCAGTATTTTATGGAAAAACCCGGCAGCTCAGTCGGACAGCCCCAGGGTTTCATCAGCCCCGAGCATGATGTTCAGGTTCTGGACCGCTGCCCCGGACGCCCCCTTGCCCAGGTTGTCCAGGCGGGCCGTCAAAAGGACCTGTTCCCCGTGGCCGGAAACAAAAATCTCCACCCGGTTGGTCTGGTTGCACCCAAGGGGTGACAAAAACCCCTTGTCCAGGTATTGCTCGGTCGGCCCTTCCATGACCTTTACAAAAGGCTCTGTTTCATAGAATTTAGCCAATATATCCCGGATGCTTTCCGGTCCTGGATGACCCTTCAGCAGCCTTGGAAACACCGGGACATTGACCAGCATGCCCCGGTAATAGTTGCCCACATGGGGAGAAAAAATCGGGGCATTGGACAGCCCCGTATAGGTCTGCATCTCGGGAATATGCTTGTGCTGAAGGTTAAACGCATAAGGCCTTGCCGCAATCTGGTCCATCTGCTCGAGAGGGCAGGTTTCATGTGCATTGATCAGCTTTTTTCCGCCGCCGCTGTAGCCGCTTAAGGCATAAACCGTTGCCGGATAATCTTTGGGCATAATGTTAAGCGCCACCAGGGGCCTGACCGGCAGGATAAACCCGGTGGGGTAACATCCCGGGTTGGACACATAGGGGGCATCTTTGATCTTTTGGCGCTGGCCTTCGGCCATTTCAGGCAGGCCGTATACCCAGTCTTTGCTGGTCCTGAAGGCGGTTGAAGCGTCTATAAACCGGGTCGTGCCCTCTTGGGCCAGGGCCACAGACTGTCTTGCCGCATCATCGGGCAGGCAGAGAATAACAAGGTCACAGGCGTTGATGATCTGTTTTTTTAAATCCATATCCTTGCGCCGGTCATGGGGGATCTCTACAAGTTCAATGTCTGCCCGGTCTTGCAGCCGGTCCCTGATTTCAAGTCCCGTGGTCCCTTCCTGTCCGTCTATGAATATCTTGTGCATATGTTTTAAACCTGCTTATTTAATATGGTTTTCCCCATTGGTTTTATCGGGCCTACTATACCTTCAAGTTTGTTTGTTTACCACACTTTAACTTCCTTTTGAAATTTTCTTGACACCGGCAGGGGAATTTATTTTATATATCAGCTGTTAACTGTTAGCAGGTGAAACCAAAGGCTAATGGCTAACAGCTAAAAGCTAACAGCTAAATTAAGGAGACACCATGGAAGCAACCTGGCCTGACATGACCCTGGAACCGGTGGGAAAAGTAAGCAGCCCCATTAAAACCCCTGTCCTGAAAGCGCAAAAAGACGGGCTCTCATCAGAAATTTCTGCTGAAAGCATGATGCAAGAACACGAGCGCATCCAGAACACCTTAAGTGAAATTCACATATTTGATGCCTGGACGCCCCTGCTCCAGGGACTTGAGGCATTTTCCCATATTCTGGTGTTGTACTGGCCCCATTTGATCGACCCGGACAAAAGAAAATTACAGCATGTCCATCCCATGGGCAATAAAGAGATCCCCAAACAGGGGATCTTTGCCACATGCAGCCCGGCCCGGCCCAACCCGGTTCTGGTCTCGGCCATCCAACTGATAGAAATAAAAGGAAATGTCCTTAACGTTAAAGGACTGGAGGCGGTTGACGGAAGCCCGGTAATCGACATTAAACCCTACTCCCCCCACTATCTGATCGCAAAGGACCTGCACGTTCCGGACTGGTTCCCAAAGGAATAATGGAGCTTCAAAATAGTTGAATTTTTCGAATGCCGGTTCAAACAGGGGTACCGCTCACTATCGCTATCGGGATCGGAATTGAATATGGGTCCAGCCGGCAATGGTGGGCAACGCTGCGCTTATGTCCACCCTACCGGGGCTATCGGGACCGGAAAGAAAATGGTTTTCACAGGAACAATTCAAATTGTGGACAGTGTGGACTTGGTGAACAGTGTGGACATTGTGCATTCAATCCTTTAGCGGGTCCACTTTGTCCACCATGTCTACCTGGTCCACAAAAAGCTCTTGGTCTAAAACATTCCTCCAGTCCGGACGTGCAACTCGAAATCAAAATCGACCTCATGACCCGATCGATAGCGATAGCGAGGTGCAGGGGCAAGACGGTAAGGATTCTACATTATAAAATTTACCAGCAACATCCAAATATAATGTCGGATTATAAATACGTTTCTGAGCTGCCCGTCCCTTGACTTTTTGGATTCTAAACCAAATTTATGATACATTTGTGATATCCGGCCCAAAAAAATCTAAATCAAGGGGATCGACCATGCCAGGCGTCTATGAAGTTTTTGTAACCGACCATTTTGCGGCAGCCCACGCATTAAAGGGATATGACGGGAACTGCTCCAACCTCCACGGCCATAACTGGACCGTGGAGGCCAAGCTCCAGTGTACCCGTCTTAACAAACTGGGCATCGGCATTGATTTCAGGGATGTCAAACGGGTGCTCAAAGATGTATTAAGCAAGCTGGACCACACGAATCTTAATGAAGTGGTGGAATTCTCCAATGTCAACCCCACCTCCGAGAACCTGTCAAAATTCCTGTACAGTGAACTTTCCAGGCGCTTAAACACTGAGCATATTAAAATCATACAAGTCACGGTGATTGAAAGCCCGGGATGCGGCTCAACCTTTCGGGAGATTTGATTGGCCCTGAACATCTGTGAAATTTTTTACAGCCTCCAGGGGGAATCCACCTTTGCCGGTCTGCCCTGCGTATTTGTCCGGCTGTCCGGCTGCAACCTGGACTGTGCCTGGTGCGACACCCGCTATTCCAAAAACGAGTCAGAATCAAAGCCCATGTCCCTTGAAACCATCCGGGAAAAGGTCCGCACGTTTGGCTGTCCGCTGGTAGAAATTACCGGGGGCGAGCCCCTGATCCAGGCCCAGACCCCGGAACTGATTGAAACCCTGTTGGAAGAAGGCTATCAGGTTCTGCTGGAAACCAACGGCAGCCGGGACATTCAAGACGTTGATCATCGGTGTATCCGCATTCTGGATGTCAAGTGCCCGTCTTCGGGGGAACAGGGCTCTTTTCTGACCGAAAATCTGACCCGTCTGACCCGCCACGATGAAATAAAATTTGTTATCGGTTCCAGGGAAGATTACGAGTTTGCCAGACAGATGATCCAGGCCCGCCTGCAAAACAGGCCGGCAGATAAAATCCATCTGTCACCGGTATGGGACAGGGTGGCTTTTCAGGACCTTGCGGCCTGGATTCTGGAGGACCGTTTAAATGCCCGGCTTTCCATTCAGCAGCATAAGGTTATATGGGACCCAAACCAACGCGGGGTATAACGAAAAGCAGTTAGCTAATGGCTAACAGCTAATAGCTTTTATAAGGAATATTATAACCATGAAAAATAAAGCTGTCGTTCTTTCCAGTGGCGGGATTGACTCCACCACGGCCATGGCCCTGGCAAAGGATGAGGGAAATGAGATTTACAGTTTAAGCTTTCGGTACGGGCAGCGCCATCAGGTGGAGCTTGAATCCGCCAGAAAAGTGGCCCGGTTCCTGGGCGCCAGAGACCATAAAATTATTGACATTGACCTGCGGCAGTTCGGGGCATCCGCCCTTACCGATGATATTTCAGTGCCCAAACACGACCGGGTGGACCAGCTTACGGCAGATGAAATCCCCGTCACCTATGTCCCGGCCCGGAACACCATTTTTCTTTCCTATGCCATGGCCTGGGCAGAGGTTCTCAAGGCGTGCTCCATTTTTATCGGGGTCACGGCGGTTGATTATTCCGGGTATCCGGACTGCCGCCCTGAATTTATCAAGGCCTTTGAAACCATGGCCAACCTGGCCACCAAAACCGGGGTCACCGGCGAAGTTTTCCTGAAAATCAACACCCCCTTAATCCGCATGTCCAAATCCGAAATCATCAGGACCGGCCATGCCTTAGGCGTGGACTACGGTTTGACCATTTCCTGTTATGATCCGGATTCGAAAGGCCGGTCCTGCGGGCGGTGCGACGCCTGCCTGCACCGGAAAAAAGGATTTAATGAAGCGGGCATACCTGATCCGACCGTTTACCGGCCATAACCCGGAACCGGTTAACCTCCTGTAAAATTGATTTGTTAAAGGCAGAAACCGAACCGTCTTTGGTTGTCCAGCCAGACACTAAAAAATGAAGCACTGATGAACAGTTACGGGCCCTGGTTTTTGATCCTTTTTCAGCATTCGCTGAATAGTTACAAAATAAAAACAGAACGATTAAAAAGATAACATGAGAAATGCTTCAGAGAAAGATTTGAAAGATATCGTCGCCATATACAACACGACTATATCGACAAGGCAATCAACCGCAGACACCGCAGAAGTATCTGTCGAATCAAGATTAGAATGGTTTAAACAACATACCCCTCAAAAAAGGCCTCTATTGGTTCATGAAGAAAACGGCAAAGTCGTTGGCTGGGTAAGCTTTCAATCATTCTATGGCCGGCCGGCCTATAAGCATACGGCTGAAATCAGTATTTATATTTCTCCGGAATACAGAAAAAAAGGCCTGGGCCGGTTACTGTTAGCGCAATCTTTAGAAAAAACGGAAAAGCTTTTGATAAAAAATGTGGTTTGTTTTATCTTTTCACACAATATTCCAAGCCTTAAGCTTTTCAAGTCCTTTGGGTTTGAAGAATGGGGAAAACTTCCAAATGTGGCTGAAATGGATGGGAAAGAATACAGTTTGTCCATTATTGGCAAACGGATTAATGAATAAAATTAGCCTGGCCCCCATGCATTAAAAGAGAACTGCCCGGACCGTCAGCCGGCCGCGAACAACCCAGGTTCACGGCCTTTAACAAACCCCGCGAGGGCTGCAAGACGTAAATACAAAGACCTGTCCGTATTGGGGGGACAGGTCCAGCAGGCGGTCAAAGGATTTTTTTCCCCACAAACAGGCCATCACACGGATCACCCCGCTGTGGGCGACCACCAGGGTGGGGCCGGACCCGGGGCCGGCTGTGGAAAACAGGGATTCAAAGAACGGGGCCACCCGTTCTTTGAGGTCCCTGAAACTTTCACCGCCGGGTGTGCGAAAATGGTAAATATCCCGGCCCCGCTGTTCAAAATCATCTGGAAATTGGGCTTTTACCTGGTCAAAGCTTAAGTTCTCCCAGTCCCCCAGGTCTATTTCATTGAGGCGCGGATCCGGTGTCACAGGTTTTCCCGGGCAGCACAGTTCGGCGGTCTGCCGGGTCCGCAGGAGCCCTGACACATAAATTTTCTCAAACTGAATCTGATGGAACATATCCTGCCAGGCCGCTGCCTGGCGCCTGCCCTCGGTATTGAGGGGCAGATCGGTTTGGCCGACAAACCGCTTATCGCCTGAATCCAGGATCCGGCCGTGGCGCATCAGGCAGACAAGGGGCGTTTCAGCTGAGAATTTCCTTGACAGATCGGCCGGTAACGGCGCTGATCCGGGCATGTATGTACCGAGCAGTTTCAAGTCGCTGTGTTATCCTTTCCTTGGCCTGGGGGTAATCCCGGGCCTTTTTCTGGAACCTTGCTTCATAATCCAGGTCCAGGCAGGTCCCGGCGCACACTTTGTCCGCAAAATAGACAATTTCCTTTTCCCCTAAATCTTCCCCTGGATTTTCAAGGGTCATGTGTTCGCCGACAATGGCGGCCGGTTCAATAAATCCCAACCCGAGCAGAAATTCCTCGCCGGCCCGGTCATGACGGGGGGATTTGCGTTTGATATCGTGGAGCAGGGCCCCGGCCCGGACCAAATCCGGATTCAGGCCGGGCAGGGCCGGAACCAGGGCGTTGCAAAGGGCCATGGCTGTCTTTTCCACCAAAAGCAGATGGGCCTTGATGCCCTCCTCCCCCCTTAGTTCAGCCTCAATCATGGACAGGCACTCCTCCCGGTCCGGGATCTGTTTTCTCTCAAATTTTGCTTTCACCGCCTCGTACCCCGTGGGGGTGTCCACATCCATGAGAATGCCCCGGTCATGAAGGGCAAGACGGGTAAAATCCTTGGCAAAGAGAATATCCCGAAGGCTTTTGTCCGGCCCTGCCTGCTCAATGGAAGCTATGGCTGAAGCCGGGATCAAAGGGGGGTGCCCGGTTTTACCGTTGAAACAGGGGATTACCGGCTGTTCAGGGTTTTTCAGGAAGGCCTGTTTTATCTGCGCCAGGGTTGACGACCGCAGGGCCGGGATATCCACGGGCAGCAGGAAAAAACCCGGGGATTCCCGGTCTATGGCCTTAACCCCGGTGCGGATGGAGGAAAACATGCCCAAGCTATAATCCGGGTTCAATACCACCCGGGCCGGACTGTTTTTCACCGCTGATTCCACCGGCCCATGGTTATGGCCGGTTACCACCACGATATCACGGATACCGGCCCCGTAAAAAAGGTCGGTCACGGCACAGACCATGGGGCGTCCATTCAGGGGCAGCAGGGGTTTAAACGCCGGTGCCATGCGCGAGGAAAATCCGGCGGCCAGAATAAGGGCCGATATGCCGGTCCCTTCTTTGCCTGTCACCGGCTCTCCCCTTTGCCTTGTCTGTTCTCTGCTCTGACACAGATCAGTTCCCCCATGATGCTGATGGCTATTTCAGCCGGGGTTTGTGCTTTAATGTCCGTGCCGATGGGGGAGTAAACCGAATCCAGCGCCTGTTTGGATATCCCCTTTTCCATGAGATTGCCGTAGATCTGTTCCCTTTTTTTGCGTGATCCGATCATCCCGATATAGGCGGCCCGGGTGGCAAGGGCCTGTTCCAGAACAATCTGGTCATGGAGATGCCCCCGGGTAAGGATAACAATATAGCTGTTCTCATCCACATGAAATCCATTAAAGACAGAAATGAATTCCGGCACCACCTTGACCTTGCGGGCATGGGGAAACCGCGAGGGGTCTGCAAACTCGGGCCGGTCATCGACCACCACCGTGGAAAAATCAGTGATATGGGCCACCCGGCCCAGCTGAAATCCCACATGGCCGGCCCCACAGATATAAAGGGTTTCTTTGGGCATCAACCTCTGAACCATATACTGGTCCAGCCCGTACACCATGCGCCAAATGCCAGGCCCGGAAAAGACCTGGTCTGCGGCATCGTCCAGCAGGTCTTTGGGCAAAAGATGGGCATTGGCATCGGTGCTGCCGTTTTCAAGCACCACCGGCACCTGGGCTGTGCCGCCGGATATCCGGGTGATGACCAGGGCGCTGTCTCCTTTGTCCTCTATTCCTGCAATGGTTTCAAATCCGTCCAAAAGGTCTTTTGAAAACGGCGGCACAAAACTGCGCAGCCAAACGCTCATGCTGCCGCCGCAGATCATGTCCATGCCGGCTTTGGCCTCCTGGTCCAGGTGAAAGTCCTCCATCACGGACCGCCCTTTATCCATCATGCCCACACAGGCATCCATGACCCGGGCTTCCACCAGCCCGCCACCAATGGTGCCGGCAATGGTTTTATCCGGCCATACCAGCATCCAGGAGCCCGATGTCCTCGGGGTGGACCCCTTGTGGCTGACAATCATGGCCAGGGCAAAGGGCCGGTCTTTTGACAATGCGGTTTTTACTTCCTTATATAATAAATTTCCCATGATTTCTCCCTACTTGCCGAAACTGCAGGCCGGGAACCGGCATTCCCGGCAATTGGCGCAGAAGCCGCCGTGGCCCATTCGGACAATATCATCCCGGTCTATGGTTTCACCGGCCAGAATCGGGGGCACCACCAGATCAAAGATAGAGGCCCGGCAATACATGACACAGCCGGGCAGCCCCACCACCGGGACATCACCGATATAGGCCAGCATAAACATGGCACCGGGCAGCACCGGGGCGCCGTAGGTGACCACACGGCCGCCGGCGGCCCGGATGGCCGCCGGTGTCAGGTCGTCCGGATCCACGGACATTCCGCCGGTCACGGCTATAAAATCAGCCCCTTTGTCCAGCAGGTCCCGGATGGCGGTAACGGTCATCTCCATATCATCGGACACCACCTTTTTTCCCAGAATCCGGGATCCCAGGCCCTTAAATTTTTCCGTCACCACCGGGCCGAACCCGTCCCGTATGCGCTGGTGAAACACCTCGGACCCGGTGACCACCACCCCCACATCACAGGTTCTAAAGGGGGCCACCTCAATAATGGGATAATATTTGCGGCACACCGCTTCGGCGGTTTCAAGATGGTCTTTGGGCACGGTCAGGGGCACCACCCGGGTGCCGGCCAGTTCCTCTCCCGGCTGTACGGTCCGCCGGTTGTGCAGGGTGGCAAAGATCACATCCTGGATCCGGTTCAGCTCAAACAGGGCCTCCACATTAACCCTGAGCAGACCAAGAATCTGAGACGTGAGCCCCACCTTGCCCTCCCGGGGCTCACTGAGCCGGATATGGGGTCCCACAGCGGCCCGGGCAATGCAAAGGGCGGCCTCATCCTCATGGACTTCGTTTTCAAGTCCTGTAACATAGATATGTTCCTTGCCCATATCCAGCAAAATCTTGACATCTGCCGGGGTGATGACATGCCCTTTTTTAAACTCGGGGCCCTTAAACAGATCCGGTACAATTCGCGTGATATCGTGAAGCAGGACTTTTCCCACGGCTTCCTGAACCGGTACGGATGCGGCCTTGTTCTTTTCATAATATTTCATGCATCACCTCTTTTTATATTTAGTGTTTGAACGAAAAGGCACCCATCTGCTGTGTTGCAGAAAAATTTGCAAGCCTCACAACCGAAAGGTTGCCCCGGTTACAAATTTTTCTGCGCCTTGCATCTGGGTAACTTTTCGCCCAAACACGGGTTCTTGGTTATCATCATTCGCTTGCCCCGGCTTAAACTGAATCGGTCAAAGCCATGGATTTCAATGTGCCCCCAACAGATCCGGCCTGAATCCACAGCGGCCTTTACCCCGGCAATCTGTTCTACCGCCTCTTTTACCGCATGGAAGGACAGGGTCTGATCCAGCGCCGTCACCTCCAGATCAAGCACCTGGGGATCATGCCCCTTCCTGGAGGCAGTAAAATCCACCACACCGGGCAGGGCAAACAGGGCATCATCCAGGTCTGCCATGGAGAGGACCGCATTGGCGTCAAGGCGGATGCCTTCAGCAAACCGGCTTTTTACCCGGTCAAGCCGGGGAAACGGGCTGCCGCAGGCGCAAGGCGGATCAAGCCACCGGGACAAATCCCCGGACCGGTACCGGATCAGGGGCATGGCCCTACGTCCCAGGGTGGTCACCACCACCTCCCCGGGTTCTCCGGCCCCAAGGGGCTGGCCGGTTATCGGATCAACAATCTCAACCACCAGATGGGGAAACCGGATATGAAGGCCCTGGCCAAAGGGGCATTGTACGGCCGCACCAAACCCGGTCTCGGTCAGCCCGTACTGGGACATTGCCCGGCTGTTGAACAGGGTTTGAATCCGCCGGGCCACCACAGGGCTGACATGGTCACCGGTTAAAATAAAATAAGGCACCCGGGGCACGCATTGTTCCGTTAAAGCCATAAATTCACCCAAAGCCAGCATCTGCCCGGGCAGCCCGATGATCACACCGGGATCAGTGGCCCGTACGGCAGCGGCCGCCAGGTGCAAATCCAAAACCGGTCCGTGAACCACGGCCATCCCGCCGGCATCCTCTGCGGCACTACGGATCAGATCCCCGGCCGACAAGGGGGCCCTGCAGGGAAAAAAGATCAGGCAGGCCGCGCCGGGTGACAGAACCTGTGAGAGAATGGCCCCAAAATAGTCCCGGGTCATTAAAAGTTCTTCTCGGGTAAAACAGAGTCGTTTGGAAACGCCGGTGGTTCCCGAGGTTTCCAGAGTGAAAAACCGGTCCACCTCAGCCTGGGAAACGCAGGCAAACTGCGGGGCCTGCCCTGCCAGATCTGACGGTGTCGTAAACGGCAGGTTTTTTAGATCCGCCAGGGTCCGGAAATCAGCCACTGCCCCCTGGGGCAGATGTTCCCGGTAAAACCGGCTCTTTTCCCGGGCCAGGTCAAGGGTCCGCTTAACCGCTGCCGCCTGGTATGCTTCCAGTTGGTCCGGATTTAAAGGGTCCGTGTTACTGCCCATGCATTGGCACACCCACGGGTCTATGAAGGAAAGGCCGTCAGCCATGGTGTCTGTAAAGTCCTTTGCCGCCTGCCGATGTCAGGTTATAGGCACAAAAGGGAATCAGCCGCCCGTCAGGGGACACGGCATGGATACAGCACCCCTTGAGCCGTTCAATGTCCAGGTTCCACACATCCTGAAACGCCATGCCCGATACGGTGAACATGCCCTGCTCTGCCTTTCGGATAAACCGGTCCAGTCCGTCTTCCCGGCCCGAGGCACAGGCGCATTCCCTGGCCGGGACCTGCCAGTGGCGCACCACGGTTGCCTTGGCCTTTTGAGCCCCCTGCTCAGCCCGCACCGGGGTGCAGCAGGCCGCATCAAAAAGAGTCAGGGGCCGGACACTGCCGTCATGGCCACGCAAAAACTTGCCCGAGAATGCACACAAGCTATGTTCGCAGGAGGGCGGTGTAAAATCCCCTGCCTTAAACCTTGCCCTGGTCTGGGCCTGGATGGATTCTAGAATTTCAGGGATGGTGATCCGGTCCCGGTCTTCAGGGGCGCTTCCATGGCGGCCAAAAAAACTGACCGGCTGGAAATGCACCCCCCGGACAGCCGGGGCATGGTCCAGGGCAAATTCAAGAATTTTGCCGATTTCATGGTCATTGACCCCGGGCACCAGGGTGGGCACCAGGACCACGCCAATGCCGTTTTCCCCGAAATGGCGGATAGCGGCCTGCTTGATCTTAAACAGCGGCCGCCCCCGAAGCCGTTCATAGACCGGGTCTGAAACCCCGTCAAACTGAAGGAATACCGAGGAAAGGCCGGCCCTGGCCATGGACAGGGCAAGCTCAGGGTTAAGCCCTGCCGCAATCCCGTTGGTGTTGAGCTGGACAAAGGCAAAGCCCAAGGAGACCGCCGCCGCCACAATATCGGGCAGATCCCCGCGCAGGGACGGCTCCCCCCCGGACAGCTGAAGGTTGCAGGTGGGACTTACGGCCATGACCTGTTCCAATAATTTTTGTATCTCTCCCAGGCCCTGGTCCGGGCCGGCGTGTTGTTTACCGGCATCGGCAAAGCAAAACGGGCAGGCAAGGTTGCATTGGGCCGTAATGTCCAGAACCGCCGTGCAGGTGTGCTGGCGGTGGTCCGGGCAAAGGCCGCAGTCAAAGGGGCAGCCCTGTTGGACCGGCGTCATGGAAAACCGTTTTTCAATGGGGATCTTGGGACGGTGCCACTTATGGTAAAGGTCAAGGCCTTCCCAGATCTTTGCCCGGAACAGGCCATGGTCCGGGCAGGTTTTTTCCATGTATACGGTGCTGCCATGGGCCACGTGCCGGGCCTCAAGCAGTTTAAGGCACTGGGGGCAAAGGCTTTTTGTATGGTAGGACAGATCCGGGGACATGGTTACACATCCGGGTCTGCCGGATCAATGCCGTTTTCCATAAGGATCTCCACCAGCCGGTCATGGGTTAGGGCCAGCAGGCTGCCGCACTTTTCCGGATTCATTTGCGGGTAAAAGGAGCCGGTGATCTCTTTGCACACCAGGGTTCCGCCGGCCAGGGCCGTAAAATCCCCTGTAAACGTTTCCCGGACGCTTTTGAATTTTTCATTGTCCCCGGCCATGTACATGGCCAGGATACAGATCCCGGCGGTCAGGATGCCGCAGGCCCCGGCAGGCGAACCATACCCCAGGCAAAGTCCCCGGGAGAAATTCACCAGGTCCTGATTTTCCCTGTCCATCATGTCCAGGACCAGCCGGACCATGATCTGGCTGCAGCAGAGCCCTTCAGACTTTAATCTTAATATTTCCAGGTTATCCATCATCACTCCGTTTTTTTAGCCATGAGCATCCAGTACTCGGGTTTGAGGTTCCCTTTGCGGCAAAGCCTGGCAAGGCCGCTGTTGATGACATCGCCGGTCAGGCTTTGCCAGAAGGCCGCAAGGCTGCCGTGTTCAAACACCATTTCACAGGCCATCTGTGTTAACAGCCGGGTATGGTCCTGGGTGCAGATCACTTTAAACCCGGCCCTTTCCATTGCACCGGCCAGGGCATGAAGGGTCAGCGCCCCGTCCAGGCAGGTCACAAACGGGCCTGCCCCGCCCGGAGCCATATGGCCGGGCAGCACCAGGTCGGTGACCAAAAGCCGCCCCCCGGGCTTGAGCAATTCAAAAAAATGGGTAAGGCACAACGCCTTATCCGGCACAAGGGAGAGCACACACTCACAAAAAATGGCATCAAACACGGCCGGGCCAAAGGGCAATGCCTCAAGTGCGGCGGCTGCCGCCGGAAAAGCGCCATCTTTTTTCCCCTCTGCCAAACGGTCCGGGCAGGCATCCACCCCAACGGCGGCAAGGCCTGCCGCCTGTCTTAAATATCTTATCGTGGCCCCGAATCCGCACCCGGCATCCAGGACCAGGCCGCCTTTGGGCAATTGGCAGGCTGCCAGGGACCTGCGGGTCAGTTCAAGGCCGCCGGGCCTATTTGTCTTCAAGGATATGTTCCACTTCCGCCATCCGGGTCCGGCATAAATGGGCACTGATAAACAGCGTGCCGCAGTCCGGACACTGGGGCAGGTCCACATCAAACCGGGAGCCTAAGTATTCCACATGGTTCTTATAAAATGTCAGGGGTTTGCTGCATTTGCCGCACCGGACTTGGGGATCATGATCTTGGGACGGTTTGCCCTCAATAAATGAGGCCGATACCACAACACTCATGCGATGGGCCCAGGCATCCCGGACCCGGTATTCATCTTCATTGGTGTTAAATTCCACCCAGAAACAGACCGGGCCGGGCCGGAAAGAGACGATGCGGCTGCCCCTTTCCCCATGGGTGAAAAACGGGGGCGACTGGGTTTCAAAATGGTCCAGAACCCCGACAACATCTGAAAGCAGGATGAACTGGTCCTCCATATGCTCAAGTACATCGGGCGGCACGACCACCTTTTTTCCCGAGGGGGTGGCCACACCGGCTGCCGGGTCCCGGGACGGGTCCAAAAGGGGATCGGCCCCAAGGCCTGCTTTGAACAGCACCCGGTTCATCCGCCGCCTGGAAAATCCGGGGTCCGGGCGGACACCCGGATCCGGCGGGTTTTCATTATTGCCGGCAGGGGGCAGACCCTCGGGCCAGAAAAGGTCCAGGATGTGGAAAGTCCTTTTGCCGGTCCCCGCCAGGCGGTCCCGGCACATGGCGCAATAGGCCAGATAATCCGTGTCTGTTTGTCCGGCCCGCTGTTTAATGATGGTTTTGGCAAGTTTGGGGTTGGCATTAAAGGTCAGCCCCCCAAACCCGCAGCATTCAGTGAGTTCCCCTGATGCTGCCAGTTCATTGATACTGCCACCGGCACGGGCGACAAGGGCTCTGACCGCTTCCATGGTATCCGCATCATCCCGGCTGGTACAGGGGTCTGCCACGGCCACGGTCAGGTGATCCCATTTTTTTTCGGGCTCGGCGCAGGCGTTGGCCATGACCCGGTACAGGCTTTTGATCCGCTCTTTGGGCACGGCCTTTTCCAGCATCCGGGTACAGGCGCTACAGGCCGTCACCACATCCGGATAGCCAAAGTTTTCCCATAGTTTTTTAAACCCCAGGACAGCCGTCTCAAAAAGGTCGGTTCTGCCGGCCCAGAAGGCCGGTGCCCCGCAGCATCCCGTAACAATACCGGTGGCCTTGTTTTCCCCTTTAAGCCAGTTCCAGGCCCGGGCCGCCTGAACCGGGGCAGACCCCACCAGCTGGCACCCGGGAAAAAACAGAACATCCGAATGGTCCAGGCCTTGGGCGTGGCCTGCAAAAAAGCACTCTTCTCCCATGGCGTGGTCCATCTCCTCTAAAGCAAAGGCATGGGCCGAAACCGGCATGCGCTTGTCTTCAAGCATCTGCTGTCTGGCCTGCAAACACAGGTCGGCCATGGAAAAATCATTGGGGCAGACCGTGGTGCACAGATCGCAAAGGGTGCAGGAGTTGATCATCAGGTTGGCCTTGCGCTCTCCCATGACAATGGACAGGTTGTTGTAGATTTCTCTGGCATACCGGCCGGGAAATCCCCCAAAGGACGCTATAAAACTGTTACAGGCCCGGATGCAGCGAGAACAGTCACACTGGTGGCACCGGGCCGCTTCGGCTGCGGCAAGGTCAGGGTCCGGTGCCTCTCCGGCCACGGCCTTTTCAAACCCGGTCCCGGGCATTGGTGTGATCCTGGCAAGGTCTGTATCCAACCGGGTGGTGAACACCCCCTCTTTGTGCCTTCCGGCCTCAAGGGAGACCCCGGATAGAATCCGGTCAATGGACGTGGCCGCCTTTCTGCCCTGAAAGGCCAGCATCACCGGGTTTTGAACCCCATCGGCATGCCGGCCGTCATTGGAAAATCCGCCGTAGAAATATCTGGATTCACCCTGCCTCAATGAAAAGGAATCCACATCTTCCGGGATGGATGAAGGCTCAGGCCCCCCATGGGCATCCATGCCGATGAACAGGGCCGGAAAATCGGCGGTCCGTTCCTTAAAGGTTGAAAAATCCGTATCCGGGAAAAAAGAGACGCCAAATCCCTTAAGGCGGTCCATCTCCTTGTCAAACACCGCCCGGGGCAGGACCAAAGGGTCTATCCGGTTCAGGTGGCCGCCAGGAAGGCTTTCCTGCTCAAACACGGATACGGCATACCCTTTCAGGCTCAAATCCCAGGCCGCCACAAGGCTGGACGCCCCGGAGCCCCAGATCCCCACGGCCTTTCCCTTGGCCGGGGCCTTAAAATATTTTTTCTGCCGGCTTCTTAAGGCAGCACAGGCCCGCTCAAGGCTGCCGACGGCAAGGGGCTCGTCAACAGGCTTTCGGACACATGCCAACTGGCAGGGATGGTCGCAGATCCGGGAAAGCACCTCAGGCAAGGGAAGGGTCTTTTCCAATACCTTAAATGCATTGTCAAAAGATTTGCCGGCCATGTGCTGCAAAAAGGACTTTACATCCACATGAAAGGGGCAGGCAGCCGTGCAAAAGGGCGGTTCCTCCTGGATGCACCGCTGTTCAAACTGGACCAACGTCTCTTTTTCCATAAGATTCCCCCCAAAAGGAAGCAGGCCGTCCACAGAAAGGGGTTATCCTGCAAACGGCCTGTTAAAGTATCCCAACGAAAGCCCGTGTTTGGACGAAAAGTTGCCCAGATGCAAGGCGCGGGAAAAGTTGCAACCGGAGCAACCATGGGGTTGTGAGGATTGCAGCTTTTCCTGCAACGCAGCAGATGGGTGAGTTTTCGTTCAAACACCCATTAAAGGGCTTTAAGCCCAGCCAACACCTTATCCGGTGTCGCCGGCAGGTTCTTGACCCGGACACCGCAGGCATTGTAGATACTGTTGATCACCGCGGCATGAGGGGCGGTCAGGGGCAGTTCGCCCACACCGGCCGCACCAAAAGGGCCGTGTTCTCTGGGGGACTCAACATAGTGCAATTCAATGTCGTCAGGGATATCCTTGATATAGGGGAATCCGGCGCCGCGCATATTGGAATGCTTTTTAATGTCTTCGTAGTCCTCGGTCAGGGCAAGCCCGATGCCCTGGGCCAGGCCGCCGTACATCTGGCCGTCAACCACCAGACGGTTGTTAATCTTGCCCACATCAGCCACCGCGGTCATCTTGGTGACTTTGGCCTTGCCTGTGGCCGTATCCACTGAAGTTTCGGCCATGAATACCCCATACATATAAACGGAAAAGGGGCTGCCCTGGCCGTTTTCGTCGCACTCTTTGGCAGGGGCGGTCCATTTGCCGTTGTATTCCACAGGAATGTTTTCAGCCTTCATCTCTTCATAGGTGCGGTAAGTGCCGTCACCCTTTCTCATGGCGCCCATAAGCAGTTCACAGGCCGCTTTCACGGCCTGCCCCGTCACCACCTGGGACCTTGAACCGCCGGCCGGGCCGGAGTTGGGGGTGATGGCGGTATTGTTCATGACCAGCTTGATCTGGTCCGGGGCAATTCCCATGGGACGAAGGGCTTCATGGGCCGTTCCCAGAGACCCCATGTCCGCACCCTGGCCATGGTCTTCCCATGAATTAAAAAGGGTGATACTGTTGTCCTCATTGAGCTGAACCCGGGCCTCGGAACCGTCCGGGCCGTCCAGGCCGCAGCCGTAGACACCAATGGAGAGGCCCACACCGCATTTTTCAGCATCCGTGGACTTGCCGGCAGCCGCCTTTTTGGCCGTCTCGTATTTGGGTTTGATCAGGTCCAGCATCTCGGGCAGGCTCCAGGAATCAGGCGTCTGGCCCGTGGGGGTAGTGGCCCCTTTTCTGTAAACATTTTTGTACCGCAGGTCAAAGGGGTCCATGCCCAGCTTTTCCGCCAGGATATCCACGAGGCATTCTGACGGGAACTCGATTTCAGGGGCCCCATACCCGCGGAAGGCAGAGCCCCAGGCATGGTTGGTACAGACCGTCCGGCCTTCTCCCCGGATATTGGGGATATCATAACCGGCACCGACAAACTGGGCACCGCGCAGGGTCAGAAGATCGCCGAATTCGGAGTAAGGTCCGTGGTCCACGCTCCAGTCCGCTTCCAGGGCCTTGATGTCGCCGTCCTTGGATGCCGCCATCCGGACATTGGTAAAGAACGGAGAGCGTTTGCCCGTATAAGTCTGCTGCTGAAACCAGGTGTAGTTCAGGAACACGGGTTTGCCCGTGACAAGGGCGGCCACGCCCACCAAGGCTTCCATGGTGGGGGAAAATTTATAGCCGAATGTGCCGCCGGCGGGATTCTGGACCAGGGTGAGTTTTTCCGGCTCAATACCGATCCCCGGTGCAATCATGGCCAGGTGAAGATGGATCCCGATGGATTTGGAGTGAATCACCAGGGTGCCGTCCTCACCGGGATAGGCAAATCCCACATCCGGTTCAATGGGCATGTGGGGCTGGCGGCTCACGTAAAAATCATCTTCAGCCACCACATCGGCACTGTCAAAGATGGGGGCGGTCTCCCCGCCTTTTTTCAGGTTCTGGATATAGTAAACATTGGGGGTGCCCGGGTGGATCTCAATGGCGTCCTCGGCCATGGCCACCGGCGCGCTCATGTATTCGGGCAGCGGTTCTAAGTCTACCTTTACCTTTTCGGCTGCGGCCTTGGCGTTCTTTTCCGTGTCGGCGCAGACTATGGCAATGGCATCACCGAACTGGAAGACCTTTTCATCACAGAGGATGGGCCTGTCCCAGCCGTCGCCCTTATTGGTCGGGAAGGTAATGAGCCCTGAGATCCGGTTCTTGCCGGGAATGTCCTTGTGGGTGACCACCTTGTAAACACCGGGCATGGCTTCGGCTTCGGAAACGTCGATGCCTTTGATATTGGCATGGGAGATCGTGGCCTGTACCAGTGCCAGCCGCAGGGTGCCTTCGGGCATTTTAATGCCCAAGTCCGCACCAAAATCACAGGTGCCCGTGACCTTGGCCACGGCCGAGGGACGGGGGTATTTGGTTCCCCAGATCCGGCCGTCATCGGGAATCTTGAACATCAGGTCATCCATGGACATCTGGCCGTTGATGACCTTGGCGGCATCCATGACCGAGTCTACCAGCTGTTTGTAACCGGTACACCGGCAGGCATTTTTATATTTCTGGAACCACTCCCGGACATCTTCCCGGGTGGGATTGGGGGTGGTATCGAGCAATACCTTGGTGGAAACAATAAAGCCCGGGGTACAAAAACCGCACTGGGCACCGCCATGGGCCATCCAGGCCGCCTGGATGGGGTGCAGTTTTTCCGGGGTCCCAATGCCTTCCACGGTGGTAATTTCAGAATAGTCGGGTACCCGTTTCATCTTTGTGATACAGGACCGGATGAGTTTAGAATTCAGGATAACGCTGCAGGCTCCGCACTGGCCCTCTGAACATCCGACCTTGACACCGGTCAGATAAAGGCTGTTTCGCAGTACCGAAGACAGCATATCGTCGTCATTGACAAAAACGGTTCGCTTGATCCCGTTTACGATGAGGGTTTTGCTGATCATTGGATTCTCCTTTCTTGAAAGTAGGAAAGCACCGTCCCTAAAGGGGCGGCGCACGTTCCGGCAGACTCGCCTATCGATTGTCGTCCTCCCCTGTAAGTTCAAGTATATTCAAAGCCATTTTAAGTCAAGATGTTTTGTAAATTCAATTTATTGAACACAAAAGATGACAGGGATAGACTTATTTTGACGCCTTTAAATTACATACCGCTCCCAAAATGAGGGTACGGAAAAACCATGTTTACCATTGGCCTGCGCCCGGCAGCAAAGGGGAAAAATTGTCTTGGTTCTTAAAGAGGGACAACTGTTTGTAATAACTCTATACTGGACGGCTATGTTCCAGCCAGTCGATCGTCTCTTCCATGGGCATGGGTCTGGCAAATAGATAGCCTTGGATTTCCATCTCCCCGAGCATGTTGAGCTTCTCAAGCTGGGCCTGGGTTTCCACACCTTCGGCAACAATGGTCATGCTCAGCTTATTGGCCATTAACACAATGGTTTCCACCAGTGCATGTGCGTCAAGATCTTTATCCACGTCGTCGATAAAAGACTTGTCGATTTTCAGAATGGAGATGGGCATACTTTTAAGATAGGCCAGAGAAGAGTATCCTGTTCCAAAATCATCGATAGCCGTAGTCACCCCAACGGCCGCCAGATTTTTCAGTCTGGCCATTGTCTTTTCAATATTTTTCATCAGCAAAGATTCTGTGATTTCAATCTTCAGGCGGTCTGCCGGAAGTCCGGCGTTATGGATTGTCTCTTCAACCATGCGAACAAATCCGTCTTCATCAAACTGGCGGACAGAAACATTGACGGCGACAATCAAATCATAACCCGTTTGTTCACGGATTTGACAGATCTGGGCAACGGCTTTTTCAAAAATCCGTTTTCCAATGGGTACAATTAAACCGGATTCTTCGGCCAGGGGAATAAACAATCCGGGAGAAACAACGGTGCCGTCTTTTTTAACCCAGCGAATCAACGCCTCCATACCCACCGGCTTCAGGCTCCTGTTGTTGACCTGGGGTTGAAAATAGGCCTGGAACTCGTCATTTTCCAGGGCCCTGCGCATATCCATTTCCATTTCGATACGCTGGGCAATCTTTCTGGCCATTTCAGGTTCGAACAAAAAGAATTTATTTTTCCCCGTCCCCTTTGAATGGTACATGGCTAAATCCGCATGGCGGAGCAGTGTTTCGCTGTCGCTGCCATCGTTGGGGAATACGGAAATGCCGATGCTGCAGGTAAGATGGTAAAAAATCTCATCAATGACAAAGGGTTTATGAAATTCCGACTGGAGCCGCTCTACCAGCTTGATGATCTCCATCATATCATTGATACCGGTGACCATAATGATAAATTCATCTCCCCCCAGCCTTGCCACCGTATCCCCGG
Organism: uncultured Desulfospira sp.; assembly: GCA_963663165.1. Classification (GTDB taxonomy): domain Bacteria; phylum Desulfobacterota; class Desulfobacteria; order Desulfobacterales; family Desulfobacteraceae; genus Desulfospira. The sequence continues at coordinate 4,981,297 of OY760175.1, read as the reverse complement.
CCCGGGTAACCGACAGCATTCTTGCTGCCGCTTCTTTGAGCAACTCATCCCCTTTGGCATGACCGGCACTGTCGTTGACCAGTTTGAAGTTATCAATATCAATAAACAGCAACTGGATCATCTCGTTTTTCCGCATAGCCCCGGCAATGGTGTGTTCAAGCCGGTCTTTAAGAAGAATTCGATTGGGCAGCCCGGTCAAAGGATCATGGTAGGCCATGTGTTCAATCTGTTTCTCCTTGGTTTTCATTTCTGAAATATCATGAAATACCGCGACATAATTCTTCGTATGGTTATGTTCATCCTTAACGGCACTGATACTGAGGAATTCAGGAAAGGCTTCGCCGTTCTTTCTCCGATTCCAGATTTCACCTGACCAACACCCTTTGTGAATGATAGACTGCCACATCTCTCGGTAAAACCGTGAATCATGATGTTCTGATTTGAGTATCCTGGGATTCTGTCCAATCACCTCTTTTTGAGTGTAGCCGGTGATATCCGTAAACGCCTGATTTACAGCCAGGATCTCCCCTTCAGGAGAGGTGATGGAAATTCCGTCATGGGCATGCTCAAATACGGTTTCAAATAAAAGCAGCTGGGTTTCTGCTTTTTTGCGAATTTTGTTTTCCGCCTGCAGGCTTTGACGGTATGAATTTAATCGGTGGACAAACTGGTTATAGCTGTTTTCCAGCAGGCCGATTTCATTTTTCAGACTTTGGGTTACCGGAATAATTTTCAGGGAATTTTCCTGGCCGGCATCGAAACGTTCAACTATCCGGGTTAACGGATTGGTAATGGTCCGGCTTACCACCAGGGACGCACCGGCCATGATAAAAATGGCGGCCACCAGAATAATATAAAAAATAGACCTTAGCTTTTTGAGAGGCGCAAACGCATCTTCTTTACACACACAGGATGCAATAAACCAGTCAAAATCCGGTATAAACTCATAGGCTACAATTTTATCTTTAAATACCGTTTCCCGAGGATTTTTCCACTGGTAGTTTATGATACCGCTTTTTTCCCGGATTATGGTTTCAATAATATTGGTGCCACAGGATGCGGCATATTCCATCAGATTGTTCGCAAGTTCGGGATGGACGATACTGTTTCCTTTTGAATCCATCACAAAGGAATATTCCCCTTTGTTTGATTTCATGTTCAGGATTTGCTGGCGAAAATCATTATTGGAGACCAGGCTTGAGAACTCCGATCTGTACGACGAAACTGAAATAATCCAGTCCCAGGGCTCAAAGTAAGCCATACCCAAGGCTTTTGGCCGCACACCCGTTTCTCCGGGATTTTCCCAGATATACTCAAGATAACCGGTTTTATTCCGAATCTGCTGCGCAATAAAATCACGCTTTGCATAATTTTGTCCCATGACTTCCTGATTTGGGTGTAACACGACGGTTCCCTGGCTGTTGATGCAATAAATATAGCCGGTCTCTCCGATTTTCTGGTTCAGCAGAATTTCTCCGGCCTTGTTTTTTGCCTCCTGTTCGGACAATAGCCCCAAACGATAATCATGGGAATAAAGGTGATCGACAATATCAAGGTTTTTTTCTGCAATGGCCCTGAGATAATTTTTAATGGAAACCTTGGCAGCCGTTTCTATAATGCTTGAAATGGTCTGGTTGGATTTGATCAGTTCAGAACGGATCTGTTCTTCAAGATAATGTTTGACGGTATAGTAATACAAGGTAAGACCGGCGGCTAAAATGGCGACCGTGACAATGGCATATACAAGAAAAAGTTTAAACCGGATGGGCATATCTTTTAAAGGATGCATTCGGCCAAGTCCTGACTATTTTTTTATATGAAAGCCTCACTAACGTCCTGAGAAGACTTTCAATATTTGTTGTGGGCGGCTCTTGGTTGGATAACCAAAGCGGCCCGTGGCCGTTTATATGAAAAAATCTGCAAGCTGCTGTAATTCTTTCATGCTTTGTTGTGGGCCGAACCGGATTAACAATCCAATCGGCCCGTGGCCGTTAGTTTAAATCTCAAAGATAGCTTAGAACCTTTTTAAAATCAAGATTCACGTCACCTCCCGCCAAGGTAACCGCAAATCAGTCGATACTCAGATTTGCTCCTAACCCTGCCCCTTAAAAAAACCCCAAAGAACTGGCCACCTGTCCCCGGCCTGTTATGTCTGCATCCGCATGCTTTTAACGAAATTCAGCATCCAGGCCCTGTCCGGCTGCTTGAAGAAAAGCCCGATGACCTGACATGGATTGCGTATGAGTCCGGATTCTGCAGCTCAAGCCATTTTGCCGCTTTTTTTCTCAAAAAGTACGGAATCCGGCCCTCGGAATACCGGAAATCATTGTCCATAAGATAAAACAGGGGCTGGCAGCCTCGATCCCGTCCTTTGCCGCAATTTTCCCGACACCGGGTCCCCGGCGTTTAGCCCTTCCGCTGTATAAGCGTCCCTTGAAACGGCTCCTTTGCCGGCCCCCGAAATATGGGTTACTTGGGGCACGGTCCCGGGATATACCGGACAACGTTTTCGTTGCTGCATGCCGTGCAGGCGTTGCCAAAGGTTTTAAAGGTGCCGTCGGCAAAGAGTCCGCAGACCGGCCGGTATTCCCTGGTACACATCTCAGGCCTGGGGGCTTTGCAGACAATGGCTTCCTGCTCCGGGGCACCGCCTTCCACGGACAGGGCCTTGGTTTCTTTCACAGGTGCGGTGTTATCCCTGGCGCAAGAACCGCTTCCCATGGTTATGCCCGCCATTAAAAAAACCAACAGACATACCGTCCAGTTTCTTTTGATTATTTTGGCCACAACTATACCCTTTCATGATTGGTTTCTATTTTTCTGAGCCGAAGACAGGTATGTTCGAATATCCACCACATCAAGCTGGTCGGGCTTAAGATACCGGCTTGCGTAGACCTTGTATACACCGCTGGTCAAAAACAGGTCAAACAGGGCCGGATCAATGTCCTGGTCGTTGCGCATAAAGCTCATGATCCTGAGGGCCTCCCCCAGCGATTTGGCTTGTTTGTAGGGCCGGTCTGCCGCAGTCAGGGCCTCGAAAATATCAGCAATGGCCATGATCCTTGCCGGAATGGACATGTTCTCTTTTTTCTGCCCTTTGGGGTAACCGGTCCCGATCATGGTTTCATGGTGGGCGCCGGCATATTCGGGCACATTGGCCAGATAATCGGGAAATTCAAGCTTCCCGAGCATGTTGATGGTCTGAACGATATGGTCCTGTATTTTAAACCGGTCCTCTGCGGACAGGGTTCCTTTCCGGATGCTTAAGTTATACAGCTCTCCCTGGTTATATAACAATTCCGGCACCGGCATATTGAACCCATGGGGGGTGTCTTTGAACGGGTCATTTTCCTGCCTGGGGATCTGATGTTCATCCTTGTCGGCCAGGACATGCTCCTCCACCGGCAGGACAGGGGCGGGTGTCCGGCATTTAAGGGCGGTTTCAGTTTCCGAAATACCGATGCGGTCATCAAGATGCCGCATCCAGGTCCGGCCGGCAATGCGCTTGAGCCGTTCAATTTTTTCATCGGCCATAAATTCTTCGCCCGTATTGCACTCGGCAACAAAGGTAAAATCATCTGTAATATCCCGGTACGCTTTCTTCAACCGGGCCTCAAGCTCATCCGGATCACCTTCTCTATCCAGGCGTTTCTGATAATACTCGATCCGGGCGTCCCTTAACAGGACCTCAAAGCGCATGCGGATTTCATGGATCCGGTTGTAAATGGTCTCAAGCTTGGTGGCCTTGTCCACCACATGCTCCGGGGTGGTGACTTTGCCGCAGTCATGAAGCCAGGCCGCCACCTCAAACTCCCAGCGTTCATCCGCGCTGTCCATGGCAAATTCGGCAAAGGGGCCTTTATCGCATTTACAGGCGGCCTCGGCCAGCATCATGGCGATTACCGGAACCCTGGCGCAATGGCCGCCGGTGTAGGCGGACTTGGCGTCAATGGCCCCGGCAATGAGTTTGACAAAATTGTCAAACAGATTGCGCTGCTGGGCCAGCAGGCGGCTGATGGTCTTTTTCATCATAAAAAAGGCCGTGATCAGTGAATGAATCTCCTTGATCCCTGAATCAAAAGAATCCGTACCGCTGAAATCCGACTCCTGGATCTTCCGGGATTCAACTTCAAGGCGCATGAGAGAGGACGAAATGGTCCTGGCAATAAAAAACGACAGAGGAATCATCACCAGCAGCATTAATGCGGCAAAAACAACAATATGATTCTGCATCCGGGTGATGTGCCCGGTAAAATCAGAAACCGGTGCCGCCACCGCAATGAGCTGGTCAATATTCAACTGGGATAGAACCCGGTTAAAGCGGACCAGATAAGGAATTTTGTTGATGACTATTTCCCGGACAGGGGTGGTTTTGATATCTGAATTCTCAAGGAAATTGTTGACCACCCGGTGGATCCGGGGATCCCTGAATTCCGATGCCTTAAGAAAGGTGAGCTGGTTGTCTGTCCCCAGCTTGACCGGGTTTTCTTTGGGGTTCAGAATAATGGTGCCGTCATGGTCAAAGACAAAAAGAACGGCATGGTCAGAAACCTTTTGCTGTTTTAAGGACATGGCAAACCGCTCAAGGGTGACATCAACCCCGAACACCCCGCCGCCGCCTGACAATGCTTCCGAACAGGTCACCCCGGGAAGTTTAGAGGAGCTGAACACATAGGGTTTTGTAAAAAATGAAGCGGATTTCTGTTGCGCCCGGGTATACCAGGGACGCCTCCTGGGATCATATCCCGGGTCCAGGTCATTTGAGATCTTGATCAGTTGGTGGTCCTGGTTTAAAAACTGCCAGCACTCTTCCATGGTTTTGAATTCGTTTGGGGCAACGGTCCTTAATACAAACCAGGCGCCCTGGGGCGCCCCGTATATTTGCCGCAGCTTTTCCTGATCCCTGACGGCAATCAGCTGGATAAAACTGCCGTCATCATAACCGCAGTAAACGCTGAAAAGAAACTCGTGAAACGTTAATATCTCAAACATCACGGCCATTCCCGGGTGGGACATCCCGTCAAGGGACGGGCGGACGGCCATCCCGGGCATCCGGACGGCGGTGCCGGTCAGGCCGGCCACACATTTGAGAGAATCTTCATAAAGCCTTAAATTTTTGGCATTAATGGCGGTAAAAAGGTGTTCGGCCATCTGAAGGGCCGCCACCTTGCTTTCACGATTTACAATCCATACGAAAAGCCCGCTTAGGAAGAGGATAACAGCGACCACCAACGTGGTGATGCCGACGTAAAACGGCAGGCGTTTTTTTCCAAAAGGCATGGTGCCTCCGAAGGGTAGTCTCTATTAATCAATACGGCAGGCCGCCGCTTCAGGGGCCCAAGAAAGGTTACCGCATCCCCCTGAAATACATCTGGTTTTTTCAGGGGCAAGACGGCTTGCGTTACTGCCCCTCAATTAAAATCAGTTATATTAAAGGGGGGGCCAGGCTTTGTCAAGGATCGGGGATTCCCTTAATTATTTCTTAATATCTGACCGGCATTATTGATTATTTCCGACAGTTCATATAATATAATTCAGTTAATCTATACCATCAGGATAAAACAAATCCATTCCAATAACCTTAAAAGCAGTTATCAGGAGATAAATAAATGATTCAAGCATCACAGTATACATTATACAGCGGGGGGCACAGGGGTGCCGAAGAAGAGTTCGGCAAGCTTGCCGAACAATATGGCGTCAAAGAAGTCAACTTTTCCTTTGAAGGGCACAATCTTCATAGAGATTCCGGGGTGTGGGTCCTGTCCCCGGAAGAGCTGAAGAAAGGTGATATCAGTATGGATATTGTTTCTACCCGCATGGGCCGGTCCTTTGCAAAGGCCGATAAAATTCGAAAGGTCATCCAGTCCATATTTCACATGATCAATAACGGGTACCAAATTTTTGTGGTCGGATGGATCCTGCCGGACAATACGGTTAAGGGGGGAACCGGCTGGGGAGTGGAACTTGGCAAGTTGTTCAACCGCCCCCTGTTTGTTTATGAGCAGGACCGGAAAGCCTGGTTTTCCTGGATTGACAACTCCTGGAAGATGGTCACCCCGGTGATCTCCCACAAAACATTTGCCGGAACCGGCACCCGGAACCTGACCGACAATGCCAAACAGGCATTATCAGAACTGTTTGAAAGATCATTTACTGAAAAATGATTATTGACATTCCAGGCCAGACATTCTAATAAAACACACATAATCAATGCCGGACATACCGGCAGCCCCGGGCGGTTAACTCAGCGGGAGAGTGCTACCTTCACACGGTAGAAGTCGCTGGTTCAAACCCAGTACCGCCCACCAGCAAATTCAAGCACTTACAGAAAAAAACTGTAAGTGCTTTTTTGATTTGAGTGCCCAAGCCTGTGCCCGGTTTAATTTTTAAAGTAGCCCACGCCGCTCCAAAATTTTCTTGGGAGTCCTTAAATACCAAGTGCTCTCCTTGGTATTGCTTGTTTGAACGGATACCGCACGACAACTTTAGCATTTCAAAAAAAATGACTGATATAAGGCTGGCTAACTTCTGGCAAATCTATTTACAAAATATTTTGCCCTGAATAATCTTTACATGATACCGCCATACTGATATGCAGTTTAGGTAAACACTAAGATGATAATCAACCCGGTTATCCGTTGATTCCTAGTGATATGCGGATAGATATCAGTTTTTTGAATGATATGCGGACAACCGGAGAATAACTTGTTATATTATGAAACGACAAACCTTATTTACGATAATGATGTGGGCTGCGCTGGCGCTCTTTTTTGTGCTCTGCGGGCTTAATTCCGAGGATACTTAATTCTAACCCCAAAATGCACCGGATAAACCGGTAATTTTCATGTTAGCACTTCAAAAAATGAACTATGGAATATAAAACCATCTTTGAGATAGCCCAGACTACAAGGGGCGACTGTTCAAGCGTGCCACGACGTGTATTGTACCGCCCGGTATTCAGACGGGGTCATCCCCGTCTGACGCCGGAATGTTTGGTTGAAGGTTGACTTGGAGTTAAATCCGGCGGCAAAGGCTATCTCTATAATCGTCTTGTTTTTGTTTTCGGGCAGCATCATCTGCTCTTTGATCTCTTCGATGCGGTAGCTGTTGATAAAGGTATTGAGGTTCTGGTTCAGGCATACGTTGAGGGCGCTGGTAATGGTGCGCCGGTGTATGTTCAACTCATCGGCAAGCTGTTTCAGATCGAGCTTCGGGTTGCGATAGACCCGTTTTCTCGCCATATAGGCCTGAAGCATCCGACAGATGGTCATGAGTCTGTGAGCCTCGTCGACCTGTCCTTCGTCTGCCGATGCCGGGTTCGGAATGTTCAGGGCCAGCCAATCGCTCACAGGTAAGGCCAGACGTTCGAGCGCCGCCGTGTCAGCCTCCCTGCCCGGATCGACGATGAGCACTGCTGCCCGGTCTCCGGCCGGCAGCACCACCAGGGCCTCGGGCCTGCGTTCAAAAACAAAGGCTGTATCGAAAAACTGCTCTGCGGCGTCTTTTTTGGTAGCCGTCACCACCTGGCCGGTGGTGACAGCGAAGGTCAGCATCCTGTCCGGAAGAGGGAGAACTGTGGCCGGCCGGTGAAGCCGTCCCTTTTCCACAACCATCAGGGATTTCCAGCAGGCGGCATCCCGAACCACGGCATGGACCTCGGCCGCACGGGTCTTCTCGGAAATGGCAAAAAGCGCTGCCTGCTCTTTGCCGACGCCCCCAGCCGTTTCACAAGCCCCATGGGATCTTTCTTCCGCTTCAGAGGCAAGTTCCGGTTCCGCCGCCTCAAACAGGCCCTCCCGCCGCCCTAGTCCCCATTTTCGGAAACAGGCGATGGCCTGGGCTCTGACTTTTCGGGCGGCCTCGTCGTCCCCCAAAAGGGTGTATACCAGCGCCGCTTTCTCCTTCAGATATCCCTTTTCAAAAAAGCCGTCAGGTTCTGTTTCGAAAATCGCTTCGGCCTGCAGGTAAAACCCCAGGGCTCGGGACGGTCTTCCCCATACCCTTGCAAACTCTCCCTTAGCCAGCAGGCAGCGCCCCCGGTAGAAGGAGGGATTTTCCCTGGCATAGCGCAGGACTATCTTAAGTCCTTTTCGGGCCCGCTTTCGGCTTTTCCCCGCATCGATTTCAATTAACGCCGCTATAAAGCGGATGTAGTTATAGATCAGATAGCCATCCCACTGTTTCGACGTCTCCGGGATGATGGGATGGGCCAGATCCGTCCGGCCGGAAAAAAAGGCGAAACAAATCCGATGCCACAGCAAATAGGTACGGTTCGTGGTGAGGCGCGGGTCTTCACCGATACCAGGGGGGGCGTTTTCCTGCGCGACTCCGGGGTCAAAAGGCGCTTGCGTCCCCGTGCAGAGTCCGTCGATCATTTGAACCAGCAGCGATACTACCTGGATGCCGGAGGCGTTTTTCATTCGACGAAGCATCGATAAAATCTCTTTGGCCTCGGAAAGCACGGACTTCAGGGCGGCACCGGCCAAAAGGCGGCAGTGCAAGAGGGTGATGGCGTAATAGGCGTAATAGACATGGTCCCCCTGTTTGCGGCACATCCGCATTCCCTCTTCATAGTTGGCAAGGAGCCGGGGCATGGGGCGGTAGCAGTGCTCCAGAAAGGAGGCCGCTATATACATCTCCTTTGCCCGAAGGTTCTCGTCAGGATACCTGGCCCGGATTTCCCGGGCCGTGGCGGCCAGCCGGCGGGCGAAACCGCGGCCACGGGCGATGGAGCCGGTCATGCGGTTCAAGACCAGACCAAAGGAGAGATAGAACATTGGGCTCTCTTTGCTATCCCCCCACTGGAGGCTGATTTCAAAACCCCGGGCAACACTGAAGAGAAAAAGATCTTTCCGGTTGAGGTAGATGGCGGACGGACCCAGGGGAAGGAGCACCTTGAGGACCCGGGCATCCGGCCGGCCGTCCTCTGCCGGCGTCAAGGATGCGCCCTGTTTCCCAACCGCCAGACGCCGCCACAGCCTAAGAATCATCCATACCAGTTTCAGACCAGAGATTCGCTCCGGCAGGGGGTGGCCCAGTTGCCTAAGGATCTGCCGCCCCAAGGACAGAACCGTTTCGTGGTGATCCCGGGCCTGGAAGGAGGCGAACCTCACCATCTCCATTTCGAACCGGGCATCGGGGTCAGGCGCATAGGCTCCGGCCTCACGGAACAGCCGGTCCGCCGTGTCAAACGCTCCGGTGAGATAGGCGCATTCAGCGCCGTAGCGGCACATCTGCCAGGCCACAGCGGTATCATCGCCCAGGACTGGCTCCCCAAGAAGCGCCATTCCCGCCAGATACCATGTAAGGGCCTGGTCGTAGGTGGCTTGACGAAGGGCTTGCCGGCCGGCCGCCAGGTAATACCGGGCCATTTCACCGGTCTCTTCCGGGGAGAACCCCATGCCGGAGCAGCGTTCAAAATGGTGCAGCATGGAAAAAAGCCGCTGTCGGTCCGCCCCCTTACGAACCGCCGCCATATAATGAACAGTCAGCCTGAAATGAATCTCCTTTGCTTCCGCCTTTTCGATGATGCCCCATACGGCCTCGCGAACCCGATCATGGGTAAAGCCGCAGAGATCTTTCTTCATTTCCAGAAGATTGGACTTGAGAGGCGATAGTAGAAGCAAAGAGACCTCTTCGGCTGTAAGCCCCGTAATTGAGGCCAGTTCCTCCATATTGAGATCTCCCTGGATCAGGGCGCCGTATTTCAAAAGAGTCAGACAATTTTCAGGGATATTGCGGATGCGGGAGACAATAAGATCAATGACATTTTCGGAAAACCCCCGGGAGCGGATTTTGTCCGTCGCCCATTGCCACCCATCAACATGGCGGGAAAGATCCCCGGAAGCCAGAAGATCCTCAATAAACCGATTCAGGTAGAGGGGATTTCCGTGGGTCTTTTCCAGACACAGTGCCGCCAGATCCGCCATCTTCTGCCCGGTCTCCAGACGATGTTTCAGAAAGGCTGCAACATCCCGCCCGGACAGGCCCTTAAGGGGCAGAAAAAGAGTGCCGTCCGTCTCCCGGACGCCTTTTTCCAGATCCGCCATTCCGGGTGCGGTGCTGTATTTTACCCCCCGGACTCCCAGCACGGTGAGAAGGCCTGGAATCGGAGGCGCCACAGTCAGATGGGTGAGCAGCTTCATGGCGGCGGTATCCAACCACTGGATATCGTCCAGAAAAAGAACCAGGCCCCGGCTTTGGCGGGTGAAAAGTTCCAGAAGCGTGTAGATCAGACTGCTTGCCGAAAGGCCGGAACCGTCCCCCCGGGGCTTTTCCGTGTCCGGCAGCACAAAGGAGAGGCTCGGCGTAAGGGCCAGAACCCGACCCATATCGTCCCCCATTCGATCCTGAACCTGACGGGCCAGGTCTGCCGCCTGTTCCGATGATTCGGCAATCATTTTTTTAACGATCATGTCCAGGGCCGGTCCCACCGCACCAAAGGGGGTGGCCAAGCGGTTAAGATCTGCCTTGCCAAAGGCGTACAGCCCGCCGGCAGCCTCGGCATCCAGGGCAAACCGATGCACCAGGGCGCTTTTTCCCACCCCCGGTGGACCGGTGACAAGGGCCATGCGTCCTTCACCCTTCCGGATCCTTGAAAAGGCCCGGCCCAGTTTTTCAATTTCAGTTTTCCGCCCAAAAAATTCCATCAGTATCAAGTCCAGATCCTGTCTGTCTGTTTTTTTTCAAAAAAATTTATACCTGAATCCAAGGCAATTGTAAATTCACTCAATATTTCATCCATATCTTCATAACATAATTATTTAACAGATAATTTTTAAGTTTTTCAGACGTCCGAAATTGTGCATTTCTGTCACTTTTTTTGCCCGTTTTTTGGTCTTTTCCCACATGCAAAAAAAACATGATCCCGGACGACAGGGCAGGTTTTCATGTGTTATTCGCATGTAAAACCCATTAAAGTTGACCTTGGAAGGAAAAATCCCGCATGCAATTCAAGCGTAAAGTATCCCGTATAATCCTGGCCGGCATGCTGTTCTTCTGTGCCACAATTTCACCGGCTGACGCCTCCGACTACACCTTTGCCAAAGGGGATGGGTCACAAAGCAATCCTTTTCAGATCAGTTCTGCGGATGACCTTGTCGGCCTTTCTGCGGATTCTTCGTATTGGGATCGAGGGTATTATTTTATCCAGACAGCCGATATTGATATGATTGGCCGTGAGTTCACGCCCATTGGCAATGCCGACACCAGTTTTACCGGCACTTACAATGGCCAGGGGTACACCATTTCCAATATCAATATCAGTAGTACTGAATTGGCATATGCCGGTTTTTTGGGTTATGCACAAAACGGGGACACCTTACTGAATTGGGAATAAATAAGTAAGGTGTCCCCGGATTTCGAAATAATTTGACGAAACAGTGAGACCTTAACTCAGGATAGAGGAGTAAGTCATGATCAGGTTTTTTAAGTTTGTCACGTTTACATCCCGGTTCCCCGGTGTCCGGGCGATGGCTCATCATAAGGCGAAACGGGCTAAATGGGTGGCGATCCCATTGCTGTTGGCCATGATCACTATGATACCCGCAACGGTTTTTGCATTTGAGTGTTCAGATTATTTGGATGCCTGCGAGCACTCCGAGACAATTTGTGATGCTTTCACCTATGCAGCTACAATGCCTTCTCAGAAGAGGTGCGAGGACCTATTTGAAAGATGGGACGGAATAAGCAGCGACATTACTTGTAAGCGGGCAATAAGAGAAACGTATTTTAGTTGTATGAGGTCCAGCACGCCCGATGACACCACCTTGCCTTCCGTTGCACTTTCCACCACGGCAGCAGATCCCACAGGAGAATCCCCGATCCCGGTGACGGTGACCTTCAGCAAACATGTGACAGGGTTTACCGTTGACGACCTTGTGGTTGGAAACGGCACAGCCGCGGATTTTAACGAAACAACCACGGGACTAGTCTGGACCGTGAACATCATCCCCGCAGCCGACGGTGAAGTCACCGTGGATCTAAATGCCGATGCTGTAAAGGATTTAGCGGGCTACGGCAACACCCAAGCTGATCAGCTCAGCAGGACCTATGACAGCACCTTGCTTTCCGTTGCACTTTCCACCACGGCAGCAGATCCCACAGGAGAATCCCCGATCCCGGTGACGGTGACCTTCAGCGAACAGGTGACAGGGTTTACCGTTGACGACCTTGTGGTGGGGAACGGCACGGCCGCGGACTTTACCGAAACAACCACAGGACAGGTCTGGACCGTGAACATCATCCCCGCAGCCGATGGTGAAGTCACCGTGGATCTCAATGCCGACGCTGTAACGGATGATGCGGAAAACGGCAACACCCAAGCCGATCAGCTCACCAGGACCTATGACGGCACCTTGCCTTTCGTGACGCTTTCCACCACGGCAGCAGATCCCACAGGCGAATCCCCGATCCCGGTGACCGTGACCTTCAGCGAACAGGTGACAGGGTTTACCGTTGACGACCTTGTGGTGGGAAACTGCACGGCCGCAGATTTTACCGAAACAACCACAGGTCAGGTCTGGACCGTGAACATCATCCCCGCAGCCGACGGTGAAGTCACCGTGGATCTCAATGCCGACGCTGTAACGGATGATGCGGAAAACGGCAACACCCAAGCCGATCAGCTCACCAGGACCTATGACGGCACCTTGCCTTTCGTGACGCTTTCCACCACGGCAGCAGATCCCACAGGCGAATCCCCGATCCCGGTGACCGTGACCTTCAGCGAACAGGTGACAGGGTTTACCGTTGACGACCTTGTGGTGGGAAACGGCACGGCCGCGGATTTTAACGAAACAACCACGGGACAGGTCTGGACCGTGAACATCATCCCCGCAGCCGACGGCGAAGTCACTGTGGATGTAACCCCGGGCTCTGTCCAGGACCTTGTGGGAAATGACAACACCGCCGCCAGCCGGCTCAGCCTGACCTATGATACGGATATCGATGATGACGGCCTGACCAACACCGAAGAGATTGACAACGGAACCGACCCCAATGATGCCGACACCGACGGCGACGGCGTTGGGGATGGTGATGAAGTTGACTTTGGCGGTGACCCTGTCACCTTTACCCAGGGACCGGGAATTGCCGTGCTGACGGTTCCGGAAAACCAGTCATCGCAATTGGCACTGCCCATGGCGCTTGAGGCTGATTATGGTGAAAGCGCAATCCTGGCGCTGCACGGCTCAACCCGGTGGCAGATCAGTGATGACCTGGATTTTACATCCCTTGTTATGGATATCACCTCCGAAACCTTTCTTTTAAATCTTCTGGTGCCTGAACTGATACTTGAAGGCGGGACGACATACTATTGGAGAGCCCGCTTTATGGATGACAACGGGATGCCATGGAGCTGGTCCACCCCGTTTAATTTTACCACTGCTGCAGTAAACAGCGACGATGCTAATGGCAATGGCCTGCCTGACGACCAGGAACTTTCCGGTGATCCAGGCATCATTGTTGAAAGCGAAGACGGCTTTCTGGATAGTGTAAACTGGCTTGATATCACCGCTGAAGATGAAACCGCCGTTCAGGCCGGACTGCGTCTGGCCGACGACGGCGCAACCCTTGAGAACTTTGGCCGCATGTTTGAAGAGGATATGGACGAGCCCTGCCCCATGGAACCTGCCACAGCCGTTTTCACCATTAAGCTTGCCGTGCCCGAGGCCGGGGCAACCACCCAGGTGCAATTGTACTTTTCACCGGCCCTGACCCCGGACAGCGACGACCAGGACCTGATCATCTACAAATATGATGAGGTAAACGGATGGACCCAATTTACTGCAGGCTGGGAATCGGTAACCACGGATGAGAATGGCGATGTCTCCTGCATCACCCTGGAACTCACCGACGGCGGCGACGGGGATGCGGACGGTGTGGCCAACGGTGTAATTGTGGATCCCGTGACCTTTGCCTTTGGGGACGACAGTGACAGCTCCGGCGGGGGCGGCGGAGGCGGCGGAGGCGGCGGCTGTTTTATCCACACCCTTCAAGCCGGAAATCACCCGGGTCTGAAACAGGTGTGGCTTGTGCTGATATTTACGATCGTAATATGCCGGGCGCGCCGGTTTAAAACCAACCATAAAACTGGAAAGTCATGATTGCCGTCAATTCGGAAGAAAGGAGACCGGAGACCGGAGACCGGAAAATGGTTGTCTTCCTTTCCGTCCTCCGGTTTCCGGTCTCCGGTTTCCGTAAATTTAATAGAACAAATTCTTTTAATCCGGGGATATACACAATTTAAGATAATTGTGTATGTCCCCGGATTAAACATTTCCTTCTCAAATATCAGAAAAAATGAACGACAAACGTTTTTGATCTGAATCTGTTAAGGTCTAATCTATTTGTTTCTCAAATATCGGAAATTCGGGGGACACGGAAATTCGGGGGACACGATACTAAAATATTTACAAGCCAATTTTGATGAACTCGTAAAAAGTCCAACCGATGGCTAAGTAAAAATCTTCACCTACAAGGCATGGGGTCTGGCCAGGTGTGAAGGCATACATGTAGTATGTCGAGCATCTGGTCAGGCACCATAACGCAGTAGGTGGAGACTTTTTACGACGCCATCAATTTTAATTTTGTTTCGTGTCCCCGAATTTACTGTCCCCGAATTTACAGATTCTGCCTACCCGTTTTTTTTAAAAATTTATATCCCAAGTGAAGGGAATTGTAAATCCACTCAATATCTCTTCTATATCTTCATAACATTAATATTTAACACATAATTTTTAAGTTTTTCAGACGTCCGAAATTGTGCATTTTTGCCACTTTTTTTGCCCGTTTTTTGGGTTTTTCCGGCAGGCAAAAAAAGCATGATCCCGGACGACAGGGGGTAATTTCATGTGTTATGCGTATGGGAAAATCATTGACTTTGACATTGGGCGGTTAACCATAAAATTGAATATGGGGGCGTTGATCGTATGCGGAAAATATTTTTTTTCCTGGTGATGGGAATTTTCTTTCTTGGAACAACTGCACATGCTGTGACCATTTATGTGGATGCGGATGCCACTTCCGGAGCGAATGACGGATCAAGCTGGACAGATGCCTATACCGATCTTCAGGCTGCCCTGGCGGCTTCATCCTCCGGGGACGAGATCTGGGTGGCGGAAGGGACCTATTATCCGGGCACAAGCACGTCAAGTTGTTTTCAGATGAAAAACGGCGTTGGTATTTACGGGGGGTTTGACGGGAGTGAAACCGCACGTTCCCAGCGGGATATTGACGCCAACGAAACCATTCTTTCCGGTGCGAATAAGTGCTATCATGTCTTTTACCATCCATCTTCCCTCTCCCTGACCGCCACAGCCGTGCTTTCCGGGTTTACCATTAAAAAGGGACATTCGAACGCATATGGCGGCGGGATGTATAACATAAGATCCTCACCGACAATATCGTATTGCACTTTCAGCGGAAATTACGCCTACACCCAAGGCGGTGGGATGTTCAACGACCATTCTTCGCCGACTCTAACAGGCTGCACCTTTATCAGTAATAATGCCTACCAATATGGCGGCGGGATGGTCAACGACGACTCTTCGCCGACCCTCACAGGCTGCACATTCATCGGGAATAGAGCCAGCGTTATGCATGGCGGCGGGATGGTCAACAGGTCTTCTTCGCCGATCCTTACCAATTGTACGTTCAGCGGAAACAGAGCCGGCAGCTATGGGTCTGGCGGCGGGATCTATAACGGGTCTTCTTCGCCGATCCTAACCAATTGCATCCTGTGGGGAGATACTGCAACATCGGGAAAAGAGGTTTATAATAGTTCATCTTCTTCCACCCCCCAATTTTCCTGTTGTGATGTCGAAGGCGGCATCCGTGGTTTGGGAACGGACAACGGCGGTAATATCAATGCCGATCCGAGGTTTGACAGTGACGGCATTCACCTGCTTGGCTGGTCACCCTGCATCAACAAAGGCAGAAACTCAGCGGCTTCCGGCATCGCGGAAGATATTGACGGTGAGAATCGGTTGAACGGCACCGTTGACATGGGCGCGGACGAGTTCCTGGACTCGGACGAAGACGGGCTGTCAGATTACGCGGAAGAGATTTTTTACGGCACTGATCCGGATGACACCGACTCGGACGGCGACGGTTATGACGAGATGGTCGAGATGGTGCATGGAACAGACCCCGCGGATGAAAATGATATGCCGTCGGCCGGGACGATCTATGTGGACGTTGATTTCACCGGAAAGGAGGTCGGAACAAGCTGGAAGAATGCTTTGACGGATCTCCAAACCGCTTTAACCTATTCCCTTTCCGGGGACGAGATCTGGGTGGCGGCAGGGACCTATTATCCCGGTTCCAGCCGATCAAGCTATTTACAGATAAGAACTTGCTTATTGACTCAAGAAGTATAGAAAAATATTGGAAGCTTGAAATATGCCCCCGCCGGGCCACAGGCACAACATGTTGTGCCTGTGGCCCGGCGGGGGCATTCGCCGAAAAAAGGGATGTCGCAGGACAGAGGTAAAAGAACAGTCTGTATCAGAAATTTCCAAAGCAAATATGAAAATTCCAAAATTTAAGCTGATTTTAAGCGCACCTCACCAGAAACCCCGCGTACAGTGAAAATCAATTCCAATACTCAACCGCCGGAATTTGAGAGTCTGAAAAGTCATAAACCAACTCAGGAATGGGCTCAGAAATAACCGCCTGCGGTGGATCATGGTTGTGAATATCCCATAAGCCCAGGTGACGCAGAATTTTTTCTATAACATCGAGATTTTCCACAAAAGAAATCAGTTTCATTTGACCCTGACATTTTGGGCAAACCAAAGGATCAACTTCATAAATTTTTTGGATTAACCTGGCCCAATTCTGCCTTGCTTCTTTTGAAGACATCTTATTTTGCATAATTGTCGGGATTGTGTTATCAGTTTGAGATTATCAAGGCCATAGAGGTGGCAAGGGCCCATGGCGATTTATCCGAGAATGCAGAGTACCATGCTGCCAAAGAGCGTCAGTCTTTTATTGAGGGGCGGATCGGAGAGCTTTCTTATAAGATCGGTAATGCCAAAGTCATTGATCCGAAATCCGTACCCAAGGATGTGGTAAGGTTTGCAAGTCGCGTTGTTGTCGAAAATCTGGATTCTGAAGAAGAACTTGAGTACATGATCGTTGGAGAAGATGAGGCTGATATTAAAAAGGGAAAAATTTCTGTGACCTCTCCTCTGGGTGCGGCCCTGATTGGAAAAGTGCCGGGTGATGAGGCTGTCATCCAGGCCCCTGGCGGGAAACGAATTTACGAGATTGTCGATATTCTTTGATCCATTAACATTCTGTTTTACAAACATAAAATAATGAAGAACCATTGACAGGATGCCCCATCAGGCTCGTATCCTGCAATGAACCCAAAGATGGTCCATGACCGTTTATATGAAACACTACCCCGTAAAAAGGGAATAGAATTCCGTTGGTTTATGGGTTTGCCCCAAAACATTTTGATTAGCGTTACAATTTTTTAATATCCAATCGATAATATTTCCCGTTTGGTTAATATCTCAAGCACAGAAGATAGTTTCTTAAATCATCAGTAGTGGTCAGTTTACTTAAATAGTGCCTGACCGGAAATTGGAACCATCATATTTTCCAGGGGTATCTGGGCTGAAATTCGTTTGAAGTTTCTGTTGTGATATGAATTACTTGTTGCTTTTTACTAATTACTATGTTAATCTAACCCTATAAAATTATATAGGATTTATGTTTTGTGAGACAAGCCAATAGTAATTCAAACTTCAACATTCCATCAGAACTTCGAGGTCGTTTTGCGTAAAATTTTTGAACTACAGATGACATTCGGGCAGACCCCTATCGATCAAATTAAAATTGATATGAGAGCCAGGGATGAAATCCCCAAACTTCTTTTGGGACTCCAACATATCTATTGCGACCAGAGTCTTCGACAAAAAGTTTTTGATATCCTCACGGACATGATCCCAGAAAGTACCGATTCTAAAAATGGACGTCCCGGTATGGACCTGTGGAAGATCCTTGTAATGGGCGTCATTCGGCTCAATTGCAATTGGGATTATGATAAACTCCAGGAAATGGTGAACAACCACAAAACAATAAGGCAGATGCTGGGGCATGGCATGATGGACAATGATATCGCCTACCCCCTTCAGACCCTGAAAGATAATGTCAGGCTTATGACCCCAGATATTCTTGACAAAATCAACACTCTGGTTGTGCAAGAAGGCCATAAACTTCTGATGAAAAAAAAACTTCGGACGATGGAGCCTTGATTGGGCGGTGTGATTCATTCGTTGTAGAAACCAATGTTCATTATCCCACAGATATCAACCTGCTTTTTGATGCAGTCCGAAAAATGATTCAAATTGCCGCTATTATCAGCCAGGACATTGGAACGAGTATGTGGCGGCAATCAGCGTATAATATTAAAGCATTTAAAAAGCTTTATCGAATAGTCCAGCGTTTGAAACATTCCACATCAAAGGATGAAAAGAAAAAGGCCAAAAGAGTCCAGCAAATTATGGATGCCCATACAGCATATATCAAGCTTGCTGAAAAATATATTCAAAAGGCGCGATTGACCGTGGAAATGATACCGGCATCCGATATTATATGTGCAGCCCGAGCTGAAGAATTACAAACATATATCAACTACGCACTTTGGCAAATTGATTTGATCAAACGCCGGGTGTTACAGGATGAAAAGATCCCCCATGAAGACAAGATTTTTTCGATTTTCGAACCCCACACGGAGTGGATTTCAAAAGGCAAGGCCGGTGTTCCCCAGGAATTGGGCTTGCGGGTATGTATCCTGGAGGACCAATATGGCTTTATCCTGCACCACCGGGTGATGGAGAAAGAAACCGATGATAAAGTCGCCGTTGCGATGGTAACATTGGCACAAAGCAAATTTTCTGATCTCAAAGGATGCAGTTTTGATAAAGGGTTTTACTCTCCAGGCAACAAAAATGACCTGAAGGGCAGATTGGATATTTTGGTGCTTCCGAAAAAAGGCAGATGCAACAAGGCGGAATATGAAGAAGAAACAGCGGAAGATTTCATTCGTTTTAAAAGAAAACATTCAGCGGTGGAATCTGCCATAAACGGACTGGAAAATCATGGTCTTGACAGATGCCCGGATCATGGCATTCAAGGGTTTAAGAGGTATGTGAGCCTGTCGGTTTTGGCAAGAAATCTCCAGATCATCGGGCATCACATACAACAAAAGGGATTAAAAAAGCTGCAAGGGTCTGAACAGCGCAAAGCAGCTTAAAACAGGCCATTGCTTAAAAAAAACACGGCAAACACTACAGTTGCGTCCGGAAAAGGAGAAAGTTGCCGAAAACCGGCAGAGATGGAAGCATTTCTCCCGGTTTGTGATGACAGGAACAACAAAGATTTAAGGTTTTGTCAAACATCGACCCCCTGAAAATTTCAAAATCGGGGTTTCCGGTCAGGCACTAAATAAGTTTTATATACGTAGTTCCCCTGGTGGGGACTAACAGTTCGTTGTGCAAAAAACCGACCAGTCATGTTATATTCGCGCTCTAAGGCTTCATTTCAACATCCGACTTTTTATTACTGAGTCAATAATCAATTTATCTGTTGTACGCCTCTAAACAATATCGGTACAAAACATGTTGCTAAGTTATTCAGCTTTCACACGGTACAAGTTTCATTCCTAATTCATCCGCCTTTCTTGCCAAATTCTTCAACATTCTTTGCTTATTGGGTTTGCTTAAATAGTCCTCGCCAAGGTCTTTATAAATGTCCCCGTTTTTGATGATGCTGTAAATAGCTTTTGCTATCCTGTGGGCTATGGCAACAATCGCTTTTCTGGCACCCCGCCTTGACTTCAGCTTATAATATTTGGCCTTGTAGTACGAGCCCTTCTTTTTAATTGCAGCCCATGCAGCCTGCACTAAAATCGTTTTGAATGGATGATTTCGAACCGCGTTCCGGCCGCTTTTCCTTTTACCCGCGCTTTCATTGTTTCCCGGGCACAATCCGGCCCATGCAACAAAAGCAGACATGCTTTCAAACTCATTCAATGTGACCCCGACTTCTCCAAGAATGGATTGCGCTGACTTTTTATCGATCCCGGGAACTTCATCTAACCTTTTCAGTAAATTTTCATAGTCGAGGGTAAGTAATTCCAATCTATCATCAATTTGTTCAATCTGTTTTTGAAACATCTCAATGGCCTCCATCATGCCAATCAGTTGGAATCGATGATGATCTTTAAAATATCCATGGAGGCTTAAATATAATTCAGGAATTTTCTTTTTAAGCCCTCCTTTTGTGCATTCCTGGACCTTTTCCAAAGTCACTTCACCGTTTTTGCATAACAAATCAATGAGATTCAAACCGGTAAGCCCGAACAAATCAGAAACAACAGAATCAATTTTAATATTTGCCGTGATAAATAATTTATGAACACGTCGCTTATAATCAGCCAGAGATTCTGTATATGTTTTTCGTAATCGGCTTAACTCACGCCATTCACGAACATGTTCAGGGGGAATAAAACTACCTTTTACCAACCCATGACGAAGCAGTCCTGCAAGCCATTTACTGTCACAGATGTCTGTTTTTCTGCCTGGAACATTTTTAATATGCCTGGCATTCACCAAAACAACCTCCATCGTACCTTCAATGGTGTTATAAACCGGATGCCAATATACCCCGGTACTTTCCATTGCCACTACAGGACAGCTGTTTTCAATCAACCACATTTTCATTTTTTGCAAATCTTGAGTAAATGATGAAAATTCTCGAATCTTATGCTGTTCTTTCCCATTACCATCAACAGTGATTAAACAGGCTGAAATTTTGTCTTTGTGAACATCCAAACCACAACAAATTGGGTGAACAATTTGGATTAATGTGCTATTTTTTGATCCCTTGGTCATAGCTATCTCCTTATATTTTTCTTGGTCGAAAAAAAAATTGATAGCTATGACCTTTTTTCAAAATTTGCAAGTGTTTCATGCTTCGTTGTGTCCGCTAGGACATGGGGGTTATATGGAAAGGAATCTATTGTGGCACGTGTAACTATTGAAGACTGTTTGAAAAATGTCGATAACCGCTTTACCCTTGTCCACCTGGCTGCAAAACGGGTGCGTCAGGTCAGGGAAGGTGCCGATTTTCTTGTTCCTCCATCCAAAAACGAGGATGTGGTAACTGTCCTTAGGGAGATTGCTGCAAACCGGATTGTTGTTAAAAAAGATGTAATGCCTGAAGACGAATAACTCACGTTGTGGGCAAAGGGCTGACAAAGCGCCTGACACATCTGCTTGGCAAGGCGATTGACGAATGGCGGATGATATCGGACTGCGACCGGATACTTGTAGGTGTTTCCGGCGGTTTGGACAGCCTGGCTCTCTTCCACCTGCTCGTAAGCCTTAAAAAAAAAGCCCCTGTCACATTTGATCTTATTCCTGTTCATATTGATGCAGGATTTGAAAATTCTTTTGCCGAAGACCTGGCCTGCTATATCAATGACAGATACCGGGACGCCCATTCAGGCCTGGTCATTGAAAAAACAGATTTCGGTTATCAGGCCCATGCAGAGAAAAACAGAGAAAATCCCTGTTTTCTCTGCAGCCGCCTCAGGCGTAAACGGCTGTTTGAGCTGGCAAAAGAGAACAACTGCAAAAAGGTGGCGTTAGGTCATAACAAAGATGATCTGATTGAGACATTGTTTATCAATATCTTTTATGCCGGCAAGATTGGCACTATGAAACCCAATCAGTCTTTACAGATAAGAACTTGCTTATTGACTCAAGAAGTATAGAAAAATATTGGAAGCTTGAAATATGCCCCCGCCGGGCCACAGGCACAACATGTTGTGCCTGTGGCCCGGCGGGGGCATTCGCCGAAAAAAGGGATGTCGCAGGACAGAGGTAAAAGAACAGTCTGTATCAGAAATTTCCAAAGCAAATATGAAAATTCCAAAATTTAAGCTGATTTTAAGCGCACCTCACCAGAAACCCCGCGTACAGTGAAAATCAATTCCAATACTCAACCGCCGGAATTTGAGAGTCTGAAAAGTCATAAACCAACTCAGGAATGGGCTCAGAAATAACCGCCTGCGGTGGATCATGGTTGTGAATATCCCATAAGCCCAGGTGACGCAGAATTTTTTCTATAACATCGAGATTTTCCACAAAAGAAATCAGTTTCATTTGACCCTGACATTTTGGGCAAACCAAAGGATCAACTTCATAAATTTTTTGGATTAACCTGGCCCAATTCTGCCTTGCTTCTTTTGAAGACATCTTATTTTGCATAATTGTCGGGATTGTGTTATCAGTTTCCGCCTTCTTTCTCATCCCCCTGGACTTGTTAGAAAAGTGACCATAGTAACGAACGGTATGCTCGTATCTTCCTGGAATATGTGTCACCAACCTGGCCAGCCAATCCAAAGCATTAAACCTCTTTTGGGATTTTCCGTCTTTGGCGGTATAAATGATTTTAGCGACGCCATCATCAGATTTTTCGGCCGGAAAATAGACCAGTCTTTCCTGGGAGAAACAGGCTCGAATGATATATCTTGCCAGGTTGCCAAGCCCGACTTTATCATCAGGCTCGATTCTGCCTCCGATATAAACATTAAACCCGGAATGATGCCAGGAAAGCATGTTTTCAATGATGGCATCATTGATTTTCCCCTCTTTCTTGAGCATTTTCAGCACCTCATACTGAAATGCTTCTTCCAGGTCTTTAAGCATAAATATCGGAGCAGTCTGAAAGCTGCCGTCTTTTAAGAAGCAACCATCTGAAACTATGGCGTGAAGATGGGGATTGAAATTTAGAAAGTCGCCATAGGTCTGCACTGCAATACTGGCACCGGGAACAGCTTCTCCATCCGGGACCGTAGATTTCAGGTAAGCTGTAATAACACTCCATGCACATTTGGAAAGTTTTGCCAGTAAAGTGCGGTCATAAAGAAAATAAATTCGTAACCGTTTAGGAATGCTGAAAACCCATTGCCGGTATGGGACATTTTTTAAGACATTTGTCAGCAGCCATTCTCCATATTCGACAACCCTTTTCTGATGACAGGATGGGCAAAAATGCCGACGTTTGCAAGAAAATGCCAGGAGATACTCATGGCCACATTCTTCACAACGGACCCTGGCAAACCCCATATGAAGATCGCCACAGTCGAGATATCTGTAAATCACGGTCATGATGTATGTTCGCCAATAGCCGTATCGGGATTTATACATATCATCCCATACCCGTTCCAACTCTTCAAAATGATTCTCAACACACTTATAATATGCGCTTTCTTTGGGAGTACGCGGTTTGTAAACGTCAAGGTTGTTTGTTGCCTGTGGGGCCATTACGCGCTTATATGTTAATTAGGTTTTCCAGGTGTATCAGGGTGGGGCTTAGAATTGTTCAGGATGAGGGCAACTACTGGTTGTTGCTGAAATCATACAACAGTTGTTGAATTAACTAAACATAAAAATGAATAAGAATTGAGAATTCCCTAACAAAAACATGCTGACGGACAAGCCGCAGATGTTGGCGTTATGCATGTAGAAAAAATGACTCCATTTGAAGAAAAATATAAGATTCTTTTACCCACTGAATACAAAGCAGTTGCAGGGCGGCAAATGCAGCTAAGCCTCTTGGAGGACACATGGGATATCATAGCTCCTGTCGAGTTGGATGTTTACCTTCAGCAGGCCTCTGACTCTTCAGGATTCCCCGTGAATGGACTGCCATTGGCGCACAACTGGTCAGGGGATTACCTTTTTGTGTTTCCAGTTTTAGAATCAGAGGATGTGACAAAAACTTTGTTCATTTTTAATCATGAAACAGAAGAAATATATGCTCTCAAAGAATCGTTTGAGGTATTCTTATCGGCAAAAGAAACGGGAAATGCATAACAAAGCAAATTAACTCGGATGCAAATTCCGTTGCGTTCCATTTGCACCGGTTATTTGTATACTTTTGAAAGCAACCGCCATGAAAAAAATATTCATTACATTGTTTTTATTTCTAATTTTGGTTGAGATAGGGTGTTCAGAGAATTATGAACCTCAAAACGGTGATATTATTTTTCAAACATCGAAATCACCACAAAGCTTGGCGATCCAAAAAGCAACAAATTCCAAATTCTCTCATATGGGTATTGTTTATCTGAAAAACAACACACCATATGTTTATGAAGCTATTGAGCCGGTTAAGCTTACTTCACTCGATACATGGATCAAACGTGGTACAGGAAGCCATTTTTCCGTGAAACGTCTTTCAAACGCTAATACTGTTTTGACGCCAAAGGCACTTGAAAAAATGCTTGCAGTAGGGAAAGTCTTTGAAGGGAAACACTACGATTTATATTTTGAGTGGTCAGATAAAAATATCTATTGCTCAGAACTTGTCTGGAAAATATATAAAAGAGCTCTTGATATTGAGCTTGGAAAACTTCAAAAAATGAAAGAATTTAATTTGTCAGATCCAATTGTACAAAAAAAACTCCATGAAAGATTTGGGAAAAGTATTCCAAAAAATGAAACTGTTATTTCGCCAGCGGCTATATTTGTTTCTGACAAGTTGCTCACTGTGTATGAACAGTAATAATATAGTGAACAGAAACAGATGGACAGATGGGGTCGGACCAAACAAGAAGGTTGTCAATTAAGGAAGTAGCTTAAAAACGACCTCCCTAAAGGGGGCTATAATTGCTTTTTCGGGGCCCCAAAGAGTGTTATAAGAAAATCAGATCGAATATTTCAACAAACCAAATGAACCGGTCAAGCCGCTTATTTGGAAACGTTCACTACTTGGATTAATCCCAAAACAAGCGCGTTTTCAAAAAAGATATACTCATGAGCAACCCGCCGTTTGAGGGGGTGCAATCCCATTTAGTGGCATGAACTGACATGTATCCAATTTTTCCGTTTTTCATGCTGCATTGAATACTCTGCCCTCCCAAAAAAAGCTGGACTCCTGGCTCATGAAAGGTTATATAGATTTGCATGAGCAGGACTTTAACCATTCAAGGACGTGAATTTTCAGAAGTTGATATACAAACGATACGCCATTTGATTAACGACAATCCCGCCTGGCACCGCACTCGTTTATCCAAAGAATTGTGTGCTCGCTGGGATTGGCGCACGGAAAAAGGTCTGCTCAAGGACATGGCCTGTCGAAGCATGCTGAGAAAACTTGAGCAAAAAGGGATGGTCACACTTCCCGTTGCCCGTCATAGCGGTAACCGTCAGCGGCGTATTCCCGATGTCCCCCATGATTGTAAGCCGATAGAAACCACTTTGCGTAAGATCCGCCCGATACAATTGATACCGGTATCGGGCCGTGGAGATATTGATGATTTATTCCATTGCCTTATGGATCGATATCATTACCTTGGGTGTAAAGGGTATGTCGGAGAACATATGAAGTATATGGCTTTTGATCGCAATTCTCGTCCGGTTGCCTGCCTGCTTTTTGGCTCAGCAGCATGGAAAACGGCCCCTCGTGACCGATTCATCGGTTGGGATAGGTCGGCTCGTCGCAGGAACCTGCATATGACGACCAACAATACCCGATTTTTGATTTTGCCATGGATTCGAATTCCCCATCTTGCCAGTCATATTCTGGGTTCATGTCTTAGGCGGCTGAGCCGGGACTGGACAGCTAAATATGGTCACGATATCTGTCTGGTAGAAACTTTCGTGGATCGATCACGCTTTGCCGGAACTTGCTACCAGGCGGCAAATTGGCAAAAAATTGGTCAAAGCAAAGGGCGAAGCCGTCAAGACAGGCACCACAGACTTCAGGTGCCGATAAAAGACATCTATGTATACCCGTTGACTTCCAATTATAAAAAGCAGCTATGCACACAAACTTGAGGGTTTCAGTCATCGAAATGACAGGTAATTTTTCAACCTGCAATTCGAGGACTGATCATGAAACTTGCTTCCACTATAAGGGATATTCGAACCCTTCTAACAAAAGCCGTAGCTGATTTCCAAAACCATCAAAATGCTAATATCCTTTGTGAGCAGGTACGGAACGGCCTCTTCATTATTGTGGAAGCATTTCTGGTTCCCGTCATTGAAAAGGCACTGTCTGACCCGGATCTTTTATCTGAACTGAAAATTGGTGCCGGTAAAAAGGGACTGCGTTTCAACGGATACCGCCCCAGCAGCATTCGATTATTGACAGGAACTACCCTGAGCATCCGATCCCCTTACTTTTCAAAAGTTGTTTCCAAACAACGGCCAGGCCCTAAAACAAAAAAACGACAAAAGGGGACAGGCCGCCATTTTGGGCTTGATTACCTTGGTTTTATCGGCAGGTGTTCAACGCTGTTCGCTTCGTCGGTGGTCCATGCAGCATTGCTCTGTCCCTCTTTTGAAATTGCCCGAAGATCCCTGGAAAACCATGCAATCAACTTAAATGTCAAAACCATACGCCGCATAACAATGAATCTTGCACAGGAAGCTATGCCCCTGCGTGGCCGGGTATCTTTTGGAGATACTGATCGCGTTGGTGGCAAAACGGTTCTGGTTTGTATCGACGGCGGTCGCCTTCGAGAACGGAGGCCAAAACGGGGACGTAAATCAAAAGGCCAAAAGCGGCAGGGATATCATGCTGAATGGAAAGAACCCATTCAGTTTGTCATACATATTGTCGATCCGGACGGCACAATATCCAAAAAACACTTGCCGGTTTATGATGCCACAATGGGCGGTATTGATGCCGCTTTTGATATTCTTGAGATCTACTTGCGTGAATTAGATATTCCCAAAGCCAAGCGTGTTGTTTTCTGCTGTGACGGTGCACGTAGCTATTGGAAGCGAACAGGCCCGCTGGCCAAACGGCTTGAAATCGAATCCTATTATGAGGTAATCGACTACACCCATGCAAAACAGAATTTACATGAAATCGTGGACAAATTGCCAAAGAGAATCCCTATAAAAGAAAGAAACCGGATAGCAGAATCTTGGAAGAACCTCCTTTGGGATGGCAGATTCAAAGACCTTAGAAAAGAAATTGTAAAACACATTACGTACCCTAAAAGGCGCATAGAAGCACTATCCAAATTTAAAAGTTACTTCGTGAAAAATCGAAACAGAATGCAGTATCGCCAGTTCCGCAGCCTGAAAATACCTACTGGCAGCGGCTGTGTTGAAAGTGCAATACGTCGGGTTATAAATCTCAGAATGAAATCACCGGGTATATTCTGGAAACCGGAAACATCCGAATCAATGTTGTTCTTAAGGAGTCAGCTCCTTTCCGGGAGGTGGAACATCTTGACTGACAATATCTTCATACAAATTCGGTCACTTTGCTTAGGCCACTAAATGGGAATGCACCCCGTTTGAGGTATTATTTTGGCCACCAACTTGCCATCCAGTAGAAACACGAGTCCCCAGTTTTTTTGAGTATTGCCAGTTGTCTTGTGTTTCATGTTTTTGTCATTCCTTTTTTGAGACTGCAGGGTTTGGACTCGCCATTGCAACCCGTTTGCAATAACTATCCGGAGAGCAATGGCATCATGTAACCCGGACGGTCCTTATAAAATCAAAATATTTGAACATGCTTTGGAGCCGGTTGTTATAGCCAATAATTCGATATTTTATAGCCCTGCCAGATTTCAAAATTAAACAGGGGATGTTTATAAATGTCTGGATAAAACGCTTGAATTCCATGCGGATGATGGAAAGCCCTAATGCACGATATGGCATCAGCAGCCCATACCAGGCTTTCAGATCCCATGCCATGGAGGTAATAACCATATAGGCCCAGTTGGCATTCAAAGAGTCTGAAGGATTATCCATAGCACGTACGCCATGTTTCAACTGTTCAATATCATTTTCGTGGTCAGCCCGTTTCCGGTAAAAGGCTACCAGTTGTTTGGCCGGTTTTTTCCAATCATTGGTAATATAAAAAAAGTAGCGGATATCATCGAACAGTAGTAATTCTCCCTTGAACTCGTTTATTGTTTTACGCAAAACGATCATTCTGTATGGTTTTTGACATTTTCCCGGTTTGTATTCAAACTCGGCTATATGTTCATACGCAGTCTCTATGCGTTTGAATTTGCGCTTTTTCACCACTTGAAGTTTGATATTCTCAGGACGTTTCCGGGGCTGAGTTTTAATTTTCGCAGACAGTTTTTCAAGCCTGACCCAGTCGGTTTCAGGAAGAGCATTTGCACGTTTTGTTAGATTTGATCTGGCATCCATGCCAAAAATAAAGGAACAACGTTGATCCCATTTGTCAAAGTGCGTGGTAAGGCTGAAATCCGTATCTCCCCGAACGTATAATTTTTTAAAAGTGCCTTCCGTCAGATCAAGAGCCTTATCCACCCACCGGGCAGAGTCAAGGTGGGACGGGGCATTGCCCGAGCGGTTGATGACATAAAGAGGTTCCCTTGTTCTCTCCAGAGAAACAACCAGCGGGGCATACCCCCACTTACCATTGTAGGAGATGTCCATACCCTGTTTGCACTTGCCGCTTGTCTCACTGATAGTTCCGTCAATATTGATGATGGCTGATTCTTTGAAATTTTGAGGCTGCTTTTCCCATATTTTTTTCCGTATGGTATTTTTCACATCCATCAGGGTAATGATATTTTCCTGGGAAAACCGGCGCAAAAAATCCCCTGCCGTTGTCGGATCAGGGATCATTTTTGCGTCCAGAGCATTAAGCCAGGCATCATTGTTTCTTTGCAATTCAATGTCCTGAAGACAGGTTCCGCCTGCAAGAATATTGTATGCCATATTGGCGACATGATCAGATTCATGATATGGCAAATGGCGCTTGAGCAGCTCAAGTTCTTTATCGATTTCTTTCAAAAGGCCGGTCTTTTTGGCCAACATATGGATCAGGCCAATGCCTCCATGTGATATTCCCTGAAGGCGACCGTCGATCTCATACTGGATATTGGATGCCTTTAGCATGGGAGTTGGCTGCTCAGTCCAATCTCTTTTGTTCAGTTTTTTGCTTATTTTTTTCTTGCGTTTTGCCAATTTTTTGATGATATTCTTATTCACTCGAAACGCCCTTTCAATTTGGTATAGTTCGTTTTGCCAAACTCATTATACTCTTTATTGATAGGCGTTTCGAGATTTTTTTCTCATTTTTATTACTTATTTCACACTTGTTTTGGGATTAATAAGATAAAATGAAGAAAAAAGAACTCCAGCAACACCTAAATCGTGCCTGACCGGAAATTGGAACCATCATATTTTCCAGGGGTATCTGGGCTGAAATTCGTTTGAAGTTTCTGTTGTGATATGAATTACTTGTTGCTTTTTACTAATTACT
This sequence comes from uncultured Desulfospira sp., assembly GCA_963663165.1. Classification (GTDB taxonomy): domain Bacteria; phylum Desulfobacterota; class Desulfobacteria; order Desulfobacterales; family Desulfobacteraceae; genus Desulfospira. The sequence goes on along the minus strand of OY760175.1, from coordinate 4,952,008 downwards.
ATGTTAATCTAACCCTATAAAATTATATAGGATTTATGTTTTGTGAGACAAGCCAATAGTAATTCAAACTTCAACATTCCATCAGAACTTCGAGGTCGTTTTGCGTAAAATTTTTGAACTACAGATGACATTCGGGCAGACCCCTATCGATCAAATTAAAATTGATATGAGAGCCAGGGATGAAATCCCCAAACTTCTTTTGGGACTCCAACATATCTATTGCGACCAGAGTCTTCGACAAAAAGTTTTTGATATCCTCACGGACATGATCCCAGAAAGTACCGATTCTAAAAATGGACGTCCCGGTATGGACCTGTGGAAGATCCTTGTAATGGGCGTCATTCGGCTCAATTGCAATTGGGATTATGATAAACTCCAGGAAATGGTGAACAACCACAAAACAATAAGGCAGATGCTGGGGCATGGCATGATGGACAATGATATCGCCTACCCCCTTCAGACCCTGAAAGATAATGTCAGGCTTATGACCCCAGATATTCTTGACAAAATCAACACTCTGGTTGTGCAAGAAGGCCATAAACTTCTGATGAAAAAAAAACTTCGGACGATGGAGCCTTGATTGGGCGGTGTGATTCATTCGTTGTAGAAACCAATGTTCATTATCCCACAGATATCAACCTGCTTTTTGATGCAGTCCGAAAAATGATTCAAATTGCCGCTATTATCAGCCAGGACATTGGAACGAGTATGTGGCGGCAATCAGCGTATAATATTAAAGCATTTAAAAAGCTTTATCGAATAGTCCAGCGTTTGAAACATTCCACATCAAAGGATGAAAAGAAAAAGGCCAAAAGAGTCCAGCAAATTATGGATGCCCATACAGCATATATCAAGCTTGCTGAAAAATATATTCAAAAGGCGCGATTGACCGTGGAAATGATACCGGCATCCGATATTATATGTGCAGCCCGAGCTGAAGAATTACAAACATATATCAACTACGCACTTTGGCAAATTGATTTGATCAAACGCCGGGTGTTACAGGATGAAAAGATCCCCCATGAAGACAAGATTTTTTCGATTTTCGAACCCCACACGGAGTGGATTTCAAAAGGCAAGGCCGGTGTTCCCCAGGAATTGGGCTTGCGGGTATGTATCCTGGAGGACCAATATGGCTTTATCCTGCACCACCGGGTGATGGAGAAAGAAACCGATGATAAAGTCGCCGTTGCGATGGTAACATTGGCACAAAGCAAATTTTCTGATCTCAAAGGATGCAGTTTTGATAAAGGGTTTTACTCTCCAGGCAACAAAAAGGACCTGAAGGGCAGATTGGATATTTTGGTGCTTCCGAAAAAAGGCAGATGCAACAAGGCGGAATATGAAGAAGAAACAGCGGAAGATTTCATTCGTTTTAAAAGAAAACATTCAGCGGTGGAATCTGCCATAAACGGACTGGAAAATCATGGTCTTGACAGATGCCCGGATCATGGCATTCAAGGGTTTAAGAGGTATGTGAGCCTGTCGGTTTTGGCAAGAAATCTCCAGATCATCGGGCATCACATACAACAAAAGGGATTAAAAAAGCTGCAAGGGTCTGAACAGCGCAAAGCAGCTTAAAACAGGCCATTGCTTAAAAAAAACACGGCAAACACTACAGTTGCGTCCGGAAAAGGAGAAAGTTGCCGAAAACCGGCAGAGATGGAAGCATTTCTCCCGGTTTGTGATGACAGGAACAACAAAGATTTAAGGTTTTGTCAAACATCGACCCCCTGAAAATTTCAAAATCGGGGTTTCCGGTCAGGCACTAAATCATTTTATTCATTCTGATGAACCAGCACATTTTCATCCTCATGAAACTGAAGAGAAATTGGGGTCAGAGTAAAATTAAATATCAGACTTTCGCCATCCAGGGGGCCTGCCCCTCCTTTTTTCCCTGACCCTTCTGCCCGTCAATGTCTCAATTTCGTTTCTGAATCGGTCATTACCCACAACCATGCCTTTATTGGTAGCTTTTCTGATCAGCTCTACTTCTTGTTTATGAATATCGTGTTCAAATAATAAATTGTATTTTTCACAACGTTCCCTGGAATTTCTTCCAAGCATCATATACTCCGGGTGGGGTACGCACAAATCAGATGCTTTTCCCAAGGCATTAATTCGGTAGCTGGACCAGCGATAGTCTCCTGGAGATAAAACCATTCCGGCTCTCACCGGATTAAGCTCAATATATCTATAGACCGTAAGAAGATAGGTTTCCGATTCAATCAGGCATGATTTATAACGTCCTTCCCAAAGGGTACCGGTTCGCTGGTATTCATAATTAGTGCCTGACCGGAAATTGGAACCATCATATTTTCCAGGGGTATCTGGGCTGAAATTCGTTTGAAGTTTCTGTTGTGATATGAATTACTTGTTGCTTTTTACTAATTACTATGTTAATCTAACCCTATAAAATTATATAGGATTTATGTTTTGTGAGACAAGCCAATAGTAATTCAAACTTCAACATTCCATCAGAACTTCGAGGTCGTTTTGCGTAAAATTTTTGAACTACAGATGACATTCGGGCAGACCCCTATCGATCAAATTAAAATTGATATGAGAGCCAGGGATGAAATCCCCAAACTTCTTTTGGGACTCCAACATATCTATTGCGACCAGAGTCTTCGACAAAAAGTTTTTGATATCCTCACGGACATGATCCCAGAAAGTACCGATTCTAAAAATGGACGTCCCGGTATGGACCTGTGGAAGATCCTTGTAATGGGCGTCATTCGGCTCAATTGCAATTGGGATTATGATAAACTCCAGGAAATGGTGAACAACCACAAAACAATAAGGCAGATGCTGGGGCATGGCATGATGGACAATGATATCGCCTACCCCCTTCAGACCCTGAAAGATAATGTCAGGCTTATGACCCCAGATATTCTTGACAAAATCAACACTCTGGTTGTGCAAGAAGGCCATAAACTTCTGATGAAAAAAAAACTTCGGACGATGGAGCCTTGATTGGGCGGTGTGATTCATTCGTTGTAGAAACCAATGTTCATTATCCCACAGATATCAACCTGCTTTTTGATGCAGTCCGAAAAATGATTCAAATTGCCGCTATTATCAGCCAGGACATTGGAACGAGTATGTGGCGGCAATCAGCGTATAATATTAAAGCATTTAAAAAGCTTTATCGAATAGTCCAGCGTTTGAAACATTCCACATCAAAGGATGAAAAGAAAAAGGCCAAAAGAGTCCAGCAAATTATGGATGCCCATACAGCATATATCAAGCTTGCTGAAAAATATATTCAAAAGGCGCGATTGACCGTGGAAATGATACCGGCATCCGATATTATATGTGCAGCCCGAGCTGAAGAATTACAAACATATATCAACTACGCACTTTGGCAAATTGATTTGATCAAACGCCGGGTGTTACAGGATGAAAAGATCCCCCATGAAGACAAGATTTTTTCGATTTTCGAACCCCACACGGAGTGGATTTCAAAAGGCAAGGCCGGTGTTCCCCAGGAATTGGGCTTGCGGGTATGTATCCTGGAGGACCAATATGGCTTTATCCTGCACCACCGGGTGATGGAGAAAGAAACCGATGATAAAGTCGCCGTTGCGATGGTAACATTGGCACAAAGCAAATTTTCTGATCTCAAAGGATGCAGTTTTGATAAAGGGTTTTACTCTCCAGGCAACAAAAAGGACCTGAAGGGCAGATTGGATATTTTGGTGCTTCCGAAAAAAGGCAGATGCAACAAGGCGGAATATGAAGAAGAAACAGCGGAAGATTTCATTCGTTTTAAAAGAAAACATTCAGCGGTGGAATCTGCCATAAACGGACTGGAAAATCATGGTCTTGACAGATGCCCGGATCATGGCATTCAAGGGTTTAAGAGGTATGTGAGCCTGTCGGTTTTGGCAAGAAATCTCCAGATCATCGGGCATCACATACAACAAAAGGGATTAAAAAAGCTGCAAGGGTCTGAACAGCGCAAAGCAGCTTAAAACAGGCCATTGCTTAAAAAAAACACGGCAAACACTACAGTTGCGTCCGGAAAAGGAGAAAGTTGCCGAAAACCGGCAGAGATGGAAGCATTTCTCCCGGTTTGTGATGACAGGAACAACAAAGATTTAAGGTTTTGTCAAACATCGACCCCCTGAAAATTTCAAAATCGGGGTTTCCGGTCAGGCACTAATTAAAATAACGAACATACCGGCGGCCCAAAGCCTGCATCATGCTGCTTATTGCTTTTTCCTGCCGGGGAGTGCACAACAGGTGAACGTGGTTGCTCATCATTGCCCAGGCATGCACATCAACTTTATATTTCTTTGAGTATTCCTTTAACCACGCTGCATATGCCGCGTGATTATCATCCGACCCAAAACACACCTGTCGGTTGTTTCCCCTCTGACGATATGAATTGGAATATTTTTTGGAGCTATTCGTTGTAATCGTGCCATGGGCTTAACTTATCATTGTAATGAAATAATTCAATATTTAATTTTACTCTGACCCCAATTTTTTAGTTCATGTAGTTCATGTGATTATGTGAGGAAGAATGCAATTAAGGGTCAAAGGTAGACTTGACCCTTTTTCCCCTTCAGAAACGCCGCGCAGTAAGCCCGGTCGGGTTCATTGGCTTGTTCGGTGATCATCGGGTTAGCCGGGACATGATCTCTAAAGTTAGTATCATGTCCCGGAATCCCCGTTTTGGCTATTAGTCCCAAAACAAGCGCGTTTTCAAAAAAGATATACTCATGAGCAACCCGCCGTTTGAGGTATTATTTTGGCCACCAACTTGCCATCCAGTAGAAACACGAGTCCCCAGTTTTTTTGAGTATTGCCAGTTGTCTTGTGTTTCATGTTTTTGTCATTCCTTTTTTGAGACTGCAGGGTTTGGACTCGCCATTGCAACCCGTTTGCAATAACTATCCGGAGAGCAATGGCATCATGTAACCCGGACGGTCCTTATAAAATCAAAATATTTGAACATGCTTTGGAGCCGGTTGTTATAGCCAATAATTCGATATTTTATAGCCCTGCCAGATTTCAAAATTAAACAGGGGATGTTTATAAATGTCTGGATAAAACGCTTGAATTCCATGCGGATGATGGAAAGCCCTAATGCACGATATGGCATCAGCAGCCCATACCAGGCTTTCAGATCCCATGCCATGGAGGTAATAACCATATAGGCCCAGTTGGCATTCAAAGAGTCTGAAGGATTATCCATAGCACGTACGCCATGTTTCAACTGTTCAATATCATTTTCGTGGTCAGCCCGTTTCCGGTAAAAGGCTACCAGTTGTTTGGCCGGTTTTTTCCAATCATTGGTAATATAAAAAAAGTAGCGGATATCATCGAACAGTAGTAATTCTCCCTTGAACTCGTTTATTGTTTTACGCAAAACGATCATTCTGTATGGTTTTTGACATTTTCCCGGTTTGTATTCAAACTCGGCTATATGTTCATACGCAGTCTCTATGCGTTTGAATTTGCGCTTTTTCACCACTTGAAGTTTGATATTCTCAGGACGTTTCCGGGGCTGAGTTTTAATTTTCGCAGACAGTTTTTCAAGCCTGACCCAGTCGGTTTCAGGAAGAGCATTTGCACGTTTTGTTAGATTTGATCTGGCATCCATGCCAAAAATAAAGGAACAACGTTGATCCCATTTGTCAAAGTGCGTGGTAAGGCTGAAATCCGTATCTCCCCGAACGTATAATTTTTTAAAAGTGCCTTCCGTCAGATCAAGAGCCTTATCCACCCACCGGGCAGAGTCAAGGTGGGACGGGGCATTGCCCGAGCGGTTGATGACATAAAGAGGTTCCCTTGTTCTCTCCAGTGAAACAACCAGCGGGGCATACCCCCACTTACCATTGTAGGAGATGTCCATACCCTGTTTGCACTTGCCGCTTGTCTCACTGATAGTTCCGTCAATATTGATGATGGCTGATTCTTTGAAATTTTGAGGCTGCTTTTCCCATATTTTTTTCCGTATGGTATTTTTCACATCCATCAGGGTAATGATATTTTCCTGGGAAAACCGGCGCAAAAAATCCCCTGCCGTTGTCGGATCAGGGATCATTTTTGCGTCCAGAGCATTAAGCCAGGCATCATTGTTTCTTTGCAATTCAATGTCCTGAAGACAGGTTCCGCCTGCAAGAATATTGTATGCCATATTGGCGACATGATCAGATTCATGATATGGCAAATGGCGCTTGAGCAGCTCAAGTTCTTTATCGATTTCTTTCAAAAGGCCGGTCTTTTTGGCCAACATATGGATCAGGCCAATGCCTCCATGTGATATTCCCTGAAGGCGACCGTCGATCTCATACTGGATATTGGATGCCTTTAGCATGGGAGTTGGCTGCTCAGTCCAATCTCTTTTGTTCAGTTTTTTGCTTATTTTTTTCTTGCGTTTTGCCAATTTTTTGATGATATTCTTATTCACTCGAAACGCCCTTTCAATTTGGTATAGTTCGTTTTGCCAAACTCATTATACTCTTTATTGATAGGCGTTTCGAGACTTTTTTCTCATTTTTATTACTTATTTCACACTTATTTTGGGATTAGTCTTTTTAAGATGACCATTTTGCCCCAAAAAACATTCATTTAAGACAGTTTTGAGGGTATCTTTAAAGACTATTTATTTAAATTTCAGTTTATTAGCTTGGTCCGACCTCGAATCGTACCCTCGAATCGTGACCTCGAATCGTTAGCTTGGTCCGACCTCGAATCGTCGAATCGCGCCCGAATTATTCATAAAGCGCTTACTTGGATTGTTATCTCTATCTTCTTTTACCTCTTAATCCTAACAGACCAGCTATACCGGTGCCAAACAGAAGCATGGTGGTTGGTACTGGAACTGGAGCAAGGTTACCCTCTGAATGAGTTTGGGTTCCGTAAGTATAAAATGACTCACCCGGCAAACTATCAGCAAGGAAGGAGGGATTTATGTAAATTTCAAATGTATCCCAATCAGCCAATTCAGATGTGGTTACATTATTAAAAATAACACTATAGTTAATTACTGTCGTATTTGACAGTGTATCAAACATTATTGCGAACTCGTCGTTAGTCCCAAAACAAGCGCGTTTTCAAAAAAGATATACTCATGAGCAACCCGCCGTTTGAGGTATTATTTTGGCCACCAACTTGCCATCCAGTAGAAACACGAGTCCCCAGTTTTTTTGAGTATTGCCAGTTGTCTTGTGTTTCATGTTTTTGTCATTCCTTTTTTGAGACTGCAGGGTTTGGACTCGCCATTGCAACCCGTTTGCAATAACTATCCGGAGAGCAATGGCATCATGTAACCCGGACGGTCCTTATAAAATCAAAATATTTGAACATGCTTTGGAGCCGGTTGTTATAGCCAATAATTCGATATTTTATAGCCCTGCCAGATTTCAAAATTAAACAGGGGATGTTTATAAATGTCTGGATAAAACGCTTGAATTCCATGCGGATGATGGAAAGCCCTAATGCACGATATGGCATCAGCAGCCCATACCAGGCTTTCAGATCCCATGCCATGGAGGTAATAACCATATAGGCCCAGTTGGCATTCAAAGAGTCTGAAGGATTATCCATAGCACGTACGCCATGTTTCAACTGTTCAATATCATTTTCGTGGTCAGCCCGTTTCCGGTAAAAGGCTACCAGTTGTTTGGCCGGTTTTTTCCAATCATTGGTAATATAAAAAAACTATGACCGCAAATGACGGTTGGTATTTATTTTGCATCTGCTGGACAAAACAGCGTTGAGATTTTTACCGTTAATTCAGTATCCCTTATCATTTTTTTGATCCCCGGGAATATTTTGCAATTGTTTTCAGCCGCCTTGGTCAGCTCTTTTTGTACCAGATCAGCATCAATTTGTGAAAACCTTTCTGCCAGGTTGGAACATCCATTGAGAATAATCTCCATATACTTGTCGTTTTTTAAATTTTGCACCAGCGGCGTGTCGGCAAGGACCGCTTTTAGCATTTTGTTCAGCGATCCCATGCCGGTTTTTTTCCGACCTCGTCGTTTTTCATCCCGGAAAAATCTCTCCAGAAGGTTATTCGTCCTCTGTGGTTGGACCGTAAAAATTCCGTCCGATGTGACGACTGGTATCGGGTCGGCAAAGAGCTTTTCCCAGTATTTGTCAATCTGTGCCACCATGTTAGCATAGGTTTTTTGTCTGTGTTTATTCTCAAGGAGCCAGTTCCTGAATTCAGTCACTTTTTCTTCAATACTTTTCATGTTCATGGAATCGCCATTATCATTAATGCCATTTTTGCCATCAGGAAGGGCAATTCGCATAGCACAACGCAGCTTGTCAAATACGGCTGCCTTTGATTCCATGTTTTTGGCAAGATCATTAAGACGCTTATCTTCTACGACTTTTATGACTACTTTATATAATTGGGAAAAGGCTCTGTTTAAATTTGCTGCCTCACTGAGGTTCACGGTCATGATTTGTTCCAGCAACCGGAGAACATCTTGAAGACGTCGATAAAAATCAAGGTATGGACGGTCAAAAGGGAAACCATATCCGTTGGATTGATTTGGATAGTCAAATATCCAATGGATTAAAGCATATGCCATAATCGTGGGGATATGAACGAAATCAGTTGCCTGCCAATTCCCACTTTGAAGGCTCTCAATAATTTCATCAATATCCTTGCCGACCGGATCAATTTTTTTCTCAAGATACTTGGCCTGCCTCCTCAATGCAGGTCGAACCTTGAGTTTCTTTAACCGTTTCTGCAAAAAACTATATTCATCAGCTAGCAGGTCTTTGCCAATGTCACGCAGGAAATGAAAATGACATATAAAATCGGGTGTCCCTGGGAAAACTTCCTCCACCGCACTGACAATCCCTTTACCCATATCGTGTACGAGTGCCCTTGGTTCACCATACTGCTCTTTGATGCTACGGAAAAATGGGATGAGCTCATCTTTTTTCTCTGAAGAAATTTTTACCGTATCAAGGACCAGTTCTGAGAGTCCGTCAAGGCCGCAAAATAGATTGGGGCTATCACCTTCACAAGTTCCATCCACATGAAGGATATATCCTCCCCTGCTTGTGAAGAACTTTCGCAGAGCCGGCCGGCTCTGTCGGTGAGCCAGGGCAAGATAAATGATAAACTTACGGCCCAGAAAGCTGATCTCCCGTTCAGAGATGAATACATTCTTGATCGCCAATTCAGCCATGACCTCCTGATTGCTGAGACAACGGACAAAAAGTGCAAACCCCACCTCCACAATGACATCAAACCCGAAAGTGCCGCCCCTGGGTACAAGGTTTCGAAGCTGTTCGGACCTGAACGTTCCGTGACCGTGGGGGCAATACAATACCGTTTCCTTGGCAAAATAGGCACCGATGTCCATGGTGACCCTGGTCTTCGTATCGGTTTTCTGAACATGGAGTGTAGAATTACAATCAGGGCATTTTAAAATTTCCGGGTAAAAATGCAAAGTCGGCTTTGCTGAGAATAGCACACTAGTTTGGACGGACCCAGTCAGCTTGGAGATAAAGCTTTTGAGCAGTTTTAATGCTTGGAATCCGGAATTTTTTTTAACAACTCATGAGACTCCATAAATCCTTGGATATTAGCCGGCTTTAGTTTGCTCTTTTTGATCTCCGGCAAGCCCAAAATGTCTTCTGCGGATATGCCATGATGCCTGATAATAGCAACCAGAATCATGACTGCTTCCTGGTCAGAAATGGAAATAGCCGCTTGACGGAGGACAAGGGAACTCCTTTGTTTTACTTGATTTTTAAATATTGAAATGTTGTCAGAGAAGTAGACATAGACACCAGCGTGCTTTTCTCGACAGATACCCGGACAACTACGGAAATGATGCACAAAGGATTGTGGTGATAACCCAAGAAGTTCACCAAGTTGTCTGCCGGTAAGCCCTTCAGATGAGGAGTTCACTAAATGGATAATGGTTTTTTTTAGATTACCATACTTAGAGAACGCGGCATTTTTAAATTGCCATATACCATAAACGTCAAATTGAGGGATTTCAGGCAAAGTATAATACTTCCCGTTTTGATTGTAACTTGTGTAGGTCTTCCACTGTTTAAGTTTTGTTTGGGCAGTTCTGGAGGAACAATCCAGAATTGAAACAAGCTTTTTGAGGGTAAAAATTTTTTGTTTTTTAAGCGTTGATCTGGCCGATTCAATTTTTTGAACGTCGATAATAGGCATGACAACCTCTCTTCGTAGTATATGATATTTGTGCCAAATAATATCATATACTACGAAGCAATAACAGGAAAAATAATCCATTTCGCCCAGAATCTTAGAGTTTTTCGATTCAACGACTAAAACATATACTTTGCAAATTGAAACAAGTTGTATTAATTGAATTAAAAATCAGTTGGTTGAAAAAATCCAACTGTCATTTGCGGTTATAGTAAAAAAAGTAGCGGATATCATCGAACAGTAGTAATTCTCCCTTGAACTCGTTTATTGTTTTACGCAAAACGATCATTCTGTATGGTTTTTGACATTTTCCCGGTTTGTATTCAAACTCGGCTATATGTTCATACGCAGTCTCTATGCGTTTGAATTTGCGCTTTTTCACCACTTGAAGTTTGATATTCTCAGGACGTTTCCGGGGCTGAGTTTTAATTTTCGCAGACAGTTTTTCAAGCCTGACCCAGTCGGTTTCAGGAAGAGCATTTGCACGTTTTGTTAGATTTGATCTGGCATCCATGCCAAAAATAAAGGAACAACGTTGATCCCATTTGTCAAAGTGCGTGGTAAGGCTGAAATCCGTATCTCCCCGAACGTATAATTTTTTAAAAGTGCCTTCCGTCAGATCAAGAGCCTTATCCACCCACCGGGCAGAGTCAAGGTGGGACGGGGCATTGCCCGAGCGGTTGATGACATAAAGAGGTTCCCTTGTTCTCTCCAGAGAAACAACCAGCGGGGCATACCCCCACTTACCATTGTAGGAGATGTCCATACCCTGTTTGCACTTGCCGCTTGTCTCACTGATAGTTCCGTCAATATTGATGATGGCTGATTCTTTGAAATTTTGAGGCTGCTTTTCCCATATTTTTTTCCGTATGGTATTTTTCACATCCATCAGGGTAATGATATTTTCCTGGGAAAACCGGCGCAAAAAATCCCCTGCCGTTGTCGGATCAGGGATCATTTTTGCGCCCAGAGCATTAAGCCAGGCATCATTGTTTCTTTGCAATTCAATGTCCTGAAGACAGGTTCCGCCTGCAAGAATATTGTATGCCATATTGGCGACATGATCAGATTCATGATATGGCAAATGGCGCTTGAGCAGCTCAAGTTCTTTATCGATTTCTTTCAAAAGGCCGGTCTTTTTGGCCAACATATGGATCAGGCCAATGCCTCCATGTGATATTCCCTGAAGGCGACCGTCGATCTCATACTGGATATTGGATGCCTTTAGCATGGGAGTTGGCTGCTCAGTCCAATCTCTTTTGTTCAGTTTTTTGCTTATTTTTTTCTTGCGTTTTGCCAATTTTTTGATGATATTCTTATTCACTCGAAACGCCCTTTCAATTTGGTATAGTTCGTTTTGCCAAACTCATTATACTCTTTATTGATAGGCGTTTCGAGATTTTTTTCTCATTTTTATTACTTATTTCACACTTGTTTTGGGGTTAGTTTGACAAGTAATCAAGTTGTTTGTAGAAGTCGCCGATATAATAGAAGTTAATGAGGTATAAGGATCAATCTCTGGATTGTAGTTAAAATAGAGCTGATTTACGCCTGCAGTCGAAGAACTATCAACGGAAATCAAATCAAAGTGTAACTACTCACCCCATAAAAAAATGTAAAAATTTAAAAAAAGACTTGACAGGTTTTTTGAGGTCAATTTTAAAATTTTTTAAATGGTCACCAAATCCTTTGTTAAAGCATGCTGGCGCTTATTTATCCAGAAATTTACCGTAAAATCATGACAGATGATGCCGAATACATAGAAAATCCGCTATAGAGCAAATCTCGAGCCGCCAAAAACCCGTGTTATAATGCTGACATGGCAACGGTAGATAAAAATAGTGTTCGGGAAGAAATAGCCCGTCTAAAAAAGGATTTTGAAAATCTTTGTGCTGAGGGCAAAGTATCTCCTGAGATGCGGGCTCTGATGAACAGCATGCTCCTTGTTGTGGAATTGATACTATCTATCTTCCTTAGCCAAATGGTTGCACTCAACCGAGTTCAAAAGCAGATTTCTGCAATGATCGGTGTGGTAATTTCAGAAGCAACCCTTCTAAAGTTTGTCTGGCGACTTTATCAAGCACTTGAAAGGTGGGAGGTCAAATCGATAGAAGACATTCTTCAGGCCCCATCAATTCATGTTGACGAGACATCCTTTCGGGTGGATCGAAAAAATCACTGGATACATGTGTATTCCTCCGGAGGCACCACCTTGAAGCTACTTCACCGAAAGCGAGGCAAGGAGGCGATAGTCGATTTGAATATTATTCCCCGCTATGGCGGGGTAATAATCCACGATTGCTGGGCATCATACCTGTCGTACGATCATTGTGGACATGGACTTTGTGGTTCCCATCTATTGAGGGAACTGACATTTATTGTTGAATCCAATCAGTACAGGTGGGCTGCTAATATGAAAAAGCTTTTACAGGAAACTTGTCATAAACGATCTTCGGATGGCAAAGGTAAAACAGAAAATATCAGGTTGTTTTCGATGTCAGCAATATGCTCATGCTTATTGTCGAATTTCAAGCTACCTGCAAACCATGGCAAACAAAGGCGTGAATCCTCTTGTTGCCATTCAGCTTGCTTTGTGAGAGCAATCACGATAATTCATGGACAACGTTTCATGGTAAATAAGGGCTTTCCCGGAGGCCAAGAGAGCCCGATTTTAACTGATAATTTTTTCAGCTTTCTGTAATGTCCTGATCAGATACTGTGTTTTTTTTCGTTCACCCGCATGATTAATCCAATCCTGCCTTTCATTGATAATGCGATTGTAAATTTCCATTCGTGAGAAACCTCTTCTATAGAGCTTACTTTCCGCACCCCACTCCGATAAGATGTGAGTAATTTTAAGGGTTATAGAGGTCAAGGTGTAATGAAAACCTCCGGCTTGACATCAAGTGCTTTGAGATATTCCAGATGAACAGATTTCAAGGGTTTGGCAAGCTGTCTTTGGTTTCCGCTTTTAACCACAAGAACCGTATGGAACTTGGTTGACATCATGAATGAAGTGGGCCGTTTGGTCCTTCTTCTTACCCAACCTGTCATTGTTGTCTGATTATCTTTGATATACAAACGCATAGCCCTTTCAATAAGGCGCCATATCAGCAATGAAATCAGCAAAATCATCCCGAGGACTTCAATCCTTGAGTTTTTTTTCAGAAAAACGCTGTTGATGATAACGGGATCTTTTAGGAAGCCGAAGTTTTGTTCAATGCCGCTCTGGTTCTTATACAATTTTAGAAGATCTTTAGCAGACCATTCAGATTCTTCCTGATGAGAAGTTAAGTTGGAAAGAAGTACAAAACATCCAGCTTCTTCCCGAAGAAATTGGACCTTTTCTTCATCCTCATCAACGAAAAGGGTTATGCGATATTCAAATCTATCCGGAACGCGCGTCTCTCCCTTTTTCGGGCGGCCCCTCGAATATTTGGGCGCCTTATCAATGGTTGCCGATACGGTGAAAAGATCCGATTTTTTCGGCAACCGGGATATTTTTTCAACCGCAGCCTGGGCATCATCGTTGCAGTAATACGGTTCTGTGAGTAGTTTCTGGACCTGCTGTTCAAGCTCTTTTTTGTTCTTGCCTAATTGACGATCGATTTTTTTGTGTCGGCGCTTATCGTGAGCGCTGGAATGTACGACCACCGCCCGATAAGTGGTCCCATACAAGGTCACGGTGGTCTCAAAGGCTTTGTAGTGTGCTGCCGGTCGTTTCTGTGTATCCTCTGTTTCAGCAAGGACACCGATATCAACCCAATTATCGGCCTGAACCGCTTCTTTGATAGCGCGGCTGCATTCATTATAAGTGGCCGGCAGCCGACTGACAAATTTTGTTTTTCCAGCTTTCCCAAGGTTATCTTCCGTTACAAAGGCAGAATCTGCAACATACACGAACGCATTTTCTTTAAGTCCATGGTTGGCCATGTGTTTGGAGATCGTAGTCAGCACTTCATTGTTCAAGGTCTTGTCGGATGCATTGCCATCCCGAGTCCCTCCAAATAAGGGAATGTTTCTGTCAACACACAGCATTTCAACAAGGAACTGCTTTAGATCCGGACGCTTATCTTTGCTGTGGCCGTAAGTGATTTCAAACGGCTCATCTGTCATGGCGTAATCACCGTAAACACTGACAGATGTTGTGTCATAGTGGGCTCCGGTCGGCTTGATTTGGAAACCATTGACAGCGTTCTGGCTCAATTGGCCGAATATCTTTTGGGTTCCTGTTTCAAAAATTTTGTCCAATGCACGGCCAATATTATGGTCTGTAAACTGTTCCAAAGATATTGCCTTACCAAGCAGCAGTTCGATGTCTTTTTCGTCGAGAAAATTTTTTAACCGGTAAAGAGGAGATCTCCCGGACAGGGTGTCCAGAACCATGCCGAGAACAACAGGGCCCGGCTGAAGATCCATCTGGGTATTCACCATCTGGTTGATTGTTTCTACCAGATTTATCCGGCGGGCATATTCTTTGACTATGGGTAGGAACTGCACATCGGTTATTGTCAGACTGCTGAAGTCTTTGATTTCCATTTAACCTCCAAGGTGTCTGTTGATTTGCTTTACTGGGAAATCGATATCACCTAGAAGGAAAAAAATCTAGTCTGAACAAAATTTATTTACTGAATGGAATTCAGTTAACTCTATCTACCTGAATTTATAGAATAATAAATTCACACTCATTTTTTATTTATGGGTGCGGAAAGTAAGATAGAGGGCCAGAGCATATGCAAAATCAGTGGCAGATTCGTCACCCTTATCATAGAGGGAGCGGGAAATATTACCGTTATGGCACACTCCCCCCCGGGGTTGATGGGAAAAGACTTCTTGAGGTTGGGAGGATAATTCTATTTCAGGGACAATAGCCTGGCATTTCCAGTCCACCCATAATAGCTTTGCCAAAGGGTATTGTCCTGAAGGCGTTCTGTGTTTTGCTTTTCTGTTCCTGAACCCGGGGCATCTGCCCCACCTGTTTTTCGGGTCGGCGCCGGGATCACTGTGCATGTTTTCCAACCAATACTTTTTTTCGGGAAGGCTTAACGGACGGTCACTGTGAATCCAAATTTGATAATTGCCGGGAGATGTTTCTATAACCATCCTGCCTGGTTTAAAGCGGTTTGATATGGATTGATGATGCCGGATAAGCAGGTCAATGTTTAAATCGTCGGCAAGAAAATAATAAGGCTGAATAACAGGATCAGGTCTGATCAGGATGTGCCTTCCTCCGGCATTTTCAGCTTTAAGATAAGGGATGTTTTTACAAGAGGGGAGAACGGGCCACCGGCCCTTAATTTCATCAAGAACTGCCAGGCTGAAGCGGTGCTTAAAATAATTGCCGATTTTCCAAAGTATTTTTTCCATTGAGGCAGGCCCGGACCTTTGGAGTCCGGGCGTACGTTCAAAACGGCTCGTGTTCTTTATGACGGTTCTTTTCCGTGAGCCTTTGTTTCTGGAATCGCCTGAAGGCCCGATATTCCATATTCAAGCTTTCAAGTCCGGCAAGGACCATATCCAGGATAAAATGTTCCAATTCCTGTGTGATTTCTTCCAGTTTCATGTCCGGATCATCATAAATACCCATATTGTTCTCCTATGATTTTTTATTGGGCGGCTGTCTGGAATAGACTTCCATAAAAAGCTTTTCGTCCAATTGATTGAGTTCTTTTTCAATCCCCGCAGTCAGCAGGTCTGCGGCCATATTGTTAAGAACCCGCAGGTTGCCGGCGCAATGGTCTGCAAGGGTCCTGATCAGAGTTTTCGTCATTAAGTGCGGGGCGCCGGCCTGGTTCAGGCTGTGATCCATGTAATCCAGCAGGTCATCCCGGACATAGGGAAGCAGCGTCAGCCGGAACTGCATCCGGCTTCCCAGCGATACCAGGGATCTTGATCTGAACCGTTCCGGGAGCCGGTCATCGCCGCAAATCACGGTGGTCAACAGGTTTTGGGAGTCAAAGTCCGCGCTGTTCAACAAACGCAGTTCATTTAAGCATCCGGTCAGCATCTCCTGGGCCTCATCTATGAGCAGGATGGGCCGGAACAAGGTGGTTTTTACATGACTTTTCCAGCGCTCCCGAAGATCCTTGAACCCGCCGTACCGGTTGGCAGGGCTCAAATTGACACCAAACAAAACTCCCATTTCCCGGTAAAAGTCTCCGACACTGCTTTGGGGACGTTCCATTACCCCGACAACTACCTCGTCAAGTTTACCGAACTTTTGGGCAATCATCTGCAACGCCTTGGATTTGCCAAGGCCGGGGTCCCCGCTGATCAAAGCAAAGCCCCCGTTCAGGGTCATATTCTCAAGACGAAAAATAAAACTGTTCATCAATGGCGGATGCCATAAGGCTTCCACGGGGATATTAGGAAAAAAAGGGTTCCATTTAAGGCCGTAATAAGCCAGAAGCTGTTTGTTGTTCATGATTCTCCTTTGGGAAGATAGGCTGGAGGCATGCCGCTTTGGGCATACTCGGCCATCAGTTTTCTTAATAATGCAGGCTCGGATTCTTTCAATGTTTCATCCGGTAGAATGGTATGCTCAGGTCTCGACTTGATCTTTCGTTTTCCTGAAGCATTTTTGATTTTGTCCTGGGGGTAGATCTGCGCAATCTGTTTGCCGGTTCTCTGGTCCATGAGCCAGGCCATGGATTTATCCCAATTGGCAAAGCAGACATGTAACCGAGGGATATGGTGAAACCGGGAAGGGATCTCAAATCTTACCCCGTTGATGGACACGGTACCGTCAGATTTTCGCTGATTTCTGGATTCGCAGACTGTAAAGGCGAACCTCAGTTGCTCTTCATCCGGTGCCGGCCGGGAAACATCTTTGCCTTCAAGCATGCGTTGAACAGGAGATGTGCCGATGTCACTATGCCTGGTTTTGTTATATTCCATCTCGACCCAGGCCTGACTGCTGTGATTGAGATATTCCAGTGTCAGAGGGTCCACCCGGGTCAGCATGGCCATCAATCTGCCTTCAAGGGTTCCCCAAAAGGCTTCCTGCTTACCGTTTTGATAAGGGCTGTAGGGCAGTGTCGTTTCATGAAGTATCCCTGTTTTTTTAAGACCGTTGCAAAACTCATGGGAGGTCATGGCAGATCCGTTGTCCGTCATCAGTGCCCTGGGAAGCCCCCTTTTGAAAAATGCCTGGGTCAATCCATGAATCAAATCCTGGGTGGTTTCTCCTGAATACCATTGGATGTGGCAGCACAGGCGGGAATGGTCGTCAAGAATACATAAGGCTTTGGGCGTATACCAGTTACCGTTGTTATCCACCACCCGCAGACTGCCTTCATGAAAATCCAGATGCCACAGGCTGTGAACATATTCTGCTTCGTATCCTCGGATTTCATGGCTTTCGAACCGCTTTGCGGCAATTTTCATGCCCGCTGTCTGTTTTTTCTTTGCTGAGGGCTTCCTGGTCCACCCCCTTTCGATCATCCGCCGCCGGACACTGGCATAGGATGGTACCGATACTGAAGCCTCCTTTTCCTGGAGTTCTGCTGCGAAATTATCTGCGTGCAGTTTGTAGCTCCAGTTCGGATAAGTCCGGTATTGTCTGCCCAGCATCCGGATCAGTTCAGGTGTGAATACAATTGAACCGCCATAGTCAGAACGAACTTTCCGCCCTAAAGCAATAATGGGGTCCTGGGCATTTTTTGCCTTGTAATACCAGCTTTCAATAGTTGAAAAATGAAATACCGTTGATTCGTTCGTGATGGGATGGGTGTAAATCTGATAGGAAAGCTTTTCCAGTTCCTTGCGCAGCTCACCTTTGGCCGGCGGATTTGCCAGCAAACCGCCAACGACTGAGAAGCGAAACAAAGCCCAGTTATCAACCGGACTTTGGTTTTTACTGTTCATAGGCCGGGGTCCTTTCAATTTTGAGTTAAAATTTTCAGCGAAATGCTGATAAAAATCCCGGCCCCTTTGATAGAACAGTTGAGCGCCCAAGGCCACGCCCATCTTCTGCGTGAGATTACCCGGCCCTTATTTTTTGTGATATTTCACTGCCTTGAGACAAGAATGACAAACAGGAGATCAACGTTTTTTTGATGGACGCCTGTTGATGCAGATAGAAGTTGACCAAACTTGCTGGAAGACGATCATTTTTTACGCTTGCAGGTACTCGGCCCCGGATTTTCTTCCATTGAGAGCTTGTTGGAAATATTTCTTTGAATAAGCTGACCCAGCGGCTAAGGGTGTTGCGGGAGATACCGATTGTTTCAGCAAACCTGGACATCGTGATACCTACAGATTGGTTCTGCCAGTCGGACACAATCGTCAGAATGGCCGCATACCAGTAAATGTTTTTACCAAGGAAACGGCAGGTTGGCGGGATCAAACGACGTCGACAGCCTTCCCTTCCGCAACATAAACTGAATTGTAAAAAACATTCTTCAGACAACCCTTCAGGCTCCCCCCTGGGTTTGCGCGGATAATTGGCATAATACAACGGTCCCTGGCAGTGGGGGCACTTCATCTGTCTATTTATGTAGCGAGTTTTTTTTGTTGCGTGTTCTACCCCGCCCGACCCAGCTGGACCCCGCTATACCCCGCCATATTTTGAAAAAATACTACCCCGCCACCATCCATCCGATCATAGATCTAAGGAGGTATCAGGTCTATGAAAAAACAAATCCGACAGCGCAGGTGTAAAAACTGCCAAAATTTATTCAAGCCAGATCCCCGTCATTTGAAACGGCAAAAATTTTGTAACGAACCCGAATGCAAAATTGCCAGTAAAAAACACAGCCAGCAAAAATGGCTGAATAAGCCAAAGAATCAGGATTATTTTTCAGGGCCTGAGAATGTGGTCCGTGTTCAGGAATGGCGCCAAAGCAATCCTGGTTACTGGAAGCGAACAAAGCCTCCGGGAAAGCCATCCTTAACTGAAAATACGTTACAAGAGATAAAAACTGCCAAAACCATTGCTGGTAAAGGATCTTCGATGGATTTAATTCAAATACCGTTACAAGATTTAATATCGGCCAAGACCCTTGTCTTTATTGGGTTTGACACCCTCCTTAACAAAAATGCGTTACAAGAGATTATTGATGCCACGGACCAGGAGACGGTAAAATTGACACCAGATATTATGAAGGAACTAACCAAAAAGAAGAGGTGTCAGCATGGGCAAACGATTTTCTTCAAAGGAACTTTATAGATTACGAAATTCAATACCCATTCATGTGTTGATCGAAACGGAACTGGGTATTCCAGCCAAAATAAGTGAAGGGGTTTTCCGTTTTCTGTGTCCCTTGTGCAATGAATTTCAGACTGCAGTTAATCCTAAGACGAACCTGAGCAGGTGTTTTCGATGCGAAAAGAATTTTAATACCATAGATCTGGTAATGGCCTGTCGGCACATTGGTTTTGTTGACAGTGTCAAATATCTTCAGATTATTTTGAATACAAGAGCACCTGATCATGACGTCTGATTTGGGAACAGAACTCAATATACAGTCTTATCGTCGATGTCGAGTGCCGGCAGAAATAATGCCGCCACTCGGCCTTCCGTTGCCGGAAATTTTTCATGGGTATCTGAATTATTACAAACACCAGCTTCGTAACGAAAACAATATCGGCGCAATGAGGCAAATACTGATGAGTTTTCATTTTTTTCTTCAAACGTCAGGCATTCTTTTAAATGAAATATCCATTCATCAGGTTGATCAATTTTTAGCCCGTTACAACACCAATTATTCTGCCGGGGCAGCCAGATCTAACCGGTCACATCTTCGGCAGTTTCTCAAGCACCTCTACCGAGGCGGGTATATCAAAAAAGACATCTCTGTGCTGGTGGTGAGCCCTCCTGAGTTTGCTCGGTCAAAACCACCGAAATTCTTGCGCCCCCATGAAGTGCAAAAAATGTTTAAGCTCATGAATTTGTCAACAGCAAAAGATCTCCGTATTTATGCGGCTATGCACCTGGCATATTTTTTGGGATTGAGGCCCGGAGAAATCAGCTCACTTACCCTGGATGACATCTCTTTCAGGCAAAAAGAGATTTTTATTCGTTCGAGAAAAAATTACAGCCCTGCTCATCTTCCTGTGCCGGACAATGTGATCAAGGCCATCACCGCTTATATTATCGGCGGGAGACCAGAAACCCAATCTCGAACCTTATTTTTACAGTTAGTGCCGCCTTATAAACCGGTTGGCAGGAGCGACATCCCCCGTCATATAAGAGAATTTATGGCTGATAGCAATCTTGAGTCAAACACATATTGGCTGAGGCATTCTTACGCCCAGAATTTGCTGGAGTCCGGTGCTTCCATTTATGAGATAAAAGAAATGATGGGCCATAAAAGCATCGGAGCAACGCAAAAATATCTGAGCATCCATATCAACCTGATGCGGGAGGTTATCCTCGGTGAAACGCTTTAAAAGCTTTCTTAG
Source organism: uncultured Desulfospira sp. (assembly GCA_963663165.1). Taxonomy (GTDB): domain Bacteria; phylum Desulfobacterota; class Desulfobacteria; order Desulfobacterales; family Desulfobacteraceae; genus Desulfospira. Next base: position 4,931,433 of record OY760175.1, on the reverse strand, counting down.
CGAATATATAGAGGATTTTATCGAATACCGTCTTCAATTGGGATATTCAGATAAAATGCTGCTGTGCAGCCTTCGGTTGCTGGATCGGTATGTTGCCCAAAGGGATGTGACCTGGACATCATTTGATCCGTTGTTTTTCATCCGACTCCGTTCAGACCTCAATTGTGAAAACCGTTCCATCAATACATTTTTTCGAACGTTTCAAATGTTTTTCAAATATCTGATCCGCAGAGACCTGATTTTGACAAATCCCATACAGGAGATTGCTGAGCTGCCGGAAAATCAGATTATCCCTTTTATTTTTTCTCCGAAAGAAACGGATCTTTTATTGAAAACTGTCATAAAACAGATGCGAAAAACAAAAAAATATTACCTCACCGATTTTAGCGGTTATATCTCTTTTCTGCTGATGGCCCGGTGCGGCTTGAGAATATCGGAGACGTTCAATTTGCTGCAAAAGAACTACAGGTCTGAAGAAAGGACAATCTATATTGAGAAAACAAAATTTAAAAAAGACCGACTGATCCCAATACCCAAGGCCGTTTCTTGTGAAATCGACAATTTTTTGAACGTGCGACGGCTTTTACTTATTGCCGATGTGCATCCTTTATTATTGATCAAAGGAGATGGCGGAAAGTTACCCCGCCATTTCATGGATCGAAAATTTAAAAAAGCGATTTCGGCCATTAACCTTGATCAGCACAAAAAAATTATTGGTGCTACAAATTTCAGCAACCCGACACGGCACTCACTTCGTCATTCCTTTGCTGTAAATACACTGAAACGAATTAAACAACAGGGCAAGTCTGCCCAAAATGCGTTGCCGGTGCTGGCCGCTTACATGGGACACAGCGAATACAAGTATACGACCAAATATCTGAGAGTTCTGGATGCAGAGCATCGCCGCCAAATGCTTGATTTTTCGATGTTGAGAAGTGAGGATGTATGAGATTATCCACCTGCCTGCATCAGTATTTTTATGAATACCTGCCCCATATAAAAGGGACCAGCGAACAAAGCATTAAAACTTACCAGCAGGCTTTTTCTTTGTTTCTGCATTTTTTGGCGGATTATCATTCGATCAAAATCAAATCCTTGAAAATTGACCATTTAACACCTGACGCTGTTCTGGGCTTCCTGAATCATTTGGAAACAGACCGAAAAAATACCGTCCAGACCCGGAACAACCGCTTGGCCGTGATCAAGTCGCTGGCCAAGATGATCCGATTCATGCATCCGGACAAAAAACGAGTCGCAGAAGCTCTTTTGACCATCCCTCAGAAAAGGGCTCAAAAGAAGGTGATGGGATTTTTACACCCAGAAGAAATAATGAAAATTTTCAGTGTCGTCGATTTAAAAAAGAAGGAAGGGATGAGAGATTTTACCATTCTCCATCTGCTTTACGACTCCGGTGCCAGAGCCAGCGAGATTGCCACACTGGAATTTGATTATTTTGATCCTGAAAACGAAACCATTGCGGTCCTGGGCAAGGGGAACCGATACAGGTTGATCAACCTGTGGTCCAAAACCGCATCACTGATCTCAGACTATATCACCAATCATAGAGTAGCCCCCATCCCATTATTTGCACACCGGCTGTTCATTAATCAGCGGAGGCGGGGAATGACCCGGCATGGTATCAACAAAATTTGCCGAAGATATCTGACAAAAGCATTGCCGGAAAAACGGTTGAAAGGTCTGAGTCCGGCCCATTGCTTCAGACATTCTTGTGCGGTTAATATGGTGACTTCAGGGGCCCCCGTATCGGATATCAAAAATCGCCTGGGCCATCAAAGCGTTGAATCAACAATGGCTTATTTGCAGCTGGACTTGTCAAAAAAACGGGAAATCCAGGATAAGCTCATTGAATATATGCAATCGAAAATAAATCAAGACAAGAAGATTGATGAGCTGATCGACTGGAAAAATAATGCTGAAATCCTTGCCTGGCTTGACAGTTTATGATCCATTGAGGTAGCCTTTTGCTATCTTTAAAGCGGTATGTAGTAAAACAAAAAATTATGTTGCCAGTGATTATGAAAAATTTTATAATCCACTGTAACTCATTGAATTTAAAAGTCGATATTGATTTGCACAGCGGGTGTTTGAATTTATCATAAAAATCAATGAGTTATGACCACTCGCAACATAAGTCTATAACGTTCGGCTGTTGCCAGATCTATTTTGTATAGATCCCAAAAAAAACTTTCGTTTTTCAGAACTTCTGATAGCATATCTCCTGCCCTGTTATTGGGTGGGGAGGCAGGAGTTTCACGATTATTTGCGAGATAAACAGGGGAACTTCTGCCTCAAACCTGACATATCTTGCAAATTATCTTCAATTTTTCCATGATTTTTTGTGACCATTCTCACTTTGGCAGGTGAAATCCCCGGTGTCGATTTTGACCGGGGTGAGTAGTTACATCAAAGTTATAGTTTAGCCCCAAAACAAGCGTGTTATAAAAAATGAATTTCTCATAAGCAATTGTCGACCCGAGCTATTATTTTGTGTCTCCAATTTCCATCAAACAGACGCACGAGTCCTGATGTTTTTTGGAATACTGCCGATTGTGTTGTGGTTCATTGCTTAAATTCCCTTTTGAAATCTACAGGTTTTAGACTCGCCATTGCAGCCCGTTTGCAATAACTGTCCGGAGCAAAGGCATCATGTAACCCAGGCAGTCTTCAAAGAGTTAAAAAACTTGAACACGCTTGTGAGCCTGTTGTTATAACCAATGATTCGATATTTAATGGCCCTGCTGGAACGTATGATCAAGCAAGGGATATTTATAAATGTCTGGATAAAGCGTTTGAATTCCATACGGACGATGGAGAGACCTAAAGCTCGATACGGCATCATCATTCCATACCAGGCTTTCAGATCCCATGCCAAAGATGCAACAACCATATAGGCCCAGTTGGCATTTAGGGAATCAGAAGGATTAGCCATTGCATGCACGCCATGTTTCAACTGATCAATGTCATTTTCGTGATCCGCCCGTTTCCGGTAAAAATCCACCAGGTGCCTGGCTGATTTTTTCCAATCGTTTGTGATGTAAAAAAAGTAACGGATATCGTCAAACAATAGACGTTCGCCTTTATACTCATTTATTGTTTTGCGCAGCACGATCATCCGGTAGGGTTGCCGACATTTACCAGGTTTATATTCAAATTCGGCTATATGTTCACAGGCGGTCTCAAGACGTTTGAAATTGCGTTTTTTGACCACTTGAAGTTTGATATTTTCGGGACGTTTTCTGGGGATTGTTTTGATGGCTTGCGGCTGTTTTTCAAATATCTCCCATTCGGAATCTGAAAGACCACCGGCCAGTTTTATCAGGTTTGATCTGGCATCCATGCCAAAGACAAAGGTACAGCGTTGATCCCATTTGTCAAAATTGGAAGTAAGGCTGAAATCAGTATCACCCCGAACGTATAATTTTTTAAAAGTGCCTTCCAGCAGATCAAGGGACTTATCCACCCAACCCGCAGAGTTGAGGTGGGACGGAGCATTGCCGGATCGATTGATTATATAAAGAGGCTCCCTTGTTTTTTCCAGAGAGACTATCAGAGGGGCATATCCCCACTTACCATTATAAGAGATGTCCATACCCTGTTTGCACTCGCCGGTTGTTTCACTGATAGTGCCGTCGATATTGATGATGGCTTCTTTCTTGAAGTTTTGCGGCTGCTTTTCCCTATAACCGCAAATGACAGTTGGATTTTTTCAACCAACTGATTTTTAATTCAATTAATACAACTTGTTTCAATTTGCAAAGTATATGTTTTAGTCGTTGAATCGAAAAACTCTAAGATTCTGGGCGAAATGGATTATTTTTCCTGTTATTGCTTCGTAGTATATGATATTATTTGGCACAAATATCATATACTACGAAGAGAGGTTGTCATGCCTATTATCGACGTTCAAAAAATTGAATCGGCCAGATCAACGCTTAAAAAACAAAAAATTTTTACCCTCAAAAAGCTTGTTTCAATTCTGGATTGTTCCTCCAGAACTGCCCAAACAAAACTTAAACAGTGGAAGACCTACACAAGTTACAATCAAAACGGGAAGTATTATACTTTGCCTGAAATCCCTCAATTTGACGTTTATGGTATATGGCAATTTAAAAATGCCGCGTTCTCTAAGTATGGTAATCTAAAAAAAACCATTATCCATTTAGTGAACTCCTCATCTGAAGGGCTTACCGGCAGACAACTTGGTGAACTTCTTGGGTTATCACCACAATCCTTTGTGCATCATTTCCGTAGTTGTCCGGGTATCTGTCGAGAAAAGCACGCTGGTGTCTATGTCTACTTCTCTGACAACATTTCAATATTTAAAAATCAAGTAAAACAAAGGAGTTCCCTTGTCCTCCGTCAAGCGGCTATTTCCATTTCTGACCAGGAAGCAGTCATGATTCTGGTTGCTATTATCAGGCATCATGGCATATCCGCAGAAGACATTTTGGGCTTGCCGGAGATCAAAAAGAGCAAACTAAAGCCGGCTAATATCCAAGGATTTATGGAGTCTCATGAGTTGTTAAAAAAAATTCCGGATTCCAAGCATTAAAACTGCTCAAAAGCTTTATCTCCAAGCTGACTGGGTCCGTCCAAACTAGTGTGCTATTCTCAGCAAAGCCGACTTTGCATTTTTACCCGGAAATTTTAAAATGCCCTGATTGTAATTCTACACTCCATGTTCAGAAAACCGATACGAAGACCAGGGTCACCATGGACATCGGTGCCTATTTTGCCAAGGAAACGGTATTGTATTGCCCCCACGGTCACGGAACGTTCAGGTCCGAACAGCTTCGAAACCTTGTACCCAGGGGCGGCACTTTCGGGTTTGATGTCATTGTGGAGGTGGGGTTTGCACTTTTTGTCCGTTGTCTCAGCAATCAGGAGGTCATGGCTGAATTGGCGATCAAGAATGTATTCATCTCTGAACGGGAGATCAGCTTTCTGGGCCGTAAGTTTATCATTTATCTTGCCCTGGCTCACCGACAGAGCCGGCCGGCTCTGCGAAAGTTCTTCACAAGCAGGGGAGGATATATCCTTCATGTGGATGGAACTTGTGAAGGTGATAGCCCCAATCTATTTTGCGGCCTTGACGGACTCTCAGAACTGGTCCTTGATACGGTAAAAATTTCTTCAGAGAAAAAAGATGAGCTCATCCCATTTTTCCGTAGCATCAAAGAGCAGTATGGTGAACCAAGGGCACTCGTACACGATATGGGTAAAGGGATTGTCAGTGCGGTGGAGGAAGTTTTCCCAGGGACACCCGATTTTATATGTCATTTTCATTTCCTGCGTGACATTGGCAAAGACCTGCTAGCTGATGAATATAGTTTTTTGCAGAAACGGTTAAAGAAACTCAAGGTTCGACCTGCATTGAGGAGGCAGGCCAAGTATCTTGAGAAAAAAATTGATCCGGTCGGCAAGGATATTGATGAAATTATTGAGAGCCTTCAAAGTGGGAATTGGCAGGCAACTGATTTCGATCATATCCCCACGATTATGGCATATGCTTTAATCCATTGGATATTTGACTATCCAAATCAATCCAACGGATATGGTTTCCCTTTTGACCGTCCATACCTTGATTTTTATCGACGTCTTCAAGATGTTCTCCGGTTGCTGGAACAAATCATGACCGTGAACCTCAGTGAGGCAGCAAATTTAAACAGAGCCTTTTCCCAATTATATAAAGTAGTCATAAAAGTCGTAGAAGATAAGCGTCTTAATGATCTTGCCAAAAACATGGAATCAAAGGCAGCCGTATTTGACAAGCTGCGTTGTGCTATGCGAATTGCCCTTCCTGATGGCAAAAATGGCATTAATGATAATGGCGATTCCATGAACATGAAAAGTATTGAAGAAAAAGTGACTGAATTCAGGAACTGGCTCCTTGAGAATAAACACAGACAAAAAACCTATGCTAACATGGTGGCACAGATTGACAAATACTGGGAAAAGCTCTTTGCCGACCCGATACCAGTCGTCACATCGGACGGAATTTTTACGGTCCAACCACAGAGGACGAATAACCTTCTGGAGAGATTTTTCCGGGATGAAAAACGACGAGGTCGGAAAAAAACCGGCATGGGATCGCTGAACAAAATGCTAAAAGCGGTCCTTGCCGACACGCCGCTGGTGCAAAATTTAAAAAACGACAAGTATATGGAGATTATTCTCAATGGATGTTCCAACCTGGCAGAAAGGTTTTCACAAATTGATGCTGATCTGGTACAAAAAGAGCTGACCAAGGCGGCTGAAAACAATTGCAAAATATTCCCGGGGATCAAAAAAATGATAAGGGATACTGAATTAACGGTAAAAATCTCAACGCTGTTTTGTCCAGCAGATGCAAAATAAATACCAACCGTCATTTGCGGTCATAGGCTTTTCCCATACCTTTTTCCGGATGGTATTTTTGACGTCCTGCAGAGTTATGATATCTTCCTTGGAAAACCGGCGCAAAAAGTCTCCGGCTGTAGTGGGATCGGGGATAATTTCTGCATCCAGAGCATTCAACCAGGCTTCATGATAGATTCAACCAGGCTCTAACCCTATGCCGCCGGGAGCAACCCCTTGGAGGCGACCGTCAATCTCGTATTGAATGTTGGATGCTTTAAACATAGGGGCTGGCTGTTCATCCCAATCTCTTTTGTTGAGCTTTTTGCTTATTTTTTTCTTGCGTTTTGCCAAATTTTTGTTGATATTTTTATTCACTCGAAACGTCCTTTCAATTTGGTATATTTCGTTGTGGTAAACTTATTATACCTTTTATTGATAGGCGTTTCGAGGATTTTATCTCATTTTTATTACTTATCTCACGCTTGTTTTGGGTTTAGCTGTTCAAGGTTAGAATCATAAACGGCTTCAAAATTAGAAATCGATGCTGCATTTGCGAGGCCAAGCAAACCCAGAATTAGTAAACTTGTTGCCAATCCTGCTAAAAATATCTTCTTCACTATTATTTCTCCTTTTTTGAATTATAAAATACCAAATTATGAAAGTATTACTGTAGATGCTATACCGAATAAAAACCATAGCGCCACTTGCAGGTAAATCTTCTTTAACTTCCTCCTTTCAGTTGTATTACATTTATTGATATTCAATTTCGGTTTAGCATATGGCTTTAGACAAAGAAGCAAAAAACATGCCGTCATCGCCTTGGGCGAAAAGGTGCAACTACCTTGATTTATGCTATTTTTGGGTAGATTTTTCTATAGAAAAAAGGTAACACTTTTATGAAAAAAAAGTAATACGTTGGGTAAAAGACTTCTCATTTGGGTCATAAAGGGGTCAAGTCTACCTTTGACCCATAGTTTAAAAAGTTGGGTCAAAGGGGAACCATGTTCAACCCTCTGCCATAGTTCATGTGATTATGTGAGGAAGAATGCAATTAAGGGTCAAAGGTAGACTTGACCCCTTTTCCCCTTTTTATACTTGACCCCTTTTTATGAGTGTTAAATTTCGGGAATTCTAATTGTCGTTCGGCGGGTATTATAACTGACGTTGATCACAGCCATCCACTGCGGCCTGACTGCCGGCAGTTTTATCGGCATCTGGAACCAGGGCATCATCCGGGGCAACCAGATAATTGGGGTCAGAGTAAAATTAAATTGTCAAGATCTTTTTCATAGAAGAAAACTAACAAAAACATGCTGACGGACAAGCCGCAGATGTTGGCGTTAACTTTAATGGGTTTTACTGATGGATGTTAAACAATCGAATTGGGATGTATTCATAAGCCATGCTTCCGAAGATAAAAAAGCCTTGACCTTCCTCCAGCATTAATTATCCAGGGGACGGTTATGAAATCGTTTATTTCCCGTCGGTTGGCCATTATAACGCAATACTCAATTGACTTTATTAAAAGAGGAGGACCGGGGACTGACCATCCATGTCAGATCCCTTGAAGTAAATGTCAAGCCTGACCCCTTTATGACCCCTTTACTTACTTTACTTAATGCAGGGACATGAGGGATTTGGTGATTTGGTTGATTTGGGGTTGGACCAAGCAAGAGGCTTGTCAATTAAGGAATTAACTTAAAAAACACCCCCTAAAACAGGTATAGAATTCCGGGGACATCCATGATAAGTATTGTCAAGTAAAAAATAAAACTCCCCTGCCCAACCCAAAGCCATCCATTCTTGGCGGTAACCCTACTACTACCCTAAACTACTGAAAACAAACGCCATGCATTGGAACTTAATCAATTTTGTGCCAAAAAGAATCGGTTCTAAAAATCGGTTCTTTTGACCAGACATCCATTTGCTGCATCAAGTCATCTGGTCTGATGACTATCGCAGAAGTTTAAATTTGGGGAACCTGCCGGTCATGAAACACGTTACTGGAGTATCATGGTTTAAAACCAGTCACTCAGTCCCCAGACTGCATGAAACGGCAGGAAGAACCATACATGCGAATGCTTTTTCATGATCAATTATGCTGCCATTTCTGACTCCTTGACCTGGAATGGCTGCCCACTTTTATCCACAGCAAGCATATACGCAACCAACTTTCGGGCGACGGCCAGAGTCGCTCTATTCTTGTTGCCTTTGGCCAGTTCTTTTTGGTGAACTTCAGCCAATTGGGGGTTCCAGACAGGGGCCAGTTTGGCTGCCTCAATCAATATCGTTTGAATGTGTTTGTTCCTCTTTTTAGAGATCGGTCCGCGATACTCCTTGCCCGCCGATTCTTTTTGGGCGGCGCAAAGTCCGCAGTAGCTGATGGCCTGGCGAATTGAATGAAACCGCTCAGGCTCACCTACCTCAAGAACCCAGGTCAGCGCTGTAACTTCACCGACGCCTCTAATTGTTAAAAGGCGCTCGACACGGTCTCGTATGAGATCGTTCACCTTCATGGTATGTACCAGCCTTTTCTGTGTATCCGTAAATATTTCAAGATTAGAGCGGCTCAATTTGAGCATATTGATTACTGAATCAGGGACATGTTCCACGGTGTCCAGAAGCTCTGAAAAATATTTCTTCCCGTGTAGCCGTTTTTTATTATACTGGGCGCCGGCTTCCATCAATAAGCCTGAGATTTTATTTTTTTCTTTTGTTGCCGTCCTAACAATATGGTTGCGATAGCGTAATACCCTTCTAAGATCCCTAAGCTCTTGCGGCATCATATAGCATTCCGGCAACATATCCACCCTTAGCAGATCAGTTATCTTTTCAGCGTCTGATACATCATTTTTTTTCTTTGCGGCTGTAATGGCCTTCAGCATTTCAGGATGCGCCACCTTGATGGATTGGGCATGTGGCTTTAGAAAATCGTATATCCAAGCTGTAAATAATGTGGCTTCCATCGCAGCGGTCCATGGCTGGGGCAAACCCTCCAGCCAATTGCTAAGAGCCTTGCGTGTTGCGGGAAGTTTTCCTTGTTTGATTAATCCCAAAACAAGCGCGTTTTCAAAAAAGATATACTCATGAGCAACCCGCCGTTTGAGGTATTATTTTGGCCACCAACTTGCCATCCAGTAGAAACACGAGTCCCCAGTTTTTTTGAGTATTGCCAGTTGTCTTGTGTTTCATGTTTTTGTCATTCCTTTTTTGAGACTGCAGGGTTTGGACTCGCCATTGCAACCCGTTTGCAATAACTATCCGGAGAGCAATGGCATCATGTAACCCGGACGGTCCTTATAAAATCAAAATATTTGAACATGCTTTGGAGCCGGTTGTTATAGCCAATAATTCGATATTTTATAGCCCTGCCAGATTTCAAAATTAAACAGGGGATGTTTATAAATGTCTGGATAAAACGCTTGAATTCCATGCGGATGATGGAAAGCCCTAATGCACGATATGGCATCAGCAGCCCATACCAGGCTTTCAGATCCCATGCCATGGAGGTAATAACCATATAGGCCCAGTTGGCATTCAAAGAGTCTGAAGGATTATCCATAGCACGTACGCCATGTTTCAACTGTTCAATATCATTTTCGTGGTCAGCCCGTTTCCGGTAAAAGGCTACCAGTTGTTTGGCCGGTTTTTTCCAATCATTGGTAATATAAAAAAAGTAGCGGATATCATCGAACAGTAGTAATTCTCCCTTGAACTCGTTTATTGTTTTACGCAAAACGATCATTCTGTATGGTTTTTGACATTTTCCCGGTTTGTATTCAAACTCGGCTATATGTTCATACGCAGTCTCTATGCGTTTGAATTTGCGCTTTTTCACCACTTGAAGTTTGATATTCTCAGGACGTTTCCGGGGCTGAGTTTTAATTTTCGCAGACAGTTTTTCAAGCCTGACCCAGTCGGTTTCAGGAAGAGCATTTGCACGTTTTGTTAGATTTGATCTGGCATCCATGCCAAAAATAAAGGAACAACGTTGATCCCATTTGTCAAAGTGCGTGGTAAGGCTGAAATCCGTATCTCCCCGAACGTATAATTTTTTAAAAGTGCCTTCCGTCAGATCAAGAGCCTTATCCACCCACCGGGCAGAGTCAAGGTGGGACGGGGCATTGCCCGAGCGGTTGATGACATAAAGAGGTTCCCTTGTTCTCTCCAGAGAAACAACCAGCGGGGCATACCCCCACTTACCATTGTAGGAGATGTCCATACCCTGTTTGCACTTGCCGCTTGTCTCACTGATAGTTCCGTCAATATTGATGATGGCTGATTCTTTGAAATTTTGAGGCTGCTTTTCCCATATTTTTTTCCGTATGGTATTTTTCACATCCATCAGGGTAATGATATTTTCCTGGGAAAACCGGCGCAAAAAATCCCCTGCCGTTGTCGGATCAGGGATCATTTTTGCGTCCAGAGCATTAAGCCAGGCATCATTGTTTCTTTGCAATTCAATGTCCTGAAGACAGGTTCCGCCTGCAAGAATATTGTATGCCATATTGGCGACATGATCAGATTCATGATATGGCAAATGGCGCTTGAGCAGCTCAAGTTCTTTATCGATTTCTTTCAAAAGGCCGGTCTTTTTGGCCAACATATGGATCAGGCCAATGCCTCCATGTGATATTCCCTGAAGGCGACCGTCGATCTCATACTGGATATTGGATGCCTTTAGCATGGGAGTTGGCTGCTCAGTCCAATCTCTTTTGTTCAGTTTTTTGCTTATTTTTTTCTTGCGTTTTGCCAATTTTTTGATGATATTCTTATTCACTCGAAACGCCCTTTCAATTTGGTATAGTTCGTTTTGCCAAACTCATTATACTCTTTATTGATAGGCGTTTCGAGACTTTTTTCTCATTTTTATTACTTATTTCACACTTATTTTGGGATTAATGTCCCGCTAAAGGTTTTAATGCAAAATGCAATTATTTTTTTGTGGATATCCATTCCGATGTAGTGCATACTCTCCATTGAAACCTCCTTGTGGTAATTGATTCTGGATAACTGATGTTAATCCAGCCGCATATATAAAAGCTATCATGCCGCAAGGAGGTTTTATTGTCTATACTTTACAATATCTTATGCATTTAAACATGATACAGTTTTTTCGTTACATGTTTTTAAATAACGGTGTAATTTGGTTTCATGGCACGGATGAAAAAAATCATATAAAACTTTACTAATGTAACCATGAGTGTTACTGTGTAACCATGATTGCAACTTTTCGCCATAAATGGCTCCAGGATTTTTTTATCGACGATGTCAATCATAAAAAAATACCATCTTCAATTCGAGATGTTCTTTTTAGAAAATTGCAAATCATTGATGATGCAACTTGTGATTTGGATCTGCGTACTCCTCCAAGTAATCATTTTGAAAAATTGACAGGGACATTAAAAGGGAAACATTCTATAAGGGTTAATAAACAATGGCGACTAATCTTTACATGGGATGATGTTCGGGGCGAGGCGGGACATATTTATCTGGACAACCATGATTACAGATGATGAGGTACAAAATGATTATTACAAAAAGAAAGCCTGTGAGCGTGGGGGAAATAATCACCGAGGAATACCTTAAACCATTAGGGATCACTCAAGGGCAACTTGGCCAGGCAATGGGAGTAAGCCGCAGGACAGTTAATGAACTGTGTACCGGGAAAAGAGCCATCACGGTTGATACCGCATTGATGCTTGGAACAGTATTTGAAAACACGCCGGAATTTTGGTTGAATTTACAAAGACGTATTGACATATGGAACGTCTTGCATAACCCGGAAAGAAAAGCGCGAATAGAAAAAGCCAGACCCCTCAGAAGTGCTTTTGCCTGATTTACAGCAAAGGCTGCATATTTTTCAATCGAATTCCGGGGTACTATGCTTAACCCCAACCAGAAAAATCACCGGATAAACCGGTGATTTTAACGTTGATCAAGGCGCGCTCCGCGCGCCTTGATCAACGCCGGAGTGACCGGTACCACTCCGGCGTTAGCTTCCGAAACGATGAACTGAAGAACCCTTCTCAATTTTTTTCAAAGTATGGTATTATTGTTGAGATATTAAAAACAAATGCAAGGATTTGAAAAATATGAGTGACTTACTAAAAAAAATAGAAAACGAAGCCCTTGATCTCTCTGTTCAGGAAAGGGCCTTTTTGGCTGATCGCCTATTAAGTTCTCTTAACGAAAGCCCATTGAGTGATATTGATATTGCATGGCTTGATGAAGCGGAGCGTAGGTATCAAGAATATCAGAAAGGGCTACGTCCTGGAATACCAGCGCATGAAGTTTTTTCAGACGATGAAAGATTAATCGCCAAGTGAATCCGGTACGATTTGACCCTGAAGCCAAGGAAGAATTCTTAGAAGCCATCTTGTATTATGAAGAGTGTCAAAATGGCCTGGGACGCGGTTTCGAGTTGCCATTGAGTCTGCCGCTAAGCAAATTTCAGACTCACCATTCGTATATCGGATTTTGCAAGCACCATTTAGGTGTTATTTGGTTCCAAGGTTCCCTTACTACCTCATTTATTCAATTGAACCTGATCATATTCGAATCATTGCGGTTGCTCACATAAACGTAAGCCAGATTATTGGGAAAACCGTTCTGCTTAAAGTATGTAACAATATGAAAATATAATAAAAAGCTAACACTTAGAAGGTCCCCACTTGTCAATAAATAATATGCTCCCGTAAGCCCCACCCAAAGCCTTTTTTTTGTTAATTTCAGAGAAATTTCCGTTTTTTTGATATTTAGCCCTGGCTTGAGTTTCATATCCGGAGACAGAAAAAGTCTGCACCAAACACTTATTGAGGATCAACCGCCAATGGCAAAGGATAAAAACGCCCAAGCCTGGCAGCTGCAGCAGTGATGTTGATTTCTGCTGCGTCATAGAAACAAAAATGTACCCTCATGCCGTCCTATTCAAAACAGGCCTGGTCATAAAAAAGATTATGCCAGAGTTAGTTGCGGGATCGGGGGAGGAGCAGAACCTGATCAAAAAAATTATGGTTATAAGAGCCCGGCGGATGTCCAATCAAAACGACTGGCTTAAAATAACGGCAGAGTATGGATGGTAAACATGCTCGAAGCATACGGGGGGTATTCCCCGTCTAACCATACCGGCTGCACAAAAAAGCAGTTAACTCAAAGCTGCGGATATCAACGATGCCACAGCTTTAATCAAAGACACCTGTTTTGAATCAGACCCTGCCTGGAATCAGGTTGTTCAAAAAAGAGATTCTGCATCGCTGCCTGAACTTATTGTTGATCTGATGAACCGGGCCATTCATTACTGGGTGGAGTCCACCGGCCGTACAAAGGCAGCCCTGGCAGAGGATTCTCAATTATGGCGGGTCTATCCAGACCAAAATGGATGGCGGCGGACCCAGACTCTGGATAAATATCTGGATATTCATACCCTGCCGAAAAGGCCCCGTATCCCCGAGGTTCTGCAGACAGCTTATCACGTTTTAAAAACCTGTCGCACTCCATATATTTTTCTTGGTCGAAAAAAAATTGATAGCTATCCCGGATGGCCACTTTAAAATCCCCCACCTGTGGCCGGGTCAAAATCCCCCAGCGACAGAATATTGAGATCTAAGTTATGCTCTTAAAATCTGCGATTTTTTCCTTTTTTCATCCCTCGTTCTTATTTTGTGGCGCAGAGAGCCGTTTAGCGGCTTCCTTGAGACGGTAGCTTTTCCCTTCGAACTTCAGCAGGTGACCATGGTGGAGCAGCCGATCCAGTATGGCCGATGATGCGGCATTGTCTTTGAGCAGCAAGCCCCAGTCTTCAAGGGGTCTGTTTGACGTTATTACCGTACTCTTCCTTTTTGAATATCGGTTGATGATGATATCCAGCAGGTAATCGGCCGCATCGTTGGGCATTCTTTTACGAAGGAACAAATCATCAATAACCAAAAGATCCGCCTGTGTAAACAGTTTGAAGATCTTTTTCTGATTATGGGTTTGTTCGGCTTCGAACATGTCTTCAAAAAACACATGGGCCTCCCGGTACAAGGTTTTCTGGAACAATTGAACAGATGCGTGGGCAATGGTTTTGGCAATCCGGCTCTTTCCAGTACCCGGCGCACCGATTAAAAGGGCATGCTCTCCATTTTTTATGAACTTGGCGGTCACCAGTTCATAAATTTCCTTTTTAGGAAGTTTTGGATTGAACCCCCAGTCAAAATCCGTCAGCGTCTGGAGTTCATCCAGGCCGGATGCCTTGAATCTGCGTTGTTTAAGATTTGAAGAACGATGATCCAGTTCATCCTGAACCAGCCATGACAGCCCTTCGACAAGGCTTGCATTGGACTGATTGGCCTGTAATGCCCGGCTTTCCAGGGTAGCCTGCATACCGCTCAGCCTGAGTTCTTTTAAGTGTTTTTCAAGTTCCGTGGTCGTCATACTCATGATACCTCCTTTTTTTCTTTTTTCATCCCTTAAATCATCCCTTGTTTTCTTAAGTATTTGAGCTGGGTTTCAGACATGTCCGCCGGATCTTTTATATCGGACTTGATCCCTGCAGGTGGACATCCAGGCCGGCTGAACCGGTGGTTCCAGTCAAACACATTTACAGTAAACCCATGGTGCGTAAGTAGTGATGCCGCAGCCCGGGTCCCTTTACTTCCAGCCTCATCCCGGTCCAGGAAAAGGTTGACCTTGTTTATATCCATATGTGATGCCAGAAACCTGAGTTGGAGAACCTGTTCCACTGCCAGATGTGCTCCCATGAGAGCGCCTGCATTCAAACAGTCAGCGGACACCAGGGCTGCCACATCAAAAAAGCCCTCCACAAGGGTCAAGCCATATCGTTCCACCTGATCCCTGGCGTTTGGGTCCAGCAGCAGTTTGTCCTGGTTGTAGATTTCCAGCTTTTTGGAGAAAGGAAAGCCCCAGTATCTGCCATCCAGGTCAGCCTGATGGTCTGTCAATGCACGGCCGACATGGCTTAGAATGACAGGGGTTAGTTCCGGACTGATCCCTCGCACCTGAAAGACCACTCTTCCGTTTAATGGAGAACTTTTGCCTGTGGCTCTCTTGGGCAGATATCCGCATCCCAGGTATCTGCAGGCCTTATTGGAAATCCCCCGGTTTTCAAGTTCCGGATGAACGATTTCCAGAAACGGTTGCAGATCAATACTCACCGGCGGGTTGGCCTGATTCTTTTCTGGAGTTGGTTTGGGCTCAACGGCCACGGGTTTGTTCAGGCTTGAAATGCCTTCGCTGATCATCCATTCCGCCACTTGGTAGCAGTTCATCACCCGCCCTTTGCGGGCGAGCAGATCCTGGCAGAAATTGAGGATTCCACCGCCTTTGCCGCTGCTGAAGTCCTTGTAGACATTCTGCCCCAGATGCACATGCAAAGAGGCGTTCTGTTCTCCGGTAAAAGGGGATTGAATCCAGATTTCGTCTTTTTTGTTCTTTTGGGGCTCAAGGCCGAAAACGGCCATCACCTTCAACCAGTCGGCACTTTGCCATACCTTTGGCAGGTCCTGTTTTGAGATAACGGGTTGATTACCTGCAGCATACGTGTCGAAAAACTGACCGTAATCATTTGACGGCCGGATCAGTTCATGCTCCTGGCTGATACCCTCTTGTGGTCTGGTATCTGTAAATGATTTCTGGTGTTCAACCAGCCGGCAAAAGGATTTGTAACTGCGCAATCCCTTCTCTATGGCTGTTTGGGCCGCCGCCTCAATACTGCCGGCCTCATGTTTCCGGGCAAGATTGACAATGCCCTGCATCCGGCGCTGTCCGGGGCGTCCCTTTTCCTTGAAAATCAGTTCGCATAGCTGTCTCGTCGCAGGACCGATACTTTCGGCTTTATTCAAAAGGCTGGTTGTTTGCCGGGATGGATTGAAGATCCGGTCTTCCTCCTCCATCTTAACCGCTCCGGGCCGGTCGCCTTTGATATGGGTGCGGATTTTTTCCATGGTCCGGGGATTGATGATGTCAATCTGTGTTTCATAAATCCGGACAATGATTTCCTGGTGCAACGGCGCCGGCAAGGCGGAATAATAGCATGAGTCTACCTGGATAGTTCCGTCATCATACACTGTGCGGGTCTCCTGGCGAAAATATTCAAACCCTTTCAACGGCAGGAGGGACAAATGGGGCTTTTCCTCCTGGAACATCTCCTCCACCTGCCGTTTCTTCCGGCCGTGTATCCGGGTTGATGCCCATCTTTCTTCCCAGTGCATCAGCCATTCATTCTGGGCTTCAATGGTGTCGAACTGCTTTCCTTTCAGGGCTGTATTCTGGGTATGCTGAACGGCATTCTCCACCGTGCCCTTGCGGTCGGGATCTCGTACCCTGGCCGGGTCTGCTACTACACCGTAGTGAGCCAGTACAGCTGCATAAACCGGGTTCAACTCAGGCTCATAGATATCCGGCTTGATAACACCCTCTTTTAAATTGTCTAAGACCACGTATTCAGGGCAACCACCGAAATACCGGAACGCCTCTTCATGGAGCCTGGCCCAGGTTTCTTGACTGGATTTCCAGACCACCTTGCGAAAGGAGCGCCCGGAATATTTCAGGGTCATCACAAATAACCGGGGACGTTTGTATTTGCCATTCGGCCCCTTGGTTAAGGCGCCTTGGCCATAATCCACCTGGGCTTCTTCTCCAGGCCTAAACTCCAGTCGGTCAAACTGCTTGGGGTCTTTGCGCTTTAACTTGCGGACAAAGCGTTTAACGCTGTTGTACTTATGTTCAAAACTGAACTGCTCCACCAGATCCTGATAGATAGCCATGGCGTTTCTGCCCAGTCGAACCTGGTCTTCAATCCATTTCCGGTGAGGCTCACAGGCGGATCTTGCGTGAAACGGTATGGGGCCTGAATCCACTGAATCAGCCGGTGGCCGGGGTGGGGGCTTTCCAATCTGATCGGTGGCCGGGGTGGGGGATTTTGATGTGGCCTCCGGTGGGGGAATTTGGATTGATCCGGGAGCGTTTTGACGTATGTATCGGCGTACTGTCTTCCGGTCAATACCAGTTTTCCTGCTGATTTCTCGCTGGCTTACATTCTTGTTGAGTAATGTGCTGATTGCTGCCTGTTTTTCTGGTTTCAAAACGTTCATCCTTTCCAACTCCCATGATTAGATTGATCGGGTAATACATGGGAATTTAAACGTTCTGTCGCCGTTTTTCCTGAATTTCCTGATTATCAGCGATTACGCCTGATTTTTTAAACGCTCAGGTGGGGGATTTTGAGGTGGCCATAAGTGGGGGATTTTGGGTGGCCATCCGGGCTATGACCTTTTTTCAAAATTTGCAAGTGTTTCATGCTTCGTTGTGTCCGCTAGGACATGGGGGTTATAGGAAAGCGTGGCGTTAACCCACTCACCAGCAAGTTCACACTCCCTGAGATCAATTTGCGCGGAGCCAAGCTCTGAAAATTCCGACCGAACAACCACCTTAAGGTATACAGGGTTGCCCAGCAAAAAGTTTTCGGGCAAGCTGATTGACAATTCGTGATCTTTGCATTCAATAGCGCTTTCATAAAGTAACACTTCTTTGCCCTCGACCTTATCGACATAATAATAATTGTATGCATATAGGAGGGTATCACAAGGATCAATGGAGACGGAAATGGCTATCTTATTATTCCTGATTATAACGGATTTAGGGGAACAGAGGCCAAAACCGCTCTAATCATTGGAAGGGGGTAAAAAACTTTTTCGTAACCCATTGAAATCAAAGGGAATTCCGACTAGACTTTTTGTCAATAATTTCATATAGTTAGAGACCAAACCCGCCAAGGAGGTCTCTAACTATATGTGGGAAACAGATACAGAATCCGCAATCCGAAACCATAGAACCATATGTGTGCCTTTTTCTCAAGATGATTATAATGACAACATTCAAAATCCTGACAAATTTCGGAACTGTCTCAATGAAAGGATTGAGCTTTTCCCGGAACTATTTCCAGCTGAAATTTCCAGAGAAGGATATCGAATGAAAGATATCTATCACTCAAAAAAAATGTTGATCCCTATTCGGCGAATCGAGATGTCCGGCATTGCTTACACAGTCCGCCCTTCCTTTGTGACACCCTATCTCACCGGCTTGGTCGATGAGGTTGAAAAAGCTCTTTTTATGCGAAAATTTAATGTGCCCTTCTGGGCACTGAGCCACATTTTCGGTAAGGATCCAATGTATTGGTACCGGATTGAGCAGTCACTTGGTCGCAATAGTATCGTTGGAACAACCATCCGACAACCGGAAGACATCCCGCAACATCTTGCGGCGGATGAGAAGCATACCCGGATTCTGGGAGAAAAAACTTATGTGGCAACAACTGTTGGAAATGGCTGCATTCTTGGAGCGTCTGTTGCTCAAAATGCTGGAAAACAAGCCTTGACTGGAGCTTATCAATTTTACCGGGATGAAGCCCAATGCCTTCGGCCTGAATATTCTCCGGAGACCGTCAATATAGACGGATGGAAAGCTACCCGGCAGGCATGGAAAAGCCTTTTTCCATCGGTAGCCATCGTTTGTTGTTTTTTGCATGTATTCATAAAAATTCGTGATAGGGCAAAGAAGAAATACAGAGACATTTTTGATGAAACAGCATCAAAACTATGGGATTGTTATCGGGCTGAAAGCAAAATATCATTTTCACAGCGAATCAGGAGGTTGATCGAATGGTGCAAAAAGCAAGATGCTCCGAATGTTATATCAGACCCCATAAACAAATTACGGAAAAATATTGTTTCATACAGAAACGCCTATGATCATCCCAAGGCACACAGAACGAGCAACATGGTTGACAGATTGATGCAAAGAATGGATCGCCATCTGTTCAGCACTCAATATTTTCATGGAGTAATGGATGCAGCGCAACTGAGCATTCGAGGATGGACACTCATTCATAATTTTGCTCCTTACAACCCGGAAACCGTCAAAAGGCATAACGGATTCAAAAGCCCAGCTGAAAGGCTGAATCAATTTAGATATCACGACAACTGGTTGCATAACCTTTACATTTCGGCTTCTTTGGGTGGGTACCGAAGCCCTCCCCAAAATCCGATATAATCAGTATTATTCGATAGTGGGGGATTACCCACTAATTTGGTTATCGTCACGTTGCTGGCAAGGCAGGGGGGCGCAGCCCCGAAAGTGAGCAACACCAGCCATAGGGCAATAAAAACGGCCAGGGTTTTTTCATGATGGGTTCTCCTTATTATACATGACGGTCTGCAAATCCGTATAAGCTTTGTCCTATGAGGCACCGGCTTTGGCCCCTGCTGCACTGCCGTCAACATATGCGGTTCAGATTATGGGCAATTCAAAGTCTTATAAATCACAATCCGCCCATTTTGGGGAAAAAACCACTGTTAAAAACCGTTAAGATTTTGTAATCTATTAAAATCAAAGGAAATACAAACAAATACAATGAGACAGAAATAGTTTAAAAACAGCTATAAACCACTCAAAAACAAAGGATAGCCCGAAAGTTAACCCCAATATTTGGGTAAATTAATTCCTGATTTAAGGAAAAATGCAAAGCGGGTCGGGACCGAGCAAGAAGGCTGTCAATTAAGGAAATAGCTTAATAAATACCCTCTAAAACGGGTCTATAATTGATTTTTGGGGGCCCAAAAGAGCAATATAGGAATAAAAATGGCAAGAGCGAATAGACATTATATTCCAGGACACATCTGGCACTTAACCCATCGTTGTCATAAAATGGAATTTCTATTCAAATTCGCTAAGGATCGACACCGATGGATGCAGTGGCTTTATCAGGCCAAGAAAAGATATCACCTTGTCGTCCTTGATTATATTGTAACATCCAACCACACACACCTATTGGTATATGATAATGGTAGCGCTGATGTAATTCCAAAGTCTGTTCAATTATTAGCTGGAAGGATTGGACAAGAGTATAATATCAGAAAGAAGAGGAAAGGTGCTTTCCGGCAGGACCGGTATCATGCAACGGCCGTTGAAACAGGCGAGCATCTCCGGAAATGCATTGCCTATATCGATTTGAACATGGTGAGGACAGGAATTATAGACCATCCGTCCCAATGGCATTGGAGCGGTTATAATGAAGTACAAAACCCACGACGAAAAAATGTGTTGATTGATTATGAAAAGGTCAGAACCTTAGCAGGTTTTGATACTTTTAATGCTTTTCAAACAGCTCACAGGAATTGGATTGATAGTGCATTAAAAGCTGATATTATCAAGAGAAAGGAAAGATGGACCGAAAGCCTGGCAGTTGGTAGTAACAATTTCATAAATGATATTCTGTCTCAATTGGGTTTGAGGGCAAAAGGTCGTAAAATTATCGAAAAGGGGCAAACATTACAGATCCGAGAGGAAATACAATCCTATAATCCTCTTTTTGAGGGCAAAAACAGCAATATAGCCCCTAATAACACCGTGATTTGGCAGCAAGATGCCTATGAATAAAGGATATAGCTTGGTCCGACCCGATATTCCGCCTATGGAATTGGACCAGGCAAATCCTTGCAACCAGTTGTTTTTAAATATTAAAATCCGCTATAGCTTGCAGAGACCGCTCTTAGCGGCCCCATTTTGGTGCCGAAATAGACCTTTTAAGAAAATACAAGAAACAGGCTACAAATGAACCGTAGATGTTAAATGCTATAGTGCTGACTATGCCTATTCGCTGCCGCCCAGGTTTTTTCGAAAACAGCGCTGAATATCAGACGCATTGTGGGGATATCATTTCAAATTTCTCACTGAGGATTATTTCGAATAACAAAATCCTCCAAATATGAAGTTCAATCTCCAGGCTATCATTAGTAGTTTTGACCATCAAACCCTTAAAAATCAACACCAGCACCAAATATTTTATTCGGATCACTGCGCCCACAATCTGCCTGTGAAAAAATTCTCTTTTCCATAAACACCGAATAAAAATAGTCGGTTCTATTGTTGGAGACTGGCATCTTACCAATCTCCTTCAATTTTTTACTGCAAAAAAATTTTAACCCAACGGATGGTCCCATTGCCGGGAATTTTCCCCAAATACACAGAGGGGAATGGACAACGGCATAAAAATGTGCCCATCCGGATTTTCAGGCATCCAGTCGGGTAACAAACGCTTTGAACTTCATAAAAGCCGCCTGGTCCATGGCATGTTCCATGCGGCATGCGGTCTTCTCTGCAACGTGTTCATCAAGATTAAGATATTTGAATAAAAAATGCCGGCACACATTATGGCGGGTGGTGACCTCTTTGGCGATTTTGTCGCCTTTAGGGGTCAGGGTGATGTATCCGTACGGTTTATAATTGATCAGTTCCCGGTCGGCCAGCTTCTTAAGGGTACCGGTGACAGAACCGCATTTAATGTCCAGTTTAGCGGCAATATCTTTTGAGCGGGCAACCGTATTCATGGTCTGCAGTTCCAATATGGTTTCAAGGCAGTCTTCAAGGCTTTCCGTAAGGCTGTATTCTTTTGTCATATCTCATCTCCCGTAATTTTTCCCGGCAAAGGGAATCGGCCGGCCTTGTGTGCTGCAAGACCGGTCGTTTCCCTTTAAGGGGCGGTTTTATGAAAGTCTCAAACAACCTGAAAAAACTTTCATTTTTCATTGTGGACCGAGACTTAGCTGGATAATCCAAGACGGTCCGGGACCGTTATTCGCCACTTAAATTTTTCAATTCGTTTTTCACGGCCTCAAGTTCCTGTTCCAGGGCCTTTGCCCTCAGATTCAGGTCTTCTTTTGTCTGCGGCGCTACCGGTCCTGCCGGCGCCCCCCAGAAGGCAGCCCCTCTGCCCCGGGGACCGAATCCCCGGCCGCATCCCCGGCCCCGTCCGTAGCCAAATCCCTGGCCGGAATAAACGGCCGGATCCTGGGGAGAACCGGTTACGCATCTTCCCATTCTTCTTCCTGTCATGGGCCCCATGTTTTCCGGGCCTCTCTGGTTTAATCCTGGCATGTGAATTCTCCTTTGCATTATGTATGCTTGGCTGAAGGTGTCTGGAATAACGATATTTATTATCTTTCAACCAGGCGCCTTCAGCCTCTGGTTTTTATGGTTATCTGCCTTGGCCGCGGCCCTGGCCCTGGCCCTTGCCGCACCGGCCTTTGCCCTGGCCTGTTCCGGCACCGCATCTTCCGGGACCGCCGCCCCGGCATCTGCCCTGGCCCTGGTTTGAGTTGCTGTTCCGGCCGTTAAACCGGCTGCCAGCCTTATCTTGTCCTTTTCTCATGGCTATCACCTCCTTTAACGTCCTTTGGGTTTATAAATTTAAGGATAAGCTCATCTGTTCTGATCATGGCCGTTGCCCCGGCCATGCCGACAGCCCCTGCCCCTGCCTCGTCCCCGGCCCCGCATTTCATAACAGCCGCCCTGGACCGTAAGCCGTTTGGCCGTCACCAGGGACTCTGCAATTTTGAAGCGGGCGGTTTTCAGTATCCGGCCCACGGTCTGCCGGGACACATCCATCACTTCGGCTGCCCCTGACTGGTCCAGCCCCTCATAATCAATGAGCCTGAGGGCTTCAAATTCTTCTAATGAGAGGACAACCTCTCCGGTTTCTATGGCTCCCCTGGGCTTAAACCCTTTAATCGCTGGTCTGGATGCGATGCATCGGGGGCGCTTGGGTCTGGGCATTGGCTCTCCTTGTTATGATCATTTGACCAAAATATAAAGCCAGACAAACCCTCTGTCAAGAAAAATTTTGATCATTTGATCAAAATTTTTTCTGAACAAAGATATTTGTAATATTCGGTTTGTTGGTGTAAACTCTTCATAATCTTTTCAAATACGATTTTTAACGGCTCCCTGAATGAACAATTAAACCTTGTTAATACGATTTAATTCTTGGGTTGTCACCCCTGAATTGTTGTGAAAGCGAAGATATGGACTTCCTTTTCATTATCCCGGAGGTAAAATGAACAACAAACCCACCATCAAGGTCGGCTATTTAAACATCGCAGACCATCTTATTCTCGGCGTAACCGAAAGAAAGGTCCTCAGAAAAGAAGAACAGTTTAAATACGTCAACCTTCAGCCCCGCCCGTTCATCGACTGGCAGACTTTAAGCTACGCCTTTTCAAGGGGGGAAATCAATGCGGCATTTATGCTGGCACCGCTGTCCATGGACCACTTCAGAAAAGGAGAGGACATCCGGCTGGTCCTTTTGGGCCATCGAAACGGAAGCGTGCTGATCACCAACAAAAGCGCCAACATACAACGGATCAGCGACTTAAAGGGCAAAGATATTTTAATCCCCTTCCATTTGTCCACCCATAACATGCTGCTGCACAAACTGTTGGCCGATAACGGCCTTGAAATAGGGATCGGCAAGGATGTTGAGGTGCAGACGGTGCCGCCGTCCAAGATGCCCACTTATGTGGAAATTGACGATAAAGGGACCATTGGCGGATTTCTGGTGGCCGAGCCCTTTGGCTCCAATGTCATCAAGGCCGGGTTAGGCGACGAATTTGAATTGTCCAAAAACATCTGGCCGGGACACCCCTGCTGCGTTCTGGTGGTCAAAACCGAAATTATCCGGTATTTTCCCAATGCGGTTCAGGAATTTACCAACAGCCTTGTCAAATCCGGTAAATTTATCACGGAAAATACCAGTGAAGCCGCCAAAATCGGGGTATTTTTCCTGAATCAGGACATCAATGTTGTCGAGAAAATTTTAACTTCGCCGGCAGATCGCATCACAACGGACAGCCTCATGCCCAGCATTGATGATTTTGAAAAAATTCAAAACTACATCGTCAATGTAATGGGCAATATTTACGAAAAAATAGACCTGGAAAAATTCATTTACACGGGATTTGCCGAAGAGGCCGGCGCGACATGACCGTGTAAAAAACCGAATTCTTCTGTCAGTTTTATAACCCGGAAGCCCCCCTCTCCACGACCGGAGAGGGGGAAAATCGGACACGTTATCCCGGGATCATTTCTTAACCATCCATTACCCCGCCAACTCCCGGCCTTCCCGGATACTTTTCGGCAATTTTGCGGATTTCGGGATGATCCAGCACCATCAGGCGGCCGCGGTCATGAATAACCGTATCTCCGATCTGAAAGGTGGCCGTTCTGATGTCACCGGTGCAATGCATCCAATACGGATAGCCGGGGGTGGCTGACGGCGCGCCGATATGAACGTGGATGTTCGAGCTGTGAGAATGCTCAATCAGCCGCCGGTACAGAATGTGGGGACATTGGGCCTCAGACACGGCCGCCTGGGGATGGATGCCGAAATGCAGACAGTCGAAATTGTAGACACCGTCGCCGACGCGGTCTTTCATAGCGGCCAGGAAACGGCGCAGGGCTTCGGCTTCGCTGCCACCTTCAACTTTTTTTATCCGGTTGTCTTCGATGGTGAGCCGAACCGGTTTGTCAAAATAGGGCGAGATGCCGATATAGCGGGCCCACCAGCTCAGCATAATGTCGAAAATGAATTCCCCGTTCGTGTCTGCCAAATAGATCGGCGGTACGACCCATTCGGGCCACGGGCGATAGGTACCGGCTTCGCTCCGGCGGGTGGTATATTTTTTAAACCAGGGGTGATCCTTGTGATAGGCGGGGCTTATCGTTCCCTCAAGATGGGTGCCGTTGGCATCGAAAAGCTGCCAGGGGAGTCCTTCCTTGATCGGCACAGCCGCCTGATATCTGATCTCACTGACCAGTTCATAGGGGGTTTGTGCCCATGTGCTGCAAAGCAGCGGTGCGGTCGTTGCGAAGTTGCGCACCATGATGATCTGCTTTTCCCATAAAAACTGTTTCAATTCCACCATTTCTTCAAAAACCAGATCAAATGAGGTGTTGATGAACACATCGCAGGCAGACAGGGCTGCCTTGACAACAGGCGGCACACGCCAGGCATGTGGCTGCGCCGGTTCATCAATCCACAGTATTGAGGCCTTTGCCCCCCGGTGCTGGACAGCTTGCTGTATCCATGAAATGGCCGTTGTATCCACCAGGTTGTCCCCGCCATACAGGCCATCAAGCTGTGCCAACAGCAAGACTTCCTGCCCGGCTTTAACCCCGGCGCATTGTTCAAGCATGTCGCTGATGGATATAACAGCGCTCCGGGGTATTCCTTGATGAGCAGTCATTGTATCGTACTTCCTTTTTTATTGAGTCAGTTTAGATTGGTCAACATAAAATGTGGTTCCTTTTTTACATCATATTCGGCAGAAACAGGGCTATCTGGGGGAACATGATCAGCAAAACCACATTAAGGACATCTGCAATCAGGAATGGAACGATCCCCTTGAATATGGTCGTTAATTTGACATCCGATGCGGCGCCCTTAACCACATAAACGTTGAGGCCCACCGGCGGGGTGATCAGTGCGATTTCCGAAACCTTGACCATGATCACCCCGAACCAGATGGGATCAAAACCAAGGTTCAGAATGGTCGGAAAAATCACGGGGATGACAAGGAGCAGAATCGCCAGTGTATCCATTAACAATCCCAAGGCGGTAATCAGCAGCAGCACGGCCGTGAGAATAACGTACCGGTTTACGGGCAGCGGGGCAATCCAGCCGGCCACCTCCATGGGAAGCTGGCTTACGGCCAGCAGATAGCCAAAGATCGTGGCGCCGATCAAAATAAAAAAGACCATTGCCGTGGTGCGCGCGGTCTGATTCAGGGATTTGGCCAGATTTTCACGGTTCAGCCTGCCCCGGATACCCATCAGCACCAAAGCGCCGAAAGCGCCTATACCGCCCGCTTCGGTCGGGGTGAAGATCCCCCCGTAAATGCCGCCGATGACAATGCCAAAAAGCAGCAGAATCGGCCAGGTGCGGATAAGCGCTCCGATTTTTTCCTTAAGGGGCAGCGTTTCGCCGGCACCCTGTGGCGCAAAGTCGGGGTTGAGCTTACATAGAATCTGGATGGTGATAATAAAAGAGACCACCTCAAGAATTCCCGGCAGGATGCCCGCAATGAACAATTTTCCGATGGACAGCTCCGTGATGATACCGTACACCACAAAACAAATGCTTGGGGGGATTAGGATGCCGATAACGCCGCCGGCGGCAAGGCTTCCTGTGATCAACCGTTCATCATAACCATATTTTCGCATTTCCGGCAGGGCAATGGCCGTCATGGTGGCACCGGTGGCCACACTCGACCCGCAGCATGCGGCAAATCCGCCGCATCCGATGATGGTAGCGATGGCCATACCGCCTTTGATCCTGGACAGCCAGATATTGGCGGCCCGGTAGATGTCATGACTGAGGCCGGCGTGAAAGGCAAAATACCCCATCAGAACAAACAGCGGCACAACGCTCATGGAATAGGATGCGATACACGAATACACGCTTGTTGACAGCGCTCCCAATGCCGAATTCAAGTTGGTGATCAGGATCATTCCCAAAAATCCGACAAAGGCCAGGGCCGCACCGACAGGAACTTGCAGCAAGATCAGGATAACGAGGACCAGACAGATAAGAATGCCGGTGGTAATCATTTTGTAATTTCCTCCGGGATAAATAATGTTAACAAATCAGACAGAAACGACAGGAATGTAACCAGGCAACCCATGGCCAGAAAGCCGTAAAACGGCCAGACCGG
Organism: uncultured Desulfospira sp.; assembly: GCA_963663165.1. Lineage (GTDB taxonomy): Bacteria > Desulfobacterota > Desulfobacteria > Desulfobacterales > Desulfobacteraceae > Desulfospira. The sequence continues at coordinate 4,904,524 of OY760175.1, read as the reverse complement.
TATTTCATATGAACCGACGGTAACACCGTTGTTCCACTCCATGAGGGCACCATTAAAGGCCTGCCATGAAAACAGGGCGAACAGCATAAGACAGATCAGATTGCCAAATGCCTCACATCCCTTTTGCCAGCTTTGGGGCAGTTGATTGGTGAGCAAGTCGACCGCGATATGGCCTTTGAGCTTCTGGGTGTAGCCAAGCCCCGCAGCAACCGTTATTACCTGCAGCAATTCGGTCAGCTCCAGGGCATCACGCACCGGATGTTTGAAAAAATATCTGCCGAATACGTCGGTTGCCGTGAGCAGCATCATGAGCACCAGTGTGGCGAAGCTGACAAACCAGAACCCCCGCGAAATGGTGTTGATGTATTGCAAGACCGTGTTTACTGTGCCGCCTTTCATTGCGTCGTTCATGGCATGCCTTTTATTTATTCATGTATTTTTTCAATAACTGTTTACAATCGTTAAGAATTTCCTGTGCCGGAGCTTTTTTGGCGGCAGCGGCTTTGAGCCATTTGGGTTCAACTTTGTCACCCATCATCTTTTGCGCTCTTTCTTTGTCTTCAGCACTCCATTCAATTACCTCGTTCTGGGTATTTGATTTGATAAAATCTTTGTAGTGGCTGTCCCAATTGTCCCACATGCCTTTGGCAGAAACTTCAAAAGAGCCGTATCGGCCGCTGTATTTGTCAAAAACCTGCTGTACGTCGGCCGGAAGTTTGTTCCATACGTTTTTGTTCATGGCAAAAATAAACAGGCCCCCGCCGTAGAGATCCGCCTGAGTGTGGTACCGGATGATTTCATACCAGCGATAAGTGACGACGGCCTCCCAGGGATGGAAATCTGCGTCAAGAACACCCCGTTCCAGTGCTTCGTATACTTCCGGACCGCCGATGGAAACCGGGACGGCCGATAACCCCAGCACATAGTCGGCTTCCGAACCCGGCACACGGACCTTGAGCCCTTTAAGATCTTCCGGGGTCCGGATAGGGACGCTGGAGTGAATCTGGCGCATATTGCCGGGGCTGAGCCACAACAGATGAACGTCTTTGTATTCCTCACGGATAGCTTCATATTTATCATAAAGATCATACATAACCTGGGACGCATGCATGGAATTTTCGAAGCCGAGAGGCAGGGCAATGACTTCCGATACTGTAAACCGGCCTTTGCTGTAACCGCTTAATGTCCAGCCAAGGTCGGCAAGTCCGTTGACAACAGAATTATAGGTATCCCGCGGTTTTGAAAGGGTTGAACCGGGAAACAGGACGAATTTGACTTTTCCGGCGGTTTCTTTTTCGATCAACTGGGTCCATGCCACAAACTGTTCATGGGTTTTGCTGGTGCTGGGTTGAAAACTGGCCAGCTTTAACGTTACAGGCTCCGCCTTGGCCGGAACCGCTGTCACTATCGCTGCAAAAGTTATGGCTGCCAAAAAAGCAAAACCGACTGTACATCGACGCATTTTTCTGTTTTTCATTGTACCCTCCTTTTGATTGATGCAACGCTCATTTTCTGAAAGCCCTGGCAGACGGCCAACGGCTTTCATGTTTCATTGTGGCAGGCCTTAAACCGGATGGCCTGCCCATGGCAGTTATGGTGGCGCCTATTCTGGCCGGTGTTAGGCCCACCCACTTCTTAACACCTCATAGCCCCACATTAAGCAAAGAAAATGCCATAATTACATCCTTGGGACGATATTGTTTAAAAGAATATGCCCCCATCATGCAAAAGGCCATGCCCGCGGAATACGGCTCGTCTGCAAAAACCATTTTCACTGCCGGTCTGTCCTTCCATTTTTAAAAACATTGAGCCCGCCCAATGGCTGATGTTTCATTTTTACAACATGAGTGTTTCATTTATGAAAAATCAGTTGCTTTGGCGCCACACTTCTGCTACTGGAACTAAAAGAATTGAGCATTTGGAGACTGCCTTAATGAGCTATAAAATTTGTTTCATATCACCATATCCAAAACTCACCTCACGACTGTATTCCCATTTTGCAGAAAGCCAGTCCCCTCCCCATATTTTCGAAGACAGTGTCATGGACGGGGCCGAATCGACATTGCGCAAAATCGAAAAGATCGGTTGTGAGGTTATCGTGACCACGGCTTTTCATTCACGAAAGCTCCGGTCAACCTGTTCCGTTCCTGTGGTTCATATCCCCATGAGCACCTTTGATATTGCCGTTGCGGTCAATGAAGCCAAACGGCTTTTCGGTGGACCTGTTGCCATGTTTGAACCCCATGAAAGCAGCCCCCGCCTTGATGCCATCAGCGCCATGCTCGAATGCCCGGTCAAGGCCTATGTATTTGTAGGGCCTGAGGATGCCTCGGAAAAAATACGACAGGCCCGGCAGGACGGCTGTGTGTGCGGTGTCGGCGGCGGCATCAATGAAGGCATAGCCCGTGATATCGGTTTTAATTTCGTGACACTGCTTCCCGGACCTGAAATGATAGAACAGGCTTATCAGCAGGCCAGGCAGATTTCCGCCGTACAGCGCAAAGAACGCTATGAAGCCATGAAGTTTAAGTATACGGTGCAGTTTGCTTCTTCCGGAATTGTCGTAACCGACCACCATAACATCATAACCGTTTTCAATCCGGCAGCCGAGCGTATGCTGATGCTGTCGGGCAGCGAAGTGCTTGGCAAGAAAGCCGGTGATATAATGCCCAACGGCCTCATCTGTCCCAGCAAATCACGGGCAGTGCCCCGCCTTGCCGAAATCAAGGCCTTTGGCAAGAATCAGCTGATGGTCAACACCATACCAATTCATGACAGAAAACGATTTGTCGGCACCATTATTACCTTTCAGGAATTGTCGCATATCCGGTCATTAGAGGAAAAAATACGGCGGGCGGCGCATCAAAAATCACTTCACGCCAAACTGACGTTTGATGATATTATTGCCAAAAGCCCTGCGGCCATAAAAATTGTAAAGCGCGCACGACATTATGCCAAATCGGACGAAACCGTACTGATCACCGGCGAGACCGGCACCGGAAAGGAAATTTTTGCACAAAGCCTGCACAATGCCAGCCCGCGGCGCGATCACCCTTTTGTTGCCGTCAGCTGTGCCACCATCCCGGCCAATCTGCTGGAAAGCGAGTTGTTCGGCTACGCTGAAGGCGCTTTTACCGGCGCCTTACGAGGGGGGAAACAAGGTCTTTTTGAACTGGCTCACGGCGGGACCATCTTTCTTGACGAGATCGGGGAAATATCCCTGGAAACCCAGGTCCTGCTGCTTCGTGTGCTGCAGGAAAAAGAAATCATGCGCATCGGCGACGCCAAAATAATTCCGGTGGATGTCCGAATAATCACCGCAACCAACAGACAGCTTGACGAGGCCATAAAACAAGATCGATTCCGTCTGGACCTGTATCACCGGCTCAATATCCTGCACATGGAAATTCCGCCGCTGTCCCAAAGGAAAGAAGATATTCTGCCCTTAACCAGAACCATCCTGTACCGCATCTGTCCGGACCGATCTTTGACCAAAAAAATTTACAGCCTGCTGATGCACCACAAGGAGGCTCTGCAGTCGCATACATGGCCGGGCAATGTGCGTGAACTGGAAAACCTCCTGCGCCGGATGGTTGCATCATTGGAGATAATGGGACCCAAGGAATTCATGGCAGAGGCGAAAATCCTCTTGCAAGAGGCCCTGACGGTTTCATCAGACAGCCGTGTTGCTTCCGGCCATGCCGAAGCGCTTCCGGGCGGCAATTTAAATGAAATGACGACCTTGTTTGAACAGGTTGTTTTGAGTGAAAAGCTGAATCAGCTTTCCGGAAACAAATCACAACTGGCAAAAGAGCTGGGGATCAGCAGGACCACATTGTGGCGAAAAATGAAACGATAAGTCCCGTTAATCAGTGGACCGGGTTGGGGTAAAAAAGCTGCCGTAAGGCCGGCCGCCCAAAATCCGGAACCGGAAACCGGGCAACCCGCGCGCCTGCCCGATTTATCCCCATACACCGGGAATCTTGGTGGCGCAGAATTCACATCGGGAATCCCGGATATGAACCACTGGCGCGGCATACCCTTTCCGTTCCACGATTTTTTTCCCGCAATTATGGCAGTAGGTATGGTTGCCCTCATGGCCCGGGACATTGCCCGCATAAACATACCGGATCCCCATGTCCATGGCCTTTTGCCTGAACCGGGTCAAGGTATCCACCGGTGTGGGGGGCAGGCGGTTGAGCCGGTACTGGGGAAAAAACCGTAAAAAATGAAGGGGATGATCCGGTCCCAGGCGATCCAGAATCCACTGGCACATGGCCTCCATCATGGCGGGATCATCCGTATACCCCGGGACCACCAGGTTGGTGATTTCGAAGTGGACCCCTTTTTCGTGGAGGGTCTCAAAGGTGTTCAGCACCGGTTTGAGCCGGCCCCCGTTAAGGGCCTGGTATACGGGATCTGAAAAGGCCTTGAGGTTGACGTTGGCGGCGTCAATGACCCGGCAAAGATAATCCAAAGGCTCCGGGTTGATATACCCATTGGAAATATAGATGTTGGACAGGCCCTTTTCCTTTGCCTTTTGGGCCGTGTCCGTCATGTACTCGTAAAACGTGGTGGCTTCCGAATAAGTATAGGCGATGGACGGGCTTTGGGTCTCCACTGCCTTTTCCACCACCTGATCGGGAAACAAAGTCCTGGCCCGGACATCTTCGGGCTTTACCTGGGAAATCTCCCAGTTCTGGCAGTTCAGGCACCGGAAACTGCATCCGGTACAGGCAATGGAAAATACAGAGGTGCCCGCCTTAAAATGGAACAGGGGCTTTTTTTCCATGGGGTCCACGTTCACGGCACAGGGATTTCCATAGGCCAGGCTGTAAAGGGTCCCGTCAATGTTGACCCGGGACCGGCAGACACTTCTGTCCCCGGGAGAAAGGACACACCGGTTCGGGCAGGTGCTGCACATGACCCGCTTCTGGCCAAGCGTCTGATAAAATCTGGCCGGGGCTGACCATTGCCAGGGGCTTGACGGGGCGTCGTTCTTGAAAATTTTCCCTTTAACGGACCCCAAAGATTTTCCTTTGGAAAACAACCCGGCACAGGCATCATAAGGAAACCCCAGGCAAATCCCGGCCACGGCCGGGGCCATGGACCCGGCCAGGGTTAACCATTGTCTTCTGGTCATTTTTTCCATGTATAATTTATACGATCAAAAAAAATAAAAAGCAATTGGCCGTCAGCCAATCTGGTGAAACCAGAAGCTGACGGCCAATGGTGAACATCCAGCAACGTCTAACCGTTCTAATCCCGGCCCGGCGTCCCGCCCCCTGAAGAACCGGACCCCAGGACCGGAACGGTTCAGGTCCCGCGCCGGGCCTTGCCGGCCTGGGCCTGGATGGCGGTGATGGCCACGGTGTTGACAATATCCGGTACCGTACATCCCCGGCTTAAATCGTTAATGGGCCGGTTCAACCCCTGAAGGACCGGGCCGATGGCCACGGCTTTGTCCGAAGCCCGCTGCACGGCCTTGTAGGTATTGTTCCCGGTGTTCAGGTCCGGAAAGATAAATACCGTGGCCCTTCCGGCCACCTGGGAGTTGGGCAGTTTGGTCATGGCCACCGTGGGGTCAATGGCGGCATCATACTGAATGGGCCCTTCAATGGGAAGGTCCGGGGCTGCCTTGCGAGCCTGGGCCGTGGCCTGGATGACCTTGTCCACATCGGCTCCGGAACCCGAAGATCCTGTGGAATAGGACAGCATGGCCACCCGGGGCTCAATGCCGAAAATAGCCGCTGTCCTGGCCGATGCCACGGCGATTTCCGCCAGCTGGGAGGCCGTGGGGTTGGGGTTAACGGCACAATCGCCAAAAACCAGGACCCGGTCTTTAAGGCACATGAGAAATATTGAGGACACAATGGTACATCCCGGCTGGGTTTTGATGATCTGAAACGCCGGCAGGATGGTATGGGCCGTGGTATTCACGGATCCGGACACCATGCCGTCGGCATCCCCTTTGTGGACCATCATGGTCCCAAAATAGGAGGGATCCGTTAATGTATCCCTGGCCATGTCAAGGGTAACGCCTTTGTGTTTTCTCAATTCAAAATAAGTCTTGGCATAATCATCCAGCAGCGGGCTTTCATCGGGCTGGACGATCCGGGCCTGGGTCAGGTTCAGACCAAGTTCCTTGATCCGTCGCAACACATCATCGGTTTTGCCCAGCAGGGTAATATCGCAGAACGAACGGCGCAGCAGAATGTCCGCAGCCTTTAGAATCCGCTCACTGGTGCCCTCGGGCAGCACAATATGCTGGCGGTCTTTCTTGGCCTTTTCAATAAGGCTGTACTCAAACATCTGGGGGGTGATCCGCACGGATTTCCTGGCGGAAAGCCGCTGCCTGAAAGATGCGGCATCCACACTGGATTCAAAGATCCCCAGCCCCAGGGCAATGCGCCGGGGGTCATCGGCGCAGATCCGGCCATAGACCTGGTCAACGGCCTTGACGGCCGAATGGGTGTCCATCCGGGTCTGGAGAATGGGCACGGGCAGCTCTGTCCACCCATTGATAAGCCGCATCACGGAATCGGGGATGGGAATCCCTCCGGTGACCAGGATGCCCGCAATATCCGGATAGGCCATGGAGTGCCGGGAGGCCAGACAGGTGAGGACTATGCTGGAGCGGTCCCCGGAGGTCACCACCAGGTTGTCTTTTTTAATGTGATCCAAAAAATTAGGGGACAGCATGGCCGCGATCAGGCTCCCGGAAATCTGGTTTTCCAGGGCATTCCGGCCGTAAATGACCTGGGCATCCACCGGCTGGATCAAATCCCTGACCGACGGCCGGTTCAGGGCCGGGGTTTCGGGAATGGTATACACCAGCACCTCGGGCCGGGAGATGGCCATATCCAGCTCTATCTTAAGGCTGGCCAGGCCATCGGGTGCCGCCCGGTTGACCATGAGGGCCAGCACATCCACCCCCCGGTGGATCAGGCTTTCCACGGCCAGCTGACAGGAGCTGACCACCTGTTCCATCTGTTTTTCAAATCCGTTGGAGACCACCAGGGCCGGACATCCCAGGTCAGCCATGATATCAGCATTGATATCAAATTCAAAGGCCTCGGACCCGGCGGCAAAATCAGTGCCCTCGCACAGGACAAACCGGCACTTTTCCTCCAGGGCTTTATACTTGTCTAAAATGGTTTCCATCATCTGGGCCTGGCGCCCGGAGTTGACCATCTGCTTGGCCTCCTCCAGGGTGTAGGCGTAGGTTTCCTCATATTGGATCCCCAGGTAAAAGTGGGAAAGGACCAGATCAATATCATGATCCCTTGCCCCCTTTTCACCAGGGTTGATAATGGGCCTGAAAAATCCTACAATTCTGATATCTTTGAGCAAAAGCTGCATGATGCCAAGAACAACCAGGGATTTTCCGCTTCGGGTTTCAGTGGGGGTAATATACAGACTGTTCGCCATAAAATTCTTCCTTATTATGCTCTTTCTTCAATCTCCCGCCAGATTTCACTCATGGTGCGGGAGACTTTCCGGCTGCGGTTCATATACCGGGTGTGCAGCAGTTCATGGGACTTGTGCCCCAACGGCGCCCCGAGAAATTCCTTATAAAGTTTGGCAATCTGGGGATTGTTGTGGGACTGGCGCACGGCCGATGTCTCGTCAATCTGGTATAGGCCTTCCCGGCGTAAGGGTGCCCCGGCCTGGAAGGCATGTTTGCTTCTCGGCTGTCCCCCGCCGCCGGCACAGCCGCCCGGACAGGCCATCACCTCAACAAAATGGTAGTCACATTGGCCGGCCGCCAGCTGTTTAAGGATCTTGTCCGCGGCTTTCAGGGTGTGAACCACCGCCACCTTGACAGACCCCTTGCCGTCCCCAAAGTCTACCGTGGCTTCCCGGACCCGGTCATCGCCCCGGACCTGGTCAAATATCACCTGGCCCAGCTCCTTGCCGGTCACCACCTGGTGAACCGTCCGCACCGCCGCCTCCATCACCCCGCCGGTGGACCCGAAAATCACGGCCGCGCCGGACCAGGTGCCCATCCAGGGGTTGTCAAAGCCATCCGGTTCCAGATCGCCCAGGGCAATGCCTTCCCGCCGAAGCAGCCGGGCCAACTCCCGGGTGGTGAGGACCACATCCACATCCGGCCGGCCGTTCTTGCTGAATTCAGGCCGCTGGGCCTCCCCTTTTTTGGCGGTACAGGGCATGATGGAGACCACCCGCATCTGCTCAGGGGACCAGCCCGCCTTTTGGGCCAGAAAGGTTTTGGCAATGGCCCCGAAACACTGCTGGGGGGATCGGGTGGTGGATACATGGCTGGTAAAATCCGGATAATTTTTTTCCACATAGGAAATCCAGGCCGGACAGCAGGAGGTGAACATGGGCAGGGCCCGCTTTTTTTCCAGGCGGTTCAGAAGTTCGCTGCCCTCTTCCATAATCACCAGATCCGCTGCAAAGTTGGTGTCCAGAACCAGATCTGCGCCCAGGGCTTTAAGGGCGGTGATGAGCTTGCCCTCTACATTGATTCCTGGGGAAAGGCCGAATTCTTCACCCAAGGCCGTGCGCACGGCCGGAGCAAACTGGAACACGGTAATGACGGACGGATCGTAAAGAAAGTCCTGTACGGTTTCAATGTCGTTCTTTTCCGCCAGTGCCCCTACCGGGCAGACCAGGATGCACTGTCCGCATCCGACGCAGGCGGAACTGCCCAGAGGAAGCCCGTCTCTTACGCTGATTTCGGTTTCCAGTCCCTTTTCCGTGATCACCAGGGCATCCACTCCCTGGATCTCCCGGCATACGCTCACACAGCGGAAACAGCGGATACACTTGCTCATGTCCCGGACCACGGCCTGTGAGGAAAAGTCCCGGGTCCGCTGCTCGTAAAAATGGGGGTAGTGATACCGGGTCTGCTGCAAGCCCACAAACTGGGCCACGTCCTGCAATTCGCAATTGCCGTGGCGGATACAGGAGGCGCAGTCCTGGTTGTGGTCGGCCAAAAGCAGTTCCACCTGCAGGCGCTGCATCTGGCGCACCCGGGGCGTCCGGGTCAGAACGTCGATATTTTCAGCCATGGGGGTGGTACAGGAGGTCACCACCTGATAGCCGGTCTGATTTGCCAGGCGCATCTCCACCAGACAGACCCGGCAGGTGCCCGGCGTATGGTTAAGGTCTGCCATTTCGCACAGGGTGGGGATAAAATGGCCATTTCGTCTGGCCACGGTGAGAATGGTCTCATCGGGTTCAAAGGACACCTCTTTGCCGTTGATGTATCCGATCATGGTCTGCCTCCTTCTTGCTCTGTGATGACTGAATAGACCCGGTAACACCGCATGCACCGGTGGGCCTCATGGTACGCCTCATCCACGGAAATGGGTTTTTCCACCTCCTCAAAGATTTTTTTGCGGACTTCGGGATTGAGTTCGGGAATCTTGACCCGGTATTCATGGCGGACCGGGATCCTAACGCCCGAGGCGATCATGGGCTGCACCGATGCCACCAGTTCACTCATCCGGTCAGCCGGAAAAAACCGGACCCGGCCGCAGGTGAGGTAATCGTCCATGGCCCTGGCCGCCTTTTCACCCTGGGCCATGGCCTGGACCAGGGTGGCCGGCCCCGTCACACAGTCCCCGCCGGCAAACACCCCTTTGCGGGTGGTCATCAGCGAGTTGGGATCCACCTGGATGGTGCCCCAGGAATTAAAGGCCACCTGGTCTGCTTCAGGAGACACAAAGCCTGGCTCCACCTCCTGGCCGATGGCCGGAATCAGGTGGTCGGTTTCCAGGATAAACTGGGACCCCTCAATGGGGGTGGCGCTCCGGCGGCCGGAACTGTCCGGTTCGCCCAGGGCCATTTCCACCAGTTCCACGGCCTTGATCTTGCCTTTTTCAGCAATGACCCGCACGGGATTGACCAGCATGTGAAAAATCACCCCTTCTTTTTCAGCGGCTTCAATTTCGTCGGGATCTGCCGGCATTTCCTCACGGCTTCGGCGGTACACCAGATGGACCTCTTTGACCCCCATGCGCAGGGCCGACCTCACACAGTCCATGGCCACATTGCCACCGCCCACCACCACCATTTTCTCGCCCAGGGTCATGGGAATCCCTTTATCAATGTACTCATGGTTGATGCGCAAGAGGAAATCCACGCCAAAGCTGTAGCCGTCAAGGGAGGGGTCCTCTCCCATGGCCTTCATGACACGGCCCTTATGGGCCCCCACCCCGAGGAATACCGCCTTGTATCCCCGGCCCAGCAGTTGGGACAGGGTAAAGTCCTTGCCCATCTTTTTGTTGTAATACAGATTTCCCCCCAGGGCCTGGATAATGCCGATTTCTTTGCTTAAGACCGCCTTGGGCAGCCGGTACTCGGGAATGCCCGTAGCCGCCATACCGCCGGGAACGGACTTGGCCTCATAGACATCCACCGGGTATCCCTTGAGCAGCAGGTGATAGGCGGCGGAGATCCCGGCAGGACCCGTTCCGATCACGGCCACCTTAAGGTCGGGGTCCTTTTTCTTTGGGACGGTGTGCGAGGAGAACCACTCGGTGCTCATCTCCTGTTCATGGTCGGCCACAAACCGTTTGAGAACCTTGATCCCCACGGCCTCATCCACCTGGGTCCGCTGGCAGGCCATTTCGCAGAACCTCACACAGACCCGGCCGCAGGTGGCGGCCATGGGATATTTTTGCAGGATAATGCCCAAAGAGTGGGTGAACTTGCCGTCTTTGACATAATCAATGTACCGGGGCACATCCACCCGGGACGGGCAGGCCTCGATACAGGGTGCCGTGACATAGGTGACGCCGGGTTGTTTTTCCGGGGTCCGGCGGCCTGAGCCTGACGGGGTCAGCTCTTCCCTGAAGTACCGGATCATCTCCTCCAGCGCCACGGTGGCGGTGCGGCCCAACCCGCACATGGAAGTGGTCCGGACATGGACGGCCACGGACTCGATTTCGTTGAGCAGTTCATTGGTGCCCCGGCCCAAGGCCAGGTCCTCAAGCTTGGACCGGATGATCTGGGTCCCCACCCGGCAGGGCGTACATTTACCGCAGGATTCTTTGGCCACCCGCTCCATGTACTGGCGGACAGCGTCCAGAAGATTGACCCCAGGCTCAAAAATAAAAAAACCATGGGGCCCCAGAAAGGCCTTGATGGGATTGCCCGGATTGAATTCGTCAAAATCCTTGAACTCAGCGTGTTCGTCGATCTCAAAAATTTTCTTGCTCCGGTTATCGACGACCAGATTGTCCCAGACCCCGAAAATGACTTTTGCCATTGTTTCCTCCTAGTGGTCTGCCCGGGACCGCACGGGCCCCGGGAATATTTAATTCCAGAATGTGCAACTTTATCAACTAAAACAACCCGGCGGGGGGTAAACCCCCCATGCCGGGCAGTTTATACTAGCTGCTTAGGCAATGACCGTACCAGGGAATGTCAGGATTTAAATCAATTTATAACTTATTGTAATAAAACAAAAAACATATTTGACCGCCTCAAATCCCCACACCGGTGTGTCATTTGTTTTTACACAGTGGAAAATTTTTTAAAGTCGGCTTAGAATCGTTTAAATCTGATGAACGAGACGGCTGGTTTTATCTTTTCCATACCAGACACCTGGCAAGGCCCAGGGCTTTGATCAACACCAGAATGAGCCCGGCTTGAAACATCCCGCAAAAGGGCAGCAGGACCAGACTGAAAAGAATGATGCCGGCAGCCCCGCCCATCAGGTCGGCGGCAAACAGGCCGGCAGCCATGGATGCCGTATCCCCTTTTCCCGGAACGCAAAAAGAAAATTCCAGGCCCATGAGAAAGGCGGTTAAGAACGAGGCCCCGTAAAAGGACAGCACCCCGGGGGGCCGGCCCGTATAATAGCCGTAATACAACAGCCCCGTAAATACCGCAATCCATATGAGAATGGCCAGGTCTACCGTTAATGCACGTCCCCGGGCACTTCCCTTTAAAAACCGCCTGCCGGCCCATGCCCCGGGCATCAGCCCGGCCAGGAAAAGGGTGAGAAGGATGCCGGTCTTCAGGTAAAGGCAGCCAAACAGAATCTGAAAGGCAAACAAGACCATCAACTGCACCCCCATGGCGGTCAGGCCCGTGGTGAACAGCAGGGTTTCCGTTGGGGTAATCAAAAAAAAATACACCAGAAAAACAAGGGCGGTGACCCCGAAAAACAGGGTGGGGGAAAGCCCGAAGGTTTCAAACCAGTGTTCAAAGGAGGCGGGCAAAAGGCCCGGGGAGAAATCGGCATTGGCCGGGGCCAAAGGATCAAGGGCCGCCATGAGGGTTTGAAGTCTCATGGGGGAAAAATCCCCGTAAAAATGGTCTTCCAGGTATGATGTCCGGATATCCTTTGCCTTGAGCCGTTTGGGGATATCGCTGGTAAGCCGGGTGTTGCCCAGGATAAAATAGGTTTCAAGCCCCGGCAGGACCAGGACATGATCAAAGGCCTGACACGCGGCGGCATAAAGGCAGGACAGCTGTTTTAAAAGCCCGGGGGACGGGTAGTTATCGTACCCCGGGACAAAAAAACAGGCCGTGCCCCGGTCCGTAAGCCTTGACCTGACCAGGGCAAAGAATTGCCTGGTGTATAACCGGTTGGCCTGAAAGGTGTCCGGTCCGGGCAGGTTAAGGATAACCGCGTCGTAACGGGTCCTTGTCCTGCTTAAATATGCCCGGGCATCCTGGTGGATCACATTAAGGCTGGGGGGACGGGCAATGAAGCCGCAAGCCACCATGGCCCCGGACACCTCGGGGTCTATTTCCAGATAGTCGATCCGGTCAGGGTGGTATTTTTGGATTTCCCGGATACAGCCGGGGGACGCAGAGACCAGGAGAACGTGATGGACCTGTTCCAGCTGGGAGAGGACACAGTGGACCCGTTTTTCCGCCGTTGCCGTATCCTGGCTGTCAAAAAGGGGAATGCTGTTGAGGATAAACACGGACCGGCCGGCCTGATCCCGGACTTCCACCCGGCCGTAGGGGGTTTCCCGATAAACGGCAAGGGAACCGTTGTGAAACCCAAGGCTTGGCCTTTCCAGCCCCAGGGAAATAAAGGCCACAAGGCATACCGGCAAAATCCATAAAGCCACGCGCCCTTTCGGACCAGCGGTCAATCCCTTTACCGACAGGGCAAACAGCGGCAGACCGGCGGCGGCAGCGGCCTGGACAGGGGAGAGAAACCAGATAAACACAAAGGAAAACAAGACCCCGCCCAGGGTATCACCGGCATTGTCGGCCATGTAAATTTCAGTGGATGAAACCTTGGGGGCCGCAAGCTTTGCCCCGGAAAGACTGAAGGGAAGTAAAAATCCCACCAGCAGGCAATAGGGCGCGGAAACCAGGACGGTAAAACCGAAAATCGCGTAAAACCCCCGGGATGTGCCTTCAAGGAACCAGAAATGGTTTAACATTCTGGCCCCAATGACCTGGGCAGGCCCTAAGGCACAGAGGACCAGACAGAACCGTGCAATGACCGGAAGCGTTGGGGGCGGCAAATTGAAACAGGGCTTTTCATACCACCTTTCGGCCAGGGTGCCCAGGCCGCCCAGGAGCAGCCAGTTAAACAATACCATGGAGATGATAATTTCATTGCCGCCGAACAAGGACAAAAATTCCCGGATCATGACCAGCTGATTGGTCACCGAGGCAATGCCCGTGGTGATGATGAGGCCGAAGATAAGCGTTTTGGAAGGATGTCCGGAAGGATGCGGGGTGAAGGATGAAGGATGAAAAGGGTTCATGAAACCGCCTTTAATCCAACATTTTCATCGGCTATTCTTCTTCAAAATATTGGACCCGGTAGGTGAATACTTCAAGATCGCCTTTTTTCCATTCATTGGCCGACAGGCCGGCTTTCTGGCAAAGGTGGGACAAAAAATCTTTTTTGTCGGGAAGCTGGTCCCAGACCTGGGGCAAAAAGGTGGCCCGGGCCCAGTTCTTTTTTAAGATCACGCCGTGGACCCCGGGCTCAAGCTTGGATAAAAGGTCCTGGGCATCTGAATAGGCCAGCTTTTCCGGCGGGGTCAGGATGCTGACTTCAATATCAATCAGGTCCAGCTCGGCCCGGCTTAATTTGGAAAACCGGGGATCGCTGAACGCGGCGTTCAGGGCGTTGTTCCGGACATTGTCCACCAGGGGCTCACTGGCCTCAAGGGTGCCGATGCATCCCCTGAGCCGGCCATTGATATGAAGGGTGACAAAGCTTGCCAGGTCCTGCTTGAACACGGCCTGGTCAAGGGCCTGTTCCAGGGATGACGCGGCCTCTTGGGACGGCGGCTTTCCCAGTTTTCCGGCAATGGTCTTCCGGGCCAGTTCTACCAGCAGTTTTCCCTGATCTTCTGAAAATTCATGTTTCACGGTTTCGTTCCCGTTGGTTTCCGGGGGCAGGTTGCCGGGGTTAAGGCCTGTGCCGCTTTCCGGTTCCTGAAAAAAAGCCATGGCCGTATATCCCACCACCCGCTGTTTGTCCCCTTCCGTGTCCCCGGAATTTGAATAGTGGAGCAGGTAGGGGGTCCACTGCTTCATTTTTGCAATTTCCATGAGAATGAGCAAGGGGATTTTTCCGCAGGCCGCATTGGACGATTTTGCCAGCCGTTCCTGATCCAGGTTCAGGATCATCCAGATGGTTTCCTGGTCTTTATGAATGGCCCGGTTATAAGGAAGGTAATGGGACAAGTCCGTACTGACCACCACCAGGGTAGACGGATCAATCAGGCCGGCCAGGTATTGGGCAACCGGTTTAAAGTCACAGGAACCGGTGACAACGGGCACCAGGGAGAAATCTTTCACATAGGTCTGAAGAAAGGGAAGGATCACTTCAATACCATGTTCAAGCCGGTCAGATTCGGCAACCGGACTGAATATCAAGGACGCTTTGATCAGCGCGGCCGCATCCGGATGGACAGGGACGCTTCCCAAAGGGGTCAGCCAATTTTTGGCATCGGATACGGCACACCCTGAAAACCCCACCCGGTGGTCCGGCCCCATCACGATAACCTTGGAAAAGGCATGGGGCTTGAGCAAAAAATGGACATGGGCCGCCACAGGCCCCGAGTAGACATAACCGGCATGGGGCATGACTAGGGCCTTGAGGGTCGCATTTTCCGGCAGGTGGACACCCGAAAGGTCGGCCCGGTCCGTATAATTGGCAATCACAGCCTTGAGTTTGCCCGGATCTGCCGGATAAAAGCTGCCGGAAACCGCCGGCGGCCGGGTCTCCGGGCCTGCCCATGCCTGGGGAATCGCTGTCAGAAGAAGCATCAGCCATATGAATGGAATTGGGGTCATGGAATTGGGGTCAAACCTTGATTATAGCCTTTATTTTATCATAATTTATTTTCACAGGATTATTTTCCCTGCTTTTCACAAGACCTTTGGCCCGGGTCAACCGTTTACTGACCGATGAGTGTGTAAGACCAAGCAGTTCTCCTATCTCTGTGTTGCTGTACCTTCCAATTTCCCATAGCAGGATGACAAGGGTATCTCTTTTGTCCAGGTCCGCCCCGGTCAGTCTGCTGGTATGGCGGAAATATTCAATATCACAATTGAGTACCTGTTCAGCCTGTTTGATCAGAATCCCGGGGGAATAGGATTTTAAAATTCTGTTCAACTGGGGCCGCTCCCCGTCCGGACTGTCCGGCAGATATTTGTCTTTAATGCTATCTGCAAACGGTTTAGATCCATAAAGAAACCCGAATTTCACCTGCTCCCAGACGGACTCCTTTTCTTCGCTGTAAGCCTGAACCTTTTTCCGGTACAATGAATGCCTCTCCTTGCCCTGGCCAACCTGTGAAAGAATTTGGTCTGTGTCCAGCCAGGACGGCTGTTTTCGTGGATATGCATAATAGGGGTAGCTGCTCCATTTATAATCCATCAGCCTTTTAACCATCTGAGCCCGCAGCGGGTTTCTATGGATATAACAAGAAAGGGTAAAGAAATATGAGGTGTTTTCCACCAGAATGCTTTTAAACCGCCCCTGGAACAGATGCCCACTTTGCTTGTTTTTTATGTTGAACCGTCTGGTATAAGTCGTTCCAAGCCACTGCATGGCTTTTGAAAGATTGGCCCGGTGGGTCTGCAACAGCAGATGATAATGGTTCCCCATTAAAACATAGGCATATATAGTGATCAGAAACCGATCAGTAAGCTCCTCTAATAACTCAAGAAAAGTATTGTAATCATTTTCAGTATTAAAAATGGGGCCGTGATGATTTCCTCGGGCGAGGACATGGTAATAAGCACCGTCAAATTCTATTCTCAAAGGTCTTGACATGCCGTTATATTATCAGCATCTGAAAATCCAGTCAATTTTTAATGCTATAATCAAGGTTTGACCCCATAGTTGTTTGCCAAGGCGGGAAAACTGAACTATAAGGAGAAATGCGTAGCAGACCACACTTGAACAGATTGGAAAAAAATGAGTGGCCATAAGACCGGGGGGAAAATACCCCAGACCATCTCCTTTAATTATCCTGACAGCCTTGTAAAAATGCTGGAACAATTCGGGATTACCCTTGTTGTCAGTACCTATCAGTCCGGCAAAATTCTACTTGTGGGCCAGGAAAACGGAAAACTGGATATCCGTTATAGAGATTTTTTACGGCCCATGGGCATGACCACCCACGGCAGGAATCTGTGGGCCGGCATGGGCCACAGCTTATGGCATTTCCAGAATCTTTCCACCGCAGCCCCCCGGGGGGATAAGGAAAAGGTGTTCACCGCCTGTTATCTGCCCTTTAATATCCATTTTACAGGGGATATTGATATCCATGAAATGGCATTTTCCGACCGGCTTTATTTCATCAATACCAAGTTCTCCTGCCTGTGCGTCAATGACGGGGCAAACAGCTTTGTACCGGTGTGGAAACCGCCGTTTATCTCTGATCTCTCACCGGTGGATAAGTGCCATCTTAACGGCCTTGGCATGCGGGACGGGCGCCCTAGATACGTCACCTTTCTGGGAAAGACCGATGACCCCATGGGGTGGCGGGCCCATAAGGCCAACGGCGGGATGCTCATGGATATTGACACCAATAAGATCCTGGCCGAAGGATTGAGTATGCCCCATTCCCCGAGATGGCACCAGGATGCGATCTGGTTTCTGGAATCCGGCAAAGGTGCATTGTGCCGGTTGGACCCGGATACGGGAACCGTCATGGAAAAGTCCCGGGTGCCGGGGTTTACCAGAGGATTTCAGCTGATTAACGACCTGGCCTTTATCGGCGTTTCCAAGGTCAGGGAGAGCGCCACGTTCAGCGGCCTGCCTGTCACCCGCCTGCCCCGGCGGATCTGCGGGGTCTGGGTGGTGGATATCAATACCGGCAGGGAGTTGACCTGGATTGAATTTACCGCCGGCGTGGATGAAATTTTCAGTGTTTGTGTTCTGCCCCATAAAATGATGGAACTGGCCGATTTTAACAGTCCTTTGGCCCGGGCCAATTATCTTGTTCCCGATACCGGGCTTGGGCCTGTCCGGATGCCCGAGACCCCGCCAGAAGTGGCCGCCCCCCATTTTGAAAAGGGCAATGAATTGTTCAACCAGGGCGAAAAGGAGGCCAGCATCAATGAATTTCAAAAGGCGCTGGATATCCAGCCCGACCTTTTGCCGGCCACTTTTAACATGGCCGTGGCCTTAGGCGATTTGGGACGGTTTGACCAG
Organism: uncultured Desulfospira sp.; assembly: GCA_963663165.1. GTDB lineage: Bacteria > Desulfobacterota > Desulfobacteria > Desulfobacterales > Desulfobacteraceae > Desulfospira. Next base: position 4,886,892 of record OY760175.1, on the reverse strand, counting down.
GCTGAAAAAATTCTTCTGGATGTGGTGCAAAAGGATGCCGCCATTGTGGAGGCCTATAACTCTTTGGGGTATGTCTATTATAAAAAAGGCGATTTTTCCAAGGCCAGAACCAGTTTTGAGAAGGCCCTGGAACTGAACCCCGATTATCAGCAGGCCCGCAACTCCCTGAATATCCTTAAGCGGGAAATGGATGGGAATGGGGGCAGATCTTGACCAAGATATATCAACTTATTCACTAATCAAGGTTTGACCCCACCTCCCTGACCCCCTCCCGGGCCCGTTTGACCAGAAGCCGGGAACAGTTCAGGATATTTTCCCGGGTGTAGAGGGTAAACTCATCCTTATACCCTTTGGTGAACAGTTCCATGGCAAACTGTTCGTCGGACAGGCCTGCGGTGTTGATCCGGCGGATGATCTCGCGGGTGGTGTCCGTGGATTCCTTTATGGCGTTTAAGGCTGCCTCTCCTTTCAGCGGTCCCTGGTGGGCCGGGCAGATCATGGCAGGGGCAAGGTCCCGGATAAACGAAAGGGTGGAAAGATAGTCCCTGACCCCGGTAAAAAAGAGGGGATAGAACCAGCGGCCCGGAAAATGGAACCCTATGCTGTCGGCACTCAATATTATATTTTCCTCCAGGACCCGGCCGATCAGGTTGCCGGGGGAATGCCCCGGGACCGGGATAAGTTCCAATGTAATGCCGCCCAGGTCAAACCGGCAGGGGGCGTCAATCTCCCGGGCCAAAGAGAGGTCCGGGACCGTTTCAAGGGAAGGCCTTCCCGGCCGGATGCCCATTTTTTCAAGGCTTTGGGACATGAAGCGGTCGTCCCTGATCAGGGGCGCAGCGGCTTTGGGATGGGAAAGAAAATTCGCGGCACCGGCACCGCTCAGGATTTTTGCGTTGGGAAATTGTTGTGCCAACCCGGGCAGGCCGGTGATATGGTCGGTATGGGGATGGCTTGGGATCAGAAAATCCGGTTTAGCCCCCAATACATCAAGTTGTGCGATCACGGCATCGCAGATGCCGGAAATTCCCGTTTCAAAAAGGGCTGAGCCCGTATTCCCCCGGACCAGAAAAAGGTTGAAAAAATAGTTGCCCAGCATGAATACATTGGGACTGAGGGCCATTGGAAAGCGGTCTTCAGGGATGTAATGATTTTTCATAAGAAACCCTTTTTACCTAAAATTTGAACGGTTATTCCATTTCCGACCAATGAATCCTTTCCTTTACATCAGGTTTATCTGGAAGTTTCAACTCAAAAAATGTTAAAAACAATCATTTTATGAAGGCCACGGAACCGGCAATCCTGACAGCCGCCAGCCTTCAACCAATGGCTGATAATTGAATGGCACTGACCAAAGAGCCCCATATTCCGGAATGCGCCGGCGCAGATCCAAATCCAAAAGCCCCCGGGTTTAAAGCGCCCCCGGGGGGCTGTGACTGCCATGCCCACATCCTGGGGCCTGAAACCCTGTATCCTTACACCCCTCACCGGTCTTACACGCCCCCCGAAGCATCTCTGACAGATTATCAAAAGATGCTGGCCACCCTGGGCCTGGACCGGGCCGTCATTGTTCAGCCATCGGTATACGGCACAGACAACCGGGCCACCCTGGATGCCGTGGCCCAGGGCGGGGAGAATTTCAGGGCTGTGGTGGTGGTGGATGAGGCTGTTGATGCCGGGGAGCTTAAGCGCATGCACGAAAGGGGTGCCCGGGGGATCCGGATCAACCTGCTGTTTAAAAGCGGCATTACCATATCTGATATCAGAAACCTGGCCCGCAAGATTGCCCCTCTGGGCTGGCATCTGCAAATGCTGGTGGATGTCTCGCAATTCCCTGATCTGGACACCCTGGCCGATTTGCCTGTGGATGTGGTGTTTGACCATATGGGACATATGCCCGCATCCCTTGGGGTAAATCATCCGGGATTCGTTAAAATGCTGGCCATGCTGGAAAAAGGCCGGGCCTGGGTCAAGGTCTCGGGCGCTTACCGGATTACCGGCCAAAAGACCGTTCCCTACACCGACACCGCGGTTTATGCCCGAAAAATCATTGAAACCAATCCGGACCGGGTGGTCTGGGCCACGGACTGGCCCCATCCCTGTATTAATGTGCCCATGCCCAATGACGGGGATTTGTTAGACCTTCTGGCCGCATGGGTCCCCGATGAAAAGACCTTAACCGGAATCCTGGTGGACAACCCGGCCAGGCTATACGGGTTTGGTCCGTTAGGATAAATCATGAGAGTCTGGGACATTCATCCAGGGTATTTAAACCGGCAAAGTTTGCTGGGCGAACACCGTGAACTTCATGGCATCGTCTCCATCATTGTCAACAAAAAGAAAGGATATGCCCGGCATCCTGAGACCTTGAGATGGGTTGATTGCGGGTGGGCGCTGAATTTAAGGCACCGCCTGCTGGCCGCGGAAATGTCTTTAAGGAACTTCACGGACAAGTCCCCGGTAACCACACGCAAAAACAAGGGGATGTGGCCTCAAACCTATATCGACTCCCCGTTTGACCAGTTTGCCATTCTTTGTGAAAAATACCGGGACAAAGAGCCCGGAAGAATCGGGCTTCCCCATACAGCCCAGGACATATGGGCCCATCACAAATACTCGGTTTTGGCCCGGGACCCCAACCTTTACAAAAAAATCGGCCGGGGGGTGGCCCAAATGTCTCCTGCTCAGGATTTCAAAGAGCTTGCCGTCCTGCTCACCGAAACATCACGAACAGCACCATCAGCCGGCGGGATCAGGAATGCGCTCCTGCATATGTGGGGATATGTTTCCGATTACAGCGATGCCCCCGCCCGCCACATTGAAACGTGGTCCTTGAACAGACTGTTCAATGAGATGCAGGCAGCCGCATTGGCCGCCCAACAACCGTATCTGATGGCCTCAACCGCGTTGACTGAATTAAAGGTCTGGATCTGATGACGTCGAGCCCTTATCCTTTATAAAACACCGCCTTGACAATGTGCTTGACAATATAGGGGTTTTCTTTGAGCCGCCGGGTGGAATAGCCAAACCAGTGTTCGCCGTAAGGGACATATACCCGCATGGGATGGCCGGCACCCACCAACTCGGAGCGAAGGCCCGGGGTAACCCCGTAAAGCATCTGAAATTCGTACCGGTCTTTGGCCAGATCGTATTTTTGAATCAAGTCAAGGGCCCCGTCGATTAAGGCCTTATCATGGGTGGCAATGGCGGCATAGACCCCGTTTTTGATCATAAATTCAAGGTCTTCCATAAAATGGGCATTGATTTGCGCCGGATCTTTATAGGCAATGGCGGCCGGCTCAATATAAATTCCCTTGACCAGGCGAAAATTCAAGTCCTGAGATTCGGTTTTCAAATCCAGCATGGACTCAATGTCGGACAGGGTCCTTTTCAGATAGGCCTGGAGGACCAGGCCAATGTTTTCAGGAAACTCTGCCTTGATCCGCCGGAACAGGGCAATGGACTTGTCCACACAGGGGGAGTCTTCCATGTCAATGCGGATAAAATTGTTGTGGGCGGCAGCGGTTTTGACAATTTCCCGGATGTGCTGATAGCAGGCTTCCTCGTCCAAAAGCAACCCGAACATGGTGGGTTTGACCGAGTAGTTGCCGTTGATGTTCTGCTCCTGAATGGCGTGGATCAGCGCCACGTATTCATCCATATTGGCCTTGGCCTGGTCAAGGGTTTCAATAAACTCCCCGAGAATATCAATGGTGACCATGACCTGATTTTGGTTCAGGTCAAGGCATGCTGCAGAAACATCCTGAACGGATTTACCCGCAATATAATTTTTTGAAACCATCCATACCAGTTTTTCCGGCATGTGGGGAAGGATGTTGCTGATGAGTTTATTGATCATGGCCGATCTCCTGCATTTAATTTCATATATCAATGGTTAAACCATTGCAACTTTATATTGTTTTGTCAAGGGGATAGAACCTTATTTTCAGGGTAATCGAATTTATAATCCGGCATGATATTTTGAAATCATTTGTAAATGTAAAAAACGGAAACCGGAGAAAAGGCGGCGGGAGACCGAAACCGTCAAGTTCCCTGGTTTGAGCGGTAGGGTTGGAGCGGGCCATGCCCGCGATTCGATCGCGGGCATGGCCCGCTCCAACCTTGCATTGACCAAAAATGTAACGATAGCTGCCGGATGCCGGGTTCCCTTGGAGGCGCGCATCCGGTCTCCGTTCAGGTTTATTGAAGATTAAGTTTATTATAAATCCGGTTACGCTGGTCTTATTTTTTAGAAGCCGAAGCCCGTTATTCCGGGTATAGCAGTTCGGCGATGTGCATCACTTTGAAGTTGCGGTTCTGCTTCATGGCCCCGCCTTGAAGCTGCATCACGCAGCCGGGACACTCGGTGACCAGCAGTTTAGCCCCGGAGGTCTCAACATCCTCAAGTTTTTTGTTCAGGATTTCACTGGACACGGCCGGAAAATTGGCGGTAAAGCTGCCTCCGAAACCGCAGCAGGTTTCCTCTTCTGCCGTGGGAACATAGGTGTTCCCGGAATTTTCAATCAGGGTCCGGGGCGCTTGTTTCACCCCCATGCCCCGGCAAAGGTGGCAGGGGGAATGAAAGGCGGTTTTCTTTCCCGGGCCTGGGCGCCCCTCTTTTTTAAAAATCCTGTCCATGAACTGGCTGTAAGACAGGACCTTTTCACTGAATTCCCGGGCCCTTTGGGCATCACCATCCTTCACCAGATGGGGCATGCCGTGTTTAAGATGGGAGGCGCAGGACGCGCACAGGGTCACAATATAATCCACGCCCGCATCTTCAAAGGCGTCTATATTTTGAAGACCGGCATCCCGGGCCGCGTCCATTTCCCCCATGCTTACCGCCGGAAGACCGCAGCAGGTCTGACCCATGGGAAAGCGGACCGCCACGTTATTCTGGGAAAAGCCCCGCATGGCCGCTTCAAGATGCTCGGGGTAGACAAAATCCTGGACACAGCCTGAAAACAGGGCAATTTTAACCGCCGGGGAGGTGACCGGGGCATTCAATTTCACAAACCGGTCCCGGAAAGGGGTTTTGGCAATGGCCGGCAGCACCCTGAAATTATGCTCTTTTGAAAAAACCATGGGCAGATGGCGAAGGTATGGGGTGTTGCCGGTAAAAGGCTTTTGGGCCAGGCTCGCGCTCCGCAGCAGGGCATGGAACAGTTTACGGTTTTTCAAGACCTTGGCCAGCAGAAGGCTCTTTAAGGGGTGCCCCTCTTCATCCTGAATCCGGGCATGAACCTCCTTGATCAGCCAGGGAAGATCAATGCCGGCCGAACAGACTGTTTTGCAGGCCCCGCAGTTGGTGCAGTTCTGGACCAGGTTCCGGGCATGTTCCCTGCCGTGGAAAAAATAGGTGGTGATCAGGCCGATGGCACCAATATAAATGTACCCGAGCTGATGCCCCCCCACCATCCGGTAAACCGGGCAGACATTGGCGCAGGCCCCGCAGCGGACACAGTGGAGCACCTGGGAAAATACGGGATCTTGTGCGATTTTCCGCCGGCCGTTGTCGATGAACACAATGTGCATCTGACGTTTCCCGCCCGGGGCCGGCTTGCATTCGCTGGGCCCTGTGATCCAGGTCACATAGGAGGTAATGGCCTGACCTGTGGCATTCCTTGGCAGGACCCGGTTAATGGTTAAGGCCTCTTTAATGGACGGCAGCAGCTTGTCAAGGCCTAAAACCACCACATGGACCTTTGGCAGGGTGGAGACCAGGCGGGCATTGCCTTCATTGGTAGCGATGCCGATGGTGCCGGTATCGGCCAGGGCATAGTTGGCCCCGGTGATGCCTAAATCCGCCTGGACAAATTTTTCCCTTAAATTTTTCCGGGCCACCTTGACCAGCCGCTCAATTTCCGGGTCCTGTTCCTTTCCCGTGACCTGGGAAAACAGGTTGGCCACCTGGTGCCGGGACAGGTGAATGGCCGGCATGACCATGTGGGAAGGACCCTCTTTTCTCAGCTGGACAATCCATTCCCCCAAATCGGTTTCTGTGACCTCTATCCCTGAGTTTTCCAGCCATTGGTTTAAGTGGATCTCCTCGGCGGTCATGGACTTTGATTTGATGATCCGAAGAGAGCCGGTGTCCTGGGCAATATCAGCAATGATCCGGTTGGCGTCTTCAGCCGTTTGGGCCACATGGACATTAGCCCCGGCCGCCATTGCTTTCCGGGTAAATTCTTCTAAAAGGGCGTCCATATTCCGGATGGCCTTAGCTTTTATATCCGCCACTTCATTGATCAGGCCGTCCAGGTCAATGCCGGCAAAGGCGTTTTCCCGGGAGGCCCGGTAGGACACGGCGAACTTGTCCATGGCGGTTCTTAAAAACTCATTCTTCAGGGCCTGATCCAGGCGGGATTTATAGGATGCCGGGCTTTCTGATGAGGTCATGCGCCATTCCCCCTTATCAGAAAAATGAAAAGTTCCAGGGGACCGTGGACACCAATGGCCAGGACCCGCTCAATATCGGCGGTCCGGCTGGCGCCGGTGATAAACGCTGTATAGGAATGGGCCGGTGTTACCCTGGCCGTTAAGTCGTCGGCCATGGAAAGGGCGGTGGGCCGGATATCGGATTCAAAAACAGCGGCCCCATGGATCTCACACAGCATGGTGCAAAGGCGGGTCTCTTCAGAATCACAATTGAGCACCAGGGTTCCGGTCTCGGCAATGCCGGCGTCCATCAGGGTAAGCCCCATATCAATCCCGCCGGGATAATCCCTGAGATGGTCCCGGATCAGGTGAATATCCGGGTGGCGGCTTACGGCCTTGGACAGCCCGGCATAAGTGTCTTCATCCAGGTTGGGGGCGGCCATGATTTTAAGGTCTGATGCCGAAGACGGCCCGTTATCCATCAACGGGTCCAAAGGCGGCTTTTCCCGGCAGATCTCAACAGCCTGTTCAAATGCCTGATCAAGGCTGTCCACCCGGACCACCCGGGCAGACACCAGTTCAGCTTTTTCAATGAATCCCTTGATCAGTTCTGTTTGATTCATAATTAAAAGCCCTGGCGGGTCTCTTCAATGAGCTCTTTGCTGTTTTGGGTGATTTCCATAACCTTTTCAGGGGCAAGCCCCAAGTGTTTGACCGCAGAGAGGTCCTTGATATGGTCAACCGAGAGTTCAAAAGGATCCCCGATGCTGGTGTATCCCAGGCCGTCCGCCAGATGGTCGGACAGGCTGATGATCATCAGTTCAGGCTCTATCCCTTCTGAGTACGCCTCCCAGTGGTGGAATTCCGCCATCTGGACAAAAGACGCCGGGAAGCGGAGCCTTTTGAGCAGGGCCGCGCCAAAGGTGGTATGGATTTCGTGAATCGCCGTATCCAGGCCGGGATCATCAAGGGCGTGGTCCGGCGACATTTCCACAAATGAGCTGTACAATAAAACCTTGCCGATGTCGTGTACCATGCCCATTAGAAAAATTTCGTCCAGGTTTTCCATATTCCGTTCTTTGGCAAGCCCCTGGGCGATAACCGCCGCTGCCATGGAATGCAGCCAAATTTTTTCCATCTGGGCGGTGAGCGGTTCACTTTTTGTCTCGTAAAGATTCTTGACAGCCACTCTGGATATAATGGTCTTGATGGTTTGGATCCCCAGCCGTTCCAGGCCCGCCCTCAGGGTGGCCACAGGGGGCATATCCTTGTAAAGAGAAGAGTTGGCAATGGATATCATCTTGGCCATGATAAAAATATCTTTTTTAACCACGGCTTCCAATTCTTCTACAGTAGGGTCCCTGTCTTTGAAAAGAGGGGGAATCTCCCGGGCGATTTTGGGGAATATGGGCAACGAAATGCCCCCCTGATAAAATTTTTGAATGAGCTCGGCAACCACCTGGGCATGGCTGCTGTCGTCCTGCCCCATCAGCTTCTCCGGAATTTCAAACCCGAGTTTGCCTAAGTTTTCCATGAGCTGGTACCGGGTGACGGGTTTGGCCAGATACCCGTTGCAGCCCAGCTTAATACACTCTTTGATGGTGGACATGTTCATCTTGGCCGTGACCATGATGACCTTTACCCGCTTTGGGGGCGGCAATTTAAGTTTAAGCTCTTTTTTCCTGATTTCTTTGAGCAGCTCCCGGCCGTCCATGTGGGGCATGGATACGTCAAGGGTGATCAAATCAAAATGAGCGTTGTCCTCCAGGGACTTGTCAAAAAGTTCCAGGGCCTGTTTTGAGCTGTCGACACAGGTACATTCCCCCAGGCTTTCCACCTTTTTCGCCAGAGTTCTCCGTGAAATATTCTCATCGTCCACAATTAGAATTCTCATGCCATACCCGCCTTTGACGTCGATCGGCCTGCCGCCTTCCCTACAGGAACGGAAAGCCTTAATAATTAGTAACTATTCAGCTAATGCTGAAAACTAAACAAAACCAGGGTCCGTAACTGTTCATCAGTGCTTCATATTTGTTTAGTCAGGCCTTCGTAGCATACTGTTGCTATGTGAGAAGGCCTGAATGAGCGAAGATGGGGCACTGCTGAACAGTTACAATAATTAATGGTTAATTTCACATATGGTAAACCGGCCCTCTGGCCGGCCTCAATTTTCAGGTCACGGGAATATCCGCCATAATGTCCTCGCCCTCATCCGGGGCACAGGGCATCATCACGGATGTTGAGGTTTTGCCGTCCACTAGTATCCGAATGGGGTCCTCAAACCGGATATGCCTTAAATACCGGGTCTTGGCCCGGCATTCCCGTTGCTTAAAAAAATCATAGTTGATAAAATCGTCGCCCTTATCCAATACAGTAACATAACTAATCCCCAAAGAGGTAATGTTTTGGAAAAAATGTGATCCCTGGGACGGATCAGCCTTAATACTCTCAATGGTGGTTTCCACCATTACCCCGACATTGGAGATATCGTTCCAGACCACGGGAATCCCTAACCACCGGTCAGACGATCCCCACCGGCCGGGCCCCACCAGAACGTATTTGCCGCCCCCATGGCTGAACCCGGCGTTGATCTGGTTGATCTCCCGGGTGATCTCCATGGTTTTGGCCGGATCAAACCGGTCCGGGTCCACATAGACGATATCGTAAATATCCTTGTATTCCCCGTTTCCAAGAGAACAAGTAGAATAGCAAAAAGCCCTTTTAATATCTTCGGGGGAAATGGTTACCCCAAGGTTCTGCCGGTACCGGCCCATTGGCCTGATCTGGAGAAGGGAAAATTCCGGTTTGCCCTCACTGTCTTCCCGGCCCGGCGGGCCGTTAAGGTTAACGGCAAATTCAACTTCCACAGAGGTCCCCATCCATTTTTGTCCCATGCGGGTGACTTCGGACAGAATCCGGGCCAGTGGAAAACTATTATATTTGAGAATATCGGCAAAGGTCAATACAGGAAATCCTTTATTGGAAAACCCGTCCCTGATCCGGTTGTCCTGGGAGTAATAGGTGGAGCAAAGGGCCTGAACAGACGGGTGGTCCCGGGCCTGGTCGATCTCAAGTTTGATCAGGGCCGTATCCTCGGAAGAATCGGAAATCAGCTGATCTTTTCCAGGGAACTTATCGGTTCTCAAGGCATAAAAATATTTCTGGGAATTTTCCAGAATATCGTTGACCATGGAGAACTGGGGTAAAAAGGTAGGAAAGTCAGGGCAGAACCGCAAGGTCTGGCCGCCTTCCATTACGATTTTCCCAAGCCCCAGGGCAATATGGGAGATGCCGCCTTCGGCTTTCAGGTGGGCAATGGGATAAAAATTATAGGACTGGGCCACACCGGAAATGGATGGATAAAAATAATTCTTGTACGCTTTGCCCGTCATCTGCTGGAGGATCACGGCCATTTCTTCGTCTTCGGTCCGGTGCATGGTGCTTTTCGCATAAGACCGGGGGGCCGCCAGATAGGTTGAGGCATACACCATTTTAACGGCCATGATCAGCCGGTCCAGGCGGACCTCAAGATCGGAATGAGAATTGGGCAGCATATAGGTTTTGTAAAGGCCGGCAAAGGGCTGGTAATGGGCATCTTCAAATAAGGAAGACGACCGGACCGCAATGGGGTAATGGATGTTTTCAAGGTAAACCCTGAGCTGCTGCCTGAGCCGTTCGGGGAACTCCGCCTTTACAAAACGGCGGATCATGTCCTGATCCCGGGCCTGTTTTTCTGATTTTAACAGGCCGGCCAGGTCGTTCTTTTCAATAAAGGATTTAAACCCGTCTGTTGAGATGACAAAGGTCTGGGGAATACTGATATCCACATCCGGGAATTTTTGGCTCAAGGAATCGTCCTGTTTGAGCTGGGAGGCCATAAAGGCAAGACCTCTGGCCTTTCCCCCTAGAGAACCGGCCCCGATTTTCATAAAATCCGTATCCGGATCAAACTTTCCGGAATCAAAGTCAATCACCTGGCCCTGGCGGGTTCCCTTTCTTCTGGCCCGGATACTTTCGGCCAGAAACCGTTTTAAGGCGCCGGGATCAGGGAAATCGTAAATGGTATATGGCCTTAAACTCAAGGCCAGGTCAATTTCGCTGCGGGCCATGAGCCAGCGTGAAAAGTCATTGTTTTTCGCATGCCGGGCAACTGACTCGTCCGGGATTTCAGGGATCAGCTTTTCAATGGCCCTTAAATCACTGGCCCGGGCAATCTCCTGTCCCTGGGGGGTCTTGAAGACAAAGGCCCCAAACCCCAGGCTGCCGGCAAAAAAACTCTTGATCCGGTCGTTGAGGTCGCTGGCATTTTTGTTGATGAAGACGGCGGGGATTTCTGAGGCCTTTTGCCTGGCCTGGTCCTCGGTACTCAACAGAAGAACCGGCAGGTCCGGGATATCCGCCTTGATCTTTTTGAGCAGCTTAACCCCTGCAAACTCGTCCACCTTTCCCTTGCGGGGATACCGCATGTCTGAAAAAACAGACAGCACATAGGGACGATACCGTGTATAAAGGGCCAGGGCCCCCTCATAATCATGGGCCACCAGAATTTTGGGCCGCCCCCTCATTTTGAGCAGCCGGTCTTCTTCGTTAATGGATTCTTCAATCACGGACTGGGTCTGAAGCACAATCTGCTTGTACAGAACCGGCAACAAAGCAGAATAATGGTGGGGGGAATCCTCCACCATGATAATGACCCTGACCCTGGCCTTCCGGGTATCAAAGGCCACATTCATTTCATCTTCAAAATTTTTGATAATGGCCAGCAGCAGATCGGCATTGCCGCCCCAGATATAGGTCCGGGCAATAGCTGTGCCGGGGCTTGTGCAGACAAAATGGTCAATGTCGCAGGTATTGTGAAGCAGCATGAAAAAGGGAAGCTTGGGATACCGGTCTTTCACCTGCTGGGCAAAGGTATACACGTTCACGCCGTCAAGGCTGGGCATGGCAATGATGAAATTAAATTTTTGGGTCTCCAGCAGGTCAAAGGCTTCACTTGCCGAGGAGGCCCAGGTCAGCCGGGGCGGCTTAGACAGGTTCAGGCCCTTGTACTCATGAATGATCCGGTTGGACAGCCGGCCCTCTTCTTCCATGATAAAGGCGTCATAGGGGCAGGAAACCAGAAGGATGTCCGCCACCTTTGACCCCATGAGCTCATGGTAAATTTTGGTAGACGGTGCCTGTGGGTAACTGTGGGAAAGCGCCATTTTACACCTTTTAAGGTTTTTGGCATCAGTCCATGCCCATTTTTTTCTCAACCTCTGTGATCTGTTTTAAAATCTCTTGTTTTTCTTCTAAGGAAAGGTCCGTTTGGGTCAGTCTTCGCTGAAGCCCTAAAAGGACCATCTCTTCTCTGTAATCAGTGCATGTGTATGTGCTGGTGCCGGTCTGAGGATTTTCCATTGTCGTTTATTCTAACACCCGTCTTCAGTAGAGTTCATATTTAACCAGTTTTCCGTCCAGGCCCCCGATTTTTAAAGGCCGTTTCCAGGAGGGTGACAGGGGAACCTTTTTAATGTATTTGGGGTCTCCAAAATACACAAAGGCCTGGCATTTAGAACATTTTTCCCGCAAAAACAGCCCCAGGTCTTTATAAAATTCATTCATGTTCTGATCTTTTCCCATCCGAATACCATAGGGTGGATTGGTAATAATCACAACATCTTCAAGTTTATTTATATCATGGAAATCTTTTAATTCAATACTTACTTTTCCCCCGTGGTGAAGCCCCATCAAATTGGTCTTTGCCGCCTCGACCGCATGTTCGGAAATATCACTGCCGGCAATCAGCCCCGGGACAAGGTCCTTTATATCGTCTCGGGCCCGGGCTTTGACCTGTTCCCACATCCCCTTGTCAAAGTCGGGAAGCCGCTCAAACCCGAAGTCCGTGCGAAGGACCTGGGCCGGAATCCCGCAGACATGCATCAGTGCCTCACAAAGCAGGGTTCCGGACCCGCACATGGGATCGTAAAGGGGGATGGCGCCGTCCCACTCGGAAAGCCGGACAATGGCCCCGGCAACGGTTTCCTGCATGGGGGCGGACACGGTTTCCTCCCGGTAGCCCCGTTTGTGCAGGGGCCCGCCTGAGGCATCAACGGACAAAGTGGCCCTGTCTTTATGAATGTGGACGTTGATCAGCACATAAGGGTTCTGGGCATCCACATTCGGCCGTTTGTTGGTCCTGTCCCGGAAGTAGTCGGCAATGGCATCCTTGACCCGCAGCCCTGCAAAATTGGAGTGGGTAATGGATGATTCGGACACATTGGCCGATACGGCAAAGGTCTTTCTCGGGGTTAAAAACTCTTCCCAGTGGATTTTTTTGGCCTGCCGGTAAAGTTCATCCTTGTCCAGGCAGTCAAACTGGGCCAGGGGGGCCAGGACCCGGGATATCAACCGGGAATAATATATAATCCGGTAAAAATCGGGCTTTGACGCCTTGAACCAGACGCCCCGGAATACGGGTTTGAGATCCTGTGCATTCAGTTCTTTGAGCTCGTTTAGGGCCAGTTCCTTAATGCTTTCAGATATCTGTGCAAAATACAAAGACTCTTTTTCGTATAAATATTCAAGCTTGGCAAGCTTTCTTGTTCTGCCTTTGCCTTTCTGCAGAATACATTTTTTTGCCGGATTCAACGTTTCATCCTCATGATCAAATAACAGCCCCGGGCGGCTTTGGCTTATTCCACCCCAAACCGCCCGCAACGCCTATTGAAAGTCAACACAGGTCCCTGGTCAAACTCTCAAACAGTTTACGCAAAGGACACTATATCAGGATTTTGGTTGTAATCCAATTCCAAACAAGGATAATATATAACCGGTTTAAACGAAACATAATGTAACAAAACACCCTCTAAAAGGAGACGGTTATGGCAAGCGGCATAGAAAAGCGCCGGTATGAACGGTACAATCATCAGGCGTCCTTGTTATTGTACCGGAACGAGACCTTAAGCAGCGGGGCAGCGGCCGAACTCCAGAATTACAGCATCGGCGGCATGTACCTTAAAACCGAAGAAGCACTGGATATCGGCCAGGAGCTATTTATTAAAATCCGCAATTATGACCCCTCCGACGGCGGGTTTGAAAAGTACGACAAATATATCGGATACGTTAAATGGTCCGATGAACTGGGCACTTCCCAACCGCCCGGGCCTTATGGGTATGGGGTCGAATACGCGGAAACCGTAACCTATTAGTCTTTTTTTGTCAGTTGCGTACCAATATTAAACAAATCCGCTAAATTTGCCCCGGGATCTATCACCGGTTCAATCCCGCCGGCCGGACAGGTCATCAGGGTGGCAACCCCCGGGCCGTGGCCGGCCAGGCGGCAGTCTGAGTGAACCACAACGCCGATGCTGACCGCTCCCTGCACATAGGCCCGGCCATAGGAGTTGTCATGATCCATGATGGCCACGATATCCCCGAACCTCATTTTATCCAGGTTAAATTTTTGAACGGTTTCAGGATCTGATGTCATCACATCATAGTCCCCTGCCCCCACATGGGCCCGGCCCACCCCAGACCCCATGCACGGTGCCGGGATTTTTGTGGTAACCCCCACCGTCAAGGTGTTGTTTCCCTGTTCAGTGATGTTCATCTTAAACAGCAGGTCCGGCGACAGGTTGAACAGTTTGATATGGGGATAATCCGTCAGTTCAAGTCCCTGTCCCCTGGCCCGGATCAGTATTTTATCCTCATAAGTCATCCGGGCCTTTACCGGCCCCGGAAAATCCACCATAACATGCTCGGAACCCCCGTGATGGCCGAGAACAATCCCGGTTTCCCCTTTGGCATCCCCGGATACAATTTTTGCCTCATTGCCCACACAGGAGAGAAGCTGAAGAGAGTTGTTGGGAAAGTCATTGGGCTTTTCCGCATTGGCCGTGCAGGAGACCCCGGGTTCAATATGGTCCCCGGCAAGGCCGAATGCCGGGTCCCCTACCTGGACATTGAGGGTGATTCCCCCGATTCCGGGCAACAGAAAAGGAATGCCCTTGTGGTCCACCCGCCATCCGGGCCCCACCCTGGGGGGGCCCGGATTACAGGGCAGCAGCACTTCAACGGTTTTGTCTTTGTTGGTTTTTAACATCGTATAGTGTTCTCCTTTGGGAAAAGGGGTTTAGGCTGAAGGTATCGACTATCGAATTCCTTTCAGCCTTCAGTCTAACCACCTTCAGCCTTTATACCTAATTTTCGAGTTTGAGTAAAAAGGGGAGGGAAAAAAAGCCCATAACGGCACAAACCGTAAACATATTTTCCATTCCCGCCACATCCCCGATCCATCCCACCAGGACCACGGTCCCGGACCGGACCATAAAAGAGACCATCATGAACAACCCATTGGCGGCCGACGGATTTTCCACGGCATTTTCCTGGACTATGGCCAGCATCACCGGAGTTGTGGACAGCACCGTAAACCCGATGATCGCCAGCATTAATATCTTCACCCAGGTGCCGCCGAACACAAACAGCAAAATGGCCACCGGGGCCGTAACCAGGGCCCAGAAAAGGACCCGTCTGCGGCCCAGCCGGTCGGACAGGGTCCCGGCGGACAGAACCCCGGCCACCCCGAAGGCCTCGTACAGGGTCAGGGCCGCCCCGGCATACCAGAGGCTGCCGGTTTCCCGCTCAACAAATACGGTCAGAAACATTCCCATAGTTGCGTGCATAAAGGCCCTGGCAGCCAGTATCCCGCAAAGGGGATTGAACACATGGCGGATTTCCCGATAAGTGGCCTTTAATGACCCTTTTGCCTTGACCTGGATTTTTTCAGTCTCCTTTTCCAAAGAAAACCAGAGCAACACCGATGTGGCCAGGGCAAACACCAGGACAAAATGAAAATTTTCAAGGCCCAGCAAAGAGACCGCGCCCACGGCAAATATGGGCCCTAAGGTCCTGGAAAGTTCCCCGCCGGTCATGAAAAAGCTCATGCCCCGGCCTTTTTTACTGCCCGAATATCCGGCCACCAGCACCGGGGCCGGCACATGGAACAGGGAAACCGAAATCCCGGCCACAAACACCAGAATCAAAAGAACGCCGTAGGACGGGGCAAGCCCCATGAAGCTCATGGGCAGAGCCGTCAGGGTCGGCGACAGGATGAGCAGCCACCGTGCCAGGCTCCGGTTGTCGGCAAACAGGCCGATCAGGGGATTGGCCAGGGCCGGAATCTGCATGACCGTGGACAGCAACCCGGCCTGGCTCAAGGTTAAAGACAGCTTATCAATGATCAACGGCAGCAGCGGGGCCAGAAAGCTGGTATACACATCATGGACAAAATGGGACAGGGAAATAAACAATACCCGTGACAGTTGGAAGTTCGTCGTTTTCATAGCCCCGCAGGATACCACTATTGAATAAAAAGAAAAGGAAAAAAGGGAAGGCCGCAGGGCAATCGAATGTAACTTTCCCACTGTTTAAGCTTACCGAATGCAATTTCAGTGCGCAGCACTGAAACTCTGTGTTTCTCTGTGCCCCTCTGTGGTTGAATTTAAAAAGTGGGCGAAGCCCACAATTTATAAAACCAGGAGGTTAAAGAAGAATAATTCAACCCCTTTGGGATTTCATATTTTTAAACCACAGAGTGCACCGAGGTTTGGCTTTCGCCAAACTACACAGAGGGGCGGACCTTGAATCCATATGTAAATAAAAATTATCAAAGATAATTTTTTTACATGCGATTGCCCTATGGAAGACCGGAGAAGGGGAACCGGACGTTGGAAATTCTTAAAGTTTGTGCATTCGGTTTCCGGTTTCCTTTCCACCGGTCTCCTTGTTATGGCCGTTTTTCCCCAGGGCTTGTGCCTTATGGATGCTTTTAAGGTAATAACGGTATGAGGTCAGGTAAAAGGAAAGGGGCCGGGAAAAATTCCGGCCCAGGACGCCGTCCACAAACAGACGGCTGATGTGGTGTTCGTGGCGCAGCATGTTCTGGGATTGAAAAAAAATTACCTTTTCCTCGGGCGTCATCTCCGAAATCATGTCCATCATTACCGTTTGGGCACGGGGAAGGTACATCCAGAAATAAAACAGGTCCAGGGCGTTGATCATGATCAGGGTGACCAGATCCCGGACCTCGGAATTCTTGTCTTCCAGCAGGCGGTCGGATTTTTCAAGAATGATCAGTTCTTCGGTGTCCGGAAAGCGCATGACCAGCCTGGAATAAATATCGTACAGGTCCAGAATTTTTTTACGGATATTCTGCTGTCTTAATCGGGTATAAGTGGACCGGTCTGCGGCGCCTTCGATAAAACAGGCCACAATATCTGATGCGCCCTTGGAAATTATCGCGGCCCATTTTTGGAGAACCCCGTTGATGTCAGGGACTTGAAACCCGCCCAGGACTGTGCCAATGGCGGTGTTGATCAGCACAGCCACGGGTATGGACAGAATACTTCTGAAAAGATTGCCGATGGCCGCACCTTTGGGCAGCCCCCGAAGGACATTATGGCTTGACAGGTAAAGGCCGTTGGCAAGCCCCATGACCGCATAGAGAATCACCGGCTCATTGGCCATGGTGATGCCCATGGCCTCCTTGAGCAGCAGTTCTTTGACCAAATAATCCAGAAGGGGGACGGAAAATCCCGTGAACAGCAGAGAATCCGCCAACCGGTCCCAGGAAACATAATCATTCCACTTGAGCAGCGACGCCCGTTTAATGCCGCCGCCGCCAAGGATGGACTGCACCACGTTCCTTACACCGGTAATGGAAAACCAGATCACAGCCCCCAGATAAGCCAGAACCCACCACTCCTTGGTCAGCATAAAACAAAGCTGGGCCGGGATAAACCCGATCATAATTTTCAGAGTGTTCTTCAGCTTGGTGTTCAGATATTTTAACTGTCGTTTTCCCGGTTTCTTTTCGGGTTTTTTGCTGGAGATAAAGCCGTTTCTTGATTTTGCGACGGATTTCCCCAGGGTGACCAGATTGCTGCGGGTGAGCCGGTCCAACAGATAAGGCCCCACAACCCATTCATTTTTCCTATCGGCCAGCAACCGGCGGATACCCGGAATCCAGGCCAGGAACCGGGGCAGATATTCCGGTTCAATTACCGTGGTACTCAGGCTGGTTTTAATGTAAACCGGCAACGCCAGCCGGCCCACATTGGCCCTTTTAAATCTCCGCCTGACATTACCGGGCAGGGTGTCCAGAACGGCAAACCCCATGCCGTAGGGGTGGTGGGGTTTGCCGGTGGAATCAGACCCGATTCTCAGTTCAATGGGGCGCAGGTCAAACATATGCTTGAATTCATCAATGTCGTTGAGAATGGCCGTCAGTACCCTGAGCCGGTCTTCCCAGTCGTCTGGACGGCTGGTTTCCACATTGGCGATAATTTTTGAAATGATCCGCTTGAGCTTCAGGGTACTGCCCTGGCTGATGGCCTTCTGAAGGTCATTGATACAGAGAATATGGCCGGTTTCCGCCGGGTTATATTTTTTAAGGTTAATAATTTCAATCCGGGTAATCCGGCCGTCGCTTTCATATAAAAGCTCTAGAACATCCTCCGGCCCGATCCGGTCCAGGTTCAAGGTGATACGGT
This sequence comes from uncultured Desulfospira sp., assembly GCA_963663165.1. Taxonomy (GTDB): domain Bacteria; phylum Desulfobacterota; class Desulfobacteria; order Desulfobacterales; family Desulfobacteraceae; genus Desulfospira. The sequence goes on along the minus strand of OY760175.1, from coordinate 4,868,983 downwards.
AGTCATGGTGAAGCTGCACAAGCCGGTCCAGGAATTCGCCGAAAGGAACGCTCAACCTGTCGGGAACAAGTTCTTGTGAATGTTTAATATAGGCTCTGAATTCTGTAAAAAACCGTTCTGAATTCAAATACTGTTTCAACAGGTCCCTGATGGTGAACCTGTCCAGAATTTTGACGGCGTTTTCAATCTCCTGCCTTTGTTCTGGGCCGGCCGTGGCCAGATCTTCATTGAGCTTTGCGACATGGGCTTCCATGGCCGGGCGTATCCTGGAATGAATAAATTCACCCAGGTATTCCAGGGTGGGCTGGCCCGGAGGAACAAATTTCAGGAAGTCTTCGGCCTGCAACGGGTCCATGGAAATGTTCAAATCCCGGCAAAGGTTGGCCCGTACAGACCGGTTAAATTCCTCCAGGCGATAGAGAATATACCGTTTATGATATAGCTGAACCGCTTTGCCCTCTTCCATGAACGCCACCACAGAAGGAGAACTCAAAAAACACAAAAAGGCCTCAAGGTTGGGCAGGCTTCTCGATACCCAGGTAAAGGAAATATACCGGTCCCGGTGGAGGGCCCAGAATTCGATCCCGATTCTCAAATCGATTTCCATGATCCTTGCAGCTTCAATCAACTCAAGGGCGAACCGGGGTTCAATATAATGATAATACACCACCCTGAGCCGGCGAATTCCCTTGATCCAGGCATCCAGAATCAGGTGGGTGGGGGTTTTCCTGCCCGAGGTGTTGGCGTCATGGACATGGTCATCAAAGGTGATCTGATGCCATTCTTCAGGCATTTCCAGCAGATGGTACTGGTCCAGCAGGGCCCGGATAATCCGGGGCTTGCCAAAGGCGGCCATCCTGAAATCGTGGGCCAGCCGGACCTGAAGATCAGAATTTCCCTTGGCCCGGACCAGGTCTTTCATGATCTGGAGAAGGACCCGGGCCGTATTTTTCGGCATGGGGCCGCCCACGGTGTCGACAATATCGTCTTTAAGTCCGGCCAGGGCTGTAAGGCGGCTGGTGATTTCCCCCCGTTCAATGGACTCCATCAAATTGACAATGGAATAGGCGGTTCTCAGCCCCCGGGATTCGGCCAGCTCTTTGATCCCCAGGGGATGAAAGAACGGATAAAACAGTTTTCCGGTATATTTCAGGGATTTAGGCTCATCATAAACGGAATTTACAATCTCAATGAGCTTGTGGTCCCGCTTATCAAAAAATATGGCATCAATGGCCTTTTTCCCCAATGGCACTGCCCTCCTTTAACCATAAAAAAAATCGCCCAAAGAGAGGACAAGCAATATTCGCACCATTAGCCCATCAAGTTCACCTAACGGTCAACACCCCATGTTTATAGCCCCTCTCCTTCTGGTCAGTTTACCGCAACCCCAATAAAAAGTGTAAATGTTTTTTACTGGATGTAAAAAACATTTACACTTTTTATTGTCCACTGAAATATGGGGGACCAACCCCGGGAAGGGGATGTTCTGATTGTTTTAGCTTCGAAGAAACGGGTCAGGGTTGCAATTTTATGGGCTTTGGACGCTTAATTTGCGCCTGGCCGAAAACCTGTGTTTGAACGGCGCTATCGAGCCGTTCAAACAGTGATTTACAGGGGGCATCCGTTGGCCAGGCAGGCGGTAAATGCGGCCAGGTCGGAACCGTCCACATCGTTGTCAAAGGGATTGATATCTCCCGGGCCGGTATTGCCGGAACGCCCGAAGGCCTGGGCAAAAGCGGAAAGGTCATTGGCGTCCAGATGGTTGTCCCCGTCAAGGTCCCCCCGGCAGAGGGGGGCGGCGGCAAAGGAATGGGTGCCGGAGGCATCCCTGTAGTACCCGACCAGCTTGCCCGCATCATTGATCCCGTGGACAAAGGTGTCTTTGGCCCCTTCAATATCCAGGGTCCGGTAGGTCTTTGCTGATGCGGAATAGACAAATCCATGGTTCATTCCATCGGTGCCCAGAAAAAACCCGCAGATATCGCCGGCGTTGTTGATGCGGTATGCCCAGGTATGGACCATGCCCGGAACGTGGATGGATTCCAAGGCAGCGCCTTCCAACAAGAATCCGTGATACGTATCATCGGCTTTGTAATACCCCACAATTTTCCCCTGGTCGTTGATGCCGCAGCCGTTTGTTTCATCAGCACCCTTCACGTCAATGGAGGTAAAGGTGCCGTCCTGGTACAGATATCCGTGGCTGTCCCCATATGAATCTGCGTACCGGCCTACAATGCTTGGCATCCCGCCGGCCAGGGCATAATCCCAGGCGCTGCTGTAAGAAACCGCAATATCCTGGAAAACCGGATTGATTAAACGGTAGGTATAGGTGCCGGTACCCTCATTCCGCTGGATCCATATGGATTGGGTGATATCGTTCAGGCTGTATTGGCCCACGTAATTTGAAGCGTTATAAATCCCCCACAGCACCGTGTCTTCAGCACCGGTTTGTGATATGTCAATGTTTACTGCGTCATTTGTGGCTGGACCGTCTCCCCATATAAACCCGCGTTGATGGGTGTCATTTGCTGTTTCAGGGGTGTAAAGCCCCACGATCCTTTCGGTATCTTCGCTGCTGATGTCAAATGCCCAGGCCGTATATGTTTTGATTTCCGGATCAATTATGGCGCTTGGTGAATCGGTTTCCGGCATGGCCAGTTCAGGTCCGGAGGTGATGACGGGTGTCAGGGGGGTATAGCCATCCGGGCCGATCCGGATGTCTGTCAGGTCACAGGTGTCTAATATTCCATCTCCATCTTCATCCGTATTATCCCCGGGTTGATTGAACACAAAGGGACAGTTGTCCTCATCGTTTGGATAGCCGTCGTCATCAATGTCAGGGTCACAGGCATCCCCAACACCATCCCCGTCTGTATCATAGTAAGGTTCATTGCTATAGACCCAGAAACACAGGTCACTATCGTCGCTGGCACCGTCTCCGTCAAGGTCCATATTCGCAGCGCATTGCGTGGTGCATGTCTCATCTGCAGGGCAATTTTCGTGGCATTCAGTTTCCGCCCGCAGACAGCAGCCAGGGTCATTGGCCATGCACGCATCACTTTCTGTTTGGACACAAGACTGGCATTCCGTAGAGCCATAGCCATTGGCACATTCATCGGCACACTGACCTGTATAAAAAGACGCACTGCATGCATTAAAACAGGTTGCGTGACACTGATTATATTCAGTATAACATTCATCCTCACAGTACAGGTTTATACACGCATTGTACTTTGCTTCAAAGCAATCATTTTCATCATCTAAAGGATTGCTGATACCGCAATCTGCCAACACCCCCTGGTAGCATTCTTCCGGGGTCATGGCATGAGCGCCCCGGGCCAGCGGATATAAAGCCGCCATACAAAAAGATGCCGATAGGATAAAGATGAATGAAACCTGTTTTTTCATGTGGGATTCTCCCCTTGGTTCAATTCCGAAGCGTCCGAAAGGACTGCCCTGGAATTATGGTTATAGTTCAATAGTTGATGTTTTGCAAAAAGCGCTCCATTACAGGCACGAACACTTAAAATATTTAAAAACCCCATAATTCAAGTGTTTCATGATGCCCGAACCGGATTCGAAAATTTTATTTGGGAAGAAACTATGAAAAAAATGTTCTATATTATGAAAAAAATGTAATAGCTTATAACTTTTAATTCCCTTTGGCCCCAAAGGAAAGCCGGCCGGCCCCCATCAGGCAGGCCAGACCGGCCAGGATGCCGGCACCGGAGACAATGCTGATGGTTAAAATACCGGAATGGGACCAGGCAAATCCCCCAATAAATGCCCCGGCCACCCGGCCCATGCCGGCCATGGCGTAAAAGGCGGACAATGCCGATGTCCGCAGCTCCGGAACCAGTTCCGTGGCCAGGCCCATGGAGGTCACAAAGGTGAATTCAAAAAAAAGAAAGACCAGGAACAGGCCGGCCAGAACCGGTCCCACCCCCCTGTCCAGCAACGGCAGCAGCAGATAGGCAAGGCAGCAGCAGATGCCCCCCAGGAAAACCGACTTTTTAAGGCCCAGCCGGTCAGATGCCAGGGCTGTAAGGCTTTCACCCAGAATTTCAGCGATCCCGATCATGACCGTGCCCATGCCGATGGCAGCCAGGGACAGGTCATAGGACTGCTCCAGCCAGGCCCCGTATACCACAAACAAATTATCGCTGCTCAGAGAAACAAAAAAGGCAAAACCAAGGGTGCCGGGAACCGCAGGGGTTTTGAGGATCTGCCGCCAGTTGGCTGCAAAGGAAGCCCGGGCCTTTGTTGGGGCGCTTCTTTTGGCTTTTGGCATGATCCTGAGGATACCTAAAAAACAGATACAGGATAAAACCGATACCAGGATAAAAGGGGTCTGCCAGGAAAACCGGGTAATGATCAGGCCGGCAAGGGGAATTCCCACCAGGGTGGATCCGGCCCAGGAGGTTTCCGTGATGCCGATAAACCGCCCCCGCCGGTTATAGGGAACCGAACTGCCGATAAAAGACTGGAGGCTGGGGTCAAACAGGCTTTTGGCCAGGCCTGACAAAAAAAGCCCCAGGGCCAGGGCCGCATAAACGGGACAAGTACCGGCCAGCAAGGTGCCCAGGGCCAAAGCAGCCAAGGCCGTCAGCATGACAGGTTTATTCCCGTATTTATCGGCAGCCGAAGCCCCAATGGGACCGAGAACAGCCGTGGCCTGGTTCAGGGCAATAATGGGGGTAATGGCGGATAGGCCGACCCCGGCCCCCCGGGCAAATTCAGGGGCAAAGGGGTAGACCAGTCTCCTGGTGATGTTGAGCAGCAGTTTGGCAAAGGTGGCAAGGCCGATAAAGGTGTAAAGCCGGTTGGAGTTCTGGGGCATGTCTGTTGTCTTTAGCTGTTAGCCAACCGCTTCATGCCAGGGCCAGAAGCCGGAACTTGTCAAGAATCAAAAGCAGGCCAATGACAATGAGCAGGCTCCCGGCGACTTTGTTGATAATCCCGATCATCCGGCTGGCCTTTTTCATGAAACCCAGCATGGAGTTAATAAAAAATGAAATCAGGATAAAGGGAAGGGCCATGCCGGCCGAGTAGACCGCTAAAAGCCAGACCCCCTTAAGAACGGTTTCCTGGTTTCCGGCCACAATGAGGATGCTTCCCAGCATAGGGCCGATACAAGGGCTCCACCCTGCCCCAAACGCCATGCCGATAACAAAGGTGCCAAACAGGTGCAGGGGCTTTTGCTTTAAATGGACCCGTTTTTCAAACTGAAAGGCCTTGATGTTGATAAGGCCCAGAAGATGAAGACCGAATATTAAAATAACACCGCCGCCCACATACCGGACCAGCCAGGAATATTGGGACACCAGAGATCCCAGGAACGAGGCCGAGGCCCCGAACAGGATAAAAATAAATGAAAACCCAGCCACATATGCCAGGGTGGACGCAATGACCTTTTGCCGGATTTCCTTTCTGTCGGCCGTGAGTTCCTCCAGGGAAAGCCCTGTGATAAAGGAAAAATATGCCGGAATCAGGGGCAGGACACAGGGAGAAAGAAAAGAGAGCAGGCCTGCGGCAAAGGCTGCCGGAAAGGTAACGGTTTCTGTAAACATGGTCACTCCCACAGTATATTAATATAATGAGTAACTATTCAGCTAATGCTGAAAACTAAGCAAAATCAGGGTCCGTAACTGTTCATCAGTGCTTCATATTTGTTTAGTCAGGACTTCGTAGCATACTTTTGCTATGTGAGAAGGCCTGAATGAGCGAAGATGGGGCACTGCTGAACAGTTACTATAATGATTACATGCCAACGCAAGTACCGTTAAAAGTAATTCATGTGCATCATGGTTTCAAGGGGATAAATTATTTCCCCTTTAACGTTGCACCTTTGTTTAAGCTCGCGTATTCTCCTTTGCCATAAAAGGATTACAGATAATAAAGGAACTTGACATATGAAATTCAGACCCTGCATTGACCTTCGCAACGGCAAAGTGGTTCAGGTGGTGGGCTCAACCCTTGCGGATTCAGACCAGGGCCAGACCGTCACCACCAATTATGAATCGGCACGGTCTTCAGACTGGTTTGCAAGGCTGTACCAGAAGGACAGGCTTTCCGGCGGTCATGTGATCTGCCTTGGCCCGGGCAACACCGAAGCCGCCCTTGCAGCCCTCAACGCCTTTCCCGGCGGGCTTCAGGCCGGCGGCGGCATCACGCCGGAAAATGCAGACCAGTTCCTTGAAGCCGGGGCCTCTCACGTGATTGTCACCTCTTATGTGTTTTCAGATGGAACGATGGATGCCGGCAAACTTGAAACCCTGGTTCAACACGTTGGTAAACAGCACCTGGTACTGGATTTGAGCTGCCGGAAAAAACAGGGGCGCTTCTGGATTGTGACGGACCGGTGGCAGAAGTTTACCGATGTTGCCCTGGAACCGGAAACCATCAAAGAACTTTCCGGATTCTGCGATGAATTCCTGGTTCACGGGGTGGACGTTGAAGGAAAAATGCAGGGGATCCAGGAAGATCTGGTAACACTTTTAGGCCAGCATTCCCCTATTCCGGTAACCTATGCCGGCGGCGCAGGGAAATTCTCAGACCTTGACAGGGTAAAAAAGCTGGGGCAGAACCGGGTTGACCTGACCATCGGTTCTGCCCTGGACATCTTCGGGGGAAACATCCCTTATCAGGATGTGGTCAACTGGCATCAGGCGCAGAATCAGGATCAAAAGTAAGCGCAGGTTCAACAGTGAGCCCAGGAGCAGGAATAAGCGCGCAAAAGCAGGAGGAGCAAGCAGGTGTCGGCGCAACAAGAACAGGAACAGGATTAAATATCGTTTCCGATCAGACTCGGGTCAACAAGGTTATCAAGGCCCGCTTCACGGTAATACTTTAACGCCCCGGGATGAATCGGAGCCGACAGCCCTTTTAACATGGATTCAGGGGTTAGACGGTAAAGCGCTGCATGGTGTTTCCTGAATTTGTTCAGGTTGGTAAAAATGGCCTTGGTAATGGTATACACCGTGGCTTCGGTCAGCGCTGTAGAGGTCACCAGGGTCGCTTTCACCCCAACGGTTTCAATATCGCCCTGATTCAGAATATGGGGGTACAGCTTTTTGGGAATAAGGGTTTTGGCATAGTAAGGGTACTGGCTGATCAGGGTATCTGCGGCCGGGCCGGTTAAAGGGATGATGGAAACCTTGCACTTCTTTGATATCTGATCAATTAAGCTGCTCGGATGCCCGATGGTATAGAAAAAGGCGTCAATATCATGGGCTTCCATCATTTGCTGGTATCTTTTTGAGTTTGAATTCTTAATGGTTATGCTGTTGGCCGGGATGCCGAAGGCCTGCAGGACTTCATTGGAATTTTTAATCTGCCCGGAACCTGATTTGCCGATGTTAATCACTTTTCCTGTCAGGCCGTCTATTGACTGGATTCCGCTTTGATCAGCAGCCACCAGGGTGATGGCCTCAGAATGGAGGGAAAAAATAGAACGCAGTTTTTTTTGCGGCCCAAGGGATTTCCATTCTGCCAGTCCTTTGCAGGCCTGATATTGCCGGTCTGACTGGGCGATGGCCAGGTCGGCAAATCCGCCCATTACGGATTTGATGTTGTAAACTGAGCCGGTAGTGGTTTTGACCTGACTGCGGATATACGAGTCAGGAAGGGAATTAACGGTCTCAGAGATGGCCTTGCCCACCTGATAGTAAACGCCGATTTCCTCTCCGGTTCCAATGGTTATGGTGGCGTCCGCAAAACATACCGCGCCGGATAAACCCCAGGCCAGTATGGCGGCAATGGTCAACAGATTAAGTATTTTCATGGTGTCCTCAAAATTGCTCACTTGTGTTTAGGTGCTATCCACCCATGGTAAAAAAATTTATTTTTTTTCTATCCAGTTCTTTCCTTTTTATAGCACACTGCCTTATTAGGTACTATAATTTCGCTAAAATTATGATAAAAACTTCCACATTGTCAAGGAATTAACCAGAATCCACAAAAAAAACTCACAATTGACCTGAAACCCAATGGGAAAAATGGAACCCCCATATAGGATCAAGACAACCGTATACAAACTGTTTATGCCTTAAACAGTCTGAATGAGGCTTCAGTCCCCGGCAAGGCAATTTAAATTTTAGGGTTAATTAAAAGGGAGAGTAATAAAATGAAGGAAAACCCGGAGAAAAGGAGGCCGCAGACCGAAATGAAAACGCCTAAGGATGCACGATCCGGTCTTCCGTTTCCGGTCTTCCGGTTTCCAGGCTACACCACCCGTATTCCAGAAAAATCCGCCTTTTCTACCTGACCGATGACGGTGGCATATTCAATCCCCTTGTTAACCAGCCGTGTTTTAAGCGCCATGATCTGGTCTTCCGGACAACCGATCAAAAGGCCCCCTGAGGTCTGGGGATCAAATAAAATATCCCTTGTCACGGGACTGACAGCAGGGTCCAGGGCAACCATATGCTCCCTGAACAGCCGGTTGTTGTGGGCGCCTGCCGGAACCAGGCCCATGGAGGCAAAGCCTACTACATCCTCCAGCACAGGGACCAGACTGCTGTCCACGGTGACTTCAAGGCCGGTGCCGTCAACCATTTCAGCCAGATGGCCCAGAAGACCGAATCCGGTAACGTCGGTGCAGGCTGAAACCGGAAAGTCCAGCATCACTTCGGCCGCACCTTTATTTAACATGGCCATAAGGGCCACGGCGGTCCGGGCAGCCCGTTCAGAAGCCAGTCCCCCTTTGATGGCCGTGTTGAGAATGCCCGTGCCAAGGGGCTTGGTCAGAATCAAACAGTCTCCGGGCCGAAGCCCCTGATTGGCCAGTATCTTTTGGGGATGGACGAATCCCGTGACCGACAGGCCGTATTTGAGTTCATCATCTTCGATGCTGTGGCCGCCCACCAGAACGGTTTGGGCCTCTTTGAGCTTTTCGATCCCCCCGGACAGGATTTCCCTTAAAACCGCTCCCCCCATTTTTTTTAAGGGATACGCCACCAGGTTCATGGCGGTTTTGGGGACGCCGCCCATGGCATACACGTCAGACAGGGCATTGGCCGCAGCAATCTGCCCGAATTCAAAGGGATCATCCACAATTGGGGTAAAAAAATCTACGGTCTGGATCAGTGCCAGATCCTCTGAAACCTTATAAACCCCTGCGTCGTCCGCGGTTTTCAAGCCGATGATCACCTTATCGTTCGTGGGGATTTCAAGCCCGCACAATGCCCTTGCCAGGTCCCCCGGCGGCAGTTTAGAAGCTCAACCCGCACCCTTGACATTATGGGTCAGTTTTACAGGCGCGTCATTTTGCGGTTTGTCTTTTTCCATTGGGTTTCTCCTGGGGGAAAATGGTTATGAGTTTTTTTGATTATGGTCTTAAGGGGCTGGGTTTTCAAGGGACAAAATAGTTTATGGAAATTTTAAATGCCGTTTTGGATCGATATTTTAATTATCAATTGGATTTCAAAAAACATGCGTGACATTAAGACAGGTTGAGGGAAATTTGCTTTAGGCGATATCCAATAATCGCCTTTAACTTTATATCACAATCACGGGCCGGCTGGACGGGTTTGCATTAGGCCTGCCCAACAAAACTATTTGAAGCTGCTGATTGTCAGCCAACAGCTTTATTCAAAATCAAGGAGGTTGAAATTTTATGGCGAAAAACTTTTTTTCCACCCGTTGGGGAATTATTTGTGTCGGCGCTGTTATCGGTATCCTTGCAGCTGTACTACAAAAATTGGGTAATCCCGGGAACATGGGGATCTGCGTGGCCTGCTTTGAAAGGGACATTGCCGGGGCGTTGGGGTTTCACCGGGCAGGGGTGGTCCAGTATATGAGACCGGAAATCATCGGGTTTGTTCTAGGCTCATTCGGGGCGGCCTATGCGTTTAAAGAATTTAAGCCCCGGTGCGGCTCTGCCCCCCTGGTCCGGTTTGTTTTAGGGGTATTTGCCATGATCGGCGCCCTGGTTTTCCTGGGCTGCCCCTGGCGGGCCCTGCTTCGTCTTGCCGGTGGTGACCTCAATGCCGTTACAGGACTTTTGGGTCTGGCTGCCGGGATCTGGATCGGGATCATGTTTTTGAAAAACGGGTATAACCTGGGCCGGACCCAGGCCACCCATGCCGGGGCCGGATGGCTGTTCCCCATCATCATGCTGGGGTTTCTGGTCCTGATGCTGATCTTTCCCCAGGTTGAAGGCCAGGATAAAAGCGGAATTCTCTTTTACAGCCTTAAGGGGCCCGGGTTTATGCACGCCCCGCTGATTATTTCTCTTGTGGTGGGGCTGTTTATCGGATTTATAGCCCAGCGCAGCCGGTTCTGCACCATGGGGGCCTTGCGGGACCTGATCCTGTTCGGCCAGATCCACCTGCTGTCAGGTGTTGTGGCCCTTCTGATCTGCGCCCTTGGGGCCAATGTAATCTTAGGACAGTTTAATCCGGGATTGACCGGCCAGCCCGTGGCCCACACGGTTCATCTGTGGAACTTCCTTGGCATGGCCCTGGCCGGGCTTGCCTTTGCCCTGGCCGGCGGATGCCCCGGCCGCCAGCTGTTTCTGTCAGGCGAAGGGGATTCCGATGCCGCCGTATTTGTCCTTGGCATGATTGTCGGTGCCGGCTTTGCCCATAACTTCGGCCTGGCAAGCTCTCCCAAGGGTGTCGGCCCCCACGGCATTGCCGCTGTGATCGTCGGCTTTGCCGTCTGCCTTTTTATCGGGTTTGCCATGAGGAAGAAAGCGGCTTAATATGATAGACATTAGACTTTAGAAAAAAGGCTGCAAAAAGGCCGAGTCTGATGTCCCAAGTTAAAAAATTTCAGTTGGAAGGAAATAACCCATGAGTAAAATAGTTGATGCAAGGGGGCTGTCCTGCCCCCAGCCGGTATTGATGACCCTGGATGCCATATCATCCGGGACAGACAATGAAATCCAGGTGCTGGTAGACAATGAGGCCTCCAGGGAAAACGTTGCCCGGGCCGCTGAAAATAAAGGATGCCAGGTAAAGGATGTTCAGGAGGAAGGGCCTGACACCAGAATTACCATTGTAAAAGGCTGATATCCCGGTGTTCAACTTTTTCAAACCGAAAAAGGTTCCCAAAGCGCAACCCCTGGACGAAGACCTGGGTATTCTCGTATTTGAGAATACCAGCGAAGTGATCCAGGCGGAAAATGTATTAAAATCCCGGGGGTGGACCGTCAAGGTGATGGGACCGCCCCCGGGAATTCAAAGCGGGTGTGATCTGGTCATCCAGTTCCCGCTCATTGAAAACCTGTCCCTGATGAGGGTACTGACCGAGGCCGGTATTCCGCCCCTGGAAATGGTCCCGGTGACTGACCCCCTGCTGAAACCCGTTGACCTGTTCCACACCAAAGATTTCGGGGATTATCTGATGATCCGGGCCGCCAACATGAAACTGACCATCCACAAACAAACCAAGACCATTGTCAACATATCCGGCGGCGGCTGCCCGGATGTGCCGTACCTGGCCCGGGAAATGGTGGGAAAGCCCCTGGACAGCGCCCCAAGACCGGGAAAAATCGGCCATACCCTTTGCGGATATGCCCTTGAACTTGCCCATGAGGAGATGATCCGCCAGTGCTTGCCATAGCCGGAACAGTGCCTGATGAATCTTTTGCCCTGGTCCGGGGGCAGATGTCCCTGAAAGGGGATGACACCCTTATTATCAACGGCCTTGAAGTCCCTGTAAACCGGGGCACCCCTGCCCTGGCCGGGGCGGTCATCCGGGCCGGCCAGGTGTTGGGCCTTGACCCTCCCCTGGGAATACTGGCAGGGGATATCGGAAGGGGCAAGGGCAGCCGGGAGCTCTACCGGGAGTTGACCCGGATGCTGCCTGAAACCGGTTTATCCACCCTGGTATTCCATTATCTTCAGCCCGACGTGGACTGGCACAACAAAGTATTGTTTGCCATGGACGCCATGGCCCGGCGGCCAACCCTGATTGCCGATGCCGGGTTCATGTATGCGGCCAAGATGAGCGGCCAGGCCCTTTCTTATGATCTGTTCACCCCGGATGTGGGGGAACTGTCCTTTCTTGCCGATGAAACCGCGCCCCACCCCTTTTACACCCGGGGCTTTATCCTCCACCAGGACAACCAGGTTCCCGATCTCATTGCCCGGGCCTACAGCCATGACAATGCGGCAAAGCATCTCTTGGTTAAGGGTCATACCGATTATGTGGTCTGCCGGGGGGAAATCCTGACCCAGGTGGACCAGCCGGCGGCCGAAGCCATGGAAGCCATGGGCGGCACCGGGGACACCCTTACCGGACTGGTCTCGGCCCTGGTGGAAAGCGGCCGGCCTATTCCCGAATCCGCTCAGATCGCGGCCCTGGTCAACCGCGTGGCAGGGGTGGCCGCATCCCCGACACCGGCATCCCAGGTGGTTGACATTATCCGGCAGATTCCGGGTGCACTGACCCGGATACTGGAAGGAAACATTTAAAATGACCGCCCCCCAAATCCCTGACCCGGCCCTGATCCGGCCGGACATGACCGTTCTGGATATTGTTTCCAATTTCAGGTCCACTGAAGCCGTGTTCAAACAATGGGACCAAAAAGCCGGGGAGTGCATCTGCTGCAATGCCCTGTTTGAACCCATTGAATCGGCCGCTGCAAAATACGGACTTGATCTTTTGGCCTTTCTGAGCGATCTTGAACAGGCGGCAAAGAAAGACGCCTGAACCAAATAGAGAACTTCATTCAGGCATCAAGCCTGTTACCCTTTGAAATAATGAAAGGAGAAAATAGTATGAGCACAGCCATCGAAAAAATGTTATCCCGCAGATCCATCCGCAAATATCAGCCCCAAATGGTTCCTGACGAACTGCTAAACGAAATCACCAAAGCCGGCACGTTTGCGCCCAACGGCAAGGGCATGCAATCCGCCATCATGGTGGTGGTCAAGGACAAAGCCGTCAGGGACAAATTATCCGGGCTCAACGCAAAAATCATGGGAAACAATATTGATCCATTTTACGGAGCACCGGTGGTTATCATTGTTCTGGCCGACAAATCCAAGCATACCTTCCAGTACGACGGGTGCATGGTCATGGCCAATTTACTGCTGGCTGCCCACGACCTTGGCCTTGGAAGCTGCTGGATTCATCGGGCCAAAGAAGAGTTTGAAAGCCCCGAAGGCAAGGCCCTGTTAAAAGAGTGGGGCATTGAAGGGGATTACGAGGGCATCGGCCATTGCATTTTGGGATACATTGACGGCACTGTTCCTGAAGCAAAACCGAGAAAAGAAGACTTTGTCTATACGGTCTAAAGCATAACAAAGCACCCTTCTTGATTTTAACAGGAAGGGTGCTTTGTGGTTTTTCCCCTTTTTTTAGAAAAATGTACGGGTTGTGCTTTTTAACAGGTGTTCAGCAGCCCCTGCGCCTGATCCCGGCAAGGGCAATAAGGCCGGAGCCAAAAAGCCAGATCGCTCCCGGAACAGGAACCGGGTTTACTCCCTGGCTGCTGAGAATCGCCGGAATCATGGCGGCAAACTCTGCTACGCTTTCTGCTGCGGCATACTCTGCTGCAACATCTTCCGCCGTCAGGCTGCTGCGCACGAATGTGGGCCACCAGTAATTGTAAGCTTCATTGCCAATAAGGTCATTAAACGAAGTTGAGCCATATCTCAGGTGAAAATGCAGCATGCCGTCCTCACCATCCTGATGTACGGCGGTAACGATGATATATTCATAATCTCCTGCGTCGGCAGCGGTAAAGCAATACCAATCAAAAGAATATTCACCCCAGGAGACTGTCACTGTGTCTTCATAGGTATATGAGACCGTGGCAGCCCCATCAATTTTTACGGCCAACGTATCCTTTTGTGCACCCAATATACTGGTAATATCCAGTATTGTGATGGATGAAAACGCCGTATAAAGCATGGACGCCAAACCGGATTCAACCTGATCCGCCGTATATCCGGTCTCTCCGGCAAGTGTCGAATACAGGTTGTCCATGACATCATCATCAAGGTAGGCATAACTGGATGTCCAGGTGGTATCCCACTGGGAAGAATCGGCAAACGCACTGGCCGCCGTACCTGCCATCAGCCCGGCCAGTGCCAATAAAACCGAGATGGCTTGAATTATTTTCTTTGTCATATCTGTCTCCTTGTTCATTGAAATAAAAGGGAAAAATCTATGATGTGAGCACCTCCCGGAAACCGGCCGAATTTTTATCGCCATGAAGGGCTGCCCTTCGGCACTGGAAACAGGGGGCACTCGCAGCCATTGTATTACAATGAGATCTTAGATATTACAATAATGATTACTTGTCAATTAAAAAATTAGACTATCCAAATAATAAAAGCTTAATAATTCTTTAATTGTCAAATCTATTTTTCACAAACCAATTCCCATTGCCAGGTATAAATACAGCATACCCTTTTATTTCAAATAGTTGAGGAATACTTAACGGTCAGACGCCTTTCCATGGGCCGCGGCCATATTCTTCGTTCTTGTAAACTTAAGGAAATTTGAGTATAGCTATAAAACTGAAAAGGATATTCAAAACCACATAAAAAGGAATAAAAATGAAACCCCACATCGGTTGTTCCATATGTAAGGCCATTTTCGCAGTCATGCTGATATTGGCACCCGGCACATTTTCATATGCTTCAGACGGACAAATTTCCATGGCACCGGTTAACCCGGAATTACTGGATTTTTTGCAGTCCTCAGCACAGGAACAGATATCAAAAAATGACGGCAGCGAAAAAAAGCAACGCTATTACATTGTCCCTTCTCCCCTGACACCGGTTGTTCATAAGCCATCTCTCCAAATCAAGGGCACCCTTGCCGACACGGTTTATGACATGAGGGATCCGGACAACGACCCAAAAACAGATGACGCTTTCTTAACCCCGGTAAAAAACCAGGGGAGTCGCAATACCTGCTGGGCGTTTGCAACGTTTGGAAGCCTTGAAAGCCAGATAAAACAACATTTAAATGAAGAGGAAGACTTTTCAGAAGATAATCTGGTCTATCATCACGGTTTTGACCGGGGGCCTGATGCCGGGGGCAATATTGATATGAGCGCGGCATATCTTTCGCGCTTTGCCGGCCCGGTCAGCGAGGCAGATGACCCTTATGACGATCAATCTGAAGATACAGGCCTGTCCCCCCTAAGATACATTGACAATGTGGTATTTCTCCCTGTACGGTCAGGGGCCGGAGACATTGATTATATCAAACAGGCTGTGATGGATCATGGGGGAATCTATTCTAATATATATTGGAATCAAGGTTACTACAATTCAGACGGAAACACCTATTATTACACGGGCAGTTCGACATACAGCAACCATGCCATTGTAATTGTCGGATGGGATGACACCAAAACCGTAGCGGGTGCGCCCGGGAATGGTGCGTTTATCGTCCGGAATTCCTGGGGCCAGAACTGGGGGGACAACGGCTATTTTTATGTTTCCTATCATGATCCCCTGCTGGGATATAAAACATTGGCCTGTTTTGACGACAAAGAAGATGACAGCTCAAAAATAAACAAAGTCTATTATTATGACGAATTAGGGACCACAGGAACCATGGGATATGGGACCCCCGAAGCATACGGTGCCAACTGGTTTGTTCCTGAAAAAAACGGCACCCTTTATGCTGTAAACTTTTATGCCGTTTCCGGAATGTCCTATGAAATTACGGTATACGATAACCATTCCGGTTCTTCATTTTCAGGAATATTAGCTGCCCAGACAGGCGAGCTTCCATATGGTGGATGGCACACCATAAAGCTTGACACCCCAGTTTCATATCAGGCAAACGACGGTTTTGGCATCGCCGTAAAATTTGAGAGCAATGATACTAAAACACTTTATCCGGTTCCCTTAGAACGCCCCATTGCAGACTATAGTTCCAGGGCCGTGTCAAATGAAGGGGAAAGTTATTATTCCCGTAACGGCAAGTCCTGGACAGACGCTCATAGCAATGGTTTCGGGAATGTCTGCATCAAGGCCCTGTGCTGGGAACCGCCTTATGGAGATATGGATGAAGATGATGATGTGGACGGTAAAGATTTATACCATTTTGCGCAATCTTTTGCCGGAGAAGAAGCAGATCAGGCTGATCTTCATAAGTTTGCCGATAATTTTGGCAGTGTCTTCTAAGCCGGATGGGGGGATTGTTGGGGGGGATTGGGGCGGAGTAAAATTAATTATGTAACGTCTGATTTAACTTTGATCCCCATTTATCCCAACAATGTTCCTGGAATCATGATCAGCGGGATCAGGAAAAACACCCGCCGAATTCCGAACAGGAGCTGAACGCTTTGCCAATATGTTCGGCCAGTGAATCCACAATGCAGTTGTTGGATTCCGGATTACGGCGGAGCAGGAAAGAGGCATTGGGCAGGCAGGGAAATCCCTCTTCGGGGGTTAACTGGCGTATCCCTGGCCAGACAGTGCTCTGGCTGATGGCGGTAACAGCAAGGCCGGCGGTAACAGCGGCCTGATGGCCCATGATGCTTGGGCTGGTATAGGCAATCCGGTACTCAATTCCAGCTTTTTCCAAGGCAGAGAGGACCCAGGTCCGGCACCAACAGTCACCTGAGAAAAGGGCCAGGGGCAGTGGTGTGATTTCATGCTGGCAATGCCGTTCTGAGGTCACCCAGATCGTTGGATCCTGCCTGAGCAGAGTTCCATTCTCTATCTCGGGAGCAGGTGAGGTGACCATGGCCAGGTCCAGAGCTTTTCTTTGTATCCTTTCCAAAAGCATGTTGCTTGGCTCACAGGTGACTTTTACCTGAACCCTTGGATGGGTTCGGGAAAAACTGGCCAGAATTTCGGGCAGAAACCGGGCCGCATAATCATCCGGCAGTCCAATACTAACCCATCCCTTTAGTTCAGGCCGTTTCAATAATGACAAGGCCTCCTCGTTCAGTTTCAAAATCCGCCGTGCATAGTCAAGGAGTGTAACGCCGTCGCCGGTCAATTGTAAATTCCGGCTGTCCCTGTGAATCAGAGGTTTTTCAATCAATTCCTCAAGCCGCTTGACCTGCATACTCACGGCCGATTGGGTTCTGGATATCTGATCGGCAGCCAGACTGAAACTGCCACTATCTGCGATAGCAATAAACGTTCTCAGCAGATCTACAGGGATTGATTCAGACATACGCCCTCCTTGCATAAAAATTATTGATAACAAATATTAAAACAATTCGTTTGTTTGATCAATAATAATTTTTTATACAAACCCAAACACACATCAAAAAAATTCAATGGAGGGGCCATGGGCATCGGCAAAAAAAGAGGCAGGTTGTGGTTCGGGTTTAGGGGTCACTTTCTTTACCAGATACGGGATTTCATAAAACAGGTATGGCAGGGGTACAGGCGCTGGAGAATGCTGACAAAACATTGCCGGCAGCTTCTGGAAATGACTGATCACAACCTGAAGGATATCGGAATAAGCAGGGCTGATGCCGTCAGGTATGCCCGCCAAAGAGACAGCCTCTGGCAATGTATGTTTAAAAACACGAATGCCTTAAATTCCGGTAACAACTAATTAATGATGAACTGAAATATATCATAAAATTCATGGGTTATTTTCCCCTGAACCGATCCGGATCAATGGCATACCGCTTCATAATCTGCTGAAGGGCCTGGCGGTCCATGGCGCACCGTTTGGCCGCATGGGTGACGTTCCCCTGGGTCATGGAGAGCATGGCCCCGATGTAGTTATGGTTGAACCAGGTCAGCATTTTTTCCTTGGCCGCCTTGTACGGCAGGTTGCCCATTTCCATATGAAAGTCCATGCCGCCCCGGTCCCCTTCCGTCTGGATGGGGATATTGGCCCGGCGGATGACGTCGCCCTCGGCATAGAGAATTCCCTGGACCAGGACGTTTTCAAGTTCCCGGACATTGCCCTGCCAGGGCTGCTTCATTAACAGGTCCATGACGTTTTCAGACAAGTGCTTGGGCGCCTTGTTCATCTTTTCGCAATGCTTGGCCAGCAGATGATTGCAAAGCAAAGGGATGTCCGTGACCCGTTCCCTTAACGGGGGCAGTTCAATGGTGATCACCGAAAGCCGGTAGAAGAAATCTTCCCGGAACTCCTTGTCGACGATTTTCTGCTGCAGGTCCTGATTGGTTGAGGCAATGATCCGGACATCCACATGGTCCACCCTTGTATCGCCTAAGGGCTTGACCTCTTTTTCCTGGATCACCCGGAGCAGCTTGGTCTGGATGGTGGGCCCTACATCCCCGATTTCATCTAAGAAAATGGTGCCATGGTTGGCCTCCTGGAACAGCCCGGTCTTGTCCCGGTAGGCATTGGTGAACGCCCCTTTTTTATACCCGAATAATTCACTTTCCAGAATATGCTCGGGGATGGTGGGACAGTTGACCGGGATATACGGTTTGTCCTTCCGGCCGCTTAAGGCATGAATGGACCGGGCCGTCAGATCCTTTCCGGTTCCGGATTCCCCGGTGATCAGCACCGTAACGTCGGAGTCGGCCACAAGGGCGATTTTCTTAAACACCTTTTCCATGGCCGGGCTCTGGCCGATCAAGGGCAGGGACGCACTCTGGCAGGCCTTTTGAAGCCGTTTGTTTTCTAAAATCAGCCGGCTTCGCTCCAGGGCTTTCTGGATTTTAAAAACCATCTCATCCTGTTCAAAGGGTTTGGAGATAAAATCGTAAGCCCCTTTTTTGATGGCCGCCACTGCCGATTCAATATTGCCGTAGGCCGTGAGCATGACCACGGTCAGGTCCGGATACACTTCTTTTAGCCGGTCTAAGAGCGCAAATCCGTCCATTTCAGGCATGCGGATATCGCTGATGACCAGGTCAAAAGCCGGATCTGACTGCTCGATCACATTCAAGGCCATTTCGCCGGAAAAGGCCATGGCCACCTTGCAGTCCAGCTCCGGTTCCAGGGTCCGTTGAAGCAGGCGGGTCATGTCCTTTTCATCATCCACCACCAGAATCCGGGATGTCATGGGCACCTCCTTTAAGTCAAAGTTTCCAAAGGCAGTCGGACAGTAAACACCGCCCCCCCGCTTTGACGGTTTCGGGCCGAGATGTCCCCCCGGTGCCGGCGGATAATCCCGTATCCCACCGAAAGGCCTAGTCCCGTGCCCTGGCCCACGGGTTTGGTGGTAAAAAACGGATCAAAAATCCGGGACAGATGGGCCGGCTTTATACCGGTGCCGTTGTCCTTAACCGTTATGACCACATCATCTTCCTTTTTCTGGGTACTCACCTCAATGACGGCATCAGGGGTATCGCCCAGGGCATGGCAGGCATTGATCATCAGGTTTAAAATGACCTGGGTCAGTTCCCGTTGATTACCGGTGACGGCCAGTTTGTCATCCTCCCACAGGGAAAGGCGAATCTTAACCTTTCTAAAATCCACATGGTTGCTTAAAAATTTGACCAGCTCATTGAGCATGGCACGGATGTCCACGCTGCCCATTTCCCTTGAGCCTTTCCGGGAAAAAGAGAGCAGGTCGCTGACCACTTCCTTGCAGTTTTTCACATGCTTTTCAATAATTTTAAGGTCTTCTGTAAATTCAGACTCTTTTTTGAGCATCAGCTGGGTATAGCCAAGGATAATCCCCAAAGGGTTGTTGATCTCGTGGGCCACGCCGGCGGAAAGCTCTCCTAAGGCGGCCAGTTTGTCGGCCTGGGCGATCTGCTGCTCCATCTGTTTTTTTTCATTGATGTCCTTGATAATGAAATGAAAGGTTTTGGCACAGCCAAAGGCCCCGTAATCCACCCCGCCGGTGATCAGGACCCGGACCTTTGCCTGGTCGCCCCTGACAATATCGACTTCTTCGTTGACCACGTATTCATTGGTGTTCAGCTGGTGAAGGATCTGTTCCCGGTCAGAGGGATGGGCAATAAAATCCATCAGTCCCATTTCCCGCTCCAGCATATCTTCTTTTTTATACCCGAAAAGGGCAATGCCCGCGTTGTTGATCTCCTGAACCTTAAACCGGGCACTGGTCACCAAAATGGTGTCCAGGGAGTGTTCAAAAATACGCCGGGCCTTATGTTCCGAGCTGGTCAGCATTTCCGTGCGCTCCACCACCTTGAGTTCCAGGGTCTGGTTTAAGCCCAGCAGCTGACCATGGGCGGCCTCAAGCTTTTTTCTGGAGGACAGGATCTTTTCGTTGATTTTCCAGCTCTGGTTGAAAAACAGGGTGATCAGGCCCACCAGCATAAACGAAACCGTATTGACGCTTCCCGAGTAAGGGCCGATGGCATGCCAGATCTCGGCATGGTCTGTGAAAATCAGCAGCTGCCTTAGCATATGGCCAAAAGAGCGCGACACCGCAAAAATCATAAACCCGATGGAAATCCAGACCAGATAAAGGAACAGGGCATTATCCGGGTCGGTTTCCCTCAATATCCCGGCCCTGCGGCAGCAAAGAAGGGCCAGCACCACCATAGCAAAAGAGCCGGCAACATCAATGACCACAATGGGCAGGTTCGGAGCGATCATGAGATCTGCCCGCCCTTGGAGGTCTGTTCGTCCACCAGGCAGCCAAGTCCCTTGTACAGAAAAAACATGGCGGGCACGCACAGCAGATGGTCCAGCTTGAGCCCGTAATACACCCAGCCCAGAAGGCCGGAATTGTTCTGGACCTGTATTCTGGCAAGCCCATGGGACATACGCTCGATACTCACGGCATAAATCTGGTTGTCAAGAAAATGGGCGCAGATGGCGCAGGCATTCCAGAGAATGAAAAAAAAGGCGGACAGCTGAATCAGCCGCCACCCTTTTTGAATATCCAGCCCTTTCCCGCTGATAATGAACATGAGAACAACCATTGAAAACAAAAAAAAGATATGCCCGATCTGGTGGGTAATGATCCCTTCGGAACTGGCGTGAAGCTGAAGGGCAGCGGCACTGTGCGGCAATAACAAAACAAGGGCGGCCAAAACCGGTAATATGCTGTAATTAAGATATCTCATCGCCTGGTCACCTTTCTATGAAAGGCTGAAGGGGTTTAGACCGAAGGGTGTTAGGGCTGCCGGTTCCAAGACCTTCATAGCTTTCATGGGCGGTTTTGGGTGTTAATGAAAATTTCCCATGCCTTATTATAGAAACCTGTGTTTCGGGTTTCAATGGAAAATCTTAACCGGACAAATGGGGTCACCCATTTATCCCACTCATTTCGGTGGATACAAGGGTAGGAGCGGTCCATGCCCGCGATCGGTTCGCGGGCATGGACCGCTCCTACCCTGCCGCTCAAGCCCGGGACGGATGTGGGGATGCCCTTAACTTTTTAACTTAAAATCACAAAATTCATTAAAATCAATTTTAACCATCAGAAACCTTGCCCAAAGACATAAATTAAGGGCGTCCCCCCTTTGCCCTTCAGGCAGATACCGCCGCCAGGCGCCGGTGAACAGCCGAAAAATAAGGCAGATGGGGCCTTAGTTTCCCAAACACAATCCTTGCCAGCACATAAATGGGAAAAAAGGAAAAGGCATACCCCACCGAGTCCGTGACCAGGGAAAAGGGAAAGGCAATTAAAAAATCAATGTCCGCAAACCGGGTCTGCATCCAGCCCAAGGCAAAGGGGACAGGCCATAAAATGGCGGCCGAATGGGCCAGCATGGCAAAAAACTTGCGTCCCCAGGCATCGGTGGCCTCTTTGTTCAACGCTTTGTACCCGGCCATGTTTCCGGTTTCATAGGCCTTTATGGAAAGGCTCTCCTTTTCTTTCATCCTGCGGCTTAACCCGTTCAGGTATGGGGTGTTGGCTTTAAGGGCCAGGGAAATGGTGACTTCTCCCAGGAGGACAGCGATCATGGAAAGGCAGAAGGTGCCGATATAATAATCCACAATGCCGATTCCCGTTACCCGGTAGAAAAAGATGATCCAGCCGTCAATGGCAAAGTAAAACTGATTGAATTGGGTTACCACGGGTAAACTCCTTTTGCTGCCGGCAGGCTGTTTCAACAGCCTGCCGGACAAATGTATTTGGTGTCTCAGCGAGAACCCGTGTTTGGGTGAAAAGTTGCCCAGATGCAAATTTTTCCGCAACGCAGCAGATGGGTGACTTTGTGAGCAGAAGCTCCTCTGACGAGCCGCCCAAACACTCTTAAAGCATGGCGATGCCGAAAAACCCTCTTAAGGTATAGCGGATGCCGATATAGAAGGCCAATACCAGGAAAATCCATTTCAATACCTTTTCAGGGATATACTTGCCGGTTCTAGGACCAATCATGGATCCGACAAATACACCCAAAAGTTCAATGCCGATCATGGGCCAGTAAACCATGACCCCTTTAAGGACCATGAAATTGAATATGGAAAACACCATGCCGATGAGAACGGCAACGGCAGATGTGCCGGCCACAACAAACATGGGCAGCCCCACCACGGAGGTCAAAAACGGCACGTAGAGAAACCCGCCGCCAACCCCGATAAAGGATGCCAGGGCCGAGATGCAGAACCCGCCGATAAAGGCCCAGATGGGACTAAAGGAAAACTGCTGTCCGAAAAAGGAAATTTCGGTTCTGGAGAGGCTCCATTTTGAGGTTTTCACCCCCTGGCCCCCGATATCGCCCTTATTTTTGACCGTATCTTCAAAGGCCTTGGCCGCCGCTTTGGCCGCTTTTTTAGACGCCTGGCCCTTGGGGGACATCTCATAGACCATGAAGGCAAAAATCAGGAACACACAAAGGCCGAACCAGCCCTGATACTGGGAAAATTTAACCTTTCCGGCCGTGGTGAAAACCACCAGCAGGGTGGCAAACAAGGCGCCGGCCCCCAGGAAAACCCCCAGAGAAGTCACCAGCCGTTTCTGCCGGCCGTAGTTAACGGTGGAAACCAGGGCGGAGAGTCCCACCAGCCACTGATTGGAAACCCGGATGCTGTCCGTGATCAGCTTATTTAAAGTTGGCGAGGTGTCTTTAAAGGTTTTGGCATAGGCCCCCATCCCGTAAATGGAAATGTGGCCCACACCGGCCATGATGCCGCCAAACGCCCCCACGGTTGAAAAAATCCAGCCTACCCAGACCGCCCATAAGAAACAAAACAAAAGGCCGGGGGATGGGGCACCGGGGATGCCGTAAACCCCCTTGGGCGCTGCCGGGTCAATCTGCCCGGGTCCTGTGCCCTGGGGAACGGCGGCAATGGCATCGGACAGCTTATCCGCCATAACCGGTGCTGCGGCCATAAGGGGCAGAATAACGGATAGGATAATCAGAACTGCAATAAACCACTTGAACTTTGTTTTCATACTTCTCCTCCTAAATTTATTTTTTAAGGTGTTCATCTTCTGTCCTTGTTCTGGTTGACATTAACTTGGCGCAAGACGGACAAAAATGGTGGGTCTCCCGGGTGTGGGGATGGTCTTTTGACGTTTCATCCATATGGGCCAGAAACGGCAGGGTGGCGTAACTTCTGCCGCAGGCCTCGCACATCTCAAGGGGCAGGCGGCTTAAGACCTCATCACCGATGGTGATGGTCCTGACATTGTCCTGGTCCCGGACCCGGATCAACCGGGTGGGGCACAGATTGGCACAGGTGCCGCAGCCGATACAGGTACCCTCACCCGGCCCTACCCGGCTGCCGGTATCGGTCTTGACCATTTTGATGGCCCCCACCTTTACAATTTCATTGCAGACCCTCACGCAGAGCCGGCAGTGGATACACCCGTCGGGCCGGGGGGCTACCGGGACGTTGAACTTTTGGGCCAGTTCACGGATCCGTACTGAATCCGGGGCCATAGACAACAGCTTGTCAAAGGCCTTTTTCCTGTGGGCCGCCACAAGCTCAGAGTCGGTCTTAATCTTGAGCCCCTCTTTGACTTTGAGAAGGCACGAGAGCGTTACCACCTGTTTATCCGGGCCGGCGTCAACCTCCACCCCGCAGACATGGCATCCGCCCGAAGGCTTCAAGGCCGGGTGGAAGCACAGGTGGGGAATGGGAATTTTATGGGCTAAGGCCGTGCGAAGGACCGTATCTCCGGGCTGGGCTGCAATTTTTTTTCCGTCAATGGTGATCTCAATCATGGGATGGTTCCTTAACAGCCGGTGCCGGAGGTGATCTGTCTTAAGCAGTCCTGGGGAAGCCGGTGGGTGCCTTTGCCTTCAAGGCTGACCTCCACCAGGGCATCCGGGTCATTAACCGAGGTGTCCGGATCCACAATAAACCCGTGGCAGCCTAAAAAATCGTTCATATAATCCTCCCAGGCCTCGTCTTCCGACGGCCTGAATACCTCTATTTTATCTCCCCGCTGGAATGTCATGTTATCCTCCTTTTTTTCAGGCCATGGGCAGGGCGCCGTTGGTGACCCCGGCCGCCGCATTGCTGCGGCGCAGGCAGTCATTGCATAACAGCCGTTTGTCCGTGGCCGGTGAAATGTTCCTGGTTTTCCTGGTGATAAAGCGGGTGTATTCCACAGAGCCGAGTTTGGCCCCGCAGCCTTCACAGTACTGGATGGCCTGGCTGTTCAGCACGGTGCCGCACAGCAGCAGCCTTCGCTGGTCGTCTTTTTCGTCAATTTTCAATGCATTATTTTCACAATTGGCCGCACAGGCCCCGCAGGTAATACAGTTTTCAGCGGTTACCCGAAAATCCGTGGGGGATGTTTCGTCAAAATCAAGGTAACCCAGTTTCAGGGCATTGAGCCCCATTTTATCCCGGCAGATATCCACACATTTGCCGCACCGCCGGCAGATATCGCAGCGCAGGCAGCGGGCAGCTTCCCTTCTGACATCTTCTTCTTCAAAGCCGAGCTCCACCTGCTGGAAGGTGGTCCGCCGCCGGTACAGGTTGAGCATGGGCATTTGGGGCGGTTTGGCCGTCATTTTCTGGCCGGCGCTCATTTCAATGACCGGTTCGGTATTGTGCCGGACCGGGGTTCTCGGTGCCCGGGGCTGGGGAATGCCGCGAAGGTACCGGTCTATGGCATCTGCGGCCCGTTTCCCCCCGCCAATGGCCTCGATCACGGTGGCCGGCCCTGATACCGCGTCTCCGGCGGCAAAAACCCCTGGCTGGGCCGTTTCCATGCTGGCGTGATTGACATCAATGGTTCCCCTGCGGCTCCATTTCATCTGCTCAAAAGCGTCCATGCCCGAATCGTCCACATACTGGCCAATGGCGCTGATGACCGCGTCGGCCTGTATGTCAAATTCCTGCCCTTCAATGGGCACAGGGGCCAGCCGGTCAGACCCCTTTTTCTTTTTGAGTTCAGCCTTGATACAGGTCAGGGCGTGGATGCGGCCCTGACTTCCCGAAACCTTTGTGGGAATGGTCAGAAAGGAAAATTCAATCCCCTCTTCCTCGGCCTGTTCCACCTCTTCCACGTCCGCGGGCATCTGATCCCGGGTCCGGCGATAGGCAATGGTGACCCGCTCGGCCCCTAATCGCAGGCTGGTCCGGGCCGCGTCAATGGCCACGTTGCCGCCGCCGATCACCACCACATGATTCCCGGGGCAGTGGCGTTCGCCCAAAGCCACGTCCCTTAAAAACCGAACCGCCTCAATGACTTTGGGGAACTCTTTTTCCCCTTCAATATCAAGATCCCATGCCTTGTGGGCACCAATAGCGATGAAGTAGGCCCCGTATCCCTGTTTATCCAGTTCTGGCTTGGTGATGTCTTGTCCAAACCGGGTGTTGTATAAAATCTCAACGCCTAAGGCCTCAATCATGGCCACTTCCCGGTCAATCACCTCCCGGGGCAGCCGGTATCGGGGGATGCCCACCATGAGCATGCCCCCGGGCACGGGCAGGGCCTCAATAATTTTAACCGTATACCCCATCAGGGCCAGATAATAGGCACAGGACAAACCGCCGGGCCCGGCCCCCACCACGCAGACCTTTTTTCCGTTAGCCGGCTTGGGCGCGGGGTTGGTATAGGTTCGGTCGGACATGGCCCGTTCAGCGGCAAAGGCTTTGAGAAACTTAATGGAGATGGGCGTATCGATCCTTGCCCTGACGCACATCATTTCACAGGGCCTGGTGCAGATCAGGCCGCAGACCCAGGGCAGCGGGTTGTCCCGCCGGATCACCTCAATGGCCCTGGCATCTTCGCCCCGGGCAATAAGGGCCAGGTAGGTGGGGATGTCAATGCCGGCCGGGCAGGCCATCTGGCATGGAGAGGGGGCCAGTTTCCCGCAGTCGTGGGACGGGCAGTTCCGGGTTAAAATATGGTTTTCAAAGACTTCCCGGTGGTCTGTTAAAAATTCTTCAACCACCCGGCCTGCCTCCCGGGTCTGGACCGGGCTGCCGTCATACCGGTATTCTTTGGCCAGGGACTCAATAGCCGCCAAATGGGCTTCACCGGCAGTCCCGTCGGCAATCTCTTCAGCCAGCACCAGAATCTGTTCGCTGATCCGCTGCCCTTTGGGGTCAGGAAGCCCCTGGGGGCCGATCTGGCGGGTCAAAAACGCAATGGTCTGGCTGACCGGACAGGTGGTTTCCATGGTCACTCCTTAAAAGCTGGTGTCCTCAAAGGATGTTACGGATTGAGCGTGGCGCTCTCTCCTGATCTGTGTCATGTCTTCAACCTGCCCGAACTTAAGGCAGCTGGTGGTGCAGCCGGTGACACAGGCAGGGGAAAGGCCCTGGTCAATCCGGTCCTTGCAGTAATCGCATTTTTCAACCTTTCCGATTTCCGGGTTCCACTGGGGCGCCCCCCAGGGACAGGCGGAAATACAGGTCTTGCATCCCACGCATAAGTCCTGGTCCACAAATACAATGCCGTCATGGCTTCGCTGCTGCATGGCCCCTGTGGGACAGGCAGAGACACACCAGGGATTTTCACAATGGAAACAGGGCATAAAAATAAAGGATATTTTCGGGACTTCAGCGATGGTCTTGGGACCCACCTGGATGATCTGGCAGGGCTTGGGGCCTGCCGGCAGGTTTTTATTGGCCTTGCACGCCACCTCACAGCTGTGGCAGCCAATGCATTTTCTGGTATCCTGAAACAGGTAATAGTGACTCATATATCCTCCGGTGTCGGGTTAAACTTAAATTTTGGGATTTGCCATAACCATGCCATGGGGTTAGCATGGGGGCTTTTTTGTTTTATATTTTTGAAATCATTAATAAATTCTGCCAAATTGTTTTTTGGTGCAGGGCGGTTGCCGGGGAACCAACGCGGGGACAGTGCAATAAAAAACTTGCGCTGCATTTTTTTTACTGCAGGGCGCTGTCCACATGGAGATCAGGCTTTGTGGACTTAAGTGGACGGAGCAGACGGGGTGGACAGTCCGACAGCCCCCCACGGCCTGCCGGTTTGTCCACAAAGTCCACCCTGTCCACGTAAGCCCACAAAAATCATCACAGCAGAACCGTGTATTATCCTTTGGATACTTTTACAAAATGTTCCTGATAGGCAATGGCCCCGCCGGCCTTGTCCCAGATATCCATGCCGCCGGCCATGAACTTGTTGTCAGCAAGCCCTTTGCCGAAAGCCCGGCTCTCTGCTTTAAGACGGTGGCCAAAGCCGTGGATGACAAACACCGCCTCCGGGTGAATATGGTCGGTGACCTGGGCCCGGATGGTTTCGGTATAGCCGTTCTGGCTTACAGTCACCACATCCCGGTCTGAAATCCCCAGCTTTTCCGCCTCTTTTGTATTGATCCAGAGCGTGTTTTCCGACATCTGCTCGTTGAGCAGTGGGTTGTTGACGGTATGGCCCTGGGTGTGCAGGGCACACCGGCCAAAGGTGATCCGGTACTCCCCTTCTTTGCCGGCGGATGGCGGCTCATAGGGTTTTAAGGAGGGCTGGCCGTTTTCCTCCAGATTTTTTGAAATGATCTGAATTTTTCCGGACTCTGTTTTAAAGGCATATTCCTGGAAGTCCTTGTATATGGCCTTATCGGATAAAGAGACCTGGCCTTTGGCGTCAAAATCATCTATGGAAAGACCCGTGTCCTCAAGTTGAAATTTCCAGATATCCTCTACCCGGTCAAACACCAGGTCCGGCAGGTTCATGCGCCGGGCAAGCCCTGAGATAATTTCCCAGTCCGCCCGGCTGTCATACCGGGGCTCAACCGCCCTTTTCCTGACAAAAAACTGGGGCTTGAGGGCATTTTTCGTGGCAATGATGCTTTCGCGCTCCAGATATGTGGACAGCGGCAGGACCACATCGGAATGCCAGGCCGTATCTGACCAGGAAAAGGTCACCGAAACCAGCAGGTCCAGCTTATCCCACATCTTCCGGAGCCGGCCGGGGTCCGGGTATCCCATGAGCGGGTCATGGCGGTAGGCGATATAGGCTTTGACCGGATAGGGTTCCTGCTCTTCAATGGCCTTGAACAGCAGGTGGGCAAGGCCGGGCCCCTGTTCAAAATGGGTGTATTTCCAGCCCACCCCGTCGGCCCGTTTTTCTTCGGGTTTGGGATAAAGATCCATAAAGGATTTAAGGCCTTTGGCCCCTACATCCCCGGGTTTCAGAACAAAGGGCAAGCCGCCTTTGGCCCCGTAAGCCCCGAGCAGGGCGTTGATGATATAAATGGACCGGCAGATATAAAAAGAATCCTTATACCTTGCCGCCATCCAGCCCGGATGCCAGATCACGGAAGGGGCGGCTTTGGAAAGGTCCGCCACAAAGCGGCGAAGCTGTGCGGCACTGATTCCGGTCTGTTCCTGGGCCCATTCAGGGGTATAGGGCGCCACGAACTGTTCCAGTTCTTTGAATCCGTCAATCCACCGGTCAGCAAAGGCTTTGTCATAAAGGTTTTTATTAATGAGTTCATGAATCACGGCCAGGTTAAAGGCATAATCGGTTCCCGGGCGGATCATCATAAACCGGCTGGCCTTGGCCGCAGAAACGTTTGCCCGGATATCGATCACCGTCAGCTTGCATCCTTTTTCCAGGCCGTCCATGAGGTTGTTGACCTCCTGAACATTGATGGCCTCAAAAATATTTCTGAACTGAAGGACCACATGCCTGGCGTTCTTAAAATCATAGGACACGGCCTTGCGGCCCATGCCTGTCAGGGACAAGGCCGCGTGCTGCACGTTCCGGGCACAGGAGGAATCATGGTTGTGGTAGTTGGGGGTGCCAAGCCCTTTGAGAAACGCCCGGTGCATATCCCGGAACGGGCCGCCCCGGTCGGAGAATGAAATGGCCCTGGCCCCGTATTCTGCCTTGATCCCGTTGAGTTTTTCAGCCACATAATCCAGGGCCTCGTCCCAGGTGGCCTTGCGCCATTTGCCCTCACCCCTTTCTCCGGTACGGATCAGCGGGGTCCCGGGGCGTTCCTTGTCAAGGAGCAGGGCCTTTCCTGCGGCACCCCGGGGGCAGACCGCCCCCTTCATGGCCGGTACATGAGGGTTTCCGGTGATCATTCCGGCCTGGCCGTTTTCAACTTCCACCTTTATGGGGCAGCGCACCGTACACATGCCGCAGACGCTAAATACCGTTTCTTTGGTCATATTTATTCTCCCTTGCGGAATAGGTCTTTACCCGGAGCCATTGGCCGGGACATATCAATATTCAAATTTCCTGGCCTTGAGGAATTGCCATAACCATGCCAACACAGGGAGATCCAAGGGCATTTTCTTTTGACGCAAAGATAACCAATTGAAATTTAGCACTTTTTAACATCTGCACACCATGGGACGGACCAGCCGGCAACCTGGAAAAACGTTTAGAATACCGTGCCGGATAAGGGCAGTGCCATTATTTTATGGCACCTGCTTTTATGGTTTCAGGCCTGACACTTGAAAACAGCAGGCTGCCCTTCCCAAAAACCCGCGCAAAGGAACAAGGCCAAATTGCCTTGGTAAATTCCCAAAGATACTCAAATATTATGCCGGAATATTCATGTGGCTGATTTGGGGACTGAATCAGATAATGCTTTATGAGGGTTTGGGTTGTGTGCTAATCTAGCGGATTGGTAAAAATTAAAAATCCAGTCAAAATGAACAGCAGATACGGAAGGCAAAATGCTCAGACCGAACATGCCGTATTTTGATGATCCGGAAGGCAGCGAGGTTCCTTCAGGGCTTCCCCTCATTATCGATGCCCATGTGCACATCTTCCCCAAAGAGATTCTGGCCTCCATCTGGAAATGGTTTGATGACCATGCGTGGCAGATCCGGTACCGGATGAGAACCACCCAAATATTTGAATTTTTACTCTCCCGGGGTATCCATCACATTATCGCCCTTCAATATGCGCACAAGCCTGGAATTTCACGACAATTGAACACCTATATGGCGGTCCGCTGCCGACAATTTCCAGGCCGTGTCACCGGTATGGCCACGGTCTATCCGGGCGAGGATAAGGCGGGCAGGATTTTACAGGAGGCCTTTGATGACGGGCTTGGCGGGCTTAAACTTCATGCCCATGTCCAGTGTTTTGACATGAACAGCGACGCCATGGACATTTTGTATGACTGCTGCAGGGCCAACAACAAGCCCCTGGTGATTCATGCCGGCCGGGAACCCAAGAGTACCGCCTACCGATGCGATCCCTATATAATTTGCAGTGCTGGAAAAGTGGAACAGATTTTAAAGAATTTCCCGGGCCTGAAAATCTGTGTTCCCCATCTGGGATTGGATGAACTGTCCGCATACCAGCGGCTCATTGAGACATACGATACTTTGTGGCTGGACACCACCATGGCCATTGGCGGCTACTTTCCCGTCAAAAAGAAAATTTGCCTTGACCGTTACAGGCCGGACCGGATCATGTACGGATCCGACTTTCCCAACATCCCTTATGAATGGGACCGGGAGCTGAAAGTCCTGGCCGCGGATAAGCTTTCAGATAAAGTCCTTGAAAGGATCACAACCAAAAACGCGGTTGAGTTTTTCAACCTGGATGAAAATTTTTAACGGTTCCCTTTCATGATGCCCCTGCTGGGGTTAAAAATAATCCAAAACCAGAAAATTTTCTTGCCACTTATAAGAATAACTGGTAATAATTATTTCCAGTTTATATGCTGATCGGAAAGAAAAATTACCAGAGGAGTTGGTATGATTGACCACCTCAAGGAAATAATCCTGGATTTCCAGGAAATGACCCTGCCGACGGGTGTGCCCAGACGGACGGCGGTATCCTCGGTGCCGGAAAAGGCAACCGTATGCATTGGGGTTCGCCGCTGCGGCAAATCAACCTTCATGTTTCAACTGATGCAACGGCTTTTGGACTCAGGTGTTCCCCGTCAGAACATTCTCTACCTGAATTTCTTTGATGATCGTCTGCATCGTCTTCAACATGACAATTTAGGGATCATTTCCGAGGCATACTTCTCACTTTATCCGGAAAAGAAGAATGTTGAAACGGTGTACTGCTTTTTTGATGAGATTCAGGTCGTATCCGGTTGGGAGCCATTTGTTGACCGATTGATGCGGATGGAAAAATGCGAGGTAGCCATTACCGGATCATCGGCTCAGATGCTCTCCCGGGAAATTGCCACGCAAATGCGCGGGCGGGCACTTTCCTGGGAAATGTTTCCATTTTCATTCCAGGAGTTTCTTGACTGCAGGGGGATCGAGAGTAATGGTCCTTTCTCAACTAAAAAACGGCTGACCATCCAGAAGGCATTCGAGGCGTACTGGGAAACCGGCGGTTTCCCTGAGGTGGCTGATCTTAACCGGATGCTGCGGCTGAAAATCCACCAGGAATATTTCAGCGCGATGCTGTTCCGCGACCTGATTGAACGCCATAATATTTCCCATCCAAAAGCGGTCACGGATCTGGCGCACTGGCTGGTGGATAATACCGGCTCCCTTTATTCCATCAACAACCTGACCGGCTATCTGAAATCCCTGGGCCACAAAGCGCCAAAATCCGCTGTTTCCAATTACCTTGAATGGTTTGAAGACGCCTATGTTCTATTTACGGTACGCATTTTTAACGCCTCGCTGGCCAAGGCCAACACCAACCCCAAAAAAATTTACTGCATTGACCACGCCTTGGTGACCTCGACCAGTTCCGGCATTCTGGTCAACTCAGGCCATCTTCTGGAAAATCTGGTATACATTGCACTGCGCCGGGTCACGCCGGATATCTTTTATTATAAAACCGGGACGGGCCGGGAGGTTGATTTTATCGCCGGACGGCAAGGATCAACCCGCATGCTGGTTCAGGTATGTGAGACCATGGCCGACCCAAAAACCAGCAAGCGGGAAACCACTGCCCTGGCCGAAGCCATGGCTGAACTTGCGCTGCCCCGGGGCATCATCGTGACACGCAGCGAGGAAAACCAGATAACCGTTGCATCCGGAAAAATCGATATCCTGCCGGCCTGGCGGTTTTTACTGAATATACCGGAAGATGTCTGATCCTGGCATCCCTATACCCAAACATCATCTGTTTGGATACGTCTTTGACCTTCCCGGTCTGAATGTACAGCTTATCCTCAAAAATTAGGGCGGTGCCGAAGGGGCGGACCCTGGGCCGGTCTCCGTCTATGGTGGCCAGATAATAGTGACCGCATTCCTTTAAAAACTCATATACCCGCTGCATTGTTCCTCTCCTTCTTTTAAAATTTAAGTTCCCGTAAGTTGTATCCCCTTCATGGATAAGGGGTCAAGGATAAGATTGCAGGATGATCGCATGTAACTTGCCTATAGTTAATCGTACTTTGGGTGATAAGGATCAATGTATAAAATGGGGACTTGGGATATGGGGCTTGGGGAGGCCACGGATACTGCAATCCCCAAGTCCCAAGTCCATTTTACTGGAGTTATCTTTCATTCCGGGACAGACTGCTTTCTTATATGCGATTGCCTTAGATAAGATTCAGTTGTGGTGGGTATCGTCTGAAAAGTGTGAAGTTTTTTTCATAATTTTAAGAAAAAAACTTCACACTTGGGAAGAAAAGTTCCCAACACAGCGAGGTCCGGCGTTTTGGTTCCCGAACCGTCGGACTCGATTTTAAAAACATAATGAGACGGTCTATCAACAAAAATCATCTTAAAATTAAACCCATTGGACTTTGGTATCTGCCAGGCAAAGAGATGGGCGACCGGTCCCTGTTTATTTTCATGTTTGATTGGCACTTTTTTTGCTTATATTCCTGCATTCATGTTCGGTCTATTGCGCTGTGGAGCACAGGACCTCAGATGAAATAAAGTGACCAGAATTGAGCCGGGTTTCAGTTTTTATATAACGGCCACGGGCCGTCTTGGTTATCCAACCAAGAACCGCCCACAACAAATAATGAAAGTCTTCTCAGGAGGTTAGTGAGACTTTCATATAAAAAGGCATCAAAGGTTTAACAGCCGGGCTGCCAAGGCTTTGATACCATGCGGCAAAGGCGGCAGAGAACACCCTAAGGTCATTCACTTTATAAAATTTGCGGTTCTCAGACTGTTTGGTAAATTTGTTTTTGATATGGAGATGTTATAATGAAAAAAATGGGTTTGTTCGCTGTTCTATTATCAGTTTTGTTTATGGGCCCCGGGTCTGCGGCGGCTGCAACAGTAACGGTATTTTCCTGTACCGCCAGTACAGGCAGCAGCACCAACAATTCAACCGCTATGGCGGCCAAAACAGATCAAAGAACGGCGTGGTTAAATGCCTTGGGAATCTCAACGCCGGATACCCTTATTGATTTTGAAAGTGGTTTTTCTACCGGCAGCATTCTTGGTGATACCCTTTCCGGGGGCCTGACCATTACTTCGAGTCAGGGATATGCATATGTAGCAACACCTGAAGACAATTCAACAATCTTGGGAAGTACGAAGAATGACCCGATTGGAGACTCTGCCTTGGCTGTGCAGGATTCCACAAATTACACTTTTGACTTTAGTTCTCCAATTACCTATTTTGCATTTTACCTGATGGATCATAATCCCTCGCCGATTGCAATTACGTTTAATGACGGCACGGAATATGACGTTGCCGTTACGGTTCCAACCCCTGATGCAACCGGTTGGGGCAGCACTTTTTTTGCCTTTATTTCAGATACGCCAATCAGTTCCTTTACCCTTACAATAACCGGCGGTGACGGTAAGGCCGGTATCGATAACATTGAATTCGGTGCCGTCCCGGTCCCCTCTGCAGGAATTCTCTTAGGTGCCGGTATTGCCGCAATCGCCCTGGTTTCCAGAAAATCATAGGGGTCATCATAGGGGTCAACATCATAGGGGTCAAGTCTCTCCTAAAATCATAGGGGTCAAGTCTCTCCTTGAAAATCATAGGGGTCAAGTCTCTCCTTGACTCATTAAAAACTTGCTGGTATCAATATAATCATGGCCAGGCCCTTACGCATACAATTTCCAAACGCCTGGTATCATGTAATAAATCGTGGCCGGCGTAGAGAAAAAATTTTTGAGTCAAAAAAAGATTATGAATGCTTTATCAATGTTTTGCTTGAGGCTGTCGAGCTTTTTGCATTGCGTGTCAGCGCATTCTGTCTTATGCCGAACCACTATCACCTTTTGGTCCAGACTCCGGATGCGAACTTGTCAAGAGGCATGCGCCACATAAACGGTGTTTACACACAACGATTCAACAAGGCGCATTCTTTTGACGGGCAATTATTCCGGGGAAGATACAAAGCCCTTGTGGTTGAAGAGGAAAACTATTTGCTGCAACTGGTTCGATATATTCATCGAAATCCGGTACGCGCCAAAATAGTTGCAAAGCCCGGAGATTACCAATGGTCAAGCCATGAAGGATATCTTTCCGTTACAAAAAAATGGGAATGGCTGCACAAATCCTTTATCCTGTCCATGTTGGCCACGACCCCGGGCTCGCAGGCAAGCGCATATCGAGCCTTTATAGGTGAAGCGGACGATGATGATTTATTACGGACTTTAGACCCGAAAAAATGGCCTGCTATTCTTGGCGGAAAAAGGTTTATTGAACAAGTGAAAGAACAATTTTTTGAGGAGAAACAGCACGTTGAAGTTCCTGAATCCAAGCGCCTTGCCCCCGAAATAGCCAGAATTAAACAAGCCATTTGTAAGGTCTACAATATCGACGAAGACAAACTGTACTATTCAAAAAGGGCGTTTTTTAATGAACCCAGGGCAATGGGAATGTTTTTGGCGCGACAAATCTGCGGGGAATCATTAAAAACTATAGGAGAATACTTCAAAATCGACAGCTATAGCACAGTCAGTACCGTGATATACCGGTTCAAACAACGTCTTTCCCATGACCGGGACTTATCAAAAAAAACAGCCTTGGTTCGACAATCCATAATGAGTCAAGGAGAGACTTGACCCCTTAATTGACCCCTTAATCAGATCATAGTGGAAATGCTCAGCAGCTCCTTGTCCAGCCGTTTGGCCGATACCTTGACCCGGGTTTTGAGTTCCTGGGCGAATACGGAGATTTTGTACTCTTCAAGGAGCCAGTAAAAGTCTTCGGTCCGCCGGGCCTTTTCCTTGGAAGATTTTTCCGACAATGAGGCCACCAGGGTATTGAGGCGATGCTGATAGGGCTGGACCAGCTCTGATTTTCTGGCTTCCTTTGAGGGGTCAACGGCGGCCCGCTGGGCCCGGATCCCCAGGCAGGACAGATACCTTGGCAGTTCGCTGATTCTGTCCCGCGGGTAAAGTTCCAGGAAACTTGGCGGCACCAGGCTTTTTAACTCGTTGAACAGCTGGGTTAGGATGGCAAAAGTGGCGGGCCGGTTCTGGTGTTTAAGGGACAGATCCTGGAGCAGGGAAAAGCAGGATTCATATTCTTGCCCGAGATCCTGAATCACCCGGATAAAGCTTTGGGTCTGGTTGTAAAGGCCTGGCCTTGCCGCCTGGGCATGGGCCTCAAATTCTTTTTGGGTCTTAAAATTTCTGGCAAATATATCCCGAAGAAGGGCATCGGCCACCTTCTGGGCAAACGCTTTGTGGGCAACATCAAAATAAGGGGCGATCTGTTTTAAACCCGGGGCGGTTTTGACATCCTTTTGCAAGGCCTTAAAATCATCGGGAAACTTAAATTCATATAGCTGTTTAATGCCCCGGGCATGGGAAATTTCGGCGGTTTGCTTTGACTCAAACAGCCTTAAGTTCAAATTATCGGTCTCAACTTTAAGGCCCGGGTAAAGCTTTTGTTTTAACCCGCCGGCCAGGGTGATTTCAATATGGGGCGGCAGATCCGGAAAAGACCAGTCGGTAATCTGGGTTCGTTCATGGATTTTCCGGGCCTGTTCAACGGCATTGGCCTGCTTTTGACTGCTTTGGCCCGGGAATTGTCCCAAAAGGGACAGATCTCTTAGGGTCTTGATCTGCTTTCCCTTATCATCGTGAACCGCTATCCGCATTCTTAAGTGGTCGGGAAGGTTATCCTCAGACCAGACCGATGCCGGGATAGTCACATTGTAATGCTCCCGAATACCGCTTGAAAGCAGCGTAAACAGCGGCTCGTTCCGGCCGTGGATTTTTTTGGCGATGGCGGCGGCGGTTTCCTGGACCGGCACCAGCCGGACCCGGTATTCTTTGGGAAGGTTCTTGATCAGGGCGGCAATTTTTTCTTCAAACAGGCCGGGCACCAGTTTTTCCAAATCCTTTCGGGGCACCTGGGATGTCCTGGAAACCGGTACCTTAATGGTCACCCCGTCGTTTTCCGCCCCCGGATCAAAGCAGTATTCTAAGGCAAACTGTCCGTGTTCGGTTTTCAGGGTATCGGGAAACAGGATGGGCAGATCCTCGTCCACCTGACTTTTTTGAAGGTCTTCCAGGGTCATGTGCAAAAATGAGTCGTCTGCCTGGTCTTTTAAAAACCGGGCAAAGGTCCGGATATTATAAAAAGGAACAGGCAGCCTTGCCTGGTAAAACAAATAAATATCCTCGTCCGATGCCAGAATATTTTTATTCCGGGTTTTGTTTTCAAGGTCTTCCAGGCTTTCCATTAATTTGAGGTTATTTTCCATGAACTTGAACTTCATGTGGGTTTCCCCCTGGACCAGGGCATGCCGGATAAAAATTTCGCAGGCCTCATCGGGATTGATTTTCCCATAGGCCTTAGGCCTGCTCTGGACAATGATCAGGCCGAACAGGGACACCTGTTCGTCCACCACCACCTCGCCCCTTTTTTTCTCCCAACGGGGATTGGCGTAAGCATAGGTGCAAAGGTCCCGGCCAATGTCCTCCAACCAGGCCGGATCAATGTTGGCCACCCCCCGGGCAAACAGCTGGCTGGTTTTGACGTATTCGGATGCCACGATCCAGTTACCGGCCTTGTTGAACAGGCCTGAGCCGGGGAATATCAATGCCTGCCGTCCCTTGGCCGCGTTAAACAGATTTTTTTCTTTTTTCTGGGCAATGTGGGACAGGTATCCGGAAAGCAACGATTGGTGCAGGGCAATGTAAAGGGGGCCGCCGTGTTCAAACTCCTTTGATTTGAGCTTGACGGTTTCCGTAACGGCTTCAAGGGTGCCGGTCTGGACAATGCCGTGTTCTTTGAGCATGCGGCTGATCTGGTGATGGATGTCCTGCCACTCCCTGATCCGTTTAAAGGATAAAAAATTATCCACGCAGAATTGTTTGAGTTTGGACCTGGATTTCAGCTTTTTTTCTGCGGCCTTGTAGGCATCCCATATGTTCAAAATGGTAACAAAATCCGAAGAGGGATCTCTGAACTGTCCATGTTTCTGGTCAGCGGCCTGGGCCCTGTCAGCAGGCCGCTGGCGAACATCGGAAATGGCCAGGGCCGTGACAATGATCACGGCCTCCTTGAGGCAGGCTTTTTTCTGGGCCTCCAAAAGAATCCGGGCCAGTTTCGGATCCACGGGGATCCGGGCCATGAGCTTGCCCATTGGGGTTAAGGCAATGGTTTTCCCCTGCCCGGATTTTTGCCGGCGGGCTGGTTTATGTTCCCTTTGTTTTAGGGTTTGAATGGCCCCCAGTTCCATAAGGGTGTCAAATCCGTCCTTGATGCTCTTGGGTGCCGGCGGATCAATAAAGGGAAACCGGTTCACATCCCCCAACTTAAGGGATATCATACGCAAAATGACTTCTGCCAGGTTGCTCCTTAAGATTTCAGGGGCCGTAAACAGGGGGCGGCCGTTAAAATCATCTTCATCATAAAGCCTGATGCAGATCCCGTTTTCCACCCGACCGCACCGGCCCATGCGCTGATTGGCCGAACTCTGGGAAATGGGCGACACCGGCAACGCCGTGGTCCGGGTCCTTGGAGAATAGCTCGGGATCCTGGCAAGGCCGGTATCAATCACGTACTTGATGCCGGGAATGGTCAGCGAGGTTTCGGCCACGTTGGTGGCCACAATGATCTTGCGCCCCGGGGAAGCGGAAAACACCCGGGACTGCTCTTTGGCCGAAAGCCTGGCAAACAACGGCAGGATATCCACCCCGGGATAATTTTTCCCCCGAAGAATCTCCATGGTCTCCCCGATATCCTGCTCCGTGGGCATAAAGACCAGGATATCCCCGGTTCGGGTCTTGGACATAAGGCCGTCCGCTTCGGCGGCGGCCGCCTCCACATAAGCCTGGTCATCCGGGGCGTCTTCCCCTGCATCGGCCAGGGGCCTGTAAATCAGTTCCACCGGGAACATGCGGCCGGACACCTCAATAACCGGGGCCTGGTCAAAGGCGGCTGAAAATTTTTCCGTATCAATGGTGGCCGAGGTGATGACCAGTTTCAAATCTTTTCTTTTTTTGACCAGCCGCCTTAAAATCCCCAAAGTAAAATCAATGTTCAGGCTTCGTTCATGGGCCTCGTCCACGATCAGGGTGTCATACTGCTTTAAAAACCGGTCCTGCTGGGTTTCGGCCAAAAGTATCCCGTCGGTCATGAACTTGATCCGGGCCCGAGGCGGGGTTTTGTCATCAAACCGGATCTTGTATCCCACGGTCTGGCCTAAGGATTCATTGAGTTCCGAGGCCACCCGTCTGGCCACATTCACGGCCGCAATCCGCCGGGGCTGGGTGCAGCCGATTTTTCCTTTTTTGCCCCTGCCGGCCTCCAGGCAGAATTTAGGGATTTGTGTGGTTTTTCCCGATCCGGTTTCCCCTGAAATAATGACCACCGGATGATTTTTAACCGCCTGGATAATGTCCTGCCGCCTGCCGGTAATGGGCAGTTCAAGATTATATTGAATATGGTTTGCATCCTTCATGGGACCGGAGTTTACCTGACAAATAAAAATTGTCAAATTTTTCATGGTCCAATCTGATTGCCACCCCTAGTAAATTATGATAAGAAATTCGGATCATGGTTCAGATTATCAGTATAGCAAATCAAAAAGGGGGGGTCGGAAAAACAACCACAGCCGTCAACCTCTGTGCAGCCCTGGCGGAACTGAAGAAAAAAGTTCTGCTGGTGGACTGTGACTCCCAGGCCAATGCCACCACCGCTCTCGGTGTGGACAAACCCGGCCTTGACGCCTCTCTTTACCATGGCCTTATCGGGGAAATTGATGTCCAGGATATCATCCTTTCTACCATGCTTCCCAAGCTAAAACTGATTCCTGCCAATGTGGATCTCATCGGGTTTGAAATCGAAATGGTTTCAGAAAACCGTCGGGAAGCCCGGTTAAAAGACCTACTGGCCCCGATAATGGACGACTTTGACTATATTATTATTGACTGCCCCCCGGCCCTGAGCCTGTTAACCCTGAATGCATTTACGGCCTCTCATTCTGTTTTGATCACCCTGCAAAGTGAATTTTTTGCCTTAGAAGGTTTAAGCCAGCTTCTGGATACGGTCAAACGGGTGAAATCCTCCTTTAATCACGGATTAAAGATCAAAGGAATCCTGTTGACCATGTTTGATAAACGGACCAACCTGGCCCAGAACGTAATGGAAGACGCCAGACAATACTTTAAAGACATGGTTTTCAAAACCAAAATCCCCAGAAACGTCAAGCTTGGAGAAGCGCCAAGCTATGGCCTGCCTATCCTGCTTTATGATAAATCATCACCTGGATCTAAAAGTTATATGGCATTTGCAAGGGAGCTGCTAAAAAGACCATGACCATAAAAAAGCCAAGGAAACACACCGGCCTGGGCAAAGGCATATCCGCCCTGATCCCGGATCTGGACTTGGATTCCTCCAGAGAGGGATCTGATTTTTTCAACTGCCCGGTTGCGTCCATTACGCCCAACCGGTATCAGCCCAGAACCCGTTTCAATGAGGAAGAGCTTGAACGGTTAAAAGATTCCGTCCGGCAGCAGGGCATCCTTCAGCCCCTTCTGGTCAGAAACATGGACGGCGGATATGAGCTTATTGCCGGAGAGCGCCGCCTGCGGGCCGCCAAAGCCGCAGAACTGACCCATGTGCCGGTAATTGTCAAGGACTTGACCGATGAGCAGGTTTTAGAAGTTTCCATCATTGAGAATATTCAGCGACAGAACCTCAATGTTTTAGAAGAGGCCGAAGCTTATGCCCGGCTCATTGATGAGTTCGGCTATACCCAGGAAAAGGTGGCCGGAAAAATCGGAAAAAACAGGTCCACCATTGCCAATCTGCTCAGGTTAAGAAGCCTGCCCGACGAGATCAAGGAAAGCCTTTTAAGTGAAGAAATTTCCATGGGACATGCCAGGGCACTGCTTGGCAGCGGCTCCCGGGAAATCCAGCTGGAGCTGTTCCGCCAGGTTGTGGCCAAAAAGCTGTCCGTGCGCCAGACCGAACAACTGGCCAAGCAGGCCAAGACCGCACCGGAAAAAGTAATCAAGGCCTTAACCGAGGAGGACAAGGCCCTGCTTGAAGAAACATCTGCGGCCCTGTCCGCGCGGATCCATTCTCCGGTAAATGTTAAAATGAACGGCAATAAAGGCCGCATTGAAATCAGATTTAAGTCCAGATCAGAGCTTCAGCGTCTGATAGATCTTTTACACACCCTTTCATAAACCAGCTTTCATGAAAATCACCATTGCAAAAACGGCCGGGTTCTGCATGGGGGTCCGCAGGGCCGTTGACATGGTTCTGGATGCGTCCAACTCGTTTGAAGGCCCTATTTTTACATACGGCCCCCTGATCCACAACCCCCAGGTCCTGGAAATGCTTGAGGGAAAAGGAATTCACCAGATCTCCACCATTCCGGAAAAAGGCCGGGGAATTGTCCTGATCCGGGCCCACGGGGTCCCGCCAGAAGATCAAAAGGCCCTCAAACAGGCCGGGTTCACCGTTCTGAACGCCACCTGCCCCCGGGTGATCCGGGTTCAGGTCATCCTGGAAACCCATGCCAAAAAAGGGTACAGCGCCATTATCGTGGGGGACGAAAAACACCCGGAAGTCATCGGCCTTCTCGGGTATGCCGGGCCAAATGGCCGGCCTGTCACATCCCTGGCACAACTTGAAGCCCTGCCAAAATATGAAAAAGCCGTGGTGGTGGCCCAGACCACCCAGAACACCGCTTTTTTCCAGCAGATCAAGGACTGGTGCAAGACCCACGCCCCCCATTATGAAATCTTTGATACCATCTGCGGGTCCACGGAAAAACGGCAGAGCGAGGTCCGGGATCTGGCCCAAAAGAATGATGCCATCATCGTTGTGGGCGGCCGGCAAAGCGGCAACACCAAACGGCTTGCCCAGGTGGCCACCGAAACCGGCACACGGGCCGTCCATATCGAGGATGCCGCAGAACTGGATTTTAACATGCTGGCCGAAGCCAAATCCATCGCGGTTACCGCCGGCGCCTCAACCCCTAACTGGATCATTACCTGTACCTGCGTTCAGATTGAAAATGCCTTTCAAAAAAGAAAGCCGGTTTTAGGGGCACTTGCCCAGGCAAGGGATTTTTTAATCAAAACCAACCTGCTGTTAGCGGCCGGGGCCGCGAGCCTGACCTATGCCTGCTCGGCCATTCAGGGCTTTTCCCATTCCCTTAAGCACTCGGTGATCGCCATGCTGTATGTGTTGTCCATGCAGGTATTAAATAATATATTTACCATAAAATCAGATACATATAATAATCCAGGTCGGGCGGAATTCTACAGAAAAAACCTTTTTTTCCTAAGGGCCATGGCCCTTTGTACCGGTGGGGCCGGACTTTATGTGGCCTATTCCACCGGGATTTTATCCTTTTTTATCCTGCTGCTCATGACCCTTCTCGGGCTGGCCTACAATAAGGCCAAAATTTCCCTTTTAATGTTCTGGAATAAAAAGAAAAGCCGGATCAGGGACATTCCCGGCTCCAAGACCATTTTAATTGCGCTTGCCTGGGGTGTTGTGACCAGTATTCTGCCGGCCGTTGCCCACGGGGGAAAGCTTCTGGTGCTGCCGGCCGCTTTTCTATTTTCCACGGGGCTTGCATTTTCAAGGGCCGCTTTTTTTGACATCCTGGCCATACAGGGCGACCGGATCAGCGGCAGGGAAACACTGCCCATTCTGCTGGGTGAAGAAAAAAGTTTTAACCTGATTTTCGGGGTGTTGATACTGGATATCCTTCTCATGACCCTGGGCAGTATGTTACATATACTGCCGGGGGCGGCTTTTTTGCTTGCGTTGATTCCCCTTTTTATGATTTTACTGATAAGGATATCCCAAAAGAAAAAATTTTTATCCGGGGGCCAGTACGAATTTCTCATTGAGGCCTCGTTTCTTGCCGCAGGGGTACTGGCCGCAATCATCTAGTAAGCTGTTAGCTTTTAGCCGTTAGCTATTAGCTGTAAAACATGACCAACGGCTGACGCCTAATCGCTAACCGCTTTTATAAAACAGGATATAGTTATGGCTAATGGCGCTGATAATTCTAATAAATGGCCGCTGATCGGGCTTCTGGCCGTAAAAAATCTATTAATCACCGAGGCGGAGCTCGAAAAAGCCCTGGCATACTGCAGTGACTCTCAAGATATCAGTACCGACTTAAAGGGGTATTTCATTTCCAACGAAATGATATCCGCGAAAAATATGGAACGTCTGATCAAGGGGGAAAAGGCCCTTGAAATAAGGAGAAAGGAAATCCTGTTCGGTACCATAGCGGTCAAGCTTGGGTTCATCAACCAAAGCGTGGCCGACCTGGCCTTGGAAGAACAGGAAAGTGACATGAAAGGCCGGAAATCCCCGATCCGTATCGGGGACATGATGGTGATGTCAGGGTTTATGACCGAACGGCAGCGCGATTATATCCTGAAGATTCAAAAGCGGAAACGCCGGGAATATAAAGAGACTGAAAAAGAACACACCCGGGCCATAAAGGAGGCCGCGGATACCGACGAACCACCCGAAGATCAAACCCCGTATAAGACTGTATCCCTGGCCGGAGGCATTGAGCTTCAAATTTATAACGACCTGATGAGCGCCTTTCTAATTAAAACCCCGTCCTTTGACCCGGATACCACCCCTGAAAAAATCAAAGCTGCCCTGGCGGAAAAGGGCATCACATTCGGGGTAATGCCCGACGACCAGATCCTGGGGTTTATAAAATCCGATGTATTTAAAGAACAGACCTTCAGGGCGGCCCAGGGCATTGAGCCTGTTCAGGGCAAAGACGCCAAAATCGAATATTTTTTTAACACAGACTACTTAAGCGGCGGTGGTTTGGACAAGGAAGGCAAGATTGATGCCAAGCCCAGAGGAGAGGTTCCCCGGGTTAAAAAAGGGACAGTTCTGGCTGAAAAAACCCCTGGTGTGGAAGCCCAAAACGGCCAGGATATTTATGGCCATACAGTCAATGCGGTTTCCGGAAAAGATGTGCCGCTTTTATACGGCACCGGGGCAACATTATCCGAAGATACCCTTAAAATTCTGGCAAAGGTCAACGGGGTTCCCAAATTTACCTTGTCCCAAACCATTGTGGCTTTAGAGGAATACGTTGCCCCGGGCAATGTGGACGAAGAAACCGGGGATATGCTCTATGACGGCAATGTCAACGTACGGGGAAGCGTTAAGTCCGGTGTCAAGGTCAGCGGGAACAACATCACAGTACTTGAGGTTGACGGCGGAATCATTGAGGCCGATGGGGACGTTACGGTCACCCGGAAAATTGTTCAAGGAACTGTTTGCGCCAGAGGAACCCTTAAAACCAAATCCATCCATAACGCCAACATTGTCTGCATGGGAAATGTGGTGGCGGACCAGGAAATCGTGAATTCAACCATTTCCTGCGCAGGCTCCCTGATTGTTCAAAAAGGCCAGGTGGTCTCCTCCAATGTCACGGCAAAATCAGGGGTCCTGGCACGCCATATAGGCTCGGAAAACACGCCGGCCTGCACCATCCGGGTGGGGCATGACGGGTATCTCGAACATGAATTAAACCGGATCGATTCCGGCATGGCCCAAATTGATGACGCCATAGCGGCCCGCCAGGATAAAAAACAGACCCTGGACAAGGCCCTAGAAGAGATTCAATCAGAGGTGACCCGGTTTGCCCAGGCCAAAGAGATGGTCCAGAAAGAGCAGGAAGAGCTGTCAGGAAAAATCGCCTCCCTTGAGGGGAAGAGCGGCCTTGAAAGCACGGTCCGGGGCCTTAACGCCGGCATGGAAAAATTACACCAGAAGGCCAATGCGGTTGAAC
Organism: uncultured Desulfospira sp.; assembly: GCA_963663165.1. Lineage (GTDB taxonomy): Bacteria > Desulfobacterota > Desulfobacteria > Desulfobacterales > Desulfobacteraceae > Desulfospira. Next base: position 4,824,689 of record OY760175.1, on the reverse strand, counting down.
ATGGGCTGAACCAATGCCTTGCCAAAAGCGAACGGATTGAGACGGGACTGGCCGCCATTGACCAGGAGATTCAGGCTCTTGAAAGGGAAAAGACAGAAAAGCTTGCTGAAAAGGCCAACCTTGCCAAGTGGTCTGAAATGATCCCGGGCATTCCCCTGGTAAAGGTGGACAAAGAAATTCAGCCCGGAACCCTGATCCAGGGAGAAAACAGCGAAATAAAGCTCGAAAATCAGGAAAAGCATGTCCGGGTGGTTGAGGTTGCCCCGGACGGGGATGGAGAGGCTAAGATGGAGATCAAGGAATTTTAGAAGATTAGGCTGAAGGTCTTTAAGGCTACGCATCCGGCCGTTGGTTTTTTTATGTTCGCGCACCAAGACACAAAGCCACAAAGAAGGTGAGACCCTAATCTTTGTGGCTTTGTGTCTTGGTGTGAGTTTTTTTTAAGCTTGGCGGTGTGTACATAGGGACGCCCTTATTCTGCTCTTTTGATCCGGACCAGGCAGAGCAAGCCGAATACCATCAAAATAATTCCGGAAGGAACCGGAACTGCAGCCGACGGACTGAAAGATACGGTGTCTACCCATGTGTCACAATTATTCGCAGCTAAGGCGATGCCGATTTTGAACCATTTGGCTTCAAAACTCCATGTAGCTGAATAACTGATATGCTCCCAGTAGTCACCATCAAAATCACTTTGATATAACGCAACATTACCGTCTAAACCAGTTGCAAAATCCACCGTTCCAGATCCGGGTGCGGCTGTCCATACCGTGTTGGAATCAGGGACCTGGTCATCATTGGAGTACCAGATATACAGGCCGATCCAGCCTTCACCGCTATCCCCATAGGCCGAAAAAGAGACGTCCATGCTGGTTCCGGACGAATCATAGTCCGGATTTTGTACAACCTGGTAAAGCATGGCTGGATCATAATAATTGCTTCCATACATCGTTGCATACTGAAAGCCGGTGTGGGGCGACTCCGAAGAATCAGTAGGGATTACTATGCTTGCCCCTGATGAGCCTAAATCATAGGTCCATCCGTTAAAATCAATCGTGTCCTCAAAACCGCCGTTGGTAATGGCAGCATTTGCCGAGTCAACCAGAATGGTAAGACAGCAACTGATTAAAAGAATCAAAAAAATACGGCTAAGTTTCATTTTAACTATCCTCCTTTTTTGAACATAAAAAAATTGTAACTAACAAGGCATCGCTTTTGGGAAAGCGATATACAATTTGATTCATACGAAATGGATATATGCACATTTCGTACCTTCATTTTTTTCATTGGCGATTAATTCAAAATTTATAAACTAAATGCTATTCATTCTTGTTTTTTTGTAAGCGATTCCCTACTAAGGCAGGGCCTGAACAACCTGAAAATAAAAGTTTTCAGCTATTTTCTGAAGGGTTAAATGCGGCCAGAAAGATTACGCGAAAAATAAGCCGGGAAAGATCGTTTATAAGAGGGGGGGGGAGAGAATCGACACAGAGAGTTTGTGATAATTGTGAAAAAAAATTCACATTAGACACACATTTTTTTCACAATTATGGTAATTTTTTTCATATCATCCCCCGGCAATAAGACCGGATATTTTCCGGTCTTTTTCCTGCCACATCTCGTTGAGCCACTCGCAGAAGCCCTGTTTGAATTCAGGGTCGTTAAAATAATCCCCCTTCAGGGTCCGGGTCACGTCCAGCACGTTGAAGTAAACCACGATGCGCCGGGTTTTTCCTGAAATGAACTCCCAGAAACTCGGGACTTTTTCCGGATAGACAATGGTCACATCAATGATCTTGTGAAGGTAGTCGCCCATGGAGGCCAAAACAAAGGCGATTCCCCCGGCCCTGGGCTTGAGCAGGTGGTTGAACTCGGCCCTCTGGGCCTGTTGTTTGTCGGGAGAAAACCGTGTTCCCTCAACAAAGTTCATGATGGACACCGGGGTATGCTTGAATTTTTGACAGGCTTTTTTGGTGCTTTCCAGGTCTTTTCCCTTAAGGTGGGGATGTTTGGCCAGAAAAGATTTTGAATACCGTTTCATAAAGGGAAAATCCAGGGCCCACCAGGCAAGCCCCAGGAACGGAACCCAGATCAGTTCTTTTTTTAAGAAAAATTTGAGCATGGGGATTTTCCGGTTCAAAATTTTTTGAAGCACCAGAATATCCACCCAGGACTGGTGGTTGGACAACACCAGGTACCATTCCTTTTTCTTTAAATTTTCAAGCCCGTGGACGTCCCAGTGAATTTTGCAGAAAAGGTCCGTGGTTTTTGAATTGATGCCGATCCAGAGGGTGGCAATACCGATCAGAAATTTATCCATCCAGACAACGAACCCATGAGCCGGAATGATAAATTTTAAAAGAGAACACAGGATCAACGGGACGGTCAGAACAAGGGTGTTCAAAAAATAAATAATAATGGAAGCACAACCTCTGATGAGGGGGGGAAGAAAGAAAAACATGAGTCTATCCTAAAATATATTTTTTTACTGTCCGCCTGTCCAGGCCCGTTACCCGGGCTACTTTTTCATAGGTGCCATGGGTGTCATACAGGAGCCTGCAGTATCCGGAGACCAGATCCGGCACGCCGATGGTCCGGTCTTCGATACCCCGGGCCAAAATCCGGTCCAGGGAAAATTCCCGGGTCCCGGAACTTTCCTTTCCCCTGTAACTTCGTCTGAGCAGAATGCTTCTAACGCATTGTTCCAGCTCCCTGACGTTCCCAGGCCATTGATAGTCTTTTCCCAGATTACGGTCAATAATTCTTTTGACTTTAACCAATATTTCTTCTGATTTTACGCCGGTCATACGGAAAATAGTGAATTCCAGAAGATCGTCCAGTTCCGATGGCTTTTCTTTGATCCGGGCGGCCAAGGGAGGCACTTCAATGATGTCTGAACAGAGCCGGTAGTAAAAATCATCCCGGAACACCTTACCGGACATGATATCTTTTCTGGGCCGGTTGGTGGCGGCAATGACCCGGCCCTGGAACCGGTAGGACGTGTGGGCCCCCACCGGCGAAAAGCTTCTTTCCTGAAGGACCCGCAACAGCTTGATCTGGACATGGTTGGGGATTTCGCCAATTTCGTCTAAGAGGATTGACCCGTGGGGACTGCACAGGGCAAACACCCCTTTATAGTCGTCCACCGCCCCGGTAAACGAGCCTTTTGTGTGGCCGAAAAGCTCAGATTCCAGCAAGGTTTCAGGGTATTGAGACAGGTTGAGCGAAGAAAAGGCCTGGGTGAAGCTCTGGGTGAAACTGGACTTTTTTTCGTCAAAGGGGATAAACCCGCTTCGGCCGATTGCTCTGGCGGCGGTTCCTTTTCCGGTGCCGGTTTCGCCCAAGAGCAGGGTGGAAAAGTCCTCCATCCGGTTCCAAAGCTGCTGGTCGTATAAGAGCATGTTGCAGGTAAAGACATTGTACCAGAGGTGTTTTTTTAAATTCCGCATGCAGGGGCTTTCCCCTACCAGGGTCTGGGAAATAAAGTAAAATGCCCGCCTGAGCTGAAAGGACAGGGCAAAATAATGCCTGAACTGTTCGGTCGTAAACCCACGGTCCATGAGCATCTGCCGGGCGTTTTGGGCAAAGTCCACTTTTACCGGGGCATCGCCTGCTTTGATCTGGTCATTGATAAGCCGGTCAAAATCATCCCTGAACTTATGAAAGATATCAAACAAATAGACCACACGAAGGGTTTCCTGGTCTTTTTCTGAATACCGCCTAAGGTCTCCCCGGCCCTGGGACTCCAGCTTTCTTAAGCGCTGGTCTACCTCCCGGATACACATGTCGGTGATCTGTTTGGGGTTGTTGGAGGGAAAAAGGCCGGCAATTTTCCGGTCCAGCTTTTCCCTTAACTCACTGAAAGGATTAGCAAAGGCCGCATGATAAACCGTCCTGAAAAATATCTTTTCTTCTGAATCCAGACTGAATTTTGCCATTAAATTTTCCTTTGTTGGCTGTTGGCTGTTAGCTGTTAGCCGTTAGCCGTTAGCTGTTAGCTGTTAGCCAACTGCAAGCAGCTAAAAGCTAATTGCTAATTGCTAAGAGCCAAAAGCCAATTGGGTAATTTTGTACATGCCATGTGCATAAAATGCAAGGCCGATTGTCGATGGTTTTAATGAAGAAAACTTCCTTTTCTATAAATCAATATAATATCAACTGGTTATAAAACACACCGCCTCTGGCACGTTCCTTGATAGCCAAAAGGGAATTGAGGTCACAAGACCTGAACCCAAAACCATTTGGAGACGTTTACATGATTACAAGAATACTGAACTCAAAACTCCCCCTTATGATTTACACACCGGTCAAGGTGTTTGATATCCGGTATTTTCACTCCGTCTATGCGTCAGGGGCACTGCCCGTATTTGATACCGAATTTTTAAGCCGGGATGATATCCTGCATAAGGTACTGCTGTTGTCCAAAGAGACCTTTTGCTTTGGTGTCCGGCTGTCCCGGTGGGATGAAACCCTGATTGCCGCTATCAAAAATAAAAATCTGAACAACCTGGACCTGATGGTGGTTCCCTTTTCAAAACAGGCCCAGGCAGAAGATATGGCCCAGGCGTTTTCAAATTTTGGGGATACCCGGCTTATTCTTGAAATCAAAGATATTGATCTGACAGATGAGATCCTTAAGGCCGACCCGTCCGGCCTCATTCTGAAAGGAAATGAGGCGGCCGGAAACGTGTCCCGGTATTCATCCTTTATCCTCATGCAATGGTACTTAAAACAGATGTCCCTGCCCGTATTTATCCACGGCGGGGTAGGCAAATATACCGGGGCCGGCATGCTGGCTGCCGGCGTATCCGGATTTGTCATGGATTCCCAGGTGCTGCTTTCCGACCAGGCCCCGGTGTCTGAAAATTTTAAAGCCCTTCTGGAATCCCTGGATGAAGGCGATTCCACGGAAATCAGCTTTGAAGACCAGGAACGGTTCCGGGTGTTTGCCAAGCTGGGGACCAAAATCGTAAAAGACTTGAAACAGGAGGCGGTTCTCCTGGCCGAAAATCCTGACGGCCTTTCCGGGCTGTACGATCTGTTATCTGAAAAAATGACCGCCCTGGATGACCCGGATGCAGCGTTTATCCAGTCTTTATTTTACCTGGGCCAGGACGCGGTCTTTGCCAAGGATTTTGCCAGGGAATCCAAAGACCTGAGCCAGATGATCCACTCTTTTTTTACGACCATCGGCGACAACCTCAACTTTATTGATCAGTTTGATCCCATTGTTCCGGATTCAAATTTTGCAGCAGATCAGAACACCCGCCTGCCCTTAATTCAAGGTCCCATGGCCAACATCACGGACAACGCACAATTTGCCTCAAAGGTCCTGGAACAGGGCGCCCTGCCGTTTTTTGCCGTGGGCAGCCTGCCAAAGGATCTCGCCGATGACATGCTTAAAAAAGGGGCCCAGACTTTAGACAATTTCGGGGCGGGCCTGGTGGGCATCGAGGCCTTTAACCCCCAGGTCAACATCCATCTGGACATGGTCAAACAGTACAAGGTGCCTTATGCCCTGTTTGCCGGGGGAGTTCCCTCCCAGGTGCTCGAACTTGAAAAGGCCGGGACAAAGACTTACCTGCACACGCCTTCGGTGTCCATGATGGCCAATGCTCTGGAAAACGGCTGCCGCAGGTTTATCTTTGAAGGGGCCGAGGCCGGGGGCCATGTGGGAAGCCTTTCCTCCATGGTGCTGTGGGAAGCGGCCATCTCAAGGCTGGTTAACTCGGAACGGAACCTGTCCGATATTTATCTGGTGTTTGCCGGCGGAATTTCCACCTGTTTTGCGTCGTTTTTTATTTCAGGACTGACCGCTTTTCTGGCGGCCAAAGGCGCTAAAATCGGTATTCAGGCCGGGACCGCCTACCTGTTCACAAAAGAAATTGTCGATACAAAGAGCATCCAGAAACTCTACCAGGACATTGTCATTGAAAAGAACGAAACCGTTGTCATCGGCAAAACCTTAGGCCTTGCCTCAAGGACCGCCCCCACCGGGTTTGCCAAAATGATGATGGAACATGAGGCCGCCATGATCCGGGAGAAAAAACCCCTGGATCAACGTAAAAAATCCTTTGAAAAAAGAAACATCGGCTCCCTGCTCATCGGGGCCAAAGGGTTTTTGCCTGACTTTAAAAACCCCGGAGAGGAACATTATACCTGGTATGAGGGGCCAGAACACCGGGAAAAAGGAAATTTTCTGGTGGGGGACAGCTTAGCCTTTTTCAAGGATGTCACCGCCATTAAAGATATCCATACCATGATGTTTCAGTTCAAACACCGGCTGCGGGAAAACCTTAACCAACTGGAGGTATTTTCAAGCCCGAGAAACCGGATCAACGATGAAATTGCCGTGGTGGGGGTTGGATGTACCCTGCCGGGCGCCCAGACCCCGGATCAGCTCTGGGACAATATTCTAAATAAAACCTATGCCATCAAAGAGATGCCTGAATCCCGGTTTAACGCCGATCTGTACCTGTCCGGCGACAAGTCGGCCGAAGACAGAACCTATACCCGCCTGGCCGGGATTATAGAAGATTTCCAGTTTGACGCAAAGCGGTTCGGATACGATGAGGATAAAGAAAACAAACTGTCCAGAAGCCAGAAAATGGTGCTTCAAACCGCCTACAAAGCCGTGGAAAGTGCCGGGCTTTTAAATGAGAACGACCAGCTTTCCTGTGATGACCCCTCCCGGACCTCCGTCATCATTGCCACCTGCCTGTCCAATGAACTGGGCAATGACCTTCAGCTCAAGTACTGGTATCCTCAACTGGTTTCCATGCTGGAAAAGACCGAGGCTTATCAGGCCCTTGACCCCGAAGAAAAAGAAAAAATCAACCAGGCCCTTCTGGATGGGATCGAAGGCGAAAACAAGGGGTATGACCCGGTTCACGGCATGTTGCTGAACATTGAAGCCTCCAGGATTGCCCGGCATCTGGGCATCAGAGGTGTCAATTATATTGTGGATGCGGCCTGCGCCTCATCAATCACGGCCCTGGATGCGGCGGCCGGAGAGCTGCTGTCAGGGGAAGTTGACCAGGTCATCGTGGGCGGGGTCAACACCCACCTGGCACCGGAATCCTTTATTGGGTTTGCCAAAATGGGGACCCTGTCCGCCACGGGATCACATCCCTTTGACCAGCGGGCCGACGGGTTTGTTCTCGGCGAAGGGTCGGTGGTGTTCGTCCTCAAACGGATGAAAGATGCCCTCAGGGATAACAACCAGATTTTCGGCATCATCAACGGCATCGGGTCCAGTTCCGACGGCAAGGGCAAGGCCATTGCGGCCCCGAATCCCAAGGGGCAGCTTTTAAGTATCCAGCGCTGCTATGAGAACACCAGAAAAGGCTTTCACCCCGATCAGATTGAATTCATTGAGGCCCACGGCACCGCTACCATTATCGGGGACCAGGCCGAGCTTGAAACCCTGACCGCCGGATACACCGGGGCCAGGGCCGGGGTCTCTTCCATTAAATCCCAGATCGGCCATCTGCTCGGGTGTGCCGGGTCGGCGGGCCTGCTCAAGGCCCTGCTGGCCGTCCAAAAAGGGGTGCTGCCCCCCAATGGAAATTTTGAAACCCTGTCTTCAAGCCATGACCTGTCCGGGTCCTCCCTTTATATTGTTAAAGATCAGCAGCCCTGGGAACCCCGGGACGGCCAATCCCGGAAAGCGGCCGTGTCTTCCTATGGGTTCGGGGGAATCAACTACCACGTGGCTTTAGAAGAGATGACCCCGTCCTACGTTCCAGTGCCCCGGGATTTTTTCAGGGACCTGTCTTATGATTTTAACGACGACCGGATTGTTGTGGCCGGTTTAGGGGTGTTTCTACCCGGCGCAAAAAACAGCGAAGAATTCTGGGAAAAGCTGGTATCCGGAGAAAAGCAGCTGTCTCAGATCCCGGGTGAACACTTTGACAATGACGCCTACAGCCGGCTGGATAAAAAATCCCATTACCATCTGCCCCACCTGAAAGCCGGGATTGTCAAAGACTTTCAGTTCAACAACCTGAAATACCGGATGCCCCCCACCATGGTCAAATCCGTTGAACGGGGCCAGCTGTTCGGCCTGACCGCCGCCTCCGAGGCCCTGGAATCATCAGGACTGCTGAAACAGGAACAGGCCGCCGCCCGGACCGGGGTGATCCTCGGGACCATACCGGGGGAGCGGCAGAGCAAAAACATCTTAAGGGTCAGAAAGCTGATGCTGGCCAACATCATTAAACAGACCGCCGATGTGGATGACGCTGTTCTGGATAAAGTGGCCGGGCAGCTGGTAGATGTTATCCGGTCCACCATCCCCGAAAACAACGAAGACACCACCCCGGGACTGTTGTCCAATATCATCTCGGGCCGGATCACCAATTACTTTGGCCTGAACGGGGCCAACTACGTGGTGGACGCCTCCTGCGCCTCGGCCGTGATTGCCATCCGGAATGCGGCCAGGGACTTAAAACAAAAAAACATGGACTTCTGCCTGGCCGGGGGCGTGGACTGCAACCTGTATCCGGCGGTTCTCATGGCCTTTAAACGCTTAGGCCTGCTCTCATCCGGGGACTGCAACTTTTTTGACGACCGGGCAGACGGGTATGTCATGGGCGAAGGGGCGGCCATTCATGTGCTGACCACCTATAAAAAGGCCACCGAATCCGGCATGAAAATCCTGGGGGAAATCAACGAGTGTGCGGTCAAATCTTCGGTGCCGGATCACCTGCTGGCCCCGTCGGAACACACCTTTGTGTCGGCCATCAACCAGGCCTACAGGCGAAGCGGCATCCGAAAATCTGAAGTGGACCACCTGGATCTGTTCGCGTTCTCCAATATCTTCGGGGACATGATTGAAAAACAGGTCACCCAGGCCTGCTTTTCCCATCCCATGCACTGCGGCAACGTCAAGCCCCAGTTCGGATATTTCAAGGCGGCCAACCCGGCCGTGGCCATGGCCAAGCTCATGCTCATGAATGCCAAGGGGAAAATCCTGCCGGACTTTAACTTTGAGCGGGAACACTCCATTATCAAAGAGTGCGCCATCCTGAAACCCGCCCTTGAACTCACCAATGCCAGACCGGGCCGGCCCCTGCGGTTTGCCAGCAACGTCAACGGCATTGGCGGCAACCATGCCCATTTGATCATGGGAGCCTTGCCGGCCCGCCTGGTCCCGGAACAACACAAAGTGGATAATGTAGTGGATGTTTCCTTTACGGCAGTTCCCGAAGATGACCGGGTCCTTTCAGACACGGCCTGGTCTGCCGGCCCCGGGGGCAAAAAGCAGCGCATCGTGGCCCTGCTCTCCGGCCAGGGCGCCCAGCATCCGGGCATGATGAAGACCCTGTTTGAATCAGACGCCCATATCCGGGAGGTCATGGAAAAAGGTGAGGCCATCTTCAAAGAACAGCGGGGCTATTCCCTCCTGGATCTGATGTTTGGAGAAGATGAGTCCTTAAATTCCACTCAGAATACCCAGGCCGCGGTATTCCTGTCATCGGCCGCCGTTTGCAGCCGCCTGGCCCTTGAAGGGTTTTCTCCGGATTATTTTATCGGCCACAGTGTGGGGGAATATACCGCCCTTTTCTGCTCGGGCATCCTGGGATTTGAGGATGCCATGCGCCTGGTTATTAAACGATCTGATCTCATGCATGAATCCACCTTAAAAGTGCCCGGCAAAATCATGGTGGTCTTTGAAAATGAAAAGAAAACCGAAAAACTGATCCGAAAATCCTTTGTATCGGATATCTATATCACCAATAAAAACAGTGAAAAACAGACCGCTGTATCGGGAAAGGCCCAAAGCATTGAAAAATTCTGCGACTTCCTGAAAGAAGAAAAGGTGATGTTCAAGAAGCTTAACCTCACCGGGGCCTTCCATACCCCGCTGCTGGCCGATGCGTCGGAAAAGCTTCGCCAGTACCTGGATACCTTAACCTTTAAACGGGCCGGATACGGCAGAATCATCTCCAATACCCTGGCCGCCCCCTATCCCAAACAGGTGACCGAAATCAAGGACCTGCTGGCCCGGCAGATTGTCTCGCCGGTGGAGTTTATCAAGTCCATTGAACATGTGTATGCCTCGGGCAAAACCCATTTTATTGAAATCGGGCCGTCCAGGCTCCTGGTCAACCTGCTCAAGTATATCAATATCGGCGAATACGGCACCACCGTGTCCGTGGACCCCAAAAAAGGCGAGGTCGAATCCTTTGAAGCCTGCCGCCAGTACCTGATCTCCCTGAACGCCCTGTTCAAATCCCGGCCGGTCCGAGAGATTCCTGACCGGCCAGGCGTTGACCCTTTTCCGGATGAACCGGAACAGGCAAACGTCAGCAACGAGCTGTCATTTGCCGATATGGCCGGGGCCGACATTTCAGAAGATTTTGAATCCTTTAAACAGGACAACCAGAGCCTGATTGACAAAATCCTGTACAAAGAATTTCAGCGCAAGAAACGGGATGCCGCCATTGACGCCATCAAACGGTACGATTTCAACACCCGGCGCATCTTGATTTCAGGGGTATCCGTAGGGCTTCCCGGAAAGGCCCGGCACGTCTTTGCCAAGGACAACTTTGACGCCATTCTCAACGGCAAAAATTTTATTGAATCCCTGTCCCAGGAAGACCAGGCCAGGATCACGGACAAGAACATTACCAAGCTGTTCAAAGAACCCGACGGCAATGCCCGGTTTGTCCAGATTACCAAGACAGAAGACGTGATCCATCTGGCCGGCCAGCTCGGATACTTTAACCTGACCGATGAATACGGGATCAAAGAAGAGTATGACATTGCCATGTCCTTGGGCATTGCCGCAGGCATTGAGGCCCTTAAAGATGCCAACATCCCCCTGGTCATGCAGTATAAAAAAATGAAAGACGGCAAAGCCCTGATCCCGGACGGGTTTGCCCTGCCCGAGGAAATGCAGGAGGAAACCGGGGTGATCATCACCTCCCTGTGGCCCAACGGCGAAACCCTTATGGCCGAACTTGAAAAATACTTTTATGAAAAACTGTTCCTCAAACCCTATGAGGAGTTTGAAAAGATCTATTATTTCCTCATGGAAAAGGTGAACGATCTTAATGTCAAAGAAGAGATTACCGAATGGTTTTTCAAGGCCAAGGCCCGGAAAAGAACGGATTTTACCACCTATAAATTTGACCGGAATTTCCTGGCCAATGCCTGCCCCTTAGGCTCGGCCCATTTAGCCCAGATCATCAAGGCCAAAGGGCCCAACACCCTGGTCTCTTCAGCCTGTGCCTCCACCACCCTGGCCATGGGCATTGCCGAGGACTGGATCCGGGTGGGCCGGTGCAAACGGGTTCTGGTGGTGGGCGGCGAGAACGCCACTTCCCCGCGCCAGGCCCAGTGGGTGGGTTCAGGCTTTCTGGCCCTGGGCGCCGCCACCATTAAAAAACGGGTGTCTGAAGCGGCCAAACCCTTTGACGAGGACCGGAACGGCACCATCCTGGGGGCCGGGGCCGTGGGCCTGGTCATTGAAGATGAAAAATGCGCAGCCAAGCGCGGCATGAACGGCCAGTGCCAGATCCTGGGCACCCATATCGCCAACTCGGCCTATCATACCTATAACATTGATGTGCCCCACATGGCCCGGGAGATGAACAAGTTCATCGCCAAGGTGGAGAAGCAGAACAACCTGACCAAAACGGATTATGCCGACAAGCTGCTGTTCATGTCCCATGAAACCTATACCCCGGCCCGGGGCGGCTCCGCCGATGCCGAGGTCACGGCCTTGGAATCAGCCTTTGCCGACCACCTGGACACCATCTGCATCTCCAACACCAAGGGGTTTACCGGCCACACCTTAGGCGCAGCCATTGAAGACGTGGTCCTGGTCAAGGCCCTGCAGAAGCGAAAAGCCCCGCCCATTGCCAACCTTCAAAAGGTGCCGGACCGGTTCAGGAACCTTAATTTTTCCGGCCGGGAAAAAATCAATGCCGAATACGGGCTTCATCTGTCTGCAGGGTTCGGCTCCCATTTTGCCTTTATGTTTGTCAAGCGGGTGGAAGAAAACCCGGTGGAAGGCAACCTGATCTATCAGAACTGGTTAAAGCAGATCACGGGCTCAACGCACCCGGAACTCAAGGTCATTGACAATACCCTGTGCGTGGTGGCCGGCGATGACAGTGTGCCGGTTGAAGAACCGGATATTCAAACAGTGGAACCGGCAACGGCATCGATAGAACCGGTTACAGGCCCCGATCCTGTGGAACGAATCCGGGAAATCATTGCCCGGCAGACCGGGTATGCCGCCGATATGCTGGAAGGCGACCTGGATCTGGAAGCGGACTTGGGGATCGACACGGTCAAACAGGTGGAAATCTTCGGCACCATTGCCTCAGGGTTTGGCTTTGACGTGCCTGATGACCTTAAGCTTCGAGACCTGAACACCATTGACAAGCTGGCCGCTTATGTAAGCCAGAAGGTTGGGCCTGCCATGGCAGCACCTTCTGAAAAGCGTGAGCCGGAATCTTTCGAAACCCGGGATACCCAGGCTCCTCAAACCCTGGAAAGCCCCATGGAAACCGTCAAAGCCGTGATTGCCGAACAGACCGGTTATACGGTCGACATGCTGGAACCGGATCTGGACCTGGAAGCAGACCTTGGCATTGATACGGTTAAACAAGTGGAAATTTTCGGCAAAGTGGCCACCCGTTTCGGGTTTGACGTGCCGGATGACCTCAAACTCAGGGACCTGAACACCATTGCCCGGCTGTCCGACTATATTGTGAGCCGGACCGGGGGGGGAACAGCTGCAACGAAACCAGAGCCACAGGAAAACCCAGTCGCTTCGGAACCCATTCCCCAGACCTCAGGCCCGGTACCGGGAAATGATCCTGTGGACACGGTAAAAGAAATTATTGCCGCCCAGACCGGATATGCCGTGGACATGCTGGAGCCGGGACTGGATCTGGAAGCGGACTTAGGCATTGACACGGTCAAACAGGTGGAGATTTTCGGCAAAGTGGCCACCCATTTTGGATTTGATGTACCCGACGATCTTAAGCTCAGGGAGTTGAACACCATTGCCCGGCTGTCGGCCTACATTGAGTCCCGGGCCACAGAACCGGATCATTCCGGTAAAGAGCCCATCCCGGTAACCGGATCGGGCCCGAGCCCTGCCCCCTCAGCCAATGAAAAGACGGCCAAAACCGATACCCTTCCGGATCCCGCCTCTCCCATCAAACGGCTGGTGGTCCGGGTGAATGAGGCGGCCCTGCCCGAACTGTCAAGCCGGAATTTTAAGAAAAAGAAAATCCTGATTTCCCTTGACCATCACGGCATGGCACAGGTGGTGGCCGAGCAGGTCAAACGCCTTGGGGGAGAAGTAATCACCCTGGGTGATCCCGATCTGAACCCGGATGTGACCCTGCCCTTTGCCGATCTTGGGGCCGCCGCCTTAGTGGGAAAAGAACTGGCGTCCGGCCATCCGGATCTGGACGGGTTTATCCATCTGGCCCCCCTCGATTTCTATATTGACCGGGAAACCCATGAATTTGCATCAGACCCGGAACTGAACACCACCATCAAATCCACCTTTGTCCTGATCCAGGCCCTTTATGAGGTTTTGGACAAGCCCGGCACCCTCATTGCCACCATGGCCTTTGATTCGGTCATCTTTCCCTATATGAAAGAATGCAACGACATCTATCCCATGTTTGCGGGCCTTTCCGGTCTGCTCAAAACCGTGAACAAGGAAATGGCACATACCCGGGTCAAGGTGGTGGATTTTTCTTACCCTCACCCCTTGAAAAGCAAGACTGAAATCAGCGACCTGTTCATCAATGAGCTGTTGTCTGATGACCCAAGGTGCGAGGCCGGGTACAAGGACCTGCAGCGGTATGTATTGTCCATGAAAACCAGTGCCCCGGATCAAACTGAAAGAATCATTAATGACAACGACACCCTCCTGGTCACCGGCGGGGCCGGCGGCATCACCTATGAGATCATCAAACAGGTGGTCCAGGAGTACAAGGTCAACCTGGTGATCCTGGATATCAACGATATCTATGCCACAGACCCCAAATTCCTGGACAAACAGGCCACCAGTGCCGAGCTCATGGCCATGCTCAGGGAGGATATGCCAAAGTCAAAGCCCGTTGAGATCAAGCGGGCCCTGGACCGGCTCAACCGGGTCAGGACCGCTGTGGACAATATGGAATATCTCAGGTCCCAGGGGATCAGCGTGGAATACATCTGCACCGATGTCACCGATTATGAGGCGGTGAAAAAAGCCGTGGATGCCTGCCCGGAAATCGACGGGATCTTCCATGCCGCCGGCATGGAGATGAGCCAGTTTATCCCCAAAAAGGAGCTCTGGTCCTTTGAGCTGGTCACGGATGTCAAGATCAAAGGCATGCGGAACCTGCTCAAGGCGGCCCAGGAAAAGGATTATAAGTATTTTCTGACCTTTTCCTCGGTGACGGCCCGGTTCGGCAACCAGGGCCAGGCCGATTATACGGCGGCCAACGATTTCCTGGGCAAAACCCTGTTGCGGCAAAAACAGCTTCATCCTCAAAGGGCGTACAAGGTCTATGCCTGGACCGCCTGGGACGGGGTGGGCATGGCTACCAATTCCACGGTGAAAAAGGTCCTGGAAGACCGGGGCATCAAATTCCTGCCCATGGACCAGGGCGTCAAATTCTTCATGGCCGACCTTTTGGACAGAACAGAGTCTGAAATGGTTTTTTCCGGCCTGGATTACGAGTTTGACATCGACGGGCTCCTGGGAGACCCCGGAGGATTCCCCTTTCTGGATGACCCCATCAAAGATACCCCGGACAGCAAGGCCTGGGCCAGGACCCTGGACCTGAACCGCGACATTTTCCTTGAAGACCATACCATGGGGGATGTGCCCCTGTTCCTGGGCTCCACCGGCGTGGAGACCATGGCCGAGGCGGCCCGGAATCTAACCGGCGGCCGGGAGCATCTCACCAGGCTTAAGGACTTTCATATCCCTTACGGCATCAAGCTGCTCAAGGGCCGCCCCAAAGAACTGATGATCCAGGCGGACCTCAAAGACGATCAGGCCGTGGCCTGCCGGATAGAATCGGTATTTAAAAACCCCAAAGGACAGGTGATGGGGGACCCCAAACTTCATTACCAGGGGGTATTTGAATTTTCAGAAACCCGGCCGGATTCAAAAACCATTGAGATCGGGCCATTTTCTCCCCTGTCCTGGGAGGGCGATTTAGATTCCCTGGTCTACCACCCCAACCGGCTGTTCATGTTCGGGCTGTTCGCCACCATAACGGATATCAACTCCTTTGACGGCACCACCCTGGTCACCACGGTTGAGGACAGCAGTGAGGCTGAATTTTTCAAAGGAGAGAAGAATCCCAAATTCCAGGCCTCACCGGTCCTGGTGGACGCCATGTTCCAGACCGGCGGACTCCTGGAGTTTCTGACATCCTCCAGAACCGTGCTGCCCTTTAAAATTGAGGAGATGAATTTTTACCGTGTACCGGAAAAGAACACGCCTTATTACTGCATCACCCGGAAAATAGACTCCGGAGAGGAAACCAATACCTATAACCTGACCCTGGCTGATTCAGCAGGCAAGGTCTGCATTGAAATCAACGAATTTCAGATGGTCAAACTGGCCCGGCTGGATAAAGAACACCGGATCGACCATAAGGTCACCTGGGAGGCTCAGCCGGCATAGAAAGGACAACACAAGGTTTCGGTATAAAAAGTTCACCCGCCATTTGGGGCCACAGGTCCCTTTGGCGGGTGATCCGTTACAACGTTATTTTATTCCCTTCTGAACTTATAGGTTTATTCCGAAAGCTAAAAACGTCATTTTTATTTTTTTGCCCCCCCAACCTTTTTTCCAACACCCAATGAAATATTAGATTTATGTTAAATCAGGTAAAATCCATTGCAACGGTATTCCCATTTTTTTTAATATACCCGATTCAAGGCCCCTCTGGCTAAAAAGCCAGGCATAAAAGCCGCGGATCTGAGGACAAGACAGCCGGTTTCAGATGATATCGATCTCATTGTCAGCCGGGTTTCTTTTCACAGGTTCGTTTTTTTGCATAACGGCCACGGGCCGCCTTGGTTATCCAACCAAGAACTGCCCACAACAAATATTGAAAGCACTCAACAGGTTGCTGAGTCTTTCATATAACCGTCACGGACGGCTTGGATTATCCAACCAAGAATCGTCCACAACGAAAAATGAAAGTCTTTTCAGCTTGTTAGTGAGACTTTCTTATAAAAAACATGTTGTAAGGACAGGGCCTGGGATGTAAAAAGGGAGTTTTAAATTCCCCATGCCGGCACTTATGGCCGGGCAGGGTGCCCTGGATGAATAGTCGTAAAGGATGGTAGCAGGTGCAAAGCGCTGCACAGATGAACATAAAAACCTTTGATGCCCTGAATGGGGAATCGCTCAGCCATAAAGCGCGTTACTCCCGGTTTTCAAAAAAAGGGATGATCCTGTTCAGTACCGTATTGATTTTTCTGGCCTGGGGCCTGTTTTTGTTTCAGGTGGAGAAAAACAAAAAAGAACTGCTGAACGGTCTTGAAAGGGAGCAGTATAACCTGGCCGGAGTACTGGCTGAAAACCTGTTCCAGATTCTTGAACAGCGCCAGGCCATTGAGCTGTTTGCCTCAAAATGGTTTGCCCGGGCCGATAAATCCCTTGAGGATATCCATGGCTTTCTATATGGAGAACGAACCTTTACACGCATTGCCCTTTATGAGCTGTCCGGGGAATCCTGTTATGAATCCTCCCCTGGTAGAGGCAGTAAGCCGGACAACATCAAACATCAGATCGACAAAATGGTGGAAACCGGCCAGCCGGTTCTCATGGAGCGTGAAAAAGGCAGGTCTGTTGCCTCCTGGCAGGTGCCTTTTCTGTTTCCCCTGAAAAAAGGGGCTGCCGTTAGAGGGGCCATACTCCTTGAAATGGATTTTGGATATTTTCTAAACCTGCTTCAGGATATCAACATTGGTAAAACCGGAACCATTACCGTGCAGTATGACGGGGGAAAAGAACTGGCCCGGTTTGAAAGCGGCGGACTGGTTGTCGGGGAATCTCCGGTGATGAACATGCTGAACGGGGTCATTCCCGGGACTTCAGGTTCCGGGATTTTTAAACATCCCACCCTTGGCGATTATCATCTGACCTACCGGCGTGTCCGGGATTATCCTTTTGTCATTACCATTGGCAACGGGTTAGGCGAATTTTTTTCTGATTGCAACCAGTATAGAAACCGGTTGTTTTGCATTCTGGCGCTATTAACAACCCTTGGCCTGTCCGGCATGGTGCTGTTGTTTAAAATGATAGACCGCAAACAAGAGTACATGGATGCCCTGGCCATCTCCAACCAGAAAAACAATGAGCTGATCAAGAAGCTTGAAAAAGAGTATAAGGCATCCAGCCGGGCGGCATCCCTTGACCCGCTCACCGAACTTTACAACAGGAACCTGTTTGTTTCCCTGGCGGAGAAAAACCTGCTCCAGGCCAAACGGAATAAGTTCTCTTATGCTGTCCTGTTCATTGATCTGGACCGGTTCAAGACCATCAACGACACCCTTGGCCACAAAATCGGGGACCTGCTGCTCAAAGAGGTGAGTCAGCGCCTGAAAACCTGTACCCGAAAAGCGGATATTGTCGCAAGGTTCGGCGGGGATGAATTTGTTGTTATGCTCACAGAGATCAAGAGTGAAAAGAATATTGCGCTGGTAGTAGAAAAAATCATGGCCGCCGTTTCCGCTCCCTGTAAAAACCTGGACGGCCACCGGATCATCACCAGCCCGAGTATCGGCGTTTCCGTTTACCCCAGGGATGGAGAGAATATTGAGACCCTCCTGCTCAATGCCGATGCCGCCATGTACAAGGCCAAAAAATCCGGCCGGGGCCAATACCGTTTTTTTGATCCCAGCCTGAACACCGTGTCCATAGAAAAATTTGAACTTGAGCAGCGGATGCCGGCAGCCATTGCCGACGGGGAATTTGTCCTCCACTATCAGCCCAAAATCCGGCTGAAAGACTTTCGGGTGGTGGGGCTTGAATCCCTGATCCGCTGGCAGCATCCCCACCACAACCTGATTTTCCCCCTGGATTTCATAGAACTGGCTGAAGAGACCGGGCTGATCGCCGACCTGGGCACCTGGGTCATCAAGGCGGCCTGCCGGCAGCAGTCGGCCTGGCGGAGTGCCGGGATGGACCTGATTCCCATAGCCGTTAATGCCTCTCCCCTTGAACTCAAGGACAAAGACTATGCGGCACGGTTTATGGACATTCTAAAATCCCACAAGATTCCGCTGAACCTCATTGAAGTTGAAATTACCGAAAACGCCTTTATCGAAGACCGGCAGATCGTGACCCAAAACCTGCAGACCTTATTTGACAAGGGGGTCAAGATTTATCTGGACGATTTTGGCAAAGGGTTCTCAAGCCTGGACCACATCCGGTCCCTTCCCGTCAGTTCCCTTAAAATCGACCAGAGTTTTGTAAAGGATATCCGGAACAGCCACAATGACAGCCCCATTGTTTCATCAACCATCATCCTGGCCAAAAAGCTGAACCTTGCCGTTGTGGCCGAAGGGGTTGAAACCCATGATCAGCTGATCAACCTCAAGGTGGCCGGGTGCGAACAGGTTCAGGGCTATCTGTTCAGCCGGCCTGTGCCTGAAAAAAAGATCCGTGAATTTATCACCTCACCTATAAGGAGAATATAGAATGCGCTGGAAAACGGTTGTCAAGGTCCTGGCCTGTGCCGTCATGATTTTATGGTCTCCTGTTTCGGCAAACATTTGCATGGCTGATAATACGGCTGATGTCCTCTATTTTTCCCTTGTCCCCAAGAAAAATATTGACCAGCAGATTCAGGAATTATCCCCCCTGCTCGGCCTGCTGGAACAGAAACTTAAAAAATCCATACAGGTTGTCCGGCCCCTTTCCTACCATTCGGTGATTGAGGGGATCTTGTCCAACACCATAGATTTTGCCGTTTTAGGGCCGGCCTCCTATGCCAAGGCAAAGGCAAGGGATCACCGGGTGGAAGCCTTTGCTTCATTTGCCAGAAAAAAAGGTTTCATTACGCCCGAGGGGAGTTACTATTTCTCGGCGTTGCTTACGTTGAGAGACAACGGGTTCAAGTCGGTTGAAGACTTAAAACAGCACAAGGTGGCTTTGACAGACCCGGAAAGCACCTCAGGCGCCATCATCCCCAACATGGCCTTTTCAAAACATGTGGGCCAGCCGTTAAACGCTTATTTTGAAACCGTTGTCTTTACCGGTTCCCATGACCGGTCCATCAATTCGGTTTTGCACGGGCATGTGGATGCCGCCTTTGTCTCGTCGGCCAGAATTGATGAGGCAGTTATAAAAAAGAGACTGGATCCGGACCAGGTGGTGGTGCTCTGGCAATCCGCCCCCATCCATCACGATCCCTTTGTGTTCAGCGGGGCCCTGGACAAATCTTTGAAGGACCAGATCAGAAAGGTGATGTTTTCATCGGCACCCAGCCTTTCTGCCATGCTGAAAAACATGAATATGGCAGGGATTGTGGCCGTTTCAGACGACGATTATAAGGCCATCCACGAAATTGTCGCCAGGCAGTCCAGAGAGTGATAAGCGGCTCAAGGTTATAAAGAATGGAGACCGGAGGAAGGGAGACGAGAGACCAAATACGGCAAGTTCCCTGGTTTGAGCGGTAGGGTTGGAGCGGGCCATGCCCGCGATTGAATCGCGGGCATGGCCCGCTCCAACAAGGCTGATTTTCCTGCGCCTGCTCTTAATCCTGCTCTTGCTCAAATTGTTTAGAGCAAGAGCGGGATCATGATTAAGAGCAAGATGGCGTATCAATCCCCGAATCTGGCATCCGGTCTCCGGTTTCCGGTCTCCGGTTTCCGGTCTCCTTTAAAAGCCCTTTATATGAAAGTCTTACTAACATCCTGATAAGACATTCATTATTCGTTGTGGGCGGTGTTGGCCCGTGGCCCTTATTTCAATATGCCATACCAGGGTTTATCCACTTCTCCGGTGGTATCAATATAAATGTGCTTGGTCAGGGTGTACTCTTCCAGCACCATTTTGGACAGGTCTTTGCCCCAGCCGGACTCTTTGCAGCCGCCCCAGGGGGTATCGCAGAAGATGATCAGATGCTCATTGATCCAGACCGTACCGGCCTGAATGCTGCCGGCCAGCCGGATGGCTTTGGCCGTGTCTTTGGTCCATACCGACGCTGACAGCCCAAAGGGCGTGTCATTGACCATGTTCACCGCATCCTGGGTCTCTTTGAACTTGCAAAGTCCCACCACCGGCCCGAAGATCTCTTCTCTCATGAACGGGGCATTGTGATCGCAGTCGCCAAAAATCGTCGGGGCAACAAAAAAGCCGTCTTTGACTTCCGGGGCACCAGGGCGTTCGCCGCCGAGCAGCAGTGTGGCACCGCTTTGTTTGGCATTTTCAATATAGCTTTCAATTTTATTTCTATGGCCCTCATAGGCCACCGGCCCGATAACAGTTTCCATGTTGGTGGGATCACCGACCGTAAGTTTTTGGGCTTCAGCCACAAATTTTTGTGCAAATTCGTCGTACACGGACTCATGGATATAGAACCGGCTGGCCGCAGCGCAGACCTGCCCGGAATTAAAAAACGCCCCAAATACCGCGCCTTGAACCGCCGCATCCACATCGGCATCATCCAATACCAGAAAGGCATTCTTTCCGCCCAGTTCCAGGCCGACCTGCTTGACGCTGTCGGCCGCCAATTTGGCAATGCGCTTTCCCGTGGAGGTATCACCGGTAAAACCGATTTTGGCCACCTTGGGATGCTGTACCAGGGCTTCGCCGATCTCGGCGCCAGGCCCCGGGACCACGTTGACCACCCCGGCAGGGGCCCCGGCTTCAGTGAAAATCTCAGCCAGTTTCAAGGGGGTCAGCGGTGCAATGGAAGGCGGTTTCACCACGCAGGTATTGCCGGTCACAAGGGCCGCCCCCAGTTTCCAGATGACCATGAGGGCCGGAAAATTCCAGGGGGTGATCAGGCCGACCACGCCCAGGGGTTCATGAACCGTGGTGGACAGGCACCAGGGGCCCACAGGCAGGGTATCCCCGGTCATGGCACGGGAAACCCCGGCAAAATATTCAAGCTGCTCCGCACAGAGGGGCACATCAAAGTTCATGGTTTTGCGCATGGGAGAGCCGTGTTCCATGGTTTCAAGGGCGGCCAGGGCCTCCTGGTTTTTCATGATCAGCTGGGAGGCTTTAAGCAGAATTTTGGACCGTTCAGCCACTGGTGTGGCCGCCCATCCCGGGCCGGCCTTTTGAGCCGCATCAACGGCTTTGTTGAGATCGGAAACAGCGCAGCACGCGACATTGGCAACGATCTGCCCGGTGGCAGGGTTGATGACGGGGGTTGTTTTTCCCTGTTCCGCGTCTGTCCATTGACCGTTGATAAACGCCTTGTAGGTTTCAGTCATTGAATTTTCCTCTCCATTTAAAATATTTTAATTTTCCGGCAGGGACTTGAGGGCCGGTATTGACAATGGTCGCGGCACCCCGGTGTTGGCCTGCCGTTGTTTTTTTACAACAAACATTAGCCGTCAATCATTTCACTGACCTGAAAATCCGGTTTGATATCCGTATACGCGGGGGTGTCGGCTGCCAGTTCAGGATCATGTCTTTTTAATCCTTCCTGCATGGATTCCGGATTGTCAAAAATCAAATGGGCGATGACGGTATAGGGCGCTTTATCACCCTGAGGCCCGGCATTGAGCCCTTTATCCACCTCAACGCGCACCAGGCCGTAGGGGGTTAACAGTTTTCTAACCAGCGCCAAATGGTCGCTTAAAAAATATGTCATATCAAACCGGCTGCCGGTATCCGGATACATCACTGACATGCGGATCATTTGATGACCTCCTTCATGGTTTCAAACAAAAATGAACGTACGGATAGACTCATAATGCATGGGGGCAAACTTGAGGTGCTCGGAAATGAGCATCTGAAGTCCTTCCAGGTCTCTTTCTTCAATAGCGGCCATTATTTTAATATGGTCGGTTATGGAGCTGTCTCTTCCGCTCTGGGTCTGCATCGCGGCGGCACGCATGATAATGGTCTGATTGGATAAACATGAAATGGTATCATAAAGGACCGTTGATTTTGTCGCCTGATACATCATATCATGAAATTGGGTATCACTTTCGATCATCTTGATGATATTGTCGCCTTTATAAATTTCAACGGCTTTTTCAATATGCTTTTTCATCCGCGAGATATCGGCATCCGTGGCCCGTTCAATCAGCATCTGGACCCCGACACTTTCAAGCTTGCATCGAATTTTAAAATAATCATTAATTTCAGAATCTTTGAGCTTTTTGATCTGATATCCATATCCGGCTGTTTTAACCAGAAGGTTTTCATTCTCAAGCATGGCCAAGGCTTCTCTGACCGGCATGCGGCCCAGTTTTAAGTCCCGTGACACTGCGCTTTCACGGATACTCTCGCCGGGCCTGAGCTCAAAGTTCATAATCTTGTTTTTAATGATCTGGTAGGCTTTCTGCTTCAATGTTTTTTTCAATATGATGCCTTCAAGTTAGGGGTCCATGATCCTAAGATTTGGAAATCTCAACACCGGTAACGTGCTCCACCCAGCTGACCACGTTGCTGATACTGGCATCTTCTTTACCATAATTGGCAGCGGCTTTCCACAAATGATGTCCCAATGCCGATAAGGGAATCGGTGTCTTGATCTGGTCGGCCAGATTCATGGCAATGCCGATGTCTTTGACCATTAACCGCAATTTAAACATATCATCGAATTTGCGGTTAAAAATATGCCGTTTGAACTGGGTCTGGCTGATCCATGAGCCTCCGGTTGATACATTCAGCACATCGTTCATGGCTTCAAGATCAAGGTTGAGCTGCTTGCCCAGGGCAAGCCCTTCCGTGGTGGCCATAAAGGTCATTGCCGTGATCATGTTATTGATGCACTTCATGGTGTGGCCGGACCCGCTGGGCCCAAGATGAAACATCTGATTCCCCATTGCCTTGAGAACCGGCATGGCCTGGTCCACTGCTGCTTTTTCACCGCCGACCATAAATACCAGGTCAGCCTCTTTTGCCCCTTTTTCAGCCCCGGATACCGGCGCGTCCACCATGGCGATGCCTTTGGCTTCCAGGGCCTTTGCGGTTTCAACCGTCATCCATGGTTCCGATGAGGAGGTATCAATGAGCAGCCCTCCCTGCTTGAGGCCCTGGATCAGCCCGTTTTCTTTGAGCACGGCTTCTTGAACGAACTTTCCTGACGGCAGCATGGTGATGACGATGTCCGAATTCTGCCCAACGGCTTTAGGGGAATCCGCCGCCGTCATCAGGGGCGATGCAGCGACCGCCTTTTGCAATGATTCCTGATTGATGTCATACAGGGTAAGACTGTAGCCGGCCTTGGCCAGGTTGGCGGCCATAGGCGCGCCCATGACACCGGTTCCAATAACGCCAATACGTGGTTTACTCATAAGGGTATCCTTGTACTAATAGTCTTGCATGTTAATTAAACAAATTAGGTAAAAACAACGGTATTTTCGGAAAAAATACCAGCAGGGCATTACAAAACAGCAGCGCGATCACAAAAGGGAAACAGCCTGCAAATATTTTTTGAAGCGGGACATCTGGCGCCACGCCGTTCACAATATATGCATTAATGCCCACCGGAGGCGTGATCACCCCCATTTCACCAACCAAAACGATGACAACGCCAAACCAGATAGGATCGTAATTTAAGCTGAGAATCACGGGGAAAAAAATGGGAATGGTCAATAATATCATGGCCAGTGAATCCATAAAACAGCCGCCGATAAAATAAATTAAAATAATAATCCCAATGATGCCCCACCCTGGCAGCGGCAGTTCCTGGACGATGTTGGCCAGTTCATAGGGGATCCGGGTAATGGCCAGAAAATGGCCGAACAATGTGGCCCCGGCAATAATCGTCAGAACCATACATGAAATCCGGACGGTTTCCCAGACCGCAGCGGAAAAGGTTTTCCAGGTGATCAGCCGCCGGATGACCGCCACCATAAGGGTGATGCCGGCACCGGCCGCACCGGCCTCGGTAGGGGTAAAAATCCCCACGAACAGCCCGCCCATGACAAAGCCGAAAATCAGGACCATTTCAAATACACCGGCAATGGATTGTATTTTTTCCTTAACCGTGGTTTTGGGTCCTGCAGGGCCTAGCTCAGGTTTCAGGTGAACCAGTATGTAAACGGTCAGAGAAAATAACACCGTCAGCATTATTCCCGGTACAATGCCCGACAGAAACAGGGTACCGATGGACTGTTCCGTCATGATGCCGTACACAATAAATATGGTACTCGGCGGAATCAGTATGCCCAGTGTGCCGCCGGCAGCCACCGTTCCGGTGGCAAGGCTCATGTCATATTTATACTTTTTCATTTCAGGCAGGGTTACCGTTCCCATGGTGGCCGCCGAGGCGCTGGTTGACCCGCAGATGGATGCAAATCCGGCCGATGCCATGATGGTGGCAATGGCCAGTCCCCCCCGGGTGCTTCCCAGCATTTTGTACGCACAGTCAAACAAACGCCGGCTGATTCCCGAGTGAAAAGCGATTTGTCCCATAAAAATGAACAGCGGTGCCACCGTCAGACTGTATGAACTGAACGTATCATAAAAATCAGTGGCCAGAAGCCGCAGGGCCGCAGGAAAA